>CBDBOO010000001.1:0-13434 GCA_965208385.1 Endozoicomonas sp.
GCCGCCATTCATCATAAAGTGACTGGCGAAAGTATGACGCAGTACATGACTGGCCTGTCCTTTGGGTAACTCAAACCCTGTCCTCCTTAATGCTCGCCTGAACGATCCCAGGGAAGGACTGAATCGTCGATGTTTTTTTAGATGGTTGTACACCTCTTCAAACAGTTCTGGCTCCACCGGTATGGTTCGGGTCTTTTTCCCTTTGGTGTTTGAATACTCGATGCGGTTGTCTTTCAGGTGATAGAACGCTCTGCTTTCCACTTCTCCCCATCGTGCCCCCGTACTCAGGCAAAGTCGGGTTATGAATCTCACGTGGGGATTAACACAGCCGTTGTCGATCTGCTCCAACAGTGTCTGTACCTGTCTTGAGGTCAGGTAAGCCAGCTCGGGTTGCTGGGTTCTGATCATCTCGGCTTCTTCCAGGGGGTTACTGTATTTGATGTCCTTGGAACGGATCAATGCGTTATACATGGCACGCAGGTAGCCCAGGTGGTTATTAATGGTTTTATCCTGAATGGGTTTTTCTGTGGCGGTGCCTGCTCTTTTTATTGCCTTATATTCATTGAAGTCCTTCACTCTGATAGTTTTAGCGATGGGATTGCCCATAATGACAGAAATAGATTCCAGTACCCGTTTACGCCGTTCCCCATCAGTGAGATCCGATCCTTTGGCCTTAAACCATATGTCGATGAGTTCCGTTAAACGCCTTTTATCTTCAGGTTCAGTATTCCAGGGTTTACCTTCCGTGTGTTTTCGTTTCAGAAAATCAATGTACTCGGTACACTCTCTTTTTGTCTCAAACTGTTTCCGATAGCGTTTTCCGTATTGCCCCACTCGAATATCGAGTTTCCATATTCCACTACGACTGTCTTTTATGACACTCACAATTCACCTCTCTGATTGGTTGTTTTTACAGGTTATTTATTGATTAGTTTTTTCTTGTAGACCCTTCGTCGTTTATTAATTTCTTTATCCAGATCCTGTATAGCTTCCAGTTCTTCTATTAATTGCTTGATTTTTTCTTTATCGGTTTTCGTAAACTTAATTTCTGCCTTTCCGGTAATAATGTAACTGCTGGCAAATGGAAACAACTTACAAAGCTTTTCAATTAACTCCGCAGGGGTACGTTGTTTACCGTATTCAATATTTTCCAGAGTTTGTTCAGCAATATCACATTGTTGTGCCAGCTCATTTCTTGTTAAACCTTCGAGCTTTCGAATTAGTTCTATCCGTTTATGTATCTTAGTCATTGTTTTAAATCCTTTTTATTTTTTCTTATACGATTTCATTGTTTGCGTATTTGTAAATATTACGGATTTGATATATACATTCTATCTGTATATATTACGAATGATGGATACGTTTGACTATCACTATTTACTCTCCAGGGAAGGATTTAAAATATGGAAAATTCAGCAATATTTCAAACCGCCCAGGCTTTTGCTGACAGTTTGGGAGTCTCTGTTCGTACGGTTGACACATGGATTGAACGCAATTTTATACCCACTGAAAAGATTGGGAAGCGGCGATTGGTGAATGTCTATCAGATTAAGAAAAATCTGGAGTCAGGTGATCCCATTAACGCGGCCAATGTTCGAAGAGCAATAAAGCCAAAGGCCGATTAAACCGTACTGTATGATTTATTCAGTCCGCTATTTCTGATTTTAAAGCTAATCACTTTAAAAGGGTAAGCTCATGTCTAAAAAAACATCAGTGGATTCTGATAGCAAACCTTCAGCACTCACCATTGAATCAAAGATTGAATTAATTCGGATCGCTATCAAATTAATGCATTACGAGCGGGAACGCATTAACGATTCAATGAAGAAATTCAATCAATACACATCCAGAGAAAAGAAAACCCTCTGGATGCTCACAATGACTGAATGCGACCGGCATTATTCCGAGCTGCAATACTGGCTCTCTGCCTTAACTCTGGAATTGTCAGATGATGCGTGCCAGTCGGGGTAAGGTAAAACCTGGCTGCAGTCTGCGTGAGCGTCACGACCAGGCGATAATAACGCTGCGTGCCTATTTAAAAAATGGCAAGCCCTTGAAATCAACGCCAGTATTCAGGGATCACTACTGGGTTTGTATCTATCACTGGAACCTAGTGAGAGGGGTTGTTATTGGGACTGAACCGCCTAATGCCTCCTGGCCTGCCTCCAATAGAAAAACACCATCAAAAGGAAAATAGCCTGTTTTAATTGACAGTGAAGGCAGGGCATTAAAATTAATCGCGCGGGCAATTCGCCTATTGCCCGCACGAGCGATTAATTGCCCTGCCAAGTTTCGCTGTCAAATAAAACCGGCTTTTTCATTCAAATCAAAATTATTTTTCACCGTTATTACGCAGTATTACTCAATAGCCCTTTTTTCATTTCTCTCTATTGTTTTGAATGTAGCAATGGTTAAAGATTATCAAGTCATTCAATTTTTAAGGAAGAAGAAAAATGAATTCAACAGTCAACGCCATGTACCTCGGAATCAAGGTTACTGAATTCGAAGCTAATCGTTATCTGAAAGTGTTTTTAGCAGTGCCTCCTGATCCCGAGAATAAAAATATCTCGGGTTTGGATGTCATGATCTGCGGAGCCGATGTTGAAAATCTTTATGAATACGAACAATTGAAGCCCCAGCAACAATACAGATTCAAAACCAAGATTCAATCCGGTTCTCAGAACCGCATTGCCATCAAAATTATCGGTATTGAATTAGCACCGCCTGCAAAACAGGTGAAGTAGTGCAAGTGCTTCTGTGCGATGAATTCAGTACGGATGCTGCAGGTGTCATCTCCTGCGAAGGGCAATCGACGTTCATCTCACTGGAAGATTTGCAGTCCCAGGCTGCAAATAACGGGCTGACGATTGAACAGAGCAATGAACTGATAGTGGCATCCCTGGCTGTACTCACCATCGCATTTGTCTATGCCCTGATTCTTCGTCAATTACGATAACGCAAAGAGGAAATCAGCCATGTTTAAGAAGAAGCTGAAAACCCTTGCACTGCTGGCCGTGGCCGGTGTTGCGACTATGCCTGCTTTTGCAGCCATTGACGTCACCGGTGCCACCACAGCACTGACCACAGACGGAACCGCTGCCATTACCGCAGTGGGCACTGCCCTGATCGGTCTGGCTGCTGTGGCAGTAGTGTTCAAATGGGTAAAGGGCGCGATCTTCGGATAAGCCTGCCGTTTGGGTGGGGAGCTTCGGCTCCCTGCTTTTTTGCACCATGTAAGAACGATTCAGGAAGCACCATGTTTCAGTTCGATCCGGCACTCTATTACCTGTTTATCGTGATCCTGGCCCTGTGGATGATGTGGCCCCGTGACTAACTTCAGATCCTTTACGCTATGCCTGATTCTGTACCTGTGTTCTTTCGAACTCTCAGCCGGTGGATGGGCGACCACCTATAACACCGGTAATAACGTCGGCTGGGCGTCACCGGCTGAAGCCTGTCTCGCCGTGGCGGGTACTGGTCAATCCATTGTTTCTTTAACCTATTCCGAATCCAAGCAACGTTACACCTGCTTTTATTCCACGGCGGGGGGCTCGAACCTGGTGGCTCGCATTTACTGGTATGAGCAGTTATCCATTGTGGGTGTCTGTACCCAGAACAATGTTGATCCGGCCAATGGCTATTGCGATGCGCCACCGTCCTGTCTTGAACAAAAGCCCATTACCAGTGCCATTAACCTGTCACAGGGCTGCTTCAACAGTTGCCAGTATCAGAATCTGGGCTCGGTGCAGGATTTCAGTAATGCGCTGTCGTCTCCTGAATACGAGTATGTCCCTTCGGGCACACAATGTACGGCTGCGGATCAAAGTATTGACTCCGCCAATGAGTACCAGGAAACCAACAACGACGGATTGGACTGCCGAACCTCCACCTCTGCCGAGATCTGCATTGATGAAAGCCATTCCTGCAAACTCATTAACGGTACGCCGTCGTGCATCAATAACCAGACTCTGGATGAGGAGAACTACTGCGGTACTTACAACGGACAGGTCGTGTGTTTTCCCAAAAACCAGCAGACCAATTGCGGTTTTGTTAACGGTGAGTATCTGTGTGCGTATTTTGATGGATCGCTTGTGGATAACTCCACACCGGATCATCCAGGCAATGGCGGAAACGGGGATGGCAACCCCAACAATGATGCCCTGGATCAACAGGATATCACCAGCGACACCCCTCTGGCTCAGGATGTTAAAAAAGCAGCACTGGAAGGGAAAATACAACAACAGGTACAACGGCAGGATGAAAAGGATCAGCCTAAATCCATCGTTACAGGGGAAGGCTGCGATAAATCCGTGAGCTGTACCGGCGATGCCATTCAGTGCGCCATGCTCCGGCTGGAGAAGAAACGCTTCTGCAAGAATGAACTTAATGCCAGTGATATCAAATCCATTATTGATGGCAATCCATTGATGTCACCCCTGGGCTCGCTGGCCTCCGATAACCTGACCATCGACGTGGAATCCCTGCTGGAAACAGAAGACTACGTCAGTGCCGATGAGCAATGCCCTGAACCTCTTGGTTTTGCGGTGATGGGCAACCAGTTTGCCATCGACCTTACTCTCATGTGTGACTTTGCCGGTTATATCTCGTACTTCATTCTGTTCTGTACCTGGTTCTCCATGACCGTTCTGATCGCACGATCACTCACTAACTGACTCAAAAGGCATTGCTATGGGATACATTCTCTCGTTTGTCGCAACCACCATCGTACCACTGGCCTGGCTCCTGCTTCGGGGGCTGGGTGCCGGTGTGGTGACTTACATTGGTTTGGATTACCTGATCGACTTTTTCGGGGATCGCATTCAGGAAAACTTCGAGGGCATGCCAGTGGCAATGTTCCAGATGATGTCTCTGCTGGCCATCCCTAAGGCCGTGAACATCGTGTTGTCCATGATCACAGCACTGATGGTAATCAAGGGACTGAAGTTTCTGGATGGTCGCCCCAAGAAAAGCCTCTCGTTCTGGAAGGGGTTTGGCGGCACCTCGTAACAATCGGCGCAACGGCTTGAACACCAGGACGTTGTTCAACCGCCGCGGGTCAGGTTTTTTTCTTCTGTTAGAAAAAAGCCTGTCCCGTGGAACCCTGCCGAGGTGGTGCAGCGCGGTCTTTTCCCTGCAGGGGAGATGACCGGAGCAAGCCACAGGCAGAAGTACGCCACACACAACACTAAAACAACGTCAGACGGCCTGGCAGGATGCCAGGGCAAGCAGGAACGGACGCTTTTATGCTGCACTTCATCACCGGACGACCAGGGGCGACCAAATCCCTGAATGCCTTCAAAACCGTCTGCACCGAGGCCAAGTATCAGGGACGGGGCAAGTTCTATCACAACATCAAACTGAACCTGCTGGATTATCAGCAGTGCAAAACCTTTCAGGCGTTTTTCTACGACGTTTACTACCCGAAGCTGAACAAGGCCGAGCAGTCCTTACTGGCTGACACCCTCAAGCCCATTCATGCAGAAAAGCGTTTCGTGGAACTTACCGATGTGCCCTTTTTGGCGCAACCATTCGCTCGTCACACACCACTGGATCAGTGGCTGAAGTGGGTAAAAATCTGTTATCCCGCCCAGCAGGTTGCCCAGGTCACCGAGATCCAAAAACACTGTCCTGATGGGGTAGAGCTGACCTTCAGGGACTTTGAAGCTCTCAACCTGCACTGGACGTATTTCTCCGACCCTCACACATGGTATGAAATAGATGGATATTCCGTTCTGGTCATTGATGAAGCGCAAGAGTTCTTTCCTGTACGATCAGGCAAAGACCGAGTACCTCTATATGCGTCAAAATTTGAACGACATCGGCACGACTCGTTCGACGTTATACTTATTTCTCAACATCCTGCTTTCCTGGATGTACATGTTAGGCGGCTTGCTGGTCATCACACTCATTTTTTTAATTTTTGGGGAAGCTCACGTGTTACTCGCTATTCCTGGGATAAGTGTGTGGACCCTGATGATCATTTCGCTAAGAAAGAAGGTGCTAAATCGGTTATAACCAAACCAAAGAAATACTTTGGTGTCTACTTCTCGGCCTTTGAGCACACTCATACCTTTAAACTGCCGAAAATCCTGTTCTTTATCCCTGTCCTGCTGGTCGTGGTTGTACTGGCACTTTACTTTGCCTACAGCCAGCTCATGGGGGATAAACCCACCACTGAATCAAACACGGCCACAGAAGAAGCCGCACAGAATGCCAATGCCTTCTTTGCCAGCGAATCACCCAATCGCAGCCCCAGCCTGGAACAGTATCTCACCATCCGAAAGCCAAGGCTTGCCGGTTTAGTGCATACCGCCCCTATCTACGATGAACTCACCCGCCCCCGAGCCTTTCAGAAACCCATGCACTGCCTGTTGTGGAAAGTGGACACACCCGATGAGCAATGCACCTGTTACTCCCAGCGCATAACCAAAATGGATGTGCCCGATTACCTGTGTCAGTCCATTGTCGAGAATGGTTACTTTGATGAAACCATCTCTGACAAACAGCGCCGCAAAAAATCATCCTCTGATCGTAAACAGGTCACCCGATACAAACCACCCACCTGAACCACACCATCCCCCCCTTGCACACGCGCAGCGGCAAGGGGGGGTAGACGTTCCTGTAGCACGTCTTTAAACAGAGGCAGTTGTTTGAAAAACAGTTATAAGAAAAGGAATTTTTATGAAATCACTGGAAAGATACGAACTTACCGATGATAGAAACGACACGGTAGCCAACGACAAAGGGCTTTTATTTGTTCATCCCCGATTTGGCAAGGTGGTGGATCTTTATGAAGAACACTTTCAAATTGTCGGAACCTATGTGGACACCCTGAGACAGTTGTTTCGTGGGCAGGTGAATCTGGATTTTCTTACGGACTGTGAAGAATCCATCGATTTTGGCGAAAAAACCTTTCAGTGTATGGGCTATGACTGGCTACTGGGCAAAAGCTCCAAAGTCTCCGGTTATCAATACCGGCTCCAGAATAACCAGCTGGGGGTGATTATCTTCTTCAAAATGTTCCACTCAAAAGCAGAGGCCATCAGTTCTCATCTGAAAATCGAATGCTCTCCCTGGTTCCTGGACAATCGAACGCCCAAACAAGTCGATAAATTCCTGGAAAAAATAGCCAAGCGAATCCTTAACTGTGCTGAACCCCATTACCCAGCCATTCATTTAGCGGTGGATGTACAGGGCTGGAAGCCGGATAACGAGCTGTCTGAAAGAATGCTCTGTCGTTCAAGACGTGTGGCTCAATACAACGGTATGGATAAGGCAGAATTTCATATGTCGGAAATATCCAGCATCTATGATCGTTCACAGTCGTTCAAATTCGGTGCGGCAGGTGCAGTACAACTGGCCATCTACAACAAAACCATACAGGCCAGAACCATTGATAAGTTCGACTACATGGAACACAAATGGAATGAATCCACAAAATTGAAAGATGGCTCTTCAGGCTATAACCCAGAGCAGGATGTATTTCGTGTTGAACTCCGTTATCACCACTCCGTCATTCAACAGTTCTCCCTGGGAACCTGTAACACCAAAACCGGAGAAATAGGCGTTAAAATGAACACCTATTCAGAGGTGATCAAACACATCCAGGCACTCTGGCAATACGGACTCAAGTCGTTCAAACTCAAATACAACACCAATTACATTGATCCGATATGGACAATCTTGCAAGACGATATCGTGTTCAAATTCCCAGAATCGTCTTACCAGGACAACTTGCACTACAAACGGTATTACAAGAAAGCCACGTCCTTCTCAGGTAAAAACTACCAGCTCTATCTCGGAAACTTCCTCTCAGCCTGTGCCCGAAAATCGGAACCCTTTCAAAAAGTCCTGAAAGAACTTCAGAACAGTATGATCTGGAATGACATTGCTTTGCACTACGAGAAAAACAGCACAACAGAAAATCAGTTGATAGAACGGCTGAAAGAATCGTATGAGCAGAGAATCTTAATGGGATGTTCTGTATGATTTATATCAACTGTATTTGTAGTGGTTTATTGATCCCGGACGCCATTTCAGGTGGTAAAGTTGCCATCTAGGAGCCTGACCGAGAATAGGCAGCTCGGCCTAAAATTTTGAAAAAACGCTCCGTTTTCCCAGTAAAATTGATGAGATAGGTCATTATTTGCACGAATTTACTAAAAAAAATGGCCTCGTTCAACTGGTTTTTAATCTCGGACGCTGTTCTCGGTCAGGCTCCTAGATCAAGGTTATTCTGGACTTGAAGCCAGCAGGTCGCTAGACATTAACGAAAACGACCTGCGCCACTGGATAAAACAGTTTGAATAGGTACCCAATGGCAACATTCCCGCCAGCAAGGCGCTAACTCCAGAGCAATAAAAAGATTCAGGAGCTGGAAGCCTGATAAATCGCCTGGAAAGGGAAAAGGCGATTCTAAAAAAGAGGGGGTTTTCGCAGGTTGGCTGAATAAAAGTGAGGGGTTGCAACAGAAAGAGTCTTCAGGGAATGATTGATTTGAATGGATCAACATTTCTGAAGGATCAGCCATGTGTGCAACACCCTCACTTCGTCCTATGTTCGCATTTTCTGGCTGGGTAATCGACCGTATTGATATCGACTGGGATATCTCTTAAGCATTCGTATATTTACGAAGAGATGGTTGCATAAAGCAGCTCCAATGCAGCCAGTGTCACTGGCCTATGGGCAGAATGCGCGAGAATGATATAAGTGTTCAAGACCTGCCGTTAGGTACGATCATGGTCAATCTGCTATTTACGGCCTATCAGGGACGTTGCTCAAACTGCGGCTACATCGAGACAGTGACGATTCCGAGTCTCGCTTCTAAAGCTCAAGCGACGGAACGTCTGAAACAGCATGTCAGCCACTTATGTCGTTACATGCCCAGTGATAAGGTGCCTGATTCATCGCTATATTCCACGATACAGCTAGGCGCTGGGATAAAAGCGTGCTGATGAAAACCCTTCCCCCCCGACTGGATGATGTACGAGCATTACTGATTGATGAGAAATCAATCGACAAAGGTCATCACTATTTAACCGTTGTCCTTAATGCCGACACGGGTGAAACCCTCTTTTTGAGTGAAGGTAATCGAAAAGCAACACTGGATCGCTATTTGAGTAGCCTGACATTTGAGCAAAGAGCCTGCATTCAGTGTGTTGGAATAGATCGCGGAGGTAGCTATAAGGCATCGGTCAAAGAGCACTTGCCGGATGCGGATATTGTTCACGACAAATTCCATATAATTGCTAACTACAACGAAGTGATCGGCAAAATTCGCCGAAGGAAGTGGTGACAGGCGGAGGAAGAAGATAAACCCTTCATTAAAGGCCAGAGATTCAATTTGTTTATGAATGTAGAGAACCTCACCCCAAGACGAGAAAGCAGTCAGCATGAACTTCTGTCTATGAATGAAGATCTGTATCAAGCCTACATTCTGAAGGATATGCTAAGACAGTTATGGACGTACATATATAAAACCTGTGCCAGCAAGTTTTTGGATAAGTGGATTGATCTAGCCAAAGAGACGGGTATTGATGAATTAAAACGTTTTTCAACAGAGCTAAACAGAGCAAGAGAAGGATTATTATCCTACCGCCGTTATCGTATAACGAATGCAAAAATTGAAGCATTCAATGGTGTCATCGAGCGAATTGTCTACAAGGCATGTGGTTACAATGATCTTGAATATTTGTATCTGAAAATCCGGCAGGAGGCCCTGAATTGATCAGCCAACCTGCGAAAGCCCCCATTTTTATGCAGAAAATAGAGAAGTAAGTCACACTTTTTAGCTCAACATTTCTATTTATCTTGTAACTAATAATTGATTATGAAAAACTCAGCGTCTCATGTAATTAATGTGAGTTTATAAAAGGATTTTATAAAATGAAAAGAATATTGTTTTTTGGATTAATGCTTTCTTTTTCTTTTTCTGTATTGTCAACTGAGCCGGAGTATAAGGCGAGGTGTTATGATTGCTCATCGCAGGAAATGCTCGATACCGCAATGTTGTCAATTAAGAATAATGATCTTATTCGAGGTACAGTAACAGTTCTTGATTTCAAGTATAGGTCAGCAAAAACGTATGAAGTATACAATAATGGCGATTCTGCTTATGAAGTTTCAAACCCAGAGATTTTCACAAAACTTATTGATGCTGTAAAGAAATTAGACGGTCACACTGAAGAGCGAAAACTTAACGAGAACAAACTCCCTGTATTCGTTCCCATATGTCTAGATAGTACAACGACAGAGGATCTTAACAACTGTCTAAAAGAACCTGATTTCAACTAAAATATAAACAGTTATTAACTTCAAAATAATTAATTGAACTTAACATCATTATAGTAAATTAAATGGACTTTGTTTATGAAAAAAATCGCCATGATTTTATTTTTTATTGCGTTTTCTAAATGCAATGTTGCCTTTTCGTCGAATACTGAGATAAGTGAGTCATTTTCAAACATAATTCAGCAGGGGAGCCCATGGAATCCTATTGTAGAAATACCATCAAGCTTTGACAATAGAGACGATTTTAAAAGAAAGAAATATAGAATTTCACAACTTATTGATGAGAGTTTAAGTGGCTCAGAAAAAGGAGGCGTTGTCACCATTCTTAATCTTGTAAAGTTAGTGGATTCAGTGACTTCAGTATCAAAATATAATGGAGTTCATTTCGATATTGAATTGAAAGATTTAGTTAATACTGAGCATGTTGGATTGTGGGTAAAGACATCTGATGGCAAGGTTGTATTAGTTGTCGCTAAAGCAAGTGGTAGTAATGTATATTATTTTTATGTCGATGGATCAGCACTTGACGCAGAAACTTTAGAAGAAATTGACCTGAATGAGACAAACAAAGACGGTGATGAAATAGAAGAAAGTGATGAGACCAATGATGAGAATGAAGGTAATGGCGGAGGATCATCTCTGTCTGGAGGAGCACAATTTGTAGTTCCTCAAAATATCCCAGCTCATTTAATTGTATATATTGGTAGCGGTGGGTCGATTCGACGCGGAAGGGTTGTACCTGGTCCTGTTCGTGATGTACCTACTCCAAAACCTACTCCAAAACCGGCAGATGTTACCGAGTACGGATATATTTTCTATTAGCAGAATCTAATAAGCTAAGAGTTTAAGATAATATTTCCTCGGTATTCTCTAAGTGAAACATTAAAGGTAACTATTCAGCACCCGTAAAAAGCAAAAACGTAAGAATTATGGTTATACGTCATACAAGCCAAGGCTTTGGTGACCGTAAAAATTTGGAATACTGACCATCATTTTGTTTCTGAACTAGAAA
The DNA here is from genome assembly GCA_965208385.1 of Endozoicomonas sp. Classification (GTDB taxonomy): domain Bacteria; phylum Pseudomonadota; class Gammaproteobacteria; order Pseudomonadales; family Endozoicomonadaceae; genus Endozoicomonas. The sequence goes on from CBDBOO010000001.1 coordinate 11,303, forward strand.
TGAAATCTCACCCAAATTTTCCGGGAATAAGCACTTGGAATACTAATGTTAGTGCGATCGTACAGGTATTTCGAAAACGGTGTTCCTTTGACCGCATTGTGCAGTAAAGCTTATGACTAAATCTTGTTTCTCTAACGGTTTTAAGGGTGTTGAATAGTTACCAATCATAGGTTTAACATTAAAGCAATTGCTCGCTTAACAATGATTTAGTTTGGTGAAAATATATGGATATTCTCAATATATTTAGAGGTTTCAATAATGCAATAATTAATAATATTCGGGAATCACAACCATTAGTATCAAGCAGCCCAGCAGTATCTTTATCGTTAGCGCAAGATTTTATTAAAGCCACGGCTTGGTGACATACACATTCTTCAGGTAATCCTGTTCGAGCACCTGGGCATGCAAGAAAAATTTACCGTTCAGTTCATGGTTGGTCTATCGATTTTGGGGCAAATAGCTTCCTTATAGAGAAAGCAATAAGGCGTTGCTGCCGTGAGTTAAATGATTTCATTATAGCAATGGAGAAAGGTGAAAACCCTGATACCAATGATCTTAAAATTGAAATAAAGTTGCACATTCGCGGAGCTGTTTCAAATTATAAAAATAATGAGTATGACGATTATTATCCAATAAATGGAAGTGATATGATGTTTGGTGCTCAATCGATTGATGTTGGTGATGGCCTACATTTATACTCAGAAAAAAAGGTATCAACGGTATCAACCTTATCGCAATCCGCACATGACAAGTGAATCGTGTTCGTCGCTTCGGCGCCCCATATTCAAGTGTTTAGCTTTCCAAGGATAGTAGTCATTAAGATCACTGATAGCGCAATATTTTTAGCTGGAGTAACAGGCTTTCTATTCTGTTCAAGTACAGCATATACACATGGTTATCTTGGCTTTTTGCAATTGGATAGTGATGTACTTGTTAGGGATTTTAATCAATCACTTTATAGCGGGTTTTTGTTGAATCTTCAATATGTATTATTCCTGCCAATAATAGTTACTTTATTCTTTCTTTTTAACTTTATATGTAAATTATTTTTGAGCAAAAAAATTAAAAGCAGTTTTAAAAATGGTCGAAGAATTGCAGGATTAAAGCAGTTATTCAATTTAAAAAATAGAAAAGATAATATGTTAGAGAGAAAGTACAAACCTGCTCTTATAAGCTCTTTTTATACAACTATAGTGTCGATCATATTTGTTTTATCAATGGTCGAATTTGAGAAACAAGGCAAAGAAAATGCCATAAAATCGCAAAATGCGATTGAAAGAAAAAATTTTACCAAGGCCACTTTTATTGAAGATGGTTCAAAAATAACTGTTGCATACTTATATTGCGGTTCAAGGAACTGTGCAGGTATAGATCCCGAGACAAAAGGAATTGTCTATTTCCCACAAAAAGGTCATAGGGTTAAAAAATCACAGTAAACAAATTGTAACAAGTCAATAAAGATAGACTGAACTTCCCCCGCTTTAGGAGACACTTCATTCCTAACTGAAAGAGCTGATGTCAAATCTTTTGACTTCACGTTGGTTTTAACCAGATGGTTAGTATCAACCTTCCTCCATAAAATCATTCCAGTGTAACAACCATATACCGATATATATGCTTTGGCATCAAGCAACAGCGAAGGTTGCAGTATGAAAAAGCATCGGAAATCCCCACTTTCAGATAAACCACTCAGGAATCCAGGGCAATCATTGGATGAGCATATCAATGAATTGATCAGTGGCAACGGATCTACATACCTGGTACTTATTCTGGCCTCTATTCTTCTTGCAGCCAATGAGTGGTATCACTGGTATTTCCAGATTCCTTATCAGCCTTTCATTATCACCATCCTTTCACTCACAATCTTTATTTTTGGCAGCTATAAGCTGATCAGACTCAGAGCAAAGCTCAGGCTGCTCAGATTGGGTCGCGATGGCGAAAAAGTAGTGGGGCAATATCTGGAAAAATTACAAGCCTGTGGCTACAGGGTTTTTCACGATATTGTGGGTGAAAATTTTAATATTGATCATCTGGTGATCTGTGAACACGGCATTTTCACCATAGAGACAAAAACCTACTCCAAGCCTGTTTCAGGGCAATCAAAAATCTACGCCAGTGGTGACACTCTCACC
>CBDBOO010000002.1:0-12808 GCA_965208385.1 Endozoicomonas sp.
TTGACGATGGCCGGATCATCGGCACTGACGGTTTTATCCGTCAAAAGAGCTCTGGACTGTCTGGCAATTCGTGTCGTTTTTTGTAACTTGGCAGATTGCACAATCTGGTTGGCATCCCGTGTCAGCGCCAGAGGGTCAGTAGAGGGCGAAGTATCTGCCAGTGAAGTCTCGCTGATAATAGTATTTACAAAGCTCGACAGTAGAGCATTATTGCCACTGCTTAATTGGGCAATTTGCTGGCTCAGCTGCGTCAGGCTGCGGGCAGGGCGCAACTCTATTCTATTGATCAGTCCATGCCATGCCTGAATGTAATCATGAAAATACAGCTCCCTGATACGGCGGCTCAGCCGTGTCATCTCAATAATGGAGACGTTGGAAGAGTTTTTCTCAATCCGGTTTAAGTTAGCCAGCTCCAGTTTGAGTAGTGGTGACGTCGGACTTAAATCCAGTTCTTTATAAGCATTGTGTGTATAAAGGCGAGGAAACTCAGCTTCTCCCTCTTTTGTATTCACCGTGAACAGGCTGGCAAACTCATTACCAAAGAGGTCCTGCATGGAAATACTGCCATGGTACTCCGGCATTGCCTGAATGTGGTCGTATATAAGGCGTTCATTTATCTGGCTGGAGAGTATCTGGCTGGACTGACGAATCAGCTCTTGATCAGGTTGTATATCAAGGGAGTCCAGAGCCCAGGCATCGTGGAGTAACACCGTTAGAGCTTCCTGGTCTTTTCTGGATAAGTCTCGTTGTTGCAGCAGGATGCGCTGGATATGATTTTCTAACTGCTCAGTGTCCCGTAACTCCGGCTTAAAGAGCATCAGGTAGTACTGTAAGTCATCGAATAATGACTGACTATGGCGGGCTTCTGAAAGCTGCAGGCGGTTATGCAGCTGGTGTGCAATGGGTTTGATCAGTTTCTGATTGAGTTGCTGTTGGTAGGCAGTATTGACTGATTCAACAGTTTGCCAGTCGAGCAGAGCTCCATGATACTGCCAGTCAGAAGACTGTTGATAGAGCTGATTAAGAGACTGTAACCGACTTAATGGTGGGATAACGTCAGCGGGATAGGGCTTTTTCCCCAGGAGTTTCATGGACAGACGATACTCTTGGGTAATCTCTTTCTGTTGATTCAGTAACTGGTTGTTGTACTGGATCTGAGACCAGAAAAAACCTAGTCCTGACGCAAGAATCATCACCATGCTGCCAATCGTTAATGTGATTTTAAGTTGCCACAGCTTTCTGGCTACAGGGTTTTCTCCAACAGAACCCAGATCATTAAAAAGAATCCGGTTAAAAAACTGCTGGTTGAAATAGCTCTGATTATCAGGGATTTGTGGCTGTTCCAACATGACTTTAAAACCATGCTGGCGAGCTAACTCAGCAGCCAGCAAATTAATACTGTTGCCATATTGACCACAGGAGCTGAACCAGATGCCTTTCAGTACCGGTGAAGGAATACCGTGTTGGGATTGAAAAATTTCTTCACAAAAGAAACGCAGCCGCTCACCAAGCAGTGCAAACTGCAGTACATAACGCATTTGAGCCTGACGGGCATTGCCTTCTTTTTCATGGTGTATGCAATCCAGCAGTGAGCCCGCTAACTCTTGCAGGCACAGGTCGAAAGCATGTCGGAAGTGATCCCGGCGGTAGCCCTCCTGCAGAGAGAATCCCCATGGTTGTACCTGTCGTTGGCTGCTGCGACGGCGGAACAGTTCTGTAAATCCGTTCAGTCGGTCTGCCTGAGTTAACAGAAACCAGGCAGGCAGCTGCATACCAAACTGGCGATTCATTTCCAGTAACCGCCAACGCAGTTGTCGAGCCAGTTCCAAAAGACCAGACGGCTGACGCATCACTAGTTGATCGGTGGACAGTGCAGCAATAATGCCGGTCAGTGGGCGGCGTGGTCGCTTCTTTTTCAGCAGGGTAATGAGGTGTTGCCAAAGATACTCATCTAACTGTTCTTTATCCCGGGTATAGTAATGCCCTGCCAGTTCAACAATGACTGCATGTTCTCCCAACCAGAAAGCGACCCCGGATTGCTGGTGGTTACTCCAGGCGGTTATTTTTTCAAAACCAGCATCAACCAACCAGCCGGTTTTACCGGAACCGTCAGTTCCCAGAATCATTAACCATGGCAGAGCATAGGGTGAGTCAACATGACGTTTATTAAGTAACTTCCAGAGCAAACGCCAATCATCGGTCAACTGTTGTTTTGATTGTAGAAAATCTTCACGTACTGCAGTTTGATGGATTCGAAATTTACTCTGACACTTTTGTAACCACTTGAGGATAAGAATCCCTGATAAGGGCAACAAAATCAGTAAAGAGATTAGCCATTGCCAACCAGATGTCAGCCAGTCAAAGGTATCGGCAGCGATCCAGGGGGCAAGCCAAACCAGACACACCAGAATCAGTGTAATGAACAACGTGATAAGCAGTGAGCGAGTCATGGTGTGGGGTGGGAATTGACGGTGGATGTTTTGGCTGGTGGTGGTTGCAGCCACTGCAGATCATCATCGTAGACACTGTTGATATGCCTGATCCAGAAATGGGTTGCGACACCTGCGAGAATGAGCAAAATGAATATGAGGGGCAGAATGCGCCATAGTCTGGGTTGTTTCAAAGGTTGCCAGGGTTTGCACATAACCGGAAGGGGCGGTGGTTCGGTTTGTGTGCGGTGTTGGCAAATATCTTGATACAAAGAGTCAACCAGTTCTGCCAGAGCATGCTTGTCGGTATTTTGGTAACGCCCACAATAACCTAGTCGGAGCAGTAGGTAGATAAGCTCAATAAAATCCAACATTCTGGGTATGTTTTGACGAGCCTGATCCAGTAAAGTAAAAAACACTTCTCCGGCATTTCTTTGCTGAAATAATCGGGCAACAAGGCTGTGGTTTTCCCAGCAGGCAGCCTGGCCCCAAGTCGTATTCATAATTTCTTCATCAAAAGCGGCGCAAAGTGCGTAGCAAACTTTTTCCATCAATCTTGGAGAATAACCAGCCTGTAGGCCCCGATTATGAAGTTCGCTCATATTGCGTAGCAGATACTGATGGAGTTCTGGCAGGTTTTGCGGGTCTTTCTGCTGAGACAGTGTGGTGAGAATAGCCAGTAAACCAGCTGAAAGATTGATCAGGTTGTTGTCCTTAAGTCCCGCTTAATTTTGAGACGATGAACGAACAGACTGTACTTTTGGCAGAAAAGTACAGTTTTTATACATGCTGTAGTTTGATTTACAACATCAGCTTGAATTCATGACCGCTCCACCTCTTTTTTATTCAATTTTCTGGTTGGTCTGCGTTTTACACGCACAACTTGCCCCGCAGCCAGTGCGTTCTGTTAAAAAAAACAGCGTTTTCGGTCAGTGTTATGTGCTGCCTGAAGCACTCTTCACGTCCAGCCATTCTGAGACCTTCCATAACCAGTCCAGAGCCACTGTTGTTTTCACAAATTTCAGCGTCCATTTTTTACCACTGCATGTCAGACGACCTACAGACCGAACCAGCTTTCGAATCAATGGTCGGATTCCATGTTTTCTTTCTGTTTCAGGTAACGCCCTGTACTGCAACGCTCTCAGCAAAATCTGAGCAATCTGGCCGCAAGCGTAAAACGCCTGATTCGCGTGAAATTTTCTGCAGGGAGGATGGTGTAAATCCAAATCGATCAACGGGCCTTTCTGAGCATTTTCCTGCCCCTGTTTTTCACGGTGACGTCTGACCAGTTCTTCCAGTGGCAGATCGGATCGGTTCACCAGAATCACACAGTAACGCGGTTCAAGTAGCCATTGCTTCCCGTCGTGCCAGCGTCGGGTAACAACATACGTTTGTTCCCGTTGCCATTTGGCCGGTTTGTGGTAAGAGAAGATAGCTTCCTCGGTTCTGTCACTGCGAATAGGAGTCCAGGCACTGTCAGGCAATCCTTCAATGCAATCGAGAACCGGGCGACAGTTGTTACTGTTGGTCACGCTGACAGAGAAGTCCCATCGTTTCTGTTCAAACCATTCAACAACCTCTTTCCTATAGTAGGCATTATCCATGCGAGCCCAAACAGGCATTCCTTGATCGATTAAAGGGGCAACGTCATTTTCGAGCTGCTCTTTCCAGCCAATACAAACGTCACTGGCTCCCGGATTCAGGCGACCACTGACCCACAGATGACCGATAAAAATATTGTGAAGCCAGTACTGTTTGTTGCCGCTGTAGCCAACATCTGCCTGTTCAAAGTTGCGCCCTGTCACTTCAATCTCAGTGCCATCTAGAAATACCGGTAAGTATTCTTTTTGTTCAATGAAGTGCCGTATTATGTCAGGTGCTATTTGCTGGCAAAGGCTGTGGGCAACGGTATACAACGCTTTCACGGCATCCGCATTGAATAGCGTCAGATACTCCCCCATGCGTTTAGAGGAACGCACATCCTCAAGACCAAGAAGACTGACTGCCGGTTTGTCTGCACGCAGAGCATCCATGTCAGAGAGTTTTCCATTTCCGGCACAGAAGTTATGAATCAGACCAAGAAGGGAATCCTTGTCATTACAGCCACGATCTCGTTTTTTAAGGCGAATGTGTTCTTCGAGCAAGTCAGGCAGTTTGAGTTGGTTGGCAAGGCGAGCCACAAACAGGCTTCCCGCCATGCCTGTCATCTTGGCGTCAGTGAATTCAATGTCGATTTTTTCAGGTTTTGGAATTATCATCTGGGAGCGTCCCTGTGTAGCACCTTGTAGGTGCGTTGTTGTTAGCACAGGTATTTTGCCTGAACAGCACAGGAGACGCTGCTTTCAGTTCTTTCTGCTTGTTTTTTTCAAATCGTTAAGCGGGACTTAAGGTTGTTGTTGAATGCCGAGAAATCATGCAACAGAGAACGGGTATCACGAAAATCGTCATCATCATTGCTGGCAGTAAGATCCAGAACACTGGTTTGATTCATACCATCACCGTATAACGTAACAGTTGATACTGGTGTCATCGGGCATCTGCTCATCCACATGAAGTGCCAGCATATCTCTTGTATTAATCATTTCCTGCCAGAGCTCATCACTGGTATCTACTTCAAAATAAACAGTATTGGTTTTGGCGCGCAGCTCAATGGGAGGTGTGGTTAATGCGTTTAGTGGTACCGCAGATAATGCATTACGAACACGTTCAGCGATTCGGTTCTGACCACAGAGTTTGGCTGCTGAAATAAACACGCCACGGGTTTTGTTTTGACCAAGACTTGAGCTGACGGCCAGAATGAACCGACCATCATTAAACAGTGTTCTATCCTCTACCCGTGAACGCAAAAGACGACGAAGTTTAAATAACCGGTCATCCCAGGTCAGAGTCACTACTTTATTCTTGCTGGCCTGTCTGAGATTCAGTCGCAGGCTGGAAATAACCGGAGCAAAGGACGCAAAGATTTCCCTCTCATCAAAATGCGGAAACTCTGGAGCTAAAGTCGATGTGAACGTAGCCAGGTCTGCCGCCATAGTGGTGAGGTGTTGGTACAGGGTCGCTGCAGACATTCCCGCCTGTTGTTCTACCAAGCGCAGTATCGCAGCGTAGCGGTTCAGGGCCTGCAACCACATATAAGCAATTTGCATGGTCTGGAAGCTCTTTTGCTCTCCTTCAACACCAATCTGGGCTGCAATAACCGATGCTCGTTGTTGCATCATGGCCTGCAGATTCTGAACCTGTTCCTGTAGATAGCGGGAGACTCGATAATCCAGACAGCGTGGAATGAAAGCACTGTTCAGGATTATCTCGCCATCTGAGCGGTACTCCTGAATACGAGCCACAGCTAATGTTGTGTAATCGTCCAGAGACTCACCATCAACCAGTAAACAGGGATTCAATCGTGATAACTCCAGTTGTACCGGATCGTTCTCTGCATTGGCGCTGTCCCGAACCATCTGCTCATAGCTGAAGTTACGAACGGATTTATTGATGGACTCTGAGGGTGCTGTATCAACGCTGCCGGAGCGAACCAGAGGTAACGCCAGATAAATATTTTCTCCGGAGTTAGAGTGTTCAATGTCCCGGCAAAGATGATGAATCGTAACTATTCAGCACCCAGCAAAGGATGGTTGTTGTAATTCTTAAGAGCTATAAGCAGAGCCTCAAATACATGATGACCCTGCTTTCTCGCCGATGATATATAACTTCGTATCCGACTGTACCACTTGGCACCTTTTTCACTTCTGAAGCTGCCGGATATTTTTTGCTTCACCTTGCCGTTTCGAACATCTTGCTCACTTCCGTTATTATCGAAGGGGACGGCAAAATCAATCATGAACCTTAAGGTTTCCTCCTGAAAATTCACCAATCGTTTGAAGAGGTTGAACGCTTTGGTGTTTTTTACTTTGTCGAGTCCAAGCTTCTCACGACTCAGCTCCATAGATTCTGCTTCTTTGTCCTTAGCCTTTTTAGCTGTCCGTTCGAAGACGGCTTCGATACGCTTGCAAATAACTTCCGGCATACTCTGCATGCCTGCTTTTCGAAACCCCTTGGTTAAATGCCAAGCCAACCTCAATAAGCGCTGAAGACGGGCAGCAAGATAATTGCCATCTCTGTCTATGACACCCTGAAGCTCTCTTAAATGGTGAGCATTACACAACGCGTGGGCGGCAGCGTAACGAAAATAAGCTTTGTAATGGTCGTGTACCAGAACTCCGCAGAACAACAACAAAACACCCATTTTCTCCATGGCTGAGTGTCCTTTACTGGGATCGAGGTGATACAGCGTCCATTGATCAGTGCGCATGACGTGCATCCACCAAAGTGTTCCACAGACCCTCATACCAGTCTCATCAGCACCGGCGACGGGTTCGTTGATGAGTGCATCAATGATGACTTGTTCTGTGGAAGCCAGCTGGGTGTACGCAACGTCCTGAAACGCGCAAATTGAGCCGGGACTAACCTCAAGACCGAAGATATCCCAGAAAAATTCTGACACACGCTTGTAAGGAATAAGCTGAAATTGACACAGGTAGACTGCAAATGCCTGAGTTTTCGGGCCGTACTGCACATGAGCATTCACACCCTCAGGAAACCGGGCCTGGTTTGTGTGCCCGCAGGTGCATTCTTTAACTTCAGCCACATGAGCTGTCACTTCGAAACAATCAAAACAACCCGGTTCAAACACTTGCCGCTCTACACATCGAATGGGTTCGACAGAAAGGAGCGACCGCTGGCAAATTTCACAATCTTTTATCGGATAACAGTGAGTATGGTCGGGGGCAGCGACCTGTTTAAGTGTGCAGCCCTTGTGACCAGGTTGTCCGCCAACGTTACGGTTTGACGACTGCCGTAGACTTTTTGGGTTTGGTTTGTCGTCATTCGCTTTTTGATCAGGATTATTATCGGCTGCTGCATCCGCATCGCTCTTGTTTGAGCTTCCGGGGGACGGTGGTTTGGCGTAACCGTCGGTAGATGGCGGCTTGCTGCTGTTTCGACTGTTTAATTTCAACCTGCCTTCAAGCTCTTTGCAGTGCTCTTCCAGTTTCGCAAACTCCGCTTGTTGCTTGGCAATAATGGCAAGCAGCATCGCGATGGTTTGAAAATCTGGAGCAGATTGGTTCATGGCAGCGCAGGAAAAAAAACTTACCTCTAATTTGGTACAAATTCTTAAAAATGCCAGTTTATTTTTAGGGGGGCTGAATAGTTACGATGAATCAGTTCAAATGGTGTGCCATCCGGAAAAATGCCTCTGGCTTCACGAACAAATATCTTTCCTACTTTCAGCTGTTCAGAATCAATTCTCAGCGCCGTAAAGCCAGCTTGACCGGGAGCAAGAATGTTATAGTGCTGGCGAATGAAGCATTCAAGGTAGCGTTCCTGTTGCTGAAAATGTTGAGGGCTGAGAAACATGCCCTCCAGCCAGACGGTCTTGTCATGACTATGATCCATTTTCAGTATCCAGGTCTGTATCTGTCTGGTTGTTTTGAGGCCCGGACAAACGCAGATGATCTCCGTTGATATGCAGGGTAATGATGTTGTCTGACTGCCTGGAAATTTGATAGACAGCAGTGGGCACAGCTGTTTTGTAACGGGCGAATTCAGCAAACAGGGCAATGTATTGGGTTGCCTGATCCAGATTAAACGACAACGTGGTCGTGGATTTTGGTTGAATAGTGGGCAACGGATGCTTCTTGATTAACGTGTCTTGAAGTGTGGCTGAATCTTGTAAATAGATATCCAGAAAGTCCGCTTTTTCAAACAGTTCAGGTGTTTGTAATTCATACAGACGTGCCTGCAATGGAGCGGCTGTATCAAGACTGGTCTGGTTAATATCAAACCCGGCGACAATGGTCAGAGTCAGCGTTGTTTTGGGTTCAGGTTTTACTTCAGGCTCCGAACTGCACCCGTATACCAGAAGAATCAACCAAAAGATAAACAAAGCCCTTACCGGGTGAGTCATTAACGTTGCTCCTGTTGTTTCAAGGCTTGTCGAAACCGATGTAGCAATACTGTGGACAGTTTTTCGAGAACTCAACATTGATGCGCCAAGGCTTGCAGCACAAGGGCTAGGATTTAATGGCAAGTATGGGGTTTCCTAGACCTGCTAAAAAGTACACTATGCACTGAAACCATTGGTATTACTGAGGAAAAAGTGTCCACAGTATTGATGTAGGAAAAGTAGTCGATAACTCTGATCATTCATCATTTGCTGATAATATTTTTGATACTCTGACCAGTAATCTGCAGCGTTACTTTCATTGATCTGACCTGCAGGCGGGTTCTGATTTTTGAACTGAGTTTTCAGATGGTCCGGCGATATATCCTGCATAAACTGTTCCAGTGACTGAAGCATAGCCTGACAGACTGAGCGATGATGAGTGTCATGCCTTTGTTGAGCTTCGTTCAGTGTTGCCAGTTCGGACAGTACCGGTACAGGGGTAGCAACTGTTGGCTGAAGTGTCTCTTCAGGTCCTGCCCATAGGTGGCGGTTAATGCTCCAGTCGTCATCCTCTTCCTCAGCTTCTTCTGCCAACACATCAATTAGAGGGGCTGGCAGAGGGGCTGGCAGAGGGGCTGGCAGAGGGGCTGATTGATCTGAATTCTGGGGTTGTTCTTTCAAAGAAAAAGGTTCATGAGTCATTGAAACATCAGTGGCAACCATCAGATTGTTAGCGGGGTCTGGTTCCTTCGGTTGCTCAAAAGGATCGTCAATATGTTGTCCGGCTGTTGTCGTGTCTTTGACAGGAATGATGCAGAAGTCAGGAGTATGTTCCGCTTCGCCATCCAGTGTCGGGGTGTCTAAGCCTGCATTCAGCTCTGATTGCCAGGGCGAAAAATCGCTCACCATCAGGCGATAGTCTCCACAGGAAATCACATCACCATCGGTTAGCAGGTAACGTTGCCCTCTACCTGAATGGATTTCGGTGTTATTCACTAGAAGTGGTTTGTCGGAAATATTTTCAAGATACCAGCGGTCATCTTCCTGACAGACACGGGCATGGCGTTCGGCGATGAAGTCTTGCCGATCTGGTAACAGAATCTGGCAATTGCTGCTTTGGCCAATTAACGCTTCTTCAGCATCAATGGTATGGCTCAGGCTGGTTACCTGTTCTCCGTTGGGGAGACTGATAATCAGTATTTGCATAATGACAACAAACATTTGTGATGAAGAAAAAGTGTAGATGCTTTAACCGCAGCAGGTGAGGAGATGCTGAAAAAATCTCAACGACCTTTGGTAATTATCGTTTTTTTACCCGGTTCCTGTTGTATCATCCTCCGCCATTCAAGTATGCCCTCATGACTGGAGCAAACAGTATGCTGACCATCTACAGTGAACGACAGAAGTTACATAACCCGCCCACTGAAATTCTCGGTGGTGAACTGGTGCCTTATTTTGAAATGCCAGAACGGGTGGATATGGTTCTCAATAGTTTGAGAGACCGTTCATTAGGAACGGTCATTGCACCTGAAGCATTTTCGCTGGAACCGATCATTCAGGTACATACCCCTGAATATGTCACCTTTCTTGAATCCGCCTGGAGCCAGTGGCATTTGGCGTATCCTGAAGCTAAACAGGCAGTGCCTTACTGTTTCCCTCAGCGGGGTATGCGTTCTGTTGTTCCGGAACAGATTGAAGGTGCTCTGGGTTATTATTCCATGGATATGACGGCTCCTGTTGTAGCCGGAACCTGGGAAGCGATTCGCACATCTGCAAACTCTGCACTGACTGCTCAGAAAAAAGTTATGGAAGGTGAAGATTCTGCTTTCGCTCTTTGTCGCCCGCCCGGTCATCATGCGTCCGCTGATGTTATGGGTGGTTATTGTTATTTGAACAATGCAGCTATAGCGGCACAGGCATTTTTGGATCAAGGCGCGAAGAAGGTCGCTATTCTGGATGTGGATTACCATCATGGTAATGGCACTCAGTCCATCTTCTATGATCGTTCTGATGTGCTTTTTGCTTCCATTCATGCTGACCCTAAGCAGGATTATCCTCATTTTTTGGGTTATAGCGATGAAACCGGTGAGGGAGAAGGAGAAGGATTTAACCTGAATCTGCCTTTACCCATTAATGTCACCGGTTGGAACGAATATGAGAAAGCATTGAGTAAATCCCTGAAGCACATTGGTGAATATGCTCCGGATTATCTGGTGATATCTCTTGGCTTGGATACCTATGAAGATGATCCAATCTCATTTTTTAAAATTCATGCCCGTCATTACCAGAAACTGGGACAGCAGATAGCTGAAGTCGATTGCCCGGTTCTGTTTGTTTTTGAAGGCGGCTATGCAGTGTCTGCTCTGGGCGAAAATACCGTGAGTGTTCTGGAAGGTTTCCTGGACGCACGATAAACCTGATGTCGTTATGACATCCATAACTATTGAAGAAAGATAGAGAACCATAAATGAGAAAATTGCAGGTTAGTCTGTTAGCCGCCGCCGCCGCCGCCGCTGCTGTTGCTGCGGCTCAAACTGCCACTGCTGCTGCTAAGCCGCAGGAACTGAATGTCTATAACTGGACCCATTACATCGCCAAGGATACTGTGCCAGTCTTCGAGAAACAGACGGGTATCAAGGTGAACTACGATCTGTTTGATACCAACGAACTGCTGGAAAGCAAATTGCTCAGCGGTCAGTCTGGTTACGATATTGTGGTGCCTTCCGGTGTATTTCTGGCGAACCAGATTAAAGCAGGCGTTTATCTGCCGCTGGACAAGAGCAAAGTCCCTAACCTGAAAAATCTCAATCCGGTTCTGATGAAGAAGCTGGAAGTTTATGATCCGAACAATCAATATGCGATCCCATACATGTGGGGAACCACCGGTATTGGTTATAACCCTGAACTGGTTAAAAAAGCACTGGGCGAGACTGCGCCAGTGGATAGCTGGGATCTGGTATTCAAACCCGAGAATATGAAAAATCTGGCTTCCTGTGGTGTGGCATTTATTGATGATGCCACCGAAGTGTATGCAGCAGCCCTGAACTATATTGGCTCAGACAGAAGCAAAAAACAGCGGCAGTGGTATCAAGGTGGAATATGTTATTCCAAAAGAAGGTGCACCTGTCTGGTTTGATATGATGGCCATTCCTAAAGATGCGCCTCATGCCGACAATGCTCAGAAATTTGTGGATTATATTCTGGAGCCAAAAGTTACTGCTGAAATCAGTAATGAAGTGGCTTACGCCAATGCCAGCGATGCAGCGACTCAGTATGTAATTGATGGTCTGAAGAATAATCCGGGCATTTATCCATCGGATGAAGTGATGGAAACCCTGTTTCTGGGCGAACCGCATTCACCACAAATTACTCGTGTGATTACGCGTTACTGGAATAAAGTAAAAACCGGTAAGTAAAAATCAGGCCAGCTGTCTGAATTAGATAGCTGGCCTATGTCGTTTAAACTTCTTTCTTACTCATCAGTGAATACAATACCGGGACGACAATCAGCGTCAGCAGTGTTGATGTCACCAGCCCGCCTATAATTGTCCAGCCCATAGGTCCCCACATACCAGACCCTGACAAGGTGAGAGGCAGCAGGCCACCGATAGTGGTCAGCGTGGTCAGAAGAATGGGGAGCATTCGGGTTTCGCCGGACTTAACAATCGCCTCTTTCAGTGATAATCCTTCTTTGCGCAGTTGGTTGGCATAGTCCACCAGAATGATCGAGTTATTGACTACAATACCCACCAGTGAAGACAGTCCGATAAATGCAGTGAATGAGAAGGTGTATCCTGTGAGCCAGAGAGCACCCACCATGCCGGTGATGGCAAACGGTATCGCCATAAAGATAACTATGGGCTGACCAAAGGAGTTAAACTGCAAAACCAGCACAGCAAAGATACCCAGCGAGGCGATAAGCAATACCTGTGTCATGCCGCCAAAAGATTCTTTGCGTTCTGCCTGCTCACCACCCACCTGATAAGTGACACCGTCCGGCCATTCATAGTTATCCAGTTTGTTGATAACGGCATTGGTGACCGCTTCAACCTGGTAACCGCTTTTCACATCAGCGGTAACGCGAACCATACGCTCGGTCATGTGATGCTGAAAGCGTGGTAACACACTTTGCATTTCAAGAGAGATCAGCTGATTAACAGGGATCAGAGCACCCGTTGAAGATTGAACCGTCATCCAGTCAAAATCTTCAATTTGAGGATTTCGTTCGCCTTGATAACGAACAATGATGGGGTAATCTTCCCCTGCTTTATCCCTGAACTGACTGACCTGAACACCCACCAGACTGCCCCGGATGACTTCATCAATGGCCTGAATGGATACCCCATACATAGCGGCCTTTTCACGATTAATGGTCACCTGAAGATCGACTTTAGGCTTATCCATAGGATTGTTCGTGTTTATGGTGCCTTCAGTGCCC
>CBDBOO010000003.1:0-76364 GCA_965208385.1 Endozoicomonas sp.
GCATTATATAGACGTTCATACAATCTAGCTGTAAACCGCTTCCGTAACGACAAATACAAGGATGAAAGCGGCAAGTTCATCAACATGCGCCCTTCCATAAAGGTACAGGTAGAGCAAGAACAGAAAGACAATGGTCGTGCTTATAATTCATTAATTTCTGACAATGGAACACTTGCAGCGGCAACCACCTTTAAAGCGGTTTGCAGCAAGAATAAAAAACTGAAAGGAGCCAAAGGAGGTTTTGCAGAGGTCGGATTTAAAAGCCGCAAAGGGAGCAAGCATTCTTTCTCAATTGACCGGCTACCAAAGGGGCTAAACCCCTGCGTCAATGCGCTGGGTAAAATTCATCTGACTGAAAATGTACCCGACGAAGCCATTGGCAAATCATGCGTTATCACCTGTGACAAGGGTCGTTGGTTTATTCAGGTGCAACAACACATCGAACTCAATAGCGAAATCCAAGGTGGAGTAAATTGTGTTGGTATTGATCCCGGAGTGAGAACCTTCGCCACCTGTTTTAGCGATAAGGATGCTTTAATTGCTGGCGATAACCTTGCCAAAGAAAAGCTGTTCCCATTAATGAAGAAAGTGGACAAGCTGATTGGTCAAAAACAAAAAGTTCTCAATGTGCAAAAGGGCGTGAAGTTCGTTGATATGCCTCAGTGGGCGCGAGATTGCATTGTTCACTTTGACCGTAAAATCAATCGCCTGAAGTGTAAGAAGGATGACATCATTCTGGACTTGCATAACCGCTTGGCGTTCGAGGGCTATGTCCCGTTAATAGTTGAAAGCACCAATGTTCCACTATTCGGCTGACGAATCGGTCAGTTGTTAACTCGATAGTTCCTGTTAAATCACGCCTCCAAGCTAGGTAATGCGGGAGATAGCGGGTAGCAACTCCATGGAACGCACCTCTAATCCAGCGCTTTAAATGGCTGTGATAGGTGTTAACATGCTGAATATGATAAATACCTTCCAGAACATGTTGACCTGCTGATGTCACCAGTTCTTTGAACTCAAATCCAAGTTTCTCCGCAAGCTTTTCGTGTGCAAGGTGTGCATCTGCACAGACCGTTGCAGAAATCGATATGCGACCGTTCAAATGGCGACACAGTTCATCGGCACTCTCGTTTTTCAAAATGCCATCTACAGTGTGTCGTTTACGGTCACGAGCCACCATTACCGGGACTTTTCGGGCTTTATTCGGATCATTACCACGCTTACGTGAAGGTCTTGGAAGGTCATTTTTTTGTCCTTTGAAGGATTCCCGAAAAAAAGTTTCGTCAAGTTCGACAATTTCGCAAAGCTCTTCTGCCTGATCATTATTTATCACTTCAAGGAAGCGATGCCGCCAGCGGAAGGCTGTTTTCAAATCAATATCATACTCATTGGCTGATGATCGTAAGGTCAGGGAATAAGTCATACCAGTCAAATAGGTATTCCACTTTTCTGGGTGTCTAAGTCTTGCCAGAGGCGTTCCACTGAAGGCATTAAAAGTTATGTTACAAGTCTTGCAGCGATAGCGCTGCCTCCCTCCTTGAGTACCCCAGAGACCGATATTCTGACTTGTGCATTTGGGACACTGTGGACTTTCTGAAAACTGGGTAAGTATGCTCATTTCCAAGTCGGAATCAGGGAGCTTATTTTTCAAACAAGATTCACTGCAATTTAGTGATGAATCAGTTTTTTCTGCTATTTCTCCGCTATCAATCCGGGTACTGAGAAGTGTACTGTTGAGAATATCCCGCTGCTCACTGGTTAATAATGAAATGGAATTAATAAAATTCTGGAAGAGTTCAGATTGCATAACATGCCCCTGAAACATAGAAGACATGGGAAGTTTAGCTTATTCAACTAGTAAGGGGAACATAGCCGCGTTCGAGCTTGTGTCTAGCTATGACGTGATCTTTTTACCCACCTTTGAAACCAGAGGGATGGTCACACGGAAAGACAAAAAGGTTCGTATTATTCGCCGAAACACTTGTCGCCAGATGCTAGACCTTAACCACTACGGGTTTAAGATGCGTCTTAAGCGGTATGCCAAAAAGTACGGTAAACACGTTGTCGATTGCAATGAGGCATACACCTCAAAAACCCGTACGTGGGATGGCACCATTAACGACCGGCTTGGCTCGTCAAAGGTTATAAAGGGTGATGGATTCACCGTTGATCGTGATATTAATGGCTCCCGTAACGTATTTATTAAAAGTTTAACAAGGCAGCTTGAGCCTTAATCATAACAACGAATGTTGCGTTCGTTGCGGTTTTAATCAAGAGACTGCTGCATTCAAGTGTTTGAGGGTTTTCGGACAGGCACTATATAAGTGATGCTTAAATTTGAAAAGGTGATTACGTTGGCTGATCGTGCTGAAAAATAATAATGTAACTCTATGAACAGCGCGGCTAGAACTATAGCTTTGCACTATTGGCTTTGAACTTTATGGCTATGAGTTAAATGGTTTTGAATAATGCGGTTATGAGCTGAATTCAGAAATAACATAAGTCATATAATCATAAAGCATTCAGGAAGTGTGATTGTACTCACATTTCCTGAAAAGGCTGATTTTAGTCAGATCATGCTGCCTTGGAAGTTTCACCCAATACTTCAGCGAGATTGGATTTTGTTAATTCACCTTGCAGGCTTCCTTGTTCATCCACCACAGGCAGGTGATATTCTGTATCCAGGGTTTCCGGAATGACCGTTTCCAGTAATGCGTCAGGGGATACCGCCAGTAATTCTTCTACCAGCTCCAGTTTGATAATTTCATCGGCGTGATTCTTGGCTTCACGCTCCAGGGTATCCTGCAGCAGTATGCCCTGATAGCCATTTTCGTTGACGTAGTAGCCGTAATCTTCAGGCAGTTTCTTCATTTGCTCCAGAGCTTCACCAATGGTTCCGGGAGTGATGCGACTTACCGGCGGGTTCATCACAGTCTGAACCGTTAGGGCTCGTGCACGATTCACATCTTTTACAAATGCTTCCACATAGGATGTGGCAGGATGAAGAAGTATTTCCTCAGGCTTACCCAGCTGGATTAATTCACCATCTTTTAAAATTGCAATACGATCGCCTAATCGAAGGGCTTCATCAAGATCGTGAGTAATAAAGACAATGGTCTTGTGTAATTTGTCCTGCAACTCAATCAGCTGGTCCTGCATATCACTGCGAATCAACGGATCCAGAGCAGAAAAAGCTTCATCCATCAGTAATATTTCTGCATCGGTGCATAAGGCTCTGGCCAATCCAACTCGTTGCTGCTGACCGCCCGAGAGTTGTGCCGGATACTGGTCTTCGTAGCCTTTAAGTCCAACCGTTTCCAGCCACTCATGGGCTCTTGCATCTCTGACAGACTTCTTTTCACCCTGGATGGATAATCCATAGTTGATGTTGTCGAGAATATTTCTGTGAGGCAGTAAGCCAAACTTCTGAAACACCATAGACATTTTATGTCGTCTGAATTGTTCCAACGCCTTCTGGTTCAGCTTCATGACATCGACACCGTCCACCAGAATTTGGCCTTCTGTGGGGTCAATCAGGCGGTTAATATGTCGAATTAATGTTGATTTTCCGGAACCGGACAACCCCATAATGACGAAAATTTCTCCCTGATTAATAGTAAGGTTTATATCTTTTAATCCCAGGGTATGAGCAGATTCTGTCAGCAGGTCATCTTTGGTCGTGCCCTGATGTACTTTTTCCATGGCCTTTTCAGGCTTATTGCCAAAGACTTTGTAGAGATTTTTAATTTCTATCAGTGGCTTATGATTTGTTTCAAGTTCAGGCATGACCCGCTCCCCTATGTTTTTGAGTGCGCTGTGCCCAAGCCTGGGATACTCGATCAAAAATAATTGCCAGGGCAACAATAGCCAAACCGTTCAGCAAACCGAGGGTGAAATACTGGTTAGTAATAGATTTCAAAACCGGTTGCCCAAGACCCTTAACTCCGATCATGGAAGCAATGACCACCATGGCCAGAGCCATCATGATAGTCTGGTTAATACCCGCCATAATAGTAGGCATGGCCAGTGGTAATTGAACCCCAAATAATCTCTGTCTGGCACTGGCTCCGAAAGCAGTCGCTGCTTCCAGAACCTCGTTGTCAACCAACCGAATACCAAGATTGGTGAGTCGAATAACAGGAGGAATAGCGTAAATAATCACAGCAATCAATCCCGGGATTTTGCCAATTCCCAACAGCATCACAACAGGGATTAAATAAACAAAAGCTGGCATGGTCTGCATAATATCGAGCAGTGGCGTCACTATATTCTGAACCCGATCCGATCGGGCCATGGCAATTCCGATGGGAACGCCTATGAAAATGGCCAACAGGGTGCAGACAGTGATCATGCTCAGGGTGCGCATGGTGTTATCCCACATTCCGAAATAACCAATCGCACACATAACGATAACGACGGTGGCCGATAGTTTCCATGACCGGCTGGCGAGATACACAAGACTGGTAAAACCTGCCAGCACGAGCCACCAGGGTGATTGTAAAAGTAGTTGTTCAA
This sequence comes from Endozoicomonas sp., assembly GCA_965208385.1. Lineage (GTDB taxonomy): Bacteria > Pseudomonadota > Gammaproteobacteria > Pseudomonadales > Endozoicomonadaceae > Endozoicomonas. Next base: position 4,516 of record CBDBOO010000003.1, read on the forward strand.
ATCCAATAAGGAAATTTAGCAGGGGATCAAACAGGGATTCGATGAAACTACCGTATTCTCGGGAGAATTCCCGATAGGCCCCATCGAGGGATTTACGAATTTCAATCAGGTCACCGCGTTCCATTTGTGGAAAGTCAGTTAACCAGGATTTTTCTGCCATATTTATTGCCCATTGCTACAGCTGTGTTACGCATTGGAAATACCCACCAATAGAAATGACTCTGATGGGCTTTTTCCTTAAAGGATTTCTAAGTGTCCAGGCAATTGCTTCCGCATGTTTCTGATGGCTGCCTTTAACCCTTCGTTAGATTAAAGGGTTAAAAACACTCGCCAGATTATTACCAGACAACTGCCAGACACTTAGAGTTCTGCCAGAGCCTGAGACACTTTTTTGGCAACGGGTGCAGGTATCCAGCTCTGCCACTGTTTCTGATTATTTTTCAGGTAATACTCCATGACTACTTCGCCATCGGCCTGATTGTCTTCCATCCATGCCAGCAGTTGGTTCATCTGGGCATTGGTAAAGGAACGCTTTGTCAGATAGTCATAAGCACCGGAAGCTTTGGCTGCAAAAGCTTCTGTTGTAACGGTATGTACAGGTGATGGTGGGTACATAGTGACTTTGGGGGTCAGACAATCATCCTTAGTCGTACACTCAAGAAATTCTTTAGAATTAATGCCGCTGCCGAAATCCACTTTTACCATTTCGTATTTCCCGAGTATGGCGGTGGGAGCCCAGTAATACCCAAACCAGGCTTCTTTGCGTTCATAGGCTTTGGCCAGAGAGCCTGCCAGACCTGCACCTGAACCCGGATCCAGTAATTCAAAGCCGGAATCTTCCAGTTTCATGGCAGTAAACAGATTGCCTGAGCTTGTCTGACAGTTCCAACCGGCAGGGCAGCCATAAAAGGCACTCAAATCTGGGTTTTCAGGGTGTTTGAACAAGTTAGCATTCTTTCGAATGCCTTCAATAGTGGCCATGGAAGGATCCTTTTCGACCATATATTTTGGTACCCAGAAGCCTTCTTCACCACCATCCGATAAAGACTTACCAGCGTAACGGAGTCGTTTTTCTGCAACACCTTTGTCAATGGCGCTCTTCATGGAGTTACTCCAGAGTTCAGGAGCAATATCAGGTTCGCCTTTTTCTACCATGGATGTACCGGTAGGCATGGTGTCGCCCGGTACCAACTCGGTATCACAACCATAGCCATGAGTCAGGATGAACTTATCTACATGAGCAATCAGTGTGGCTGAATTCCAATTCATGTCAGCAATAGTGACCTTGCCACAGGATTCGGTTGAGCTGTTTTCATCCAAAACTGTGCTGCTTTCATCCAAAGCAGTAGTGAAAAAGTACAAGCTGACAGCGGAAAGAATTGCCACAGATCCGGCAACCAGATAACTTCGTTTCATCGTTCTGTCCATATCATTATAGTTATTAATCTTGCGCATAGGTTACAGAACTAATATTTTGAGTTCAAACTACTTTTCCTGAGGGTGTATTTTGTTTTTTTGTTTTTGATTCGTAAGTAACCAGGCACAGAGAAACCTGAATTTTATAGAATCATCTTCAGGTCACAAGCAATAAAGAAGAGCCAGACAATGAATATTGTTAACGCTCAGAATAGTCATCGGTGCATTTGCCAATATCCAAAACCGGAGCGGCATCAATGGTTTCAGCATCCATCATGGTGGCAACTCTCTGAAGCGTAGACAACAATTGTGTTTGCTCCCATTCCTCCAGTGCTTCAAAACGATTGATGAATTTTTCATGCAGTAGTGGAGGCACTTGTGCCAATATTTCACGTCCAGTTTCGGTCAGACGTGCATTAACGATTCGCTTGTCCACACTGCTGCGAACTCTCTCCACGACACCCCTGTCTTCCAGACGGTTGAGTATCGTTGTTACTGTAGCCTGACTCAGGGACACATCCTGAGCAACTCGTCGCACGGTGACATCCCCCAGGGTTTCAATCGCCCTGAGTACCATCACCTGGGGAATAGTTAATCCACAGACTTTAATCATTCGCTTGGAGTGGAGGTCGGTGGCACGAATAATCTGCCTTAACGAGACCAGTACATCATTCCAGTAGCAGGATTCACTCATTGTTACTCGCACTTTTTGAATCGTTGATTTAATGCATTATTTTCCATGGCGTATTTAAATGATTAATGATTCTTCAGTCAACGCATACTTTCCAGTACCTTCGACATGAGTCCGGGTAGCCCAATGGTTTCGCTGAATTTTAGATACTGGCTCTCCCTATAGGCTCCCAGTGTTTTCAGTGTCTGCTCCATATGAAAATGATCCGTTGTTGTCATGACTGGCAGAATGCTCATCACCCACAGTTTTTTTGTGTACTCCCACTCCTTTTCTGATACGCCCATAATATCGAGAATCTCCCTCAGATGGTCCTCTGAACGATCGATTGCGGGCATGAAAGCCAGTGAAAGCCAATTAAAGAACAAAGCCGGAATATCATAGATATCATCGCCAGATATAAACAGGTGCAGGGATTCTCCAGCAGGAATATGCCTTTTGATGAGTGCCATTAACAGTGCCAGAGCAGTCCCTTTATTCACCGTTTCGTCGTAGAGAAAAGTATCAATGGAAGCATTTCTGGTCTGGTTAAGGCAGGCTTTAAAGTTATCAGTTAATTGGCACACTGAGAGCAGGCACTGGGATGCATCATGAAACAGACTTTCGTCGCTCTCCTCCAGATCATCAGGCGCAGAGAAGTAGATATGGGCAGAGGTGGGCGTGAAGCCAAAATAGTTATGACAAAACTGATAATCCTTCTGCTGAAAAAAAAAACTGAAGGTTCCATGAGTTTCGCCACAGCTATCCGTCGTCAGGTTTTTTTTTGCAATATAGTCATTCATTTTCAGTGCATTCGACAGCGTTTCTGAAATCTGGGCTATGGCGTGTGTTTCTTCATTTATTTGACTCAGTACTTCCGGTTTTCTTCCCGAGGATTGAATATCCTGACCGTTTCTGTGAATCAGCAGGTGTGGTTGAGGCAACCTCGAATCCCTTAGGTCTTCAAGCCAGTTCTCTTTCTGGTAATACCGTGCTGTATTATAAATCAGGAGAATTCTCTTTCTTCCCGTACCTGATTCCAGCCATGTCTGAAAAATAGACAGTATTTCACTCTGCCATGTCAGAAAGATTTTCTCTTGATCGGTCGTTAAATCTGACAAATATCTCTTGGATGTAAAAATAGTGCCATCTATATCAAAAGCCAGTGCCAGTATCATTTTTTTATCTTCAGCAATCTGGGACAGTTCATCTAACAGTCTCTGGAATTCAAGAGGTTCCATGGTCGAAAGATAGGCCTTTTGTGGGGCCATGGGTGGTCTATGTCCCCCTATGGAGTTGTAACTGGCTGTTGGCACGCTACTCCTTGGTGTTGCTTGTTTAGTGGCGCTGGTGTGGCTTTCACTGCTCTCTTGTCTGGTCACTGTCAGTGAGTCAGTATTGCGGAATTTTGATGGATTTCCACCCCATTGGCTGGGACTATTGGGTGCATGATCACGCTCGTTAAAAAGAGCACGTTTCACAGCATCTACTGGTGAATAAGTTAAAGGGGGCGCTAAGTAATCTAACAATACAGACAGTGAATTCAGACACATGTATTTAATGAAGCAGTTTAAATAATTCTGTTTTGCCTTGCCTGCATATGAACTGCTTGTGAAAGGGATATGTTTTATCAGACCGGCTTCTTCAGGCTTAATCGGAAGAGCCAGTAAAAGTAATGTCAGGATACCAGGAAATCTGAAGCTGAGACGGAATGACTTATCTTTATTAAGCTTTTTTCTCATGTTTATTTACATACAGTGAATGTTATTAGTAGAAAGGAGAGAATAGTCCATGGCATTGATACGATGCTGCAGGGTATAGAAAATAAGTTTGGGGAAAAATGAGTGCAGATTATTGCTGGCCAGATATGCTAAACATTTTGTTGATGATAGAGCGTATAAAATTTTGTTGATAGAAAAATGATAATATGCGTACACTGATTGTTTTACTGAATACATCCATACAGCTCCTCCCTTTTCCTTTCTTTTCCTTTCTTTTCAAATTCTGAAATATGAATCATTTTTTCTAATAAACTGATATTTATTCCATGGCGGTTAACGCTTGATTCAACAAAAACTATTACCGCTTTACCTGCAAGTTGGACTGATGATGCATTTTTCAAAGCTGAGATATAGTTGTATTTTCCTGAGTGTTCTTTGGTTGGGGATGAGTGCTGGAGGCAGGGCTTCAGCACTGGGTGATCACTGGGCACACAGTGCCATTGTTATGCAGATACCTGAAGGGCTTCAGATTTCTGATCAGCTGGTAAACTATCTACCAACGGACTGTATTGAGCCTTTGTCAATCAGGCCTTTGAAAATGCTGAGTGCTGTAACGGCTAGTTCCGGTTTTATGAATGCTCTTAATCAGAGCTCTCAGGAAATAATGGCCCTTTATTACCAAATGGATGAGATGAATTTTCTGATTGCAAAAGAAGTGCCATTACCGTCCTCTATAAATCAGGATAACCATCAGCTGCTTATTGAGCGACAGGGCGTGGATGGTGTTGATCAGGCTGGCGTAATATTAACAAAATATTCTACGTGCCAATTATCGGCAGCAAAAATTCATGTAGATGAGAACTCAGTTATAGACACTCATTTAGTGACCGGATGCGAAAAAGGCGGGGAGGAAGATAGTCAGCCATGTTTGCATTCTGTTTTTTCCAGGCGAGTGATTGGAACCGTTCCTATCTATGTTTGTGTGTTTCAGGATGGTCCAAACCCCTGGTGCTATTCCCATGTTATTTTGGACAAAAGTGCTGATGAGCCTCCTGAGTACCAGTTTTTATATGTGAATTTATACGAGGATGCTAAACCTGTGCCTGTTTTTATCTGCAGAAGTTCAAACCACGATGACCCACTCGTTTGTGGAAATTCAATACCTCCAGACCTCCCACCAGTAAATGAAAACAGTCCGGTTTTTTCAGCAGTTATCTCCCTGGGGCCGGGTAGCAGTATCATATCTGTGAATGGCAATTTATTTAATCAGACAGCGCCATCTGCTTTGTCGATTCATAGCTTTCTTATATATCAGGCTTTTAATGATGGTCTGGTTTATTCTTCTGGCTCCAGAACATTGAATTTTCAACGGAATAATCAGAATGTATTTTTTGATCCGGAATCGACAAGTGAATATATTTCTTACCATTTTGGTGGGCATGTCTGTTTGGGCAAGCTGGCAGAGTTTCCAGATGACCGCTACAGCTATATGAATCAGACCGAATTCAAAAATTGTTCTATTTCGGTATCACCGGATGATAACGGCAAAAGAGTGCATCGCTATATACAGCTTCCTGTGGGCCAGATAAATAAAGGGGTGTATGAGGTTTTAGGCTATGTGCTGGTGGATGTTATAGACGATCCAACAGGTTCACATCAGCTCTATGCAGTTGATCTGTTGACTCAGAAGGTCAGGGAGCTTGAAGATGAGTTTCCTGATATTAAAGCCGTTAATCCTGAAGGGTATGAGTTGTCGTTAGTGGATCACACCGTTTTGTTGACTGAAACACCGAGCCATAGCTTTCTCGTTATTTTCAGGACAAAAAATAAATACGGTGGAATTGAAAACCCAATTCAGCTAAGGCTAGCCTTTCCTAAGGGGAAGGACGGTCCTCAAGGGGTTAATTGGGGGGTTGCAGTGGGTGTGCCCCTGGGTGTTATTACGACTGTGGTTGTCGGATTCCTTGTGGTCTATGGCATTTATCACAAAACGAAAAACAGGCGTTACCAGTCTATTCAGTAGTTGATCTGTTGGTTTGCGAATATTGGCGTTTGGTTGGAAAGGTTCAGTTTAAAGAAGTGAATGCAATTGATCGCCCACTTAACAACATTTATTTATATGAATCGATAATCTGATATTCCGGATTTTGGGATAGTTGACTTTCCAGTTTCTGTTTCAATGACAGTAACAGGAAAGTCAACTAACAACCCGTTCAGTGCAGGGCCATCTCATTTGGCACTAACCTCCAATAACACCTTGAAGTAACAGTGTTCTGTACTCATCATCTGCCGCTGCCATTATGCGTCGGTTTTTCACTCCAAGTTTCAGAGAAGTTTCCTGCTTTAACAAGTTAAGTGCTATCTGTCTGTAAACGGCCATGTTCTCAGGACCAAAGCCTTTTCTGATACGACATTCATCTTCTCTAAACCCAATATCCAGAACCCAATGTAAGTTGTTTTCAACCGACCAATGAGCCCGAACAGATCTCATGAAATTCTCGGCATCGGTTGTCATGCTTGATATAAAATAACGACGCTCAAGGCTGACCTTTTCACCCTCATGACGCTCACTTTCCACGACTCCGATCATCGTAAGATCTCGCCAGTCATTACGTTGCTCAAGCCAGCTAATATCAGTACTTACCCAACATCGTCGAACTTCTATGCGACCATGCCCTTTATCAATAGTTTCATGAAATTGGGTGCTTTCAGGTAAGATTTTTCTGGTTGCAAGATCATCAAGATAAAGTTTGATATCGTCGTGCAGTGACTTTTGATTTCCTTTAACAGCTAGAAGGTAATCAGCACCTTTTTCTCTGATTTTTTCAGCAATAGCTTTCTGGCAACCCATTGCGTCAGTGCTGATGATACAGCCACTCACTTCCAGCATATCCAGAAGAGCTGGGATGGCTGTAATCTCGTTCGACTTTTCCGATGTTTTTAGTTGTCCGAGTACCATTCCAGTCTGACTGGCCCACGCATTGACCATGTGAATAGCGGTCTTATTACACCCTTTGTCGTAGGAGCGTCTCAGTGTTTTACCATCAATAGCGATGACTTCTCCATGGGTACGTTGAGCAATCAGGCTTACCCAGGTTATAAAGCATTGACGAAATTCGTCCGGATCAATGCGTTCGAATACTCTGATAAAGGTGTGCTGGGAAGGAACTCCGTGGGGTAAAGGGATATAGAGCTTAAGCCAGGATAACTTTTTCTTGCCAAGATATGAGACCATTTTCCAGTCTTCAGCACCGCAGGTAATCATGCAAACGGCAATGAATACGAGGTGTGAAAGTGGGTAGCGATGATTATCTGCACGAACTTCGGTCAATTCTGAAAAAGTATCCAAGAGAGTCACTTACGGCATTCTTATTATTCAAGCATAGGATGCCAAATTTTCAGAATGTTTTATTGTACATTCTGCCTATTTCAAAGTGTTATTTGATGGTTAGTGCCAAATGAGATGGCCCTGCCGTTCAGTGGTTAGGACAGGGTCTACGCATCAAATAAGGACTATTGTACTGAGTAATTCTTCGAGCTTTTTGTTATCCCAGCCAGCAGCCTGACGCTTAAGCCTTATGCTGCCTTTCGTATCCGTGTCCTGTGTATGAATATTCAGTGCTATCCGATTAAGAATTGACAGATTCTCGATGGCACAGTTATTGGTAGTTCTGTTCTGATCCTCACCAAAAGCAACGTCAAGTCTCCAGTGCAGCTTGTTCTCCACTTCCCAATGCTTGCGAGCGATATCCAGCATTTCTGCCGCACTAAGCTGTTTGCTCATGATGTAATAATGCACGTCCATAGAAACAGCACTTTGTACTTGACGGTCACGCTGTATCATCCCGATTTGCTTCAGTCCTTGCCACTTTTCAGCTTCGCCGATCCCAGAGAGATCATCTATAACCCAGCCCATTCGCCGTTCGGTTCTGCCGTGCGCTTTGTCCAGAGTTTCTGAATAATTAAAACCCAGTGTTCCCTCTGGATGCTGTTCCCACCAATGTTCGGCAGCCTCTTTAATCTGCTTGTGCAAGTTGCCTTGGTTGCCTTTTACGGGAAGCAAATAGTCACCACCTTGCTCTATGCATACTTTGACAATTTCTTTCTGGCAATTGAGCGCGTCGGTTGTCACAAAGCAACCCTTAAGGTGAATAGACTTCAAAAGCTCGGGAACAGCAGTGATTTCATTGGACTTATCATCAACCTTCCGTTGACAGAGCACCATCCCCGTTTGAGTGCTCCATGCGCTGACCATATAAATGGCTCTTTTTGATTTACTCCTTGAGCCTCGAAGGCACTTGCCGTCAATAGGGATAACATCCTGTCCATCACCGGCGAACTGTCTAAAAGTGTCGGCGATCCAGCGTCTGAAGCACTCTTCAAAGGCGACTGGGTCGAGTAGGCAAAAAGTTCGGTAAAAAGTGTCGTGTGAGGGAATCCCACTGGGGAGTTCCAAAAAAGTGGAGAGCCAATCTTGTTTGGTACGTCCGAACTTTGCGATGGCTTCCCATGTATCTGCTCCGCAGAGAACGGCGCAGATGGCAATAATGAGAATATCGAGAAACTTGTGTAAACACATGCCTTCGCAGCGTGGATCGGGTACGTCGGCGATATAGGGAACCAATGTGTTCTGTTGTAAAGGTTTCATGGTGAGCATCTCAGAACCGGTGCTCTAAATACATCCAAGATGCAGTATTTTACAAGCTATAATTTCGTGAAAATTATAATGTACGTCTGTACTTATTTGATGCGTAGACCCTGGTGGTTAGGATGACAGAAAATGACTGAATTTTTCTAAATCATACTGACTTACTGGTTCTTGTTTCTGTTTTTTGAAAAAAGACCTTTAAGAGCGGCAGCAATTCCCAACAGCATAAAAAGACCAATTTTTTTGATAAAGATTAATACCACGGCAAAAAGTCCTGTTTTTGCCAGCACTTTACCAGCGACTAATGCACCTATTCCGTATGCCGCTACCGTGTCAATTTCAGGGTTGAAATCTGCATATTTTGAACCCTGATCAAATTCAGCCATAGTCAGAACCGTTTCCAGATTGGATTCAATGGTGTCTTTCTGGTCCATGCCGGCAATAAAATTGAGTACTAATACCCCTTTGTAAGCGCTCAAGATACGACGTATTTCAAAAACTGAACCCAGCTGTCAATCTTATTCCTGTGATCAGCACAGGAGGCTACACCCATGAACCAAACACAGAAATCATTCATTCGACTCAATCACGAGCAATGGCAGCAAATAATAAATCAGCAGATTGAAAGCGGTCTGAATCAAAAAAAATTCTGTCAAACCCACAACATCAGTCTTGCGACCTTTTCAAGCTGGAAACGTGAACTGAAAGAGGCATCGGAGTCTCACTCTCAAACTGTGCAACCTCAGCCCGACTCTCATTCTGAACATCCCTCTGACAGGCAATGGATTGAACTTCCTGTTGACCTACCATCAACAGCCGAGCACACCCCTTGGCATTTGGAGCTTGAACTACCCGGTGGCGTCATTCTCAGAATGAGACAATAACCGTGTTTTTCCCTGAAGCTCAGGTGCGTGTCTGGTTGTATAACCAACCCACCGATATGCGCAAGTCATACGACGGGCTGTCGGCATTAGTAAAAACCAAACTTGAGGAAGATCCTCTCAGTGGACAGCTGTTTGGGGTGTGTGATTTAAACAATGTCAAGAAAAACGACTACACTAGTATGGTCGTATAGGCTTTTTGGCGTTGAGAAATATGTACAGCTCAGTCCTTTCATCCAACGATGAAATCACAGAAATCGTTATCAAAATCCCGCACAATCGCTCAATGGTGGATTTCGAAAATCATTTGCAAGATGCCTTAAATGAAGCGGGACAACTGGGAACAAAAAAGCAACTTGAGTGGCTTGATACTGACGGTTCTCCCATTACGCTTGGCAATGTTCGGTTGACCAGTAAAAGTAAAAAAGAATTGAAGGTTTATGAAACTCCATGGGGAGCGGTTAGGGTCAATCGTTTTATCTATCAAAGTCGTGAAGGCGGTGCTATTTATTGTCCCCTTGATCAATCTGCACGAATTGTTGTTAATTCAACCCCGCGACATGCCTGCATGGTCAGTTGGAAGTTTGCCCACATGCCTTCCACTGAAGTAGAGCAAGATTTTCTAAGAAACCACGGACGTAAAATCCATCGAAGAACCGCTAAAGACCTGGCAGAAGTTGTTGCCAGTATTGCTCAGGCCAAAGAAGAATCCTGGACTTATGAATTACCGGATTTACCCGAGCCAGTAGCCACAGTTAGCTTGGGGCTGGATGGTGCAAACTTGCTTTATAAAGAGGGCTACAGAATTGCAATGTGCGGAACTATTGCGCTTTATGATGAAGAAGGAAATCGAATGCACACGGTGTACGCTGCCGCTGCCCCCGAATACGGAAAAGAAACTTTTATAAGGCGGTTCTCTTCTGACATTGAGAAAATGAAGTCTCGTTTTCCTGATGCCACTTACGTTGGAGTTGCTGATGGGGCGCCAGATAATTGGACGTTTCTTGAGCCTGTTACATCGATTCAAATTCTGGATTTTTATCACGTTAGCGAATATGTGGCAGAAGCGGCAGAAGCTATATATCCGGGTAAAAAAATGCAGAATGAACGCAAAGCCTGGTTAAGATCAACACTGCACGAATTAAAAAACACCCCTGGTAAGGCAAAACGTTTATGGTTGGAATTAAAGAAAGCAGCTCCCGGGAATAAACGTCTTGTTTCTAAAGAAAAACTGGATAAAGCCAGAACTTATTTCAAAAATCACTGGCACCAAATGATTTATCCAGAAGCGTTGGAAAACAAGTTACCAATTGGTTCTGGTGTAACAGAAGCTGCTTGCAAAACGCTGGTTAAGCAGCGCATGTGTAAGTCAGGCATGCGATGGAAGGAACAAGGGGCGTCAATGCTATTAACATTACGAGCTCTGGCGAAGTCAACGGGTTATTGGGATGCTTTCTGGTCGAAGATGGATCGCTACGGGTTTCCAGTGGCTCACAACCTGCATGCCTGACATTATTCAAGCCACACACCCGCTGTTTGTGTTCATCAACCGTAAATGCACCCAATGCAAAATCCTTTACTTCGACCTCGGTGGCTACTGCATCTGGAGCAAACGGTTAGAACAGGGACAGTTCCACGCCAAAGCGGGTGAATCCATAAAACACGCCCTGGAATGGACTGATCTAAAACTAATCCTTGAAGGCATTGATATCCGTACTGTCCAGCGCTATAAACGTTACAAACATCTACCTATTAGTCACATAAAAAAAGGCTAAAAAGAGCTACTTTTAACACCATGAATTTACCCACCCCTGCCCACACCAGCCCTGACTTACATCTGTTCCGACAGATGCAAGTTTTGTTGGCTGATCATAAGCAGGAAATCGAGTCCCTTAAACATCAGCTGGATTGGTTTAAACAACAACTGTTTGGACAAAAATCCGAAAAACGTCTGATCGATAACCCTGACCAACTGGGGCTTGGCGACATTCTTAAAGAGGCCGTCCCGGAGCAGGAAGTTCCCACCGAAAAAATCACCTACGAGCGCAAGAAAAAACAGAGACCGGATGATTCCGTTACCGATCAGGGACTGCGCTTTAACGACAATGTTCCGGTAGAGCTGATTCATCTGCCTGCCCCTGAAATGCTGGGAGATGACGCTGACCAGTATGAGATCATTGACCAGAAAAACACCTACCGTCTGGCTCAACGCCCCGGCAGCTACGTTGTTCTGAACTATCAGCGGGATGTCGTCCGGCATAAACCCAGCAAGACCCTAACGACAGTGGCTGCGCCATCCGGCTTGTTTGACCGAAGCTTTGCCGATGTTAGTTTTATTGCCGGCATGCTGGTTGATAAATACCTGTATCACTTGCCGCTTTACAGGCAGCACCAGCGACTGGAGGCCAGCGGTGTTACCATCAGCCGTGGCGCATTGACTCATCTTGAACAGCGTGCAGCCCAATTGCTTCAGCCGATCGCTGAAGATTTGCTTAATAGTTGTCTGGAAAGCGAAACACTGGCGCTGGATGAAACGACGGTAAAAGCCGGTCGCAAAAGCAAAGGGAAAATGCAAAATGGCTATTTCTGGTGCTTTTATGGTGCCCTGGATGAGATGGCATTTATCTATTCAGCCAGTCGTTCCTGTGATGTGGTCGAGCCTTACCTGAAAGACTTTGACGGTGTGTTATTAACCGACGGTTATCCCGGATATAGCAGCCTCTGTAAAAAATATCCAAAGATCACTCACGCTGAATGCTGGACGCACAGCAGGCGCTACTTCATCAAGACAGAAAAGGCCGAGCCCGAAGCCAGCAAAGAGGCGCTGGATCTGATCGGCGAGCTGTACAAAGTAGAAGACGATATCCGCACACTTGAACTGAATGGTGAAAAAAAGCGTGACTATCGACAGCAGAAGGCAAAACCGCTGGTTGATCAGTTCTTCACCTGGAATCGTGAGCAACTGCGTCGCCTTGATCTGGTTCCGAGTAATCCATTGAGTAAAGCCTTGGGTTATGTCCATAAGCGGGAAAAAGAGTTGCAGGTTTATCTGGATGATCCGTCAGTAGCTATTGACACAAATCATCTGGAACGTGGTCTTCGGTGCATCCCAATGGGGAAAAAGAACTGGATGTGTGTGTCACGAAGGAGAAACTATGTCGTGAGTTGTAAAGCAGCATAGTGAAACCATGTTCTAAGTTGGATGGAGGTGTGGCCCTCCGGTCAGGGCTTGCAGGAGCACTGATCAAACGACCTGATGCTGCTGGATTCTAAGGAGTCTGGTGGTGAGCGTTTCAGGAAAAGGCGGGGATCTACCGTCACGTAAGATCTGGAAAGTCGAACGAAAGTGAACTGTACGACGAAGCGTCGAAATCTTTGGTGATGTCAAAAAGGGGTAGTACATCCGTCCCCTGATAAGTGCAGAGGACACCTGTTTACTGTCTGCATGGCATCCGGCGTTAAGGCAGCGAGAGTCCAGATCAGGCCAGCTTGGGGAACGTGAGAACCTGTATCCGGCACGTATCGGGGTACAGGGGCGGACATGCTCGTAGTAGTGATGAACATGCTGTAATGGTGTGGGAGCGAAGGGGCGTGGATCAACGAATTGTACGAAACACAACTCGACAGAGGATGATGTTTTGCAACAAGGAAAATCATTTGAGATTCCTAAGGCTTTAGTCTGGCAATCCTATCAGGATGTGCGCCGAAATAAAGGTGCCCCCGGATGCGATGGCCAAACGCTGAAGCAATTTGATGAACAGCGAGATCGCAATCTGTACAAAATCTGGAATCGACTGAGTTCAGGATCGTATTTTCCACCTCCGGTGCGTGAAAAACGCATACCGAAATCGGATGGTTCAGAACGGATATTAGGGATTCCAACAGTCAGTGATCGCATTGCTCAGGGAGCAGTAAAACGCTTTCTGGAGACGCAGCTTGAACCGATCTTCCACCCCAGCTCCTATGGGTATCGTCCTGGTAGGTCTGCTCATGATGCACTGAAACAATGCGAAGAGCGCTGTCGTAGGCGCAGTTGGGTGCTTGAAGTTGATATCAAGGCTTTCTTCGATCACGTTGATCATGACCTGATCATTAAAGCCTTAAAACATCATCAAGTGCCGGACTGGGTGATCTTGTACTGCACTCGCTGGTTGCGAGCACCGATGGTTAAAACAGGACAGGAGAAAGAAGGGCAGGAGCGTACGCGAGGGACACCACAGGGAGGCGTTATTTCTCCCTTGCTGGCAAACCTCTTTCTGCATTATGCGTTTGATAAGTGGATGGATCGGACTCACCGAAATATTCCTTTTGAGCGCTATGCCGATGATAGTGTGCCACGAGCACAAGGTGTTGCGTAGCAACGCTTGTGCGTAACTGCACAGAAGATGAGGGAGGGCCCCTCGAAGTCGCTCTACAGGGGGAGACTTCAAACCACCTTAAGCGGCACAGGTAAAGAGCCTTTGTCGTGAGCGTTAAGGAAAAGGCAGGGCTTGATCCTGTCAGGTGTGTTAAGGAGATGAACGTAAGTGAACCTTTGATGACGCGTCGAAAGCGTAGGAACGATGTCAAAACCGGGGGGGAGTCGTTAACCCGGGATAAGTCTGAGAGATACCTGTCTACTGCTCAGGCGGCATCCGGCGTGGAGAAGGCATGAACTTAACACAGGCTTCTGTATGGAACGTGGGAACCTGTCGCCTCGATGTTAAGGGAGCCACTCAAGCAGAGATCCTGCAAGAGTCTGAGTACCAATGCGAGGCACAGGGGCGGATGATCCCGTACGATTACATGGATGTAATCGATAGACAATGCAGGAGCACATTGTCGAGTAGTGATGAAGGGGCTGTAATGGCGCTGGAGCAAAGGGGATCAGTTATCCCGTTGAATTTGAGGATCAACCACTTTGACAGCCAGAGGCTGTTTGTGGGAGGAATTTTTGGAAACAGCAAAACCATTTGAAATTTCCAAACACGACGTAGTGCGTGCATGGCAGCTGGTCAAAGCTAACAAAGGCGCTCACGGCGTCGATGGCGAGACCATTGAGCAGTTCGAGTCAAACCTGAAAGGTAATCTCTATAAGCTTTGGAATCGATTGTCATCCGGAAGTTATTTCCCACCGGCGGTGAAAACGGTAGTCATACCGAAGAAATCAGGTGGTGAAAGAAAACTGGGCATACCGACCGTATCGGACAGGGTTGCTCAGATGGTGGTGAAGTTACATTTTGAGCCATTGGTAGAACCCTGTTTTCATCAGGACTCCTATGGTTACAGACCCAACAAATCGGCACATCAGGCGCTGGAAATCACCCGAAAAAGGTGCTGGCGTTACAACTGGGTGCTGGAATTTGATATCAAGGGTTTGTTTGACAACATTGACCATGAACTTCTGATGAAGGCGGTTCGTAAACACACGGATAACCGTTGGTTGCTTCTTTATATTGAGCGTTGGTTAACAGCGCCGATTCAACTAAGCGACGGCACAACGATCAGACGTGAAAGAGGCGTGCCTCAAGGTGGTGTAATCAGTCCCGTATTAAGTAATCTGTTTATGCACTATGTCTACGACAAATGGATGGAGAAGAACTTTCCACATACTCCCATATGTCGGTACGCCGACGACGGGCTTGCCCATTGTCACAGTGAGAAAGAGGCAGAAACACTAAAAGCCTTGTTGGCTGAACGGTTGCTTGAATGTGGTCTGGAAATGCACCCTGAGAAGACAAAGATTGTTTACTGTAAAGACGACGACAGGAAGGAAGAACACCCTGTTACCAGTTTTGACTTTTTGGGATATACCTTTCGTCCGAGAAGATCGAAAAACCGATGGGGCAAGTTCTTCATAAACTTCAGTCCGGCGATGAGCGCCAAAGCAGGCAAGGCGATTAGGAAGGAAGTAAGGCGCTGGAAATTGCATTTACGCAGCGATAAAACTCTCCCTGATTTAGCCCGAATGTTCAGGGCGCAGCTCCAAGGCTGGATAAACTACTATGGTCGTTTCTACAAGTCAGCTATGTACCCAACATCACGTCATGTAAATCGAAAGCTTACATTGTGGGCAACGAGGAAGTACAAAAAGCTGGCTCTACCTCAGATTGTGTGGGTAAATTTCAGCGATTCACCCCTCTTGGATAAAGATCAAGGCCACCACAATGAAAGTAAATTGCAGTTTTGAACCTTTCTCTGTTTCTGTAGCCGTAGGCTCGACCCTTGAGTCGCTGTATGTTTCCATTCATGCCTTCTGCACGGCCATTGTCGGCTTTCAGAACTATTGCGTTAATAATTCCCCACAGGTGTTCTTTGATCATCTTGGCCACTTTACGAACAGGTTCAAGCCGACACCTCAGTGCCCAGCTCAGCCACCGTTTCCATGCCTTGATAGCCCAAGCTCGTGATGTGTAATTCCACAGTGTCATCGCCATCTCTTTGATGGCCCAGGCTCGTGCTGTTTTCAGCTTTGAATCACGCAACGGCTCGAACGCTTCCCACTTTTCATCGCTCATATTTTCAGGATTTGTTAGCCAGTCAAACCGGGTACCTTTGAGTAAGTCTGACCCTGTAGACATAAGCGCTTTATGCTCTTCTATGCGAACTTTATTGACCGCATTGCCTAAGTACTGGGCAACATGGAACTTGTCAAATGCTATTCGCTCCCTGGCTTCTGGCACATGCAATGTGACTGCCTTGATAAAGGGCTTCCACATATCCATGGTAACGCATTCAATACCGGCTTTCTGGTCTGGCGTCAGGGTCTCAAAGTACTCATTGAGGCTGTCAGCTTTATGGTTGTCGGCCAAATGTAAAACAATGCCTTTTTCATGATCTGTAACCACAGTGACGTACTCACGCCTCTTCTGGAATGAGGTTTCGTCAACGGCTAACCGTTTGGGATTGTCGTGTACTCTGCGTGCCAGACCTCTCGCTACTGCACGCTGTTGGATACCGTCGATGGCATTCCAGCTAAGCTTCATTTGTTGGGCAACTGCACTGGTTGTTGCCTCTTTCAGCCAGTCAATAACAAGTGCTTCAAACAAGGCCGTAAAACCAGAGTTCGGTTCAGCCCATGGAACCTGTATTGTTTTTACACCGTGATCGGAACATTGTGTACGCGGAACATCAGCAATAAGGATGGTTTGAAACTGGCAGGTATCCAGATGCCGCCACTTCTTCTGACGTCGATCGTAACCCGGAGAGGGTTTATCACAAACACTGCATTTAGAAGGCTTTTTGCCATCATGTTCGAGAAAGATTTCGACTTTTCCTTCAGTAATGGAGAGTTCCACGTGAGCGACATGCCACGGAGTTTCAACGCCAAGTATTTTAGAGTAGAGTTCTTTATCGCGCATGTCGGCATCCTTGCCTTGAAGTGTTCAATATAGATTAAATCACCCACTAAAATTAGGGAAGAGCCAAAAAGCTGAAAGGCCACAGACGACGTGCTGAGCACAGGTTAGGAGAGATCGCGATGAAATTTCCTAATCTGTTTCCGCACTGGAAACTGGGTGTCAGGCCGTCGGTTGGATGATGGGAGCCGGATGAGCTGAGAGGTTCAAGTCCGGTTCTGAGAGAGCCTGGGGGGTGGTTCCCATGGGCTACTCACCCGCTAATCCACTGTTGCAGTAAGCAAGAAGCTGAGTTTGTACTGGAAGCAATAAGAGGTCGTTTATTCGACTGTGGTCTTACATTGCATCCGGTGAAAACAAAGCTGGTTTACTGTAAAGCTTCGGGGAGACCGGAGAAGCATGAACACACGTCGTTTGATTTTCTCAGTTATACCTTCCGGGCCAGAATAGTTCATAGCCGGTATGGGAATTACTTCGCTGGTTTTCTTCCTGCAATGAGCAGAGCTGCGGCTCAGCGCATACGGGATACCATAAAAGAACTGGCTATTCCCACGAAACGATCAGGGTATTCACTTCCAGCGTTGGCAAAGCTGATCAATCCTTATGTTCAGGGTTGGATCAATTACTTTGGAGAATTCTACCCTTCAGAAATGAAGAAGGTTCTGTACTACGTGGAAGAAACACTGGTTCGTTGGGCGATGGGCAAGTACAAGAAATTGCGGGGTCACAAAGTGCGAGCGGCTCGAACGTTGGGACGCATAGCGCGCAGAGTTCCCATGTTAATGGCACATTGGCGAATAGGCATGCTGCCAGCGGTTGGATAAGAAGAGCCGGATGACGGGAGACTGTCAAGTCCGGTTCTGTGAGCGCCTGAAGGGGAGGTTCCTTTGGGCGACTCGACAGAGAGCCTGTAGGGGAGGTTCCTGTGGGCTACTCACCTAGTGTGCCACTGCAAGTACATGAACGAAGCCGTTCACCTGAAGGAGTCCATAACTAAGCGAATGCAAGAGGTTGGACTGAGTATCAATGAAGGCAAGTCAAATGTCGTCTACATAGATACCTTTCCACGCTGGAATGTGAAGAAATGCTTCACGTTTCTGGGGTATGACTTCAAAGTTCGAACGTTGAGGAGTTCTAAAGGAGAGCTGTTCAGAAAATGTGCGCAGGGAGCCTCTATGAAAGCGATGAAGAAAATCACCAAGACGATCAAATCTTGGCGTGTTCATCGTTCCACAGTGGCAAGCATCAAGGATTTAGCCCATCGTTACAACGCAACCCTTAGAGGCTGGATTAATTACTACGGAAAGTTCTGGTACAGAACATTTAGTTACCGACTATGGAGTGTCTTCCAGTCACGACTCATTAAATGGGCGAGTAATAAATATCGGATATCCACTCGAGAGGCCGAGCGTAAGCTCGATAAGCTTCGAAAGATAAGTCCGAATTTTTTTGCTCATTGGGAATTACTTCGTGCATCAAATGTGTGATCAAGAGCCGTATGACGGGAGACTGTCACGTACGGTTCCGAGAGAAGCTCGAGGGTGAAATTCCTTCGGGCTTACTCGACTCTGTTGGACGGAAGAAGGTGCGGATAATGTTGCCGTGTTCCAGACGCTCATCGTAAGCTGCCGTTTGGCAGGCATTGACCCCTACAAATATCTGGTTGATGTTCTGCAACGCATCAGTCACCATCCCGCCCGAAAAATCCGAGACCTGTTACCGCGAATTTGGAAAGACAAATTCGGGGCCAGTCCGTTAAAATCCGATCTCGACAAATAGGGGGGGTCTGCCCCCCTGTTTAAGCGCTTAGAGTGCCGAGATAAATCGGCAAGATGTTAAGGGTGGAAGTCCCTGTGGGGTAAGACTAGCGAATCGCCCCAGCCCCGAGTCATGCGCCTGTTATCGTAAGGTATCCGGTGAAGCGTTGACAGGGGTGTCTGTAGGCTAAGTATTGAGCTGCGAAATCAAATAGTCCGAGGTGCTGATGTTGTTAAGTGATGCAGAAAGCAAAACCATAAGTTGCGCTAAGTCGCAAGCAGCTTACGGGCCTCGCGCAGTCGTAGACCTTGTGCATGCAGGTACGCATTTTGTGCGGAACTCGGGAGATCCTGTCGATTTCTCCTGTTTTAGTCACAGGAGACGCAATGGGGAAGGCTAATAACCACACGCCTGTTGTCGTTGGCAGGAAGTCGGACAAGCTAATAGTACCTGAGAAGCAGCCGAACAAAGCAGAGTTATCTGTGGCGGAGGTCGTGGAGGAAAGTGGCTTGGCCAAGAGGAATATTCAGCAGGATGTCGGTGACCGGACTCAGAGCCGGAAGAACACTTCGTCCAATCTGTTGGGTATACGTCAGGTCCAGCCAAGCTGAGGCAGCGGCAAAGGACAGTCGTTTGCAGTTCACTGCTTTGTTTCATCATCTTACCCTGAGTTTACTGAGAGACAGTTTCTTTCAACTGAAACGGAATTCAGCGGCGGGTGCCGATGGAGTTACATGGCAGTCCTATCAGCAGGATTTGGAAATCCGGTTGAAATCCTTGCATGAACGAGTGCACAAAGGGAGCTATCGCCCTCGCCCTGCCCGAAGGGTTTTCATCCCAAAGGCAGATGGCAGCGAACGGCCTCTTAGCATTCTCTGTCTGGAAGATAAAATCATCCAGCAGGCAGTGGTCAAGGTATTGGAAGGGATTTATGAGGAAGATTTCCTTGGTTTCTCATATGGATTTCGTCCCATGAGAGGCCAGCACGATGCATTGGATGCACTGACGGTGGGAATCAAACGCAGTCCCGTGAACTGGGTGCTGGATCTGGATATTCGGAAATTCTTCGATCAGGTCGACCATGATTGGCTAATCAGGTTTTTAGAGCACAGGGTAAAGGACAAACGCATTATCCGCTTGGTAAAACAGTGGGTAAAAGTAGGGCATTATGACGACGATGGTCAGCATGTCCGAAGCGCGGCAGGGGTGCCGCAGGGATCAGTGATATCACCTTTGCTATCCAATATTTATCTGCACTATGTATACGATCTATGGGTTAATCAATGGCGTAAACGGAATGCGCAAGGCAAGGTGATTGTCGTGCGCTATGCCGATGATAGTGTGTTGGGTTTCCAATTGGAATGGGATGCAAAGAGCTTTCTGGGTGAACTCGGAAATAGGCTGAAACGATTCGGGCTGTCTCTACACGAGCATAAAACCCGACTTATTCGCTTTGGCCGATTTGCCAGGAGCGATCTACAGAAGGCAGGAGGAGGTAAGCCGGAGACTTTTGAGTTTCTTGGTTTTACTCACTTTTGCGGTGTGACCCGAAGCAGCAAGCGCTTCACTATCATCAGAGAAACCAGTAAGAAAAGAATGCGAACGTCTCTGCAAGGTATCAAAACCTATCTTCTAAAACACAGGCATGATGCTGTGCCGGAACAACTGAAGTGGTTGAAACGTGTCGTTCAAGGACACATGAACTATTTCTCAGTACCGGGCAATAGTCGTAGGATAAATGCCTTCAGAACGGAAGTGCAAAAGATTTGGTATAAAGCTTTAAAGCGGCGCAGCCAGAGAAGCCGACTGAACTGGAAGAAGTTCGGTGCTTTCATCAACACTGTGTTGCCTAAAGTAAAAGTTCTTCATCCATGGCCAGAGCAGAGGTTTGGCGTCAAATACTCGAGGTAGGAGCCGTATGCGCTAGCAGTGCAAGTACGGATCTGAGCAGGGGGTGTCGGGTGACCGACATTCCTACTGCGACCGTTGAAACCGTCGAAACTGCGGTTCAAGAGGCAAGGGAAGTGCCGTTTGGGTATTCAGAGTGTTCCCATAGAGATAAGATGTAAGTACAGCTGAAATGTAAATATATGGAAAATGTTATGTGTTTCTGCTTTCTCCTTTTGTATATGGGAAAGTGCTTGCCAGTCTAAGTTGTTAGCGCAGAGTTATAAGCGTCTCACGAATAATTTAGATGTTAATTAATGTGTTAAATATGTTCGATACTGACATCGGGTTTTTTATTGCTTTAAATCAATAATTCTATAATTGTGTTGTCTATTATCTGCACTTGTAAACTATCACTCAGCGGATTTTGCCTCAGATTATGTGTGTGATCTGAGGCAAGTTTCGCTATAAATAATATTCTTGGAGTAGCTCATGATCTGGCTTCAACTGGCAGTTGTTCTTGCCTTTATATTTCTTGGTGCCCGTTTAGGCAGTATTGGTATCGGCTTTGCCGGTGCAGTGGGCGTCGGTGTTTTGACACTGGGGTTGGGAATGACTCCGGGTAGTATTCCTATTGATGTGATTTTGATAATCATGTCTGTTATCGGTGCGGTTGCAGCCATGCAGGTAGCAGGAGGACTTGACTACCTGGTTCAGCTGGCAGAAAAAGTGCTTCGCAGCCAACCCCAATACATTACCTTTCTGGCACCAGCTGTCACCTATGTAATGACCATGCTGGCTGGTACCGGCCACACCGCCTATTCAACCTTGCCGGTTATTGCCGAAGTAGCAAAAGAAAACGGTGTACGCCCATCCCGTCCGCTCAGTATTGCGGTTATTGCGTCCCAGATTGCCATTACAGCTTCACCGGTATCTGCGGCAGTGGTTGTATTCAGTGGTTTTCTTGAACCCTTCGGTGTTGGCTATCTTGAGCTCCTGTTGATCTGTATTCCCACAACATTTGCAGCGGTGATGTTGACGGCTGTGGTGTGTAACTTTCTTGGGCTGGATCTGGACAAGGATCAGATTTACAAAGAGCGTCTTGAGAAAGGTCTGGTAAAGCAGCGTGAACACAAGGAACGCGGAATTCAGGAAGGTGCAAAAACATCCGTTCTGATTTTTGCCCTGACTATTATCGCTGTTGTGATTTATGCCACTCTTATCAGCGATAAGGTCGGTATCATCGAGAACCCTGTGCTGCCAAGAAACAGCGCTATCATGGTGTTCATGCTGGCAGCAGCCTGTTTTATCACCCTGTTTACCAAGATTGATGCCAACCGCATACTCAATACCCAGACTTTCAAGTCCGGCATGAGTGCCTGTGTCTGTGTGCTGGGTGTAGCCTGGTTGGGTAATACATTTGTTGGTGGTCATATTGAGACCATTCAATCCGTTGCCGGTGGTGTTCTGGATAGCTACCCATGGTTGCTTGCAGTGACTTTGTTCTTTGCTTCAATGCTGCTGTACTCTCAGGCTGCCACAACCCGTGCCCTGATGCCTGCTGCCCTTGCACTGGTTGATCCGGTTACGGCTATAGCCTCCTTTGCTGCAGTGAGTGCCCTGTTTGTTTTGCCGACATACCCTACGTTACTGGCCGCTGTAGAAATGGATGACACAGGATCAACCCGAATTGGGAAGCTTGTGTTTAACCACCCATTCTTCATTCCGGGTGTTATCTGTATCTCACTGTCTGTTACTTTCGGATTTCTACTGGCACCTCTTATTGTGTAATGAGCCGAGAATATGAGTTAGCGGGTCACCCTTGACAACATATTGAGTACACCCTGAAGCCCTGTCAGATAATGACAGGGCTTTTTTGTTATTAAACTGATGTCTTTATTAATGACGGGTTTGTTATTATTTCCGGAACGGCCAAAGAATAGAGAGCTCAGTATGTTAGATAGAAATAATACCGTTCTGGTTATTGTGGATGTTCAGGGCAAACTGGCGAATATGATGCATGAGCATGAGAAATTGTTCAGAAAACCTGATTACTCTGGCAAAAGGTGCCCGAATACTGGGACTGCCGGTTCTCTGGGTGGAGCAATTGCCGGACAAACTGGGTTCAACCATCCCGGATCTGGCAGAAGTGCTGGAGGGTTGCAGTCGGTTTGATAAAAAAACATTCAGTTGCATGAAACACAAAGAATTTGCTCAGGCGCTGAAGGATACTCGCTGCACTAATGTACTGGTGGCCGGTATTGAAGCCCATATCTGCGTTTATCAAACGGTCATGGATTTACACGATAAGGGGTATGATGTGGAAGTGGTTGGCGATGCTATTTCCTCCCGGACTGAGCAGAATATGAATATAGCCCTGGATAAAATGGCTGCTACAGGTGTCAATCTGACCAGTGTTGAGATGGTGTTGTTTGAGTTAATGCAGAGAGCGGATGACCCTGATTTCAGGGAGATACAAAAGCTGGTCAAGTGATGGTTTCTGGATGCACTAAATAAGTGATTTTTTCCGAATCGGTCAGGGAAAACCGATCCGGATAAACAATGCATTATCCGCGATGATAGCGTTGTTCGATAAACGGCATACGACTTACGGTCATTGGTAGTTTTTTACCACGAACCAGGGCATATACTTCTGTTTCCAGTGCTGCGAATTCTTTTTCCACATAACCCATTGCGACGGGCGCACCGATGGTGGGACCAAAGGTACCGGAAGTCACTTTGCCAATGATCTTGTCGTCGGCATTGACCAGTTCCACACCTTCACGAACCGGAGCACGGCTGGAGCCCAGAAGACCAATACGTTTCATGTCAAACTCTTTGGTCTCGATCTGGCTCAGAATTTTATCCGCGCCAGGGAAACCGTTAGCACGCTCTCCGCCATTTCTGCGGATCTTACTGATCGCCCAGATCAGGCTGCCCTCAATAGGTGTTGTGTCAGTGTCAATGTCATGTCCATAAAGACATAACCCGGATTCGAGTCTTAGGGAATCGCGGGCTCCAAGACCGATGAATTCCACTTCAGGCTGATCCAGAAACATCTGGCACAGACGATGTGCATCGGAAGAGGGTATGGATATTTCAAAACCGTCTTCACCGGTATAGCCGGAGCGGCTGATAAAACAAAGAACGCCTTCAATGGACACTTTACGGGAATCCATGAAAACCATATCGGCAGTTTCAGGTGCAAAGCGCTTCATAACGTCAGCAGCCCGGGGGCCCTGTAAAGCCACCAGTGCTCTGTCGTCCAGTACGGATAATTCAACGCTTTCTGGTAAATTAGCTCTCATATGAGCAATGTCCTGATCCTTGCAGGCTGCATTGACAACGACGTATAGAGAATCTCCATAGTTTGTCACCATCAGATCATCCAGAATACCGCCTTCTTCATTGGTAAACAGTGCATAACGCTGCTTGCCGGCAGGCAGGTCGATAATGTCCACCGGAACCAGACTTTCCATCATGGCTGCTGCACCTTCACCGGTGAGAACGACCTGACCCATGTGAGAAACATCAAACAATCCTGCTTTTTCACGGGTGTGTAGGTGTTCATTTTTCACACCCAAAGGGTATTGAACGGGCATGCTGAAGCCTGCAAAGGGCACCATTTTAGCGCCGCTGCTTACATGCAGATCGAATAAAGGTGTTTTGTTCAGTTCTGTGACTGACATATTGTTATCTCCCAATATTAAAATTTGTTCCTGTGATCAGACTCAGCGCCATTTTTTCGTTCCCCCGGCGCTGAATCTGACGGGCTATCCAGGAGTAGTGATCAGTCCTGATTGCGATAGCTGTCTATATCCGGACAGGAGCAAATAAAATTCCGATCGCCAAAGACGTTATCGATACGGTTGGTGGTTGGCCAGTACTTAGCCAGTCGGCTGGTGGCGGAAGGGAAAACGGCCTGATCGCGGCTGTAAGGTCTATTCCATTCAGTACTCACCAGATCGGTCATAGTGTGTGGGGCCTGACACAGAGGGTTATTATCTGAAGGCCATTCACCGTCCTGAACCTTGCGAATTTCTTCACGAATAGAGACCATGGCTTCGATGAATCGGTCAATCTCAACCTTGGATTCAGATTCAGTAGGTTCAATCATCAATGTGCCGGCAACCGGGAAGGACATGGTAGGCGCATGGAAACCATAATCCATTAGACGTTTGGCTATGTCTTCTTCAGTGACGCCACTGGCTTCTTTTAACGGACGAATATCTATGATGCACTCATGGGCCACTTTATTGTTGCGTCCACGATAGAGCACAGGGTAATGAGCTGATAGTTTTTCTGCCATGTAGTTGGCGTTCAGAATAGCCAGTTCAGTGGACTTTCGTAGTCCGTCTCTGCCAAGCAGGAGATTGTACATCCAGCTGATGGGCAGTATTGAAGAGCTGCCAAATGGTGCGGCGGATACAGCGCCAATGCCTTCGTTCTCACCTTCAATGGGGCTCACTGAATGATTGGGGAGGTAGGGCGCGAGATGGCTTTTGACACCAATGGGACCCATGCCCGGACCACCGCCACCATGGGGGATAGCAAAGGTTTTATGCAGGTTAAGGTGGGATACGTCAGAGCCAATGTCGCCTGGTTTTGATACACCAACCTGGGCGTTCATGTTAGCGCCGTCCATATAGACCTGACCACCATTGTTATGAATAATTTCACATATAGTGCGGATCTGCTCTTCGAACACACCGTGAGTAGATGGGTAGGTAACCATCAGTGCAGAAAGATTCTCTTTGTGAGTTTCTGCTTTGTTGCGAAGATCTTCTACGTCTACATTACCGTCTTCATCGCATTCAACGATGATCACTTTCATGCTGACCATGGCCGCCGAGGCCGGGTTGGTTCCGTGAGCTGATGAAGGGATCAGACAGACATTACGATGGCTCTGTCCGTTGGCTTCCTGATAGTTGCGAATGGCCAGTAAACCGGCATATTCACCCTGGGCTCCGGAATTAGGCTGCATGGAAATGGCGTCATACCCGGTGATTTCCTCAAGGGAAGATTCCAGTTCCTTAATCATGGTCAGATATCCGGAAACCTGATCACGGGGTGCAAAGGGATGAATACTGGAAAATTCAGGCCAGCTTACGGGAATCATCTGGGCAGTGGCATTGAGTTTCATGGTGCATGAACCCAATGGAATCATGCCATGAGTCAGAGAGTAATCTTTGTTCTCCAGACGTTTCAGATAGCGAAGCATATCTGTTTCTGAATGATGACTCTTAAATACAGGATGGCTCAGAATGTCATCACTGCGACGTTGTTCTGGTTTAATACCTGTAGTGGTGTCCTGAGAATTATGAGTGC
This sequence comes from Endozoicomonas sp., assembly GCA_965208385.1. GTDB lineage: Bacteria > Pseudomonadota > Gammaproteobacteria > Pseudomonadales > Endozoicomonadaceae > Endozoicomonas. Next base: position 30,159 of record CBDBOO010000003.1, read on the forward strand.
AGATCTGACGATCTATTGATGCCACATCAAGTTCTTTGCCTTTTCCCATAAAGACATTGAACAGTTCAATTATATCTTCTTTTCTGGTGGTTTCATCGAGACTGATGCTCAGTCGGTCATTACTGATACGACGAAGATTACAGCCGGATGCCAGGGCACGCTTATAAATGACTTCCTGTTCACTGCCTACTTTGAACGTCAGAGTATCAAAGTAACTTGTGTTGCACTGAAAGCCCATTTCAGTGAGGCCTTTCTGTAAAATGGTGGTCAGGCGATGAACACGCTCGGCAATGGTTTTTAATCCTTCCGGTCCATGATACACGGCGTAAGCGGCTGCCATATTGGCCAATAACGCCTGGGCAGTACAAATGTTTGATGTGGCTTTTTCACGACGGATATGTTGCTCACGGGTTTGCATGGCCATGCGAAGGGCCTGATTACCACGGCTGTCTACAGAGACACCAATGATTCGTCCCGGGACGGATCGTTTCAGTTTTTCGCTGGCGGCAAAGAAAGCGGCATGGGGGCCACCAAAGCCCATGGGAACACCAAAGCGCTGGCTGCTGCCCAATACAACATCAGCACCCAGTTCACCGGGCGATTGAAGCAGGGTCAATGCCAGCAGGTCTGTTGCCACAGACACCATGGCTTTTTGTTCTTTTGCTTTGGCTACAATGCCTGAGATATCGGTAATTTGACCGTATGTGCCCGGGTATTGAAGCTGTACTGCAAAAATCTCATGATCAGAAAGGTCGGTATGGGGATTACCCACGACAACCGGGATGCCCAGATGCTCGGCGCGGGTTTTGATGACGTCGATGGTTTGGGGGTGAACATCATCTGCAACAAAAAAGACCTGATTCTTGCTTCTGCTGGAGCGTCTGCATAGAGCCATGGCTTCTGCAGCGGCTGTGGCTTCGTCCAAAAGGGAGGCGTTGGCAATTTCCATCCCGGTCAGATCCATGACCATCTGCTGGTAATTCAGCAGCATTTCCAGTCGGCCCTGTGAAATTTCCGGCTGATAAGGTGTATAGGCTGTGTACCAGCCCGGATTTTCCAGAATATTGCGAAGAATTACGTTCGGAACATGCGTGTTGTAATAACCCATACCTATGTATGATTTATTCACGGTATTCTGATCAGCCAGGGAGCGAAGATAAGAAAGCGCTTCCTGTTCTGTTTTACCGGTTTCCAGTGCCAGTTCACTGTCTAGCAGAATGCTTTCGGGAACTGTTTGAGTGATCAGTTCGTCCAGAGATTCCAGACCAAGATCAGCCAGCATGGCCTGTTGTTCTGCCTGATTCGGGCCAATATGGCGCAGGGCAAAGGATTCGTTTTCACTGAGAGCAGACAGTGCTTTCTGCTCATTTAATGTCTGTTGCTCAACAGCCATGATATTACCTTCGAAACATTCTGCCTGATTCTATGATCGAAAAGCAGACAGTTAACTCAAGACAAAGCAGTTCAATCCGGTCAGTTATCCGACCGGCTACTTCAATTAGACTTATTCTTCAATGGTCGCTTTGTAAGCGGTGTCATCAAGAAGATTATTCAGATCGCTGCTGTCGCTTATTTTGATTTTGGCGATCCAGCCTTCTCCAAACGGGGATTCATTGACAGTTTCAGGGGTTTCTTCCAGTGCTTCGTTAACTTCAACGACTTCACCTGAAACCGGTGCGTAGATATCGGAAGCAGCTTTGACCGATTCCACCAGGGAGAACTCAGTACCGGCGGTGATTTCAGCACCGATTTCCGGTAATTCTACAAAAACCACGTCCCCCAGTAGTTCCTGGGCATGCTCGGTAATACCCACTGTCACGGTGCCGTCACCGTTATCCATAACCCACTCGTGGGACTTTGCGAATTTTAAGCTAGCGGTCATTTTCTATTCCTTTCGTTTTATACGTCTAATGGTCTTAATCTTTGAAAATCCAATGCCCTTCAGCCTGGGATTGTGACAAAAAGTCTGTACTCGCCGCTTTCTGCATCAACCTTCTTACTTCAGGGACGTTCATTCAACACATGACAACATTGACGGCAAGACCGCCTGTTGCTGTTTCTTTATATTTATCCTGCATGTCCAGGCCCGTCTGGTGCATGGTTTCTATCACGTCATCGAGAGAAACCCGATGAGTACCATCGCCACTCAGAGCAAGTCGTGCAGCATTAATTGCCTTGACTGCGCCCATGGTGTTGCGCTCAATACAGGGCACCTGGACGAGTCCGCCAATAGGATCACAGGTCAAGCCGAGATTGTGTTCCATGCCAATTTCTGCGGCATTCTCGATTTGCTCATTGGTACCGCCAAGTACCGCACAAAGAGCACCCGCAGCCATTGAGCAGGCAACACCAATTTCACCCTGACAACCCACTTCTGCAGCAGAAATAGAGGCATTTTTTTTGTAAAGCATGCCAATGGCCGCAGCGGTGGCCAGAAAGGTGATAATGAAATCTTCATGACTGTTTTTGAATCGATTGAAATAAGCCAGTACAGCAGGAATGACACCGGCGGCACCGTTTGTCGGCGCTGTTACAACACGACTTCCTACTGCATTTTCTTCATTAACAGCCAGGGCAAAGAGGCTAACCCAATCCATGACTTCCAGATGATCTTTGTCGTGTTCTTTTCGGTTGGTGAGTTCCTGATGAAGATTGAATGCCCGGCGCTTAACATTCAGCCCGCCCGGTAAGATGCCTGTTTTTGTGCAGCCACGGTGGATGCACTGATCCATGACGTGCCAGATGTTCAGTAAATCTTCCCGGATATTGACTGAACGCTTCAGGGTATCTTCGTTGGCAAGCACCATGTCGGCAATGGATAAACCGCTCTTCTTCCCCATCTCCAGAAGTTCTGCTGCATTATTAAAAGGGTAGGGCGTGGTGACCTGGGAAACGGTTTCGTTGGTAATTTGATCGGTCTCTTGCTCGTTGAGAACAAAGCCTCCGCCAACAGAATAAAAGTTATTTGAATGAATGATAATACCGGCCTGATCCAGGGCTGTCAGGGTCATGCCATTGGGATGTTTTGGCAGGGATTCTCCAAAAAGAAACAGTAAATCGCTGGTCTCATCGAAAGGGATCAAGTGCGTTCCTGCCAGCTTGATTTGCTGGTTGTCGCGGATTTGATGAACCAGAACGGATGCAAAATCAGGATCAATCAGTTCAGGCTTTTCCCCGGATAAACCCTGCAATAATGCCGTATCGGTTGCGTGACCTGCTCCAGTCATAGCCAGAGAGCCATAGAGTTCTATTTTAACTCTGGCCACTTTTTCAAGGTGCTTTCCAGATTGAAGTTCATCCAGAAAGCGGTTGGCGGCTACCATCGGACCTACAGTGTGAGATGAGGAAGGCCCCAGTCCCACTTTGAAAAGATCCAGTATGCTCAAACCCATTGTCTACTCCATGAATTGTTATCGCTCGGCCATTTTTATTTGTATGTCTCTGGCCGGCAGTCCTGATATTTCTCATAATACAGGTGACTATTGACGCCTGAATTCAAGCTCGGAAGCTGTTTGGTTCTCATGGTTTCAGACAGAAGGTTATCAATACCTGTTTTCCTCTTCAATAGAAAAGTTTCCAATAAGAAACAAAAGTTACCAATCTATAAAGAATATCAGGCAGCTTTACCGTCGTATCAAGTGTTTTAAAGGGGATTAATTCCGTTTACTCAGATGCTGCGTTTGTTGTGAATTAGACCAATGTCTCGGTAAAACAGCGGCTGATACAATAGATTGTGGTCGACGATTACAGATGAGATTCCTGTTTCCAATATGAAATTTATCTGTTTTTTTTTCCTGAAGTCTATATTCTGACGGTCTGGACCAAGCTATAGTGGATATCACTTAATGAGCGGTGCAAATAGTAGCTGTTAGTGCTGTTAGTAGCTTTACAAAAATTAGCAGTACAAAAAGCAGCTGTGCAAAGCGGCTATAAATATTTTCAAACAGAGGGGCTCATGTCCGAACAAGCGCATTTTCTCAGACGTGAGAAAGAATCGGTCATCATTCATCGTGGTGCAGACAATACCAACGCAAATGCGTCTGTGGAGCCTTTGCAGCTGGGTCGCAGGGTAAAAGAAATACGACTGAGTCAAAACCTGACCCTGGAAGAAGCGAGTAAATTATCCGGGCTTGCCCGTTCGACACTGTCTAAAATTGAGAATGAACAGATATCACCCACATTTGCGGCGGTTTCCAAACTGGTGAATGGTCTGGGAATCGATATTCCACAACTGTTCAGTCAGCCCAGTAAGAAAATTACTGCCGGTGGACGTCGAGACATTACACGAAATGGTACAGGAAAATTACACCCTACCCTTACCTATGAGCATGAACTTCTGGCTGCTGAGTTGACGGGCAAGAAGATGATTCCCTACCGGACAAAAATCTGCGCACGCAATTTTGAAGAGTATCAGGAGTGGGTGCGACATGACGGCGAAGAGTTTCTGCTGGTGCTCAGTGGACGGCTAATGTTCTATACCGAGTTCTATCAACCTGTGGAACTGGCAGAGGGCGACAGTGCTTATTATGATGCTGATATGGGGCATGCGCTTGTTTCCCTGAGTGAGGAAGATGCTGTGATTCTCTGGGTTACGGCCTGAGTTTATTCTGCTTCAGTTCTATCTGATAAGATGCGCTTTCGAGTGTATTCCCTCCTTCTGACAGATGACGCTGTTTCTGTGCAGTGTTAGAATCCGTCCACTCTAAATGACAGCTGATTCATTACCCGTATTTCATTAGCCGTCGCATTGGTTTCAGGGGGAGAGCTTTGCTGACCAAATCCTATAAACGATCATTGCTTATCGGCAGCGCATTATTGCTGGTGGCATTTTATATTCTCAGTACACGTTCCCGGTTAAACTCGTTTCAGGGTGAAATCATGGGGACGACATACAGTGTCAGCTACGCCAGTACGTTGTTTGAGTTTCCTGTAAAAGAAGTATCAAAAAAAGTTCATCAGGCATTGTCCGATGTCGATCAGAGGATGTCGACTTATAAGGCTGATTCAGAACTGATGCGTCTGAACCGTTTTCCGGTTGGCGAACCTTTCCCTGCTTCGCGCGATTTGGTGACACTGGTTCTGGAAGCGAAGAAAATTTCCGTATTGTCCGGTGGTGCTTATGATGTCACAGTAGGACCATTGGTGAATCTCTGGGGGTTCGGACCAGCCAGCTGGGCAAAAAAAACAGGGGATACTTCAGACGTTGATATTGATGAAGTTGTTAATGCTCCGGAATTTGTCCAGTGGATGAAAGAGAGTTATCCGGGTTCGGTTCCTTCCCGGGCAGATATCACCAAAGCCCGTCTTAATGTAGGTTATCAATACCTTCAGGCGGATGAAGCTGCCCAGACCATTACCCGATTGAAACCGGTCTTTGTTGATCTGAACTCCATTGCCAAAGGCTATGGGGTGGATCAGGCGACGAGCGCATTGGTATCAATGGGCGTTCAAAACTTCATGGTGGAAGTGGGTGGTGAGGTGATGGTTCATGGACGCAAACCGGATGGAAACCTGTGGCGTCTTGCCGTTCGGGGGCCTGAATTCGGGAATGGTCAATTTTCCGGCATTGTCTCTCCGGGTGATAAAGCGCTGGCCACTTCCGGTGACTACCTTAATTTTTTTGAGATTAATGGTAAAAAGTATTCCCATACCATTAACCCTGCTACCGGCTGGCCAGAGGCCAAGCGTATTGCAGAGGTGGCTGTGATAGCGGATTCAGTGGCGAAAGCCGATGCTCTGGCCACCATGTTTATGGTTTTGGGGGATCAGAAAGGGTTGGCGCTGGCTAACCGGGAAGGCATTGCCGCGCGTTTTGCCTATTATACAAATGATGGTTTTGAAACTGTTACCAGTCAGGCTTTTATGCCTTATCTGGTAAAATGAAGATAGGAGGTCGGCAATGACTATTATGCTGGTCACATTCGGTGTTTTTTTACTGGTTATCTCTGCCATGGCGGTGGGGGTTATTTTTGCCAATAAACCCATCAAAGGTTCCTGTGGTGGTCTTAGTACACTGGGATTGAAAGAGGGGTGTGTTATCTGTGGTGGTGGGGATAAAAACGATCCCATGGCCGAGTACAGCAGTGATGAAATGGATGATCTTTTTTATAATGCAGCCATTGTCACGGAAAAACTGAAATAAGGCGCTAATTTCGGATATCGCCGGTTGTGTGGATGTGGCGGACAAATAACAATTTTAATCTACGGTCAGTCATGCTGGCCGTAACCCTTTCTCCAGTAGCCAAGAATAATTGCTACAAGAAAAACAGGAAGCAACGGCATGGGTGTCAGTAAGTATGACCTGGTGATTCTGGGTTCAGGACCAGCCGGTGAAGGCGCTGCAATGAATGCAGTTAAACGCGGCAAACGAGTGGCCGTTATTGAACAGCATTCTTCAGTGGGGGGAAGCTGTACCCATCTTGGCACAATACCTTCCAAGGCACTTCGTCATTCGGTTAAACAGATTATGGATTTCAATACGAATTCCATGTTTCGGGAAATAGGCGAACCTCGCTGGTTCAGTTTTCCCAAAGTATTGAAACGGGCCGAAACCGTTATACAAAAGCAGGTTCAGTCCCGAACCATGTATTATGCTCGAAACCGGATTGATCTTTATTTTGGTCACGGCAGTTTTATTGATGATCATACCGTAGAAGTTGTTGCACCAAATGGTAACAGAGAGCAATTACACTGCGATAATGTTCTGATCGCTACAGGTTCCAGACCTTATCAACCCGCTGACGTTGATTTTAATCATCCTCATGTCTATGACAGCGATAGTATTCTTGAATTATCTTCTACACCACGTCGAATGATTATTTACGGTGCCGGCGTTATCGGCTCGGAGTACGCTTCCATTTTTTCAGGTCTGGGTGTTCTGGTGGATCTGGTGGATACACGGGATCGCCTGTTGTCATTTCTGGATAAGGAAATATCGGATGCCCTAGGTTATCAGCTACGTAAAATGAATGTCATTATCCGCCATAATGAAGAATACCAGAGAGTTGAAACTCTTGATGATGGTGTGATTTTACATCTGAAATCCGGCAAAAAGCTGAAAGCTGATTTATTGCTTTGGGCCAACGGTCGTACTGGCAATACACAGTCAATGGGGCTGGAACTCATAGACCTTAAACCGAATAATCGTGGGCAGTTGAATGTCAATGAGCGTTATCAGACTGACATACCTCATATCCATGCTGCTGGAGATGTCATTGGCTGGCCCAGTCTTGCCAGTGCTGCTTATGACCAGGGTCGTTCAGCGGCAGGTAATATAGACAACAAAGGTGATGATTCCTGGCGCTTTGTTAATGAGGTTCCTACCGGTATCTACACTATCCCGGAAATCAGTTCACTTGGCCGAACAGAAGAAGAGCTCACGGCAGATGCTGTTCCCTATGAAGTGGGTAAGGCTTTCTTCTCAAGACTGGCAAGGGCTCAGATTACCGGTGAAGTGGTTGGAATGCTGAAAATTCTGTTTCATCGGGAAACCCTGGAGGTGCTGGGCATACATTGTTTTGGTGACCAGGCTTCAGAGATAGTTCATATCGGTCAGGCCGTGATGACTCAGGATGGAGAAGCCAACACATTGAGATATTTTCTGAATACCACCTTTAATTACCCAACGATGGCTGAAGCTTATCGAGTGGCAGCCCTGGATGGGTTGAATCGGTTGTTTTAAATTGGTAGTTTTAAATCGATTGTTTTAAATTACTGCATCCAATAAATAGGCGAACACTTGCTGTTGTCTATTGCTGATGATGAAGTTTTCTACTCTTGCTTCGCCACAACGTATGATGAAGCAAGAGTGAATATCATAGCCAAAAACAGGCAGCTGCAGTGGCTCACTACTGAGAATCAGCCTGACATATTCTTCAGGCAAAAAATCTCAGTGTTTACTCTCATGGGTTGACCTGTTCTCTATTGAGCCAAGAATAACATCCAGCTTTCTATTGATTTCATCATTCAAAGCGTCTTCTTTTTCAGAAATAATCTCAGCTTTTGACGCTTGTCGTTCATCTTCCAGAACACTGACCACAATACCAATAATCATGTTGAGGAAGGCGAAGGTGGTGAAAAATATAAAACTCAGGTAAAAAATCCAGCTTAAAGGATAAACAGCCATTGTTTCGTACATGACATCTGTCCAGTCCTCAAACGTCATGACCCGAAACAGGGTCAGCATACTGATTGAGATATTTCCCCAGAGTTCTTCATTGATAGGGTGAAAAAATGTGCTGCCGACAGCGGCATAAATATAGAAAATGATGAACATCAGGAGCATGACATAACCCAGCTGTGGCAGGGCCTTTAACAGGGAGTTCAGCAGTATCCGCAGTTCAGGGATTATTGAGATCATTCTAAGGACGCGGAAAATTCTGATAAGACGACCAACCAGGGCCATGTCAGTATTATCGATGGGAATGAGGCTGATAAAGACAATCAAGCTGTCAAAAATATTCCAACCAGATTTGAAAAAGTTACTTTTCTTATCCTCGCCCATAAAGCGAATGATAATTTCGGTAAGAAAAAAAAGCGTTATGCCAGCATCCAGAATTTGGATTCCCTGCTCAAAACCCGTTGATAGATTGTAGGTTTTTGCGCCAATGACCAGCGCCGAAAAAATAATAATCCCTATGACAAAGAGTTCAAAAACTTTATTGGACCGGATAGCGTTAAAGCGCGCCTGTAATTCGTTATTAACCATATTCTAGTATTTTGGCATTCTGTGATAACAATAGAGGGTCTTAGTCTGCCACAAATTATTGATTTCTGTAATATTTTGCATGAACGACAAAGACTGATTAGTATTCCATGAATAATAAATAATTATAGTGTTGATATGTTGTCAAATAGTCTAAAAATATGTGGTGCTTTTCTTTTACTGATGTCAAATGTGCTTTTTGCCAGTACAGGAAAAGTCGAACATCCTAAGAACCTGATCCTGATAATTGGCGATGGCATGGATGATCAGCAGATTTCCATGGCCAGAAATTATTTTGCTGGGGCGAGTGGCAAAATAATTCTCGATTCAATGGCTGTACGCAGTGCCGTTCAGGTGTTAAGTGTTTCGGAGAAAAATCCGGAGCTGCCGGTGTATGTTGCTGATTCTGCGAACAGTGCTACAGCTATGGCCACGGGTCAGGTAACAAGTCGTGGAAGAATTGCCACTTCGGCCCGTACTGATAAGGATCTGACAACCATTATTGAACTTGCGGAGATCAATGATTACAAAACGGGTGTAGTAACAACAGCCAGTTTGACGGATGCGACACCGGCATCCTTTCTTGCTCATATCAGTCATCGTAATTGTGAGAATTCAGAGATGATGGTGGATGCATTATTTTATGATCGTGTGCCGGTTGATTGTGCACAGGATACCAGGGCGCATGGTGGGGCCGGGTCTATTGTAGAGCAGATTGTTGCGTCAGAGGTGGATGTCCTCTTTGGTGGCGGTTTGGAGCACTTTACAAAACAGCTGGAAAATCAGCAAAAGACAGCGCTGGATCTGGCCATGCAAAATGGCTTTCAAATAGTGCAGTCTCCTGATTTAGGCGAGGAAGACAATACCAGTGACAGGGTGTTAGGGGTTTTTGCGCAGGGTACCATGCCTGTTCGCATGATGGGTGAAGGTGAGCGTGATGCAGAGCAGCCTGATCCCAGTCTACTGAACTTCTTTCATCGTTATCTCGGTAGTGTTGAATTTCCCGAACCTATGAAATGCGTCAGTAATCCGGAATATGATGACAAATATTCTTTGAAAAATATGACCAGAACGGCCCTGAATCAATTGTCACAGAATAATAAAAAAGGGTTCTTTTTAATGGTTGAATCAGCGTCCATTGATAAACAGTCCCATAAGCGCAAGCCTTGTGGTCAGCTGGGTGAAATGCAACAGCTGTTCGAAGCGGTTAATGAAGCGTTGATGTTTGCACAAACTAACCCGGAGACTCTGATTCTGGTGACTGCAGACCATGGTCAGGCAGCACAGATAGTACCTGATGATAGCCTGTTTAAAGATTTTAGAGTGCCGATTTATACGCCGGGACATCTTGCACGTATTAAAACACCTGAAGGCGGAATCATGGCCATAAATTATGCCACCAGTCTTTTTGCAAGAGAGGAGCATACCGGTGTCAGTGTTCCACTGTTTTCCAACAAAAAACGAATTGATAACCTGACTCCCATGATTCAGCAACCAGAGATATTTGAACTATTGGTGAATCATCTAGAGTTGAGTAAATGACAGTGTCATCATGATTTATGATGGTAGTTCAATGAAGATAGTTCAATAGCAATGGCGCTAACTTAAGGCTCAAACGCCCTATCATAAGGCTTGCCCGAGAAGCAAAATAGCAGTAAAAAGCTGTCAGATTCAGTCCCCCTCGAGCAAGCCATGACTAAGCATAGCCAAGAAATGAGCACAGTTGCTGATGAACTCCTTCGTCAGTTTGCACAAACAGCAGAGGATGACCTCTCTGCCATTCTGACCACGCAGGATCTGGATGATTTTCAGAAAAAGATCACCAAGAGAAAGCGTAAATATCCTGCGTGCAAAACCCTCTCACTCTTCATGAAGCAGGTGGCCAGTGAGACTAAATCCTGTCGCAATGCCTTGATTGATGATGCCCGAGACCAGGTAGCTCTTGGGAAAAGTAAAAATAAAACGACAACAGGTCCCTACTGTCAAGCGCGACAGAGGCTGCTGGAGGAGGCCATCAAATCACTCCTCCATACATCAGGCAACAACCTTGATAATGGAACTCACAAGGCTTACCTGTGGCATAACAAACGTGTAGTTCTGGCGGATGGTTCAAAATTATCCATGCCAGATACCGAGGCAAACCAGGTTGAATACCCTCAGCCCAAATCACAAAAAAAAGGGACTGGGCTTTCCTCAATTAAGAATTATGGTTCTGATTGCACTGGGCAGTGGTGCTCTACTAGACTCGGCGGTCGCAGCTTGTAAGGGGAAAGGGACTGGTGAGCAGGCGCTGTTGAGACAGATGCTATCAAGCCTTGATGTAAGTGATATCCTGCTGGCTGACGCAAACTTTGAAAACTATTTTTTCCTTGTGCAGTTGCTTGAAGCAAGCATTAATGCTGTGTTCGAAAAGAACGGCTCCCGTAACATCGACTTTCGGAAATGTCAGGAAAAGCTGAGCAAACGGGATGGTTTGTTTCGACTAGTACGCCCAAAGCGTCCGGATTGGATGACCCGGGAACTTTACGATCAAATGCCAGAGGAGCTGGTAGTCAGAGCGGTTGGAAACAAAAAGCGAATTATCATCACTACCCTGACAGATGCGCAAACTTATCCAAAAAAAGAAATTATTAAGCTCTATGTGGAGCGCTGGCATGTAGAGCTTGATTTCAGATCCATTAAAACCATGATGAAAATGGATATTCTTCGCTGTGAGAGTCCTGCCATGGTACGTAAGGAGATCGACGTCCACTTGCTGGTATACAACATGATACGGGCTTTAATGGCAAAAGCGGCAGAAGAAATTGGACATACTCCCAGAGAGGTGAGCTTCAAAGCTGCCCATGACACGTTGAAGAGTTTTCACATTTTGCTGTTACAGGCTGCAGAAGGGATTGTTGATGACCTACTGGATCACATGGCTGATATTATTGGCGAGCATAGAGTGGGCAACCGTCCTGGACGTCGAGAGGCGAGGGCAAACAAGAGGCGGCCTAAACCGACACGCAGGCTTCAACATACAAGGAAACAAGCCTGCAGACTTAAGGTGTATCAGAAGTGATCTCTTAAGTTAGCGCCATTGAGTTCAATAGAGCTTTTTTAGTGATGCGTATCAGGTTCAGCTCTATCCAAGCATCACTAAAATGGCTGCGAAGGCGATTAACACAAGACCGATAATGCTTCTTCGCTGGAGTCCCTCTTTTAGCCACAACACCGAAATCAGCATTGTGAAGAATATTTCTATCTGACCCAGGGTTTTAACATAAGGCACGGCTTGTAAGGACATGGCACTGAACCAGCCGATGGATCCGAGGCAGCTGGTCATGCTGGTCAGAAAAGTCAGTCTGGGTCGCTCTATCAGGGCTTTGAGTGAGACTCTGTCAGTCACCCAGAGGAACAGAGTTAATGCAACGGTCTGAATACTGATAACCGAGAACAATACCCAGGCAGCACGATGGGGAAAGAGAGCATTGAGAGTCAGGCTGGCTTCACGTACCCACAGGGAAGTCAGTGCGAATGCGCTGCCACTGGCAATTCCGATGATTATGGTTTTTATGGAGGCTTTTTTTGTCTGTTTTTGATGACTCAGGATAAAAATGGCAACGCCGCCTATCAGAACACCGAGCCATGCCAATGGGCTCAACAGTGTACCAAAAAACAGCATTCCCAGAATTGCAGCTATGATAGCTTCACTTTTTGCCAGTCCGGCACCGATGGCGTAATTACTCTGCTTGAATAACACAACCATCAACGCTGTCGCCAGAATCTGTGAACAGGAAGCTGCTATCACAACACTGAAGTAGCCACTGCTGAATTCAGGTATTTCTGTGGGCTGCCAGACATAAAGCGAAAACAGATAGAGACCCGCTATTGGAGCAGCCCAGATAAATCGTGCCAGAGTAACACCTGCGATACTGACTTCCTGACTCAGCTGGCTTTGCAAGGCATTACGCCATGACTGCATCAGTGCAGCGAAGCATGTAAATAATATCCAGATCATAGGTGCCACTGTTGTCAGAAAAAATAGCCATGCTGTAAACAACGGTCCAGGAGCCTGAACAGTTCTGTGCACGGCTGTTATTTGTTACAGAAGTTCTTTCAATCGGTCCGGGTAGTCAGTAATTATGCCATCGACACCCAAATTAATCAGGCTCTTCATTTCATCGGGATCATTAATGGTCCAGATATCAACCTTTATTCCCCGCTCTTTGGCTGCTGCTATGAATGCCGGTGTTACTATTGTGATTCCAGAGTTAGACACCGGCACTTGCAAGGCATTGGCTGAGACAGGTAATAAATGTGACAACCCCAGCTTTTGAAGCAAAACGAACATTTTTGCTTCACCTGAAGACATTGATGTTGCTACTTCCGGGCACAGTTCTCTGAATTCAGACAGGGCATCATCCTTAAACGAGGCGACAATGGTTCTTTCCTGAATATTGTTTTTTCTCAGAGTGCTACACAGGTTATCAGCAATGCTGGGGTCTTGTTGCTTGATTTCCATGATATAGCGTCCGCCCTGCGTAGCCTCAATCAATTCCTGAAGAGTTGGAATTGTAAATCCCTTATTTCTATTTTCAAACTGACCATCTCTGTCGGGATCATGCCTGAAACCAGCATCCAGTAACTTAAGTTCAGATAACGTTTGCTCTTTTATCCATCCCTTGCCATTGGTAGTGGCATCGACCGTGGCGTCATGTCTGACAATCAGTTGCCCATCTTTGCTGGCATGTAAATCAAGTTCAATAATGGCGCCGAGGTTTAAAGACAGCTCAGCCGCTTCACTGGTATTGTTGGGTAATAGTCCCTGACCGGAACCATGAGCGATGATCGATATCTGTATCTGTATCTGTATCTGTATCTGTATCTGTATCTGTATCTGTATCTGTATCTGTATCTGTATCTGTATCTGTATCTGTATCTGTATCTGTATCTGTATCTGTATCTGTATCTTTTTCTGAATTCTTGTCAGGATTATCTTCAGAGTAATACGGATGCGGGTCTACCTGATTAACTGCAGGTAGAAAAAATAGGGTGCCAAGAATCAGGATGATAACTACTGCCGATGTTTTCCACATGATTTTATACTTATTATTTGCTTTTTAGAGTGCTGCATAATATCAGTCATGCGACAGTAGGCATATACTTAGGTCGCCACTTCCAATGGATTTCTTGAGGCAGTGACGACAGAATATCTGAGAGGTTTGTGATAGTTGAGCTGATCAGATTGTATAAGAGAGATCAACCTGCTGACAGTTATTGAATCGATAGATACTGGATCGGGCTGGCTGGGTTGAAGCGATCAGTTTACCGTGCCTTATAGAGTGAGTCACCGCAGCCTGACGTCGGATGGCATCGAAAACGCTTTCCGAGTCCAGGAGAATCATGTTAGCGGCTTTGCCCTGCTCGATGCCATACTGGTGGTGGATGTTCATACATCGGGCACTGTTATGGGTGATCAGATCAATGCCCTGATTTATCTGCTCAAACCCTGTCATCTGGCATCCCACCAGACCGGTAAACAATACCTGTAACATATTGCCTCCCTGCATGGGAAACCACTGATCGACAATGTCATCCTGACCAAAGCAGGCGTTGATTCCGGCATCCAGTAATTCAGGTATTCGCGTGATTCCCCTGGGTTTGGGGTAGCTGTCCATTCGACCCTGAAGGTTTAGATTAGTAACCGGATTGGCAATAAAATGAATGCCAGATTTTTTCAGCAGTCGCATCAGTTTGAAAACATAAGCATTGGCGTATGAATGCATGGCTGTTGTATGACTGGCTGTAACCCTGTGCCCCATGGATCGCTGCAATGCCATCGTAGCGAGGGTTTCGACAAAGCGTGACTGATCGTCGTCTATTTCGTCGCAGTGCACATCAATCAATCGATCGTATTTTTCCGCCAGATCAAAAGCGATGGCAAGCGATTCCAGACCGTATTCACGGGTGTACTCGAAATGAGGGATAGCGCCAACAGCGTCAGCACCCAGTTTCAGGGCTTCTTCCAGTAATTCCGCCCCTTTCGGGTAGGATAGAATCCCTTCCTGGGGAAAGGCGACCAGCTGGATATCAATAACATCACTCATTTCTTCCCTGAGATCAATCAATGTCTTCAGAGCAGTTAATGAAGGATCGGTTGTATCAACGTGACTTCGCACATGTTGTACACCCTGGGCAACATACCAGTTAATAGCGCGGGTTGCCCGATGACGTACATCTTCCGGAGTCAGGGTTTTTTTCCGTTCAGACCAGTTCTGAATACCTTCAAACAGAGTGCCGCTCTGATTCCATACGGGTTCACCAGCAGTCAGAGCTGTATCAAGATGAACGTGAGGATCAACAAAGGGTGGTAGTGCCAGCTTTCCTTTTGCATCAATGATTTCATCAACCACTGATCTTTGGGTGTTCGCTTCGGAAATGGAGTGAAACAGCCCATGACTGATTTCAATATCAAATAGTCCTTGCCGTTCATGCAGGCGCACATTTTCAAGCCGCATTGTTCAATCCTCTTCTAGTGGTAATGACTATCTGGCTAAGTGCTACATGACTAATAGCCGCAACCACAACACCATTGACCGGAGCAATGCCCGGTAACCAGAGCGCTGCGGCTATGCCTGCTCCCCATGCCAGCATGGCGGGCAGGTTGACACGGTTAAATACAGTGACCTGATAATCCGGATAGTGTCCTTTTTTTACCAGGAAATAATCGGCCAGAAGAATAGCACCAATAGGAGGCAGGGCGGAGCTGAGGAGCGTTAGCCAGCCGACAAAGTTATTGTATAGCCATAGCGCTAACAAGGTACCGAGAGCGCCGTTAATCATAACAATCAGGTTTTTGCTCTTTCCGGTGATACTGGCAAAGCCGAGGCCGGATACATACAGTGCATTGTCATTTGTGGTCCAGATATTCAGCCCAAGGGTAATAACAGCGGGTAAAATTAATCCCTGTATAAACATGACTTCGGCAATATCGGCCTGCCCGGTTACCATGGAGCCTACCGCACCGAAGGTAAACATCAGACTGTTTCCCAGGAAAAAAGCAATGAGCGCTGCGGATACGGCTATTCGGGGTGTTCGTGCAAAACGGGTGAAATCCGCCGTGAGTGTGCCACCACTGATAAAGGAACCTATGCAGATGCTGATAGCCGCAGTAAAGCTGATACTGGTTGTGGGTTCTATATTCAGCAGCCCCTGTAACCCGCCAACACTGTCTACTGCTTCCTTCACGGAGTAACCACCCAAAAGCGCTATTGCCGGCACGGCGACAAAACTTAACAGGGTGAGCGCCTTGAAACCGAAAAATGCGGTTCCAGTCATTAATGCACCTGATATTAATATCAGTACTTCCGTGTTCACGCCTGTGGCTTTATTGACGGGCAGGGCAAACATGGCAACGCCAACTCCAAACCAGCCCACCTGGGTCGTAGCCAGAATCAGGGAAGTCAGTTTCCCACCCATTTGTCCGAAAGCATACTGTGACAGAAGGTGTGTGGATAAACCGGTTTTACTTCCGATATAAGCAAGCCCGGAGGTATATAGCCCCAAGAGCAGGTTTCCAGCCATGACCGTGATTAGAAAATCGGAAAATCCCAGACCCTGACCTAAGGTTCCACCAGACCACATACTGGCTGAAAAGAACGTGAAGCCAAGCATGACAACAAGAATGGGAAAAAACCCTTTACGGGAAGAATCAGAAACAGGGGAATGTGCGAAATCCTGGGAAAGTTCCGACATTGGTTCTCCAAATAGTGAGAGTCTTCATTGGGAAGCCGTTGAGCCGGATATTCATTTTGCATGAACGACTGTACAAAGTCATTCAAAGTTGGAAGGTTAAGGGAAATTACTGAGCAGGATAAAGGTATACCCAGGTAGGTTGAATTAATATTGCTTTTCTTATTTCTGTTTAGCAAAAGCTATAAATATACAGGTAGTTCAAGAGGAAAATTGCTCTTTCACTTCAAAGTGATCAATGGTCAGCTTCCAGGTGTTGTCTGCCTGTTTTACCCACTCTTCCAGTGAAATGATTCCCCGGCCAATATTCATGGACCAGTCAGCAGATAGCTGAACTCTGGTTTCATCAATCTGAGTGATGTTAAGACGACTGTAGATGAGATCTGTTGCACCGGATTGAACAAATGGACGCCAGAAGTCGTCAATTTCGGCAGTGCCGTTAAAATCACCCATTGGGCTGGCTTGCATCACAGCGTCGTGGGTGTAGGCGGCGACACAATAATCGACGTTTCCCCGATTGAAATTTTTTACCCACTGGCGACTGGCGTTTAGTGTGGCTATAACAGCATCGTGGTTCATGGCTGGAAAAGTCCGTGAAAAGTGAATGAACAGTGTTAGGGATAATAGAGGAGGGAGAAACCTAGATTAGACTACCCTGAAGTATTTTGCGTGATAAAAGGTCGTTATACGGCTATGTGGTGGTTTTATTTTGTACAATTCATGCAGTCGGGTAGAGTGTCAATTTATCGGGGTGAGAGAGAAATATCTCTACCTCAGAGAGGGGTATTACTCTACAGAGTCATTTATATCCAGTATGAGATCCGTAGGTGTTTCTTTTTAGGACTAACGACATGGTATCTCTGGCTTTGAAAGTAGCTGCATGAGTTGGACGGCGACTTAATTACCTGGCCAATCCGGAACAATGGTCGAATGATCTGGTAATCATCAAAATATCAGTAACTTCTGAAAGGCTACGACGACTAATAAATACGGAATGAGATACATGGAATTATTAGATACGCTTCTGTTTGTAATGCCATCTGTGGCAGTGCCAGATTCATTCTCACAAGTGGAATGATCACTGTTTATCAGTTCATCCTCTATGTTTATGATGCCTGAGCACTGCCAGTGCCGGGGTGGAATAACACAGTTTACCTCTGGCTGGGCACCCAGATAATATAATATCAGCGCTTATAATATTTCCACTTGATCGTTTTACTGTCACTTCATTTTGCGGTTTAAAGACTAAAGCCGTATGCAGCTTGTTCAGTGTATTGTTATTGAAAGACAAATCCAGTGAGCCATCAAATACGATACCTTTTCCAGTCATGGATTGCCCTATACTAGTGGCCTCAATGGTTACAGGTACCCGGAAACTGTGATCTGCAGGCGTCGAAGCAAGATTGATGGATTGTGGAAACCGATGAAGTTGAGAGTGCTCCAGTGTTACTGGCTGACAGTCCGGAGTGTAAGGTTTAAAGTCAATGGCTGTACTGCAACTACCGACGCAATCGAATTGACTGCCACAAATTCTGATTTTTCGATCTGAAGATATGGCAGGCCCATGACCATTGACCAGAAAATCAGAATCAACAATTTCAAGGGTGCCTCCCTTCTGGCGAATCAGATTTGAACTTTCTGAAAAAGAACTGTTAGTCACCTGCAGTATACCTTCGGTCTGACCAATCAGCTGAGCACCCGAGTGGTGATTTTCATTCGCTGAAAAGTGAATGTTTTCCAGATAACAATGACTCTGTTGACAATCAATACCCACTTCCCCTTCTTCCAGATTGTACGAAATGGTCGCTCTGTTTCCGGTGTTTACTCAATACCCTGAAATAAAGGTTTCAGGTGTGTGGGCACTGCCTTCGATATCACTGTCAGCACTGCCAGTGATACTGAGCGGCAATCCAACCATAGCCAGTGACAAATGGCTGTTCACTACAATAGTCTGATCGGAGGAAAGAGTTAGTTCACCCTTCCGAGGATCAATCAGTGCCAGAACACTGCCACTGGTCAGTGTCGATAAAGGTGACAGTCCAGTGGACGCATCCAATAGAATGATTTTATCAAAGTGCCAACAATCAACTTGAAGATCCGTTTCCTGTATTTTCCGAGAGCATTCTGATTAACGGGTCACTGATTTTAAAATTATCAGTATCTTCCCGGCTGTGACAGGACGACTCGTGCTGAATTGTGCCAAAACCAGTGAAGGAAGATAACAGAGTACCTGTATCGCTCCTGATAGGAGTAAACCGGCCATCACTATGTGAGAAACATACAGGACACGGTTAGCCCGTTATCATTGGCGCTGACAGGATTTAAGAGCAGCCTCTGGTTACTGAACTCGAAACGCAGTGGTAAATCACTAACAGAGTACTCAACACTATTTATGACCCATCTGGGAACATCATTTGTTCCACTCGTTTGACACTGGAATATTGCCTGATCACCGGGACAGGTTCTTTGATCCTGAGGACTTTGGATTATTTCAATTTCAGATCGAGTTTGCCTCGTAACCTGAACGCTTTCCGGATGTTTTTGCTGTTCATTTGCAAAAATTACAGGTGACAGATAAACAATTAACAGGATAAATAGAAATTTTTGTTTAAATATTCGAGGTGTCATCAGTACAGCTCCGAAACAAATTCAGGATCTACCGATACGACCTGAAGGAAACATAAATTCATTTTTCGAAAATGAATATTATAGCAATGAGTAGAGGGATTCCGAATGCATTTAAATATAAATGAAACAATATGAATTTATATTCTTATTTTAATATTCCTTATATCAAAATTCAGTGAAACCCTTTCTCATTTCCATCAAATTCCGCAATATAATATTACGGGATGTCTGAGTTGATTTTGTAGCTGTTGCGCAACATGGACAACGTTTATTGATCCTGACAGCTCTGACAAAACAAGATGAACAAAGTGTGTGATTGCAGCAATGGCTCAGTACCGGCTGAAAAAGAACATGGCAACAGACCGGGCACAAAAAAAGCCCTCTTTCCTCTGCAAGCAAGTGTCTGGGAAGTTGCTTTATAACCGCATCACATAATGATGTTGGCAAGACTCCAAGAACCGGGCTTTTATCAAGGTCATAATATTGGACTAAGTGCGCTAGCACTCTTACTGCCCTGTTAAAACTGATCTTCCTGTCTGATACGATAGAGCCTATAGTTTCTAATAACCATTTCAGGTCACTCTCAACCAGTACACTGTTAGAAAGAACTTTAGCCCTTGCGGTTTCTCGATCAATGCTGCCCAGATGGCGTACCACAGGCAGCAAGACCACTTGATCCCGGGAATTCGCAGCGCGCTGTAATACTCTGATTAAGACCGCATTCATGACATATTCAAGACGATGAATTACATCAGGGTTAGAACAATGGTCGTATACTGCTTTTTCTGAAACATCCAATGCTACCCATTTAATCACTAATTCTACTCTTGGATCACCTGCATTTAGAGCTTCTGTTATTGCCGATGTTAGCGAGGTGCTTATGTCTCTGGGTAAATTCTGAAGTAGTTTTATTTCGTGGCTTGTCAGCGGATTACGATGTTTATCAGTGAGGCGGTAGTGAAAATAGTCGAACGGAAATAAAGTAGCGAAATTTTTATTTAAATACAAATTTTTTTTCTTTATCAGAATGTCCATTATCTCCTGAAAAAGATCGTGTTTTTTTACCAGGGTTTTAACCACAGTATCATGGTTTTTTAGTTTGATGAGTGAAGATAAAACCAATTCAGAGAGAGGGTTTTTAATGTCAGCATGAGGATAATCAGGTCTGGAGAGTGCGCGAATTGAAATCAGCAGGTCAGTTGGATTTTCAAGAAGCATTCGACCACTAAGCATTCGATTTAAGGGTTCTTTCAATACAGGGAATGCAATAAGATGAGCTACCCATTCAAGTGAGTGTTCATTATAAAACTCACCTTTGGCGGCAATGAATTTTTTTAATTCATTTATTGAAGAATTTATAACGTCACTGGATGAGTATAGCAATGCCAGGAATATACTTTCCGGATCATTATTAAACAAATCAACCAGAAATGATTTTAAAGAAAGATCTGATTGCTGCACTATGCGAAGCAGCACTATCCTATAGCCAAAAGGAAGTGATTTGAATAAATTTTCCAATTGGTTATACACATCTGATAACGTATGTTCTACTTGCCAAGACATATGCGAGACCATGTTTATTAGAAAATGTTTAAAATAATCCTCTCCTTGATTAGCAATTAAAGTGCTGAGATTCTCATTGACCAATAACTGTTGTTTTAAAAACTCTACCCAGGAATCGCTGGAAAGCTTTAATCGGAAATTGTGATCGAAACCTGTTCCTAACGTCATCAAAGGGAGAATGGCTGAAACTAGTGACTTCTGAGATAACTCTGAGTGCAGGTTAGTGGCGAATCCCGTATTTTCTGCCAATAGATATCTCTCTATGACGGTTTCATCAGACAGAAAAGCGGCCCAATCGAAACTGTTTTGCTCTAGCCAGAGGCAAGCATTGGTAAAAGCCGCACCGGTATTATCTGAACTGACTGATTCCAGTATCCTTCCCCACTGAGAATACGAAAAATGAGTGGGGGATATTGCCAGGGCCTGGGTATGAGCGGGCCCATCTATTAATGCATCGGTTACCAGTGCTATGTATTCATCAGTATTAAACTCAGTGAGCACTGTATCCTGAGGCTGCTTGCCCTGGGTTAACAGTATCAGACCTGTTTCAAATGACCTAACCGCCTGTTCAGCCAGATTCTGATCGAGCAGCTGTTCAAATAAAGGGTTATTTTTATAGAGGCTGAAGGAGCTGGGCTCAGCATCTGCAAGCACCAGTTTAAGGCGATAATGAGGATAAGGAAGCATCTGCCAGAGCAGTTCCAACCGGTTACCACAAGACTTAATCTGACAAATATCAAGTGAATAGCCGACTCGTTCATCATCCAGCTCAACTGCCAGATTTCTGTCAGGAAGTTTTATTGGTATTTCTTCAGCATCTTCCCAGTTCAATAACCAATGTATAGCTCTCAGAATGTCTTCGTGCAGCAACGTCATTACCTTTAATGGTGAGCCATCAGGCCCGGTACCTGCAAAGCTGCTCTGTCTTTGGAGAATTGACTCAACACTGACAGGAAGATGAATTGGATCTCCGAAATGATAGTATTTAAGAATCTTGTCGCTGTGCTGCCCATCAGCATTAAAAAAACGAGCCAAAACACCCGTTGTTGTTTCTTCGGGATACCACTGCAGTTGTACCGAAACAATGCCTTTCTCGATCAACGTTTCATGAAATGCAATCCAGGGGTGGACAGCAATACCATGCATGAGCTCTTCGTCGTATGGAATATCAATCAACCCCATGGGAACAGGCCTCAGTTCGACTACTTGAGTCTGGCGGTCAGGGTTAAAATGCAGTTCTATATAAAACCGTTCCCGAACGCTTTGGCTTTCAATAATCACCTGCTCTGTACCCAGCCGACGTCCTAGGGAAAAACTGGCCGTGTTATTTACAAGGGTTGGCATTAAATACATTACAAGAAAAAACAACTCGCTACTGAGTAGGGGATTTGATATCCAGATTGACGCTTCCTGAGCTACTTTGTAATCCACGTAACCTGTCGCCAATGAGTATATCAGAGCGCTTATCAAGGCCTTAAAATCCGCTACCGTAGAACTATTCTCTAGTCCTGAGTCGATATAGCCTAGTGATAGATACTCCATAGACTCTTTAAGTAGAGCCGAGAGATGGCTACCAGTAAAATAGTGATAGTATTTCCTGTAAGTTACATCGTTGCCTATCCGGATGAAGCTGGCTGAGGGATTGGATTCAATGCGAACCAATTCAGACAAGGAATTATGAATATCCGACAGAGGCATGGCATTGAGCAATGAATCGGGTAGTAGCATCAAGTAGAGTACTGTCAGTAATACAGTCCAGCCTTTAACAGGTATCCACATAAACGACGTAAGCCTATTTGAGAAGCATGAAATCAATATAATTTTTCTGGATGGCAAGTGTGATCTGATATGTTGTCAGGTTTTCTGAATGCTTCATTTATCCGAGTGATATTGTGTTTTCATGAAGGTTATATTCTATGACAGAGGATTATGTTTCAGATTCTTTCGTTTACACTCTCTGATGACAGCCTGATATGACTGGTATCGTAAAAATGGTCATAGCTTTGTATGGATCTATTCATAACTATTCTGAGCAGGTTTTCCTTTGCATGCCTTTCAACAAAGTTATTTGATGATTGACTGGTAGAGTGTTTCTGAAACACAAAAAATAGAACAGGTTTGAGAGTAGAACAGATTTGAAGGGTTTGAAGATTCACTGATCATTGATATTCATAATGATGTCTAAATTGGGCCATTGACTAAGCCATTTCTTTGAAATAACTCGCTCGAGAAATAACGCTTTTTCCCGCTTCGGATTGTAAGTTATATGTCCTTTCAACAGTGACTCTATTCCAAAAGGGGATGCTACTTCTATTGAGCCATTTGAGTTCAATCTGACACCCGGGGCCGTTTCCTTTTCTGGCCAGAAGGACATGGCATCAGTAGAGCTGGTATAGGCCGTGTCACCGTTACGGATGTGCATGATTGCCTGATTCTTAACCTGCCAGTTGATGTCTGGCATAACGCTATGTAGTGACTGTTCCGCTGATTTGCAGATTCTTCCGGTAATGTCATCCGGGTTGAAGAAAATAACGTCTATGTCATTCAAGGGCGTCATTGGGTAATTATGAAGGGCATCCCAGACCATATTTCTGACAAAACCTGCAGCTATATAGCAATCGGGCAGGTCTAAATTGGCGACAACTTTCAATAGCGTCATTCTATGGAAATCGTTTTTCAATAAATCAATAATGCGTTTCATAGCGACAGTGTTGAATGGGTTAGGAATAGTCTCAAAATAAGTTTCGTATTTTCATCGTACAGATCGACTTGTTAGCGTAGGTTGGGCAGAGGGACGAAGCCCAACAATTCTGTCAGCACGTTCTGCTGCCAATGTTGGGCTTCACTTCGTTCTGCACCAACCTACGATAGTGGTGTGTTTTATGACACCCTAAAGCAAACCAGGACGTTATTTTTAGACTATTCCTTAGTATCCGGAACATTCTATCAAGAATGGTTGTAAGGGCTAAACAGGTCTGCTCTTTGTCTGACTGGTGCGTTTCTGGGCAAAGGCATGGTCTCTTTCTCGTTCCACTGCACTTGCTCCTGTTCTGCTGACCAGTCCTCCCAAATTCTGGTTCATATGCCCCATAGATCTCATAATATAACTGACACCGTCAAGATATTCCTCCTTCTGGATTGAGGTTTTGAAGTGCTTTGATCTTTCTTCAGCTAATAGCTGTAACTCGGCCGGATCTTTTTTTGCTTCTACCAGGCTGGTTCCCAGTTTCCGTGACAAACACCAGTAAAGGTGATCTTTCGCCTCGTTCACTAAAGATCTGGCTATGGCGTAATAGTCAGTGGTTTCTTCATTCGGATCGGTTGAAAAACAGAATTCAGGCTGGTCAGATTTTCTATAAAGATACCAGGCGTATTCTTCGTGGAGATGCTCTATACGGGTGTGTGGCTTGAATAATGTCAGGCATGCAGGTTGTGAGCCACTGGAAACCCGTAGCGATCCATCTTCGACCAGAAAGCATCCCAATAACCCGTTGACTTCGCCAGAGCTCGTAATGTTAATAGCATTGACGCCCCTTGTTCCTTCCATCGCATGCCTGACTTACACATGCGCTGCTTAACCAGCGTTTTGCAAGCAGCTTCTGTTACACCAGAACCAATTGGTAACTTGTTTTCCAACGCTTCTGGATAAATCATTTGGTGCCAGTGATTTTTGAAATAAGTTCTGGCTTTATCCAGTTTTTCTTTAGAAACAAGACGTTTATTCCCGGGAGCTGCTTTCTTTAATTCCAACCATAAACGTTTTGCCTTACCAGGGGTGTTTTTTAATTCGTGCAGTGTTGATCTTAACCAGGCTTTGCGTTCATGCTGCATTTTTTTACCCGGATATATAGCTTCTGCCGCTTCTGTCACATATTCGCTAACGTGATAAAAATCCAGAATTTGAATCGATGTAACAGACTCAAGAAAGGCTATGTTACCGCTGAGTGTTGGTATCCTGATGAATTCTGATTCCTCATGCTTTTAATAATGAGATAAATATAAGCCGTTCACATATACCGAATATAAAGTGATTACAGTTCTTCTTTTTATACGAAGTGAATATTGATAAAGCTGTTTTTAAGCACTGTAGGAATCAGTAAATCGGTATTTATGCTGAAATCGTAACCAACACACAACGGCAACATAGCCCTCAAGAAACGTCCAATTATCTGGTGCCCCATCAGCAACTCCAACGTAAGTGGCATCAGGAAAACGAGACTTCATTTTCTCAATATCAGAAGAGAACCGCTTTATAAAAGTTTCTTTTCCGTATTCGGGGGCAGCGGCAAAGTACACCGTGTGCATTCGATTTCCTTCATCATCATAAAGCGCAATAGTTCCGCACATTGCAATTCTGTAGCCCTCTTTATAAAGCAAGTTTGCACTATCCAGCCCGGCTATGTTCCCCTTACTAGTTGAATAAGCTAAACTTCCCATGTCTTCTATGTTTCAGGGGCATGTTATGCAATCTGAACTCTTCCAGAATTTTATTAATTCCATTTCATTATTAACCAGTGAGCAGCGGGATATTCTCAACAGTACACTTCTCAGTACCCAAATTGATAGCGGAGAAATAGCAGAAAAAACTGATTCATCACTAAATTGCAGTGAATCTTGTTTGAAAAATAAGCTCCCTGATTCCGACTTGGAAATGAGCATACTTACCCAGTTTTCAGAAAGTCCACAGTGTCCCAAATGCACAAGTCAGAATATCGGTCTCTGGGGTACTCAAGGAGGGAGGCAGCGCTATCGCTGCAAGACTTGTAACATAACTTTTAATGCCTTCAGTGGAACGCCTCTGGCAAGACTTAGACACCCAGAAAAGTGGAATACCTATTTGACTGGTATGACTTATTCCCTGACCTTACGATCATCAGCCAATGAGTATGATATTGATTTGAAAACAGCCTTCCGCTGGCGGCATCGCTTCCTTGAAGTGATAAATAATGATCAGGCAGAAGGGTGTGTGATTTAAACAATGTCAAGAAAAACGACTACACTAGTATGGTCGTATAGGCTTTTTGGCGTTGAGAAATATGTACAGCTCAGTCCTTTCATCCAACGATGAAATCACAGAAATCGTTATCAAAATCCCGCACAATCGCTCAATGGTGGATTTCGAAAATCATTTGCAAGATGCCTTAAATGAAGCGGGACAACTGGGAACAAAAAAGCAACTTGAGTGGCTTGATACTGACGGTTCTCCCATTACGCTTGGCAATGTTCGGTTGACCAGTAAAAGTAAAAAAGAATTGAAGGTTTATGAAACTCCATGGGGAGCGGTTAGGGTCAATCGTTTTATCTATCAAAGTCGTGAAGGCGGTGCTATTTATTGTCCCCTTGATCAATCTGCACGAATTGTTGTTAATTCAACCCCGCGACATGCCTGCATGGTCAGTTGGAAGTTTGCCCACATGCCTTCCACTGAAGTAGAGCAAGATTTTCTAAGAAACCACGGACGTAAAATCCATCGAAGAACCGCTAAAGACCTGGCAGAAGTTGTTGCCAGTATTGCTCAGGCCAAAGAAGAATCCTGGACTTATGAATTACCGGATTTACCCGAGCCAGTAGCCACAGTTAGCTTGGGGCTGGATGGTGCAAACTTGCTTTATAAAGAGGGCTACAGAATTGCAATGTGCGGAACTATTGCGCTTTATGATGAAGAAGGAAATCGAATGCACACGGTGTACGCTGCCGCTGCCCCCGAATACGGAAAAGAAACTTTTATAAGGCGGTTCTCTTCTGACATTGAGAAAATGAAGTCTCGTTTTCCTGATGCCACTTACGTTGGAGTTGCTGATGGGGCGCCAGATAATTGGACGTTTCTTGAGCCTGTTACATCGATTCAAATTCTGGATTTTTATCACGTTAGCGAATATGTGGCAGAAGCGGCAGAAGCTATATATCCGGGTAAAAAAATGCAGAATGAACGCAAAGCCTGGTTAAGATCAACACTGCACGAATTAAAAAACACCCCTGGTAAGGCAAAACGTTTATGGTTGGAATTAAAGAAAGCAGCTCCCGGGAATAAACGTCTTGTTTCTAAAGAAAAACTGGATAAAGCCAGAACTTATTTCAAAAATCACTGGCACCAAATGATTTATCCAGAAGCGTTGGAAAACAAGTTACCAATTGGTTCTGGTGTAACAGAAGCTGCTTGCAAAACGCTGGTTAAGCAGCGCATGTGTAAGTCAGGCATGCGATGGAAGGAACAAGGGGCGTCAATGCTATTAACATTACGAGCTCTGGCGAAGTCAACGGGTTATTGGGATGCTTTCTGGTCGAAGATGGATCGCTACGGGTTTCCAGTGGCTCACAACCTGCATGCCTGACATTATTCAAGCCACACACCCAGGCAGAAGAGCTTTGCGAAATTGTCGAACTTGACGAAACTTTTTTTCGGGAATCCTTCAAAGGACAAAAAAATGACCTTCCAAGACCTTCACGTAAGCGTGGTAATGATCCGAATAAAGCCCGAAAGGTCCCGGTAATGGTGGCTCGTGACCGTAAACGACACACTGTAGATGGCATTTTGAAAAACGAGAGTGCCGATGAACTGTGTCGCCATTTGAACGGTCGCATATCGATTTCTGCAACAGTCTGTGCAGATGCACACCTTGCACACGAAAAGCTTGCGGAGAAACTTGGATTTGAGTTCAAAGAACTGGTGACATCAGCAGGTCAACATGTTCTGGAAGGTATTTATCATATTCAGCATGTTAACACCTATCACAGCCATTTAAAGCGCTGGATTAGAGGTGCGTTCCATGGAGTTGCTACCCGCTATCTCCCGCATTACCTAGCTTGGAGGCGTGATTTAACAGGAACTATCGAGTTAACAACTGACCGATTCGTCAGCCGAATAGTGGAACATTGGTGCTTTCAACTATTAACGGGAACATAGCCATCCAGCCCCAAGCTAGCTGTGGCTACTGGCTCGGGTAAATCCGGTAATTCATAAGTCCAGGATTCTTCTTTGGCCTGAGCAATACTGGCAACAACTTCTGCCAGGTCTTTAGCGGTTCTTCGATGAATTTTACGTCCGTGGTTTCTTAGAAAATCTTGCTCTACTTCAGTGGAAGGCATGTGGGCAAACTTCCAACTGACCATGCAGGCATGTCGCGGGGTTGAATTAACAACAATTCGTGCAGATTGATCAAGGGGACAATAAATAGCACCACCTTCACGACTTTGATAGATAAAACAATTGACCCTAACCGCTCCCCATGGAGTTTCATAAACCTTCAATTCTTTTTTACTTTTACTGGTCAACCGAACATTGCCAAGCGTAATGGGAGAACCGTCAGTATCAAGCCACTCAAGTTGCTTTTTTGTTCCCAGTTGTCCCGCTTCATTTAAGGCATCTTGCAAATGATTTTCGAAATCCACCATTGAGCGATTGTGCGGGATTTTGATAACGATTTCTGTGATTTCATCGTTGGATGAAAGGACTGAGCTGTACATATTTCTCAACGCCAAAAAGCCTATACGACCATACCAGTGTAGTCGTTTTTCTTGACATTGTTTAAATCACACACCCCTCTATACCTGAGGCATCCTGATATTTATCCAGAGCCATTTTGAATAGTTCACCTTCCAAATCCAGCTCACCGGTGTTTCGGTAGTAGCTGGCTGCAGAGAGCACTTCTGCAATTTCCGGAATCCAGTGGGCAGAAAGTAGCCGGGTTATAGCTTTATGTGATTGTTTTCTGGATACCTTCTGCCAGTCGTTATCGGTATCGGTTGCCTGCTCAACTTCTGGTGATATTTGTTCGGGTTGTTTCGAGGTGACTGTGGCTGCATCGGTTGTTATTTTTTCGGTTGTTCCGCTGAGATCCGGAAGTTGCTTTTTCCCGGTTTGAGGAGTGCCTGGTTCCCGGTTGGTCAGATTCTGTTCAGTTGATTTTTTTGCAGACTTCTTTGCGGCTTTTTTTCTGCGCAGCAGGGTGACTTTCAATCGTTCAGCCTGTTCTTTTGAAGCGGTTTTCCTATCTTCTCTGCGCTGTTCAACCATCAGCCGCGTATATTCTGAACGTTGATGATTGTAGTCATTGGCTTCTTCCGGGCTGATCAGGTTGCCACTGCCGATCAGTAATGTGCAGGCTTCAATGGCAGATACATAGTCTGCATGATCACGAAAAACCTTAATAGCAAAATGCAACGGTCTTATATAAGGACGAATCCGTGCGGCATTCAGATAGTGCCTGGCCGCTTTCAGTTTAGGACGTTCATCTCTGTTCTGACGAAACTCCCAGGCCATTCCGAGAAAATTATGGATCATCGCTTTCACTTTGCCCGAAAAATGGAGATCTTCCAGTCTGATTTCCAGGTCAGCCGTCTGCTTCGACAGCTGATGGGTTTTTGAGCCAGAAATAGAAGGCTTGTAATCATAGGTCAGATGGTGCAGCTGGCTGCACCATTCTTCACATCGGATTTCCATCAGATCAACCAGCGTTGTCCTCTGATGCTCCTTTGCCTTAATGATTTCGGTTTTAAGCTTGATGATCTGGCTGATTAGCTCTCTACGTTTTTTCAGGTGCTGAATACCCACAGAGCTGAAGAATGACATTAAACCGTCAAGAGTATTAAAAAAACTGGTCACTTGAGGATGTAACCTCAAGCTGCCTGAGTGTCTTTTGAATGATCCAGGTAATCCGTTGACAATGAATGCATTCTTCAGAAACCAGGGGAAAAGCAGGTGTTGCACAGAAGGGGATGAGAGGTTTTTTGTCTTCATCAAGAATGATTGTTCGTCGTGACTGACATCATGATCAGTGATTTTAGCCATGGCTTCCAGCCGGCTGAAAGTCATTGGATCATCCCGGTAGAGCAGGGTGTCAGCTGATCTCTGGCAATAGCCCAATGCCGGGTTCATCCAGATAGCTGCTTTCAAAAGAGAATCAATACTTCTTTGGGGATTAATAGAAGGAAGACTGTCAATGATACCCAGCTCCACCATGGCTAGCATCCAGGCGGCAATGGGAATTTTACTCTCATAACCTGATATGAATGAAGCAATGATTAACTGAATTTCAGATTCTGTCAGTGATTTCTGACGCGAAAGGAGTTCCAGTGAAATCCAGCATTGTATCTGGCTGGTGGCAAAAACAGGGTTGATCATGCAGGTGAGATCCATACATCGTTCCCCTTTTTTCTGCAGAGACTGGCTGTCGGAACAGAGGGCCACCACGGCAAAGCTGAGTGCCGTAAAAGCATGTTCGTCACTGGCGCTGATCCAGTGGAATAACTCATTGTTATCAACAGACATTTGTGCTTCTAGAGCGAGTACTTGAGGCACCAGGGATTTTACCGGTCTGATTCTCTGATCTTTAATTAATTCCTGCAGGTTGCTGCTGGAGAAAAGAGCGTAGTCCTGGGGTGAGAAGCTGTCTTCATCTTCATCTTCATCTTTATCTTCAGTGCCAGAGGATGTTACTGGCGTTACTTTACTTTCAATACTGCCTGAACCTGTAGGTTCAAGCTCCGCAGATGATGTTTGAGTCTGACTTGAAATGGCACTTTCCACCGCAGAGGGGCTGATTGATCTTCCAGCCCTGTCTAACCCAGCCGACGCCTGCGGGTCTTCATCATCGACATAACCTGTTTGGCCAGGTAGTGTGCCAGCTGGCGGTTTCGCTGGTGGTATGGTCAAAATAGTATTCCGTGTTTATTTACTCTCTCATCGTCATCCGTGGCTAAATATTGACTGTTCTTGTTAAATTCTGATGGTTTTGTAGAGGGTAATAACCACCGTATTTCATTCAGTAAGAGAACGGGGAATCTTACTTTTTTACTTTCTTTTAAGGAGAACCAAAACAGAACCGGTTCCACCTTCAGAAGGGGGGGCAGAGCAGAAGGCCAATACATCCGGAAGTTGTCTTAACCAATGATTTACATGGCTCTTCAGGGTTGTCTGTCGTTCTTTACGGCCATGAGATTTTCCGTGAATGATCCGGACACAGGTAAAGCTTTTCATACGTGAAACCTGGAGGAATTCAAAAACGATCTCTCTGGCTTCATCGATTTTATATCCGTGTAAATCAAGCTGAAATTGTATATTGACCATCCCCTGGCGAAGTTGTCGCAATCGGGTATGTTGAATTCCCGGTTTTGAGAACTCAATTTTTTGCTCAGGCTCTAAAGGCTCTATCCAGGCTTCGGACAACGCGGCACCACCACCGCTTCTGGATTCTTCGGCAGCCTCACGGCGAGTCTTGAGTGTACTTTCCGGAACACTCGTTTGTTTTTTGTGCTGGTGATAACGGACATTACTGTTCTTGCCTTTGAGTGGACGCACGTCCCCCATGGCTTCTTGAAACAGTTTGTCATCGTCAATATCTTTATCGGACATCGGATTTGTAACTGCCTGAATCGTTCATGCAGCACCTTGAAAAATGGATAGTGACACATTCTAACCTTAGTTAATTGATGCTTGAATCCACAATGAAAATTATTTTATCAGATCTGATGCTCAGAGGTTGAGGCCGGATGACTCCGGAAGCAGGATTGTGCTATTTTACGCCGCCTGTATTCATGTATTGGGAGGCGGCTCTATCGTTTCCCGGAGGAAAGAGTGTGACCCATATCACTGAGTCCTGTGAAGGTCTGGTAACGATTCGTGATTTTATTCGTTGGGGCGCGAGTCAGTTTACCGAGGCAGGTCTCTTTTTTGGACACGGCAGTGATAATGCCCTGGACGAGTCCATGCATCTGGTTTTTCAGGCTTTGAAGCTCCCCTGGGATCTGACGGACAGCTATTTAGATTGTCGTCTCAGTCTTTCAGAATGTTCAGCCGTTGCTGCCCTGATTGATTCACGAATCAACAGTCGTAAACCCCTGGCTTATCTCGTTAATCAGGCCTGGTTCTGTAATTTGCCTTTTTATGTGGATGAGCGGGTACTGGTGCCGAGATCTCCTATCGCCGAATTGATACAGGCTGAATTTCAGCCCTGGCTCGAAGATGCCGATGTGAATCGGGTATTGGATCTGTGCACCGGATCTGGCTGTATCGGGATTGCAGCGGCTACAGCCTGGCCTGAAGCCAGTGTTGATCTTCTGGATATTTCTGACGATGCTCTGGAAGTGTGTAACATTAATATCGATCAGCACGAACTATGGGGCAGAGTGCAAGCGATCAAATCGGATCTTTTTGGGGCACTGGACTCCATCCCGGAAAAACCGAAGTATCAATTAATTCTCAGTAATCCACCGTATGTGGACGCAGAGGATATGGCGGATATGCCTGAAGAATTTCATCATGAACCGGAGCTCGGTCTGGCTGCGGGTATTGATGGTCTTGATATGGCCAGAGTCATTCTAGCCACCGCGGCGGATTATCTGGATGAAAAGGGATTGTTGGTGCTTGAAGTGGGTAATAGCTGGTGGTCTTTGAAGGACTCCTATCCTGAAGTGCCTTTTATCTGGCCGGAGTTTTCTGCCGGTGGGCATGGTGTTCTGATCCTGTCTGGGGCAGACTGTCGCAGCTATCAGCATATATTTAAAAGTAGAATAACCAAATAGTAACGAACTGGGTTGAGCATGGCAGGAAACAGCATAGGACAACTGTTTAAAGTGACCACCTTTGGCGAGTCGCATGGCTTGGCACTGGGATGTATTGTCGATGGCTGCCCTCCGGGGCTGGCTCTTTCGGAGGAAGACCTTCAGGGTGATCTGGATCGTCGCAAACCTGGCACGTCGAAGTTCACCACCCAGCGCCGTGAGCCGGATCAGGTGAAAATATTGTCTGGTGTCTTTGAAGGTAAAACAACAGGCACCCCCATAGGCTTGCTGATTGAAAATACCGATCAGAGATCCAAAGACTACACGAACATTATGCACCAGTTTCGTCCTGGCCATGCAGATTATACCTATACCCATAAATATGGCTTCAGGGATTACCGGGGTGGCGGTCGTTCATCAGCACGGGAAACCGCCATGCGGGTTGCAGCTGGAGCTATTGCCAGGAAATATCTTGCAGCCCGGGGCATAGAAATCCGTGGCTGGTTATCCCAGATTGGTGAAATAAAAGCTGACGTTTTTGATTGGGCTGAAGTTCGAAAGAACCCGTTTTTTTCACCGGATATTAATAAGGTTCCAGAAATGGAAGCCCTGATTACCCGATTGAGAAAAGAGGGTAACTCCATAGGAGCCAAGGTATCAGTGATGGCTTCAGGCGTTCAGCCAGGGCTTGGTGAACCGGTGTTTGACCGTCTGGATGCTGATCTGGCCCATTCATTGATGAGCATTAATGCAGTGAAGGGGGTTGAGATAGGCGCAGGTTTTGAGTCAGTTGTCCAGAAGGGCTCTGAGCACCGGGACGAGATGACTCCGGACGGTTTTCTATCCAATCACGCCGGCGGTGTGCTGGGCGGTATCAGCTCCGGACAGGACATTATTGCCCATATTGCACTAAAGCCTACATCGAGTATCACCACACCGGGACAGTCCATTAATAGGGAGGGTGAGCCGGTAGAAGTGGTGACTAAAGGCCGACACGATCCTTGTGTAGGAATCAGAGCCGTTCCTATTGCTGAAGCCATGATGGCCATCACTCTGATGGATCACTTTATGCGTCAGCGCGGGCAGAATGCTGATGTACAGAGTTCAGTTCCGGTCATTACTGGCTAGGGTTTTCTCCCAGCTTGCCAAGAAGGTGAACCAAACCATGCAATCAGAGCAATCGCCAGATTAGATACCGGGGTTACACCTGGAATTTGGTATAGCCAGTTCTGGTCTGTGGCGGTTTGTTCTTGCTCTTGGGTCTGTACCTGTTCTTGCCAGGCCAGGGCGAAGGGTTCATGGACATTGTAGATATGCTGCAATGCCGCCAGCGCCTGTTGTTCTGTCAGGTAAATGGAGTTGTCAGCCCGAATAACACCACTGAGGGTGATCACTACGTACCCTCTCTGATGTCGATAAATATAGAAAAACAGCCTTCTTCTTGCCGATTTGGTTCGGTCATCATTGTAGAATTTCAGAGTAAGCTGAAAGCACAGCAGATTACCCGTTTCCAGCTCTGCAATGAGTTGCTCCAGTTTTGTAAGCTTCGTATGCAGACACAAAGGCTGATCAATGACATTAACGATCTTCTCAGTAGCCTCTGTTTCTTGAATGGATTCAGTTGCGTCCAGATTAATTTCGCCCCTTGCATGATACTGTTTAGCAGCGTAATGCTGCGCAAACATACAAGATTCCCCATGCTCTTCGCCATTGGTTTTGATATTTCCTGGTCTCATAATCAGCAGTAACAGATAGCCGCTCATCATAGATATGGCAGGCCTTCCAGATGTTGGATCAGTATTTTTTGAATTTCCCTCACTGATAGCAGAGATACGACGGAGGCATTCGAGTAGAGAGGGCATATTGAAGGGAAAGAGGGTAAACTCCGAGCCGGTAAGGACATTACTGAGAGTTCCGATAAACTCAGCTGAATTCATTTCGAACAGTTGTTGTTCGGGAGATAATTCCGATACTTCTGTGGTTAGTCCAGTGCCTCCAATAGCCCCGAGAGCCTCATGGGGACACTGATCAGAATGGGTGTCCGTTTCGAAATGCCCGGAACATGAAGGGCATTGTTTTGTTCCTGCCGCCACGCCACTGACAATTAAAATTGAAGAAATGACTATGGAAATAATACACTTCATAGAACTGCCCACATTGAAAACGTGAAATTTGCAGGCCGTGATGATAGTCAATAATTCTATTTATGCACTAATAAACAATCCTTCATATTTGGATAACCATTCAATCGATCAATCAATTACTGTGGAAACTCCATTATGTTTTTTGCGTCCCAGGCGTAATTACTCCAGTAGTCTTCAATTTCTTTTCCAACAAAAAAGTGTTTAAGGCGAGCAGGCAACTGGCCTTTTTTTTCTTTGTTTTTATTGTGTACAACAAAGGCTGAAAATTCTGCGTCAGGATGGTTTTCAATTAAATGATTCAGAGTGAATTCCAGGGTGGTTCTTTCATCATCCACTTCATCAATCACCAGTACTTTTTTGCCCGCGAGGTTTATATGGGTTTCCAGCCATTGCAGTTTAACGGGTTGACTAGAAGGGGCTGTTCCCGTTTCATCACTGTATCGGGATAGGGATACTATCAAAATAGGGCGGGTGATATAGGTTCTCATAATACGGGCAGGGATCAATCCGCCACCACCAATGGCGAGCAGATAATCAGGATTGAACCCAGCCTCCAGAATCCGATCAGCGGCTACGGCAATAGTCTGGTGAATATCATTGTATGAAAAGTTATATTGTTCCATGGCGAAGGGATCCGGTTGTTTGACAGGAAACAGATTAAAGGAGCGAAGGGTGAGGTTCAAGGATTGATCAAACGACTACTTACTTAAGAAATGACAGCCTGTTATTGACAGTTTTAGTAATGATGTCTGTCACAGGCTGATATTTTCAATTTTGGGCGCGCAGGCACCGCGCTCACCTTATTTATGAATCTTGGCGTACATGGCTTCAATTTCTTTGCGAAATCGTTCCATAATTATTTTTCGGCGAAGTTTCAGGGTAGGGGTAATCTCACCCAGTTCGATTGAAAATTCTTTCGACAGGAGGGTGAATTTTTTCACCTGTTCAAATTTCGCCAGCTCTTTCTGTACGGCATTCAACCGTTCCTGAATCAGCGCCTGGATACTGTGGTTTTTAATGAGTTCCTTATGACATTCATATTTCAGGTTCAGTGACTTAGCATGTTCTTCGAGGGCCTCAAAAGCCGGTACAATCAAGGCCGTTACGTAATTTCTGGCATCGGCAATAATAGCAACCTGTTCGATAAATTTATCTTTTCCCAGGGTTCCTTCAATATATTGGGGGGCGATGTATTTACCATTGGAGGTTTTCATCAGTTCTTTAATGCGTTCAGTAATACACAGAGCGCCACTCTCGTTGATTAAACCGGCATCACCGGTTTTAAGCCAGCCATCTTCAGTGAAGGTTTTCGCGGTTTCTTCCGGTTTCAGGTAATAGCCGCGCATCACAGTATCCCCCTTGACCTGAATTTCACCCTGATCTCCGATTCGCACTTTCAGTCCGGGAAGTGGTGTGCCACAGGAACCGATTTCAAAGTGGGTGTCCCTGAAGCAGGTCACCGTAGCAACCGTTTCAGTCATGCCATAACCGACCTTGACATGTACCCCGATGAGCTGGAAAAAATGATTAATATCATCATCCAGTCGTGCGCCACCACAGGGCATAAATCGAATGCGACCTCCCAGCCCATCACGGAGTTTACTGAACACCATTTTATCTGCAAGGTTATGCAGAGGCTTCAGCCACATAGGAAGATCAGCGCCCAGACGGCGATATTTCAGGGATGCGCGGCCAATTCTTATGGATGAATTAAAAATCAGACGCCGAATAGCCGTCGCATCGGACACTTTACTGTGAATGAGCGTATAAACTTTTTCATAGAATCGTGGTACGGCACAGAGTACGGTTGGCTTGATGGTTTTCAGTGCTTCACTGACATCCTGTGGATTCAGCAGATAAACATTCACAGCACCTCTGGCCAGAACATAAAACGACCATGCACGTTCGAAGATATGACTGAGAGGCAGAAATGCCAGAGAGGTGTCCAGGCTGTCCAGCTGAATGACCTTATCGTGAGCAGCGAAGCTGGCAGAGAGATTGGTGTGATCCAGCATGACACCTTTTGGTTCTCCGGTTGTGCCGGAGGTGTATATAAGGGTAAACAGATCATCCATTGACAGGTTGTTCAGGCGATCATTCAGTAATGACTGGTCTGCCTGTTGCGTCAAATAACCATTAAAGTGTATGCCTTCAGGGCGGCCTTTCAAATCCACTTCCGGAGTGAAAACGACAATCTTATTCAGGCTCGGGCACAGTGACAGAAGGTCCAGGGCTGCATCGTATTGTTCCTGCTCTCCCACAAACAATATTGATACATCCGCTTCAGTCAAAATATAGCGGACCTGTTCAGGTGTACTGGTGGGATAAAGAGGAAGAGGGACAGCCCTCACTTGCTGACAGGCCAGATCGGTCATTGTCCATTCCGGCATGTTACTGGACCAGATGCCCACTTTCTCCTGAACTTTCAGGCCGTCAGAGAGTAGTGCCAGCGAAACAGTGTCAATTTTTTTACCCACATCCTGCCAGGTTATTTCCTGCCAGTTATCCTTGTCAGCCTTGCTGGCAAAACGGATGGCAACCTGTTCGGGATTGCGCAGTATACGCTCACGAATCTGGTGTATCAGATGCTCGTTTTGGGAATCTTTCATAGGCAAGGAATGGTTCTCAACAGCTGAATAAAAACAATAATTCCGGTAAATATACAGGATACATTCCGGTATAAAGAATGATCTGCATCACTTCCGTTTCTCTCAATGGAGCGGAAGTGTAACGGTTGGTAATGTCTTTATCAGCTTTTTTCTTACAGAGACGTTTAACCTTTCCAAAATGCCGGAGTGAACAGTATAAGAACGGTGATAACTTCCAATCTTCCCAGTAACATACCGAAACTCAGAATCCATTTGGCTATGTCGGGAAGTGATGAAAAGTTACCTGCAGGACCAATAATGGGACCCATCCCCGGCCCTACATTGGCAATGGCAGTTGCTGTGCCGGTCAGACTGGTGACAGGGTCGAGTCCGCACAGACTGAGCAATAACGTCATGATGGTGACCAGTAAAGCGAAGAAAAAACAGAAACCGATCAGGGAGCGGAGGATATCACTGCTGATTTGCTGGCCGTTATAAGTCTGAACAAAGCAGGCTCTGGGATGAACCAGTTGTTTAAGCTGGATATAGAGCAGTTTGGCGCCAATTTGAAACCGGAAAATCTTAATGCCACCAGCTGTTGAGCCTGAGCAGCCACCGATAAAGGTGAGAAAGAAAAAGACCATGACGGAAAAACCACCCCATAGTGTGTAATCACCACAGGCGTATCCGGTTGTTGTTATGGTGGAAGTGGTATTGAATGCCACTAATGTCAGTGCTTTCCAATAGTTATAATCTGAATTTATATAAAGCCAGATACTGAAAAAGAACCAGACGAACAACAGTAACCCCAGATAGGCATGAGTCTGGTCATCTTTCAGGAAGCATTGACTATCGCCTTTCAAACATCGAACAAACAGAACGAAGGGCAGCCCTCCTAATAACATAAAGAAGGTGCCGGTCCAGTGTATAAATGGACTGCTGAAGTGCCCCATGGAGCTGTCCGATGTTGAATAGCCACCGGTAGAGAGTGTTGTCATGCCATGGTTTATAGCATCAAATCCCGTCATACCGCCCAGGAAGTAACAATAGGCACAGAGCACGGTCAGAATGAAATATATGGTCACTATACGTTTAGCAATACTGCCTGATCTTGGCATGGCCTTTTCTGACCAGTCAGAGGATTCGCTCTGAAAAAGTCTCATACCACCCACTTTCAGAAAGGGCAGTACTGCCACAGCCATTACTATAAAACCAATGCCGCCTAGCCACTGCAGCAATGAACGCCAGAGCAGAATACTGCGATCCATTTCATCCAGGCCGGTGAGAACCGTTGAACCGGTGGTTGTGATCCCTGACATGGTTTCAAAAAAAGCATCGGTATAGCTGATATCAAGTTTGAACCAGAAAGGCAGTGCAGCAAATCCGTTGAGTGTAATCCAGCATAAACTGGTCAGTAAAAATATCTGTCTGGGTTTAATCTGGAATACTTCAGGTTTGCAGTAAATCGACAGTGTTAAACCAACAGACAGCGTTATCGCCGATGAAGCGATAAAATCCCAGATGTCAGCATCAGACGTAAGCAGATCGTATAACACTGGCATGAGCATCAGTTTTGCGAGCACTGACAGGAAAAGGCCGATAACATAAAAAACAGGGCGAAGATCCATGGGTATTTTGACAGCTTAAAAGTCGATTGTAGGCAAGGTATTAGGGCATAACCCGGAGAGATTCAAATTTATCCATAGAACATAAAGCTCGAATAAGACGCTCGAACAAGAATAGGCCGATAGAGAAATCGGCCAAAAATATCAGAATCAGATTTTGACGAGTGTACGTCCAGTGACTTTTCCCAGGGTAATTGCTTCCGCTACCCCGGTGACTTGCTTAAGAGTGATTTCACTGGATACGGTGTCGTACATATCATCAGAGAGTAGCTGACTTATCCGCTGCCAGGCAATATTGCGTTTAGTAGCCGGACACATGACTGAATCTATTCCCAGTAACTTCACCCCTCTCAGAATAAAAGGCATGACAGTGGTAGGAAGGTCATAACCGGCGGCAAGCCCACAGGCAGCAATAGCACCGTTGTAATCCATTTGCGCCAGTACTTTTGCCAGAACTTTACTGCCAACGGTGTCAATTGCACCAGACCAGAGCTGAGATTCCAGGGCACGTGCAGGAACCAGCATGGAATCCCTTGCAATAACGCGTTCTGCGCCTATGGATTTCAGCCAGTCAGTGTTTTCAGATCGTCCTGATACGGCCACAACGGTGTAGCCCAGTTTTGACAGCAGATTGACCGACATGCTGCCGACGCCACCACTGGCACCGGTCACCAGTATGTCGCCTTTATCAGGTGTAATCCCGGCGGCTTCCAGATCCATAATGCAGAGCATGGCGGTTAATCCGGCAGTACCGACAATCATGGCTTTTCTGCTGTCCATATTGACGGGCATGGATACCAGATGGTCGGCTTTCACTCTGACCCGTTCAGACATGCCGCCCCAGTGTGTTTCACCCGCACCCCAACCCGTCATAATCACCGAGTCTCCGGGCTGGAAGTCCGGTGATGATGATTCAAGCACTTCTCCGGAATAGTCTATGCCTGGAATCATTGGGAAATTCTTGACTACTTTCCCTTTGCCTGTGATGGCCAGACCATCTTTATAATTCAGTGACGAGTATTTAACGGCAACCAGAACCTCACCGTCAGGCAGGGATGATTCTTCCAATTGCTGAATAGATGACAGAGTATTCTTATTACTCTGCTCAAGAACAAGGGCCTTAAACATATCGGATCTCTGGAGAGGTAGAGTTCTGGCCAGTCATTTTGTAAAAGAGAGGGAGATGGCCAGAGAAGGTTATTAATTAATCAGCTATACGGAGGTAAAACCGAATGCTACTTTCAGATCTACTGAAAAACAAGTAGCAGAGATATGGTAACTGTATTTCAGAGGTTATTATGTTCATTGATGCTTATATCTGAAATTAGTATCGCTAATGAGGTGTTTGGTTTTTCTTTTGAAGAAAAACATATTGATATATTTGTGCATACCCGGTCTCTGGAATCTCTGGAGACACAGAATATGTTCATTATTGAGGATGCAGTAAAGTTACCTGATTCTGTGTTGCGGTGGCTTGAAGAGAGACGTTGCCGGGCGCCCAATATATTATCATGGCTAGGTGCTGACGATTCCAGATTATCCTGCAGTTTGATTATCAAGCGAACAACAGGAAGGATTCAGCATGCTATCGGATTTAATCGGTTTCGCATATTCAGAGATTTAAGCGGAACGTCAGAACTTGTCGATGAAATAGATTCTGCGACAAGAATGGCAGACTCATTAATGGGGGCTCTACTCTCACGACAAGGAGTGAATCAACGCGCTGGCGCTGGCATAATACCGTTAATAGTACCGTTAGTGTTTTTTGATCCGGCATTTTATGCCGTTGATATAGAACTGAAGCATACGGAAACAATATATGTTGATAATGGACTTGTTGTTACCTGGTCCGGGCTCCTTAATTGGAGGGATGAGCTGAATACAGCATCATTGAGCTGTTCACTGCCGATATCTGAACCGCCTGATACCAGTAGCGTTGATGGTAAGTATTCCCTTACTATTCAGGCGACTTATTTGAATGACACTGGTCTTAAGGTTGTTCGGGTACTCTTCG
The DNA here is from genome assembly GCA_965208385.1 of Endozoicomonas sp. Lineage (GTDB taxonomy): Bacteria > Pseudomonadota > Gammaproteobacteria > Pseudomonadales > Endozoicomonadaceae > Endozoicomonas. The sequence continues at coordinate 70,658 of CBDBOO010000003.1, forward strand.
AAGAGCTTAAGCAGCCTTATCCGGGGACAAATGCTGCAGATATTATTGAACGCAAGCACCTTTTGACTATTGAATTCAAACAAATAGAAAACCATTGTCAGGAGGAAGTAGAAAGGATTGACGCTGATGTCGAAAAACTGGAAAGGACAATGCCTATAAAATCGGCTCTTCCCTAATTTTAGTGGGTGATTTAATCTATATTGAACACTTCAAGGCAAGGATGCCGACATGCGCGATAAAGAACTCTACTCTAAAATACTTGGCGTTGAAACTCCGTGGCATGTCGCTCACGTGGAACTCTCCATTACTGAAGGAAAAGTCGAAATCTTTCTCGAACATGATGGCAAAAAGCCCCTAAATGCAGTGTTTGTGATAAACCCTCTCCGGGTTACGATCGACGTCAGAAGAAGTGGCGGCATCTGGATACCTGCCAGTTTCAAACCATCCTTATTGCTGATGTTCCGCGTACACAATGTTCCGATCACGGTGTAAAAACAATACAGGTTCCATGGGCTGAACCGAACTCTGGTTCTACGGCCTTGTTTGAAGCACTTGTTATTGACTGGCTGAAAGAGGCAACAACCAGTGCAGTTGCCCAACAAATGAAGCTTAGCTGGAATGCCATCGACGGTATCCAACAGCGTGCAGTAGCGAGAGGTCTGGCACGCAGAGTACACGACAATCCCAAACGGTTAGCCGTTGACGAAACCTCATTCCAGAAGAGGCGTGAGTACGTCACTGTGGTTACAGATCATGAAAAAGGCATTGTTTTACATTTGGCCGACAACCATAAAGCTGACAGCCTCAATGAGTACTTTGAGACCCTGACGCCAGACCAGAAAGCCGGTATTGAATGCGTTACCATGGATATGTGGAAGCCAATGGCACTGACTTAAGGAAGTATCCCCTGAAACACTAAGGCTTGCTCGAGAAGAAAAACGACTATAAAAGCCGGTGTAACTCAACCACCCGAGCAAGCCATGAACAAGTGTAGTTCAGAGTATCTTTCTGTTGCTGACGATTGCCTTCGCCAGTTTGCACAAACCGATAACGATGACCTTTCAGCCGTTCTCACTTCAGAGAATCTTATCGAATTTCAAGACAGCTATCCAAATTCGAGAGTACGAATTTTCCCTCCAATCAAGACGCTCACTCTTTTTATGAAGCAGGTGGCCAGCGATACCAAATCCTGTCGTCATGCTTTGATTGATGAAGCAAAGGATCAGGTAGCCGCAGGAAATAAACCTTCCAATACACAAACCAGCGCGTACTGTAAGGCTCGCCCGAGGTTAACTGAAGAGTCTGTTAAGTCGCTGTTTTGTACTTCAGGTGACAACCTTGACAAGGTCAGCCCTGAATCCTGGTTGTGGCACCAGAGACGCGTTCTGATAACCGACGGTTCAACACTTCTGATGCCAGACACAGAAAAAAATGAGGAAATTTATCCTCAACTCAACACCCAAAAAAAGAACTGGGCTTTCCAATACTGAGGATTCTCGTTCTGATGAGTTTGGGCAGTGGTGCTCTGTTAGATTATGCGGTAGCTCCTTATGAAGGCAAAGAAACAGGGGAGCAAGCATTACTCAGAAAGCTTTTGTTTCGTCTTCAGGATGGAGACATTCTGTTGGGGGACGCTAATTTCGAGAACTACTTTCTGTTGGCTTTTTTGCTTCAAACCAAGGGTGACGTGGTCTTTGAGAAAAATGGTTCCCGTATTATTGATTTCAGAAAGTGCTTCAAAAAACTGACTAAAAACGATGGGCTGTTCAAACTTCACAGATCAGTTCGTCCAGAGTGGATGAGTCAGGAGCTGTACAATCAGATGCCTGAAGAGCTAATCATTAGGGCGGTTAAAAATAAACGTCGTATTATTGTCACTACCTTACTGGATGCCGAAGAGTATCCTCGAAGCGAGATTATTGCCTTGTATCTGAAGCGCTGGAACGTAGAAATTGATTTTCGTGTGATCAAAACCACGATGAAGATGGATATGCTTCGCTGCAAAAGTCCGGAAATGGTACGAAAAGAAATCTCTGTCAATTTATTGGTCTACAACCTGATTAGAGCACTGATGGCAAAAGCCGCACAAAGTATCGGAAAAGTGCCCAGAGAAGCCAGCTTTAAAGCGGCGCAAGAAACACTGGTTTCTTTTCACCAGACGTTGCTGCAAGCGATAGGAGACCAGCTTGAAGAAAAGGTTATCAGTATGTTGGAAATAATCGCTCAACATCTTGTAGGCAATCGTCCGGGAAGGTCAGAGCCACGAGCAGTCAAAAGACGACCAAAGCCGCATAAAAAGCTTCAACACTCAAGAGCACAGGCTCGGAGGCTCAAGAAATACAGGGGGTGAGCTCTTAAGTCAGTGCCATTGATGTGGAAGCCCTTTATCAAGGCAGTCACATTGCATGTGCCAGAAGCCAGGGAGCGAATAGCATTTGACAAGTTCCATGTTGCCCAGTACTTAGGCAATGCGGTCAATAAAGTTCGCATAGAAGAGCATAAAGCGCTTATGTCTACAGGGTCAGACTTACTCAAAGGTACCCGGTTTGACTGGCTAACAAATCCTGAAAATATGAGCGATGAAAAGTGGGAAGCGTTCGAGCCGTTGCGTGATTCAAAGCTGAAAACAGCACGAGCCTGGGCCATCAAAGAGATGGCGATGACACTGTGGAATTACACATCACGAGCTTGGGCTATCAAGGCATGGAAACGGTGGCTGAGCTGGGCACTGAGGTGTCGGCTTGAACCTGTTCGTAAAGTGGCCAAGATGATCAAAGAACACCTGTGGGGAATTATTAACGCAATAGTTCTGAAAGCCGACAATGGCCGTGCAGAAGGCATGAATGGAAAGATACAGCGACTCAAGGGTCGAGCCTACGGCTACAGAAACAGAGAAAGGTTCAAAACTGCAATTTACTTTCATTGTGGTGGCCTTGATCTTTATCCAAGAGGGGTGAATCGCTGAAATTTACCCACACAATCTGAGGTAGAGCCATAAAATCTACCAGTGTATTGGGCCCTCGTATCGAGGTGCCGGGTTCAGGTTCAGGTTTATTGTTGAAACCATTGAGCAGAGCCGCTGATACGTCGTGGACGAACGTACATAGCAGTTTGATGGATATTGTCAGTAAAATATTTATTTCCCAGATTTGCAGTTTAACCTTTATTAAGCTGATGCCGGATAGCTCCGGATATATCAGGCATGTAATCTGTCATCTAATAAGTCATTAAATCTCCATGTCTTCTATCAATTTAAGGAAAGCTCTTGCGCTGTTTGAGAGTGTTCTTTTTTTATGATGAATGTATCCCAGCTTTCTTACTGGTGGTTGCTGGCGAGATTGCAGGGTGACATTGAGGGGGACCAGGTCTTTTTCCAGCATGGTTTCCGGGAGTATGCACCACGCTAAACCAATAGACGCCAGCATTCTCAGTGTTTCAAGGTAATTGGTTGACATAGCTGTCTGTAAATTTAGATTTTCTTCTTCAAACAGTGTTTTAACCAGTCCATAGGTGAAGGTGTTCCGGCCAGGCAATACAGCCTGATGTTCGCTGAGTTGTCGTGTGGTGATTGTTCTTAACGATGCCAGAGGGTGATCTTTTGCGGCCATAAAAACCAGCGGGTCATCCCAGATTTTTTTTGCTTCTATATGAGCAGGGTTCTCGGGTGAAAGTGTAATGACTCCCAGCTCCGCTTCTCCACGGTTGATCATTTCATAAGATACTTCTGAGTCGACAAAGTGGATATCCAGTGTTACCTCAGGGAATTGCCGTGAAAAGGCTTTTAATACTTCAGGTAAGCGTCTTAAACCAATGTGATGACTGGTGGCAATTGACAGAGGACCTTTTACCTGACCACTCAGATTAGTGATTTCTTGTCGTGTATCATTGAGGAGTTCGAGCATTTTTCTTGCTTTAGGCAGGAGGGTTCTACCCGCCTCATTGAGATTAACTGTTCGACCACTGCGATCAAATAATGGTGTGTTCAGTTGTTCCTCAAGAGAGGCTATGCGTTTACTGACTGCAGGTTGTGTGAGAAATAATTTTTCTGCGGCAATGGAAAAAGAGCCGCTATCCACAATGGCGAGAAAGGCTGTGAGGTTGTTTGTATCCATCGTATGGCTCCATTGATTGGATTATTTATCGATCATAGCGGTTTAGTATTCCAAATAGTTATTAATAGCATGAAAAAGATGAATTTGAGTAATTCTTTGCAGGGATCTAGGATGTGCTCAGATGATCAGGTACGGGTGTTACTCTAATTATTTGTGGCAGTAACATCGATTAATCAGAATCCTATAGATTTTAGGGGAGTTCAAATGGCTGGTAAAACCCTGTATGACAAGTTGTGGGATGCACACCTTGTTCGCCAGAGAGATGATGGTTCAGCCCTGATTTATATTGATCGGCATTTACTTCATGAAGTGACATCTCCCCAGGCATTCGAAGGGCTGAGGCTGGCGGGGCGAAAACCCTGGCGGATTGATGCCAATCTGGCCACGCCGGATCATAATGTACCCACTACTTCAGATGAACGGCAATACGGCATCGAAGGTATTGAGGATGTTGTTTCAAAAATCCAGGTCAAAACGCTGGACGAAAACTGTGATTATTTTGATATCACTCAGTTTGACATGCAGGACAGACGTCAAGGTATTGTTCATGTCATGGGGCCTGAGCAGGGTGCGACCTTGCCGGGAATGACCGTTGTCTGCGGTGACTCACATACATCGACTCATGGAGCCTTTGGAGCCCTGGCGCACGGCATTGGTACTTCAGAAGTTGAACATGTTCTGGCGACTCAGTGCCTGGTTGCTAAAAAAATGAATAATATGCTGGTTCGCGTTGATGGCAGTCTGGGAACCGGTGTTACCGCCAAAGATGTCATTCTGGCCATTATTGGTGCTATTGGAACGGCCGGCGGTACGGGTTATGCCCTGGAGTTCGGCGGTGATGTTATCCAATCCATGAGTATGGAGGGTCGCATGACTGTCTGTAATATGGCCATTGAAGCCGGTGCACGTGCCGGTATGATTGCCGTAGATGATATTACCGTTGAATACGTTAAAGGGCGGCCATTTGCACCCACAGGTGAACAGTGGAATCAGGCCGTCGCTGCCTGGAAGAATTTACATTCTGATGCCGACGCTGAATTCGACCACGTTGTTGTTTTGAATGGCGAAGATATAAAGCCGCAGGTTAGCTGGGGAACCTCACCGGAAATGGTGTTGCCTGTCGACTCCCGGATTCCATACCCGAAAGACGCTCCTGACGACACTCGTCGCGAAGGTTATACACGGGCCCTGGAGTATATGGGGTTGAAAGCGGGACAGAAAATTACTGACATCGCTGTTGACCGGGTTTTTATTGGCTCCTGCACTAACTCAAGAATTGAAGATCTGCGTGAAGCCGCTGCAGTGGTGAAAGGCAAAACAGTGGCTTCATCCGTGAAGGAAGCGCTGGTGGTACCGGGTTCTGGGCTGGTTAAAGATCAGGCCGAAAGAGAAGGACTGCATACTGTGTTTATGGAAGCAGGGCTTGAGTGGCGAGAACCGGGCTGCTCAATGTGTATTGCAATGAATGCTGACAAGCTGGGAAGAGGGGAGCATTGTGCTTCCACATCCAATCGCAATTTTGAAGGTCGTCAGGGTTTTGGTGGGCGAACGCATCTGGTGAGTCCCGCCATGGCCGCGGCGGCTGCGATAGCAGG
>CBDBOO010000004.1:0-232712 GCA_965208385.1 Endozoicomonas sp.
TCCGGCATGGCTCAGTGCTTTCTGTGCGCCGATATTACTGGATTCCGTCGAGCAGATAGGTTTCAACTCATTGGTTTCAGCCCTGTTGATTAAACTTCTCACTACCTGAGTACCGAGCCCTTTACCTCGTTGTGACTCTGCCACAATCATGCCTAAGTCAGCATATTCGGTTTGATAATCGTCGTAACCCCGACATTCACCTGTGGCGACCAGGGTATTGTCTTGCCAGTATCCCAGTAGCTCCTGCCGGTTCACCAGATTTCCCAGATACCCGACCAGCCATTCTGCTGGCGCACCAATGGCCGCATGAACAAAACTGACCGCTTCACTTAACTGTTCTTCCGTAATTACCGATAGCGGCAACTCTGCCGGGGTGTTATCAACGGCACTGCCCTGATTTCTCTGGTACATCAGAGTATGTGGTTTCGATGTTGCGAAGTGATCAAAACACAGCGATAAATACTCTGTTTCCAAAGTGCTGACATGGGCGCCAATTATTTTTCTTCGGTAAGGATTCTTCATTCAGAATCAACTGAAACACTGATGCTGCCAGATGCTTATGCTGCTCATCAAGATAAAATTGCAGTAGATAATCCTGATCGTTAATACAGAAATAACCTGCCAGCTGATCACCATCATATAAACCGTAATGAGCAGATGATGGCAGAAAACCCGTCAACCACATACCATCCAGAGGTCCGGAGAGGGACTCAATGTATTGGTGTTTTAATGGACTCAGTAATTCGATATGTACAATAGACTTAATATGTGACATGTTATTTTCCCCTGATGCAGATAACGGGTATTCCCATGACCGGTACCACCGGTTAACTACAACGTTGTATGAACGAATGAGCAGCATCTTAGCGAGAGAAAACGTACGAAGCTTGAATGAAAACGACAACCCTGAAATCAGCATTCTCAAGTAGAGGAGTATGAGAGCGAGATAAAGTTTTCTGCATATATGAGCAGCTTATGACTTGTCGTTGAAATCCCCATACACATCAATAGTCAGATCCCTCTGTCTGGCATAATGCCCCGGAGTTTTACCGATGGCAGCCTTTATGATTCGAGTTAAATGAGGCTGGTCACTGAACCCAAATCTGGCCGCTACATCACTCCAGTCAACCGGCTGATCTGATTCCTGATATAGCTGCTCAAGCATCTCATCCAGCCGACGGATGGATTGATACTGCTTCATGGTAAATCCTGTTACCCGCACAAAGGCACGTTCAACACTTCGCTGGGAGCACGAAAGCCGGTCTCCCAGTTCAGCAATGGGAGTAGTCTCCATGTAAGTCAGTACTGCCGAAACCATCGTATAATATTTATCCCTGTTTGCTCGTAGTACCCAGGGTAACAGGCAGGCAGGCATCCAGTCGGGCGCAGAGTGTCTGACTATCTATCGACGCCCCGTCCTTTCCTGCAAGCAGGCTCGGCACATTCAAATCCGGTGCCGACTCGCTAAAACAGTCCGGGTAATCCAATACCGCATCAATATCGGGTGCCTCCTTGTTCAACCCCATTGCATACAGGGCACCTGTCTTAAATTTCACCCCGATAATGATAAACGCCGAAGAATGATCCAGTGTCAGGCTACGGCTGTTGGGCAGAATAAGATGGCTTCCCGTTCCACTCCAGCTCTGATCTGCAGATTCGTAACCATAAGACTGTTCAGTGGAGGCTAAAATCAAGTGTGCACAGATATCCGGATTCAAAACCGGCGACTCCACACCACCATCTTCTGTGTTTTTTTCCAGAAACCAGTAGCACTCAACAAAGTCCTGCACTGCGGTGTGCAAGGGGAGGTGTTTCCAACTATTCATAGTACGGTTAAACCCTATTCCCGTGTATTTCACGGTTTTTCATTCAATATTCTTCAGCTCAAAACACGGTTGGGCGCCTTGACCCCAAAGAAGATCTTTAAGACACTCGAAAGACGAATGAAGATGTTTCTGCTGGAAGATAATCATGATAATACTCACAGCAAACAAGCATGCCAGCACTGACCAGGCAATACAGTTATTTATACAGGCTTGAATGAAAAGACTGCTTAAGGAACAGATCAGCCGATAACAGGAAGGTTCAAGGTCTCCTTTTGCAATCCTGTTTTCTGCCGATTGCCTTGATAGATCGAACAAAAGAATAACCTTCAGCACGTTCGATTATTCCATCAATGCAGATTAGCAACCTTATGTTTTTTAGCAGCACTGATTCAATCCGGTTATCCATCCCTGATCCTCTCACTGCGGACTGGCTTAATCGAGCACTGCAGGAACAGGGTATTCTTCAGGAAGGCAATGTCCTGTGGATTCATCAGAAGCAAGCACTTACTCACCATCATTCACGTATTCTTTACCTGAACGTCAGATTTTCCAGTGATGCTTTTCCTGCGTTGCCCCAAAACCTTGTGATAAAAATAAGACACCGGTTTGAAGGGCAACCGGAAGGCGCTTTTTATCAGCTGGCCAGGCAACTTGAGCGTGACAGCCTGCTTCCTGCCTTGTCAGGTATGGCTGAATGGGACTCCGGTGAAACAATGCTGTTACTGGAAGATCTTCAGACACATTATCGTTTAGCCGTATCCGGTAATCAGGTGCTGACCGGAGGGCAATGGTCTCCTGAAAAACGTTTACTCTCTCACATGCTTCAAACTCTGGCCTGTTTTCACGCAGACTGGTGGGAGGCTCCTGAATTAGTCAGTCGACCCGATGTATTTTCAAAAGGTGGCTGGTGGGGACGGGACAGCCATTTCCTTGATGATCAGGCCGGGAAGGCAAATGAACTGAGGCATTTTTTGAGCACAGTAACGCTTGATAGTGCAATCATAGACACATTAAACAACAGCATAAATCTAATACCGGAATTAAATGATCGCTTGAAACAGCAACCGAAAACCTGCGTGACGGGAGATTGTTTTCCGTGGCATTTCTTTATCGAAAGATACAATGCATCAGTAAAAATATTCGATCTGGAGTTTGTTGGTGTTAACTCACCCGCCCATGATCTGGTTTCCCTGCTGACTTACTGGCAAGGCAACACCGAGCAAGCCCTCAAAGATTACCATCAACGGCTGTTAATCTGCGGGGTTAATAATTATCAATACAAAGACCTTCTCCGGGATATTCGACTATTAATTCATGCTCATACATTGTTATCCATGAGAGATCATCAAAGGGGTTGTTCGCCTTCACTCTGGATGAATAGATTGAATGGACTACAGCGCCTTCTTGACAGTCTGCCTGCCTGTTAATGTTTTTTTAGAACTCTCTTTGTAGGTAAGTGGGCGGTTGTATTGCGAGAGATTTTTTCATCCTTCAATACCAGCCAGAAAAGAAAACTCCAATAGGCTACTTTCGCCAGAAACCAATCCGGATTTATGCAACGAATTCAGGAAGGATAAATTGTGGTTGCACGCAATAACCCTTCCTGAATCCGTATCATATGCAGGTTCCTGCTGATGAAACACTGTAAGTTTCAATATTCTCTGAAACATTGAAACTTACAGAAAGTAATACATGCCACTTTGAACAAACAAAACCATCACCAGTGATTGATTCAAGTATCACTTCTTCTTTTGGCAAAGAATTTATTGGTACATTATTTTCCATCAACCACATAAGAAGCATCTTTCTGGTTTTACCAATGGGCTGAAATTTATCCAGTTTCTCCGTCCACCTTCTCTCTGCTACCGAAATTGATTCCGTTGATGCACATCCTGAAAGAACAGCTATAAAATAAAAAGTAAAAATAATTCGGATATTTTTGCTCATCTGAACTTCCTAAGACCCATATTGCTTTGATATTCAGCATACGTTACAAAGCAATGCCTGTCCGATTACCACCCTCAACCGTCATTCCGTGAGAACCACGGAATCCACAACACAGGGATGTGAAGCAGCGTATCTCTCAAGTCAGGAAGATGATGTCCAAACTATAACTCTGTCATCCCTCGTCGCTTTTATTCCCCTGGGTATTTACGGAAGCCATCCGTCGAATAAAAAAGCTTGACAGATTTTTCAATCACAATAACATATAAAGAATTATTTATATGTTATTACAGGACGCTGGAAGATCATGCCAAATGATGCAAATGTAAAAACTGGCTGTTCGAAACCTGGAGGATCTTCAGTGATACCCCCTGTTACAGATTCAACTCATCGTTTCAAATGGTCTATCCGTGGCATGCATTGCGGAAGCTGTGCAGCAAAAGTTGAAAAGGCCCTGATGTCAGTTTCTGGTGTAAGTCAGGCTCGGGTAGCCTTTGCAACAGAGCGCCTGCTGGTTGACATGAATTCCGACAATACTCATGCCATTAAAAAGCTCATCAAAGAAATGGGGTATTCGCTGGAAGAGACTGACCAGCCCGAAGAAGATGAACCTTTATGGAAGTCTCACTCTACCTTCACCCTGTTGGCTGTATTAACAACAGTTGCCACCTTATTGTATTTTATTAATCCTGCCTGGGGCGCTTTCGGTTTTTATGTTGCCACCGTAATGGGGGTGATTCCTTTTACCAAAAAAGCCCTGTCGCAGATCAAAAACGGTACCTGGTTTGGTATTGAAACCCTGATGACGGTTGCTGCCCTGGGCGCGTTGATACTCGGAGAAACAGTCGAAGCAGTGCTGGTTCTGCTGCTGTTCTCTCTGGGTGAAATGCTTGAAGGCTTTGCGGGTCGAAAAGCCAAGGCCGGCATCAAGAGTTTGATGCAGCTTACTCCAGATACCGCTTTTCGTATTCAAGACAATGAACGTGTAGAGGTGCCGGCTGATTTTCTGGTACCGGGTGAAATTATAGAAGTTCGCCCCGGTGACCGCCTCCCAGTGGATGCGACGCTCAACTCAACAAACGGCCTGTTTGATGAAAGCGCTCTGACCGGTGAATCCATGCCTGTCACCCGTGAAGCGGATGAAAAAGTCATGGCAGGCAGTCTCGTTGTAGATCAACCTGTTCGCCTGACGGTTGTGTCTGAGCCCGGCAGCAATGCCATAGACCGCATTATCACGCTGATTGAAGATGCAGAAGAACGCCGCGCACCCATTGCCAGAATGATCGATAAATTCAGCGCCTGGTATACACCACTGGTAATGGCTATAGCGGCCCTGGTCATGGTTATTCCGCCTCTGCTTCTTGGCGCAGCCTGGCAACCCTGGGCTTATAAAGCCCTGACTCTTCTGCTGATTGCCTGCCCTTGTGCCCTGGTTGTCTCCATTCCTGCCGCAGTAACATCGGCGCTGGCTGCCGCCTCCCGCTTTGGCGCACTCATCAAAGGTGGAGCGGCTCTGGAGCAACTTCGCCTGGTGAAGAAACTGGCTTTCGATAAGACCGGCACTTTGACCGAAGGCAAACCTCAGGTCACGGCAGTAGTACCGGTAAACGAAGATGAAAATCAGCTTCTGGCGCTTGCAGCAACTATAGAGCAGGGTTCCAGCCATCCACTGGCCACAGCCATTATTAATGAAGCCAATAGTCGTAACCTGTCACTGACAGAAGCCAGCGATGTTCGTGTATTAACGGGCATGGGTGTTAAAGGTCAGGTTGATAACCGGATCATTACAATTCTGGCCCCCCGCCATGTGGAAGCCCATTATCTTGACCATAGCCTTACTGAAAAAATCGAGCGGCTTGAGTCTGAAGGTAATACCGTGATCGTTGTTCAGGACGATCAACAGGTTCTGGGCCTTATTGGTCTGGCAGACACCCTTCGTAATGATGCCGTTGAAGCCATTGCTGTACTGAAAGAAATTGGCGTTGACTGTGTCATGCTGACGGGTGACAACCGGCGTGCAGCCGCGGCTATCGCAGGAAAGCTGGGGATTGATTACAAGGCAGAGCTTCTTCCTGAAGATAAAGTAAAAGCCATTGCGGCCCTGCAATCTGAAAACAAAGGCGCTGTCGCCATGGTGGGTGATGGTATTAATGATGCGCCCGCCCTGAAAACAGCAGAATTGGGTATTGCCATGGGACGAGGCAGTGATGTCGCACTGGAAACAGCCGACGCCGCACTGACTCATGAACGACTTATAGAACTGGCAAATATGATTGGCCTGTCAAAGGATACGGCTAAAATCACTCGTCAGAATATTGCGCTGGCTCTGGGTATCAACACTTTCTTCCTGATGACAACCCTGTTTGGTATGACCGGATTAATGGCTGCGGTACTCTCTGATGCAGGCGGAACCGTTCTGGTTACTCTGAATGCCTTACGGCTGATGCAAAAACGTAAATACTGATCCCGGGAATCAATCAGGATAGAGCGAAATCACAGAGTTTCGCTCTATCTCCAAAGTATTTTGAGAGGCAGCCAACAACTCTCTATTGTCAAAATGCACTGGCAAAATACACTGCCAAAAATGCACTGCCAAAAATGCACTGGCAAAAATGCACTGGCAAAAATGCACTGGCAAAAATAGACGAAAGCAATTATTTACCGGCTAAATCATCTGACTTCCCCTCCCCAAAAAGCCTTTAATCGCATATCGATTCGTTACAGGCTTCAATGAAGAATAGCGATTCTCCATACTTTATTTCTACATACTTTATTTCTACATATTTATGAACAATAACCACTGCTGACGCCCCCTGATACTGCCGAATGGATCACACTTTTAATATACGACACACTAATGAAATATTAATGGCAAAAAATTGTCATGATGAATTCTTATGATCTCTCCCAGACTTTTTCTCACCCTACCTGAAGAGAGATAGAATGATAAAAAAATATCTTCCCGCAGCTATTGCCAGCGCTGTCATTGCACTGACAACCAGTCATACCATGGCGGCAGACTCAGTGCTTCCCGGTGTACAAACCGATAGCCGCTGGTTTACCGACGGGGTCAGCACACTTAACAGCAAGCCTGCATTGAAAGCTGGTCAAGCCAAAAACATCATCCTGTTTATTGGGGATGGTATGGGTATATCCACCATGACAGCCGGACGTATAAGGGATGGCCAGTTGAACGGCACTTCCGGTGAGGAAAATTATCTGAGCTGGGAACAATGGCCTTCAACCGCACTGGTAAAAACCTACAATACTGATTCCCAGGTACCCGATTCTGCCGGCACCATAACCGCAATGGTTACCGGAGTCAAAACCCGAATCGGCATGCTTTCGGTTGGCCCTGAATCCGAAAGAGGCGACTGCGCCACCTCTCTTGATCATCCTCTGGTAACAGCATTAACACTGGCTGAAAGAAAAGGGCTATCTACAGGTGTCGTTTCAACAGCACGCCTGACTCACGCCACACCCGCTGCTACTTACGCAAATTCACCAGACCGGAACTGGGAAGCATCTGCCGATGAAGGATGTGTGGATATCGCATCTCAACTGGTTAATTACAGTGAAGGCAACGGTATAGAAGTAGCCCTGGGCGGCGGTCTCAGAAACTTCATCCCCCAGAGTGATGCCAGGGGCAGCAAGCGGAGTGATGATCGCAACCTCATTGATGAGTGGCTGGCCAGTGCAACAGACTCCGACACCCGGGTTTTTGCCGGAAACGCCTCTGATTTGAACAGCGTTACCCCCGGCAGTACCAATAAGCTTCTGGGATTATTCGGTAGTTCGCATATGGCCTATGAACATGATCGTCCAGATACAGACCAGCCATCCCTGACAGAAATGACCACCAAAGCAATCGAACTGCTGGAAACCAATGACAATGGTTACTTTCTGACGGTTGAATCCGGACGAATTGATCACGCTCACCACGACAGTAATCCTTATCGTGCCCTGGGTGAAACCATTGAGTTCTCCAAAGCCATACAGGTCACACTGGATTCAGTAAATCTTGATGAAACCCTGATCATTGTAACTGCAGACCATGGGCATGTATTAACGCTGTCCGGTTATCAAGCCAAAGGAACGTCCATTCTTGGCTTTGCCGGCAATGATAAGGAAGGCAAGCCATATACAACCATGGGCTATATCAATGGCGCCGGTTTCCATGACGGTTCTGCCTATGATTCCGATGAGCGAGTTGCGGGTCGTCAGGATCTCACCGGTCTGGATCTGGACCAACTGCCTGATTTCCGCTCAGAAACACTGGTTCATACCAACAGTGAATCTCACTCCGGTGAAGATATTACCGTTCATGCCATTGGCCCGGGATCAGATCTGTTTAATGGTGTCATAGAACAGAATGTCCTGTTCAGTGTAATGAATGCTGCCGCCGAACTGGGCGCTGCAGATTACCAGTAATAATAAAATTTTACCGATACAAGGAACGGATAATGATGAATAAAAAACTGGTTATCAGCACTCTCTCTATGGCTATGATGCTGGCTGGCTGTAATGGCAGCAGCAGCGACCCGGAAGTGGTTGAAGAAACACCGGCTCCCAACAGTGGCAGTGAAACACCGGTCATTGAAAAAGATCAGACTCAATCCTGGTTTGCAGCCGGTAACGATACAGTTGAAATGAACAAAGCGCTGATTAATTCTCTTGCGTCAGCCCCGACTACCGCCAAAAACATCATCCTGTTTGTGGGTGATGGTATGGGTGTATCCACCGTGACATCGGCCAGAATCCGAGCCGGACAACTGGCAGGTACAACCGGTGAAGAGAATACGCTCTCCTTCGAAAATGCCAGTAATTTTCCTTTCTCTGGACTTTCGAAAACATACACCACTGATTTCCAGACGCCTGATTCCGCTGGCACCATGTCGGCCATGATGACCGGTGTTAAAACACGCAGTGGCGTCATTAACGTGGCAGAAACTGTTGAAAAAGGTGACTGCAGCGCTACTGCCGGTAATGAACTTATTTCCGCTATGGTTCTGGCTGAAGTTGCTGGCAAATCCACGGGAGTAATCAGTACTGCTCGTCTGACTCACGCTACTCCTGCGGCAACGTATGCTGTCAGTCCAAGCCGCAGCTACGAAAATGAAATTTATCCGGATTCCAGCTCTACAACTCCGGTAGCAGGCTGTGGTGACATCGCCTATCAGATGGTGAATTTTGGCGGTATTCTGGATTCATCCAAACTGGTGGGATCATCAAAAACACTGGCCAGTAGAATGGACGGTCTTGAGGTAATGCTCGGTGGTGGTAAACGTCATTTTGTTACAGAAAATGGCCGTCGCAGGGATAACCGCAATCTGATCAATGAGTGGCAGGGTGCCGGTGATGACAGCTGGAAGTTTGTTGAAAACCAGCGTGATCTGAATGATATCAATGCATCCAACACTGAAAAGCTTCTGGGCTTCTTTAACGATTCCCATATGAGCTATGAAGCAGATCGTGAAGGTACCGGTGAACCATCTCTCTCTGAAATGACCGGAAAGGCATTGGATGTTTTGTCCACTAATGACAACGGTTTTTTCCTGATGGTTGAGGCTGGCCGCATTGACCATGCTCACCATGCCGGCAATGCCTATCGTGCACTGCATGAAACCATTGCGCTTTCCGACGCTATTCAAACAACCATTGATAAGCTGGAAGAAACTGGCGAACTGGAAAACACCCTGATCATTGTGACTGCAGATCATGGTCATACCCTGACTATGGCGGGCTACCCCAAGCGTGGAAACCCGATTCTTGGAAAATCGGTTAATATCAGTGATGAGCAGAATCTGGACAAGGAAGGCAAGCCTTACACCACCCTGGGTTATATCAATGGCAGCGGCTTTGGTTTTTCCGAAGGCGATACCGCTATCGACTCTTTGGAAATAGACCGTTCACTGGGTCGCAAGGATATATCTGAGATCGATACTGAAGCCAAAAACTTTTTCCAGGAAGCCCTGGTTAATACGGGCAGTGAAACCCACACGGCTGAAGATGTTGCCATATATGCCAGAGGACCAATGGCCGAAAAGCTTCAGGGCACCCTGGAACAGAATGTCATTTTCCATGTAATGAATCAGGCCGGGCAGTTGCAAACTCAAGCACAGGCAGTGATTGATAACCTGTAAATCCGGAACCAGATGTCATTGAGAATAGATGTCACTGAGAATAGATGTGCATTTCAGGGAACCACTTCACAGGCAGTATGAAGTGGTTCCCCGATAAAAACTGAAAATCTGACCAATTGGTTGTCCGGAATTAGTTGTCCACAACAGCCATTAATCAGCAGAACTCCCGCTTTTTCTGCGTAAAGATGACCAACGATATTAATTTTCATGAGGGAAGGTGGTTTTGTTATCCCTTTGCAGCTGTTTTCCGCATATGCAGGCAGCCATAAGAGAGCATTTTAATGACCAATGCATTCAACGAGTGTAAGGGATTAGGCTGGTTATTAGCGCCAAGAAAATTATCGACAAAACCTTCCTCTGCTAATTCCTTTTTCTGGTATGGCGAGAGAGTATTGCCGGTACGGGGGCCTTTATAATCAGGGTATACTGATTCAGGGATTACACCATTTCTGACATCTTCTACAAATTTCGGCGTCATCCAGTAACTGATTTCCCTTGCACACTGATCAAGTAATCCACTTTCTTTCATTCGCTGAAACACTTGTTTTTTATCCTGTTTAAAGCTCTGACTGAACAGTTCTGCCAATAAAAAACCTATCTGATCGTGCACCGACGATACACAGTTTGAATCCTCATGATTGAAGGATTGACGAAATATTCGACCATATTCAAGTACAATGCCCCAGGCAGCCCTGGCTAAATACTCCAATCTGGCCCTGTTTCTCAATACGGCAGGATCAATACAGCCAATAGCGTCAGTGAATAATTTAGACACCTCAATTTCATCAATGCTGAACGCATCCCCCATATCACGCATACCCGTATGTAACGGACCTATATTCGGAAAATCTGTTGAGTAATTATGCCACTGACCTATCGGGCCAATATTAAGGTGAGAGCAATAGGGGGCCAGAAATTCAAATTTACGATTGGTTGCCCGATCATGATAAGCAGAGCAGGCATCAGGCGCTATAACGCCCCGTGACCACAGCAACCCAAAATCATGGGCATACGCATTCAGGCCACCTATGGCGTCTTCTTTTGTTTTGGATTCATAAACATATTCATTGTAAGGTGCCCCTTTATTGGTCATTAATACAGAGTGGCTGGTTTGATAATGGCTGGAAGCTTTTGTCAGTAACTTACTGTGCCAAGGTCACAGAGGTAACCACGAGCAATGTGGTTCCATTCCCTGTTCAGTCTAACAATATGGAATGAGAGTTCCGGTCAATATGAGACTTTCACCCGGGATGATTGGCGGCTTCAGTCAGTTGCTGACATAATTCCATCGGGGCGGCCTCTCACTGAAAGATGTTGGTTTCCAGTTAGCATCATACCTGCGTTTGGTCGTTACCCTCCCTTGTCTGAGAAAAGTCGATGTCGTGTCGTTTATACTGGAGCCCATGCCCTGCAATGACGGTCAATATGAGACTTACACCCTATGTAACGGACCTATATTCGGAAAATCTGTTGAGTAATTATGCCACTGACCTATCGGGCCAATATTAAGGTGAGAGCAATAGGGGGCCAGAAATTCAAATTTACGATTGGTTGCCCGATCATGATAAGCAGAGCAGGCATCAGGCGCAGCTGAACTGAATTCCTACTCGTTTAATACCTTTACTGGTTAAGCCTTCTGTCAGCTTTTGTCTTTTAGCGGCAGGAAGACAGGAGCCTTCATCCAGCAACTCAGTCCATCGAGTTCTTTTGGCCTTATGAGTTGATTTATAACAGGAATGATCCCAGCCTTGTTCCAGCAGATCATCAAAGGTTGTTTCAAAATCATCTTCTGAGCACATCCAGTGTATCTTGGCGACTTCCCCGGTAGACAGTTTGTTTTTAAGAAGTGTCTTGGAAAGCTCAGGAAGTGAAACAAGTTTTTCCGGACAAACCGGTTCGCTTATCAAACCAATTTCTTTACCATTTCTGGCAAAATAATCAAGCTTGGCAAACTGTTCATGCACATCCTTTGTGCTCTCACTCTGGTTTTGCACTTTCAGGTAATGAAGCCTGTCATCTGGCCTCTCGCAATGCTGGTGATATAAGGTTCTACCAAAGACCTTTGCAGCAGGAACATCTTCAGAGCTGGTAAAGCAGGAAGAATCAGAACGCACAGGATTAGCCTTCGGAAGGTGGATTTGATTTAAGTCATCACGCAATCCAGACCGACAATCAGGCAAAAGTGAATCTATAAGGTACAAAAGACTGTGATGTAAATGAGTTTCAAAGACATCCTTACTCAAGGGGTGAAGGTCACAAGAAAATAAAGTATCGATGGTTTTTGGTTCTGCACCATCTTTAAGCCAGTGATTCAGCAACGCTTCCTTGTGAGATTTCGGTGCATTTTCGATCAGACTACAGGTCATAAAATACTTCAGCCGTTTGGTGTGCGCCAAATAGTCAGACACTGGCCCCATAAACCCCCAGCCACAATGCTTATTCATGGCTCTCTTCTCTCCCTGTATAACTAGAAAGTCAGGTCTCATTGTTCGATATTGCTCAGGGATCTCCAGTAACCGGTCATCTTGCGGGAAGTCATTCATAATGGGCCAATGTACCAGCCATGTCATAAACTGGCAGTAGCCTTCAGATGAGTAACCGGCATTAAAAGACTGAAATTTGTCCAGTGCAGTTTGATAGATCTGATGGGGGGAAACCTGATACTGACAGTCCTTGTCTGAAGACAGAAACGTCTGGCTATCGATATCAGCAGAATATTGAAACATGTGCTCTGTCAACAAACTAAACCAGATCTGACCTCTTTTTCTGGCAGGCCATTGCTGGAGCAGTTCGATCGCAGACTGATGCCCAAACCGACGAACCAGTTCGGACATTTTTCTTCGATAAAACGCTTTTTTCTTCTCATTGATGTGTTTGTCTTCAGATAAATCTGGAATACTTGTCTCTGTTTTTGTCAGGCACTTAATGACATCCTGAATGACCTCAGATGCATCTTCAGCCAGATAAGTATCCGAATATTTCTGAGTATTAATAGATGCGGGAAAAACAGTAACATTACATGGAGGCGACGGTGGTGAAACCTCACATGTCGGCGCAGGGCTATGTTCCCGCCAATAGTTGTATTGCTTACTCCCTATGTTTACAGGGCTACAGACGTGCCTTATAAAGTAGAGATATGACTAAATCTTGTATATTGCATTTGTTTATTGCCCAAAGAACAGCGATTTGTTCTGGGATACCTTCCTATCTCATGAATAGCCATATGTGGAGCAGGAAAATAAAGTTTTTATAGGACTTGAGTGCTCCCAACTATTGACGGGACATAGCCTCGGCGCAGTGTTTGCTTCTGGATAGAACTTACCCATTCCCTGCACATCTTTATCCTCGTTCCTTCCACGCTACTGGATTCAAACAACCATCGATTCAAACAACCATCGATTCAAACAACCTTGGATTCAAACAACCAATAGGTGCTGTTTCACACAGTTTAGATGGAAACCCTTCGGATATTTATAACATATGTGTTAGAGCTACTGACCAGATTAAGCTCAACCATCACTGGAAAAAATCAGAGATTTAAACCTTTCAGGAGACGAATAAACTCGCTGTCACCCTAACCATGAACTCATTTCAATTGAGCCAGTAATTTGTCCAGTTGATTGGCAAAGGTCTGACGATCCTGCTGATTGAAAGCTGCAGGCCCACCGGTGTCCACTCCACTGCCACGAAGCTCATCCATGAAATTTCTCATGGTCAGTCGCTGACGTATATTTTCCGGAGTGTAAAGCTCTCCCCGGGGATTCAAAGCGAGCCCTTTGTTTTCGATAATATCTGATGCCAGTGGGATATCTGCGGTAATCACCAGATCACCCGGTGAAATATTCTGAGCAATATGATTATCTGCCACATCAAAACCTGCAGGCACCTGAACAGCCTTTATCCATTGTGATGGCGGTGTTTTCAGATATTGATTGGCCACCAGCGTTAATCTTGTTTGAGTTCTTTCTGCAGCACGAAAAAGAATCTCTTTGATTACGTTAGGGCAGGCGTCGGCATCAACCCAGATCTGCATAAATTAATCCTGCTGTTATGATTGTCAGGCAGTATATCATTTTCAGTTTCGGGAATGACCGGTAAAACAGGTTCTGAATACAACCAAAACTTCAACCTTGACGAAGTTCAGTTTTCACTGTCTGAGGTTTGGATAGTTTCAGTATTTGCGCTTTAAACAGCCCCAGTAAATCATCCGCTGTTGGTCGTGCAGTCATATCGAAAGTCAGGCATTTTTCCATGAGGGATAAAACAGGTTCTCTGGCATATTGCGCTTTTGTCGTTGTCTTTTCAGAGTAAGATTTTATTAATGTTGAAATATCCAAAACCAGTTTATTTCTTTCATCTTCGGTTAATTCTTTGTAATCTTTTTTCAATCTCCCTAACCGATTTAACTCTTCGGTAAATTTACCGCCTTCTTCTTCACCCACCAGCATATTCATAAACACCAGGCCTGCCGCCCAAATATCTGCGTGAGTACCGCAGGGTTCACTCAGCCTTCCTCCCGGTCTGATATAAGGTGTGCCAGCCACCTGATTCGGATTGTAGTTACCTATATGATCAAAGGCAGCCATTCCGCTTTCACCGGTAACTTCACCAAAATCCCCAATCAGAAGCCCTTTGGAACTATCCAGCAACAGATTGCTGGTCTTTAAATCTTGATGCGCAACATCATGTTTATGAAGAAAGGCCAGTCCCTTAATCAATTGTTCAGTGTATGGGAGAATCTCATAATCGGGCAATCCTGAAACACTGATCTGTTCTCGCAGGGTTCCTTTATCGGCCAGTGGAAGAATTAAATAGGGCTCCTTGTTAACCACTCCAGAACCATAAACAGATATCACATGCACTTTACCTTCTTGATGATCTGGCTGGCCTTCAAGCCAATGCAGCATCCTTCCTTCTCTCAAAAGTGCTTCACCGGAAAGAAACAGATGGACTATTTCGCCTTTCTTCTCCGTTTCTACCACCATGGGGTAGAGCCTCTTTAAAACACATTGATCGTCATTCAATGCTACTTTCTGAACATAGCCATTAGAGCCTCTGGCTAGTACCTTGTCTGTTTTTTCTTCAGATTCATAATTTCCTGAAAGAAGTTGCGCCGGTATTTTCTTAGAATCTGTATTCGGATAATAATGAGGTCCGTAATCATCAAATTCATACCTGATTCCAGTTTTTGTCTGAGGCATAACTGGCTTTTCCGGCTTTGGCGAAGCCACTGCAGTATGAGTAACCTGACGTTCTGTAACGGATTTCCCGGAATCCGGGGTTGATTCTTTTTCAGGAATGGATTCTTTAGCCGGAACCGGAGCGGCTGAACGCTGATCAAATGAACCTTTTGCTTCCTTCTCTGGCTCGGATGTTATTGATGACACTGTGCTTTTCTGGCCAGGGTCCACAGGAGGCAATGACATGGTTCATCCTTGAATAAGTTATTATCTTCTATTCAATATTAGCAAATATCCGGATACTCTTTACTCGCTACCATTAAAGATGAGAATTCGTTCATTTACCGCCTGCCTGCATCCCAAATACTTTGGTTATATACCGTTGGATTTCCAGATAAAGCCAGGTGTCAACCGAGTGAATTCCCGTGAGCTTATAAAGTGTGAGTGAGGGCTGATAACAACGCATCATCTTTAAAAGCAATGGGTACAGGCAAAAAGGCTTTCGACAGTGCTGTTTGACATCATTATCTGTGAATTCCCTATCGTTTACCGGTTCCGCCATTGGCAATATCGATACCCATCTGAATAAATTGCCTGTAACGCTTTTCTCCCTTTGCCCCGTCCGGTAATACCGCTGCCAGTGAAATAGCACCGGCAATCGCAGGGCAAAACAAAAATGGCGGAGCAGGATTTTCCGGGGCGTCCAGTGGCGTAATGCTGCCACCACTCCAGAATACTGCCTGAGCCAGCCAGCCCGCGGGATTATCCAGCCCAACCTGTTTAATAACAATTTCTGCCGCACGGCGGTGAGTTTCGTCCGGAGCATGTAACCAGTGTTCCACCACGGTTACGGTTTGAGACTGAACATCGGTGAGAGGAGAATCCAGAGTATCAATACACAGATAACCCCACCATATTGCTTCCGTAGGCCTCAATGCATAACACAGAAATGAGACCAGGTTCTGCCACTGTTTCTGTTGATAGAGCTGGTTTATCAATTCAACAGGCGTCAACTCCGGAGAAACCTGTTCCCTGAACGATCGCTCCTGCTGATACCGCCCCAGAATTTCGATGGCTGTTTTCTGAGGGATTTTTTTCAGTACGGGTTCTTTGACCAGCATGACAGAATGCTCAATTGATTTTGGCAATGGCTCCAGACACTTCAACCATTGCGCCCGCCTTAATGGATGTCATGGCATGACCATTCACAGTGACCAGGGTTCCTTTGACATCCGCTTTTGCTGTCCCTTCCAGAGAGGCTGAAACACCGCCTTTGATTTCAGCTTTCACCTGACCTTCGACTTTTACCTGCATCCCTGAAATTTCCACACCAGACGCTGACAGTTTTACAGTGCTGGGGCCACAACTGATTTCTACAGCACTGGACGACAGGATAACCTTACTGCCTCCCACAGACATTTCTATGGAACTTTTGCCTGACCCTATAATGGATGTGGCATCCAGAGTCATGGTATTAGCTGCTTTGGCTGAATATCCGGCTTTACTTTCCTGGCTCATATCATCAGTGCTTTCAGATCGTGCAGCCCCCTTTACAGTTAACTTGCTGTCACCTTCAGTGATTTGCTGATAATTGCCCGAAATGTCTACCTTATAATCAGCTTCAGTTTTAACGTTGATATCTTTACTGACTTCTATACTTTGTTCGCCTTCAATTTTTTGATGATCATTTTCTTTCACTGTGCGCTGTGATGATTTTTCTATTTCGACTTTATCATTCCCCTTTATAGTATTAACCCTGTCGTTTTTAACCAGTAACGCCATATCTTTCTCTGCCTGAAGAAACAGCTTTTCCTCATCTTTTCTGCATTCAAAACTCAACTCACTGAAGTTATCTGAACTGGCTCCGGGTGTGGATTTCAGTTTTATACCCTGCCGGGTTTCTGAATCGCAGGGCTGGCCGTGAGTACCGTTATATACCGCACCCACAACAAGAGGTTGATCAGGATCTTCGTTAAGAAAACTCACCAACACTTCATCCCCGACTCTTGGTGTAAACTGACAACCAAAACCATCCCCTGCAACGGGTTGAGCAACCCGCACCCAGCAGGAACTGTTCTCATCATCAAGACCTGTGCGGTTCCAGTGAAACAACAGTTTGATACGATGGTATTTATCCGTATGTATTTCTTTGTCTCCTGCTCCCGTTACTCTGGCGCTTTGCAAACCTGACAGCTTTGGTTTTCCATGACTATGGACTGGCAGCCAGGGTGTTTTAAGGGGGAGACATCGAAACGTATTCCGATATTCCAGGGCTAAACCATCTTCGGCGGCTATCAGGGTATGTTCAACAGAACTGAGCAGATAATTTTGTTGCTCGGTGCTGTCTGGGTGGTGTGCCAGCTGAAAGGTGGTTCCCGCTGCAAAATGACATTGTGTACTGCTGCCTTCAACCTGACTGAACCGGGCATCCAGTGCTGCCATAGTTCTGCTGGCACAGGTATGGGCTTCCGATTTTTCGTTGAACCGTCCTGGATAATAATAACGGTTCAGTTGTTTTACCCGGCCATGATTCTGACCACTGCGCGCGTCATCCGATATCATTGATTGAGCCAGCTCAACGCTGTAATCGGCGGTGGTACAGGAACCGGGTTGCATCTGATAACCATGCACCCACCCGGTGATGGCAGAATCCAGTTTGCTGCTACCCACAAAGTACTCAAGGCCCTCTTCACAGCACCTATCGAAAACCCTGTTATTATCACCAATAATCAGGCAGTGCTTACCTTTTTCCTGTCGAAAAAAATAAAACCAGCCTTCATCCTCCAGCAACCGACTTAGAAACCCCAAATCTGATTCATTGAATTGAACACAATATTCACGACTCTTGTCTCCTGTCACTTTCAATTCAAGAAACGTGTGAAAGCCATGTTCCCGACAAATGGTTTGAACAATTTCACTGGTTTTTTGCTGCTGGAATATTCGGCAGTTCATTCTTTGCTGTAAAAACCAGAGCCAGGACACCGCCGTAATCTCATACTGCTCATAGCCGTGGCTCGCCAGAATACCCATTTGCCGAATCCGCATGCAATAACCATGAAACAGTCGTTCATAAACCCTGCTACTCGCCTTCGTCGGTTGATAACAGAAGGTAATCCCCTGACCCAGCACGGCTACAGAATCCAGCTGTTTTGCCAGAACAACAGCCCTGTGTTCAAAGACTTTATCCAGCGTTTCTTTACTCTGCAGGTGAACCGTCACCCATTCCTGATTATTATCAGTAATGGCCATAAGAGGGCGTTCTCTCGGATCAATATCCTGCATAGAATGTCGACAACCTCATGTTGATTCATCTCTCGAATCAGACGGATACCATGCCTGACTTGATGTCTTTCTTAATCACTTCGAATGCAATACATTCTCCCGATCGAAGAATCTGTTTCTTGCCTGCATAATCGCTGGCCGCCTGCATCAGGGCGTTCTTATCATCACCGACCACCGAATCTTTCCGCCCATCCTGCCTGGTCACACTTTCCAGAACAGTACCATCTGTCAATTTGATTTCGTCAGCCGCGTATTGGAAATATTTCGATTGAGAATTTCCCACAAATCCGTCCACTGCGTTGATCTCCTCGATCCCCATAACATCACCATAACCATTGAATCCCGGAATTCTCGCTGATTTTTTTTGAACGGCATCGGCCTCTCTATCCAGAGAAGCCACAAGACTCACCATACGACCACGACAATCCAGATAAACCTGGGTTAATTCCGCTCTGGACGATTTACGATTAAGGTACTCAGAGAATGTTGTAAGGCGTTTGGTATGAACGGATCCGGGATCATATTGCTTCATAAGGCTGGCCATTCGATAAATGGTCGGTATGGCAATAGCATCATGCCCCACCAGCATTAATCCCCTGGGTGAGACAATGCCACTGGCGTTGAAACTGGCTCCAAACCCCATTGTCGCACCAACCTGGGTATCAAAAGATACTTCATCCACGGTGGCTCGGGCGGCTAGTTTTCCGGACATCCCTACACCAAAGGTCGCAGCCTCCCGGGCTTTGAGTGAAAAAATATTAACCCCGCGCCGGGGATGCTTCAGACTGATTTTCTGCTCTGTTCCAATATCAAAACCAGCAAACAGTTTCCCGCCAATATCCAGACCAACACCGGTACCATTGATAAAACATTCCAGTCCGGCACTGGCCGATGCACCGGCAAACAGGTCTCCGGAAACCTCCACCTCAGCCGCCTGACCAATAGCAACACTGGCATTGCCTTTCATAACAACGGCGAGTGAAACTTCACCTTCGAGATCGACTTTTACACCACGGATATTGGCCGTTCTTGTTTCTTTCTCAAAGGAAGACGCTCCTTTCTCGAGATCACCGCTGGTTCCCATGCTGTTTTGCAGGCGGCCCAGACCCGCACTGGCACTGGCAGAGCCTGATGCCCTGGCATGAACATCAGCACTGCCACTGGCCCTGGCGTTAATCAGATCGACCTGAGGACCCAGTAAACGGCGTAGATATTCCCCCTTTACTTTACAGGTATAAGCCAGTTCATAATCAATATCCGCATGGAGTGCCGCTTCTGATTCCAGTCCCACATCGGCACTGGCCATTAAATCAGACATCCGTGCTTCCGCAGAGGCATGGCCGGAAGCCTGGGCCTGAGCCTGAACATTGCCCTTCAACTTTTGTTTCCAGCCAAATTGCCCACCCCGTTCTTTATCCAGTGTCAGACCAGCACTGGCCTGACCACTAAATGATGCACCCGCACTGGCACCCGCTTTGGATATTCCCCCGCTGAAACCAGTGTGTTTTTTCTCGGCGCTACGTTCAAAATCCGCACTGCCCTGATACCAGCTGGCTTTACTCTGTTCCCACTCATACCAGGTTCGCCAGTCATTATTGAGAGCCTTCATATAATGATCGTGGACTTTGACCGCACTGGCAGCCAGCAACTCATAGCGCAAACGGGACACGGCCAGTTCGCCGACGGTACTGAATGAATCTTCATTGTCTTTTTTAATGATATCCAACAGATCCAGTTTATTGCTGATGGTTCTGGTAGCCAGGGTATTACGAACCATCCTTTGCACTCTGGTCTGTTCCAGTGGTGAAGGTTGATAAACTGAAAGGTGCTCCGGAAAATTTCTTTTTGCACAGCCTATCAGGGCAATCCACTTCGGATGTGACATTATCTTTTTGGGGTCGGCTGTCTGAAGTTCACCCTCAATGGCTGTATAAACGGTATCCACCGCTTCCTGCCAGTGCTGCACCCTGGTTTCTTTTTTAGGCTCTACCTCAGATTGTGTGGGTAAATTTCAGCGATTCACCCCTCTTGGATAAAGATCAAGGCCACCACAATGAAAGTAAATTGCAGTTTTGAACCTTTCTCTGTTTCTGTAGCCGTAGGCTCGACCCTTGAGTCGCTGTATCTTTCCATTCATGCCTTCTGCACGGCCATTGTCGGCTTTCAGAACTATTGCGTTAATAATTCCCCACAGGTGTTCTTTGATCATCTTGGCCACTTTACGAACAGGTTCAAGCCGACACCTCAGTGCCCAGCTCAGCCACCGTTTCCATGCCTTGATAGCCCAAGCTCGTGATGTGTAATTCCACAGTGTCATCGCCATCTCTTTGATGGCCCAGGCTCGTGCTGTTTTCAGCTTTGAATCACGCAACGGCTCGAACGCTTCCCACTTTTCATCGCTCATATTTTCAGGATTTGTTAGCCAGTCAAACCGGGTACCTTTGAGTAAGTCTGACCCTGTAGACATAAGCGCTTTGTGCTCTTCTATGCGAACTTTATTGACCGCATTGCCTAAGTACTGGGCAACATGGAACTGTCAAATGCTATTCGCTCCCTGGCTTCTGGCACATGCAATGTGACTGCCTTGATAAAGGGCTTCCACATATCCATGGTAACGCATTCAATACCGGCTTTCTGGTCTGGCGTCAGGGTCTCAAAGTACTCATTGAGGCTGTCAGCTTTATGGTTGTCGGCCAAATGTAAAACAATGCCTTTTTCATGATCTGTAACCACAGTGACGTACTCACGCCTCTTCTGGAATGAGGTTTCGTCAACGGCTAACCGTTTGGGATTGTCGTGTACTCTGCGTGCCAGACCTCTCGCTACTGCACGCTGTTGGATACCGTCGATGGCATTCCAGCTAAGCTTCATTTGTTGGGCAACTGCACTGGTTGTTGCCTCTTTCAGCCAGTCAATAACAAGTGCTTCAAACAAGGCCGTAGAACCAGAGTTCGGTTCAGCCCATCAATAACAAGTATTGCTTCAAACAAGGCCGTAGAACCAGAGTTCGGAACTCAGCCCATGGAACCTGTATTGTTTTTACACCGTGATCGGAACATTGTGTACGCGGAACATCAGCAATAAGGATGGTTTGAAACTGGCAGGTATCCAGATGCCGCCACTTCTTCTGACGTCGATCGTAACCCGGAGAGGGTTTATCACAAACACTGCATTTAGAAGGCTTTTTGCCATCATGTTCGAGAAAGATTTCGACTTTTCCTTCAGTAATGGAGAGTTCCACGTGAGCGACATGCCACGGAGTTTCAACGCCAAGTATTTTAGAGTAGAGTTCTTTATCGCGCATGTCGGCATCCTTGCCTTGAAGTGTTCAATATAGATTAAATCACCCACTAAAATTAGGGAAGAGCCCTTTTTTATAACCAAAGAGTTTCACTGCGCCCATCTCTCTGGTCCACTTATCTATATGGGATTCAAATTCGGAAGTATTAATAGAAAGCAGTTTTCGGTTGGGACCTAACTCAAGAACTTCTGCAAATCTCATCAGAGCACCCACTCACTTCACATTATTTCCACTGGCAATAGAATTCCCTTAAAGGCAAAGATGCGATGATCCAGGCCCGCTCGAATACTCAGGTTTGCTTTCTGGTATTTCCTTCGATAACCCGTTGATAAGCGTTTTGAAATCAAGCGACTGCATAAGAAACCTCCGGGAAATCTGCGATGACCATACTGCTGGCATAAAGATGAGGAACAAGGCAACTCAACCGGCCAAGCCGTGCAGCTGAATAGAAGTATTCAGTCGTTTCTTTTGCTGACCTGGAACACAAACGAGGTGTACTCAGACAATAGCGTGGACACCGTATCTGCAAGCGAACCTGGGCGTCACCGGCAAAATACAGATGACAGAATTCATTAAGATGTGTCGGTAACGATTTATCCGAGGTAACAGCACGGTACTGTTCTTTATTATCGACACAGATAACCACACAAATACTCGGATTGTACAAATAGCAACTCTGACCTATAAGAGCTGTACCACCGAGGTAACCTCCTTCCCCACTCGTGTTTTGATCAACGCCCACCCTTAGACGACATAAGCTGTCTTTTGTCAGATACTTACGCATGATACTTGGGCGTTGAAGCTCCACATCTATGCAAAAATAATGTTTTATGATGATTTCAAGCAGAGACAGGTTAGTTGTTTTTCTACCCAGTACGCTGGCATAGCGAAGCAAATTATCCAGTGGCAAACTGACTGGCAATGGTAATCCAGCCAGAGTCAGCAGTGTTCGGGATAACGGATGACTTTTATTACACCTGTCCTCATAACGATATCCCACAGACGCCCGGGAGGTTGTTTCAAAGGTCAGCTGCAGGATTCGTTGATTGAATATGGAGAAAACACCCTGAACATCCTTCACATCACGGGATAATCGCTGCTGTAACTCCAGATCCTGATACACATAGGGCAGAACACCCTTATACCCTGTCAGTGCAGGTTTTGTCGTGGTGACATACCAGTTCTGCCCCTTTTTACTGACTGATATCAGATCCTCACTGGCAAACCGGTAACGGGCATCGCAGAGAGAAAAAATCGACAGGGGTTTCTGTAAAGTCCAGTCATAATGAATCAACAGACGCATAGCCTGAGCATACTGCCAGCCACCGGGGGCCAATTGCAGTGACTCAATCAACGATTGATTTGATAACCATGTCGGCGTATACATCGAATGTACTCTCCCGGCTCTCCCTTCAGCTTCACGACTAACTGGATAAAACTCTGAACACCCGCATAACCTGCCGCCAGAAAATCCAGCAGGTTGATAAACATCATGATAGAAATATTTTTGAGTCGTGCCGGGTCCAGCTCAATATGAACTTCGTTACCCTGAGTGAAACACTGATACCCTCCAATACGTACCGGGGCAACAACGGCCACGGGGTATAGATCAAGCAGGGATTCAATCCAGCCTTTACTAACCGGGCTATTGTGAAAACTATAGAGAGACAGCAGCCCCTGCATTGCCTCGGAAGCATTACCAACCTGTAATATCGAGACAAAATTCTGGTTCAGGTGCGTTAATAAATCCAGCCGGGTTGTAATGGTTTTCGGATGATAGACAGGTGCTGTTGCCCTCGATAACAATACGGGTTTCGAAGGTAGAGCAATATTATCCAGACATTCCAGCCTGGGATTGGCTGGTAATTCCAGAACCATATCGTCATTATTACAAATGAGGGTCGGGGAAAGCACCCGTGTCTGATTTTGCTCGGGATTAAGATTCGGACAGACAATCTCCAGACGACTTATTTCCTCTATTTCAGGCTCGGGCGTTTTATAGAGCCAGAAACATGACTCCCTGCTTTGGTTATGTTTCAGCCCATAGAGTGGAGGTACTGTTTTTGGTACTTCATCAGTAATATCCAGTACCCTGACAACCCGTTGAATACGATGTTTGTTCCTGCTGCGACTGTCCGGAACTATGGGGTAATCGAGTTGTTTGTGATCGACAACAATAGGCTCAGCTACCAGTTCAAACAAGTTAACCACTGGAGTACACCCCAGCCTGAAGCTGCCCCCCCCATAGAGTGAGTCAATTCATCATTCATTTGATCCAGAAAAATACAGAGAGTCAGTTTGTTTTCGTAAAATGACTGCAGTGCCTGACCGAATGCCTTCAACAAAAAACCATGGAACAGTTCCGGCCAGGCAAAAAATTCAAGCAACACCTGAAAGGTATAAAACGTGTGGTTATCTTTTTGCAGCATACGTTCACTGTCTGAAAAACCCAGGGGTTCAAAACTGTTGTCGGGTAATTCATGGCACCGGCCACTCTCCCCCATCAACATCATCTTGCACCGGTGACGACAGAGGTGATCATATATTTGCCCCAGATGCCTGGGCAGACCCTGCATATGAATGAACAGCTGATCAAAATCGGATATATCATGAAAATTTCTACTGTGATCAAGCATACAGAAATCAAGTTTGATGACGGCAATAGCCTGATCAGGACATTCATCAATCTGAAAACTGAACGGTCTCTGTTCAAGACTTGACGCTATAAGATCAAACGGACAGAGTTGCAAGTCACGGGTTATGTGGAATTGACAGTATCTTTCCTCGTCTACAGAGGCACGAAACCGGGTATTTTCCGGGAGAGTAATGACACTGGACAGATCCGCTGAGGGTGGAACCTGCAAAAGACAGGCAGAAGGCAAAGGCTCCAGAATCAAGGGAAACATTATTTCCAGCAAACCTGCCGACAACTGTGTAGATTCTTCTGATAGCTGTTGAGACAACCGGGCGGTCAGCAGGGCAAAGGATTCGATAACCCTGGCTACATGAGGGTCTTCCACGCCATCCTTGCTCGCCCCCAGTGATTTTGCCAGCATGGGATGTTCTCTGGAAAAACGATCCACACTCATCCGCAGAAATTCAAGTTCCCGTTCATACCAGGGCATAAAGGATTTAGTCAATACTGTACTCCCTGATATCCAACTGGGTGTCAGTCAGGTTCAGCGTTGAATCAAACACCACCTGATGGCCTGCATTACTGGCTGCCCCGAGAGTCAGGGTTGCTTCAATTCTGAAACAGAGTACATTGCATTGGTCGTTTAGTTTCTCCACTTCTACCACCACCTCACTGAGTCTGGGTTCATAGCAAACCAGCAGGGTTTCAATCTCCCTGCAGAGACGATTGCCCTGATAATCACTGCGATTAAGGTATTGATTGGACAGACCATAACCATAAACAGATGATCGAACATTCGGGTAATCTTCACTGACCGTCGTCAGGCACTTACGAGACTCCAATAGCATTTTTATATTGTTGCAAATAGATCTTTTCAGGCTATCAAGTGCATTGACACTGAAGGGTTCATTGAGAATAACTTCCAGAAGACTGCGGTTCATTTCAATGCACTGCCTCTGCTCACTGCCTCCGATAGCTCACTGACATCCGTACGCAGTAATATGCCTGAATTGATATAGTCAAATTGATACTGGGGTTGCAGCTCTACTTCGCAGAAAAAGGTGCCCAGTTTTTTATTTCCCCAGACTCGGGCCCGGGAACGTTTCAATGGATAACGTGCCAGCACCCTTTCGTCTGCATAATCGACATTGGATGTATAACCTTGTAGCCAGTCATTCAACCGCCTCTCACAGGTTTCAGCAGAATCGTAACTGCCGATATGTTCCCGTATCAGCATTTTCAGATAATGCCCGAACCGGCAACCAATCAGGGTGGTCTGTAACATGCTGAAGACCAAGGAATCTTCCTCATTCTCAGTGGTTTGAAAAACAGATTGGTTATTAAAAAAAGCCAACTGATTACTGAGATAGCAGGTGGTCATTGGAATAAACCCCTGACCGCTATAAAACGTCTCGAGACTATCAGTCAGTCTGAGCCTGGCAGCCATTGGTCGTTGTTTTTCACTATTACGGTTTCGAATCAGAGCGCCACCGGATTCTGCAACACGAAGATAACCAAACCAGCGAATACGGTGAAACTCATTGATAACATTGGCCGCAAACTCGAATGCGCTGTTTCCCCACAGCCAGCCACTGTCTTCATTGTAAACAGCAACCTCATCAAACTTTATACGCCAATAGCAGTGTTTCCAGGGGGGACGAATCAATACTTCAGGCAGTGTTAAACCGAGAAAACGGCTGACAGGTAATCTGCGCAGATGCCTCCAGCCACCATAGTCATCACTGTCCAGTATTCGCGTCACTCTTTCTGTATCACACCAGATATCAGGATCTGCAGATCCAATAAAATCCACAGCCAGAGGCAGGATCACCGGACAGAGAGATTCCTGCCCCAGCTCAGCCAGTAGTTGCAGAGTGTACAAATCATCATGTCCACTCACTTCATCCAGTTCTATGCTGACCGGGTGATCAACCAGCAAAAGTCCAAACGGTTCCCCTCCCAGAGTATTCAGTTCTTTTTGATATACCAGCCTGAATAACAGTGAACTCTGCAACCTGACACTGAGATTCAAATCATCAGAAAGCTCATTCCAGCTCAAATCAAGAATACGAATACGCACCAGAGGCAAATTTTGCTCGGTATCCAGAAGCCGATACAGCCCGGCCCAAAGCGCCTCAATACGTTTAAAGGCGGGATACTGAATAATGGCACTGAGCTGAAGCGCAACCATTTCATCGATGGTCGCTATCAGCTTTTGAATGGTTGCTTCGGCTTTATCGCAATCGATGACCATAGAACTAACCTGTCAGCCCGGAATATTTGCCACCATGCGTAAAGAGGTCGTCAGTTCTTCCATCTGTAGCCAGGGACGTAAATAAGCAACCGCAGAATAGCTCCCCGGTCTTCCCGCCTGTTCCTTTACTGTAATTTTGGCTTCTCTTAAGGGCGTTTTGGCTTTGGCTTCATTTCCCACAGCATTGGGGTTTACGAACAGACTGATCCAGGTGGTCAGATCTTTCTCAACACAGGGCGATCTCATTTGGCACTAACTTTCTCTGTTTGGCTAATTATTCAGCACACAAAAGTACCAAAATAAGCCTAATTTCCTGTACTTCTCAAAAATTCAGTTTTTAAAGCTAGCTTTTTGAATATGCAACAGGATTGGTGTTTGTCAAATGAGATCGCCCTGTTTCTCAACATCGCCCGGATCCATAGCTGAGCCAATTTTGTCCCGCCCCATCACTTTCAGATAATGAGCGATTCTGGAACTGGCCATAATGTAGGGAAGGCGGGCAGAAATCGCAGCATTAGCTGTGGCTTCAGGGTCTGTGTATTCCCTGGGTTTCTGCAGAGTCTGGGCACCCATAAAAACAGCATGACTGGCTCCCTTGTAATGCACCAGGGGGAGAAAGCCAAGATCAGACAGTTCTTTTTCACGCTCGTCGGTAAGATTAATCTCTGTGGGACACTGTTGAACCAGATCTCCAGCTTCCGATTTAAAGGTAAAATTAGGCAAATTCTCTACTTTACCCCCATTCTCCAGCCCTCTTATCGCGGTACACCAACCAAAGGCATTAAAGGCACTTGTTATCAGTAATCCCATATCAAAGGCAGCATTGGTCCAGGTAAAATCTTCATTGGAGGCCGGCCTGCGCAGTCCATCATTACCTGTAGGAAATTCTTCGAACCCGAATGTTTTCACGGGTTGACTGGCTGCTCCGTAGGGGTGTGTGGCTTGAATAATGTCAGGCATGCAGGTTGTGAGCCACTGGAAACCCGTAGCGATCCATCTTCGACCAGAAAGCATCCCAATAACCCGTTGACTTCGCCAGAGCTCGTAATGTTAATAGCATTGACGCCCCTTGTTCCTTCCATCGCATGCCTGACTTACACATGCGCTGCTTAACCAGCGTTTTGCAAGCAGCTTCTGTTACACCAGAACCAATTGGTAACTTGTTTTCCAACGCTTCTGGATAAATCATTTGGTGCCAGTGATTTTTGAAATAAGTTCTGGCTTTATCCAGTTTTTCTTTAGAAACAAGACGTTTATTCCCGGGAGCTGCTTTCTTTAATTCCAACCATAAACGTTTTGCCTTACCAGGGGTGTTTTTTAATTCGTGCAGTGTTGATCTTAACCAGGCTTTGCGTTCATTCTGCATTTTTTTACCCGGATATATAGCTTCTGCCGCTTCTGCCACATATTCGCTAACGTGATAAAAATCCAGAATTTGAATCGATGTAACAGGCTCAAGAAACGTCCAATTATCTGGTGCCCCATCAGCAACTCCAACGTAAGTGGCATCAGGAAAACGAGACTTCATTTTCTCAATGTCAGAAGAGAACCGCTTTATAAAAGTTTCTTTTCCGTATTCGGGGGCAGCGGCAGCGTACACCGTGTGCATTCGATTTCCTTCTTCATCATAAAGCGCAATAGTTCCGCACATTGCAATTCTGTAGCCCTCTTTATAAAGCAAGTTTGCACCATCCAGCCCCAAGCTAACTGTGGCTACTGGCTCGGGTAAATCCGGTAATTCATAAGTCCAGGATTCTTCTTTGGTCTGAGCAATACTGGCAACAACTTCTGCCAGGTCTTTAGCGGTTCTTCGATGGATTTTACGTCCGTGGTTTCTTAGAAAATCTTGCTCTACTTCAGTGGAAGGCATGTGGGCAAACTTCCAACTGACCATGCAGGCATGTCGCGGGGTTGAATTAACAACAATTCGTGCAGATTGATCAAGGGGACAATAAATAGCACCGCCTTCACGACTTTGATAGATAAAACGATTGACCCTAACCGCTCCCCATGGAGTTTCATAAACCTTCAATTCTTTTTTACTTTTACTGGTCAACCGAACATTGCCAAGCGTAATGGGAGAACCGTCAGTATCAAGCCACTCAAGTTGCTTTTTTGTTCCCAGTTGTCCCGCTTCATTTAAGGCATCTTGCAAATGATTTTCGAAATCCACCATTGAGCGATTGTGCGGGATTTTGATAACGATTTCTGTGATTTCATCGTTGGATGAAAGGACTGAGCTGTACATATTTCTCAACGCCAAAAAGCCTATACGACCATACTAGTGTAGTCGTTTTTCTTGACATTGTTTAAATCACACACCCCTCCGTAGGGTAATCTTGCCAGTGTTTTGGGCAGGGTCAGCGTCACATAACGGGAATCATCACTTTCCCTGAAAGCATTCCAGCTGGCATAGGTCGGAGAATCAAAACCTGCCGCAACAGGTTTGCCTTCATTCAGCGTTTGAAAATCCCTGAATTCAAAAACAGATGCATCTGCAGCAGCAATAAAGGGCGCATGTGATGCCGCCGACACTTCACCTATGTACCGTAAAAGAGCGACATCCTCATCTCGGTGACTGAAGCTATAATCACCAATCATACCATTTCCGTTTTCTAACTACGATAATACAGCCCATTCACGGGAGCATAGGCTGGTTACCCGACCAGCCTCAGAAACAAGCTTGTTCCAACCACAACAACATGCATTTACAATGTCATCATAATTTTTAAAAGATCGGTTGGATAAATCATGCTCCCGAAGCCACTCCCAAATTTATTCTGCACTATTTAGTTCCGGTGCATAAGGCGGTAAAGGAATCAATGTCAGGTTATCAAAAGTAGGCAAGTCTTTAGAATGATGATATCCCGCATTATCAATTATTACGGCAGCATGCCGTCCTTTATTGGTTAGCTTTGAGATTTCAGACAAATGTAGCGTCATCATTTCTGTATTGATCGTTGGGAGCACTAAAGCAGTTCCAATATCCCTTTCGGGGCAGACAGCAGCAAATACATAAGCATATGTAAATTGGTATGTACTCAAAAACCGGTACATAAGGAAAAAACTCAGATTGTCGTCTAACCTTCAATGTCATGATCACCCTTCCTGCCAACGACCTGTCACCAAGCCTGCTTGAGTTCATTACTCAACAACAGGAACTGATCGCCCGACAGCAGGAGCAGATTGCCCAGCAACAGGAGCAGATTGCCCAGCAACAGGAGCAGATTGCCCAGCAACAGGAGCAGATTGTTCAGCTTCAGGAGCGGGAGGTTCAGCAACAGATTCGGATTGAGGCGTTGGAAGCCGAGATCACTCGACTGAAAAAGCTCAACCCAAAACCCAATATCAAACCCAACACCAAGCCTCCCGATGACGATGATCCAGGCAGATTGCCACCTGATTCCGACCATAACGGCAAACCGGAAGCTTCTGAAGATGGCGATTCCCTCAGTCGCAAATCAGAGGTGGAAAAGCCTGATGAGACTACTCGCCGTCAACGATCAAAACCTCCCGACCCACCCGTCTCTGAAGAGCACAGTATTACACCTGAGGCGATTCCGGAAGGCTCGGTTCGCCATGGTCGGGAGTCGTTCACTGTCCAGGAACTGGAGGTTAAAGCCAAGACTGTCCGTTACTGGCTTGAGCAATGGTTGACGCCTGAAGGTAAAACCATCAGTGGCCGACCGCCGGATAATCTGAACGGACACCACTTTGGTCCTCAGCTACAGGCTTTTGCTTTACTCCAGCATTACGGCTGCGCTGTCACCCAGCCTCAGTTACTGGAGCTGCTTTGGGATGCGGGTATCTCAATTTCATCTGGGAACTCAGCAATCTGCTTACCAAGGGGCATGATGGGTTCCATGCAGAGAAAGATGAGTTACTGGCAACGGGCATACGCTGTTCACATTATCTCCAGACCGATGATACAGGAGCCCGGCATCAGGGACAGAATGGCTATTGCACAGTGATCGTTAATGACCTGTTTACCTGGTTTGGTACCACAGCAGGGCGATCTCATTTGACAAACACCAATCCTGTTGCATATTCAAAAAGCTAGCTTTAAAAACTGAATTTTTGAGAAGTACAGGAAATTAGGCTTATTTTGGTACTTTTGTGTGCTGAATAATTAGCCAAACAGAGAAAGTTAGTGCCAAATGAGATCGCCCTGGGTACCACAGGCAGCAAGAGCCGGGAAAACTTCCTGACATTACTGCACCGTCCCTGGCACACCTACATTCTTAACAGTCATGCGCTGGATTACCTTCAGAGGCAAGACTTTACCAAGAAGTGGCAGCGAGTCCTTGAAAGCTACCCCGAAACTCACTTCCCAAACCGAAAGGCGTGGGAAGACTTTATGGACGACATTGGTCTTGAAGAACATCCCAAGCTTCGGCAGACAATCAGCGCAGCGATGCTATACGGCAGCCTGGTACATCATGGGTTTGACCGTCATATGGTTACCTTCAGTGATGGTGCCAGGCAGTTTGACGTGTTTGACCATGCTCAATGCTGGCTTCACGCGGAGAGACCACTGGATAAAGTCATTCCGGTGAATGAACATCAGGCCAATGCCCAATACTGGTGCCTGAACTGGTTCTGGGATATCTACCGTGACTTGAAGGCTTTCAAGGTGGCTCCCTCAGAGGAAATGGCCAACAAGATACGACAGGGTTTCGACAGTCTGGTGCATACGCAAACGAATTGTTCAGAGCTGCAGGCGGCCCTGGGAGGCCTCGAAGTCGTCAAGGAAGAATTACTGCGGGTATTGGATGACCCGACATTGCCATTGCACAACAACCTCAGCGAGAGCCAGATCAGAGAGCATGTTAAACGGCGCAAGATCAGTGGCGGGACGCGCAGCGAAGCAGGACGGCAATGTCGCGACACCTTTGCCAGCCTGAAGAAAACGTGTCGCCAGCATGGTCTTTCATTTTGGGACTATCTGACAGACAGGATAAACGGCACCGGTTCGTTTCCGAGACTGGCGGATGTCATTGAATACGTTTCATGCTGGCTGCCTTTTGGTCAATGTAGGGGTTTTTGAGGTCTTACGAATAATCGTATGTTCTCAAAAAGTGCTGGATGTGAACGATTAAATGTCAGCTTCTATCAAATATCTCACAACCTCATCAGGCAGGCCGAGAAGGAGCGGGTCTCGTTTCAAATACCCATCTCTTTTCTCACCCAGAAACAGCCTCAACTTATCGAGACTGTCGGTTTCCATACCAATATCAGCTCTCTCGAGAATACTAACGATCTGCTCCATAGTCATATGTTCCTTATAATCCGCCAGTAACTCCAAGTCCGCAACCACTAACAGTTCTTTGTGCGACAGGTCTTTCCACAGCCTCTGAAATTGTTCTTCCTCGCTCAGTGTTTCCCCAACCATAAAAGGTGGTGTGCTCGTCGGTGCTTCCATTTCATTTTGTGGCAATGTTTCTTCTGGCAGCCTTCTGGCCTCAAGATAGTCTTTTAACGATACCGGGATGTTTTCATGTGTCGATTTTTCAATTTCATTCAGTAGCCGGCTATAAGCCGCCCTGGGCAACCTGTCTTTGTGGTGATCAAATGATTTCCATACAGTGGGTTTGATGGGAATATTGTGTTTTAACAATCCCATCAGCGCTGGTATTGAAATCGGCTGGAAAGCAATGGTTTCAGGCGCTGTTCTTTGCCTTTGATGGCAAGCTGCCATCCTGCGCTGGAAATAGCTGGGTACCTCAGAGCTGCAGTGCTGCTGCCAGGCGTCTTCCGACAAATAATAGTGCTCCGGAAACTCCGTCACGTCTAAAAAATCCTTGAACACTTTATCTGACCAGTTACTGATTTCAATGCCGTCATCGCGTATTTCCAGTTCGGGTATCGGGAAGGGGTACGTCTCTCCTCCGTATTGCTCAATCTTCAGCCTGTTCGCTCCATAATGATAAAACATGTCACTGAGCACTCCCATGACTGCGGCAACGAAATGCAGCGCAAGTGCCTCCGTTGTCTGGACCGGGGGGGAGACCGGGATAAGGATAGCGGAATCTCCAAGCGCCATGTATCCAGACAAAAAATAGTCAGGTATGTCGCCGTGATCGAACAGGGGGTGTTGCGTCTCAAACAGTGCAGTAAAAAGCTGTTTAATGTTCTCTCTTGAAGGCGTTCCCTGCCCGTGCTGGAGGCAGGCTTCAAGTAGCTCTTTCAGCCATTGCCGCGAATGTCTGTTTGCCAGCTTTTTCAGAGCATTCAGGGAGGGAAATATCTTTGTGACAGAGGCTGCACTGGTTTCATCCAGAAAAAAAGCCCGGTCAGATGGCGCGAGACTCCAGACCACCTCCAGATAGAGTCTTTGTGCATGTGGGGTTTTCAGCACGCTCGCCAGCCTGTCCAGTTGTAGACTGATGCCGTTCCATTGATCCTTGCTTGGGGGGGCTTTCAAGTTTCTGTTGAAAAAGAGATACTCCTTTCTCTCCTGTGGTGAAAAATCATTGATCGCTTTTATCGCCAGCGGCAAGGGTATATGTGATGTGCTGGTGCTTAGTAAAGCCTTTCTATCGCTAGCGTTCAGTGATAGGTAGCGGGTGACACCCCTTCCTCCATAGGATATTAATAGTTTTAATAATTTTTCCAGCTTACGACCCGCATCACCGGCCTCCTCCTGTTGATGAAAGCACCACACATTCTCGAAGTTCACAACATACTGGGGCATTCTGGAGGACAAAAAGAGGGCTGTCTGTTTAATCAAGCAGGACTGTTCGTCTTCATCATCGCTGTCCAGATCGGTAACCGTATTGGCAAACAATAAAGTCAGCTTCTGCTCATAATGTATCAGCTGTTTGATATCAGGCATGCCTTTTGATGCATGAAGTCGGATCATAAGCTGAAAGTGTGAACCACTTTGTGTCTCCTCACATCTTAACCAGCCCAGCACCTTTTTCACCTCATCCTGTTTGGGCAAGC
This sequence comes from Endozoicomonas sp., assembly GCA_965208385.1. Lineage (GTDB taxonomy): Bacteria > Pseudomonadota > Gammaproteobacteria > Pseudomonadales > Endozoicomonadaceae > Endozoicomonas. The sequence goes on from CBDBOO010000004.1 coordinate 33,511, forward strand.
CTTTGCCATTATTCATGGACGAAAAGGCGCGGAACCGCTCCATACTGAACTGGCCATCCTCGTCTTTCCATTCCGGCCAGCCCAGCACCTTTTTCACCTCATCCTGTTTGGGCAAGCCTTTGCCATGATTCATGGACGAAAAGGCGCGGAACCGCTCCATACTGAACTGGCCATCCTCGTCTTTCCATTCCGGCCAGCCCAGCACCTTTTTCACCTCATCCTGTTTGGGCAAGCCTTTGCCATTATTCATGGACGAAAAGGCGCGGAACCGCTCCATACTGAACTGGCCATCCTCGTCTTTCCATTCCGGCCAGCCCAGCACCTTTTTCACCTCATCCTGTTTGGGCAAGCCTTTGCCATTATTCATGGACGAAAAGGCGCGGAACCGCTCCATACTGAACTGGCCATCCTCGTCTTTCCATTCCGGCCAGCCCAGCACCTTTTTCACCTCATCCTGTTTGGGCAAGCCTTTGCCATTATTCATGGACGAAAAGGCGCGGAACCGCTCCATACTGAACTGGCCATCCTCGTCTTTCCATTCCGGCCAGCCCAGCACCTTTTTCACCTCATCCTGTTTGGGCAAGCCCCTTGAGCTGTTCATGGACGAAAAGGCGCGGAACCGCTCCATACTGAACTGGCCATCCTCGTCTTTCCATTCCGGCCAGCCCAGCACCTTTTTCACCTCATCCTGTTTGGGCAAGCCTTTGCCATTATTCATGGACGAAAAGGCGCGGAACCGCTCCATACTGAACTGGCCATCCTCGTCTTTCCATTCCGGCCAGCCCAGCACCTTTTTCACCTCATCCTGTTTGGGCAAGCCTTTGCCATTATTCATGGACGAAAAGGCGCGGAACCGCTCCATACTGAACTGGCCATCCTCGTCTTTCCATTCCGGCCAGCCCAGCACCTTTTTCACCTCATCCTGTTTGGGCAAGCCTTTGCCATTATTCATGGACGAAAAGGCGCGGAACCGCTCCATACTGAACTGGCCATCCTCGTCTTTCCATTCCGGCCAGCCCAGCACCTTTTTCACCTCATCCTGTTTGGGCAAGCCCCTTGAGCTGTTCATGGACGAAAAGGCGCGGAACCGCTCCATACTGAACTGGCCATCCTCGTCTTTCCATTCCGGCCAGCCCAGCACCTTTTTCACCTCATCCTGTTTGGGCAAGCCTTTGCCATGATTCATGGACGAAAAGGCGCGGAACCGCTCCATACTGAACTGGCCATCCTCGTCTTTCCATTCCGGCCAGCCCAGCACCTTTTTCACCTCATCCTGTTTGGGCAAGCCCCTTGAGCTGTTCATGGACGAAAAGGCGCGGAACCGCTTCATACTGAACTGGCCATCCTCGTCTTTCCATTCCGGCCAGCCCAGCACCTTTTTCACCTCATCCTGTTTGGGCAAGCCTTTGCCATTATTCATGGACGAAAAGGCGCGGAACCGCTCCATACTGAACTGGCCATCCTCGTCTTTCCATTCCGGCCAGCCCAGCACCTTTTTCACCTCATCCTGTTTGGGCAAGCCTTTGCCATTATTCATGGACGAAAAGGCGCGGAACCGCTCCATACTGAACTGGCCATCCTCGTCTTTCCATTCCGGCCAGCCCAGCACCTTTTTCACCTCATCCTGTTTGGGCAAGCCCCTTGAGCTGTTCATGGACGAAAAGGCGCGGAACCGCTCCATACTGAACTGGCCATCCTCGTCTTTCCATTCCGGCCAGCCCAGCACCTTTTTCACCTCATCCTGTTTGGGCAAGCCTTTGCCATTATTCATGGACGAAAAGGCGCGGAACCGCTCCATACTGAACTGGCCATCCTCGTCTTTCCATTCCGGCCAGCCCAGCACCTTTTTCACCTCATCCTGTTTGGGCAAGCCTTTGCCATTATTCATGGACGAAAAGGCGCGGAACCGCTCCATACTGAACTGGCCATCCTCGTCTTTCCATTCCGGCCAGCCCAGCACCTTTTTCACCTCATCCTGTTTGGGCAAGCCTTTGCCATTATTCATGGACGAAAAGGCGCGGAACCGCTCCATACTGAACTGGCCATCCTCGTCTTTCCATTCCGGCCAGCCCAGCACCTTTTTCACCTCATCCTGTTTGGGCAAGCCCCTTGAGCTGTTCATGGACGAAAAGGCGCGGAACCGCTCCATACTGAACTGGCCATCCTCGTCTTTCCATTCCGGCCAGCCCAGCACCTTTTTCACCTCATCCTGTTTGGGCAAGCCTTTGCCATTATTCATGGACGAAAAGGCGCGGAGTGTATCTAGGCCTGCAAGGTACTCAAGCTCCGAACTCTCTCTCCCTGCAAAATCCCGGATATGTGTTTTAGTTTGGAGCATACTGGTCAGGCAACCGGTATCCTGTATGGAGGCAGTAAGGGAACCAAAGAATACAGAGGCCTTGGTACAGAGTGTGGGAAAATCGTCTCGATTCACCTTGGTCAGTAGCTTATACAATGACGTTTTTATCCTGATTTTTCTTCTTTTTAAATGCTCGAAAAACTGTTTTGCCGCCTCACTTTCCTGTTCATTCATCTCGAAGGTAAGCTGTACTCGTAACGCTTCCAGCTCCTCGACGGTGTCTGGGGTGGATTGCGCCTCCACCTCCGGATTTTCCAACCTGACTCTTCTCGCCGCTGGCTTGCGTTGACGGCTGCTGCTCTGTTTCCTTTTTTCAGTCTGACTTTTGCTCCGTTTGGATTCAGGGGCTGCCAGGTCAGATTGGGCTCTCTTTCTTGCGGCCTTCCTCTTGCCGGAGGTTCCCTGTGGAAGGGAGAGCAAACAGGCATCACAGACAACAGGCTCTGCCGTGCTTTGAAGGACTCGTGCCACCTCTTGTTCATTAAGTGTTTTTTGACACAGGCTACAGGTTACAGAGGCGGCTGGCTCCATCCGGGCCTTTTTTGCTGGCGGGGGAGTACCGTCTCCTTCTTCTCTTTCGTCTCCATTGTCACTCGAAACGGCAGGAGGCAGGTGATGAAACGTTTCGCCATCTGGCTGTGCACTGCTTCCGGCTTGACCTTTTGACGCTGCGCCTGAACCCGAAGCGGCTTCACCAGTGCCCGCCTGACGCCCCCTTCTGGCCCAAAAAAAGTCACCGGGTATTTTGCAGTCTCTGCCGTTGACGGCCTGATCGTAGTACCGTATTTCCAGACTGTCCCTTAACAGCCATTCATACACCAGTGACGGACATGACGAGGTTAAATGCGATGTTTGTTGCTGGAGGAGGTCCCTGTCAATTTCGATGAGCATGATTCTATCGCGCAATATGAGGCCAAGATCCCTGTTGCCACAGGCCTGTGCCCACTGCATTTTCTTACGCAGAATCGTCAATAGCCGCTTTTTTTGTTTCAGGCAGCACTGAGTGAAAGCATCAGGAGCCCAGGTAAAAAACTCTGCCTGCGGCTCCCGTTCAAATTTGTCAGTGTGTGAATGATCGTCACCGTCATCATCATCACCGCCACCTGCAGTACCCAGACCTGCGGCCAACATGACAAGTGTAGTGGGTGGCCAGTCAAATAAAGCCTGCAGGGATTGGTAGGCTTTCTGCACAAAGGCCAGTCCGACCATGGATATTGCTTCGGAGCTTTCTTCATTGCGATCATGGTGACTCATCATGCCAATTGACGTTTTGGCAACGGGCGGTGGCAATATCGCACCAGCCTGTGGTAGCTGGCTTTGGAGGTAGATCTGAAGCGGTGAAACAGGGTTCTGCTTTCTGTAAGCCGTCAGCTTAATGCCCCACCCTTCAGCAGTAACAATTGAAGAGCGCGCGGCTGAGGGGGCACCCTGAAGATTAAAGTTTATGGCGCTGATCGTACCCGCATGAAGGGGGCACACCAAAGACGACAGTAGAAGACTCCATACAATAAACGACAGAGAACGCTGCAACAGACTAAGCAATGGTTTCAACCCTTTGTCCCTCCCTGGCTTTCATTTACCTGTTAATACCGCGCCCACAGGGCATGAGTGGTGACATTTTTATTATCAGTAACTATTCAGCACCCAGCAAAGGATGGTTGTTGTAATTCTTAAGAGCTATAAGCAGAGCCTCAAATACATGATGACCCTGCTTTCTCGCCGATGATATATAACTTCGTATCCGACTGTACCACTTGGCACCTTTTTCACTTCTGAAGCTGCCGGATATTTTTTGCTTCACCTTGCTGTTTCGAACATCTTGCTCACTTCCGTTATTATCGAAGGGGGCGGCAAAATCAATCATGAACCTTAAGGTTTCCTCCTGAAAATTCACCAATCGTTTGAAGAGGTTGAACGCTTTGGTGTTTTTTACTTTGTCGAGTCCAAGCTTCTCACGACTCAGCTCCATAGATTCTGCTTCTTTGTCCTTAGCCTTTTTAGCTGTCCGTTCGAAGACGGCTTCGATACGCTTGTAAATAACTTCCGGCATACTCTGCATGCCTGCTTTTCGAAACCCCTTGGTTAAATGCCAAGCCAACCTCAATAAGCGCTGAAGACGGGCAGCAAGATAATTGCCATCTCTGTCTATGACACCCTGAAGCGGGTGTAATTAAAAGTGTTCCATCTACCCATTATCCTGCTTGCTGCCAGTACTGATCCCAGTCCCCGTTAGAACGCAATGTTCTTAAGCAAAGCATTGCTCCTGCGATGGAAGGCTTCCACCAAGCACCCGGTATTTTTAGTCGCATCTGCACTACTGCACTGTTAGAACTTTCTATTTCGCCAGAGCCAATGGGAAGATTGGCTGCTTCTGCTGCAGCATATTCGAATTGCCCTGGACGGTTTCGGATATATCGGTGACACTCCTCTGGTTTATTGGCTGCTTTGCCTTTCTTTCCGTTTCTATGCGGATCAAGCTCTGCCATGACGGCATTAACATTGCCAGATTTCATGCGTTCCTGCTGGATATGCCGCCACTGTACACGTGTTTCCTTGTTAAACCCGACACACTCTTCTGCTGCATCAGCGAAGTGCTCAGAGAGATGATAATAGTCAACGAGGAAACTTCCTTGCTCTCCAAACACTCTCTTTGTCTGGTTGGCAATCCAGGTGGCTCCATCGCTCACGCAATGGATAGAGGATTGCCGGTTGAGCCCCTGCTCTATTGCACAACTCAACCACTGGTCACCTGCTTCATCCGGCCCTCCCATTGTGGCCTGATGACGTTTATCTGAACTACCCAGCTTATAGACCTGGCAAAGTTTAGCCTCCTGCCATTCAGTTTTACGTGCTTTGCGTTTGTCACCTTCTGCCTCTTCATCAATGAGGACAACAGGAATCATGCTTCCATCCATTTCTCCTATGAACTGGGCAGCTTCACCGAGGCAGTCCTGACGATTTTGTGATGCACTGATGGAATCATTTTGCATACAGCTTGCGTGCTCAAGAGTTATGGCTCGAATAGAAGACTCAGGCACATCAATACCATAATGTTCATGTATTTTTTTTGCAGCTGCCTGAAAAGAACTATCTGCACCAAAGTCTACAATTTTACGTTGAATTGTGCGGGAGTAGTCGCGACAGTGAATATGAGCGGCATGACTGAAAGGTCTGACCCGATGCTTGTCTACCGTCTGGCAGCGTTCAAGAACTTCTATTTTCCCATAGGTGCTCAGCCAATAAGTGTTTTTTTTTTGAGTTTTAGCTCCGGGGTGCTTCAGGCAAGCCTCGCCAAATTTTTGATCTTCCTTGTAGGTACCCCAGCCAGTAAGCAGTTCATTGCCCATTTCACGCAGGTGGACAATGACGGCTTCTTCAGCATCATCAGCACGATCCAGGAGACCTGACTCGGCTTCAACAATATCCAGAAGTGCAGAAACTCTAAGCTCAAGCTCGGGGTGGGCTGCAAGTCTATCAGCAAGAGAAATAGGTGAGGGCATAATACTAACTAGGGTTGAGAAATACTCTTACATTATCGTTCATATTGAGGTTTTGTGGGCAGAAAAACTTCTAATGAACACTTTTAATTACACCCCCCTGAAGCTCTCTTAAATGGTGAGCATTACACAACGCGTGGGCGGCAGCGTAACGAAAATAAGCTTTGTAATGGTCGTGTACCAGAACTCCGCAGAACAACAACAAAACGTAACTATTCAGCACCCCCTGCAATAATTGAGTAATATGTGGTTTTAGTTATAAGCTTTCTCTTTTCTTGGCTTCAGGACACTCTCATTGTTGTACTGTTATCTAAGATTGGAGCTTTGAGCACCTTGCCAAGGGTCAGATGTCGTTTATTTGCTCTATTTCAACGATAAAAGGCTATTTTCTTGAATCTGCTTTTTTGGTCGGATTTTTTTATCCCTTGCGGGACAAGCTCTTCACAAAGTTCACCTTTTTTGTGGGGGTGCTGAATAGTTACAACAAAACACCCATTTTCTCCATGGCTGAGTGTCCTTTACTGGGATCGAGGTGATACAGCGTCCATTGATCAGTGCGCATGACGTGCATCCACCAAAGTGTTCCACAGACCCTCATACCAGTCTCATCAGCACCGGCGACGGGTTCGTTGATGAGTGCATCAATGATGACTTGTTCTGTGGAAGCCAGCTGGGTGTACGCAACGTCCTGAAACGCGCAAATTGAGCCGGGACTAACCTCAAGACCGAAGATATCCCAGAAAAATTCTGACACACGCTTGTAAGGAATAAGCTGAAATTGACACAGGTAGACTGCAAATGCCTGAGTTTTCGGGCCGTACTGCACATGAGCATTCACACCCTCAGGAAACCGGGCCTGGTTTGTGTGCCCGCAGGTGCATTCTTTAACTTCAGCCACATGAGCTGTCACTTCGAAACAATCAAAACAACCCGGTTCAAACACTTGCCGCTCTACACATCGAATGGGTTCGACAGAAAGGAGCGACCGCTGGCAAATTTCACAATCTTTTATCGGATAACAGTGAGTATGGTCGGGGGCAGCGACCTGTTTAAGTGTGCAGCCCTTGTGACCAGGTTGTCCGCCAACGTTACGGTTTGACGACTGCCGTAGACTTTTTGGGTTTGGTTTGTCGTCATTTGCTTTTTGATCAGGATTATTATCGGCTGCTGCATCCGCATCGCTCTTGTTTGAGCTTCCGGGGGACGGTGGTTTGGCGTAACCGTCGGTAGATGGCGGCTTGCTGCTGTTTCGACTGTTTAATTTCAACCTGCCTTCAAGCTCTTTGCAGTGCTCTTCAAGTTTTGCAAACTCCGCTTGTTGCTTGGCAATAATGGCAAGCAGCATCGCGATGGTTTGAAAATCTGGAGCAGATTGGTTCATGGCAGCGCAGGAAAAAAAACTTACCTCTACTAATTTGGTACAAATTCTTAAAAATGCCAGTTTATTTTTAGGGGGGCTGAATAGTTACTATTATCAATCTGTCGAGTTTTGGGAATTGTCCACTGCCCGTTAGCCGATCCATCAAATAGTGTCAGAAAGACAATCCGTAGAGGCGACACGTTTTCTTTAGACTGGCAAAGGTGTCGCGACTTTGCCGACCTGCTTCGCTTCGCGTACCGCCGCTGATCTTTCGTCGCTTGACGTATTCCCGTATCAGGCTTTCACTCAGGTTGTTGTGCAACGGAAGGCTCGGATCTTTCAGTACCAGCAATAGCTCTTCTTCTACGACAGCAAGGCTTGAGAGTGCTTCCTGGAGGGCGCTACAGCCTGTGCGTGTCTGGATTAGAGCGAAAAAACCAAGCCGTACCTTCATGGCATTCTCTTCGGAAGGCTCAGCCTTGAAGGCTTTCAGGTCATCATAAATCGCCCAGAGCCATGTCCGGCACCATTTCTGAGCCTTAGCCTGCTGCTCATCGACAGGGTGAATCTTAGCCAGCAGTCGCTCTGCATGCACCCAGCACTGGGCGTGCTTGAACACATTGAACTGCTGTGCACCATCGCTGAAGGTCGTCAAATGTCCTAAGCCATGCTCTATCAAACTGGCATAAATCAAGGCTTCGCTGGCTTGCTGTAGACGATTCTTTCCGGTCAGACCATCATCTTTCATGCAGGTCTTCCAGGTGTCATGGCTTAAAAAAGTCACTCCTACGTACTGCTGGAGTATACGCAGCCATTTTTGGGGATATTTAAGTGCTCTCAGGTAGTCCAGGGTATCCTCTGTCAGCGCGTACGTCCGAAAGGGTCGATGCAGAAGGCTCAGAAAATTTTCCCGGCTTTTGCTGCCCGTGGTGGCGTACCAGGCAAACGACTCATTACAGATAATGGTGCAAACCCCATTTTGCCCTTGGTGCCTTGCTCCTGTGTCGTCTGTCTGAATGCAGTTTGAGCAGCGAAGGCCTGTGGAAAGGATCGCATTTTTCTCGCTGTGAAACTGGTCATGCCCCTTTGTGATCAGGTTGCTGAGTTCTCCCGCTGAGATAGAAAGACCAATATCCCATAGCCATTCCAACAGCTGGGGCTGGGTAACAGCACAGCCAAAATGCTGGTGAAGAATGTAGGCTTGCAATGTAGGCCCATAGTGATGTCCGTGAAAGCTGGCTGGAAGCTTGGCAGTGATCGTTTTCCCGTCCGACGTTATCCATTGCTCAAGTAGGTATTCGATACTGGTTGCCTTGAGCTCCAGGTCCTGGACATGGAAAGGGGTGAAACCGTTCCGGGTAGAACCCGGAGGAATATCACAGGCCGAGACTGGTATGCTCTTTTCAGGAGGCGGCTTTGGTGGCTGCTTGCGCTGATTACGAGTTCTTTCATCCGGCTTGCCGACCTTATGCTTTGGAACGCCATCCGGGTCAGCTTCATCACCGGGTGAATTTGATCAGCTGCCGGTGGATCACCGGGTGAATCGTCTGAGTCATCAGGGGGCTTGGTGTTTGGTTTGATATCTGGCTTGGGAGGCAGCTTTTTCAGCCGACGGATCTCGGCTTCCAGGGCTTCGACTTTCTCTTGCAGCTGAACAATCTGCTCCTGCTGCTGGGTGATCTGCTTTTGTTGCTGAGTATGTTGTGCCTGAAGCTTGGTAATCAACTCCTGCTGAAGAGCATTCTCTCTCTGTGACAAAGCAAGCGATTCCTTAAGCAAGGCATTTTGCTGCTGAAGCTGAGCAAGGTGCGCCAGAACTTTTTGGCCTGAATGGCCGTGCCGGTCACTGATCACAGAAGAAGGTGGTTTCATGGTGTGGAAGGATAGACTGCAGGGCTGTATCTTGCCTCAAACCAGCACTTTTTGAGAACTTAGAGTGCCGAGATAAATCGGCAAGATGTTAAGGGTGGAAGTCCCTGTGGGGTAAGACTAGCGAATCGCCCCAGCCCCGAGTCATGCGCCTGTTATCGTAGGGTATCCGGTGAAGCGTTGACAGGGGTATCTGTAGGCTAAGTATTGAGCTGCGAAATCAAATAGTCCGAGGTGCTGATGTTGTTAAGTGATGCAGAAAGCAAAACCATAAGTTGCGCTAAGTCGCAAGCAGCTTACGGGCCTCGCGCAGTCGTAGACCTTGTGCATGCAGGTACGCATTTTGTGCGGAACTCGGGAGATCCTGTCGATTTCTCCTGTTTTAGTCACAGGAGACGCAATGGGGAAGGCTAATAACCACACGCCTGTTGTCGTTGGCAGGAAGTCGGACAAGCTAATAGTACCTGAGAAGCAGCCGAACAAAGCAGAGTTATCTGTGGCGGAGGTCGTGGAGGAAAGTGGCTTGGCCAAGAGGAATATTCAGCAGGATGTCGGTGACCGGACTCAGAGCCGGAAGAACACTTCGTCCAATCTGTTGGGTATACGTCAGGCAGCGGCAAAGGACAGTCGTTTGCAGTTCACTGCTTTGTTTCATCATCTTACCCTGAGTTTACTGAGAGACAGTTTCTTTCAACTGAAACGGAATTCAGCGGCGGGTGCCGATGGAGTTACATGGCAGTCCTATCAGCAGGATTTGGAAATCCGGTTGAAATCCTTGCATGAACGAGTGCACAAAGGGAGCTATCGCCCTCGCCCTGCCCGAAGGGTTTTCATCCCAAAGGCAGATGGCAGCGAACGGCCTCTTAGCATTCTCTGTCTGGAAGATAAAATCATCCAGCAGGCAGTGGTCAAGGTATTGGAAGGGATTTATGAGGAAGATTTCCTTGGTTTCTCATATGGATTTCGTCCCATGAGAGGCCAGCACGATGCATTGGATGCACTGACGGTGGGAATCAAACGCAGTCCCGTGAACTGGGTGCTGGATCTGGATATTCGGAAATTCTTCGATCAGGTCGACCATGATTGGCTAATCAGGTTTTTAGAGCACAGGGTAAAGGACAAACGCATTATCCGCTTGGTAAAACAGTGGGTAAAAGTAGGGCATTATGACGACGATGGTCAGCATGTCCGAAGCGCGGCAGGGGTGCCGCAGGGATCAGTGATATCACCTTTGCTATCCAATATTTATCTGCACTATGTATACGATCTATGGGTTAATCAATGGCGTAAACGGAATGCGCAAGGCAAGGTGATTGTCGTGCGCTATGCCGATGATAGTGTGTTGGGTTTCCAATTGGAATGGGATGCAAAGAGCTTTCTGGGTGAACTCTGAAATAGGCTGAAACGATTCGGGCTGTCTCTACACGAGCATAAAACCCGACTTATTCGCTTTGGCCGATTTGCCAGGAGTGATCTACAGAAGGCAGGAGGAGGTAAGCCGGAGACTTTTGAGTTTCTTGGTTTTACTCACTTTTGCGGTGTGACCCGAAGCAGCAAGCGCTTCACTATCATCAGAGAAACCAGTAAGAAAAGAATGCGAACGTCTCTGCAAGGTATCAAAACCTATCTTCTAAAACACAGGCATGATGCTGTGCAGGAACAACTGAAGTGGTTGAAACGTGTCGTTCAAGGACACATGAACTATTTCTCAGTACCGGGCAATAGTCGTAGGATAAATGCCTTCAGAACGGAAGTGCAAAAGATTTGGTATAAAGCTTTAAAGCGGCGCAGCCAGAGAAGCCGACTGAACTGGAAGAAGTTCGGTGCTTTCATCAACACTGTGTTGCCTAAAGTAAAAGTTCTTCATCCATGGCCAGAGCAGAGGTTTGGCGTCAAATACTCGAGGTAGGAGCCGTATGCGCTAGCAGTGCAAGTACGGATCTGAGCAGGGGGTGTCGGGTGACCGACATTCCTACTGCGACCGAAATATCTCAACTCTACAAGATTTCTCGACACTATAAAACGACCAGAATTTGTTCATTACGTAAACGAAAAAATCATTAGTACGCTGACCAAAGTACACTCTGATTTATACACTTCAAATCTTGGCAATTAAAAAATCACCCTATAAAACTTAGTAACACACTCAGTCAGTCTTTCAGTATTTTTGTCAATAAACGATCATATTTTGATATTGCCTTACGCTTTTCATTGGCTATGTTCCCCTTACTAGTTGAATAAGCTAAACTTCCCATGTCTTCTATGTTTCAGGGGCATGTTATGCAATCTGAACTCTTCCAGAATTTTATTAATTCCATTTCATTATTAACTAGTGAGCAGCGGGATATTCTCAACAGTACACTTCTCAGTACCCGGATTGATAGCGGAGAAATAGCAGAAAAAACTGATTCATCACTAAATTGCAGTGAATCTTGTTTGAAAAATAAGCTCCCTGATTCCGACTTGGAAATGAGCATACTTACCCAGTTTTCAGAAAGTCCACAGTGTCCCAAATGCACAAGTCAGAATATCGGTCTCTGGGGTACTCAAGGAGGGAGGCAGCGCTATCGCTGCAAGACTTGTAACATAACTTTTAATGCCTTCAGTGGAACGCCTCTGGCAAGACTTAGACACCCAGAAAAGTGGAATACCTATTTGACTGGTATGACTTATTCCCTGACCTTACGATCATCAGCCAATGAGTATGATATTGATTTGAAAACAGCCTTCCGCTGGCGGCATCGCTTCCTTGAAATGATAAATAATGATCAGGCAGAAGAGCTTTGCGAAATTGTCGAACTTGACGAAACTTTTTTAACATCGGGAATCCTTCAAAGGACAAAAAAATGACCTTCCAAGACCTTCACGTAAACGTGGTAATGATCCGAATAAAGCCCGAAAAGTCCCGGTAATGGTGGCTCGTGACCGTAAACGACACACTGTAGATGGCATTTTGAAAAACGAGAGTGCCGATGAACTGTGTCGCCATTTGAACGGTCGCATATCGATTTCTGCAACGGTCTGTGCAGATGCACACCTTGCACACGAAAAGCTTGCGGAGAAACTTGGATTTGAGTTCAAAGAACTGGTGACATCAGCAGGTCAACATGTTCTGGAAGGTATTTATCATATTCAGCATGTTAACACCTATCACAGCCATTTAAAGCGCTGGATTAGAGGTGCGTTCCATGGAGTTGCTACCCGCTATCTCCCGCATTACCTAGCTTGGAGGCGTGATTTAACAGGAACTATCGAGTTAACAACTGACCGATTCGTCAGCCGAATAGTGGAACATTGGTGCTTTCAACTATTAACGGGAACATAGCCTTTTTCATTCATATGGTCTGATCGATCATAATGCGTAATATCAATGCCTGTTTGGGCATGGCTTTGTAGCAGGTTTCGTGACTCACGATTCACACCAGCGTCTATCAACAAGTTTTTTCCGGTACGCCGTAAATCTCTAGGGGAAAAGTGAGAAGGAGGTTCTTTATGCTCTTTAATCGCTTTGGTGTTCATGTGTTGGCAATAACGAGAAACCGCCGTTGTCAAACTATCAACATATATGGAGCATTTACCGTGAGTAGAAAAAGGCCACTGATACTCTCCAGTAATGGGTCTGACAGATTCCAAAATGGCAATCGCTCTTCTGGTTAAAGGAACAACATGTTTACGGGGCGCCCCTTGACCTTTTGGATCCAGTAAAGTCACCGTTTGTTTTTTTAAATCATAATCTTTCCAGGTTGCCCTAAGTAACTGTTTAGGTCTTTGCCCAGCTGTAGCAATAAGAAAGCGGGTAAGAGCAACAATTAGGCAACCAACCTTTTCTACTTTAGGGAGCTCATTCCAAAGTAACTTTACTTCAGCATGGTCAAGGTAACGATCGCCTGCTTTTTCATGCTGTCCTTGCTTGGGGATAAGTGCGACAGGATTCATAGATAATCCGAACCGTTTTTCTCCGGGTCTTGCAAAGTCATAATCCGCTTTTAGACCGTATGCGAAGGCTGCATGAAGATAGCTACGTAAGCGATTGGTATAGGTTTTAGCGCCTCGTTGATACACTTTAGATAAAATGCTCACGATATCATCTGGAGTAATATCACGAGCTTTTTTACTGCAAAAACTCGGAAAAGACTCAGTAACATCTCGTTTAGTGGACCGCTTTACTTCGCTCACACTTTCCTTTCCCTGAGACTCCAACAAAGTAATATATGTTTCCAGAAGGTCAGTGAACGTTCCTCTCTTGGCTTCAAGAGACTCAACGGCAAGTTGCTCCTTTTTCTGATGTTGTTTTTCCTGATCCTTTTCATTCAAAAATTGTTTTAAATCACCGCCACACTCTCTTCTTTCTGTTGCGAGCAGAGCTGCTTTTTGCCTGCACTCTGCTAATGTGTAACCACTGTCGCTATGTCCTTTTTTATACTGGCCAATTTTTACCAAGTTGTCTTTTCCGTTATGTGTGTACCGGTAGTAAGCTTCAATAATTAAAGAAGCTCTCTTTTCGAAAAAAAGAGCGCCGTCGCCACGACCTCCTATTGACTCGGAAGCACGGCGTTTAATATTGCGTACGGATAGGTCAGAAAGTCTGGTCATTTTGCCCCCAGTTTTGCCCCCGACTTCTATCGGGTTTTTGCCGGATTTCACTGTACAGTACTGAAGCTAAAGTTAGTACAAGTCTTGATAAATGCGAGGTTGGGCAAGGATTTTTAGAAAGAACCGGAGTTTATCAGAGTTATAAAATGCGGACTGGTAATCAGTGGGTCCCGAGTTCGACTCTTGGTGCCGGCACCATATACGACAAAGCCCGTAGCGTTAGTAAGCACTACGGGCTTTTTTGTGTTTTGCAATTGGTCTTGGCAATGGTCTTGGTAAGTTGCATTCATGGTTTTTTTCTCTGAATTTATTCTGTCAGTTATTTTTTCTTTGTAGTTAACATTGGTCGCTTGTCTGAGTGAACTTCAGCGACTCTCCTGCTATTTTCTCACCCATACCTTCATGTCATCTCTTACCGTCTTGTAATGCACCTTCTACTGATGGTGTGAAGTTAGCATAGGTTGTTATAGCACCTGTGGAAAACTCTTTCATGGACCCCTGTAGCCATTCCCTTGCCCTGATATCTGTAGCTTTATAATATTTTCATTTGTACCTATATTCGAGACAAAGGCAAAGTAAGATAATCAGTAAAGAACTCAACCTGAGTATGAACTTCTTCAATAGCCAGAAGCTGAAAATGGCGGGTGGACTGAGTCCAGCAGCAGTAGAAGTCATGACTCATGATGGAAGCATTTCTGCCCCCCCCCTATCACTGCTGTCAGTTCTCAATAATTAGCGGCATGGCCACGCCTGAATAGGCTCTATTTTCTTTGTTAGTTTCTGTATAAGCCCGTTGCCGTTCAGGTTCATCATCTTTTGTTCCTGTACACATTCAATGTTAATGCAGATATTTTGTGATCCCAGCGATTTCTTGCACTTTTTATAATCTCGAGAGTATTTTCTTGGAGGTATGCTAGATCTTTCATCGAGAGATTAAGCTGTTGCCGAATTTATTTTTACAAAAAGCGCAAAACGCACTGTGTTGGCCAACAAATCGGTTTCGATGTATTTCCAGTGGGTGAATACTGTATACAGGCTTACTACGAGAGATCCAGCATATGCGAAATGGAATTGATTCGATTATGTCATTGAATGAGGTTTTGGAAATTACCGGACTATCACGTACAACTATCTGGCGGTACGAGCGCGAAGGTATTTTTCCGCATAGGGTACAGCTGGGTCCCCGGCGCGTGGGTTACCCTCGATCAAAAATTGAACACTGGATGCAATCTCTGTCGAAAAAGGCAGTGCTAAAGCAATATTGAAAAGAAGTGCTTGATTCAATGAGCGAGCTTCCTATTCCATCACTATGCCTATAGGAATTTAGATATGGCTCTATAGATTCTGGTACTTCTGGTGGTTGCGTGTTTTGGCAAGTGGATATGCCGGTTTAAGTGCTCTTATTAATGTCGTCATAATGTAAAGACCCCCTGTTTATAGCGGTTGTAGAGAGATTAATCGCCGCAATTGAAGTGAAGGAAAGGTATATGCATAATAAATTCATCAATCAGGAAGGCGCTATCTGGATGCGCTCATTTTTCATACTGAAATAGTATTTTGATTCGTCGAAAACAGGCCTGAGAATTAATTGACAGGGAGTATCTTGCGAGCCCTGATTCCATAACTGATTATTAAAATACGACAATTAGCATGTACTTGTTTCATTGCGATCAATACAAATGAAGTCACTGGCTGCAGCTATTCCCGACGAATTGATTCCGATACCTTAGAGACAACTTAATACAGACTTAAAAATAAGAGCAAAAGAAAGGCCTGCACTCCTATTGAGGCAGCAGAATGGAATTTAATATAACCCTGAAAACCTGGCTATCTTTCGATTTTATGAAGTGTCTAGTTTTATTTTTTCCGGCTTGAATCCATTTGTGATTGCACTAAATAAATCCTCCCAGCTATCAACCATCCAACTGATAAATAAACACGTCATTCTCTTCCAAAGATATTTTCGTGTTCCTCTTGATCGCTTCTTTAATGCTTTTTGAAATTCCGGGCTGGACATCTCCTGGATTTGATCCACCAGAAATGCCAGAAATGTAAGGTAGGCAAAATTCGTCGCCAGATGCTCTTTGCCATGACCGTAATTGTGTTCCAGATGATAACCTTGGTTTTTCAGGGTGTTAAACGTTTGATTTTCAATATGCCATCTGCATCGTCCTCCTCTCATGACACTGTGTACTGTCTCTTCATTTAATTCAATATCTGTTACCCAGCACCAATTATGTTGGTGACCTTTCTTGTCGATTTCAATGTAATCAAGAACATTGACTTTCTCAACCTGATCTTGCAAATTCAGTGAGACGTTATTAGCGAATCGAAAGTTGTGCTTGACTCCATTTTTTTTATCATTGATTTTATGGTGATGGACTTCTCCCTCATCATATAGTGCATTCATCGCCTCAATAAGCGATACATGATTACCATCCTTAGCCACAATGATGTAGTGCCAGCCATACTTCTTAATCAGCGCGATAGTAGGGTTGTCAGCGTATAGACCATCCAGAAGGATGATCAGTTTCAGCAGAGGATGTACTTGTTTTACGTGCGCAAAAAAACGTTTTATTGCATTTTTTTCGCAGTCATTTTTGGTGCACCCATCCTGACGAATAATAGCTTCTGGTTCAAGAGGTATTACTGTTTTCTGATCAGGGTGAGCAATGCAGCCTCCCATCATATTATGGTAGAAGGCTTCATTTTTCTTTCCTTCGTTTTTAATGCAGCAGTCTTTACAGCCACATTTCCCAGAATAAAAAAGTCCGGTGCCATCGATGGGCAGCAGATAATGGTCTTTCAATTTATCACAATTGAATTTGAATCCGTTGAGGGCACCATTTCGTTGAATAATAGAAAATAACTTCTTAAATGGTTTTCGAATATCGTCAGGATTTATTAAATCAACAACTGCTCTCATTTGAGTGTCAGACGGAACTTTTCCATCTTTGACGTGATACAACTTTTCAAGATTATGGCAACGGATTTTATCTACCCGCTCATCATCAAATCCTAACAGAGAATCGTACTTTTGATGCATCATAGCAAAGGCAGACATTAGGAAGTTTTCAAAAGGAATAGGACAACTTCTAGATCGGTGATCCTTAATTCTACCAAAGCACTCGAATACCACAGCAATTCCCCACGTTTCATTAAACCCCTTGGTATCACTAGCGTACGAAGTCGTATATATTTTGTATGCTCGTGATAAATAGTCGAGTTTTTGGGAAAAATTACATATCTCAACACGTAAGCAGCTGTAGCTGCGCCCTGCGTGTGATGCTTCTTATACGCTGTTACCGATGTCGTATAAGCATGGGGAATAGCTGCGAATACCATGTTGATAAGATTTGTGGCATTAAAGTGCTTGCTGTACTTCTTAATAGCGGTAGCCATAATCAGGTAAACGACAGTAATGTAGTAAGTATCTATTTTAGTTGATTAAAATTGTGCGAGGGCATTTTTACAACCTGCCTGTGTGCCTTGCAGCAGAAGGGGCTCAGAATTCATCGGGAATTGCTGCACTGGCTGTAACGTCAGATAAACCCTGAAACACACCATAGAAGCATCGCAATGCTTATGGTGTTTCGACAATTCGAAATTGAAAAACTGTACGTTATTGCATCACAAATTTATCCAGACGATGCAATTCCAATTGAAGTAACCATATCGGAGTATAATATGGCTAAAACATCACCAAAAATTATCGATGCACACGTTGAACAAAAAGTCAGAGCTTTAGCCAACAGTTTTGGTATTGCAGATACTCCATTGAGAAGTCAGGGCACTCATCAGATTGAGTTGCAATTCACTTCTTCTGGTCGCACAGAGTTTGTATATATAGATCGTAAGAAAGGAGTCAGCAAAGAGACACTATATGCTGTAATTCGCCCTGAATTCAGTGTTAAACATACCGATAAACTCCGTGATATTGCCACAGTACATCAACACATGAATGCCAGAGATAGTGCTAATCCGGTGGTTCAGAGTAGTCAGTACAAAGGTTTTAATAATAAGTTGGATACTGGCGGTGAGCATCGAGATCATGCCTGGAGAATGCCATCTAACGATGGACTCGATGCCCTTGAAGAATTTTTCACGGTGTTATCCAACGGGTAAAAAAGCAGGATATTACAGCAGTATTGGAGTCAGAAAGGGCGGTGTATAATAGCCGCCTTTTTGTCATTGACTAGCAGAAAGAGCTTTTTTCAATGATTCCTCAGAAGGCAGCATCAAGCGTTTCCCATCAAGCACGCCATTAGCAATATCAAAAGGCAAAATCCATAGCCTTAGTCGCTCACTGAAATTGAAGCTGTGATTTATCGGATGTCTGAATTGCTCTGTCTTCGGATAGATCAAAGCCATTTGGCCTTCACCACCAAGATATTTATGGCCGTAGGCAAACATTTGATAAAAGTCCGCCTGTGACAGTCCAAATTTCTCAGAACCGTTATTCTGACTTTCGTTTAACAACTTCCATTTAGTATCCAGAACGAACTGCGGCTTTTTGTGGTTCATAATCAACAGATCAGGCTTCAACCTGAACCAGTTGTTGGTACCAAACTTAACCAATGAATGTTGGCTTGCCTGCTCTTTCAGCCAGAATGGTTGGGCTAGCTGTTTTCTGAGAATACTGGCCACATAAGATTCAAAGACCGCTTCCATAGGAAACAGCAATGAAATGGCATTGGCCTGCCCATGCATAGACAGTGGTGAATACCCTTCCAGAATCAGTCGTGCCCAGGCCAGAGGCTTCTGGTAATACTCCATACCACGGGTCAGTTTCATGGCAGAGAAATCCTGCTTCACATCACGGCTTAAAGGTACTTCGTTAAAAGCAAAACTGAGTTCCCGGCAGAGTTTCTGATTGGCATTAGAGCGGGTGAATCCCGCCACTTTGTGCAAAGCAGAATGAATCAGTCGATTGACAGGTCGATCCTGAAGATACTCGTCGTACTCTACATAAAACCGATGCTGATTTACTAAATTATGGCGAAGCTGTTTTGAAGAAAGCAGCTTGCCTTTCATAAAGACCTGATTATCTTCTCGACGAACATACTCTGAACGTAACCCACGCTTTATCAGATAATTCACACTTTGTAGGAACTGCCGGATAAACACCTCCAGCAATGGCATAGAGCGGGTAGCGATACTGGAATCCGTGGTTTCAATATGCCGGAATGAATGCAAATGTCTCAGCATATTCAGCAACGCTGCACGAGATTGATCTTCAGACCCAGCTTCACCTCTGGAAGTCTTAGGCAAAATCTCCACCTGCAACCCTACAGGCGTATGAATGACGCCAACATAGTTGCGTACCTGTAATGCCTTATGCCCGCCAAGAGAACATAATTTGAGAAGGCTCGAACCATTATCATCCTGTTGCAGACATTGCCCCTCAAGATATTCAAAGGCAACCTTACTAATCAGAACACAACGATGATCCGACACCTTATGGCTGAGGTATCCATACTCAAAAACAGTCACCACTGATTCATTCATATGTGTCAGCCGTTACTCACTTTCGATAGATGCATCAGCCTGAATAACAGAGCTGCCACTAATTTTTCGGTAAGCGTCAATATTATCGAAAGCTACTGCGTTCAACTGAAAGCTCTGATTGCCATCATCCATTACATCATCCTGATATTCATTGCCAAACAGGGATTGAGAATTCACCTCTACCCGCTTAACAAATTGCAAAGCCTCATCCTTATGCTGGTTATCTCCCAGTACAAGACGAATCTTCTCCCAGTCTTCAAAGAAATACTCTTCCAGCAAAGGGATTACTTTGTTTTTGAAGATGGATCTCAACTCCGCAAACAACTCCGTTTCATCCTGCAACGCCTTCAGAGGCATAAAAAAGGCATGACCCAATGTGTGTTCTCTGTCGTACAAATACTCAATACGCTGGTTCATTTTTTCCAGCAAAGCACTTATATCCACACCCTTTACTTGCACCCCAGCCAGCAAGCTTGGGTTTGGCATCATCTCTTTAAAGTCAAAACGGCGGCGTAGGGCAGTATCCATCATTGCCAGAGACCGGTCGGCGGTATTCATTGTACCGATAATATGCAGGTTGGACGGGACTGAGAAAGTCTCTTGAGAATAAGGCAGCTGAACCGACAGAGCTTCAGGTTGCCCAGTACGCTTGGAAGGTTCAATAAGGGTGATCAGCTCACCAAAAATCTTGGAAATATTACCCCGGTTAATTTCGTCAATGACCAATACAAAATGTTCTGGCGTCCCCTGAGTTAGCTGCTCTGAAAAGGCTGGAACTTTATACTCTTCCATCAAATGAGCGAGAATAGCTTTTACATAAGAACTATTATAAATCCTGTCCAGATTAGTTCCCCGGTACTGATTCTGAATATGCTCAATAGAAACCGGATAGCCTCTACCAAGGTCTTCATGACTGGTTTCTTCAGGGAAGACTCTGAACGTTCTGTTGCCATGGAACTCAACACCAAATCGGTTACCTCGTAAGGTTTCCAGTTCAATGCGCTCTTCTTCGCCCAGTTTTTCTTTGAAGCAGTTGAGTGCATCTTCAAGGAGTGATTCTGTGACAGCAACCCCTACTCGCGCATCATCACAAATCTGTTTAAAAATACCCGGTGCCACCTCATAGCTGATCTGCCCATCGGACGTTTCAGCTCGCAAACCCTCCACGAACTCTTCATAGCTGAAGCTCTGATGGAAAGTTACAAATCGAATCCGGTTTGTGGCAACCAGCTCTTCATAACGAGCCTTCAACGACTCACGACTTTTCAGTAAAGCAAAATCAGGATCAGCCGCTCTCACTGCAGCTTCAACCGTATGGTAGGTTTTGCCAGTGCCCAGAGGACCATAAAGAATAGTGTTGGTAGCCGTGGCCATATCAGGTAATTCCTGGCTCTGTTTTGGTTTAGGTGTGGAAGCTTTTGCGGGCTCATGACCAGCAACGGGTTGTGCTAACGGTTTACCTTGGAATAATTGAAATAATCGCCAAAGAGCGATATTCCGTTTATAGCAGTCCCAGTCTTCACTCAAATAAGGCTGCAGGGTATTCAGCAAATGAGCATTGTAGCGACACCAGTTATCGCTCTTGTCCACATCAATCTGGAAGCGTTTTGCCAGCTCTTTACAGAAAGGCTCCAGATATTTGCCTTGATTAATCAGTAGTGTGTACTGCTCAGGATCGCTCATGGCAAAAATGCGCTTTATCACCGACCAGTTAATCTGTTTGAAACGTCCTTGCTCCTGCCACCGTTCAATAGTGCTTTCAAACTGTTCCGGAGAAGGTGTGTGAATAATCTCTTCAGTCAGAGTGCGCAAAAATGAGATATTGTCTTCAAACTCATCAGGGTTCAGATAACTTCCTCTCTCACTAATGACCCCGTTAAAGCGCTCTCGCCAAAAATTAGCCAAATCAGTATCGGTCAGTTCACTGCCCTGACGAATCTCAGTTACTCGCTGGCAACAGGCTCGATAGCTATCCAGCCAGCTCTGATTAGGCGCATTATTGAAGGTCTCCAGCAACAGCATCTCCAAAGTATGCAACCCTCGACTGTGCTGCCACAGAATATCCAAAGCCTCAGTATATTGTTCTTTTATTTGTATGCCTGATGACTGAGGGCTCCACTGTTGTTCTGGCATAGTCGAATTCAACAATATCGCTGATAACAAACCCTGTTCACAGCTTTGCCTCAGAGTATTTTCCAATCCTAAAATGAGCCTGAAAGAAGCATAAGCCAGTGCGCTCAGGCCTTTCGTTCAAAAATGGTTTTAAAAAGTGATTCTCGTGCAGACTGAAGCCTTTCTGCTGCTTCATTATCGCTCATAGAATCAGCCTTTGCTTGTAGAGCTTCAAGAGTGATTCCTTTCTTCAAATATTTTGCACTTTTTGGTAATGATTTGAATTTTTCGTACGGTGTCATCATATTTTCATAAAGATACTTTTTTCTCTCCTTACCTTTCTTGTCTACGACAGTTTCAGCAAAGAAACAGGGCCTGTGATAATTCAGGTAGGGGGTGAGATATTTTCGATTGAATTCATTTACTTCTGTCGCATATTTTTGTGGAATATGGGCATAACCAAGTATCTTTCTTATAACTGCACCGTTTTTACATTCTGCAAGCGCGTTGTCGTTTGTTTTTCTTGATCTTGATTTCGTGAATTTTATATGAAGATTGTCGAGTAGTTTTGCTACGCTATAATTTATATACTCTGATCCGTTATCCGAGTGAAAACCCTGTAATTTAAAGGGGAAAGCTGCCAGAATCTCTTCAAGCACAGGGATCAGAAAGGCTTCGCTAATTCTCTCCACTGTGCAAACAATCAGGAATTGAGTCATCTCATCAACAGCATTAATGTGATACAAACCTTTCACTTTGTCTTTATCACCCTGATGAACCGTATCGATTCGAATAAAACCTGGTTGTCCTTCAGGAGCTGGACGACGACGTGTGCCAATGGCTCGCTTTACTGGACGTGTGCAGTCCTTGTGGGTTCGGATATTACGATATGTATTTGATTGCCTGAGATTGTAGAGGTGTGAAACCGAGATGCCGGCCAGTCGCTCGTAACGCTCGTCACCCCGTAAAAAAGCCCTTTCACAGAGTTTCTTAATGGCTACCCCATTCAGGTCGTTATGCAATCGATCCGTCTCAGCCAGAAGCCTTGTATCGGCCTTGGTGTATTTGGATTTGAAACCATTGATTGTGCGCTGTTTACGCTTCAGAGTCCCCTTCGACTGACAGGTATGAATAAGGCGGGTAATCTGCGATCTTGAGTAGCCTGTAGCCACTGCGAGATAACGCTTAATGAGCCCCTTGTCGGGCCTGCTGAGCGCTCGATATTTGAAGTACCTTAAAGTCGCCTCAACCCACTGATAACATTCATCTTTTGATTCCCATCCGGGCTCAATATCAGGGGCGTAATGAAGCAGTTCTTGCACTTGTGACAGTGTCTTTATGAGCCTTGTATTCATGATAACTTTCATCCTGTAATCATGGACGAAAGATCCAATTGCGGCGGGCTCATTTCATATTGGAAATTAGAGCCTCCTTTAGGCTCATTTCATATTGGAAGAGACTCTCAGTTCATCAATGTGGAATTTGATATATCCTGTTTGCTTGTTACTGTCCGACCAGTGCTCATCCTGAAAATAGGTCTGCGTCACCGAGCCGCTGGCAATAATGCCTTTGGGGTGCTGATGAGTGCCCAGACGAATCAAATATATCTTATCGTTTATTTGAGGGTGTTGGCTGTTGCAGCTCCAGCGAACCTCATCACCCGTTTCATATGCCAGTGTTTGATTTTCAGATCCGTCACCACCAGAAGTGAAATGCTTTGGGTTCCAGGTTAATAGATACGTGGGCAAGCGTTACATCCTTAATGCGATGGTCAGAGGTTTGACAGAGTGCAAATCCAGCACTGATAAAAATTCATTTCTTTTTTGAACCGAATAGAAGCGATTTATAATGTTCTTATTCATCCTCTTTGAATTCCAGATGCTGACGGGCGGCTTCAATGGACTGCTGCAGTTTAGCTTCCAGAACTTTCATTGGTGGCAGGCTTGTCAGGTAGTCGGCCACACGGATATTGCTTTTGTCCAGTTCCAGAAGTTCAATGTGCTGTTGATTCTTACCAGTGCATAGAATCAAGCCAATGGGGCTGTTTTCCCCTTCCACTTTTTCGTATTTTTCCAGCCAGCGTAGATAGAGTTCCATCTGGCCTTTATAGGCTGCTTCAAACTCGCCCAGTTTCAGGTCGATGGCGATCAGCCGCTTCAGACGACGGTGATAAAAAAGCAGGTCTATATAATAGTCCCGCATATCCAGAGTGATTCTTTTTTGTCGTGCGAGGAAAGCGAAATCCGTACCCAGCTCAATAATAAAGCGTTGCAGCTCTTGGAGAATAGCAGACTCCAGCTCTCGCTCTGAATAGCTGTCTGACAGCCCCAGAAAGTCAAGGATATAAGGATCACGGAAAGCCAGTTCAGGGGACATTTTCTTTTGCTCCCGCAACCTTTTCAGATCTTTGGTAATGGTTTTTTCTGGCTTTCTGGAGATTGCCGTGCGCTCGTAGAGCATGGACTGAATCCGCTCTTTCAGCTGGCGGACGCTCCAATGTTCCAGCCGACACATTTCAGCATAGAACTCCCGCTTCAGAGGTTCTTCCTGAGCGATGAGCAGTTTAATATGTGACCAACTCAATTCAGCACACAGTGTGTGCTGAATCTGAGGATCAGTAAAAACCTGCGCTGCCCGAAGACAGTAGCGCAGCAAGGTTTCACTCCAGCCCCGGCCATAAGCCATGGTTAATTGCCGGGCCAGTGTAGAAACGACCT
Organism: Endozoicomonas sp.; assembly: GCA_965208385.1. Taxonomy (GTDB): domain Bacteria; phylum Pseudomonadota; class Gammaproteobacteria; order Pseudomonadales; family Endozoicomonadaceae; genus Endozoicomonas. The sequence goes on from CBDBOO010000004.1 coordinate 57,526, forward strand.
GCTTGCCATATTCTGCCCGTTGATTAGCCAGAATTTCCTGATTGATTCGCTGCCCTACATGAAAATACAGCAATGTTAATTCAGCATTTACGGCAACCGCTGCCCGCTGCCGGGCGCTGTCGATCAGGCTGCGGATCTCGCTGACCAGATGTTGTTCTTCAGAGGTCAGGTTATGATTTGATGCCTTTTTCTTTTTGCTCATGCCTGTGGAATTCTCCTGATTCGCTTTTCCTGAATGTCAGAAAGCTTAGCTCAGTGCCTCCTCAACCATGGCATCGGCCAGATGCAGGCGGGTTTGTTGGGCTTGTTGGAGGTGGGTTTTGATTTGGTCGCAGAGGGTTAGAAGTTGACTAGCTTTAGCGACAATACCGTTCAGTTCTCTTACAGGAGGAAGAGGTACTAACAGCTGCCCCAAAATCTCTAAATTAATATTCTTTTGGGCAGTCGAAGGAGCAAATTCTTCCAGATGATTTTTAGCTGTTTGAATGAAATAATCGAAGTACTTAACGCTCATATCTTCTACGAATGGTGTAAAACCCACAACACTGTCAGGGAAACAAGCTTCAAAGCCTAAGATTCCTGTATCAGCAATGTTCGCTGCAATCGTTATGCACATTGTGCCTGCAGGCCAGAGGCGACTATGTTTTACTCCAGTTTCATTATATAGCGTCGTATAGGTCTGAATTATTCCGTTTGCTCGGGCAACATCACCAGTCTGAACAAGAGGAGTAGTACCTCCGCTATATAGCGCCGGATCATTTCGAGGGCGATGTTTTGATTTGCCTCGAGCAAGCTCTCCTACTTCGGGAAGCCGACTCCACTCCCACCCAGCAGGCAACTCAAACGGCTTCTCATCCTCAGAAATCGGCGGCAATGCCTTCTGCTTCTTAATCTTCTTCTCTTTGATCAACTGTGTTTTTTCTGCGGCGATTTTTTCCAGCAGTGTTGATGCCGGTTCATCGTTAGGGTTTTGGGGAACCAGCTTGCCCATGACGGCCAGTTGCAGCACGGTTTGTTTGAGCAGGTCGATGCTGGCTTCACCTCGGGTGTCGGCAGGGAACAGGGTGGTGAAGTGTTCGGCGATGCGGTTCCAGTTTTGTTCCAGCTCGTCGGCATTGGCGCTTGTAGTCAGCGTTGCCAGCAGGTTTTCTACCAGTGTCGTATGGGCAGTGAGGCTGGTTTCGGTTTGCTGTTCCAGCTGGTCGCACAGGGACATGAGTTCGTTGACTTTGGCGACTATGCGGTGTTGTTCTGCCAACGGTGGAATAGAAATTAATAGATTTTTTAAGGCTGTTGCATTTATATTAGGCTGACCTGTACCAGATGCATTGTCATACAACTGCCGCCAGTAAAGCTGACTTCCAAGGTAAGTTTTTATGAAAGAAGCATACATCGCAGAGATTCGTTTCACCCTTATCAGATATGAAGCAAAAACTGCTTTTAAGCTAATATTCTCAACCAGATAAGATTTACCAATTGTTCCGCCGGTTCGTGCTATCAAAATATCATCATTTTCGAGCAAGTAACCTTGAGACTTTTCTTGGGTTATTTCACAAGCAGGAACTGTTTGCCAATCAACCCGATCATTCTGGATATCGGTAATTCTCAGCAGCCTAACCCCTTCGGCCTCATGCTTGGCTGACGCCGTGTAACCATAATGGATATCACTGGATAAGTTTCCTAACCTTGCCCACTCCCAGTTAACAGGAAGTTCAAAAGGAATTTCATCATCAGAGATAGCGGGTAAGGCTTTTTGTTTCTTAATTTTCTTATCTTTAACCAGTTGCGCTCTTTCCGCAGCAATCCGCTCCAGCAAAACCGAAGCCGGTTCATCCTCTGAATTCTGGGGCACAAGCTTACCTTGCACCGCTAGCTCTAAAATCAGTTCACGCAGTTTCTTAATGCCATAAAGATCAATCTTCTTACTGGAACCACGTCCCGTAGCATTACGCTTCTGAACAGCCAAAGCCCAGTGAGCAATATTGTCAGTTAATAAAGTTTCTGTATTCATTTATCTGTCTCACGGAGCTGTTTCAGGGTTGCTTCCAAATCCCCTACATGTTCTTCAACCAGTTCGGTGTTAATCGAAAAGCCCCGAGTGAGGTGGTCTTTGAGGATACCTGTCGCCCACTGGCGGAACACAGTGCCCGTTTCTGAGTTTACCCGGCATGCTACAGCAAGGATGGCATCAAGGTTGTAATGTTTAACCAGTCGTTTTACCTTTTTCCCACCTTCTTTATGGACTATTGGTAAATTTTCAGTGGTTGCCCAGGACTTCAACTCACCATCGTTGTATATATCCCGCAGGTGCAGGCTGATCGTCTCAATTTCTGTATCAAATAGTTCCGATAGCTGGTGTTGTGAGAGCCAGATTTTTTCATCTTCGATAAGAACTTCAACATGACCCTCATCATTTCTATAAATCAGAATGTTATCAGGCTCACTCATGGGCAGCTCCTTGTTGCTGAGTCAGCGCATCACCCAAAATCCCTTTCAGCTGATCCAGCAATCCATGAATCTGTTTCTGCTGCTGGGCATAATCCGCCAGCAGTTCATCCGGGTCATGGTTGATGATTTCGCCCACATGGGGGTTTTTGATATCCAGGTTGAAGTTGCGGGTAATCACTTCATCGATACTGACTTTCCATGCCTGCTCGTTTTCTACCCGTGCGGCAAAATCGTCGGCTTCGTCGCCCCACCATTCCTGTTCAGTTTTGAACTCTTCAAACTTCATGGGCTTGGTTTTGCTGTAGTTCTTTACACCTTCCGGATAAGGGTGCTCGTAGAACCAGATATCCTGAGTCGGCTGACCTTTAGTAAAGAACAGGATATTGGTTTTAATGCCGGTGTACGGGTTAAACACGCCGTTGGGCAGGCGCACGATGGTGTGCAGGTTGCATTCCTCACACAGCAGTTTTTTGATTTTGGTTTTTACGCCTTCGCCAAACAGAGTGCCGTCGGGTAATACGACAGCGGCTCGTCCTCCTTTCTTTTCTGAAGAGCCAGCCAGCACTTCAATAATCAGCTGCAGGAACAGATCAGCGGTTTCACGGGTTTGCAGTTCGGCAGGGAAGTTTTTCTCAATGCCGTCTTCCTCGGTGACACCGAAAGGTGGATTGGTGACGATGACATCAATCTCGTCATCCCAGCTGCTCAGGGGTTTACTGAGAGTATTGCCGTGTTTGATCTGTACCGGCACTTCAATGCCGTGAAGTAGCATATTGGTGGTACACAGCAGGTGTGGTAGCTGTTTTTTCTCAACGCCGTGAATCTGCTTTTGCAGGGTCTGATGATCTTCGGTGGTTTTTACCTGCTCTTTCAGGTGATCCATAGAACAGGCGAGAAAGCCGCCGGTGCCGCAGGCCGGGTCCATAATGCTTTCGCCCAGTTGCGGATTCATGCGGTTGACCATAAAACGGGTTACAGCACGAGGGGTATAGAATTCACCGGCATTACCGGCGCTTTGCAGATCCCGCAGAATCTGTTCGTAGATATCACCAAACAGATGTCGTTCTTTGGAGTCGGTGAAATCCACTTCGTTGAGTTTGTTGATGACCTGACGCAGCAGCGTACCGTTTTTCATGTAGTTAAAGGCATCGCTGAAGGCTTCTTTCACCACAAAGCCACGGGGATTGGTGGTGATGGGCGCGATCAGGTTTTTCAGACCGGGGAACAGGTCGTCATTAATAAATTCCTGTAGCTCATCGCCGGTCATACCCTGATTGTCTGCCGCCCAGTTGCGCCACAGGTACTCTTCGGGAATAGGCGTGCGGTAGTCGTCCAGTTCGAACTCCAGCTCTTCTTCCTGGGCATCGAACACTTTCAGGAACAGCAACCAGGACATCTGCCCAAGACGCTGGGCATCGCCATCGACACCGGCGTCTTTACGCATAATGTCCTGAATGGATTTGATTACGGAACTGATCGACATGGGGTATCTCTTCGGTAATTTGTTTCACCACAAAGGGCCGATAAGTGCTCCTGCATGATCGGCACTTCCGCCAACCATGGCGGTCGCACAAAGGCACAAAGGTTTTTCTTCGTGTCTTTGTGCCTTTGTGGTTCAAATGCTTGTCTTCAAATCACGGTTCAGGCGATTCGGTAGATTTCGGCTTCCAGCTCGCTGATGGCTTTTTCGTAATCAGCGGGTTTGCCAAAGCCTTTTTTCACAATCTCGATGGGCCGGCCAATCTCAGTAAACGGCGCTACTTTGAGAACATTTTTGTTCTCGATTTCCAACACACCATCATCGGCGTATTTGTCCAGCAGTGAGCTGAGAACCGTTTGGGCGGTGTCGGAGTATTTGGTGAAGTAGTTACGCTTCTTGACGTTATCCGCACGCTCTTTTCGTGTGAGTGCAGGCTGATCGTAGACGACGTGACAGATCAGATCAAAAGGGTCCAGCTCTTTGCTGACTTCTTCTTCCACTTCTTGTGACAAGAGCTCCCAGATAACACCTTCGTTTTCCAACTCATCAATGATGGCCTGCTTGCGCTCGGCAGCATTCCACTTTTTGGTGAACTCGTCCAGCGTGGCAAACTGTTTGGCGATGGTTTTGCGGGTGTAATCCTTGAAGGATTCGGTGACCAGCTTGCCGTCGGTGTCGTAATACTGCACTCGCTCGGCAATGGCTTTTACGGTGACGCCGTTGACGTGGAACTTTCGGATCTTCTCTCTATCTAAAGAGCCGTCATCGTCGGTTTGATCATCAACCCAAGGCGCTTCTTCACCTTCGCCTGTTTCGTAGCTGCCGTGTTCTTCGTTCAGCTCATTTGCGGCATCATCTGGACTTTCTATTCCAAGATCATCTAGCTCGAAGTCTGATTCATCGCCATTGATGATGTTATCCAGATCGGAGTCTTCATCGTTGATATCGTCAGGCTTGGTGTTAATGACCTTCTCCGGAATGCCATCAAAGCGTTCATCGGCAAACAGCTCGGTGGCTTTTTTAAAATCCAGAATGGTGAACCAGAGTTTGTTGTAGCGATCATCAATACGGGTGCCACGGCCAATGATCTGCTTGAACTTGGTCATGGACTGGATGTTCTGATCCAGCACTACCAGTTTGCAGGTTTTCGCATCGACGCCGGTGCTCATCAGCTCAGAGGTGGTGGCAATGACCGGATACGCCTTTTTCGGATTGATGAAGTTATCCAGCTGGGCTTTACCCAATTCATCATCGCCAGTGATTTTCATCACGTACTTTTCGTTCTTCGCTACCTGTTCCGGATTGAGATTCACCAGCGCCCGACGCATACGGTCAGCGTGGTCAATATCGTTACAGAAGACAATGGTCTTGGCCATTGGATCGGTACGCTTCAGGTAGTTGGTGATGGTTTGCGCTACCAGAGTGGTGCGCTCATCAATGACCATGGTGCGGTCGAAGTCTTTCTGGTTGTAGATGCGATCTTCGATCAGCTCACCGTGTTCATCGGTCTGGCCTGCCGTGGGTCGCCAGCCCTGCAGGTCAACATCAATGTCCACACGCACCACTTTGTAGGGCGCAAGGAAGCCATCTTCAATGCCTTCTTTCAGGGAGTAGGTGTAGACCGGATCGCCGAAGTAATCTGCATTGGATACTTCTTCGGTTTCTTTCGGTGTGGCGGTTAATCCCACCTGTGCGGCGCTGCCGAAGTATTCGAGAATTTCTCGCCATGCGCTGTCTTCTGATGCACTGCCCCGGTGGCACTCGTCGATGATAATCAAGTCGAAGAAATTCGGATCAACCTGCTTGTAGGCTTTTTGGGATTCTTCTGGGCCGGTCAGTGCCTGATAGAGCGCCAGATGAATTTCATAGGCGGGATCAACAGTACGCTTCTCCACCTTGGTCATGGCATTGCCAAAGGGCTGGAAGTCGTTAATGCGGGTTTGATCGACTAAAACATTACGGTCTGCCAGAAACAGAATGCGTTTTTTGCTTTTGGCTTTCCACAGCCGCCAGATGATCTGGAAGGCGGTGTAGGTTTTGCCGGTACCGGTTGCCATCACCAGAAGTACACGGTCTTTGCCAGAAGAAATGGCTTCTACGGTTTTGTTAATGGCCTGCAGCTGGTAGTAACGGGGCGATTTGCCTGTGCCATCATCGTGATAATCCTGAGTGATAATGGGCAGCTGTTGTTCGGTGTAGCCTTTCCAGATGCAGAACTTTTCCCACAGTTGTTGTGGTGTGGGGAAGTCTTCCAGTTTGATCGGAGTTTCAAGCTGCGTTGGGTTAGTCTTGTCGTGGAATACAAACCCATCGCCGTTAGTGGCAAAGATAAACGGTACTTCCAGTAAGCCCGCGTAATCCAGCCCTTGCTGCATACCCTTGCCAACTTCGTGTTTGTTGGCTTTGGCCTCAATTACCGCCAGTGGCATGCTGGGTTTGTGATACAGCACGACATCGGCAGATTTCACTTTCTTGCGGGCAGCCATACGACCACGAACTACTACCTTACCATCACGCAGTTTTACTTCTTGACGTATCTGGGTCATGTCGTCCCAGCCAGCGTCTTTTACTGCCGGGAGGATGAACTTGGTGATGATGTCGGTTTCAGTGAGTTTCGACTTGTCGATACTGGCCACGGTAGCGCTTCCATCCGCATGGTAATCTGGGATGATTGTCGCATAATTTACAGGAATTTATATAGGTAGAGCGTCATTGACAATTGAGTGTTCTGTTTTTCACGATATGGAGGAGCGACAGTCAAAATTTTCTATACACATGACCTTAAAGGTAAAAATGAACTGCTCTGGTTGTTCAGACATTATGCTCAGCTCCATGGCATAAGATGACAGCCTGCAAGAGGGAGATAATTACTGATTTTATGCATATTCAAATAATGACTGCTATATAACGGGTGTTCGTAGGTCGGGCATCTGATACGTTCTCAGGATTCATCAACTTCTGGCAACTCTTTAGACACCTCGTTTACGAGAGCCCGCCAGAGACGATCTTCATCACCAAGCTGCACCCTGTACCGGGTATGGTGTTGTGCTCTTAAGCGATCAAGAGCAGCTGCTTCTCTCCTCTCCTTTCCTTTCCTTTCCTCTCCTCTCCTCTCCTCTCCTCTCCTCTCAATCTAAGCATGTCATCCTGCAGGGCACTGTGCACCATTATGTCGATAAAAAGAAAATATATCGACATATTGCGTTTACATGTCGATAACTTAGACATAAGCTATCAATATGTCGATATTTGACGATTTTATAAACATGAGTGTTATTCATGACCTGGCAACCTGATCGGCCCTATAACCAGATTCCCCTGTTACCACCAACGGTTGATCTGGAAACCACCAAAACTCTCAAAGCCTGTATTCCCGCCAGAGCCGCATTGGCAGAGCTGAAACAGGCGGGAGAATTGCTGCCGAATCAGGGCCTGCTGATTAATTTGCTGCCGTTATTGGAAGCAAAAGACAGTTCCGAGATTGAAAATATCGTCACGACTCAAGACAAACTGTTCCAGTATGCGGCGGAAGCCAGCCAGGCTGATCCGGCCACCAAAGAGGCTCTGCGCTATCGCACCGCTCTGTCCGATGGTTTTCAGGCACTGGCAAGTCGCCCCTTATGCGTCAATACCGCCATTGAAGTCTGCAGCACCATCAAAAACAGTCAGATGGATATTCGCAAAGTGCCCGGTGTTACCCTGTCTAACGATAAAACAGGAGACGTCATTTATACCCCGCCAGCAGGAGAAAAAGTGATTCGTGATTTACTGGGTAACTGGGAAGCTTTTCTACACGCTGAAGACGAGATTGACCCACTGATAAAAATGGCGGTGGCCCATTACCAGTTTGAGGCGATTCATCCTTTTACCGATGGCAATGGCCGGACAGGACGAGTAATAAATATTCTCTACCTGCTGGAACAGGGTCTGCTCACTTTGCCTATTCTTTATCTCAGTCACTTTATTGTGCGCAACAAATCAGATTACTATCGACTACTGAACAAAGTCACCAGTGACCAGAGCTGGCAGGAGTGGGTTCTTTATATTCTTAAAGCTGTAGAATATACCGCTCGCTGGACCACCGACAAAACCAGCGGTATTCGTCAGCTGTTGGAACACACTACCGGCTATATTCAACAGCAGTTGCCCAAAATATACAGCTATGAGCTGGTGGGGGTGATTTTTGAACAACCCTACAGCCGTATCTCCAATCTGGTCGAAAAAGAGATTGCCAAACGACAGACCGCTTCTGTGTACCTGAAGCAGTTGTGCGACATTGGTGTGCTTCAGGAAATCCAGTCCGGCAAAGAAAAGCTCTTTGTTCATCCGAAACTGCTGGATCTGATGTCTCGAGACACAAACTCCTTTGATCCCTATTCCTGACTATTAACCCTTTTTTAAGACCTTATTCCCCATGACCAACAACGACATCGTCCAAAAGCTCTGGAATCTCTGTGATGTGCTCCGTGACGACGGCATTAACTACTTGGACTATGTGACCGAGCTGGTCTTGCTGCTGTTTATCAAAATGGAGTCGGAGAACGTTGAAGCCGGTGTTATGGCCGAACACAAACTGCCCGACGGTTGTCGTTGGGCAGATGTCAGCAATAAAAGCGGCATGGTTCAGTACAACCATTATCGTTAGATGCTGGTGGAACTGGGGCAGAGCCATGACCCATTACTGGCAGCGATTTATGCCGATGCCTCTACCCGTTTGGAAAAGTCTCGTCATCTGGCGCAATTAGTCAGCAGTATTGACCAGATCGACTGGTTTTCTGCCCGTGAAGATGGCTTGGGTGATCTTTATGAAGGTCTGCTGGAAATGAACTCCAGCGAAACCAAATCCGGTGCAGGACAATATTTTACCCCTCGTGCTCTCATCGACTTCATGGTGCGGATGATGAAGCTGTAACCGGGAGAAACCATTCAGAATCCGTCTGCCGGTACAGGAGGCTTTTTGATTGCCGCGGATCGTTATATCAAGGATCAGAACGACGATCTGTTTGATCTGACAGAGAAGGAACAGCACTTTCAGATTCACGATGCCTTTATGGGTATGAAACTCTGCCAAAGGTAGAAGCCAATCCATCTTTTGGTACAACTAAAGGCGGTGACGGCGCAATCCGTGATGGCCTGACGTATCAGACCAGCAACAATCAGTTGGCCTTTTTGCAGCATATTTATCGCCATTTGAAACCCGGTAGCCGTGCTGCCGTTGTACTTCCCGATAACGTGCTGTTTGAAGCTGGTGTTGGTACCGCGATTCGTCGCGACCTCATGAACAAATGCAATCTGCACACCATTTTACGACTTCGACGGGTATTTTTACGCTCAGGGCGTAAAAACCAATGTGCTGATTTTTACCAAAGGGACGGATGAAGACAAGTATCAGGAAGAACACTGCACTCCAAACACCTGGGTTTACGATCTGCGAACCAATATGCTCCGCTTTGGTAAGTGTAATCCGTTCAGTAAAAAGCATCTGGCGGAGTTTGAAACAGCGTACGAAGAAACTACTCGTAAAGATCAAGGTGATGAGGGCAGATGGCGTGAATTCAGCCGTGATTGGATTGCTGAACGTGGCGACTCGCTGGATATCAGTTGGCTGAAAGACGACGATGTGACCGATGCAGCGGATTTGCTGGAACCTTCTGTTTTAGCGACAGAAGCTATGGCCGAACTGAAAAATTTGATGCTTTTTCTTGGGGCAGACGATGAAGTGCTGGCGCAGGAGCAGTTGGTCGAAGAAGAACTAGGATTAGACGAACCTGTTATTGAAGAAAGTGCAGCGGAGTCTAACGCATGAGTGAGCTTTTACCGGAAGGGTATTCAGATTGGCTGAAAGACGTTAAACAGCGAATCCTTGTCTCGCAGCAACGTGCGGCTCTGAAGGTGAATCAGGAACTTTTACAGCTTTACTGGCACATCGGCAGAGATATTCTTGAGCGTCTGAATCAGCATCAGTGGGGCAACAAGGTTATTCAGCATCTGGCTGAAGATATAAAAACGGCTTTTCCTGAACTTAAAGGCTTTTCCTATCGCAATTTAAAATATATGCGCCAGTTTGCTGAAGCCTGGCCAAGTCAGGATTTTGGGCAACAGCCTGTTGCCCAATTACCCTGGGGGCACAATCTGGTACTTCTATCTAAGTTGAAGGGTGCAGAAGTACGTCTCTCCTATGCACGTAAAACCATTGAGTACGGCTGGTCACGCAATGTACTGGAACACCAGATTGCCAGCGGTTTTATTGAACGTGATGGCAACGCTGTGACCAACTTTGCTCAAACCCTGCCGTCCCCAACCTCTGAACTGGCTCAACAAACCACGAAAAGCCCTTATGTGTTCGATTTTCTCTCATTGGGTGACAAACATCAGGAACGGGAGCTGGAAACTGCTCTGACAGACCATATCAGCCAGTTTTTGGTGGAGCTGGGTGCTGGGTTTGCTTATATGGGCAGACAGTTTCATCTGGCAGTGGGTGGCGATGACTTTTATATAGACCTGCTGTTCTATCACGTAAAACTGCATTGTTATGTGGTCGTGGAATTGAAAACCGGTGCTTTCAAACCCGCTGATCTGGGACAACTGAATTTTTATCTGACAGCGGTAGACCGACAGGTAAAAACAGAGCAGGACGCACCCACCGTTGGTTTGCTGTTATGCCGATCACAAAACAGATTGGTAGCAGAATACGCCTTGTCGGATATGTCGAAACCCATGGGCATTGCTGAGTATGAACTGATGAAATCATTGCCTGCTGATCTGGAAGACAAGTTGCCCAGTGTTGAACGGATTGAAAGCCAGTTTGCCTTGCAATTTGGTGGTGATTTCGCGATTAAAGATGATGAAGGAGGTGAGGTATGAGTTTTCCTGCTGGGTGGTGTACAGCATTAATCTCCGACATCACTGGAGAATGAGCTGTTTTTACGGTTTGTTCAGTCATGAACGATCTCTGAAAGTAGTGGGTTAATACTGTCGTCTATTGTAAGCCATGGGAGTTTCATCTCTCCAGGTACTTTTTCAGGAACTTTGCGAACATCCTGCGTTCAGGGAGAATGTTGTAACTTGTCGGCATATACAGCCCTGCGAACCAGTTTCAGATTTTTTCAGTTAATGAATATTGCCTCAAACCGTTGCTGATTGAGGGTGTAATACCATTGCCGGTTTCTAATATGCGTTATGAGCATGGCTTTTCAGACTCAGAGACAAGGCGGAGTGACGAGTCATAGCCGTAGCTATGGCGAGGAACTCCAACGCAGGATCTGATTCTGAAAAGGCAGCGCAATAGCATAATTAGAATTCGGAAATGGTATAACCACAGGTCAGGTGATCATCTATTAGATGTGTGATCCATTGTCTGAGACAGCGCTGTCTGTTTGGAATTTACTCTTAGGATATTAAAATATAAGGATTAATTGAAAGATAACACCTGACTCGTAGTAAATAACGAGCTATGGGCTTATGCTTGGTCGTGTATTTCTACAAAAGAATAAAAAGAACAGTATGAGTAGAAAATTACCGCCACTGAAAGCTCTTCTTGCTTTTGAAACGGCTGCACGTCTGGGTAGTTTTACCAGGGCAGCCGAAGAACTCTGTGTTACCCAGGCAGCCATCAGTCAGCAGGTGCGGCATCTGGAAGAATCACTCGCGCTGAAGTTGTTTAACCGTCATCCAAGGCATCTATCTCTGACCCGTAATGGAGAGCGATTGCTGCCAGAACTGACCGATGCGTTTAATATCATGTCTGATGCTCTATCCCGATTGGGAGAGCAGAAAACCAGCCCTCGTCTGACTGTTTCTTTGACCCCTGCGCTGGCCGCAAAATGGCTGATTCTTCGATTACCGGCATTCTGGCGTCTTTATCCGGACATAGATTTACGACTTCATCATTCTATTACATCGGTAGACTTTGTGAATGACGATGTTGATCTGGCTATTCGCTGGGGAGAGGGTGACTGGCCCGGTCTGGTATCGGAATTTCTTATTCCGGGAGAATTAATTCCGGTATGCAGTCCTGCTTTGCTGCATGGTCGATACCCCCTGAGAACGCCGTCAGATCTGATGCATCACACTTTGCTTCATGAAGACAGTTATGCCGACTGGCATGACTGGTTGTCACTGGCGGGTAATAAAACGGTGAAGGCCGGTGCCGGACCAATCATAGATGACAGCAACGCTTTGCTGCTGGCGGCAGCCGATGGTCAGGGCGTGGCGTTAGGGCGAATGGCTCTCATCGGTGATGATCTGGCTGCTGGTCGTCTGGTCAAACCCTTCGGCGTTAGTTTGAGGCAGAAAAACGCTTATTATCTGGTCTATCCGGAAGAGCAATCCAGTGATCCAAAAATGCAGGCTTTCCGGAGTTTTCTCAAGCAACAGGTAATGGATTCATTGGAGAGCTAGCATAAAAAGGGTTGCTGGCTGCTCTCACTCGCTGGTATGCCAGCCCGGCCCAATCATTTACTGTATAAACTTTCGGCACTTTCCTCTTTTGTCGCCTGACTGCATCTTAAATACTTTGGGTATAGTGGTGTAATTAACCGGCCGATACAGTCTCATAGATTTTATGATGAGAATGATTATGGACTCCCAACCTCCCAGCGATGCCAGCCGACCCTCTGTGCCGGGCAGTGCTCTGGATAAGGCGGTATCCTCAAAAGAAAAATCATTGAAAAAAGGCAGGATGAACGGGTGTGTGATTTAAACAATGTCAAGAAAAACGACTACACTAGTATGGTCGTATAGGCTTTTTGGCGTTGAGAAATATGTACAGCTCAGTCCTTTCATCCAACGATGAAATCACAGAAATCGTTATCAAAATCCCGCACAATCGCTCAATGGTGGATTTCGAAAATCATTTGCAAGATGCCTTAAATGAAGCGGGACAACTGGGAACAAAAAAGCAACTTGAGTGGCTTGATACTGACGGTTCTCCCATTACGCTTGGCAATGTTCGGTTGACCAGTAAAAGTAAAAAAGAATTGAAGGTTTATGAAACTCCATGGGGAGCGGTTAGGGTCAATCGTTTTATCTATCAAAGTCGTGAAGGCGGTGCTATTTATTGTCCCCTTGATCAATCTGCACGAATTGTTGTTAATTCAACCCCGCGACATGCCTGCATGGTCAGTTGGAAGTTTGCCCACATGCCTTCCACTGAAGTAGAGCAAGATTTTCTAAGAAACCACGGACGTAAAATCCATCGAAGAACCGCTAAAGACCTGGCAGAAGTTGTTGCCAGTATTGCTCAGGCCAAAGAAGAATCCTGGACTTATGAATTACCGGATTTACCCGAGCCAGTAGCCACAGTTAGCTTGGGGCTGGATGGTGCAAACTTGCTTTATAAAGAGGGCTACAGAATTGCAATGTGCGGAACTATTGCGCTTTATGATGAAGAAGGAAATCGAATGCACACGGTGTACGCTGCCGCTGCCCCCGAATACGGAAAAGAAACTTTTATAAGGCGGTTCTCTTCTGACATTGAGAAAATGAAGTCTCGTTTTCCTGATGCCACTTACGTTGGAGTTGCTGATGGGGCGCCAGATAATTGGACGTTTCTTGAGCCTGTTACATCGATTCAAATTCTGGATTTTTATCACGTTAGCGAATATGTGGCAGAAGCGGCAGAAGCTATATATCCGGGTAAAAAAATGCAGAATGAACGCAAAGCCTGGTTAAGATCAACACTGCACGAATTAAAAAACACCCCTGGTAAGGCAAAACGTTTATGGTTGGAATTAAAGAAAGCAGCTCCCGGGAATAAACGTCTTGTTTCTAAAGAAAAACTGGATAAAGCCAGAACTTATTTCAAAAATCACTGGCACCAAATGATTTATCCAGAAGCGTTGGAAAACAAGTTACCAATTGGTTCTGGTGTAACAGAAGCTGCTTGCAAAACGCTGGTTAAGCAGCGCATGTGTAAGTCAGGCATGCGATGGAAGGAACAAGGGGCGTCAATGCTATTAACATTACGAGCTCTGGCGAAGTCAACGGGTTATTGGGATGCTTTCTGGTCGAAGATGGATCGCTACGGGTTTCCAGTGGCTCACAACCTGCATGCCTGACATTATTCAAGCCACACACCCGGATGAACAGTCGGAGTGTTGAATCGGAAGACACCAGTAATTTTATGACTGCAGGAGGCAGTCAAGCTCAGGGTGAAAATAAATTGCTGACCGATTTTGATATAAAAGATGCTGGGTTGAAGCAAGCTGAAATAAAGTCAGATCTGGCCAGTCTGCGCAGAGTCAATATTACGCCAGAACAACATCAGGCCATAACGGCTGCGTTACTGCAGACTCCTGAACTGATCCCTTCTCCCAGTCAGTATATGCAAATGCAGTTTGGCAGCAAGATTCCTGCGGGTTGCCCTTCTGATCAGTTAGCCAGAGATTTCCTCCGTTTTCTGAAAGCACTAAAAGAGCCTGACACTACCCTGGGCTTTAATGATTTTGCCCGGTTCAGTGCCGGTAGCCTGACAGTGGATATGTCTGATGTTGAAGCATCGGGAGAAGCGGCAACAGGCAGTAGATATAATGAATTATTCCATCAATTGAAAGACGCTATGCAATCCGGGGCGCATACATTTCTTCTGACGAATCATCCATTACTGACTGATATCCCAGACGATCACAAAGCGTTGGATCTGCACTTATTACAGGCTCTGCTGGGCACAGAAAAGACTCCTGTTTGTATCTCTGACCGGGCAGACGAGATCATCAGGGAGTTTTGTAACCATATTGCCTTGCTCAATACCGACAGTCTTCCCTATGAAGAAAATGGCACTGGCCTGTTTTCTCTCAGTGCTGAAGTTAAATCAGAACGCATTTTGCTGGAAGAGATTCTGGTTCGAAATAAAGTAACTCTTACGTCTACTCAAAAGAACAAGCTGATTGAGCGATTTCAAACAGCCAGTGAAGGGTTAAATCAGGGACCTCCCGACATTCAGTTTCAAATCAGAAATGCACTGGGGCAGACTCAGGAGCGACTGGAAAGTACCGCAGGAATATACGATGTTAAGCCTATGATCCCGGATGCCTACGAGGTTTTACAGTTTCATCGCCATCTGGAAACCTTTTGCAGGGTGCTGGATAAAGACATCGATAAGGCAATAGAGAGCAGCTGTGAGATTCACGCAAAGGAATTTTTAGCCTCCGATAAGGAGGAACTGAAGTGGAATATTGAAACAGTAGAAGAAAGGTTATCTTTTTCTGAAAATCATCACTTATGGCTGAATATCAGTACACCTGAAGAGCTGTACGACACAGTATGGGGAGGGTTAGAACCTGTACCCAGAAACGACGCAATTCTGTGCGACTTGAAAGTCATACAATTGCTTTGTCGCCATGAATCAGCAGCACTTTTTGAAAGGGAGCTTAAGAGTTTTATCAGTAACCTGAAGATGCATGCCGGGTTGGATGCTGCAGAAGAAACGGTCACACATGAAAGAATATCGAGCGTTCCAACAAAAGTGAGCCAACGGTTATTGCAGTTTTACCAGCCCCTTCCTGCTGGTAGTGAAACCCTCTCTCTAGACAGACCCGGGTTATTCAGCATGGTGTACCGGGCGGCCGAACAATTAGAACAAGAGGCGTTATTACCAGAACATGGGTATCTACGGATAGTGCTCTCAGATGCAGAACACAGCCAGCCTCTTCCGATAGCAATTCCGGGTGATGAATCTTCAGATTTGTCCAGAGCGGCATTCAGCCATATGCTGCAGGTGGCTACCAGCAAAGGAGCGCAATCAAAGGGCACGGAGGTGGCTCTCAGGGCTGAATCTCAGTTATTGCACTACAGGCAAAAGCTGGTCAGTGATATGCGTCATTACAGTGAAAAAAAGAATATTCTTGATCATATTGATCCTTTTCAAAGGAACCCATTACTGTCCAATTTAAGGCGCGATGAACTGCAGGTGGTTCTGGCACTTTACCAGTTGATTTTAAGAGCCATAATTCAATCGAATGAACCAGATGTAGATAGTATGATTAGTCGATATCTGGACGTTCTCCTCACCGGAAATAAAGAAGATATAAGCGATATGGTTGTGCAGGGAAAGCAGAGTATGAACGACAGGGCGATCTCATTTGACAAACACCAATCCTGTTGCATATTCAAAAAGCTAGCTTTAAAAACTGAATTTTTGAGAAGTACAGGAAATTAGGCTTATTTTGGTACTTTTGTGTGCTGAATAATTAGCCAAACAGAGAAAGTTAGTGCCAAATGAGATCGCCCTGGTATGAACGATCTGTATCTGGCTTTACATCCTAATGAGAATTACCCGGATTCCATTGTAACCAGGTTATACCATTGCCGGTTTCTAATATGCGTTATGAGCATGGCTTTTCAGGCTCAGAGACAAGGCGGAGTGACGAGTCATAGCCTTAGCTATGGCGAGGAACTCCAACGCAGGATCTGAGCCTGAAAAGGCAGCGCAATAGCATAATTAGAATTCGGAAATGGTATTACATGGTCTGTTAACCACAACACAATCCAGACCTTATATGCCCGCATTGCTTGGTAGTCTCAGCACTCAGGCATCAAATATCACCAATCCTGGTGCTCGCAGAAAGATCCTTGCACTGGTTAATAGTTTTGAAAGCTGTTTTGAATCGGACTGGCAACGTTCTCCTGCACTGAAATGGTCTTCAAACCCTGAAGAAAATCAGAAAAAACTTCAATATCTACAGGTATTAATTGGTAGTAACAGTACACCCGGTTGTTCTGAGGTCGATCGGGCGAGACATATTTTCGATTGTTGTAATTCAATTTCAGAGTCGGTGCATGGCATTGAAGTGGCCGGTTTGATAGAAGTTAATCCACATTCTGCTTTCACTCTATCTCCCGAAGAGCTGGTGCTTTATCAACTCTTTGATGCGGGTATCGCCGGGCAGGAAAAAGCGAAGTCATTGCAGCAGCGTCAGTCATATTTCAACAAACTCAGTGAGCATTGTCGTAAAACAACCAATAGCTCAGAGGCCATCGAAGTCAGAGGTCAGTCAGCTATGACAAACCTGATCAGTGTTTTAGGAGAAGAGGCCTATCGGAGCATCACTCAGCAACTGGGAGCAGCTGAACTGAATTCCTCCGGGGCTCATCGGGTCGCTTATCTGCTGTCTTTGTTTATCCGGTCTGAAGAGCCTGATCTGGATAAGCGTTTTGATCAGGTGGTTCAGGAATTCAATGATCTGGCGTCCTGAGGTTCAATCTCAACCATTGTGATTGGTTCAGCGCAGTTATTTGATCAGTGTCTTTTCCCGGCGTTATAAACATACTGGTTGCGAAAAGCAGCTTCAGGCCTTTACCGGCTGGCTAAATAGAACTGGTTAAATAGTACCTGCCGGTTTTCTGGCCTGGAACACTCCCCAGGTTTGTTGACCGTTTTGGCAGCGTTCTATTTTGTCCTTCCAGCCTTGGGTCAGATCCTGATAATCCTTTTCAGAAAACGCTTGAATAAATTGGCTTTTTTGCTGTTCAAACTGTATCAGTTCACTTTGTAGAACACTGATAAAAAGGTTGCTGCTGTTTTCTGCCGACACTTTTTCAAAACCAGCGGATGACAATAATTCTCCGTAGGTATTTACGTTTGTCAGGAAATAGTTACGCTGAGCAAGGTAGCTTTTGGTGTGCTCGGTTAATTGATCCGAGGTAATACAATAGTCAGAAATCAGCAGCTGTCCACCCGGTTTCAGCCAGGTCATGAATTTCTCAAACAACTCTGATTTATTCCTGATATGGAGCAGAGTGTCCCTGCTATAAATCACATCAAATGAGGCTGGATCGTACTCGCGGATCATGACATCGGCCTCTTCAAAGGTTATTGAAGCCGGTTCTGTTTTTGCGCGATCTTTTGCCAGGGAAATCATGTTGGCTGACAAGTCTATACAGGTGACAGAGGCTCCGTAGGTGTTGACCATATAGTAAGCACTTCCGCCAATACCACAGCCTACATCCAGGACTTTATCTCCAGGTTTGAGGTCCAGTCTGGCGGTTAACTGACGGGTTGTTTCCAGTCCGCCGGTACTGATAAAGTCCTTGCCAAATATTTGCTCGTAACGTTTTATTCCGTTCATTGTGTACTGGTTAGAATCAAGAAATTCCTGGGTGTCTCCTTCTCCTATCGCAAAACAGGAGTGGCTGGACGAGAACATCAATAAAGTAGCCAGAATGACAACGAAATAGTTACTGAGCGAACGGAGCATAGATTTACTGCCTGTCAGTGGGTTTAATGTGACAGGAAGCATGGTTGAATATTTCAGCTTGGCAAATTCATTTTGAAATTAGCTGATTTTTATCAGTTTCCGATCATAAGACAGCTGCCAGCTATCAAGGTCTCGGGCCAGTTCTATTTGTCCGTTATAGTATTTCCTGGCTTCCTGACGCAGTAATTCCACACAGTATGTAGCCGAAGAGGACAGACGAAAACGTCCGCTGAAATGAGTCAGGATAATCATGGGAATACGGCTTTCCTCTGCAGTTTCAGCGACCATTCTGGCGGTACTGTGCATCCAGCCAGGTCCTGTTTTCTGAAAGATTTCCTCGGTAAAGGTAGCTTCATGCACCAGAATATCGGCGTCTTTCAGGGCATCCAGTAAAAGAGAAGGTTGGTCATTATCGCCACCGATAACGGCAATTCGCCCTTTTTCCGGAGGTATCATTACCTGCTCCGGTTGAATTATACGATCATCGTCCAGAGTAACCGACTGGCCGCTTTGCAAAAATCCCCATTGGGGCCCTCTGGGTACTTTCAATTCAGCCAGTTTGTCAGTATCGAGCTGTGTCGGGTGTGTTTTTTCCGCGAATCGATAAGCAAAGCTGGGTACCCGATGAGAGAGCTCGTGGGAAGAGACAGAAATGTCATGATTTTCAAATGAAAACCCGGATTCATCGGAACGGATAAACTGCAGTTTGAAGGGCATGTCATGAACATCGGAATAGGCCAGGGCAGAACTGACAAACTCCCTGATGCCGGCCGGACCACAGATGATCAGCGGATCAGTCCGTCCCTGCATGCTGGCAGACGTAATCAGCCCTGGCAGGCCATAGGTGTGATCCCCGTGAACATGGGTGATAAAGATGGCTTTCAGGTTTTTCAGGGTGTAGCGGCAATGGAGTAACCGATACTGGGTACCTTCACCACAGTCCACCAGATACCAGCTCTTGCTGTCATCAAGGGCCAGGGCCAGGGCGGTAACATTTCGGTCAACAGTGGGCATACCTGCTGAGGTGCCTAGAAAAGTCAGTTTCATGAGTACGTATTATAAAATTGTTTGGCGGTTCTGCCACTGCGAATACCCCGGGTTTGGGCAAATTGTCGGGCTTCTCTGTGTAATTCTTCCCTGTCCTCAGACCAGTCAGAAAAAAAACTGTCGACAATCTTAAGGTATTCCTGCTGATTAATGGGATAAAATGAGAGCCATAACCCAAAGCGATCAGAGAGGGATATCTTTTCTTCAATAGCATCACCCAGATGAAGCTCTGTGCCAACAACTTTAGCCGCCTGATTATCTTCCATAGTTTCTGGCAGCAGGTGACGACGATTGGAGCTGGCATAGATCAGAACATTTTCTGGCGGCAGTTCCAGGGAACCTTCCAATACCGATTTCAAAGCCTTGTAGCGATTATCACCTTCTTCAAATGAAAGGTCATCACAAAAGATAATAAACCGTTCAGGCAGCTCCCTGATGCTATCGACAATATCAGGCAGTGAAACCAGATCATCTTTGTCGATTTCAATCATTCGTAAGCCCTGCTGATGGTACTCATTCAATAGCGCTTTTATCAGGGACGATTTACCCGTACCTCTTGAACCCCAGAGCAGGGCATTATTGGCCGGTTTACCGGACAGAAAACGCTCGGTGTTCTTGCAGAGTTCCCTCTTCTGGCGGTCAATGCCCAGCAGTTGTGAAAGCAGAACGGGATCATGTTGACGAATTACGCGTAAGGTTTCTGTGCCAGGCCGCCATACTGCGGCCAGGGTTGTTGTCCAGTTTATTATTGTCATTTCAGCTGATCACCGTTTCGGATTCTATCTGCAACAGGATGTTATCAAAATCCGATACAGGTGCGAAAAAAACACTCTGCATTATTGACGCATTTCAACATCATCCAATTGCCATAAAGGCGCCTTTTGTTCACAGGCATAAATAACACTGGAACCCTTTGGTAGCCTGTAAAACCCTGTAGACAGCAAAGGGTTTGCTTCAAAATAAGACAGTTGTTCAGAACAAGGTTGTTTTGATCGGTTGTTGTACCTTGAAATATTCTCCATAAATACAGTGGCATTGGTGATTCGGAATATTTCGTTGCTTTGGTCTTCCCATTGTAGACAGACAGGATAATTCGATTTTCCGGATAACATGAAGCGGAGGAAATCACACAGGGCAATATTCATATAACCATGAACCGTCGTTTTGGCGCATTTGGCATTCGGTTGTTCACTGAATAACAGAGGAGCAGATCTCTTTCTGTTTTGTGATCCAGAGCTTTGTGATGCACAGCTTTTTGATTCAGAGCTTTGTGATTCAGAGCTTTGTGATTCAGAGCTATCTGATCCGGCTCTCTGTGTACAGGAAGGGATTAACCTTTTAAGATCCGGCATGATGTCCTGAATATCTGCCTGAAGCATTTCATCCAAACCGCTTAGAGTCACGCTACACCATTCTTTTAATAGTTGGTGAGCAATGTCTGGTTTGATATTGTTGAAAAGAGTTTCAAGCCATGTATAAAGAGACTCTGCATTTTTTGGATCAAAGTCTTCAGGTGAGAGAATATAAACGGCAAATTCACAGGTCATCTCCCAATCTTTCTCGGATATTTGGGTGTCGTTCGGATAATGTTTTTTTAACCATAGATTGGCTTGATGCTGATTTTCAGCATTCAGTACAACGTCATCAAATTTCTCTGTGACCACCGGTTTAGGCGAAGGCTCAGCGGTTGCATCTCTTTGGATCCTATTCGCAGCCGCTTGCGGTGAGCTACTCAAAGAACGGTCCAGATCACCAGTTTCACACCTCAGCTCTTGAGGCGAAGTTATGAAGCCAAATTCTTTTGAACAATCAAGCTCCATTGGCTCTGTTTCTGAACCATCCGTTGCCTCTGTGCTCTCTGTGCTCTCTGTGCTCTCTGTGCTCTCTGTGCTCTCTGTGCTCTCTGTGCCCTCTGTGCCCTCTGTGTTCTCTGAGACCGGCTCTTTAACCCTTGAAGAGGCGGGCAGGATTTTTAGTGCAGGCTTTTCATTTACGTCGATTAGCCACTGGTTGATCAGACGATATCTTCCAGAAAATGCGGCAAGATTGGCTAGAAAGCCTTCAGGAGATCTAGAACTTTCAAACTGGCGATGGTATACGTCAAGGTAATTCTGCAGAGTGACACCACCGTCGGAAACGGGGCTTTCAAGTTGTTCCGGCGAAAAGTCTCCAGGGTTTCCCTGAAACATTTTGCACAGGGGCACAGGCATGTTTGTTAAGGGAATCGAGTGCACATGTACACTCATAATCTGGCTGTGATTTTGAGTCAAAGTCATATCCGAAATGACTTTATCCAGTTCAGGGTTTTGTGAAAAAGCGTCAAGTGCATCCAGTGTGAATACACCGCAACTGTAATAATCAATCTGACTCATGAAATTCGGGGTTACACAGTGTAGGGGGGTGTTTTTTAATACCTTATCCATAGTCGTGCAGATAGTGGTTCTTAAACTGGATGCCAATTGACTGGAAGGCAGAAGGGTTTCGTGAATATAACAGACAATTCCTTCGCTCTGTTCTGGCTTGATGAGTCTGATTGCCATTAGATGCTCGGAGGTGGAATCATAATAGATGAAGCTGAAAGGGTATTGAGCTTTCCTGTTTTTCAGTAGCGTTTTGAGGTTATCTACACTACTGATTATTTCCGGGTATAGATTTGGGATACCTTTCTTTTTTGCCAGATCCAGCACCATTCCCGGTGGCATTTGATACTCGCCGGGAACATGGCTGACCGGTATGCTCTTACTATTATCATCCAGTCTGGCAGGTAAAGGGTGTACTAGAGGATTGGTCTGAATAGATCGTTTTTTATCAACATATTGCCCGGCCAGCGTCCATTCCATTGCTCCCGTCGTTTTGGATTGCATTGCCGTATAAATACAGGCAGCGCCATATTTCAATTTAACAGAGCATTTCTTATGATCTGGAGTCTTATGATCTGGAGTCTCTTGATCTGGAGTCTCTTGATCTGGAGTCTCCTGATCTGGAGAGGCGATGGTTAAGTACCTGTCTGCGGATGAATTAAAAATTACGACTTTGTGTCCTTCACGAACCCCCGACGGATCAGGTAGTGACATCGTTGCAGACTTGTTCTTCGGAGATTTCCAGGAAAAAAAGTGAGTATTCTTAAAAGCGGGTTCTATATTCGGACTGAGCTGCAGGGTACTGAATGACTGAATTCTTCTCTCCTGAATCACTTCTTTTATGAGTTTGCTGGCTTCAACGGGCGTCAGGTTTTGATCATGAAGCTGAAAATGACTGATGGTTCGTGAATGAGTCGCTTGTTGAAAGTCTCTGATCAGTTCTGAGGGTAACAACTGCTTTTGAAATTCTTCTGGTAAATGAAAAACGGAATGAACCATTCCATCGATGATATGGAATCCGGTGGTTTTTTTTACAGCGTCACAAATGTCACTTTCATTGAGAACGTGATTTGAGGAACAGCTCGTGTCTGAAAAGCTGTGATTTTGAGGGCCTTCTACCCTGCCTTGCACCCCTGCCGGATTCATTCCATAAACTCCCAGAACATTCCTGTACGAGCAGATATAGAAAGATAAAAAAGGTAGAAGTTCCTTTTTTGTTAGAGGCACTGTCAATATTGTCAGGGAGAGCGGGAATGCAGAGCTCGGAAAAACAAAGGTAACTTTTTGTCTGTTTGAATATTTATCAGGAAGGAATCATAGGTAACCAGCCATTGTGGCTAGCAACAAGCACTACCGGGTACTGGCCTGTTTGATTGGCCAGATCATTAA
Source organism: Endozoicomonas sp. (assembly GCA_965208385.1). Lineage (GTDB taxonomy): Bacteria > Pseudomonadota > Gammaproteobacteria > Pseudomonadales > Endozoicomonadaceae > Endozoicomonas. Next base: position 80,445 of record CBDBOO010000004.1, read on the forward strand.
TGGCTTCCTGGCTGCTGAACAGTTCACCCGATGGATAGATACCAGTGAATTCTGTTGATTTGGAGGCAGAAAAAACAAGAACCGCAGGAATGCCGTATTGAATACAGATTTGTCTCAGGCTCTGAATATCATCGATGAGTTGATTATTGGTGATGCCACTTAATACTTTGGTGTCTGGTGAATCGGTGTCTGGTGAACCGGCTTCTGACAAAGCTATTTCTGACGAATCTGCAGATAGAGTCACATGGGCGAATCGTTGTTTAAGTTCGGCATCTGTCGGGGAAGCCAATGTGCCATTCAAGGTAGCGCAGTTCTGTTGTATCTTTCCGGAAGGCTGGCCAAAGAGTCGGCTTATGGCTTGAAACAAGCTGTTATTCCCGGTGCAGGTCTGACTTGGCTTCAGGCTATAGTGCTGTTTCAGTTTTTCAGAAGCCGGGCTCTGATGGTATTCGGCCAACATCTGGCGGTTATTATCTTTTCTCTCTGACACGCTGGTAATTAACTGATTCCGCAGTTCTGCCAACTGATCGGGATCGTGCCAGGCTTCCTGAATACTCTCCATGGTATTCTCTGAAATAAGATGCTCGTTAACAAGAAAGACCATAACCTGGTGCTCTAGGTTTACGCCTTCAAGACCCTGAAAAAGGGTGCTGAGAGCCTGAAGCTGGTGGAGTATGTCCGATGTGGAGAGAGCATTAAGTTCCAGAGAACGAATGATGGCCAGTATCTGAGGATCCACATGGCTATGGCTGGCAAGAAGATACAGGGCATCCCGACAATGGGGTATGAGTTTGTTGGAGGCAGCTGTTTCGGGAATAGCGTTAATTCTCTGGCACCAGTCCTCCTGCTCACTGGCTGGTAATGCGCGCATAAGTATGACGAAGTCATTGGCGTTCAGAGAAGGGTTGATTTTTTGCAAATTTTTAAAAGCCTGTAGTCTCGGCACGACGCCTGGCCATTCCATATAATTCTGTCCCAGATTGTCGCAGAGAAGCTGATATTCCCGGGAACTCCTGATCAGTTTTTTTTCTTTCAGTGCTTCCTTGTTCACGGCGTCAGACATTATCGGGCTGTATTCGCTGAAGTCGACATCGTGTTTATTCTCTGGAGTCGATGCATCAGGTTGATCTTTATTGATATAGGGAGTGTGCTTGAATTCTATAGTCTCACTGGCTTTAGACGCTGAAGCAGGAAGAGTTGGCTCATTCTGGACGTTTATCATGGGACTGCTGTTGGCAGTCTGATGGTTCACGCGGTTTTCTTCTTCTTCTTCTTCTTCTTCTTCTTCATCTTCTTCATCTTCATCTTCATCTTCATCATAACAATCTTCATCATAACAATCTTCATCATAACAAAAGTTATTAAACTGGTTCCGCAGCTGGCTGGTTTTTCCATTGGGTGTTTTTGTCCCTGACACGTCTTCGGAAGCGGGAAATGGCTCAGGGTATTGGGAGAGGGTATCGTTAAGCATCTGCTTAAAGAGGTTGAGGTTCTCCTGAGTATTTCCTCCCATGAGTCTTTGAAATTCTGTCCAGGTACTCTTTAGGGATTCCCTGAAAGCTTCAGATGAGTCACTGGCCTCCGTTAACAGGTGTTGTTCTACCGCTTCCAGAGAACTGAGCAGTTGACCCTGCTTGCTCTTGAGAAGTTCGTCCAGTTCGAGGGCCAGCTCTTTTATGGTCAGTGCATGCCAGTCCAGAGCTTCAATATGACGGGCAAACCGTTTATCCAAACCTAATGTTCTACCCAGTTCATCTGCCCTGTTGGCGGTCTCAATACACAGTATTCTGATTTTCTCCGCATGTGGTCGCACCTGGCGGCCAGTTTCATTCCATAATGCCGATTGAGAATAGCTGTCCGGTTTTGATGCTTTCGATTGTGACAAGAGCGATTGTGACAAGAGGGGTTGTGACAAGAGCGTAAGGCCTGCGCTGGTATCAAAATCAGAGATCGCATCGCCGTGACCATGAAGTGTGTATTGATGTGCTGTTGCCTGTATTTCTGATAAAAGGCCAAGAGGCGTTGAAGACATGTCATGCAATCCTTGTGCTATCCGTATACTCCTTATCTATTTTTAATTTAGTTCAACTATGGTCAACATCGTGCAAGTTTTTATTTGTTCCGTGTTTTTGTTTTATCTGACGGTCAATAAAAGGCATACTGAATTGATCGAACCTTTACCAGAGATCACAGACGTTCCAATGAAGAAACTCACTGGATCTGCCATTCTTGCTGTTGTACTGATGTTGATGGTACTGATATTGATGGCAGGCGCAGGATACAGTTCTGCCAACACGGATCAAACCGATACGAAAGCTGAATTACAGACGTTGAGTCATGATATTCAACAGATGAAAAAAATGCTCGAAACCCTGAACAAGGCCCGTACTGAAGCTCAGCAGCAGGTACAAAAAAATGATACGAGCATCAGCACGTTGCAAAAAGAGGTTCGCACCATTGAACAACGCCTGAAGGAGGGGCAGGGCGAGATAAAAAAGCTCCAGAGCCGTCAGACGACGCTGACGGCAAAAAGCAGTAAACAGAAAGATCAGATTGCCCGTAACCTGAGGTCCATGTATCTCACCCGTAGTGAAGGCCGATTGAAGCTGTTACTGAACCAGAAAAATCCGGAAGATATATCCCGGCAGATGGTCTATCTTGAGCACCTTCAGAATGCTCATTTCAGGGCGATTCAGTCCTTTGAATCCACGATTACCGAGCTGAGTTCTGTTGAGAAACAACAACAGAAGCTGGTCACAGAGCTGTCCCGTCAGAAAGTCATTCTTGAAAAGAAAAATGAAATCCTGATTCAGAAGAAGGCGGAACGTCACAAACAGCTGGTCATGATCAGCCGGAAGCGCAGGCAGGGTGGTCGTGAGCTGAATGAGATGGAAAATCAGAAAAAACAGTTAGAAGAGGTGTTGGCACAGCTTACCAGTCGTTCACTGTCAGGCAGCCGTCCTTTCAATGATCTCAGGGGCAAGATGCCCTGGCCTGTTAAAGGCAAGGTACTCTTTGGTTATAACCAGGAGCGGCCTGACACCCGAATGCGCTGGAATGGTGTATTTATCGAAGCCAGTCCTGGATCTCCGGTTAAAGCTGTGCATGATGGCAGGGTGATTTTTTCTGACTGGATGAGAGGCTATGGATTGTTGACTATAGTCGATCACGGGAATGATTTCCTGACACTCTATGCTCATAACCAGACTGTTCTGAAGGGAGAAGGTGACATCGTGTTAGCGGGTGAACCTCTGGCTCATAGTGGACAGACAGGCGGTCAGAGCAGAACGGGTGTTTATTTTGAAGTGCGGAAAAATGGCAGACCACAGAATCCGGGAAAATGGTTAAGCCGATAAGCAAGGTGGATAAGCACCGTCAAAAATAGACGAAAGCAATTTTTCACCTGCTTAACATCTGCAGTTTCATCAGACACAACCGATAACTATTTTTAACCCGGTCTTTTTATTGCAGAAGAATATCATATCCGAAAAGAATGAATATTGGTTCTTTCGCTTATGACTGTTTATGCAACCGGATTTCATTATGCCCGCTGGCGGTAATACAGAACCGCTATACTTCAAACCTTCGAATAAGGCGTGCAGGAGCTTTTATGACAGCGACCTTTCGTTTAAACCGATTCTTACAAGCCATATCTATAGCCTGTATTGCCAGTACCTCCATGATGGCCTGGTCTGCACCTGTGGCTCAGGAAGAACCAAAGCCCGCTGTTTCAGCAGCTGCAGAGGAAAATAAAGAAACTGCAGATGAAAATACAGAAGCGGATAAGAAGGGTGCTCTGCCCCTGGAAGAGTTACGGACATTTACTGAAGTGATGCAGAGAATTAAATCGGCCTACGTTGAAGAAGTAGACGACAAAACACTTTTGGAAAATGCCATTCAGGGTATGCTCAGTGGCCTCGACCCGCACTCTGCTTATCTTAAGCCTGAAGATTTTAAAGAGCTGGAAGTGAACACGTCCGGGGAATTTGGTGGTCTGGGCATTGAAGTAGGAATGGAAGATGGCTTTATCAAGGTAATTGCTCCTATTGATGATACGCCGGCCTCGAAAGCGGGTATTCAGTCCGGGGATTTGATCATTAAGCTGAATGGTGAATCGGTAAAAGGTATGACCCTGATGCAGTCGGTGGACAAAATGCGTGGTAAGGCAGGAACGCCTGTCAATCTGACCATTGTCCGTGAAGGCACACCCAAGCCACTGGAAATCAGCATTAATCGTGCTGTTATCAAAGTGCAGAGTGTGAAAGCAAAAACCCTTGAAGACGGGTATGGCTATATTCGTATCAGCCAGTTTCAGGTAGATACCGGTAAAGAGCTGGTTGAAGATTTAAACAAGCTGAAAAAGAAGCAGAGTGAAGGCAAGCTGAAAGGACTGGTACTGGACTTACGCAATAATCCAGGCGGAGTCTTGCAGGCTGCTGTAGGGGTTGTTGATGCGTTTATCAAAAAAGGCCTGATTGTTTACACGGAAGGTCGCATAGCCAATTCTGAATTGCGCTTTAACGCCACGCCTGAAGATCCATCAGAAGGCGTACCGCTGGTGGTACTGATTAATGGCGGCTCTGCCTCCGCATCAGAAATTGTTGCCGGTGCTTTACAGGATCATCGTCGAGCAGTTCTACTGGGAACAGAGTCTTTTGGTAAAGGGTCAGTACAGACTGTTCTGCCGTTAAGTGTCAATGCCGAAAAAGGTTTGAAGCTGACCACCGCACTGTACTATACCCCCAAAGGGCGTTCGATTCAGGCTGAAGGTATTAAGCCGGATATTGTTTTGCAGCGTGCCAAGGTGACACCTATCGAAGGATCTGCCCATTATAAGGAAGCTGATTTACAGGGGCATCTGAGTAACGGCAATAAAGGTGATGAGAATGAGGTGGCCAAAAAAGAACAGGACAAGGAAAAGCAGGGTATCAAAGCTTTGCTGGCAGACGATTATCAGTTAAGCCAGGCCTTGAATGTTCTGAAAGGTATGCACATCAATACTATGAATGACCAGAAAGCAGCAGCAACCACCATTGCTGCTACTACTGTAGAAAAAGAGATTAAAACCCAGTAGTGATACTGGCTGATAAAAAAACCACCTTCAGGGTGGTTTTTTTTATGCTCTGCAGAGTGTGATTCTTATTAAAACTGATAGGACATATCAAGGCTTATTACCGGTTGCCAGCCTGTTACCCGGTTTTCTGAAAAAGTATTATTCAGTCCACTGTCCAGTGGATCAACCTGATAAGACTGCCGTAGGTTATCAAACTGACTTTCAGTCTGATAATACGCACCCAGCTCAAAGCGGACATCCTTGACCAATTGCTTCCACCCTACGCCCAGAAAGGTTTTTGTATTATAGGTAAGGGAATGAGTGTAACTCTGAGTGTTTTCTATTGTGTTTGAATATTGCGTTGTACCCACCGACAGGTTAAAACCGCTATCAAATGGCTGGTAATTCAAACGTACATTCTGTTGGTCTGCCAGTGATAACGATTCGATTATGCCATTGGTAATGATATCGTTTATGACTTCAGGTTGATTGGTTTCAGGTAGATCGTTTGCTTCTACGGTGTGCGTAAAAACAATCGGGATAAGAGTTACTGATAATATCAGCAGATTACCGTTCATTATGCCGTCCCCCCCTTTTTCTATGGGAATGTGCTGGCTGAATTATTACGGCTTAATTGCAGAAAATTTGTCAGGAATGTATCAATGCGTTTTATGGCTTTTATCAGAAATATGGATGAGCGCCTATACACTTATCCTGCTCTGATTTTTACAGGGAATCAACTATTCTTTAGGTGTTTTACGCAAGGCCCTCTGAACTTGCCACTCTAATACCTTGTTCGACTCACTGATAGACTCCCCCGACTTTAATTGACTGGCTGTGGATAAAACCATGCAAACACAGAACACACCGCAATTCGGTGCAGTGCCTCCGGCAGAGATGGCTCAACTTGCGGAACAGACTGCCGTTGGCAAAGCCAGAAAACACCCGGAAATTACCATCGTTCTGGCGATACTGGCGGGTGTCTTCATTGCCATTGCCGGAATGTTCTATACCGTCGTCAGCGCTGGTTCCCAAGACATGCCTTACGGTATGGCCAAACTGATTGGAGGGCTGGTGTTCAGTACCGGCCTGATGCTAGTGGTGCTGTGCGGCGCAGAGTTATTCACCAGTAATACCCTGCTGTTAATGGGCAAGGCCACCGGCAGATTAAGATTTAAAGACATTGCAAAAAACTGGACCCTGGTTTATCTGGGAAACTTTGCCGGTTCGATTTTATTCGCCGTACTCATTGTTGCCGGTGGCGTCTGGGAAGGAGGGCATGGTCTGGTGGGGCAAACATCCATGTACATTGCCAAGGCAAAATTGAGCCACACATTCAGTGAAGCTTTAGTTCTGGGCATTCTCTGTAATCTGCTGGTTTGTCTGACTTACTGGATGACGCTGAGTGCCCGCACAGCCTCCGGTAAAATGCTGGCCTGTCTCTTGCCCGTTGCCGCCTTTATTGCTGCAGGCTTTGAACACTCGGTGGCCAATATGTACCTGCTGCCAATGGGGTATATGGTGAAAGCCATTGCCGGTCCTGAATTCTGGCAAACCATTGGTTATACGGCAGCGGATTTTGACGTTATCAATATCAGTAATATCTTTTTCAAGAACCTGATCCCGGTCACTATTGGCAATATAATCGGCGGTGGTGTCATGGTGGGTTTAAGTAACTGGTTTGTTCATCTCAGAGAGAAAGGATAGAAAGATCAAACCCGTGGGAGATACCTTAGTGGGGTGTGTGGCTTGAATAATGTCAGGCATGCAGGTTGTGAGCCACTGGAAACCCGTAGCGATCCATCTTCGACCAGAAAGCATCCCGATAACCCGTTGACTTCGCCAGAGCTCGTAATGTTAATAGCATTGACGCCCCTTGTTCCTTCCATCGCATGCCTGACTTACACATGCGCTGCTTAACCAGCGTTTTGCAAGCAGCTTCTGTTACACCAGTACCAATTGGTAACTTGTTTTCCAACGCTTCTGGATAAATCATTTGGTGCCAGTGATTTTTGAAATAAGTTCTGGCTTTATCCAGTTTTTCTTTAGAAACAAGACGTTTATTCCCGGGAGCTGCTTTCTTTAATTCCAACCATAAACGTTTTGCCTTACCAGGGGTGTTTTTTAATTCGTGCAGTGTTGATCTTAACCAGGCTTTGCGTTCATTCTGCATTTTTTTACCCGGATATATAGCTTCTGCCGCTTCTGCCACATATTCGCTAACGTGATAAAAATCCAGAATTTGAATCGATGTAACAGGCTCAAGAAACGTCCAATTATCTGGCGCCCCATCAGCAACTCCAACGTAAGTGGCATCAGGAAAACGAGACTTCATTTTCTCAATGTCAGAAGAGAACCGCCTTATAAAAGTTTCTTTTCCGTATTCGGGGGCAGCGGCAGCGTACACCGTGTGCATTCGATTTCCTTCTTCATCATAAAGCGCAATAGTTCCGCACATTGCAATTCTGTAGCCCTCTTTATAAAGCAAGTTTGCACCATCCAGCCCCAAGCTAACTGTGGCTACTGGCTCGGGTAAATCCGGTAATTCATAAGTCCAGGATTCTTCTTTGGCCTGAGCAATACTGGCAACAACTTCTGCCAGGTCTTTAGCGGTTCTTCGATGGATTTTACGTCCGTGGTTTCTTAGAAAATCTTGCTCTACTTCAGTGGAAGGCATGTGGGCAAACTTCCAACTGACCATGCAGGCATGTCGCGGGGTTGAATTAACAACAATTCGTGCAGATTGATCAAGGGGACAATAAATAGCACCGCCTTCACGACTTTGATAGATAAAACGATTGACCCTAACCGCTCCCCATGGAGTTTCATAAACCTTCAATTCTTTTTTACTTTTACTGGTCAACCGAACATTGCCAAGCGTAATGGGAGAACCGTCAGTATCAAGCCACTCAAGTTGCTTTTTTGTTCCCAGTTGTCCCGCTTCATTTAAGGCATCTTGCAAATGATTTTCGAAATCCACCATTGAGCGATTGTGCGGGATTTTGATAACGATTTCTGTGATTTCATCGTTGGATGAAAGGACTGAGCTGTACATATTTCTCAACGCCAAAAAGCCTATACGACCATACTAGTGTAGTCGTTTTTCTTGACATTGTTTAAATCACACACCCCCTTAGTGAATAAGGTGTCTTCTTTATACTGGATTAAGAAGATACTGGATTAACAAGGGATTACTGACAACGTTCCTGACGTTGTTTAGCATATGCTCATCTTTGGAGGTGGCGGGGCGACTTGCATCACCAATGACGTTGGGTAGATCACCCCTGTTCATATTTAAATTCAGATATCAAAAATGCACTATTATCGATGGCAGGATGAAAACCTTATTCTCAAATGCCACTTGCAGCCGAAAGCTAAAACCGACGAGTTTTCCGGATTGCACGGTGACAGCCTGAAAATTCGAATCAAGGCGCCTCCCGTGGATGGCAAAGCGAATGCTTATCTGATCAAGTTCATCGCCAAGGCGTTTGGTGTGGCTAAAAACAAGGTCTCCATCATAAGTGGCGAACTGTCCCGGGAGAAACGGATATGCATCAATAACCCCAAAATCATTCCTCCTGAATTGTCAATCAGCTAACGTCTGGTTGCCATTATGTTTTCATTTCTCGACTCAAAGAAAAATTACAATGAATGAATTACCACTACTGATTTATCTGCACGGCCTGAACAGTTCACCGGCTTCGGAAAAAGCCCGGCATACCAGAGAGTTTATCCGGGCGCAGTCCCTGAACCTGGAGGTGAAAATCCCCCAGCTTCCAGTGGAACCCGATGAAGTTGTTTCTTTGCTGCAATCTTTGGTCAATGATGCCGGCTCACGCCCTGTGTACATTGTGGGCAGCTCTCTGGGTGGTTTTCTGGGAACCTGGTTGCAGGATTATCTATTGAGCCGGAATTCCGAGAGTCTGGTTAAACTGGTACTGATTAATCCTGCCGTTAATATCTATGAACGCTTTGAGGAATTTCTTGGCCCCCAGGTCAATATGTACACCGAAGAGCACTGGACACTGACCCATAGACATGCTGAACAGCTGCGTGAGTTAGAAGTTGAAGAACTGAAAACACCGGAAGATATTTTCTTACTGGTTCAAACAGACGATGAAGTGCTGGATTACCGCCTGGCTGTTAATAAATATAAAAACTGTCGTTCAATTATCCAGCAGGGTGGCGATCACAGCTTTGTTGATTACGAGCGCATGCTACCGGTAATTTTCGAATTCTTTGGTGTTTCCTGATGTTGTTCAAATCACTGTTATTTTGAAAATAAGAGTGATTTGAATTCTTGCCGACTACCAGTATTTCCAGTTGTCCAGGTATATTCATGTCAATGCACCGGCGTATTGAAGACGATGGAAATAGTCTCAATAAAGCTTTTGGGGTATATGGCTTAAATCTCGTTTTAATCCGGGTTTATCAATGGCACCCACTGATGTTCTGGGCATTTGTTCCAGCACTGAAAGACGGGTTGGCAATTTGTAAGAGGGCAGCTGTGGGCATAACCAGTCCCTCAGTTCACTCAGATCCAGTGGCTTGGCTTTTGGAACAATGCAGGCACAAATAGCTTCACCCCACCGGTCGCAGGGCGTGCCCAGTACTGCACATTCGCTGACTCCCGGATGGCAGTCGAGCATAGCTTCAACTTCCTGTGCTGATACACGGTAACCGCCGCTTTCGATAATATCCAGATTACGATGCCCAAGAAGTTGATAGTCGCCGGATTCTCTTTTTATGGCCAGTTCACCGGTTCGATACCAGCCATGGTTAAAGGCATCACGACTCAACTGAGCTTTTCCATAATACTCTTTAAATAATTGTGCACTTCTTACCTCCAGTTCACCCGGACCACCTGTGGTAATTTCGCTGCCCGTATCGTCCACCAGTCGAAGATTAATGCCAGGCAGCGGAATGCCTGTAATCCCTGATTGATGCGATTCAGCCATCGAATTGTAGAGAATCATTCCACACTCTGTTTTGCCATAACGAAACCAGAGTGGTTGGCCACTGATTTCAGACCACTGCTCCTGAAGTTCTGGCATCAGGGGGCTTGAGCCTACGATGGCATGGCGAAGGTGTTTTAATCCATGTTGCCACTGGATTTGCTGTTGATCCGATGTCTTATGCCAGGCATCAATCAGATACTGGTAAATGGTTGGAACAGCTGTGAACAGGGTTGTATCGCCGGATGCCAGTAAATTCCAGACAGCATCGGTTTTAAACGTATCCACTAATCGACAGCAGGCGCCAGCCGCCATGGAGCAGAGTAAACCATGAATTAACCCGTGAGTACTGGCCAGGGGAAGAACATGCAGCAGATGATCTCCGGGTTGCCAGTCGAGCGCCTGACTCAAGGCTTTCATCTGGGCAGACAGGGATGAAAAAGAGTGAACCACGGGTTTCGGATGGCTGTCAGTACCACTGCTGAATAATATGACTGCGCTATCATCGGGGCTCCCGAGTTTCAGTGGAACAATACAGCGCTCCTTATTGGCTTCAACGCATACCAGATGTATTGAGACCAGCTGTGCCAGATAGTGTGCTTCAGCCCTGAGGCGGGATGGATACACAACGGTTTGTATCTTGAGATCATCAAGACGCCATTGCCATTCAGACAATGACATCATGGGGTCCAGTGGAACGGCTATTCCATCTGCAAGCCAGATAGCCAGTATTGCAATCATTGATGACGCCTGACGATCAGCGAAAAAGGCTATTCGTGGACGTTCATTCACAGCGTTATTGTTGAGTGGGCAACTCTTTAAAGAGCTGGCCAGTAGCCGGGATTGTTGAACCAGTGATTCATATTTATGTTCTTGTTCAGAATCAATGATGGCAATATGGTCTGGCGGGTGACCAATTATCTGGGATAAAAATGGCATCAGATGCTCTTCGATTCCCACAGGTGGCGAAAGTATAGTCAGGCAGATTGGAACGGGTGGAATTAATCGCTTTTACGAATACTTCCTGCACAATTTAATTCGGTTCCGGGGGGGAAGGTGTCATGGCTGCTTGGATTTAACAGGCTCTATTCGTTACACTGCTCGAAGCCACTATTTTTAAGCAAGGACTCATGGGAAACAATTATACCGCCGAAGCCATTGAAGTACTCAGTGGTCTGGACCCGGTTCGAAAACGACCGGGCATGTACACTGATACGACTCGACCTAATCATCTCGCCCAGGAAATCATAGACAACAGTGTCGATGAAGCTCTGGCCGGTCACGCCAGTCGGGTGCGGCTCACATTACATAAAGACAACTCACTGGAAGTCAGTGATGATGGTCGGGGCATGCCTACGGATATTCATCCGGAACATGGCATCTCAGGCGTCGAACTGATTCTGACTCGCCTGCACGCCGGAGGAAAGTTCTCCAACAAGAACTACCAGTTCTCCGGAGGTCTGCACGGCGTTGGTATTTCTGTTGTGAATGCGCTTTCTACGCGCCTTGAAGTGACGGTAAAGCGTGACAGCAAGGTTCTGGCCATCAGTTTTAAAGATGGTTATAAAGACGAAGAACTGCATCAGGTAGACACCTGTGGTCGACGTAACACTGGCACAGTGGTTCATTTCTGGCCTGATCCCCAATATTTTGATTCGGCAAAATTCTCTGTGGGCCGGTTGATGCACGTGCTGAGGGCAAAAGCCGTACTTTGCCCCGGACTGCGGGTTGAATTTGAAGACAAACACACCGGTGATATCACGGAATGGTATTACGAAGATGGTCTTAAGGATTACCTGAGAGGCACCACTCACGGTTATTCTACGTTGCCTGCTGAACCGTTCACCGGTTCCCTGAAAGGCGAAAAAGAAGCAGTAGACTGGGCCGTTCAGTGGTTACCGGAAGGCGGTGAACTTCTCACCGAAAGCTATGTAAACCTGATTCCAACCCCATTGGGAGGAACACACGTCAATGGTTTTCGTACCGGTTTACTGGAAGCCATTCGGGAGTTCTGTGAGTTCCGGAATCTGATGCCTCGTGGCATAAAGCTTGGGCCGGACGATTTATGGGAAAACTGCGCTTATGTGTTGTCAGCCAAGCTGGCCGATCCGCAGTTTTCCGGACAGACCAAAGAAAGACTGTCATCCCGCGAATGCGCGGCCTTCGTGTCAGGCGTGGCGAAAGACGCTTTCAGCCTGTGGCTGAACCAGCATACGGCAGAAGGCGAGTTGCTGGCAGAGTTGTGCATCAATAATGCCCAGAAGCGCATGCGTAAATCCAAAAAAGTCGCCCGTAAAAAAGTGACCCAGGGACCGGCTCTGCCGGGCAAACTGGCCGATTGTTCCAGTCAGGATTTGAAGTACACCGAATTGTTTCTGGTGGAAGGCGACTCGGCAGGTGGTTCTGCCAAACAGGCACGGGATCGTGAATACCAGGCCATAATGCCGTTGCGTGGGAAAATTCTGAACAGCTGGGAAGTGGACTCTTCCGAAGTGCTGGCTTCCCAGGAAATACATGATGTCTCTGTGGCCCTGGGTGTTGATCCGGGCTCGGACAATATAGACGGTTTACGCTACGGAAAAATCTGCATTCTCGCAGACGCCGACTCGGACGGGCTGCATATTGCCACTCTATTGTGCGCGCTATTTGTACAACACTTCCGACCCCTGGTGGAGAAAGGGCATATTTATGTGGCCATGCCACCTTTGTATAGAATTGACGTTGCCAAGGAAGTTTTTTACGCCCTTGATGAATCTGAAAAAGAAGGTGTGCTTGAGCGAATAAAGGCGGAGAAGAAGCGGGGCAAGGTTAATGTTCAACGCTTCAAGGGACTGGGTGAAATGAACCCGTTGCAGCTTCGTGAAACCACCATGTCTTCAGACACCCGTCGCTTGGTTCAGTTAACCCTGGACGACGTAATGGAAACCACTCAGAAAATGGACATGCTTCTGGCGAAAAAACGCAGCAGCGACCGGAAAACATGGCTGGAAGATAAAGGTAATCTTGTGGATCTATGATTTCGTGTTGAGTGTCATCGTGAAGTTTGACAACGGTTCACCACAAGGATTGGCAAACTACTGTCAGGCAAGGGAGAGGGCTTTTTTATCAGTGCTACTCGGCAGTTTTTTTGCCAATCCTAACGATAAATCAACCTCTTTTTGCCAGACATGACGAATGAAATGCCAATCTTTCTGGATAATCCTTAAACGTGAGCCCTTGTCCAGCAAGACTTAGCCTTTGACAATCTTTGCAAAACTTCGCGGTTACATTCACGTGTGTTGGAAGCACCATAAGCCGGTTACTCCAACACCGTTAGGCAGTGACACGCTATGCCAATCTTTCATTAAACGACCAGTTTTTGATTGGCAACAGTCTCATAGAAATGATGAGTCTTAAGAAATTACTCTGGCGTGCCCATCAGGAGTTTTAATTGTTGTCGCAGCCAGTTAAGCCCGGGATCGCTGTTTTTACTGATGTGCCAGCTTACGTAATGCGGTGCTGGCCTCAGTGAAAAAGGTAATTCAAGAATCTGAAGGTCCAGTTTATCGCACCATTCCAGAGCCAAACGACGATGGGTTGTGCACAGCAGTTCTGTCCTGGAGGCGGCAATCAGCGTGCTCAGTGGCGAATGGCTGTGATAGGCAATTTTTCGCTGAGGTAGTGGGGTATCGGATAAGCGGGCCATCCGTTCATCCAGTTTTTGAAGTCCCAGACAGATATGTTTTTCAGAAAAATACTGCTCTCTGGTCAGTGTCTCTTGAATTCTCGGATGATCACGGGCACAGACAACGGCGATATCAAAACTCTTCAGCCATTCCTGCTTAATTGAGGCATGACTAATTACTGCTGTGCCAATAAATAGATCGGCCTGTCGCTCGCTAAGTGCTGCATAGGCTTCATCGGTTCTATCCACTGAAGGAATCAATCGGGTAGTGATAGAAGGAGCGTGTTGCTGGCAGTGAATCAGCAGGTTTGGATACAGCAGGTCATCAAGATACACTTCTCCGGCAATAATAAAATTCCGGTCACTGGCCGTCGGGTCAAATTCAATGCCGCTTCCCAGTCCCTGTTCAAAGGATCGTAAACCATCCTTGATGTGCTGGTGCATGATGATGGCGTGGTTGGTAGGGCGTATACCTCGACCATCCCGGATGAACAGGGGATCAGGTGTTTTCTGTCGTAATTTGGACATAGCCTTGCTGACGGCTGCTGCTGTCATATTCAGCTGCTCCGCCGCACCACTGATGCTGCCTGTGCGAATAACGGTATCAAATACCAACAGAAGATTGAGATTATAGTTCCGAAGATCAATCACTTAATTAACTCGTTATCTGATTCTGGTGATCATTGTTAACTTTTAGTTAACTGTCAATTGTCATATATCGTAATGATACCGGTGTCACAGGATTATAGAATGCGTGGGTATTCCCTCAAAACGGACTCGTTCCTTACTTATGAAATTCACACGTACCCTGCTGAGCACGGTTGTTGCCAGCGCCTTAATGATTTCTTCTGCTAACGCAGAAATGGTTGAAGATGCTTCCAATATGTTTTGGGGCACAGGCGACCGCATCGAAGTCATGGAAAAAACCGGCATCAATCTGGGCTACACCAAAGACAGCGACAAGGTGGCTCCTAAGCTGACCGAACACGCTCGTAAAATGGATCAGGGAATTATCAAAGTCGATGACAATATTTTCATGGCTTACGGCTTTGGTCTCGATAGCCCGGTGATGATTGTCGGCGACGAAGGCGTGATCATTGTTGATCCGGGTGAGTCTCTGGAACACGGTCTGGCTGCCAAGAAGTATCTGGACAAATACGCGGATGGCAAGCCTGTTGTCGGCATCATCTATACCCACAACCACTTTGACCATGTGGGTGGTGTACGTGCCTTTGTTAGTGACGAAGATATGAAGTCCGGCAACGTTAAAATTTACGCTCAGGAAGGCGTCACTGAAGCGGTAGCTAACTGGTCTTCTAATGTTGGTACCATCCTTGGACACCGTACGGGTTACACCGCTGCTTTTTATGTTGAGCCAGGTGAAGACGGTTCCGTTAACGATGCACTGGGTCCACAAACTCAGTTCGGTACAACGACCTTTATCGTGCCTAACGTGACGTTCAAAGATCGTTTGGTGGTTAAGGAAGGAGGTTTTGATTTTGAGTTGATCAACGTTCCGTCCGAAACAAAAGATGAAACGGTTGTTTGGTTCCCGAAGCAGAAGATTATTCACGCTGCAGAAGTTTTACAGGGTGAGAACTTCCCTAACCTGCACTCCATTCGTGGTACTAAGTTCCGTAACCCTCAGATGTGGTTCAGCGGTATTGACGTAATGCGTGAGCTGGATGCCGAGTTGATGATTAACTCCCATGGTCGTCCGGTTCAGGGGCAGGATAATGTTGCCTCTGTACTGACCGATTACCGTGATGCCATCCAGTATGTTCACGATCAGACCATTCGTTACATGAATATGGGTATGACACCGGACCAACTGGTAGAAAAAGTTAAATTGCCTGAGCATTTGGCTAATGCACCATGGAACGGTGAGTTCTACGGTACCGTTAACCACGCTGTACGTCAGATGTACGTAGGCTATCTTGGTTTCTTTCAGGCTGACCCATGGGCGCTGGAACCTATGCAGTACGACGAACGTGCTGAGCGTATGGTTAAGCTGATGGGTGGTCGTGATAACGTCATGAAAGAAGCCAAAATGGCGATCAAAGACGGAGACTTCACCTGGGCTGCTGAAATCATGACGCAGGTTATCCGTACCAATCCTAAGGATATGGAAGCCCGTAACCTGAAAGCTCAAGCTTACCGTGGCTGGGCACCAGAGGTTATTAATGTTAACTGGCGCAACTGGATACTGACGGCTGCCGCAGAACTGGAAGACAAGATGGATTACTCCTCCAGCGTTAACTTTAACTCCCCTGACGTTCTGCAGTCCCTGCCGACTAAAAACATCTTTGCCATGCTGACAAGCAAGCTGGACGGTGAAAAGTCAGTGGATACTAATATGACTCTGGCTATCAAACTTCCGGATACCGGCGAAACCTTCGCTCTGGAAATTCGTCGCGGCATTGCTCAGTTCTATGAAAAGATGCCTGAAAAGACAGACGTTGTCGTTAATCTGAATCGTTCTCTGCTGAACGAAGCTCTGATGGGACAAAGCGGAACTATGAATCAGGTTCTGGCCAAAGGTGCAGAAGCAGGAACTTTCTCCATCGAGAAAGGCGACATGGCTGGTCTGCAGACATTCCTGAGCTACTTCCCACCGGCTCTGACTCCGAAGGACATCAAGCTGATCGTTCGTTAAGATCGGTATCATATGATCAGGATGACGGTCTTCGGACTGACATCCTGTTGAACGTTGCTCTTTATGGATTCTGGCACTGGCTTGACTACAGACTACAGTACGTCCGAGTGTTCGCCCCATCATACTGATCGGCAAATGTTACGAGCTCTGGAAGGTGATGTTGAGTGTGATAAAATCACCGGTTTTTCTCAATGCTTTCCTTTGCAAAAAAATGTGTGAATTATTTCGAATATCAGGAACTTCAAGGTGTATTCTCAATTATCTTTTGGGATTACATTGATTGCCGATGACAGTTTCAGGCTTCCAAAAATACCCTGAAGATTTATGAAATAGTACTTTCTCCATACTGCTTTTTTCCTTCCAGCTGCTTAATGAACCAATCTTGTTTTGATTATTTAAAAACCAGGCAATAATCTTTGAATTCAAGATAAGCCTTTCTGAATTATCCGACGATCGTTGTCTTGTTGTAAGTTGCACCGGTAAAATGTTTGCGAAAGTCGCCGGGTGTGAGTCCCATAATACGAACAAACACTTTGTGACAGACACTGGGGGAGAGCTATTGAGCAACTCCCCGTTCTTCCGGAAAACAAGAAGTTATAAGGCTTCAGCCTTTTTATTTTTTAATACTTCTGCGTGATACATTGGCCCACCGCGATGTCGCGGAAATCCATATCCATTACAGAAGACCACATCAATGTCGCTGGCTCTGCGGGCTATGCCTTCCTCTAACAGATCAGCACCTTCACTGATCAGTGCATTCAGCAACCTTTCAACAATTTCACTGTCACTGATTGTCCTACGCGAAATTCCCATATATCCCGCAACTGTTTCGATAAGCTCACAGACACTTTCATCGACAATCCGTTTACCTGAGCCGGATGTATAACGATAAAAGCCAGCACCTGTTTTTTGTCCGAGGCGCCCCATTTCAACCAGCAGGTCGGCCACCCGAAAACCAGCGGATTCTTCGGAGGACAGTTTTCTTGCTTTGCGTGCTTTATAACCAATATCGAGTCCCGCCAGATCGGCAACGGCGAGAGGCCCCATAGCCATTCCCCAGTGCTCCATGGCGGAATCTATCTGTTCAGGCATGGCGCCTTCCAATAGTAACGTTTGCGCCTCCAGAGCGTATGGCAGCAGCATTCGATTACCGATAAATCCGTAACAAACGCCAGAGATAACCGGTATTTTTCCGATTTTTCTGGCCAGAAACATAGCGGTTGCCAGCGTTTTGTCTGAGGTTTCTGAGCCCTGTACCACTTCAAGCAGTTTCATAATGTTTGCCGGACTGAAAAAATGCAGCCCCAGAACATTCTCAGGACGCGATGTGACGGCAGCCATTTTATTCACATCCTGATAGGAGGTGTTTGTGGCAAGAATAGTGTCGGGCTGGCAGATGGTATCCAGTTTTTCAAACAGCGCCTGTTTAACGTCAAGATTTTCAAAAACTGCCTCGATAACAAGATCAGATAATGCCGCATCAGTTAGCTGAATAGAGCCTTTAATTTTCTGCAGACATACGTCCATTGTTTGTCCGGATATACGATTTCTGTCGACACTGCGTTGATAGTTTTCACGAATTTTTTCCAGACCTTTCTGCAGTGACTTTTCCGAAGTCTCAATCAAATTTACCGCTATTCCGGCACTGGCAAAACACATGGCAATGCCAGTCCCCATAGTGCCAGCACCAATAATACTGACCTGGCTGATATCATCCCTGGCTTTGCCGGCTGCAATGTTTTTAACGCTGGCTGCCTGGCGTTCAGCAAAGAACAGGTGACGCAGGGCTCTGGATTCATCCGACCCGGCCAGTTCCACAAATAATTCCCGGGCTTTTGTTTGTCCGTCGTCGTATTCACACTGAAGGGAGAGTTCAACACAATCAACAATGTATTGTGAGGCCTTATCCCAGGGCTTCTTTTTTAAAAGCTGTTGTCTTTTCAGCTCAAAGGCTTTGGTCTGTTGAGGCTCCAGCTTTGGTACGGCAGCGTTTTTCCCCGGAGCGCTTTTTCTTTGAGTGCCGTTATCGAATAATCGTTGTTTCAGCCAGCTGATGGCATCGATATCCGTCACTTCATTAATCAACCCTTGCTCCCGGGCTTGCTGTGCTGATATCGGTTTGCCACTGAGCATCAGTTCCATGGCAGAAAGACTGCCCATCAGTTTGGGAGCTCGCTGTGTACCTCCGGCACCGGGAAGCAATCCCAGATTGATTTCGGGAAACGCGAGCCGGGTTCCGGGGCGTGCTATTCGATAGTGACAGGCGAGTGCAAGTTCAAGGCCGCCCCCGAATACGGAGCCGTGTAGCTCTGCGAGAATAGGAATTGGCAACGCTTCCAGCCGATCCAGTAATTCAGGCAGTGAAGGTTCCATGGGAGGGCGATCAAATTCCCTTATATCGGCACCCGCCACAAAGGTTTTTCCTGAGCAACGTATCAGAACTCCGGCAGGTGATGTTTGATCGAGCTGGTTCAGGCAATCCCTGAGACCACAACGCACGGCGTGGGCCATAGCGTTCACCGGCGGGTTATCAATGGTGATGATGGCGATATTTTCCTGCAGCTCCAGAGTGACAGGCAGGTGATTTTCAGGTTGATCAATCATGCAATGAATTCCCGGACAATAGGTTGTTTTATTTATTAGTGAATAATGGTTAAACCCGTTCCATAACCATGGCTATACCCTGACCGAGCCCAATACATAAACTCACGACAGCAAATTGCCCGGATGTTCTTTCCAGCTGTCGGATTGCCGATAAAACCAGACGTGCACCGGAAGCGCCAAGGGGATGCCCGATAGCAATCGCACCACCACAGGGATTGACTCTGGCGTCATCAAAGTCCAGCCCCAATTGCTTCAGACAACCCAGTACCTGAGTAGCAAAAGCTTCATTAATTTCAATGACGTCCATATCATTTAACGTCAGATTTGCCCGCTGTAATGCTTTGTTGATGGCCGTTACCGGACCCAGCCCCATCAATCGAGGCTCTACTCCTGCTATGGCACTGCTGATAATTCGAACTCTGGGCGTAATGTTGAACTGATCACCGACGGCTCGATTTCCGACGATTAATGCAGCAGCGCCGTCGTTTATACCTGATGCATTTCCGGCGGTGACTATCCCGGTAGCTATGCCCCCCTTGTTCAGAGGGCGCAGTTTTTGCAGCTTTTCCAGAGTGGAACCCGGACGCGGATGTTCATCGTCTTCTATCTGTTGGTCCGGCACTCCTTTTTTCCCGGGGATCGTCACAGGAAGAATTTCATCCGTGAAAAAACCGGCTTCCAGAGCAATCTGATATCGTTGCTGGCTGCGCAGGGCAAAACGATCTGAAGCTTCACGGCTGATGCCGAGCTCGACGGCTATGTTTTCTGCGGTCTGGGGCATGGTGTCACTGCCGAACTCGCTGATCACAAGAGGGTTGGTAAATCGGGCACCCAGGGTTGAGTCAGCGAGAGTCTGGCTTCGATCAAAGGCGGTGGCTGCTTTGGATAGAATCAGTGGTGCACGACTCATTGATTCCACTCCACCGGCCAGTAGCAATGAACCTTCGTTACACCGGATGGTTCTCGATGCATCAGCCACAGCAGCCAGCCCGGAGCCACACAACCGGTTTATGGTAATACCCCCGGAACTCACTGGTAAGCCAGATAACAACCCACTGAAACGGGCAATATTTCGTGAATCTTCACCCGCCTGATTGGCGTTTCCTACGACAACGTCTTCATACAATTCTGAGGGAAACGGGTTTCGGATAATGAGAGTTTTTAGCACCTGAGCCAGTAAATCATCAGGACGAACACCTGCAAGGGCGCCGCTGTGTCTGCCAAAGGGGGTTCTCAGACCATCATAGATATAGGCGTCATTCATTTGCCAGACTTCCTGCTGTTTTCATAGCGCAAAATAAGTGTTTTTATCAATGTTGTTAATTTTCAATATTATAATTCCGTTCTGCGGAATTTAAGTTTATATTATTCTGAAATTCATAAATCTTAAAGCCCGTAAAAGAAATAATGGAATAAAAATGATTAGAGACGAGGAAACGATTGCTCAGCTGATATCAGTCATCAGACGTTTTGTTGCAAAGCGTCTGAGACCGCTGGAGCACAGCGTGGCAGAAAATAATATTGTTCCTGAGTCGGTTATCAATGACATGAAAGAACTGGGGTTGTTCGGTTTGACCATCCCTGAAAACTATGGCGGTCTCGGGCTGACCATGGAGGAGGAAGTACTGGTCGCCTTCGAACTGGGGCAGACATCCCCGGCATTCCGTTCTCTTATGGGCACCAACAATGGCATAGGCTCGGCAGCCTTGGTATTCGACGGTACGGAAGAGCAGCGGAAGCAGTATTTACCCCGTTATGCCACCGGAGAATTAATCGGTGCTTTCTGCCTGACCGAACCTGATGTGGGCTCGGATGCTGCTGCGGTAAAAACCAGGGCGGTGAGGGATGGCGATCATTACATCCTGAACGGTACAAAACGTTTTATTACCAATGGACCCCGTGCCGGTACCTACACCGTTATGGCCAGAACCAATCCGGATATTGCCGGAGCGAAAGGTGTAACAGCCTTTATTGTGGAAGCAGATACTCCAGGAATAGAGCGAGGTGCTTTGGATAAAAAAATGGGGCAGGCAGGTTCAGAAACCTGCGATATTATTTTTGAAGATTGTCGTGTACCGGTCAGCAGTATTATTGGTGGAGAAGAAGGAAAAGGCTTTGTTACTGCCATGAAAGTACTGGATCGCGGTCGTTTAAATATTGCTGCAGTCTGTGTTGGTATTGCAGAAAGGTTGATAGAAGACAGCCTGAATTATGCAATGGAAAGAAAACAATTTGGTCAGCCTATAGCCGAACATCAACTGATTCAGGCGATGCTTGCAGATTCAAAAACGGAGGCCTATGCTGCCCGTTCCATGGTGCTGGATGCTGCACGAAAAAAAGATCTGGGCGAAAATATCAGTCTGGAAGCGTCCTGTTGCAAGCTCTTTGCGTCTGAAATGGTGGGGCGGGTTGCAGACCATGCAGTACAGATTCATGGGGGCGCAGGTTATATGGCAGATTATGGTATTGAGCGTTTTTATCGTGATGTTCGTTTGTTCAGGCTCTATGAAGGAACATCCCAAATACAACAAATTGTCATCGCAAGAAATATGATCAGGCAGGCAGGGCATAGCCCCGGCAATTTTTAAAAACTGGTAAACAGCGAATTATGCAGGATAAGGACAGTAAATTTATTGAAGCTCTGGCCAGAGGGCTGGATGTGCTTCGTGCTTTTAAATCAGGTGATCGGTATCTGGGTAATCTGGAGTTGTCTGAGCGTACGGGAATCCCCCGCTCTTCTATTTCACGCATAACGCACACGCTGACAAAAACCGGTCATCTCACTTATATCGATCAGCTGGGAAAATATCAGCTTGATGTGGGTGTTCTGGCACTGGGTTATACCTTTCTGTCAAATTTTGACGTGCTTGCTGTGGCCAAGCCATTAATGCAGCAGTTAGCAAACGACAGTGGATCATCGGTTGGGCTGGCTACCCGTGATCGTCTTGATTTAATTTATATCGAACATCTGGCGCCAGCGTCAGTGCTCTCGTTTCGAAATGATGTGGGTGAACGGCTTTCCCTGGCCAGAACGTCTGCAGGCAGAGCTTGTCTTGCCGCTATTCCGGAAGATGAAAGAGAGTACTTTATTGAACATCTCAAGGAATCCATGAAAGAGCAATCGACCTCATGGGCCGACGATATACGAAAAGCAGCTGAGGAATTCAGGCAGCATGGTTACTGCCAGTCCATGGGGGAATGGAAGAGTGATACCAATGCCGTAGCGGTGCCGCTCACTTTGAACGGCAAAGTGTACGCCATTAACGTTGGCGGTCCTGCATATCGCATCAGTCCTGAATTTCTCTGCAATGAAGTGGTGCCGAGACTTAAGGCCATAACGGAACAAATTGCCAGCGTTTCACAGCTCCATAAGTAACAGCTTCATAAGTGACAGGTTTTCAGGCACAGGAGTGTAAGGATTATGCATATATTCAATACGGTGAATCGTGTTGTGGTGGGCGAACACTGCTGCGCAGAAATGTCTGAGCTTCTGTCCATGATCAGTGACCGGGAAATAAACAGGGTATTACTGGTCAGTGATCATCAGATACAGTCGCTTGGTTTATTGGAGCCAGCACTGCGAAATCTGGATAAACATAATATTACCGTTAGCCTGTTCACCGACGTTAAGCCTGATCCATCGGAGAAACTGGTTTTACAGTGTGCAGGCTTCGCCCTTAAACAGCAGGTTGATGCCGTTATTGCCATTGGCGGCGGCAGCAGTATGGATGTGGCCAAGGTGGTTGCACTACTGGCCGGGCCTGATTGTCAGCAGACGATTCAGGATATGTACGGCGTTGATCAGGTTCAGAGAAAAGGCCTGCCGTTGATACTGGCACCCACCACCGCAGGTACTGGCTCAGAAGCAACGGCGGTGGCAATCATCACCACAGGAGAAACCACAAAATGCGGCATTGTTTCTCCACACCTCTATGCCGATGTCGCTTTACTGGATGCGGCACTCACGGCCAGTTTGCCCTCCTCAATCTGTGCGGCAACGGCTATAGACGCCATGGTTCATGCCATTGAAGCGTTTACCGGAAAATATAAAAAGAACCCTCTGTCTGATCAGTTAGCCCTTAGTTCACTGCGGCTGTTAAACGACAATATTGAACTTGCCTGCAGGCCAGAAGCATCAGCTGAAGTACGACAGAATATGTTGATAGGTGCCATGCAGGCGGGCCAGGCGTTTGCCAATTCACCGGTTGCAGGTATACATGCCCTGGCCTATCCCCTCGGAGGTCATTTTCATATTCCTCATGGGCTGAGTAATGCCCTGGTCATGCCCCATGTTATGCGATTTAATCTTCCAGCCTGTTCATCGTTGTATGCAGCACTTGGCCAGCATCTCGGTGTATGTAATAAAAAGAGTTCTGAAAAAGAGCAGGCTGAGCAATTCATCGACTATCTGTCAGAATTAATGTTGCGTCTGGCAATGCCCGTTTCACTGAAAGCCTGTGATATTCCTGAACAGTCACTGACTACTCTTGCCAGTGATGCCATGTTACAAACCCGGTTACTGGTTAATAATCCAAGGGAATTGTCATATGACGATGCTCTGATGATTTATCGAAATGCGTATTGATGTCAGGATTAATAAGGAATAAATCCAATGTCCCGAAATAGACCAGCCAGAACGACATTCAAATACTTTGTTCCTATTACAACCCGTTGGCATGACAATGATTTTTATGGTCATGTGAATAACGTTGTTTATTACAGTTTTATGGATACTGTCGCTAATCATTTTCTGATTAAAGAAGGCAAACTGGATATTCGCAGCAGTGAAATAATCGCCGTGGTGGCTGCATCTCAATGTGAGTATTTTAATTCTGTTGCATACCCGGATGAACTGGAAGGTGGTCTGGGGATTGAAAGACTGGGCAACAGTTCAGTAACTTACCGGCTAGGTATCTTTAAAAAAGGCCATGATGAGGCTGTTGCCGCAGGCAGCTTTACCCATGTATTTGTTACCAGAAACAATCAGCAATCTACGCCCATACCTGGATTAATCAGAAAGAAACTTCAGGCGCTGAGTCAGTAGCTGGTGATGAATGTCCTTCTATAGCGCTTCTTTCCAAAGCGCTTCTTTCCAAAGTACTTCTTTCCAAAGTACTTCTTTCCAAAGTACTTCTTTCCAAAGTACTTCTTTCTAAAAAGCGGCTTTGTGTACAGAGTTATGAAGAATGAAAAAATAACTCGCCAATATTTTGCAAAGCAGCGGCCTATCTACTTTTTATTCAGTCTTTCCTTGAACCTGGCCCGGTTCTCTTTCTGAATTTTCTTGTATTCTTTCATCTGCTCGTCAGAAAGAACTTTACTGACTTTATTGTTGCTATCTTTTTTGATGGCTTTCATTTTTTTGCCCAGAGAACGTTTCTGCGAAAATGACAACTCAGGTTTGCTTTTACCTTTCTCAAAGCCGTAAGTTTTTAGCAGATCACGTTGTTGTTCAGCACGCTCCTTCACTATGGGTTTGATGGCCTGTTCCTGCTCTTCGGTGAGATTAAGACGTTGTCTGATATCGTTCAACTGACGGGAAAACTGTTCAATTTGATCATCAGTGGGCTCTTTTTCTTGAGCAAAAGAAGGCATGGAAAAAAACATCATTCCAGCCAGAATAATGGCAAACACTCTAGGCATAATTGCTTCCTGAAACTTATAACAATGAATAATTTGAAGTGTGACGGCAGTGGGCAGAATATCAATTTTATCGGTGTTAACAAGACAGGCGTCAGGTAATTTACACACCTGATACCATTTCATAGAAATTGATACATTTTTATCCTTTTCAGGAAACGATCAGCTTGCCACTATTTAATCCTCGAACAACTTCAAGCGAGGCGATTTATAGTTCAGCAAAACTGATCTTTTTTCGAACAATTGGCCAGAACCAGCTTCCGGGAAATGCTCATCAGTTGATCCTGTTCATTTTTCGTCAGGACAGACAGGAATTTCTCGCCCAGTCCCCTCATGACAGTATTAGCATTTGTCAGCATGGATTCTCCTGCTGGCGTCAGGCTCAGTAACCGAAGCTTTTTGTTGGTGTCAGAGCGGCTGACAACCACCAGTTCGCGTTTGATAATATTATCCACCAGTCGCTTCACAGCCGAGCGTTCACCCATCAGGGAATCACTTAACTGTTGTTGACTTACCGGTTGATAGCACTGAATGGCATTCAGGGCACCGAGCATTTCCAGTGTGATATCAAACTGGCAGTGCAACTGTTGCTGACTGCGGCCACGAAACTGTTTATGCAACACTGCCAGTATAAAAAAGTGGCTATTGTCCAGAATTTTAACCGGTGAAACGGTGTCGGTCATAAGGTGCCAGAGAGTCGTTTATGGTCATTCTTTATAATAACAAAACTGTTTCTGTCGGGGTATGAATGTCAGCCTGCACATCAGGGTAAAATCTACTGTGCAGTACTATATAAATACTAAACTTATTTCGATTCGCGAAATTGCCAAGCCTGTTTCACTCACGTAAGGTACGCGGCCAATTGTTGCATGCACAACAAACGTATCGTTTCGTGCTGCAAGCTGTCTATTTTATGATCTGATGCCCTGGCATTCAGTATCGGGTGCCTTTGATGAACAAATTAACCACTGCATTAACCAGCTTACTGTTTTTAGGGATGACTACAGGTCATGCTGCAGAAGCAAACGATATTAAGGAAGCAGAGCAACCAGACAATGCTTCAATAGCTGAAACTGGTCGTACCAATAAATTTAAACCCATTGTTCTGCCATTCTACGATCCCAGTATTAAAGCCGGTGTTATGGCGGTGCCTCTGTATGCTTTTTACCCGGACGATCAGGATACTGTGTCGGATGCTTCAACCATTGCCGCGCCTATCATAATCACATCCAACGGCAGTTATATTGCAAAGCTGACTGCTGATATTATTTTAATGGAAGACAGAGTTCGTTTTACTGCCGAGGGAGGCCGTACTTCCACTAATATGTCGCTTTTGGGAAGTGTAGATACCAATAAGGAAGAGTGGAGCTTTGAAGGCGATGCCTATTATAAACTGTTCGATGATTTCTTCCTGAGTGCGGGTATTAACTGGATGCGTTCACGTTATACCGCAGATAACGCCAGTGAGCAGAATCTTCTTGAACAGGCCGGTTTTTTTGATGAATACAATGATGATCTGGGTATGAGAGTCGGGTTCAAATGGGATACCAGGGATCAATACTATTATCCTTACAGTGGTTTTGTCTGGGACACCAGATATGAGACACATGCAGACTGGCTGGGGAATGATGAAGACAGCGCTTATTCTTCCCTGTTTACTGACTATCGTTATTTCTACAGCATCAATGGTGATGCCAACAGAATCATTGCTTCGAAATTGACAGGGCGATATCTGATCGATGCTGAAAAAGCACCGTCCAGTGCGTTTACCACTTATGGACGACAGGGGAAGGAAGTTCAGAGAGGGTTTGTGATGGGAGAATATATCAACTCTAACATGATCAATCTTGAAACAGAGTACCGACACAGATTGAGCAATACCGGTAATGATTATCTGAATAAATCCTCTCTTATTGGTATTGCCGGTGTGGGAAAAAGTTTTGGCGTAGATCCTCAAACCCGTGAAGATGTTTCCTTTGGCGACAACGACTGGCTCGGAGTGATTGGGCTTGGGTATCGTTACAATATTCTGCCCTATGAACGTATCAATATTAAAGTTGATGTTACCCTGAATTCCGATGGTGATGTGATAGCGTATTTTGGCGTTGGGGAAAGCATTTAATCGGATAGTTGAAACTACTGTTTTTCTGTTTATTCAGCACTTTGTCCAGATTGTTTTAGCAAAACAGGTCGTCTTTCAGGTCATCGGTGTGCGGAATCATCGTCCCCCAAGGTATGGGAGTATCAGTATTTTTCATAGTCATGAGAATGCAAATAAACTATCCATACCTTGTTAATTATCTTCCTTTGCTCATAACATCCAAAAATCTGCCAAACTAAAGGAATCATCTTGATATTGAGACGGATCTCATGACTGTTCGCGGACCCAACGGAGTTACTACCCACACCGGTAAGCCAGTTAGTGCTGAGCATGTACCCACAGGGCTTTTTGCCAACAGGACAGTGAGTAAATTACCCTCAAGGAAAACGCGGCGTTTTCTCGATCTGGTCGGACATAAGAACTTTCCGTTCAGGAGGCTGTTTGAAAGAGGGATTGGCAGAGTCAGCAGCAAAAGTTATGGCTATTTGCTGAGCAAACAGAATCCTCTGAATAAACTCAGTGCCAGCGATTTGAGGGACACTATTAATGCTTATTCAAGGATCAAGGGAAACGTAGATCAATTTATTAAGAAAAAACTTGCCCACCTCCGCTTAGAGCTCAGGCCTGACAATTTTCATTGTTATATGGGGAGTTATCTCTGTAGCTACGAAGCAATAAAAGCAGCCCTGGAAATGCTGGATGCTGATGCTGCCGGTAAATCCGCACTGACAGTTCCATTTTCTGATTCTGTGAGTAAATTGCCTAAAGTGGCAAGAGATGCCATAGAGACCGATTTGAAAGAGCACTATGCTTTACCAGCCGAGACAGTCACTGAATTAATGAAAAAAGAGCTGAAAATGGCCGATCTGGTTGCCGTAGCGGGTCTGTGCCAAAGTAAAACCGACGATGAAGTTTGGGCGAAGGCTCAAGGCGTTCCGTTAAAGCATATGCCGGGCCACTTGAAAATCCGTATAAAAGACCTGATTGAGGAAAAGTTCATACAAGAAGGTCTTAAAGGCTTCAAAGAACATGCCCAGAATTATGTGCAAAGTGGCGACCTTGTTGTTTCAAAAGATGAAGTGACGAAGTATGCAAGGGTTAGAGTAGAAGATGCAAACATCAAACAGGATGCCATCCATAAAGCCATTGATGAAAATGACTTATCAGGATTAGGTCGTGTTACACCGAGAGATCTGTCACAAGAGCAAAAGTCCCATATCGTTCAAATGTTAAGTGCCCGATTTGTACAATCAGGCATGAACTCCGGAGAAGCCGGGAGACTGATCATTAAAACCCTGAATCGAAATTACAATGCTTCGATTTCGGCTATTAAAACAGAGATTGACCGGGCATATGCCGCTCAGTGGCGAGATCAGGCGTCCGATGAAAGCAGACTCTATAAACTATCAACCCTGCCACTTGCTGAACGCTGTGTGTCAGACAGTGGCAATCCGAATAGCTTGTCTGATGATCATACAGGGGACGATTTGCCCAAAATACCCCCTGAAACTGTTAAGGCAATACAAAAGGATGGTGCTTACTGGTCAGGGAAACCCAGTGTTTCGGATCTGGAAGTGTCACTGGAGATCATTGCCCGAAGGCTGATGAGGGAATCCCCCTTTGTTGCTATTGCTGCCTGTCCGTCCCAATGCTGGGCTCAGTTACCTGCGGCGAGTAAAGAAGCGCTGAGGGATTTTGTGCAGGAAGAAATTGCCGGGAATCTGAAAGATAATGCACAAGTGCAAGAGATTTACAGTGCAATGAACAAATCTGTTTTTGTAAAAGAGTTGGAAGATGCTCTCAGGGATATCATACCAGGCAGATTGTTCCGGCCTGAAGCTCTGGATATTCTCGGGCTGCCGTCTGGAGCCAGTGAAGAAGATATAAAGAAGGCTTATCGTAAATTATCTTTAGAAAATCACCCGGATAAATTTCCTGAATCTTCTAAGGATGTATCTGCAGCACAGGAAGAGAAATTCAAGGCAATCAACAATGCGCATGCAAGATTGACCCAGACAGGTGGGCGTGATCCGGGGCGTCGGCCTATTCTTCCAGCATAATGATGACCTGACATTAAGTATTCAGGAAGTACTGTTCTAAAATTTCCTGACGCTCCCTGTGACAGGTTGTCTGCAGCAATTCATCATAAGCGGCTAATTCACCTTCTGATGGTAGTGCCCGGCTGACTTCCCAGGCATTCTGAATGAGGTTCAGCTGGTGAGCGTTGACACTGGCGCAGGTTCCACCCATCGAATCCATGACCCCGTGTTTTTTCCCCTTGTCCTGACCGGTAACGCTGGTATCGCTGATATTGCCAAAGTAGGATTTTATGGAGGCAATAATTCCATGGTCTGCACCCAGATGGTTGGATTTAAAGGGAGCCGTGCCTTCAACACCTATCATGACTCTGGCGGTTCCGGATACTGGGTCAGTATTCAGTTTAACCAACAGGGTTCCCCACTGTTGCTGATCTTCGTCGAACAGCCCCTCATAGCCAATACGGTGTATCCTTTTGCCACTTTCTACGGTATTGCCCACTCCGCCCATAGGGAAGTTCATCCCGAAAGCGCCAGGGGCTGCAATGGCCTTTATTTCCTCCCAATGGTCGTGACGAAATCGTTGATCATGTGTGGATATCCGTTTGAAAATACCTGCCGGGCTATCAGGTTGCCTTGGTTGAATCGGGCGGCGGCCCTGATCATTTTTAAAGGCTATGGAGTTAACCTGTTGAGCAAGATTGGCGGCAGGGTCGCCAGTGAGCAGGAATGATTGAAACTGGCGGGCTGTTTCAATGTTATCGAATTCAAGCCCTATTCGCTGACCGCAGGAAATCAGTGCCACAAGAGGGTGTTCAGTCAAGCGGGTAAAGTGGTTTTCTTTCTGATCACCGCTGGCTGCATCAGTGAGAAGCAAGCTGAGCATCACACGCTTTATGACCGATTTTTGTTGTTCAAGCAGCTGCTCACCAGCTATATCATAAAGATCATCGTCCGGATGCAGTGTTGCGAACAGGCATCCCATCCAGAGTTGTCTACTGCTGTCGTGCTGAGCCTGGCTGTTTGGCAGCAATCGGGTGCTTTGTGCCAAATGTGGCATCAGTGAGTTACTGGCGTCAATGGGGATTACATGACTGGACGATATAAAATCAAGACCAGTCCGAATGCTATTCTGCGATTTGGGCAGTTTTGGTGCAACCAGCTGTTTTTTTTGATAAAGCGTTTTTAGAAAGCGGGAATACAGTGAATTCCCGCCGTTTCTTACCTCAGGTATAACCGGTTTTTTTTTGTCTGGAGGAGAGACAGGTGTTTTTGTCAGGGATACATCATATTCACTGAGCTTTGAGGTGCTGACTTCCGTTCCCTGTTTTGAGGGTTGAGAGTTGCTGCTTTCTGCCGGTATCACCAGACGATGATCATGTTGACCCGCTGCCAGTAAAGACTTGTCCGGCTTGTTTGACGATTTAGAATCTTTCTTCCCGGCTGGAGGCAGGGGCGGCATTGTATCCATGATATTCTTGCTTTTTCCTTCCATTACAGCAAGCTTAGCCTTTACGGTGTTTTGTTGTTGGTATAACAGGCTATTTCCATAAATAGAATAACATCCCGGATTGATGGATAAACACAATGACAATAAGAAGCCGGGGGGTGCTATTGGCGCTGGCAGGCGCGCTCTGCCTGACACCGGATGGACTCCTGGTTCGCCTGGCGGATAGAGATGACTGGACGATTTTATTCTGGCGGGGGCTGATAATTACCAGCACTATTTTTCTGATTTTGTTCTGCCAGCATTACGGCAGGAAATCGGTAAAAACGTCGGGAGTGCTACTGCCTAACTGCAAACGGGGCTGGCTTGGTGCTGTTTTTTTTGCCATTGGCATTATGAGCTTTGTGATGTCTATTACCCATACCTCAGTTGCCAATGCCCTGGTTATTCTGAGCACCGTTTCGTTATTTGCTGCATTGTTCAGTGCCTTTTTTCTGAAAGAATACCTGTCGTTGTCCACCTGGCTGGTTATCGGAGTTGCCATTATCGGAATTATCATTGTGTTTTCCGATAGAATGACGACCGAAGGCTCTCTTGGAATGCTGTATGCCCTGGTCTGTGCCTGTGTGACCGGTGCCAATATGACGATTATCCGCAGTGCAGAGAAAGTCCATGTTCCTACTTTGTTAGCCTGGGGTGGTATTTTTGTTGCACTGATCAGTTTCTGGTTGATGCCGGGCTTCAATATCTCATTCCGGGAATCGGCCCTGTTCATAATAATGGGTGGGTTGAATGCCGTGGCGTTTTTATTGCTTGGGGCCGCCGCCAAAAAAATTCCATCACCGGAAGTCAGCTTGTTTATATTGCTTGAAACCATCCTCGGGCCGGTCTGGGTCTGGCTGGTGATCAGTGAAATCCCTTCAGAATCAACTTTATTGGGCGGTGCAATTGTTATCAGTGCCCTGGTATTGCATTCACTGTTCAGTCTTGGAAGGCAGGATTTCAGAGCGTAATGTTGTTGAGCTATTAGCGGGTATATACCCGTCGCCTTTGAAGTTAATACTGCGTTGCGGCGCTCGTTCACTGGTACGCTGGCCCGGCCCGATCACTTAGTTTGTTTAAGCTCTCGGGACTTCACTCCCATACTACCTTGTAGCAACGCTAAATCCTTTGGATATAGAATTACATAGGATTTTTTTATCTTCCTGTAACTATTTCTCTATGACATCCATGAATCGAGCCAGGTAATAATCGGACATAAACCGGAACCCCTCATTTCATCAAACCTGAACAACCAATGATTTTGCTCTATCAGCCTCTGAAGCCAGATTGAACTGGAACTTTTATACAAACCGACAGTCTCTAAGTACAGGATTATCTGGGTATATCCCTTATCGTGATTTTTTATTTCAGGGGTAATGAGAAGAAAATGATTTCTTCACCCATGGTTGAATGAAGGGTTGAATGAAGGGTTTAATGATGTTTCAGCTGGAGCACATCTGTTGCTTTCACCGTGCATTCCGGGTGCGCTTCAGGCAAATAGTATTGATCCCAGTTGTTTTGTGGGTGTCACTATCCGCTTATGGGGATAATCCCCTAAATGATCTGAAAAGCAGACTGTGGGCCTCGCAGTTTGAAGTGATAGAAAGTTGTGAGGGGCAGCAGGATGAAGGGCATTGCTGGGCCCTTGCGGTACTGAGGGCTATGCGTGACCGACCTGTTTTGCTGGAACGGTTGATTTCCTCCCTGACCCAGATATATACCGGTTCTTCAGAAATGACCGATCTTCAAATTGCATTTCAAAGTTTACATCTAACTCAACCCTCTACCGGCGTTCAAGCGCATATTTTAACGCAGCAGCTGGCTGTGATGCTGAATATGAGTATTATGGTTATGGAACAGAGTGATCAGGGAGTGCTTATATACACTGTGACAGCCACAGAGGGAGAGCCACTGGTTGACGTGATCGCAGCGGTTTCATCCATTGAGGAAGTTTCACAGGAGCTCTTGTTAACCTACCTGTTTGCTGCTGATATCAGTCTTCTGCTTTCGTCGGAGCATGTTCAGGCCATCACTTCTACACCGTTAGCCCAGCCAGAACCATCTTCCCGGAGCATTCGGGTTGAACACCCCCTTCCTGCTTCTCCTATTGGCTACGTAAACTTTGTGACTGGTCTTGCTGCTGCCGGTGTTGATGTTCAGCTGAACCCTTCCTTCAGGCAGAAATACGGAGCACGGGGAAAAAGCGAAGAGGACAAAGTTCGAGAGGCGCTAAAAAACATTGGTCAATCCAGGCATGCGGATCGACTGGCAAAAACAAATACTTACTCAGACAGCTGTTGCCGTTTAATGGGGCAGCTGCTGGCATCTATCCCCCTGGTTTCCGCATTGGCACTCTATAACGGAGAATTTACCGCTGGTCTTTATCAGGGAGTCAAAGAAAGAGTTCAGCAAACTGAAACCTATCAGGTCTATGCGGCAGAAACTGTGGACACTATTGTCGATAAAGCCGGAAAGCTGGTCAAAGATATGAAACAACAGGTTGATCATTACTGGCCCATTGTTCTAGAGGGGATCAGTGCCCTGCACACACAGGGTAAGAACTGGTGGGACAATATAGGGCAGAATCCACTGGCCCAACAATGTGATGATAATGGCAGAATGATGGTCTACGAAAATATGAACATGCAGTTCATTGTTAAGGGAAGCGTGAACAACCATATTCTTCCCATGCTGGTGGATACTGGTGCCAACAGTGTATCCATGAGTGACTATGTTGCCCGACAAATTGGTCTGGAGGGCTATAGATCCTTTGGAGAAAAGGCTATCTGTGATACCGCCAATAAGAAAGTAGTTTGTTATTCTTTTGAAGGAACAGTCACTGTGGGATGTTTTACCAGACAAAGCCTGATTACAGTGCGTGAAACCGGGGTTGCTGATCAGGTTCTATTAGGAACCAGTTTTCTCCGACAGGTCAATCTTGCCTTTGGTGCGAATGGAGCGCTGGAGATCAGTAAGGAAGCCTCTCCTGATAACAATGATTGACCCGGTGCGAATACAGACATTGAAGCAGACGTGCCGGTTCTTCTTTTATATCCCCAGATTATCCGCTTCCCAATATGCACCATGCTTGGGGCTGATATGAGCCAGAAGCAGCTGGCAGGCCTTTTCCAGAGACCTGTCGCTTAAGGCGTTAGCAATTTCTTTTTCTCTTCTGCTTTTCTTCTGAGGAGAGTGCGGTAACTTTCATTCCGTACTGGCTGAGAATGGTTTTGGCATTGACGTCTGAGCGCCGGTATTTTCCAAAACGGTAAGCCCGGGTACTACCCCGGGTCGCTTCAAAACTCTTAGCTCCAATGAGCCGGTTCAGGTTGGTGAAGTAACTATTAATGAGGGTGATCTTATTATCGGTGATATTGATATTGATGTTGCCTGTTCTTCGTTAAACACCGCATAACACACAAGAGGAAACTCAGTGAGCTTTGATATTATTTCTTTCGGTGAACCACTTTATGAATTCAGTCAGGTTCCTGGTCAGATCGGAGAGGTTTCATACCTGAGTGGTTACGGTGGTGATGCCTCTAACTTTGCTGTCAGTGCTTCCCGCCAGGGAGCAAAGGTTGCCATTCTGGCGCACCTGGGCAGTGATGTGTTCGGTGATCAGTTTGTCAGATTATGGGAACGTGAAAATATTGATACTTCCCTGGTAGGACGTCATGAGGAAGCGCCCACTGGCATCTACTTTATTTCTCATGATGCACGTGGCCATCACTTCACGTTCTATCGTAAAGGTTCTGCCGCTTCTCTGGTAGAGCCCGGACAGCTGCCGGTAGAAGCCATTCAGAAAGCCAGATTACTTCATACATCGGCTATCACCCATGCCATCAGCAGCAACTCCAGCGATGCGGTGTTCGAAGCCATTGATATAGCAAGAGCGGCGGGCACGAAAGTTTCTTTTGATACCAATCTTCGGCTAAAACTCTGGCCTTTGTCCCGGGCACGGGCAGTGATTCATGAAACGGCCAGACTGGTGGATTTCTGCATGCCCAGCGTTGATGAAGCCAGGCAGCTCACCGGTCTGGAAAATCCGGATGCCATTGCTGATTTCTATTTGAAACTTGGAGCTGGTACGGTTGTGCTGAAGCTCGGTTCTGACGGAGCCATGGTAGCAACGGCTGACGAACGCTTCACTATTGGAGGTCACAGGGTTGATACTGTGGATGCAACCGGTGCCGGTGATTGTTTCTCCGGAGCCTTTTTCGCTTCGGTGGTTCAGGGTAAGTCGCTTAGGGAATCCCTTGCCTACGCCAATGCCGCTGCCGCTCTGACGACTACCGGATATGGTGCAGTGGCGCCGATTCCACGGGTCGTGGATGTTAACGCCTTTCTTGAACAGGTTAAGGCATGAAACTTGATTATTACCAGCGTTTGAAAAAAGCCCGCATCATACCCGTGATTCAGCTGGATGACATTGATGCTGCCCTGCCTCTGGCTGAAACTCTGATCAGCAATGGCATGCCCATAGCGGAAGTCACCCTGCGCAGTGATGCAGCACTGGAATCTATTCAGCGAATCAGCAGGGAATTTCCGGAAATGCTGATGATTGCCGGAACCATACTCAATCCTGATCAAGCGGATCAGGCAGTGGCCGCCGGAGCTCATATGGTGGTTTCTCCGGGGTTTAACCCAGCTACGGTGGCTCATTGTGTAAGCCAAGGCATAGAGATCATTCCCGGAGTTGTGACTCCGGGGGAAATGGAACAGGCAATGATGCACGGGTTGACACTGGTGAAGTTTTTTCCGGCCGAAGTCAGTGGCGGCGTGCGTTTTCTGAAGGCCGTGTCCGCTCCCTACCAGTCGCTGGAATTTATGCCTACTGGCGGTATCAGCAAAAGTAATGTTGGTGATTATCTGGCGCTGAAGCCGGTGCTCTGCTGCGGTGGTTCCTGGATGGTGCAGAGGTCGCTGATTCAGACGCACGACTGGCAAACAATTGGCGAGAAAGTGAGTCAGGCTGTCAATCTGGTTCAGCAAATGAGATAAGAGTACGGGGCGTCGCCCCGTGCTTTCAACAGGTTCGCTTCGTGAGTGTGGTAGTCAGCCACTATTCATTGAAGGTGTCGGCAGGTCATTTCCAAGAGCCCAGCGTACAGCTTTGTCGGCATGAATCGCGGTAGTGTCATACAGAGGGAGTTCAGAATGCGCTTGCTGTATCAGCAACCCAATTTCAGTGCATCCGAGAATGATGGCCTCAGCCCCCTGTTGTTTCAATGACTGGATGGTTTTTTCATAGATCGTGCGGGAATCGTCCAGAATAATTCCCTGGCAGAGTTCATGGTAAATCACTCTGTGGATATCATCTCTTTGTTCATCATCAGGAATAAGTACATCGATTTCATACCTTTCTGAGAGTCGCTTTTTATAGAAGTCCTGCTCCATGGTGAATGCTGTACCCAATAAACCGACACGGCTAATACCGTCTGCGATCAGCTGGTCTGCAGTGGCATCGGCTATATGCAGCAGTGGTATGCTAATGGCCTTTTCGATAGCCGGAGCGACTTTGTGCATAGTATTAGTGCATATCAGTAGCCCTTCAGCGCCAGCCGCCTCTACGTTCTTTGCCGCCTCGACAAGTATTCGCGCTGCCTGCTCCCAGTTACCCAGTGACTGGAGTTGTTCAATCTCATGGAAATCCACACTGTAAAGGCTGATTCTGGCCGAATGCAGGCCGCCCAATGCTGCTGATTTATCAGTCGGTAATAGCTGCTGGTAGACTCCCAGCTCATGCCACCCAACAGACCAATAGTTTTCATTCTGATCCGGGCTCCTTTTTTTTCATTCCTGTCACAATCATAAATTGGGCCAGATAATAACTGGCTATAATCCAGAACCCTTCATAAGGAATGGGCTGGATGAATTTATTAATAGCAATCAAACTGTCTGATACGGCAAATACAACCGCGCCAGTAAATACCCATACCAATGGTTTCCGGCAGAGGGCTGCACCGGTGACCATGGCGCTGATGGCCAGAAGATAGGCGAAAACGGCCACCATCAACTCACCACTGGCTGGCAGGATAATCACTCCCATAAGCAGTGCAAAGGGAATATAGGCCAGGGCAAACCATTTTCGATCAGGTTTATTACTTCGATGTTTCCAGAAAATAACCGCATAAATAACCTGGGCAACGAGAAAACTGCCCAATCCGGGAACAAATAGATTGCCCAGATGAGAATCCAGCGCCAGCAACACATCACCCGCCGCAGAAAACAACAGCGCAAACACCATGGCTTTTCGAGGCCAGCTTTCCAGATGCTGAAAAACCGGTACAAGCAGTAGTAATACCGGCAGAGCCTTGAAACCAACGCCGATATAACCCGGCAGGGTATTCATGGTTGAAAGGTAGAATATGGCTGTCAGTGCATATGCAAGATTGAAACGAAAGTCTGTCATGGTTTTCTTTTTATAAAACGGACTGAGGGGGGAAACTCTACAACAAACCGGAAGCCAGCCGAAGAGTCTTTCATGCAATTTAATTCCACGAGACTGAAACTTATGAAACAACTGCTCTGGCCAATAGCGGTTATTGCCCTGATATCGTCCCTGAGCTGGTCGGAAGATGAAAACAGGGAACCAACCCCCGATGTCATTCAGTCCCCTGATAAAACGCTATCCAAATATCAGAAACAGAACATAGACGAAATAGTCAGTAATTCTGATGATGCCGAGCTGGTGAAGTTATCGGGTGAAATCATCAAGAAACTCAAATGCAGTACCTATCTGTTCAGGGATGAAACCGGTGAAATCCGGATACAGATTGATGACAGTAACATCCCGAACAAAGGGTTGATGTTTCATACCCCTGTGACCATCAAGGGTGAGATTGAAAAACATCAGGATAAGCCCCTGAGAATTGAAGCGGATAAAGTGAAATATTATTTCTGAGCGTTTAATCCAGCTTGTCGAGCTGGGTTTTATTCCAGAACTGCGGCCAGTTTATGGACGGGTCGCCCAGAACCAGGAAATCAGAATTCAATAAGCTTTCCTTTTGGTTGTAACTGAAACGCTGCCCATCCGGATTAAGAAATAGACCGCCAGCTCCTTCTACAACAGCCTGTGTTGCAGCGGTATCCCATTCTGATGTGGGGCCCAGCCTTGGATAGATATCTGCCAGACCTTCAGCAATTAGACAGTTTTTCAGGGCGCTGCCCACTTTTCTGAGTTCCAGTGACGGATAGAGTGATTTCAGATGTTCCAGAAAGGCTTCGGATCTTGGTGTGCCATAACTCCTGCTGCCCAATACGGCCAGAGTTTGACCGGAACTGTATTTCCTTGGTCGTATGGCTGTCGGTGCCTCATCTTGAATTTGCTTCCATGCACCGTAAGAATGACCGCCCCAGTAGGTAGTGCCGGATACTGGTGCATGCACGACACCAAACAGAGGATGATTACCTTCCATCAGGGCTATATTGACGGTGAACTGGCCGTTACGGTTAATAAACTCCCGGGTGCCATCCAGAGGGTCTACCAGCCAGTATCTTGACCAGAGCTGTCGTTCTGAAAAAGGTGCATGTTCCGATTCTTCAGAGAGAACAGGGTAGTGTACCTTCAAGGCCTGCAAACCAGTTTCGATTACATGATTGGCCTGAAAATCCGCCCGGGTGACTGGTGTGTTATCCGATTTTGTCTGAATATCAAGATCATCACGCTGATAAACGTCCATGATGACCTGTCCGGCATCACGGGAAATATTCCGCAATGCCTGTATCAGGGATTGTTCAAGCATCAGAGTATACCTGCTTTCAATTTCTCACGGGCCAGAAACAGGGCGGCAAGTGCTCTGGCTTCGGTGAAATCGGGCCGGGCACTGAGCTCAAGTAACTGGTCAAATGAGCAGATTTCAACAATCAGGGGTTCAGGTTCATCCCCTTCCAGTTTTTCCTCATATAAATCCCGGGCTATCATGACATTGATTCTGCTGCTCATATAATTGGGTGACAGGGTGAATTCGGTGAGTTCCTGCCATTCCCGTGCGCCATAGCCCACTTCTTCTTTTAGTTCACGATTGCCACCTTCTACCAGACTTTCATCGGGCTCCACCAGTCCTTTGGGCAGGGTTAGCTGATAATCTTCTGTGCCTGATGCGTATTCGCGGATCATAATAAAACGATTGTCGTCCAATAGCGGCACAACCATGACGGCTCGGTGCCCGGTGTTAAACCCTGCCAGCCGTTCGTAGGTTCTTTCAACGCCGTTGGAAAACTTCATTTCCAGTTCTTCCACCCGGAATAACCGGGTGCGGGCAATTTCCCTGCACGCTGTGATTTCAGGTTTTTCGTTCATTATTCCCTGCCTCTGTCTGAAGGAGTATTATATGTCCCAGACTCATTATATGACTTCCATTTTTTAGTTAACTCTAACAGTTCTTCACCGGAATACAGCCTGAATATCATGATTAACTGGAACAACATCCACACGGTGCTTCTGGATATGGATGGCACTCTGCTGGATCTGCACTTCGACAACTATTTCTGGCTGGAATATGTGCCACAGAAATACGCGGATAAACACAGCATTACCCTGGAGCAGGCCAAATCAGAACTGGAACCACGGTTCTCACAATGTTATGGGAAACTGGAGTGGTACTGTCTGGATCACTGGGGCAGGGAACTGGACCTCGATATCATTGCCATGAAACGGGAAGTCGCCCATTTGATTTCTTTCAGACCCCACGCCGATAGCTTCCTGCAGCAATTGAGAGAGATGGGGAAAGAAGTGATTATGATCACCAATGCCCATCCGGACAGTCTCTCCCTGAAACTGGAACGGCTTTCCATGGCCCACTGGTTTGATCGACTGATCAGCGCCCACGACTATGGTTATCCAAAAGAAAATCAGACATTCTGGCAGGTGCTTGAAAAAGATATCAGTCTGGACAAGAGCAAGGCGCTGTTTATTGACGACAGTATACCTGTGCTTAATTCCGCAAGAACTTATGGCATCGCTGAACTTCTGACCATAAGCTACCCTGACAGTCAGAAATCAGCCATTAATACCGGTGATTATCCAGCCGTAAATGATTTTAGGGAACTGCTGAAAGCATGATAAAAAGTGAAAAAATAAGATTGGATAAATGGCTCTGGGCTGCCCGTTTCTACAAAACCAGGGCCATTGCCAAAGAAGCTATTGATGGTGGCAAAGTACATCTTAATGGTCAGAGGTGTAAGCCGGGAAAAGAGCCCAAGGTGGATGATATTATCAAGCTGCGAGTTGGCTGGGATGAGAAGACGGTCATCGTTAAGGAGCTAAACGAAAAGCGTCAAAAAGCAGAGTTGGCTCAACAACTTTATGAAGAAACACAGGAAAGCATCAAGGCCCGTGAAGATGCGGCTGAAACCCGCAAGTCACTGAGAGGTGCAACACCAAGACCCGACCATCGACCAGATAAAAAACAGCGGCGGGATCTGCTCAAACATAAGGCGGGCTTTTGATTCAGGTTTGTAATTCAGGTTTGTAATTAACAGTCGCAACAGGTTATACGATCAAAAGCGTCTGGAACATTATATCTATACAGTCTAAGGGAACTTCCATCATCTGCTAAACCTTCCAGAAATCCGAGTGAAGGTGACGTAAATGGAATCGCACATCAAAGTTGTTCTCTCAGGGCTGCTAATGGTGTTTTCGGTGACTGTTTCTTCTCTGGACATCAGTCCTCCTGAACCCATAATGCCCGATGAATGGTTTCCGGCTGAAATTCTGGTTTTTGGAGACAGTCTGAGTGATAGCCATAGCAGGCATTCAACATACAATCTATTGCGAACATTAAAAGGTGAAACCGACATTGGTGCTGATGGTGAAAATCGCCGTCCAATGGATCTCAGTGCAATCATTGGGCGTCGCAGTACTATTGACAACTTTCGGGCCAATATCGAACTGAGTTCACAGGAGCTAAAAAGGGAAGGTAAGGAAAAAAGCAGGATTGGTCGCTTTGTTCAGACGGTAAAAATAAATACACTTAAACTGGTCGGTAGCTTATTGGCAGGCGTATTAAAGTGGGTGGATGAAACAGAAGATAAACTGGATCTGTCTATCAGTGAAAGCCTGCAGGATGTAATTGATCACCTTGATTCTCAATTGAACGAACTGGACGAACTGAATCAACCGGAAGAACCGGAAGAACCGGAAGAACAGGGTGAAACATCGTTTGTCAGTAAAGCCTTAATGAACTTGAAAGGAAAACTGCTTTTTCTTCAGAGGATCGTAGATCAAGATCTGGAAGATCTGCTTCTGGAGTTTACTGAAGAACAACTTATCGATATTGTCGGAAAGTTTGGAAATCTTATCCCTCTTATTCCCGACAAAGAATATTATGTCACTGGGAAATGGACCGCTGGAGTGGAGCTGGATCAGGTCTGGGTAGAATACCTGGTGAAAATGATGTCTACACCGGAACACAGTGTAAGGCTGGATAATCGTGCCATGGCTGGCAGCTGGACACTCTGTGCTCCAGGCAAACTGAGTAGAATGGATGCCTTCCGGGAGACTGCTACCAATCTCAAGCACGGTGCTACTTTGTTGTTTCTGGGGAGCCTTATTCCACCCTGTGAAGGACTGGTTGTGCAATCTTACCTGAATGAGCGCAGAAACAGATTTACTGAGCGCTATGGCAAAACACCTGAAATGGGTGATCAGCTAATTCCGGACGATACACTGGTGGTCTTTTTCAACAGCGCCAACGACTTTTTGAATAAATGGTCCGACCCCGATGATGTTGCTCAGGAGTACGCCAGTGATGTCTGGAATATTCTGGCTGCGGGAGCCCAGCGAGTGGCAGTGGTGACCTTACCGGATATTTCAAAGACACCCAGATTTGCTAACTCAAGAGACAAACAGCTTCTGTCAGATAATATTAAGCGATATAACGAAAGCCTTGTTATGCGACTGAATCTTTTGAGGGAAGAGTTTGGTAGTGAAAACAGTCACAGAGTTATGACCATTGATGGTTTCCAGATCTTTCAGGAGTTACTGAGTAATACGGAATTCTGGGATGTGGAAAATCCACTGCTGGATATTCCCATACCGGGAATGGATGAAGAAGATTCCGTAGTGGAAGCAGTGAGGAAAGAGTCTGAAGAAAACAAGGATTTTGTGACAACAGAGCTAACAGAAAACAACGCCTTTTCAGATAACTGGCGGATTAGGAGTGATTTGAAAAAAACTGGCGGCAGTCGAAAAGTCTTTTTTGCAGACAGTGTTCATCCCAGTGCAGAAGGGCACTATGAACTTTCAGCAAAAGCCTGTCTGCTAATGAGCCAAAAACATAATATCCCCTGTAACCCGGCAAATTACTCCTATCAACAGGCGGTTGATGATAGTTTGAAGCGGAATATCACGGCTCACGAGGAACTCTAAACCGGTTGAGACGGCACTAACAGGTAACGGGTTATACCATTTCCGAATTCTAATTATGCTATTGCGCAGCCTTTTCAGACTCAGATCCTGCGTTGGAGTTCCTCGCCATAGCTAAGGCTATGACTCGTCACTCCGCCTTGTCTCTGAGCCTGAAAAGCCATGCTCATAACGCATATTAGAAACCGGCAATGGTATTACTCTGTATTCTGCCGTCATTTCGTGTGGAAAACGAAATCCATAAAGCAGGGACAGAAAACCCGATATCGGATCAATTCCGGGATTAAGGATTGGGTATGACGATGGAGATAGCCCTGACATCCTTTTTCTTAAACAAGGTAAACAATGCCTTCTTCAATCCGGTGAGGAATAGCATTCAGACGCTCTCCGGGACAGGGGCCCGCAATGCATTCTCCGGTTTCAATTAGAAACTGGGCTCCATGGGTGGCACACTGGATCAACCGCTTTTCGTAATCCAGAAACCGGTCCGGCTGCCATTCAAGATTAATTCCCTGATGCGGGCATGAATTCTGATAAACAAAGACATCGTCGTTTTTACGAACCGCAAATAAATGACCTTTTTCCGTATGGAAACCTTTGCTGCCCGGATTTTCAATATCATTTACTGTGCATAGCCTGATCATACATTTCTTCCCTCTCTTGAACCACCTGCTCAGGAGCAGACAGTTTTAAGCCTCACTCCTGAAGGAACTTGAGGATCATTGTTTGACGCTGACAGGTTTCTCCAGATGGCAGGAGTGCGAACTCGGTTATTGCCAGTGTGTGAGCCACAAAATACGGCGATTTTAATGAGACTATACAACCCTACAGTCATCAGAAATCTATTGTTTCTCTTGTCTGATTTATTCTAACAGAGTGTTTTTAACAGACATATGTCTGTTGTATAGAGCCACGGATTTTCCTGAATGATTGAAGAGGTCACTCTGGCATAGACTCTTAAGGGTGTCATTCTGAACTTGATTCAGGATACACAAAAAAATCTTCGCAGACAGGTTGGTTAATCCTGTCTGTGACTAAGAATATTTCAGAAGATGATGGTTGTATTATCTGAGCGGACTTTAGAATTCGTAACGCACTCGGGCAGAGAAACTGTGTGAGCTGTAATTCTTGCTCCAGTTCATATCGTAACCGGTTCGGATTGACCAGTTGGATATTTCCAGACCAAAGCCTAAACCAGCCTGGAGGCGAAGTTGATCGCGATCGGGTCCGGTCACCTGGTATTTATCACCACCGGCAAGATAAACGGATTTAACCAGGGCGCCTCTGGATTCAAAATCATAATAACTCATCAGGGAGAGTTCTGGTCTGAATGTGTAGGAACGTGACCAGAATTCGCCATCTATTTTCAGGCCTCCCCCAATTTCGATGGTCTTATAATTGTCCTGTTCGACTTTTTGCTCCCAGCCGGTGTTGCCTTCTTCATCGTAATCTTTGAATTGAACAATGCCATAGTTGAATTCTGTCTGTGGAGAAAGACTCCAGTTGCCAGTACGCCATTCCTTGCCAACAATCATGCGCAGGCCAAACTGGGTAGAATTAAAGCGACCGGTGACTTTCTGTCCTGCAACGGTTTTTTCTGTGTCATTCCAACCGCCACCAGAGGTCATCATGGTGTCCATGTAGTATCCACGACGTCCTTTCCAGCTGAGGTAGGCCGTGCCCAGAAAATTATTGGCACTGAGACTGGAGTTGTCATCCACATTCACCGATGACCGTGCGTAGGTTCCGGCAACGCCGACTCTTACACCAGATTCCAGTTCAGTGTCAGCACCCAGAACGAAGCCCCAGATATTGCTGCTGAATCCGGGTTCTCCATCCATTTTGTCCTGATTCCCGCTGGAGTAGAGCATTTGCCCCCAGACAGCTCCATCTTTAAATTGATCGCCAAAGTTGATGCCCCTGCGGATGCCCCGGGTACGTTTGAGAATCACATTTTGATTGGCGTTAATCATCATTTGTCCGGTTTTTTGCGTACCACCGGAAATATCGGGTTGGGCATCAGCGGCTATCTTTTTGATGTTTAAATCG
Source organism: Endozoicomonas sp. (assembly GCA_965208385.1). Lineage (GTDB taxonomy): Bacteria > Pseudomonadota > Gammaproteobacteria > Pseudomonadales > Endozoicomonadaceae > Endozoicomonas. The sequence continues at coordinate 124,060 of CBDBOO010000004.1, forward strand.
GGGTCATTCAAAGCCGTGAATAATTTGTCTGCATTATCACCGGAACCACTGACTGCAGCGGTGAGGGCTGCACCTAAAACGGCGGCTTTACGCTCATCAAACCCATCCCTGACCAGTTTCTCTTCCAGCTCTGCTTTGGTTCTTGCCCGGACTTTCAGGGTTAACTGAGTGCTGTTGCTGTAATCCGGAGTGACGCTCAGTAACAGGGCAGAGGATTCTGTGGTGATGAAGTCGTCGGCGTTGCCATCAATACTGCCAAATGTGGATAGAACCAGCGTGGTTTCGTTAATCAGAGCCTGATAAACGGATTTATCTGCAGGAGCCACAACAACCCGGCTGCCCGAAGGGGATGCATGCAGTTTGGCACCCACGGTAATCATTGGGTTTTCGGTGTCGATGGTGGTCTGGGTATTCTGGCCGCTGGTTTGCTCGACAACTTCAATGGTGGTGAGAGTTGGCAGGGTGAAATCACCGGTAACGTTGATCTCCCCTGCGGCACTGCTGACAACAAGATGATCAACATTCAGGATGGACTCACCAATGTAATCTCCACCACGAAATACCACCATGTCATTTTTGTATCCGGCACTGGCCAGAATGGCGCCAGTGGTCAATGAGTTCTCACCTTCCTGGATAAAACTAAGAGGATTGTTAGCTTCTGAAAAATCTATGGCTCTCAGGCTGCTGGAACCTGCGGCCAGACTGCCATTGTTCACATGAATGGTTCCGATAAAATCGCCATCGACGGTGATGGCCGGGCCAGATGCACTGTAAATAGATGCTGAGTTTTCGATGAGAATGGCCGGGTCAGCGGCTGTACGCCCTGCAAAACCACCCAGTTGTGCACTGTCTGTAACATAGATAGCACTTTTACCGGGTGCCGATGTTTCAATCCGGCTGCTGTTATTGGCTGACGCGATGAAATCGGTTTTGGAGTAAGAATCCAGATAGACAGCATGATTGTTTTCCGAACGGGAAATGCCTCCGTTGATGGCGGTATAACGTCCGTTCAGATTGGCTGAATCAGCCGTTGTGCCTTTGGCCCAGTATACAGCACCGTGACCTGCAGGGGCATTTTCAATAACAGTGAGGCTGCCAGTATGATTGCCGGTAATAAAAATACCCCCTTCATAATCGCCAGACAGATTTTCAATGGTACCGTTGAGAGTGCCATTTATTTCAGTGGCGCCGCCTCCCAGACCTCCACCCTGACCACGCACAATACCTGCTCCGGATACGGTTACCTTGCCGGTAGCGGTACCATCGATGACAACTGCAGCGCCCTTACTGGAAGAAAACAGGCCATCAATACGGAGCGCTTCCTTTGCATCAGTCCTGTCATCCAGAAGGGTATCACTGCCCGTGGCTGAAGCGGTCTGGAAGGTGGTTGTTCCTCCCAGTTGACCGTTGGTGCCTACATAAACGGCACTTTTTCCTGCACCATTGGTGCTGAGGGTGCTGTTATTACCTGCAGCAATGAAATCAATATAACCATAGTCTTGTATGTTGACGGTATGATCAGATTCAGCGTGGGAAATACCGCCGTCAACAATGGTGTAGCTCCCCTGTATACCAGCACTATTGGTACTATTTTCTCCTTCTACCAGAAGTGCGTTGTTTGTCTGGTGTCTTGATTCTCCGATGATGAAAACACCGTCAAGAATATATCCCTTGTTAATAAGTCCGTCGGTCAACTGGCCTCCGCTGCCAATAAGAATGCCAGCGGCACCGGGATTTGTCGGGTCAGTGGCAAAAGGACCTGGCGACGTATCAATGACCACACCGCTGTTAATGGTGATCCCATTCAATCTGGCTTTGACACTGATTATCGGTTTGCCATCGCGCTCACTGCCGGTGACTATATCGCCAGTGATGGTATAGCGTTCGTTGGTATCTGTTATGACTTCCTGGGCGCTGGTTATATCAGCTGCGTGGGAGTGGCATGACAGAAGAACAGCGCTGGCCAGTGCTGTTTTCAAAAACAGTGTTGATCTTAAGTCCTGCACAATCCCTGTGCCTCTCTTTGCTGGATTTAAAATATAAAGACGAACAGCCCTTTACCGGGTATCTGTTCTTTAATCGGTCAGAAGAATGGGAATGTTAGCAAAAATAGTCGAAAACCCTGACGGGTCAGGGTTTGGAACAGTTACAGGGGAAACAGTTACAGGGAATCTGTATCGTAGTCACGGTTATTAACTGTTCTCGATCAGGCTACTGGGATGATTTGAAAACACTCACACACTATTAACAAGATTAACAAGATTAACAAGATTAACAAGATTAACAAGGTAATGATTAACAAGTTAATGATTAACAAGGTAATGAAGCCTGATCAGATGAAGCTCATCATAACTGACAGATTTATTGAGTCCCTCATAGACAGGCCGCAGGCGTTCAGTACTGTGCTCATGAAAAGCCTGTACAACCTTATCAATCTGATCAGCTGAGAGCTTTGATTGCTGGAAAAATTCATCTGTTTCAGGAAGATTTCCTACTTCCACGTGATATTTGTAGAGATGTGACAAGAGCGTGCTGCTCTTTAATTTATACTCCTGTTGAATATCCTTAAGCGTCATGCCTTCAGAGAAATTTTTGCCAATGACTACGTGTCTGGCATCCTGCCGTGTTGTGCGTTTGTTCGCTTCACTGTCATCCGTTCGAGTAGCTTTTCGTCCTGGTTTGATATTCTCTTCAATTTGCCTCTGCTGACAAAATTCCGTTATCTCCTGCAGAAAAACATCACCGTATTGCTCCAGCTTTACACTACCGATACCACTCATCAGCAGTAAGTTTTCTTTTGATTGTGGATAGTAGGCTGACATTTCTACCAAAGTTTTATCCGAGAAAATCACATAAGGTGGCACGTTTTCCTGATCTGCCAAAGTCTTCCGGCAGCCCCTCAATTGCTCAAACAAGTCATGGTTGTAATCAAGACTGACGGGTTTACGGGAGTGAGCTTTTTCTGATTGTTCCTGTTTTTCTGCAAGCCTGATTTCTACTTTTTGCTCTCCCTTTAAAACAGAACGAGATTCACTGGTCAGTTTTAAACTACCAAATTCCGAGTCCTGGATTATAAAGCCCTTTTGGATAAGACTGCGGGATAACTGTAACCACTGCTGCTTTGAGAGATCCATTCCAATGCCGTAGGTAGGCAGTTGATCGTGCTGTCTCTCAATGATTTTTTTTGCTTTGGAACCTCTCAGAACATCAACCAGATAAGTAGCTCCGAACATTTGCCCGGTTCGATAAACACAGGAAAGAAATTTTTGAGCTGATACAGAAACGTCGATCAGAGGGCGATCTTCAGATAGACAATTATCACAGAGCTGGCACTTATCTTCGGAATATTTTTCACCAAAATAGTGCAGTAAAGGGACTCTTCGACACTCTTCTGCTTCAGCAAAACCAATCAAGGCATTCAAGTGCTGGTTAGCCACCCGTTGCTCTGAATCAGCTTTCTGATTAATGAAAAATTTAATTTTCTGAATGTCGCCATAACCGAATAGAAATTGGCAGTGAGCGGGTAACCCGTCTCGCCCGGCGCGTCCTATTTGCTGGTAATAGCTCTCAATGTTTTGAGGCATGTCGTAATGCAGTACAAAACGAACATTGGATTTGTTGATGCCCATTCCAAAGGCTACGGTAGCAACAATGACCTGTATATCATCCCGAATGAACGCCGCCTGATTAGCCGTTCTTACCTGGTTAGGTAATCCTGCGTGATAAGGCGCTACAGAACACTTGGCGTCTTTCAGTGTCTGGGTCAGTTCGTCCACCTGTCTGCGCGAATTGCAGTAGATAATGCCAGACTGATTATTGTATTTTTCGATCAACTCGAAGGTTTGGTTAACGGGGTTCTTTTTCTCAGAAATTTGCAGGAAGAGATTGGTACGATTAAAGCTGGCAATAAATTCGTTGCTGTCTGACATTTGCAGGATGTTTTTAATATCCTGTTGCACTCTTGGTGTAGCGGTTGCAGTGAGAGCCACACAAACAGCGTCAGGAAAACGTCTGCGAACCTCTGCCAGTTGTCGATATTCCGGGCGGAAATCATGCCCCCATTCCGAGATACAATGTGCCTCATCAATGGTTAAGCAGTCGATTCTCAGCGCTGTCATTAAATGCTGGGTTCGCTCCAGCATGAGTGTTTCTGGAGCCATATAGAGCAATTTGATGGCCCCGCTGTGAACTCTGGAGACAGTATTCTGATATTCACTACTGGTGAGCGTGCTGTTCAGAAGTGCCGCTTCAACACCCAGGGCCTGCAATTGATCAACCTGATCTTCCATCAAGGATATTAAAGGGGAAATGACCAGCGTGAGTCCCGGGAAAATCAAAGCCGGAATCTGATAGCAGACGGATTTGCCACCACCGGTAGGCATGATGGCCAGCGTATCATTGCCACATAGCACGTTACCAATGATCGCTTCCTGATGAGACCGGAATTCATCGTACCCGAATACATTTTGAAGAACCTGTAATGCTTGTTCAGTCATATTCTCACTCTGTCTGAATCACTCACCCTGATCTTTAGGACGGGGACATTCTTTTTCATCACAATAACGGATACTTTACCTTAGTCAAACTGGAGCCACTTCTGAGATTCCGGTTTCAGGGTATTGCGACGATATGTTTGTTTATTGGATCAAGCAGTACCCTTCTCTGTTTCTGCTCTTTTAATCCACGTTATTACCTGAAAGCTTGCCTGATCAGGGCGATCTCATTTGGCACTAACTTTCTCTGTTTGGCTAATTATTCAGCACACAAAAGTACCAAAATAAGCCTAATTTCCTGTACTTCTCAAAAATTCAGTTTTTAAAGCTAGCTTTTTGAATATGCAACAGGATTGGTGTTTGTCAAATGAGATCGCCCTGTTGCCTGATAGGGCGGTGAGCCGTCATATAAAATAGAGTGATGCACTGATGATCACACCACTGAGAATCAGGTGCATTATACAAAAACCCATAATGTCTCTGGCCTGAAGTCCGGCAATAGCCAATGCAGGCAGGGCCCAGAAAGGTTGAATCATATTGGTCCAGGCATCGCCCCAGGCAATGGCCATGGCTATTTTTGAGGAATCAACACCCAGCTCCAGGGCGGCGGGAATCATAATGGGTGCCTGAACGGCCCATTGTCCACCTCCGGATGGGATAAACAGGTTGAGAATGCCAGCACTCAGAAAAGTCAGTAGCGGAAAGGTATCTGGATCAGCGATGGAAACAAACCAGCCCGTGATTTGTCCTCCCAGTCCTGATGACATCATCATGCCCATAATGCCTGCATAGAAAGGAAATTGTATGATTATTCCGCCTATGCCCTTAACGCTGTCATTCACCGCTGCCAGAAAACGACCCGCATGACCGTGAAGTAATAATCCAAGCATCAAAAAAAGAAAATTGATGATATCCAGAGATAAGGCTGCACCGTTTTTATGGAAATAAATAACAGCGTACGTCAGCCCCAATAGCCCGGGTAGCCATGCCAGCATTCGACTGTGTTCCAGATGCAGTGCCGGTGAGTCGATAACCTGGGGTTCTGTGACAGGTTCATCTTGGAAAACCTTCGGGTTAACAGTGACAGTTTGATTTAGGTGTTTCATCATCCAAAGGTTCAACAGGGGCATTGAAACAAACAGTGCGGCCAGTATGACCAGATTGTACCCTGAGAATAAGGTGTCCGATACCGGTACAACGCCCATCACCTCTGTCATAAAGTGACCATCCGTAGCCACACTCAAAGGAACCGATCCTGAGAGACCACCGTGCCAGACAAGAAAGCCGCTGTAAGCGCTGGCGATCAGTAATCGGTAATCCAGTCCTGGCTGGTTTTTCCCCACGTGGCGTGCAAAAAACGCCCCAATAATCAAACCAAAGCCCCAGTTCAGCCAGCAACCCGCCATAGAAACCAGGGTGACCAGAATAATGCCCTGCCCGGGCGTTTTGGCGATGGTCGCCATTGCCTTCAACTGCCGATGAATAACAGGCACTACAGCCAGCACATAGCCTGTGACCAGAACCAGCACCATTTGCATGGTGAAGGGAATGAGTTTCCAGAATGAATCTCCCCAATAAGTCACCATATCGATAGCGTTATTGTCTGTAGAGAGTAATCCCAGGATAAACGTTAATAAGGTGAGCAGAACTGCCAGAACAAAAGGATCTGGAAGATTGCGACGCATAAGATGATCTAGACAATTAGTAAGCCGCTGCATGGCGATACTCTCTATGACGTTCTTCTATGACGTTCTTCTATGACGTTCTTCTATGACGTTCTTCTATGCCGTTTTTATTGTTCAGTTATTGCCAGATCAGTGTAGACGTTCATTTTAAAATAAGGAGTCTGTGCTATTTTTCTGTGGATAACTGACTGAATGGCTATTTTTTTGAATAAACAGAAAAGCAAAGGGGCGCTTTTTTTCGCTATTGCCGCTTGTTGCCTCTTACCGGCGCCGCCTCAGTGTATTGCAGGCACCACAGCCTCATTCGGTGGTGGTTTGGTGGTGCATGAGGTTTTATTATTAGGTTTGTTGCCATTCATTGAAGAGGGAAAAACACATTATCATTCACTGTTTTCTGATGAAACTGTGGATGATTTTAATCAAGACCCTGAAACAAATTCTTAATGGTATCGATTGATGCTGATTTTAAGTGGAGATTTATCAGTATCTGGTGATGCCCTTGAACGCTTTTTCAGTGAAGAGAATGCCAATCAAAATGCTTCTTTTAAGGATCCGAGTAAGGATCCGAGCCATAGAAAAAAAGGCTCAGTGTATGAAGTGCTCGAAATTGAGGGGGCTGTGGATTTTCTAGTACCGGAAGAGAGGCTGCCTTGCCAGATACCCGATATTGAATATTGTTGTGATCAGCCCCAGGGAGAGCAAGACTCTTCTAATGAAAGTTCTTCCAATGAAAGTTCTTCTAATGAAAATTCTGAGGACGAAGATCAGTACGGCAGGGATGAGGAAGATACAGAAAATGAAGGGGAGGGCGCTGAAGGCTGTTTGCCAGTAGCCGTCCAGGCAGGCCTAACTGAAAGCAGGGGATTGAGTTGTTTTGATAAAATTCAGACGCAGGATTTTCAATACCATGTACGACCAGGCCAGGCCAGGGAAATAATTGTCAGGGCTTTAACTGTTTATCAGAGGTTATCAGCGGATAATCATAATAACGATGCTTCTGCCAGCACTGGTGATATGAGTTCTAAAGAAATTGGTACAGGGCGTTTTACAAAAATTATTTTGATCAATACACCGGCCGGTAGTGTGGTGGCTAAAGGCTATGTTCCCGCCAATAGTTGTATTGCTTACTCCCTATGTTTACAGGGCTACAGACGTGCCTTATAAAGTAGAGATATGACTAAATCTTGTATATTGCATTTGTTTATTGCCCAAAGAACAGCGATTTGTTCTGGGATACCTTCCTATCTCATGAATAGCCATATGTGGAGCAGGAAAATAAAGTTTTTATAGGACTTTAGTGCTCCCAACTATTGACGGGAACATAGCCGTGGCTAAAGCTGTTGTTCAAATTGAGTCAGATGGTGAACAAACCGAAACGGATGAGAAAAAGCTGCGTTCTTTTCTAAAGCAGAATGCGTTAGAAAAAGAAAATATGATGGCCCTTGAACACCCGAATATCATTAAGATGCTGGGTTTTGTCAGTGTCTCCCTCTCTGAAGATGTGTCTGCTTCAATGCTGTTCCTTGAATACGGTGGGAAAAGTCTGGCTTATTATTTATCCGATCAATATCAGGAACTTCGGTATAAGGCGATTCATATCGCCCGGGAAATTTTAAATGGTCTGATCTATCTGCATCATAAAGATCTTATTTTGGGTGATCTGAAAGATGAGAATATCGTTCTGGATATTCATTCCAACCCCATGGGCGTCAGAATCATTGACCTTGCCTATTGTGGAACCCGAGGTGGCAGAGAAGAGTTAGATTTCAAGTTCACAGGTACGAAAGGTTTTTTTTCACCGGAAGCAAAGTTGAATAAGAGTACTAATAGCATGTCGTGCGATATATACGCTTATGGACTGATATGCGCCAGTTTGTCCGGTGTTGAACGAAAAACAAGAGGAATACCGAGGAAGTTTGAAAAAAGAAGAAAAAATAATCCTGAGAAGGTTAATGATTTTCTGGTGAAAAATAACCTGTCTGAGAAAAAACAGGAGCTTTGCGGGTGTACAAAAGAGGCGTTACAAACAGCGGTGATAGTGGACGTTGAAGCCATTCAAAAAATCTCATCATCCAGGGGCTTTCTCCGGGTTATGGCAGTTCTGGCGACCCGATTAAATCCGTGGTTGCGCCCTTATGTGGGCGAACTGGATTATTACTTTCGTGCTTTCCAGCGTAAAAAATAAACTCATACTTTTTTTTCTGACTTCCCGGAACGGGGGGCGTCGGGCAGACGTACATCAAATGGCATACCTCTTCTCAAAACTATCTGGCTGAAATACAGATTGATGGCCTGGGATGTCGTTAATCCGAGTTGTCGTAATACATCTTCAGCTTCCGTCTTCAGTGCTTCATCAATACGGGCTCTTACTGTTGTTTCTTTTGCCATTTCAGTGCCTTTATTCTCTACGTTAAGATCTGATTATGACTGAAACTTACATCAGTTAACACTTTGATAAATAAATATTCCATAGAAATTTTTCCGCTGAGTTGATCAGGAAATCTGCCCTGAATCGCCTTGGTTGCTGACTCTGCGCCTGATATAGAAAACTGAATTAAGATCAGGTTGAAACAAAGTACACGATTGCCGATTGACTGTTAGTGGTCAGGGAAATATAACAAGAGGAAAATAACAGGAAGTTATTTCGAAACAACACACCGGAGCTCAGTGTAGTCATTGCGATGCTTAACAATAAACGGTTAATTTTCATACTTTTTTCAGTCTCTGTTCTGGCCTTTTCTTCTGTCGTCAGTTCTGCAGTATCTTCTGGAGCATTCTCAGCGCAACAGCTGGAGAAACAGCGAGCGTTATTTGTAACGGTTGATAAATCCCTGAAAAAAAACAAGAACGATTTGTACAGAAAATACCGGGCAGATTTGCAGGGCTATCCTCTGACTCCTTATCTTGAAGCGCTGGCGCTGATTAATCGGTTTGATAAAGTCAGGCAGGCTGATCTGGATCTTTTTGTGGCCAGTAACAAAACATTACCCCAGGCTGGTCAAATTAAGTATCAGTGGCTTAATCATCTTGCATCGAACAAGCGCTGGCAGGATTACATTCGTTACTTTGACCAGATTAATGCCTCTGGAAATCGCTACCAATGTCTAAAAGGGATTGCTTTTCTGAAACTGGGCAAGAAATCTCAGGCCTGGCAGCAGGCCAGACAACTCTGGCTAACAGGAAGTTCACAGAATAAAGCCTGCGATCCATTGTTTTCAGAATGGAAATCGGCAGGGCAGTTAACCCAGAATCTTGCCAGTCAGCGTTTCTGGCTGGCTGTTGAGAAAAACAATCTTTCTCTGGCCCGATATATTGATCGTCGAATCAAGGATAATAGTTATAAACGGGCTACTGAATTATTCTGGCAAATTCACCAAAAACCCTATCAATTAGCGAAAAATACTCTTGACGGTTCGAAGCCTCGTCACCGCATCATTATGATTCATGGCATTAAAAGGCTAACGTCCAGAAATCTGAATAAAGCGGTAGATATATGGCTTGGCTACAGGAATCAATATCCTTTTACAGCAAAGCAGATTTCTGTAATGGATCAGCGATTGGCTTTGCGTATGGCAAAAGGCTTCAAGGATTATGCGGCTGACCAGATTATGAGAATTGATCCTTATTTTCAGTATCCGCGGATTACCGAGTGGCGAATTCGTCTGGCATTGTCAGAACAGAACTGGGGGGTAGTGCAGACACTGATCAGCCAGTTACCCGCTGATGTACAAGATGATAGTCGTTGGCTTTACTGGTCAACTGTTGCCAGTTTGAGAAACGCAGCAGAGAACTTGCGGCCGGGCGTTAAACCTCCGCTATCGATTAATCAAAAGCCTTTGGTTCAACTCAGTAAAGAGAGGAATTTTTACGCTTTTCTTATTGCAGATATCAATAATCAGCCATTTCAGTTGAATCATCAGAGTGGCAATATCAATCAGCCGGATCTGGATCAGCTTGTCCGGGATTTCAGTGGTTTTGCCAGAATCAGGGAGTGGGTATACCATCAGCGGTTTTATAAAGCCCAATCTGAATTAAACAAGATCAAGCCTCTGCTCAGTTCCCGACAGCGAAAGCTGGTTCCCTATCTTGCCCAGCAATGGAACTGGCATCATCAGGCAATAATGACTGCGGCTCAGGAAGCACTCTGGGATGATCTGGAATTGCGTTTTCCATCGCCTCAGGCGCAGATATTCAGTCGAAATGCCGAACAGCAGAAACTGGATTACACCTGGGTAATGGCCATTGCCCGTCAGGAAAGTGCCTTTAACCCTCAGGCTCGCTCTCATTCCGGTGCCATGGGACTGATGCAGTTGATGCCAGGAACCGCCAGACAGACCGCTAAGCAGAGTCAAATCAACTATCGACGTACCACTGAACTCTATCGACCCGAATTGAATATTGCCCTGGGAACAGCGCATCTTGCCCGGTTGATCAATCGGTTTGATCATAGCCTGATATTTGCCACCGCTGCCTATAATGCGGGGAGTTCGCCGGTAAAACGCTGGCTGAAAGCAAGAGGGCACTTGCCCCTGGATATCTGGATTGAAACCATTCCTTACGATGAAACCCGGCTCTATGTTCAGAATGTTATGGCGTTCCGGGTTATTTATGGAAACAGAGACAATCGGCCAATCCGTATGCTTTCTCCCAGGGAAGCCTCTTCGCTGACGCTGGGTTCCGAGTATGAAAAACCTGCCGGTTTAAGTCCTCTTTAGATAATCCGGCTTGAGGCTCTTTAGATAATCCGGCTTGAGGCTCTTAAGAGGACACAGCATAAAGGCTGTGAATCGACACAGCTTTCCTGTGTTCTGATAGACTATAGTGATTCTTTTATGTCTGAACCCCGACTTCAATGAGATCGCACCTCAATGAGATCACACCTCAATGAGATCACACCTCAACGATGTCATAGGGCTTCAATGATTATTCAGTAAAACAGATTTCCAGGGGAACATATTAAATGGGCAGGCGCCATAAAACCCACGCCGTACAGGTTGGCCACGTAACCATAGGCGGTGACGCTCCCGTAGTCGTCCAGTCCATGACTGACACCGATACGGCGGACGCGAGTCGTACTATAGAACAGATTATCCATCTGGCTGAAGCAGGTTCAGAACTGGTTCGGATCACGGTCAATACCGAGGAAGCAGCCGCCGCTATTCCGGCTATCTATGAGGGGCTGGCAAAACAGAATTGTAATGTGCCCATTGTGGGCGATTTTCATTACAACGGTCACATGCTCCTGACAAAGTACGATGAATCTGCACGTTTGCTCCACAAGTATCGGATCAATCCCGGTAATGTCGGGTTTGGCAATAAAAAAGACGACCGTTTCAATACCATGATTGACGTGGCTATCAAGTACAACAAGCCCGTTCGTATTGGTGTTAACTGGGGCAGTCTGGATAAAGAACTGGCTACCCGTCTTATGGATGAAAATGCTAATTCCGAAACGCCAAAAACATCTCAGGAAGTACTGCATGAAGCACTGGTTCTTTCTGCATTGACCAGTGCCGATGCAGCAGTGAAACGTGGTTTGGGTGAAGACAAGATTGTTATCTCCTGCAAGGTTTCCAGGGTGCAGGAACTGGTCAGTGTTTATGAAATGCTGGCGGGGCGCTGTGAATATGCCTTGCACCTTGGTCTTACCGAAGCCGGTATGGGCAGCAAAGGCATTGTTGCCTCAAGTGTGGCCATGGGGCTTCTGTTAAATCAGGGAATAGGGAATACCATTCGTACGTCCCTGACGCCGGAACCGGGTGCTACCCGTGATAAGGAAGTGATCGTTTCCCAACAGATTCTTCAGGCACTGGATGTTCGCAGTTTTTCTCCTGAAGTGACTGCCTGCCCTGGTTGTGGTCGTACCACCAGTACCTTTTTCCGGGTGCTGACTGACGAGGTGGATGGGTTTCTGCGCAGAAAGATGGTGAACTGGCGCCATAAATATGTGGGCGTAGAAGAGATGAAAGTGGCCGTAATGGGCTGTATTGTCAACGGTCCCGGTGAAAGCAAACACGCCAATATTGGTATCAGTCTGCCGGGAACCGGTGAACAACCATCGGCACCAGTGTTTGTTGATGGCGAAAAAGTGACGACGTTGAAAGGTGATAATATCACCAATGAGTACACGCAAATGATTGAGGATTACGTGGAGAAAACCTACGCTCCCCGAGATCAGCTGATTGTGTCTCACTAAAAGGAAATAAACGGGAGTTTGTTACTCCCGTTTCATCTCTCTCGTTCAGGCCCCTAGCCCTTCTGCTCTTTGTTTTTCAACTGGCCTGTCAAAAAATCCTTGAGCATTACCCAGTCACCAAGAAAACTGTAGAACGGATATTGAAAGGTGGCGGGGCGGTTCTTTTCGAAAAAGAAGTGGCCGACCCAGGCAAAGCCGTAACCAATGACCGGCAGCAGCCAGAGCAGTTGGTATTTGCCTGTGAATAAGGCCCAACCCAGACAGATTAACACCAGTGTGCTGCCTAGATAATGCAGATTGCGGCAAACTGAATTGCTGTGTTCAGCCAGATAAAATGGGTAAAACTCTGCGAAGGTTGTGTATTTTTTTTCCATAAGTGAGCCTATTTTATTATTGTTTTTTGAGTAATGGTGTCACTGAATCAAATGCCGTTATCACAGAAAACCTGATGGTTTGCTCTCCCTGCTTTCTGGATACCGGCTTCCTGCCGGTATGACGCCAGTATCGTCATCCCGGATTTGATGTGTCGCCACGGAAACAAACCTGGCGGATTGCTAATCCTGCTTCGGGATAGCCGTTACCGAACCCGTTTCCCAGTCTGATCTTAACAGGGCGTAAGCCAGGGAATCGTCATAGCCGCCGGTTAAATTGGGCCAACCTTGCCGGTAATAAGCTTCCTGTACCCAACCGCTTTTCTCAAACACCTTCTTCATGGCTTGATTTCCCGCCAGTGTGTGTCCGTCTAGTTTGTGCTTGTCGGTATTTTGAAAAACGTAATCCGCGAGCCATTTCAGCACCTTTTGCCCCAATCCCTGGTATCTTGCGGCTGCCGATAACCGGAGATCAAATACAGGCTCCCGTTCATCGAGCTCTTCCACAACGATGATACCAACGGGGTCTGGCTGATTATCAAGACAGATCCAGAAAGTCCTGTTTTCATCCCCGGTATAATTGCCATCTTCGATTGATTTCAGCACCTGCTCCCTTTTGGGCTGGCGGTTGACATGAAAAGGCCAGTCATTCCCTGTGATCAAGTCGGCAAGCTGCTCAGCTTCTGATAAAGCAAAAGGACGAAAAGATAAATGATTGCTCATTAAATATTACACCTCTCAAGGGAGGGCTATTCTTCTTTAAAATTAGCGTTTTTCGAAAATAGCACTCGTCGAAAAAATCACTGCCCTGAATTATTATTTTGATATTTGATTCAAGATGAGCGGCATTTGCCGCTTATGATTGTCTGTTGACCTGAACTGTTTTCCATACAGCCATTGCTGCGGAAAATAACCCGACAAGAGCTGCAGATAGAGCAATCACTAATAGCGCAATTCTTTCTCCTGAGCCGGTAACCGGATCCAGTCGGGTAAAAAGCATGGCGTATAAATTACCGCAGATAAATGACCAGATAACCGGTAAAAACATAATCATTTTTTCTTTGGATTGCGCCAATATTATCACTGCAATCAATGCTGCAGCAGCAATATAATCATCCAGTGACAAAGGCCAGTATTTATTGGTTTTCAGTACGACCAGTGTTTCGCCTATGATTAATGCTAGGGCAAAAATCAGAGAATACCCTTTAATGAATTTATTCATGCCAGCTCCCCTTCATCGGAACATTCCTGTTTGATTTTATCTTCGTAATACTTCGGTCGCTGTTTATAGTCTGCCGGTTTATCAATGCTTCCCTGAAAAGGGGCTTTTAATTGTCCGAGGTAGTTTCTGGGGTAATCCGGGTTATACACACCAATGACTTTTACCTGTCGGTCTTTGGGCCAGAAGAAAGTGCCAAAGACAACATCCCAGATGATCAGGTTATTACCGTAATTACGATTGGATTCTTTTACCCGCTTTGAATGATGCCAGCGATGTAACTCGGTCATAGAGAAAATGTAATTCAGCCAGCCAAGTTTCACATTGATATTACTGTGCTGAAACATTCCGTGAATACCATTGAACACAAAATACAAAGACATCGCTTCAACATTGGTACCCAGAATAATAAACGGCACTATTTCCGGTAGCAGGAAAAGAACCTTCTCTATGGGATGGAAACGACCGGCATTCATCCAGTACAAGCGGTTTGGACTGTGATGTACGGCATGAAAACGCCAGAGAGGAATAAAGGTATGTGCAGCACGATGTACCCAGTAACGACCAAACTCTGCAATTAATAACACCATGATCACCTGTACTGGCAAAGGCCAGTGATTGGGCCACAAACCCTCATCGGCGTAGTCATTGATCCAGGCGACAGATGATGCAAATATTGCCAGACAGAGCGGCTTAACGATTCTTGGAATAGTTATCTGGGCAATCAGCATATGCAGCAGATCAGTGGTTACATCTTTGTCTGACAGGTTCCAGTGGGGCCGGTAAGGTATGATCCGTTCCAGTAAAGCGATGAGCGCAGCACCAGGCAACAGGACTGAAAATACCGCTATCCCCTCATGAACATTGTTCTGCAGTAACAGCCAGACTGTATACAGTGAGACAAGCATTATGACCGGGAAGACCAGTCTGGGAAAAATCTGACTTTTGATTAACCCGGGTTCTATGTTGTTTTTATTTTTATTTTTATTTTTATTTTTATTTTTATTCATATTCATATTCATAGTTTCTACTACAGGTGCTTCCTGAACTCAGGAAGCACCACTAAACGGCTATGGAAGTATGAGTTACTGAGGTTTCATCATAAGGGTGTGTTCAGCTTCTCCCGGAAGAAAAGGTGTTGCGTTTCCTTCTACCCAATCCATGAAGCCGGCTTTGTAGAAAGGCGATAAAGGATGTCCGCTTTGTCCTCCGGGCATATGAAAGATAGCTGAATCTTCACGACTGGGGGAGACAACCATACGTTCGGATATGCCACCGTCGGGTCTCTGCGCCCTGGGCATCCAGATATCACCAACCAGTGGTACGGCTGGCATGTTCAGAAGATTTCCCATCAGTGGTATAGCGCCGCTTAACGGGTGCCTGATTTTGGCGGTATTGCGTTGTCCCCAGGTGGCCTCCGGAAGTTTATCCACACCGCCAAGAGAGACGACGACCTCATCGATGGTTTCAATAAGCAGTTGATCCCAGTTTTCATAATTAGAACTCAACCAGTGTTCCGGACGTTCATCCAGCAGCCGCCAGACCATTTCGGTTTCATGGTTCAGTTTTTGCAGATAGCCATCGTCAATATCGTCTTTGGTATCAGATCCCAATGAAAGAAAATACCGGCCCAGAAACTGCATGATTTTCAGTTTAAGTGCGTCGTTATATTCCCGTGTCAGGCGATAACCAACATCATCTATACCCGCTTCCCCGGACCAGCCGGAGACAAAATCATAGAACGCCTGACGACCTGGTTTTCCGTCACGGGCTTCTTCCGTCAGAGTGGTCAGAATCAGCTGACGCCAGTTTTCCATGTACAGTGCTCTATGATCGAGCGCTATATCCAGTAAAGCCAGTTCATCAGCAGTGTTTAACTGAGCCAGCGCATCCCGGATTTGCTTCTGTCTGGGACCAAGGGCATAACCACCATTGCCAATTTTTTCATAGTCATCACCTGCTGATATACGGGCATTGGCGGTCCAGATTCGATTGTTTTCCGGATTCACTACCCTGGGGTAATCAGCAACAGGTAACCATCCCTCCCAGTTTTCATCGGCCTGCTGCCAGGTCAGCGGGTAGGTTGAATCAACACCGGAACGATTAGGAATTCGACCGGCAATGGACCAGGCTATATTTCCCTGACTGTCACCAACGGTGAAGTTCTGGGGAGGAATACCACTGATATTAGCAACGTCCATGGCCTCATAAATAGTGTCTGCGGTTTCCATGCTGGAAATGTTGACGTTGGTTGCTTCCGGATTATGCGCTGTCCAGCGAAGGGCGTAACGGGTGTTGTCATACTTTGAATCTATAACGGGACCCCAGCGGGTTCCCTGATACTCAACAGAAACCGGTTTTTCACCTTTTATCCGGATAATGTCAGTCCAGCTGGTCAGGGCTTCCGGACCATCGGTTGTGAGGTAGTTGCCATTGTCGTCAAACTCCAGTTCTACCAGATCGACCCAATCTCCGGCGCTGTTGGTAAAGCCCCAAGCCACCCGGGTATTGCTGCCCACAACAATGATAGGGGCGCCGGGCAGGGTAACGCCGGTAATATTAACCTGCTCTCCTGGTTTTTCAGGGTTTGGATAACGCAACTGGGCCCGATACCAAATGGTGGGAACCCGGTGGCTCAGGTGCATATCGTCTTCAACGATCGCTCCCCCATTGCTTGTTAATTGCCCGGATACCGCCCAGTTATTACTGCCTATCAGGGCGTCTTCCAGAGTTTCCCCTGTGAGGTCAGCATAAAAATCGGCTTTCTTTTGTCTCAAATTTACCAGCTCAGAACCAGGTGTGGCAGGAGTCGGCAGTTCTCCGGACTGAATAGGAGCATCCCAGCGACTTCTCAGGGGGGACATGAAATCAATAACGTCCTCGGGAATTACACGACGCAAATAACCTTTAACGTTATCCAGTTTCACCTCATCATCATTCAGGTCCATGTACATGCTGAAGACCGTCAGGTAGGTATCTTCATTACGCCAGGGCATGGGGTCAACATTTAAAAGAAGGTATTCGAAGGGTTTTCCGGAAAGGTCAGACAGACCCTGATTAACACCGGTGGTATAAGCATCAAGCATTGCTTTTTCTGATGCCGGCATAAGGGCAACGACTTCTGATGCTACCTTTCGGAAGCGGTGCTTTCTCTGGCGTTTATCGTGATTAAGGGCAGCAGAACCCACCAGTTCAGACAGCTCTCCCGCTGAATTTCGGCGGTTCAGATCCATTTGGAAAAAACGTTCCTGGGCATGCAGATAACCAGTGGCGTATGCCACATCCTGCCTGTTGTTGCCTTCTATGACAGGCACGCCAAGGTTATCCCTTTTAATGGAAACTGGTGACTGAATACCAGAAGTCAGTACCTCACCTTCCAGGGTTGGCAGGCTTTGTCGCAGGAGAAGAAAAATACTGAGAATAGCAACCAGCAGGAGCGCCGTTACCAGAAAGAAGCCTCGTCTGAGCCAGGCAAGCATAGTGGAACCTCGTTGTTGTTATAATTGTCAGTGCTATGGACTGTTAGCAAAATAACATAAAATTACACGACAACACATCTAATAAAATAACGATTAGTAAGAAGAGCGTTCAATATATAACTACAGATAATCAAAAATAACTTATTTATTCTTTTATGTATTACCGGATACACTGTCGCGCCTTGATGAATGCTGATTTCATCGTTTTGGACGTGCTTTGTTGAATAATTCACAGAGGCGTGTGTCGAGTTCCCTTACCTCAATCAAAAAGGATTTGAAGTGCTGAACAATAATAGCCATCTCAATATTCTGTTTCTGTTATCCCTTTTTCATATTATTACCGTCACAGCCAGTAATTACCTGGTTCAGATTCCATTTCAGCTGGCCGGTTTTCATACCACCTGGGGTGCTTTTACCTTACCGTTTATCTTTCTTGCCACAGATCTGACGGTTCGTATTTTTGGATCGGAACAGGCCAGAAAAATTATCTTCATGGCTATGTTTCCGGCATTACTGGTTTCCTATCTGGTGTCGGTGCTGTTTGTCGATGGCAGTTTTCAGGGGGTTGAGAGCCTGAACAGCTTTAATCTGTTTGTGGCCAGAATTGCCGTTGCCAGCTTTGCCGCTTACCTGGTGGGGCAGATTATGGATATCACGGTATTCAATCGACTGCGCAGCAGGGCAGCCTGGTGGGTAGCGCCAGCCTGTTCCACCGTTCTGGGTAACCTGATTGATACCCTGAGTTTTTTCAGTCTGGCTTTTGCAGGCTCGGCTGATCCGTTTATGGCGGCCAACTGGATGGAAATTGCCCTGGTGGATTACGGCTACAAGCTGCTGATCAGTATATTGTTTTTCCTGCCCTTATACGGTGTCTTATTGAATCACCTGATGGGCAGGCTGGAGATGAAATCAGGCAGTCAACAACCTGCCTGATCTGACCCGTCGAAAAAGTGAATTGCTATTCAACCAGAATTCACTAGTTTTACGGTTCTCCTGGTTGCAATAACGGGTTTCAGGTCGTGATGAAAATCAAGCCGGCTTTATGGCTGGTGTTGTTATTATTGACACCAGTTAGTGCTTTTGCTTTCTGCCCCCATTGTAAGGGGCCTGGAAATCCCTCAGCCGGCAGCGGTGATTATTACTGCAATACCTGCAAGAAGTATTTTCACGATGCCATTGATGAAATCAGTCAGGAGATTTCAGGCGTAGCAGAAACGGTAAATCGGGAACAAACGGATCATTCACAGGGGCAGGCCAGGCTATGTTCCCGCCAATAGTTGTATTGCTTACTCCCTATGTTTACAGGGCTACAGACGTGCCTTATAAAGTAGAGATATGACTAAATCTTGTATATTGCATTTGTTTATTGCCCAAAGAACAGCGATTTGTTCTGGGATACCTTCCTATCTCATGAATAGCCATATGTGGAGCAGGAAAATAAAGTTTTTATAGGACTTTAGTGCTCCCAACTATTGACGGGAACATAGCCGGCAGGCCAGTTATTACTTCAAGCAACTGGGTCAGGGATTGAAAAACAGGCATGACAGTGCCTCGTTTCGCTGGGCAACTGAAATTTCAAAGATAAAGACCCAAATTCAGACATTCAGTTCTGCTCGAAGAGACGCTGTGAGAAGCAACATGTCTCTTTACTCCGAAAGATTGCTGGTTCCGGACTGGGAACTGGAGGGGATTCTCAGCCTGCTATTGCCAATACTTCACACAGGGAATGTTACTGAAAATATCGATGGCAGGATGTCGCTGCTTATTGCAGCAATCTGGATGGCCAGTGCTCAGCAGTATCGTCCAGGTCGCAGTGCAGAGCCATCAATCGAAACTTTCAAGCAATTCATTGTTAATGTTTTGTGGATGTACCTTAATGTGGAATTTCTCCATAAACATCAGCAGTTCTCGCCTGAGCACACCAAGTTTATTTTTCTGCTGGTAAGGCAGTTTATGGTGACTTCCGGTTTTCAATCGAATCTTGTCGAGATTGATCTGCGGAATATGGTTGGCATGAGTTCGTCTCAGGTAGCAACGGAAATACAGCATATAGTGTCGCCTATGGACACACAACATTACCTATTGCCCCATGATACCGTTAACCCCGAAACGGTTATTAGCGGCTATTTTGAAAATGAAATAGCATTATTTACTTTGGTTCAGAGTGAAGAAGGAGAAGGATCTGCTAATAGACTTGAGGCCATCCAGATTGTCAGAACCGGTTCCCCGGGACATTATCGATACATTATATTCCTTCTCTTCGCCGGATTGGTTTTTGAGACTACCGAGTCGCAACTGGCCAATACATTGCAGCTCTTGTTTCAGAATATTCACTCTCATGGTCAGGTGGATGGAACCGAACCACCGGCAACCGTTGCTGAGTTTGAAGGGTTTGATCTGTTATCCGTTGACTTCTGGCAGAGCCTGCATACATCGACTCAACATAATACACAGCAGATGGGGTTATGGGATCACATCGAAGTGGCCCTGGGAGTCAGCACCGGAGTAATGGGGTTTTATCTTATTGGCCGTCGTCTGATTCAGGGGGAAGTATCCAGCGAGGAGTGTGCATTTGGAGTAACTGTATTGTCTCTGTTTATCGCCAGCGTATTACACAACCGGAATCGAAAAGGGCATTTCTAGTTGAACGGCCTGCTCTGGGAACAGGCCGTAGGCTTCAGAATATTCGCTTAGCCTCTGGGTTTAATAACCTCGACTTTGCCAATGCCCAGATCCCGCACTTCTTTTTCGATCTTTTTAAGATCACCCACAACAATCCAGATCATCTGTTCCGGTTTCAGACGACTCTCGCCCACTGTTCTCACCGAGTCTGTCGTGATGGTTGCCAGAATGTCTGCGTACTGCTGCAGATAATCATCGGGCTGGTTGTTGATCACCATCTGACTGACGGCATTCAATAACCGGGCATTGGTTTCATAACGACCTGCCAGTTCCTGAATCCGGTTGTCCCTGTACTTCTGTACTTCTTCCTGTGAAGCGGGTCTCTTCTTCAGAATGCCACTCAGTTCTTTGCGGATTTCGCCCAGTGCAGGTCCGGTTTTATCGGTTTGAACCGATGTACTAACCACATAGGGACGGGCATCCCTGGTATTTCGACTGTACGAGCGGGCACCGTAAGACCAGTGTTTGTCTTCTCGCAAATTCATATTGATACGGGAGGTGAACTTTCCACCCAGTAAGTCATTGAAAATATTGAAGGCGGTATCATCCTTTAAATTACTGTCATTTATTTCCGGTAGAAGTTGAGCAACAGCAATGGATGACTGACTGGCACCGGGTTGATCCAGAAGATACACAACAGGCTCAGACGCAACATTGACATCCGGGTACTGTATAGCAGGTTTGCTGGTGGAGGGTGCCTGCCAGCTGGAAAAACTGCTATTCAACGATGCTTTCAGCGATTCCAAATCCGTATCACCAACAACAACCAGCGTGGCATTATCGGGTCTGATCCAGTCCTGATAATAACGGTTCAATGCCTCTGAATTAATACGACTAATAACGTCTTTGTCGCCAGAACCGGATGCCGGAGCTGCATAAGGATGGTTAGTATCGTATAACTTGGAAGGCAGAGTTCTCCATATCATATCTCTGGGATCAACGCTTTCACTGGCGATTTTTTCCAACCGTTGATCGCGTAAACGACTAATACTTTCCTCTGAAAAGGCCGGCCTGGAAACTATTTCACCCAGCAGACTTAAGGTTTCACCCATATTGACGGACAGGGCATCAACATCCAGGTCAGAGCTGTCGTAACCAATGCTGGTGGTGATATTACTGCCGAGGCCATTGAGAATGGATTGAACTTTGCGAACATCTTTATCTTGAGTACCTTCCATCAACATGGAAAGCGTGAAGTCTGGAACGCCGGCGCCATAGTTCTGATGGCTGGCGCGTCCCGCATTGAACTGCAGACGCATATTGAGCAAAGGTGTATTAGTACGTTCAACCAGAACCACCTTCAGACCATTGTCCAGGGTAGCATGCTGTAGTTTGGGGAGCGCCAGAGCGTTGGCACCTTTCACTTCAGGCAATTTACTCCTGTCGGCACCTTCGCTGGCAGCAGTGTACTTGGGAAATGGCAGTATGGTCTGGGTGTATACACCGTCGGAAAGCCAGCTTTTGGCCGTTTCCTGAATGGCTGCGGTGGTGGTCCGGGCAAGCATATCCGCAGACTTTTGATAGAAACCCGGGTCATTCAGGTAGACTTCACCTCTGGCCAGAATATCGGATTTTCCACCAAAACCACCCACTCGTTCTGTTTCACGGATAGTATTGGCAGCGATGCTGAAGCGGGTTTTATCCAACTCGGATTGCGTGAGACCTTCGGTTAAAACAAGGTTCATCTCTTCCTGAATGATCATCTCGATTCGTTTCAGGTCGGCATCGGGCTTGGCATCAACAGAGACAAAAAACTGTCCTGCCATCTGACGTCCCCAGAAAAAGGCGCTGGCATCGGTCGCTAATTGCTCATTCTGAACCAGACGCTGATAGAGCCTTGAACTTTTTCCATCGCCAAGAACGCTGGAGAGTATATCGAGATTGATACTTTCCTGAGTGCCTGTGGGCGGTGTGTTCCAGATTTTAACAATTCTTGGTTGTGTCACTCTGTCCTGAATAACACGGCGCTTTTCTCCGGTACGTTCGGCTATCCATACATCTGGCTTGGCCAGTGGCGGGCCCGGCTTAATATCAGCAAAATATTTTTCGGCTTTTTCCCTGGCGGTTTTCTCATCAATATCGCCAGCCAGAACCAGCACAGCATTGGAAGGGCCGTAGTAAGTACTGAACCATTCTTTAACATCATCGATATTGGCTGCGTTCAAATCAGCCATAGAACCAATAACACTCCAGGAGTATGGGTGACCATTTGGGAAGGTGTCCTGAGCTGTGTAGCCCCAGCTTTTTCCGTAAGGCCGGTTACTGCGCTGGCGTTTTTCATTTTGTACAACGCCGCGTTGTTCATCCAGAACTTCCTGGGAGATAGCACCCTTGAAATGTCCCATGCGATCAGACTCCATCCAGAGAGCCATATCCAGAGCCTGGGTGGGTACTGTCGCAAAATAATTGGTGCGGTCGTTGTTGGTGGTACCGTTCATATCGGTGGCACCGGAGGTCAGAAAGGGTTCGAAAAAATCGCCTTTATAATTCTCACTGCCATTGAACATCAGATGCTCAAACAGATGGGCAAAACCGGTTTTACCCAACTGCTCGTCTTTCGAACCCACCTTGTACCAGATATTAACAGCCACCACCGGCGCTTTGCGGTCTTCATGAACAATAACAGTGAGGCCGTTATCCAGAACAAACTTACTGTAGGGAATAGATGCCGCAGGAAGCGATTGCTGTTTTACTTCAGACGACTCAGGGGCACTGGATACCAGCCCATTGTAATCAGGAAGACTGGAGCAGCCACTCAATCCGGCAGCTACGGTAATAGCCAGCAGGGAGCGGCGAAAGAGCATGGTTTTTTGCATTTTTATAGCTTCTCTTTTTTAATAGTTTCTTTTTTTATAGTTTCTGTTTTATGCATAAATTGTTCGGCTATGGGTAAGCGGCGAACCTGTTGTTTTGAGAATGGTTTTGAGAATGACATAAACACCGGGGTCATGAAATCGATAAACGACGTTTCTTATACCATAAATAATGTAGTTATGAGGTAAAGGGAGGGCATTATGGGAACTGGGAGACTCGTTTGAAATCACTCACCGGTTTTAATTTTAATGATCAGGCCCCTTGAGTCTTTAATGGGTACGCCACGGGCAATCCCCCTGTAGTGGGTTATTCCTGCTTCTCTCGCTTCACGACGGTTAATGGTTCTATCACCGGGCCTGAATATTTTCAAAACACCGGAGCTGTCGATGAGATAAAAAGGTTTTTGCCATTGTCTGACCAGTGCCGTATCGGTGGGTGAAAAAAAGTGCCGACTGCCGCTCCCAGCGCCATGTGTGTGCCAGAAAGCAATGATTTTATACCCTTTCGGAATAGTGATTTCGGCACTGATACGATTCTTGTGGATATCGCCTGCGGCCACTGTATAGCGGAAGTAATGTTCATTTTTATGTTGAAGAATAGCTCCGATAAATTCCCGATCCTCCTGAATGGAAGCAGGGTTGTAGAAATTGCCAGCGGCAAACACTGCGTCAAGTTCACTGCGGTATCGAATGACATCCATTCCCGATGGGATAGGATGGCTGGAGTTTTTATCTCCGGGATGATTTGAGGACAGCAGCCACTTTTCAGCAGGCTTACGGTTCCTGTGCTGCTCATGATCCATTGCAGAGGAAAAAAACAAAATCAGACTGGTGGACAGAGGTATCATAGAGTATCTGACAAAATACCGTTATTGTGTATAAAACAGTATTCGGCCGAACAACCTGCTTCTGGATTGAAATCAATCGTTGCTGAATTTTTTTGCTCTTGTAGAATCTAACGGCAGAAGGAACTGAAAGTGGTTTGGTTACAGATAACTGAATGACAGAGGAGTGAGCTGTGCAACAAGAAGATATTGATAAAGCGCACAGATATTTCGCCATAGAGTGCTTTAATCAGTGCTGGGACTTCCTATATCTTGAAGAGCGAAATGCTGAGCAGTTGAGTGAAATGATTCGCCTCTCAGAAACGTCTTTCTGGCATTGGAACAGGGTTTCCTCCAAAACCGAAAAAAATATCTCAATCGGTCTCTGGCAACTGTCCAGAGTCTATTCTGTTGCGGGGCAACAGAATACTGCTCTTGAATATGGTTTCAGATGCCTTGAGGTTTCTGATTCAGCAGAGCTGGATCCTTTTTTTGTTGCTTATGCTTACGAGGCTATTGCCCGTGCGCAGAAAGAGACGGGTGGCGATTATTCCGGCAGTTTCAGCAAAGCCTGTCAGTTAGCTGAAACGGTAGAGGATAAAGAATCACGGGAAATGCTGTTGAAAGATCTGGCCCAGGTCGATGATTTCCAGCGGTGCCGGATGGAGTTGTAAGCACTTCTGATATTCAGGTCAGAGTATGACACGTCGTCTGCTCCCTTATGTTACAGGGGAGAGGGATTGACTGTCCCTGCTGGCGGGGTTTTGTGGTCATAATTCTCAAGACCGCCCGACCCCGAATCTTCGAGAACTCTTGGAGTGACAACCTGAAGATCTGTGTGTTGGCTTATCCCAATATGCTCTTGTGACAGAGGGAAAGATCGTTCACCTATATTGGTGATCCGTTGTTCAAACGCTGGTTGTGATTCAGGAAGAAATTGGCCGACCATTGCGCTGATGGCTTCCCGGTTACCAATGAGCGAAGTCCGATCGCGAAAAGTGGCTGATTTCAAGCGCTTAAAGCCGGTGTTCAGAACCGGAAAAGACAGGTCGTTATCAATTGCAGAGACCGATTCCGGCTCTCCGGCGGCGTTCAAGGTCAGAATCAGATTACTCAGCTTGCTTCTGTCGCATTGACCGTTGGCAAAATCTAATGACTTGATATTATCCAACTGGCTTCTCACTGTACCGGGAAAATCAGTATCCTGCAGGGCCAGATGAATTACTTTTCTGAATTCTTCGTCCTGATAAGGTTGCTGCAGTTTTTCAAGCTGATCTATTCTATCTTTCAGTATTCCTAATGTAAGGGCAGCTTTTCTGAACCTGCCGGTGCTGATCAGCCAGCTGTCCAGGTTCACTCCCTCTACATGTCTCATAACAGCTCCGGGTACGGCAGAGGATGAAATTCCCAGGTGTGTTTCCACAATTTCCGGCCCGCCAATTCTCCGGGCTACCTGATAACTCAGCGCACTGCGTACTGAACCGTACAGCCAGTCATCACTGGAGAGTGGGTAGTTTGTCCTCAGGTAGTCGCTCTTTTCATATTTTCTACGAATTTGTTTTTGTTCCGGTTTGAACACCCAGGTCCGAGGTTTGTCTTTGCTGAGTTCTGATTCTTTGTCGGGATAAAAACGGTAGACAGTGGCAAAATTGCCCTGCCCGACTTTATCGCCGATTGTGCCGGTAACCAGCTTGATGCCATATTCAGAAAGGTTTTTTCTGAGAAAGTCACGCTTTCCAAACTGGATGCTTAATTGTGGTGCTCTTTGTCGTGTGTACTTACCTGTACACTCACCCGTACAAGAGCCCATTGGGACAGAGGACTCACTAGCCGTACTTGCTTGATTAATGGGGTAGTTGTTCGTCCCGAATACCCTTCCAAACATTGCTGATTCCTTAATACTATTTGGGGTTTAGACCACAGATAGCTGAAAAAGATGCAGAAATAGCTAACCTGTTGGTCAGCAGGGCTGACAAAGGTTGATGCCGTCTCAGGCGGGGGGTGTTAATAAGCCCTTTGAGTACTCAGGCTACGAGGGAGATTTATCATGGAGGTAGCTCTTTGCAGGCATATCGAGATCTGTCAAAAAGGGCTAACAAGGAAGATGACAGCAGAGCCTTGCGGCTCCGCTGATGTTTTTAACCGTGCACTGATGGCACGGCATCTAACAGTTTGCGGGTGTATTCATGCTGTGGGTTGGTCAGCACATCCTCAGCATTTCCCTGCTCGACAATTTTTCCGCCATTCATCACTGCAACCCTGTGGGCCAGATGAGGGATAATGGAAAGATCATGGGTAATAAACAGATAAGACACTTGAAGATCCCGTTGCAGTTCCAGTAACAGATCCATCACTTCGGCGCGAATGGATACATCCAGTGCACTGGTAGGTTCATCACAGATGATCAGGTCCGGTTCTACGGCCAGAGCCCGGGCAATGGCTATGCGTTGACGCTGACCGCCAGAAAACTCATGGGGATAACGGTAGCGATGTTCAGTTTCCAGCTGAACCCGTGTCAGCAGGGCATCAACCCGGCTTTCCCTTTCCTTTTTGGAAAGATCAAGACCAAGGCTCATCATGCCTTCTTCGATGATATCACCCACGGTCATTCTGGGATTCATGGAAGAGAAAGGGCTCTGAAAAATAACCTGAATCTTTTTACGAAGCGGCAGCATGCTCTTACGGGAGAGCTGATCTGTACGCTCACCGTTGTACCAGATTTCACCACCGGTGGCCGGTTCAAGGTTCAGGATAGCCCTGCCCGTTGTGGACTTGCCGCAACCTGACTCACCAACCAACGCCAGAGTTTCCCCTTTGGCTATGGAGAAGCTGATGCCGTTAACCGCTTTGGTATAGCCTTTGACTCTCTGCAAGATGCCCTTACGAACCGGGAAATGAATTTCCAGATCCTTGACTTCGAGCAGCGGCTTTTCTTTTGAAAGGGGACGATATTCGTCCATATCAGGCAGACTGTCTATCAGACGACGACTGTATTCAGCTTGGGGGTTTTTGAAGAAATCCTCACATCGGCCTTCTTCAATAATCTCGCCCTGATACATGACACCTACACGATCGGCCGTTTCCCGAACAACGCCCATATCATGGGTGATCAGTAACACGGCCAGTTTGCGTTTTATGGTCAAGTCTCTGATGAGTTCAAGAATCTGCTTTTGAATGGTCACATCCAGCGCAGTGGTAGGTTCGTCTGCCAGCAATACATCCGGTTCGCAGGCCAGTGCCATGGCAATCATTACCCGTTGTTGCTGTCCACCTGACATCTGGTGAGGAAACCAGTCAACGCGCTTTTCCGGTTCGGGAATACCCACTTCTCCAAACAGCTGGACTGTACGCTGCCTTATGGCACTCCCTTTCAGGTCTGTATGTATTTTCAGGGTTTCGGCAATCTGCTCACCCACTTTTTGCACAGGGTTCAGTGACGTCAGGGCGTCCTGAAAAATCATGGCAATGCGTTTGCCACGAATATCACCCATTTCTTTTTCAGTGAGACTGAACAGATTGGTATCACGCTCGGTAATTTTACCATGGGTGATCTTCAGGGCATCCGGCAACAGTCGCATAATTGACAGAGCCGTCATGGACTTGCCACTGCCGGACTCACCCACCAGGGCGAAGACCTCACCCTGCTTCAACTCAAAATTAACATTTTTGAGTATTTTGACCTCTGGTTTATGGGTAAGGCAGACATTGAGTCCCTTTACTGTCAGGGCCGTTTCAGCCTTCCTGTCTAATTTGGAGGCTACAGATTTTTTCGCTTCAGCTACAGTCATGTTCAAGCAGCCTCCAACTGGGTTTTCGGGTTAAAGGCATCGGTTACCAGGTCAGAAAACAGGTTGACCGCGAGTACCAGGGTAAACATCAGGAAGAATGCACCGGACAGGTTCCACCAGATTGATGGGTCCCGGGACAGTTCTGTGCTGGCAAGGTTAATCATATTGCCCCAGCTGGCCATGGCGGGATCAACGCCGATTCCGATGTAGGCCAATACCGCTTCAGCCAGCACCATGCCACTGAAGTCCAGGACAAAGGTGATCATAATGATATGGCTGAGATTGGGTAAAATATGGCGCCAGATAATCCGGAAGTGACTGACACCAAAGGCATGAGCGGCCTGAACATAATCCAGTTGACTGATTTTAAGTGTTTCGGCACGGAGTAGCCGACAGAGGCTGGCCCAGCTGGTAATACCCAGGATAAAGCAGAGTGCCAGGAATTTACCGTCAGCTTTCTGCAAACCCACTTCAAAGAAGTTTGGATTGTTGTCTATCCATACCTGAAACAGTAAAACCAGCGCGGCGATTAGCAGAATGGATGGAATGGAGCTGAGTGTCGTATAAATATACTGAACCAGATCGTCAATCAGGCCTTTGAAATACCCGGCTGAAATACCAAAGGCTATAGCGAATGGCAGAGTGATCACTGTTGCCAGGGTGCCGATCAGAACACCGGTTCGAATGCCTTTCAGGCTGTCATACAGGGTATCGTTACCAGCCTGATCAGTACCGAGCACATGATAGAGATTGCCCAGAGTAATCAGCCAGCTTATGAATGCCATAATGATGGCAAAGGTAATCCAGGCAGAGCCCCAGGGAAGGTCATCTTCTGTCCCTCTGCGCTTAAGCCAGAACCAGTGAGCGAGAATAAAGACCAGGGCAATACCCAAACCTTTCGCTATGCCGACAAACGACTGCAGAACAATATCACCCGCCTGATCTTCCGGAGATTCCAGATGCTGTCCGGCATTTTTCAGCTCAGGATAATCGCGTGTGGTTTTACCATCGCTCAGCTTAATATTTTCCTTGTTCCAGGACTTCAGTGAGAACGGTGAAGAATAGGTGCGTTCAGGTTGATCGCCCATTTCGCCCAGCAGCAGATCCAGTACACTATTGACCTTGTTGCTGTAGTAGACCTTCTCGCTGCTCTGGCCTTCAACCGGTGGCAATGCCTTGCGAAAATGCACGGAGTCCAGCAGGGCAATGGCAACGTAGGCAAGAATAATAATGAATGTGCTCATACCCAGTCGTGTAGAAAACACCTCTTTCCAGCGCTCGCTGTTTTGAGGATTGTTTCGCAGGGTTGAGATAAAAAATATTACGGCTGCCACCAGGAAATAGATTAAATAATCCGTCCAGAGAACAGCGGTTTTTATACTAGAAAATTCCATAAATACCTCTTCCTTAGCTCAGCCGAACCCTGGGGTCAGCCCAGGTGTAGGAAATATCGGTCAGAATCAGGCCGGTGATATAAAGCACTGATCCAAGGAAAACCATGGCGCGAACAATGGAAAAGTCCTGGGCTCTGATGGAGTCCAGCATATAACTGCCGAGACCTGGAATACTGAAAAAGGACTCCATAACCAGGCTACCCATAAACAGCATAGGGATAACCACAACAATCCCGGTCAATATAGGTAACATGGCGTTTGGCAGAATGTGATGAAACATAACACCAGTTTCACTGACGCCTTTTGCTCGTGCAGTTCGGGAAAAGTCCTCTCCGGACACTTCAATGAACAGGGTACGGTACAAGCGGGTTCCGGCACCTATGCCCGCTATAACGCCGATAACAATGGGCAGAATCAGAAAGCGCCACATACCCAGGCCGTCATTGAACCCGGAAACCGGCACCAGTCGAGAAAGTTTAGCGATCCAGAATTGACCAACAATAATGTAAAAAAGGTAGGAGATTGACATCAGGGTGACTAAAACAGCGACGGCAACACGATCGAGTTTACTGCCCCTGAACATTAATATCATAAGAGCCACACAGATATTCACCCAGATGCCAATGATGAAATTTGGCAGAGCCAGGGCAAAGCTGGGTCCCATTCGCTCGGCGATATCGGTGCTGATATCACGGCCATCATCGGACTGACCGAAATCAAAGGCAAACAGTTTGACGGATTTCTCATAGAAAACGGTATCAGTGAGCTTACTCAGACCATTGGCTTTGACTGTTGAAAAACATGGGGCCGTCGTAGCCTTTGTCGGCGATCCAGTCATCAATGGCTTCCTGGGTAACGTACTTATCACCCAGATGGGCGCGGGCCATATCCTGAGGTGTGTTAGCGATAAAAAAGAGGAAAAAGGTCAAAAGGTTGACCCCGATTAATATGGGTACTGCATACAACAGTCGTCTTATTATATAGGCAAGCATTTTATAACCTTGAATCTGATGCGTTTATAAATATGCGTTTATAAATATGCGTTTATAAATAAAGGGCTCGATAAAAACAAAGCCGTCACGCTGCTTCGTCTGTAGCTATGGTTAGTTTTTGTCTACGACGATAGACGTTAACCCCCGGTATTATCAGCATCATTAAAATGCCAATCACGGCAAACAGTGGCATAAGTTTCGGTGAGTTCCAGGCCACCTGCTTTTCGGCGCGAATCTCCTGATTCAGACTTACATATTTCAACGTACCCTGAGAGATACCGTGGCGTTTGGTGTTATAAACCCAGTGATTAGCCAGGTAGTAATCCTTACGGTTATAGCCCCAAATCCATGGGCTGTCTTTCTGGGCAATATTCACCATCTTATCAACCACGACCTGACGCTCAGGGCCATCGGGCATGACCTTCAACTGGTCATAAAGCGCATCAAACTCGGCATTGTCATAGTTGGTGCTGTTACTGCCATCGCAGGCGCATTTCTTTAACCCCTGACGACTGTCCAGAAGGAATAGAAAGTTCTCCGGATCGGGATAATCCGCCAGCCAGCCCCAACCAAACATCTGGGTGTTACCAGCGCGCATCTTTTCTTTGAAACGAGGGTAATCTGTAGAACGGAACTCTAACTGAACATTAATTTTGGCCAGTTGTTTCTTCATCCAGTCTGCTCTCGGGCTGGCATCCTGAGAGGTGGTGTCATAATAAAGAATGAGTGGCTCACCGGTTTTAGCATCACGACCATTGGGGTAACCGGCTTCAGCAAGTAGTGTTCTGGCATATTCAACTGACTTTCTTTCCGGACTCTTTGATACTTCGTTCCAGTCAAAAATGTAGGCGTTGAGACCTTCCCTACCGTCACGATAACCAAACAACCCCGGAGGAATAGGACCCTGAGCCAGATTACCAATGCCATTGCGGAATATTTCTATGAATTCCTTGTCGTCCCAGACAATACTGATGGCCTGACGAAGTTTCTGTTTATCTTCGGTATAACCGCCGATCGTTTCGTCCAGCATGTTAAAGCCGGTGTAGAAAATGGACGGACGGATTTCCTCGTCAACCACAATGTTTCGGGATTCAAGCTCTTGTGTCAGTTCCAGTCCATCAGGACCGGCAGTGAAGGCCTGATCAAAGGTGGAGGTATTGATATTGGAATTACCATCCCCCGAACGATCGTAAAAACCCTGGGTGAATTTGCTCCATTGTGACGTTGCGGCTTTTTCCTGACGGAAAATGGCTTTGTCAATGAAGGGCAGACGCTTTCCGGCATCAGCAATGTAGCCACGCTCTTCATCACCGGGACTACCCTCTGCAGGGTAAAAATCATCGCGGTAATTCGGGTTACGTTCCAGGATGATTTCCCGGTTTGGAATGTTTTTGGTCATCATGAATGGACCGGTGCCCACGGGATTCCAGTCCAGGGTCAGATTTTTATCCTTAAAACCGGGGTTGTGATAAAAACGATCCGCTTCATAAGGCACTGGCGCAAAGAAGCGCATGGCCAGCCAGTATTTAAATTGTGGATAAGTACCGTTAATGCGAATTGAGAATGTCAGGTCATCAATTTTCTGAAGGCCTTCCATATCAAAGGTTCTCAAATCCAGCCACTTATCGCCGTCTCTGGCTGTTTTGACTTTTTCGCCAAATGATTTCATGCCGACAATGTAATCAGCCATTAAGCCCAGTAATGGTGATTTGTTGAGCGGGTCGCCCATACGTTTGATCTGATAAATAAAATCATCTGCCTGTAGTGTTCGCGTACCCGTTTCTGGGAAATCAGACAGAAGAGTGAAGGACGAGCTTTGTTCGACCGTGTTAAATAAATACAAAGGCTGACCAGAACTGTCATTGGCAAACGCAGGGTGTGGCTGATACCTGGTATTCGCCTTCAGTCGTATAGTGATGAGGCTGAATGCGGGCTTAGCGTTTTCATTGTTCTCATTGTTCTCATTGTTTACATCAATAGCTTCCAGATTTTCATTCAGAAAGCTGACGGTTGGCAGTTCTGCCGCAGTGGCCGGTTCCAGTTCATAAGGTCGCTTCAGAAAATGATACTGCAGTGGT
The DNA here is from genome assembly GCA_965208385.1 of Endozoicomonas sp. Classification (GTDB taxonomy): domain Bacteria; phylum Pseudomonadota; class Gammaproteobacteria; order Pseudomonadales; family Endozoicomonadaceae; genus Endozoicomonas. Next base: position 156,074 of record CBDBOO010000004.1, read on the forward strand.
GGTTCATAAATCTGGTCAAGGAATAAACCTTCTTCAGCACTGTATGATCTCACCGGGTCCAGATGTTTTGGACGCGTAACGAAACTACTGAAATAGGTAGATGCTTCAGGATCTGCCGGAGGGTTTGGATCATTCCATGGCCCCGAGCAAGCGGTAAGCAGCAGTGCACCTGTCAGCACTCCCGCCATTTTAAGAGGTTTCAGAATCATGATGACCTACTTCTCATTATAATTTTCATTTGTGGCCAGTTCCGGTGGGTATCCGGAATCTATTTTTTTGATGCAGTACTGAGTTGATGTTGGCAGCTCCACTGCAAATGGTCTTCGGATTTTACTTATGCAAACGTCGTCTGTCATCTGTAAGACGAAAATTCGATGGAAATGTTTGATTTTCGGACAGTTATTGCTGTTGTTGATAAGAGGTTGATAAGAGGTTGATAAGAGGTTGATAAGAGGTTGATAAGAGGTTGATAAGAGCTGATTGATAAGTGATCAGGCTTTATAACGGAATCATAAAAGCTTATTTTTTTTTTTGCTGTTTTAGTTGATTTCTGTCAATAAAAAGATTTACATTGCTCTTTCGTGTCAATTCGATGACACGGAATAAAAATAAATCTGGAGTCTTTAAGGCGACCAGAAATAAGAAATATAATAGGTAAATTATCTGTTATGGCTGGATTGTCGGGGCAATCACCCACATTTCAGGCTCTTTGAAGGAGAGATACACTGAACCTTTCTCTGCAGTCAGTAATGGGAAGCTATCTTTTAAGTATTACTTCAGTTTGTGTTGTTAAGTCGTCTATACAGGATGTTGCAGAGTGAGTCGCTCTGGTTGTACTGAAGATAGGAAGATAAGCAGTCATAGATTTACCTGTCCAGAAAAGTATAAAAATACTGGAACAACAGGGGCTAATAATAACATGTTCAAAAGAACAACACTAAGCACGGCTGTCGTCGTTGCCATGGGGCTTTCCGGGGGAGCAAATATTGCATTTGCTGAGGAAGTCGAAAAGCTGGAGAAGATTCAGGTTACTGGTTCTCGTATTGCCAGAGTGGATGTTGAGGGGCCTTCACCTGTCATAGTTATTTCTTCTGAGGATATCGAAGTCAGAGGTTTTACTGACGTTTTTGAAGCGCTGAACTCTTTGAATCAAAATACCGGTGGTGTTCAAAATCAGCAGGATAGCTTCAGTTTTACACCTACTGCTCAAGCAATAAACCTGCGCGGGCTTGGTGTTGGTCGTAGCTTGATTCTTCTTGATGGAAAACGTTTACCAATGTTCCCTCTGGGGGCAAATGGTGACACTAACTTTGTTGATGTCGGTCAAATTCCAATTGCTGCAGTAGAGCGAATTGAAGTATTAACCGATGCGGCATCTGCTGTTTATGGTTCTGACGCCATGAGTGGTGTTGTAAACATTATTTTGAAAAAGAATTATGAAGGCGTTTCTCTCAAGGCGCGTGTAGGTGACTCTGCTGATGGTGGTTATGGAAGTCATCGTCTGGAATTCCTGGGCGGTACCAGCACAGAAAATGCCAGAGCAACATTTGTAGCTCAGGTTCAAAATAATGAGATTTTGCGTAACCAGGATCGCGATTGGTCAAGTGCAGACAATAGCACCAGAAGTCAGTTTTCTGCATACAGCTCGTACGGTGCGACATTTAATGCAGCTGATGGGCGCAAAATAACGCCAGACGACTGTCAGGCAGTGGTCGGGGAGTACGGGATTGATCGTTCTGATGGCCGTTGTGGATTCAACCGTGCAGGTTTTCGGACATTGAAGCCTGAGAATGAATCTTTTGACTTAATGACAAATATTGAATTTGATTTGTCTGAGAATATGTCAGCATTTACACGGTTGCGGTATGGTCGTAAAGAAACGATAGCCTATTTCGAGCCGAATCCCTATAAAGTTGATCTTGTAGCAACTGATCCGGGTAATCCCACATTCGGTACTGCTGACGCTGTAGATGGCAGCTTCACTCGAAGAATGGTGGATTTTGGGCCTCGTCAGAGTTCTGCAGATACCAAATATCTGGGAGGTTTGGCAGGTCTGTCTGGCTCTCTGATGGATGCGTATGACTGGGAAGTTTCTGTTGGTTATACCAAGCAGCATCTGAAAGAAGCAAGTCCTGAGATTATCCAGAAAATAATGGATGATATGGTGAAGTCTGGAGAAGTCGACCTTCTGCAAAAAATTCCGCAGAGTGTTGTTGATGCTGCTAGAGGCGAAAGCTCAACTAATGCCAAGTCTTCAATTGTCAGCTGGTCAGCCAGTCTTTCTGGTGATGTGTTTGAATTGCCTGCGGGAGCAGTGTCCGTTGCATCTTATGCTGAATTGAATCGTTCCTGGTATAAAGACCAGCGAGATCAAGGCACGTTAGATGGTATCTATTCAGGTAAGGGTGGCACTTCCGGTGGCGGATCAAGAACACAAACTGGTCTCGGTGCTGAGGTTCTGGTGCCAGTGCTTGAGAATCTGGAATTGAACCTGGCTGCTCGTTACGATAATTATGATGACGATTCTGAAACTGGTTCGGCAACAACACCTAAAGTTTCATTTACTTATCGGCCTGTTGATTCTTTATTGGTTCGTGGTAGCTGGGGTAAAAGTTTCCGTGCTCCAGATATGCAGAGACTTTTTGGAGGCGGAACCAACGCTTTCAATAGCTCTTTAGATCCTGCTTACTGTGCTGAAAATACCGGAACAGCCAAAGAAGAGGATGCGTGCGGGACTCAGTATTTTGATGTAACTACTGGCGCTAATAAAGAGCTTAAGGAAGAAACAGCCACGAACTACGCGTTTGGTGCTGTGTTTGAAGTGGTCGAAGATTTATCGGTATCGGTTGACTGGTTTAAAACAGATCTGAAAGATTTGGTAACTGATCCTGAGCTCGGTCGGGTTATCGCTAACCCTTCACGCTATGCTGGTGCAGACGTGATCCGTGAAGCAACTACTGATGGCTCCCTTGGGGCGATTGATAAAGTGATTTATGGTCCCGTAAACCAGGCTGGTGAAACAATTGAAGGTGTGGATGTCAGTATCCGTTATTCCTTTCCGGAAACATCAGTTGGTTCCTTTACAGCGGCCCTTTCTACCAGCCATATCCTGACGGGTGAATCGCAGACTTCTGCTAATGATCCGGTTAAGGATTACACGGAGTACATGCCCAAACTTCAAGCTACCTTGAATCTGGGATGGAGCTACGAGAAAGTCAGTACAAATGTGTTTGTAAAATATAGAAGCAGCTATTGTACTGAATTCGCTAATGACTATTACTTTACAGATTGTGCTGAAGCAAAGGCTGATGGTTATGAAACTAAAGTCGGTAGTATGACGACGGTGAATCTATCTGGTAAGTATCGCTTTAGTGATAATGCAAGTGTAGGTTTTGGTATTACAAACCTGTTTGATAAAACACCACCGGCAGATCCGTTAAGCGACTTTGCGCCATTCTATGCAATTAGCTATGACAATCCTGTAGGAAGAGCATTTTATCTAGAAGCTGGTTATGAGTTCTAGAGTGTGAATAATGAGTGCGGTGCAAGCCGCACTCATTATTATGAATGTTTATATTCTTTATTTTCCTGTCAATATTGATTCGTAGAAGTTCATTTTTCCCCATCCTGCCTTCCCCTTATTTTTTTGTTATGTGAATGCCCAAAAGTTTCTGGAAGTTCTATTCCCGGGTGCTTGTTGTGTGAATTATTGAGCAGATTTGGTGTTCTCGTCGGTTTACACTCGCTTAGTTGTCAGTGACGGCCTCTGCCGAAACGGTATGAAATCAAACGCTTTATCATATTTTTCCAGCTGTTTTGATATTTCTGGCAGAGCTTTCTTCGGAGTTATTTTCACGTTGCAGTAAGATGAAAGAGGTGGTTATCATAAGTGCCCTGACGTTTATAATCGAATATAATCACTCGCGAACCCCGCCAGTAGCGGAAGGTTTGCTGAAAAAAGCGATTGTCTAGATACTTATAAACTTGGACGTTGTTTCATCTGGCTGAAGAATGATACTCATCAGGTACTGTGTTGATGCTGATGATTGTTGTTTGTTTAATTACATCTTTATTTAAAACGGTCATTGTCGTATCTGTACGAGATCCAAACCAGAGTAGATATAATATTCTGCCAGGGCTTACGCACCAAGAGAATGGTTCTCAATAACGAGCTAAATCGAGTAGGTTTTGATCAGCTATTCCCCATGCTTATACGACATCGGTAACAGCGTATAAGAAGCATCACACGCAGGGCGCAGCTACAGCTGCTTACGTGTTGAGATATGTAATTTTTCCCAAAAACTCGACTATTTATCACGAGCATACAAAATATATACGACTTCGTACGCTAGTGATACCAAGGGGTTTAATGAAACGTGGGGAATTGCTGGGTTTTGATTATATGCTGCTCAATTTTTAGGCGTAAATTTACTAGAAGACTTCCAAAATCAACTCTTTTAAGTCATTAATACTATAAATCTGCCGTCTAAATGAGAGTGGTTGTTCTCATGCGTAAGTCCTGAGCATACTGCAAATCGGAGTTTTTCGATAATTTTTCACTAATAAGTGTGTCGTGATTGTACAGATTGTTTTAAAAAATTAATATTAATTTGAATCCAATAATTAATTCGTGTCGTATTTATAAATGCTGCAGTAAGAAACTGTGGATATAGAAAAATATTTTTATTACAGGATTTCATTCGTGAAGGTTCTGCGAATCATTTGCGGAATTGTTTCCTGCTAAAGAGAATATATTTCAGGTCATTATTACTTTATCAAAGTGATGATGTGCTTATTTTGTCTATCGACAAATAAAAATAAAAGGTAAAGGATGTCTATGGTGTGATTGCCGGGGCAATCTTCTGCATAAGGTATATATCGTTGTACGCCTTTATAGTTGTAGTAGAAATCTGATTTTTTGAATGAAGCCTTCAATAATTATTATGTAATTAATGTTGAATTAATTCGCAGCCTTTTCTGTGGAAGTTAATTAATTGATAAGTGCGTTCTGATGTTTCAAGGATGAGAGCTGTAGCTTTGCCTGTCCAGAATAATTAACACTGGAAAACAGAGGCTAAGAATAACATGTTCAAAAGAACAGCGCTGAGCACGGCCGTTGTCGTTGCTATGGGGATTTCCGGGGGGGCAAATATTGCGTTTGCCGAGGAAGTCGAAAAACTGGAAAAAATTCAGGTCACCGGTTCACGAATTTCCCGTGTGGATGCTGAGGGACCTTCGCCTGTTGTAGTTATATCTTCTGAAGATATAGAGGTCAGAGGTTATACAGATATTTTTGAAGCACTGGATGGTTTGACTCAAAATTCGGGTGGTTCTATAAACCAGCAGGATAGCTTCAGCTTCACACCGACGGCGCAATCCATAAATTTGCGTGGGCTTGGGGTTGGTCGAAGCTTGACTCTGCTTGATGGGAAGCGACTGCCAATGTTCCCTCTGGGAGCTGGTGGTGATACCAACTTTGTTGGCTATGTTCCCGCCAATAGTTGTATTGCTTACTCCCTATGTTTACAGGGCTACAGACGTGCCTTATAAAGTAGAGATATGACTAAATCTTGTATATTGCATTTGTTTATTGCCCAAAGAACAGCGATTTGTTCTGGGATACCTTCCTATCTCATGAATAGCCATATGTGGAGCAGGAAAATAAAGTTTTTATAGGACTTGAGTGCTCCCAACTATTGACGGGAACATAGCCAACTTTGTTGATGTTGGCCAAATTCCAATTGCTGCAGTAGAAAGAATTGAAGTTTTAACCGATGCAGCTTCAGCTGTGTATGGTTCAGATGCCATGAGTGGTGTTGTTAATATTATTCTGAAAGATAATTATGAAGGCATTTCCCTTAAGGCTCGGGTGGGTGATTCTGCCGGCGGTGGTTATGCAAATCATCGTCTGGAATTTCTGGGCGGAACCAGTACCGAAAATGCCAGGGCAACATTTGTAGCGCAAGTTCAAAATAATGAAATTCTATACAACCGGGAGCGTGACTGGGCCGCTAACGATAATAGTGATAGAAGTGAGAATTCTGCGTACAGCACTTTCGGCGCAACCTTTAACGCTGATGATGGGCGCAGGTTTACTCCGGAAGACTGTCAGGGCATTGTCGGTGAGTACGGAATAAATCGTACTGATGGTCGCTGTGGATTCAATCGTGCGGGATTCCGGACATTGAAACCTGAAAATGAATCGGTTGATTTGATGACAAACGTAGAATTTGATTTGTCTGAAGATATGTCAGCATTTACACGGCTGCGGTATGGTCGGAAAGAAACCATAAGCTATTTTGAGCCGAATCCCTACCGGGTGAACCTGTTAGCTACAGATCCGGGTAACCCTACATTCGGAACTGCTGACCCTGTAGCGGGTACTCTTGACCGAAGATTGGTGGAGTTTGGACCCCGACAGAGCTCAGCAGATACTAAATATCTGGGAGGGCTTGCGGGTTTGTCAGGCACTCTGATGGATGCGTATGACTGGGAAGTTTCTGTTGGATATACCAAGCAGCATTTGAAAAATAATCGTCCTCAGGTTATTCAGCAGGTAATGGATGATCTGGTAAGATCCGGTGAAGTCGATCCTCTGCAAAGAATCCCCCAGAGTGTGGTAGATGCTGTCAGAGGCGAAAGTTCTACGAATGCCAAATCGTCAATTGTCAGCTGGTCAGCCAGTCTTTCAGGCGATGTGTTTGAATTACCTGCGGGAGCTGTTTCCTTTGCATCTTATGCAGAATTGAATCGCTCCTGGTATAAAGATCAGCGGGATCAGGGAACCCTGGATGGTATTTTTTCTTCCTCAGGAGGTACTTCTGGTGGTGGCTCAAGAACCCAAACAGGTTTCGGTACTGAGATTCTGGTGCCAGTGCTGGATAACCTGGAATTGAATCTGGCGGCTCGTTACGATAATTACGACGATGACTCTGACACCGGCTCTGCTACTACACCTAAGGTTTCATTTACTTATCGACCTGTTGATTCTTTATTGGTGCGAGGTAGCTGGGGAAAAAGTTTCCGGGCTCCGGATATGCAGAGACTTTTTGGAGGCGGAACAAATGGCTTCAATAGTTCATTAGATCCGGCGTACTGCGATGCACATACTGGGACAGACAACGAAGCGGATGCTTGTGCCACTCAGTTTTTTGCTATAACGACTGGTGCCAATAAAGAGCTTAAGGAAGAAACTGCTACAAACTATGCCTTTGGTGGTGTCCTGGAAGTAGTTGAAGATTTATCGGTATCTGTTGACTGGTTTAAAACCGAACTGAAAGATCTGGTAACAGATCCTGAGCTCGGTCGGGTAATTGCTAACCCTGGACGTTATCCTGGCGCAGAGGTGATCCGTGATGCAACTGCAGATGGTTCGCTTGGAGCCATTGACAGGGTCATTTTTGGTCCGGTTAACCAGGCTGGTGAAACACTTGAAGGTGTGGATGTTACGGTTCGCTATAAGTTCCCTGAAACATCATTTGGTACTTTCAATACCGTTCTTTCTGCCAGTAAAATTCTGAAAGGTGAGTCACAGACTTCAGAAACTGACCCGGTACAAGACTATACGGAGTACACACCAACACTTCGGGCGACTTTAAACCTGGGGTGGAATTACAAAAAAGTCAGCGTAAATACATTTGTGAAATATAGAAGCAGTTATTGCAGTGGTTTTGCTAATAACTTTTTCTATCCTGACTGTGCAGCAGCAAAAGACTTGGGCCTTGAAACAACCGTTGACAGTATCACAACTGTGAATCTGTCTGGTAAGTATCGCTTTAGCGATGCTGCAAGTGTTGGCTTTGGTATAACCAATCTGTTTGATACAACACCTCCGGCAGATCCGTTAAGCGCCACTGCACCATTCTATGCAAGCGGTTTCGATAACCCTGTGGGAAGAGCGTTTTATCTGGAAGCTGGTTATGAGTTCTAAAGTGTGATCTCTAGTGTGATCTAAAGAGTGATCTAAAGAGTGATCTAAAGAGTGATCTAAAGAGTGATCTAAAGAGTGATCTAAAGTGTGAGTAGTGGGCACGGTGGAAGCCGTGCTCACTATTGAAAAATCATCCTGGATTTACTCTTCTGCGTCAGATGTGGAAAGAGTTGAAAGAGTTGAAAGAGTTGATAAATTGTCGTGAACAAAAAGAAGAGCCTGTAGAAAAGAGCGATATAGCAGGGTAGCTAAAAATTAAGATTAAGTTGAATGCTCAAATTATAGGCGAGCAATTTATGGTTAATTATTACGCGCTCATGATCTGCTTGTATATCCGGATCGATTTTTTTGACTGATAATGGGTGAATATACGTATTTTATTTCCTGTCAATCTTGATTTCCCTTCAAAAAAAGAATTAAATCCCCCTTAAGTGTCACATAGATGACATTTAAGTAGTTCTGGAAATGAATGAGAAATTACCCGTTTTTATATTGGACGATGGCATTTCAGTTTCCAGATAACGCTTGATATAAACGACCGTCATCGTGTTTGTCCAGGGATGATTGAGCGGTCAAGCGCTAGGATGGAGTTCTGCAAGGTGATTACACCTTCAGGCAGCTATTGGAAGTGAAACTTTCGGGGTGAACTTTCAGATGGGCTTTGTGCGGTTTTATTTTGAAACTGGCAGAGTCAAGAAGTTAGCAAGAGATGTAGCCTGGATTGGCGATGTAGAGGCAGGGAGCCAAAAGCTCAAGCTGGCCAATAATAACACTAAGAGTAGAACACAAGGACTAATAATAAGATGTTTAAAAGAACCGCTTTAAGCACGGCCGTGGTCGTTGCTATGGGTCTGTCCTCAACTGCAAATACGGCATTTGCAGAAGAAGTAGAAAAGCTGGATAAAATCCAGGTCACCGGTTCACGTATTGCCAGAGTGGATGTTGAGGGGCCTTCACCTGTCATTGTTATTTCTTCTGAAGATATAGAGGTCAGAGGTTTCACTGACGTTTTTGAAGCGCTGAATTCTTTGAATCAAAATACCGGCGGTGTTCAAAATCAGCAGGATAGTTTCAGCTTTACACCTACTGCTCAAGCAATAAACCTGCGCGGTCTTGGTGTTGGTCGTAGCTTGATTCTTCTTGATGGAAAACGTTTACCAATGTTCCCTCTGGGGGCAAATGGTGACACCAATTTTGTTGATGTCGGTCAAATTCCAATTGCTGCAGTAGAGCGAATTGAAGTATTAACCGATGCGGCATCTGCTGTTTATGGTTCTGACGCCATGAGTGGTGTTGTAAACATTATTTTGAAAAAGGATTATGAAGGCGTTTCTCTCAAGGCTCGTGTAGGTGATTCTGCTGGTGGTGGTTATGGAAATCATCGTCTGGAATTCCTGGGCGGCACCAGTACAGAAAATGCCAGGGCAACTTTTGTTGCGCAGGTTCAAAACAATGAGATTTTGCGTAACCAGGACCGTGATTGGTCAAATGCAGATAATAGCACCAGAAGTCAGTTTTCTGCATACAGCTCGTACGGTGCGACATTTAATGCAGCTGATGGGCGCAAGATAACGCCGGACGACTGTCAGGCAGTGGTCGGTGAATACGGGATTGATCGCACTGATGGCCGTTGTGGGTTCAATCGCTCCGGATATAGAACATTGAAGCCTGAGAATGAATCTTTTGACTTAATGTCAAATATTGAATTTGATTTGTCTGAGAATATGTCAGCTTTTACACGGTTGCGGTATGGTCGTAAAGAAACGATAGCTTATTTTGAACCGAATCCCTATAAAGTCGACCTTGTAGCAACTGATCCGGGCAATCCCACCTTCGGTACTGCTGATGCCGTAGATGGCAGCTTCACTCGAAGAATGGTGGAGTTTGGGCCTCGTCAGAGTTCTGCAGATACCCAATATCTGGGAGGGTTGGCTGGTCTGTCTGGCTCTCTGATGGATGCGTATGACTGGGAGGTTTCTGTTGGTTATACCAAGCAACATTTGAAAGAATCAAGTCCTGAGATTATCCAGGAAGTTATGGATGATATGGTGAAGTCTGGAGAAGTCGACCTTCTGCAAACAATTCCCCAGAGTGTGATTGATGCTGCCAGAGGCGAAAGCTCAACTGACGCCAAGTCTTCAATTGTTAGTTGGTCAGCCAGTCTTTCTGGTGATGTGTTTGAATTGCCTGCGGGAGCAGTATCCGTTGCATCTTATGCGGAATTGAATCGTTCCTGGTATAAAGATCAGCGAGATCAAGGCACGTTAGATGGTATCTATTCTGGCAAGGGTGGTACTTCCGGTGGCGGATCAAGAACGCAAACTGGACTCGGTGCTGAGGTTCTGGTGCCGGTGCTTGAGAATCTGGAATTGAATCTAGCTGCTCGTTACGATAATTATGATGACGATTCTGAAACCGGATCGGCAACAACACCTAAAGTCTCTTTTGCTTATAGGCCTATTGATTCTTTATTGGTTCGTGGTAGCTGGGGTAAAAGTTTCCGTGCTCCAGATATGCAGAGACTTTTTGGGGGCGGAACCAACGCTTTCAATAGTTCATTAGATCCTTCTTACTGTGCTGAAAATAAAGGGACAGCCAAAGAAGAGGATGCGTGTGGTACTCAGTATTTTGATGTGACTACTGGCGCCAATAAAGAGCTTAAGGAAGAAACAGCCACGAACTACGCGTTTGGTGCTGTGTTTGAAGTGGTCGAAGATTTATCGGTATCGGTTGACTGGTTTAAAACAGATCTGAAAGATTTGGTAACTGATCCTGAACTCGGTCGGGTTATCGCTAACCCTTCGCGCTATGCTGGTGCTGAAGTGATTCGTGAAGAGACTACTGATGGCTCCCTTGGGGCGATTGATAAGGTTATTTATGGCCCCGTAAACCAGGCTGGTGAAACAGTCGAAGGTGTGGATGTCAGTATCCGTTATTCCTTTCCAGAAACATCAGTTGGTTCCTTTACAGCGGCCCTTTCTACCAGCCATATACTGACGGGTGAATCGCAGACTTCTGCTAATGATCCGGTTAAGGATTACACGGAGTACATGCCCAAGCTTCAAGCTACTTTGAATCTGGGATGGAGCTACGAGAAAGTCAGTACAAATGTATTTGTAAAATATAGAAGCAGTTATTGTTCTGAGTTCGCTAATGACTATTACTTTACAGATTGTGCTGAAGCAAAGGCTGATGGTTATGAAACTAAAGTCGGTAGTATGACGACGGTGAATCTATCTGGTAAGTATCGCTTTAGTGATAATGCAAGTGTAGGTTTTGGTATTACAAACCTGTTTGATAAAACACCACCGGCAGATCCGTTAAGCGACTTTGCGCCATTCTATGCAGTTAGCTATGACAATCCTGTAGGAAGAGCGTTTTACCTAGAGGCTGGTTATGAGTTCTAAGGTATAGTAAGGCAGTGCGGTGCAAGCCGCACATGTTTTATTAATGTCTTAACAGTCTGTATTTCTGTCAATATTGATCCGTAGGCATTCATCAAATTACCTTAAGTATTTCAGGTAGATGGAAAGTGAGTTGTTGGAATATCAGTGCCACCCTGAAGTATATCGGCGAGTATGACGATAATGGCACAGGGCGAGATGGCGGATGTGATTTACTACCTGAATTTATCTCATAAATTCTAATTGGAAGTAGAAAATAAAGTAGAGAGTGGCAGATTTTACTCTCTACTTTATGCGTAGATTCCGCTGGTGATTGCTGTATGATACGCAAAGTCGTACGTACTTTGCGAAGTATACCCAGCGATTCTAATGGGGAAGGAAGCACGATTTAACACGGCTTAAGTCGTGTTTTCTTTATAATAAAGATAAATAACAAATTCATTGGAAATGGCAGTCCATGATGATAATGAAAACAAAAAACTTGAAGGCGCGTAGCCTCTATAGTGCACTTGCACTCGGTGTAGCACTAATGACCCCAATGGCTGGCGCAGAAGACACCCTGTCCAGCACATTGTCCGTACAACAGAAGACCGATAAGGCTTCCAAATCGTCCCAGAAAAAAGTCGACAAATTGTCGAACCAGACTCAGGAACTGCTGGCAGATTACAAAGGTGTAATTCGTCAGGTTGAAGCTCTGAAAATATACAACCGTCAACTTCAGAAAGTGGTGAATAACCAGCAGGCTGAAATTGATTCCATGCTGAGCCAGATTAAAACCCTGGATCAAACTAATATCGAAATCACTCCTCTTATGCTGAAAATGATTGATGCACTGGGTCAGTTTGTTGATCTGGATGTACCTTTCCAGCTGAAAGAAAGAAAAGACCGTGTGGCCGGTTTGCGTGCCAACATGGAAAATCCAAATATCACCACATCTGAAAGATACCGCAAGATTCTTGAGGCGTATCAGATAGAAAACGACTTTGGTCGTAATATTGAATCCTATAAGTCCAGTCTGGGCGAAGGGGATGAGACCCGCACTTATAATTTCCTCCGTATTGGTCGCGTGGCGTTGCTGTATCAATCTCTGGACGGACAAGAAACCGGGCAGTGGAACAAAGAATCCCGTCAATGGGAAGTGCTTCCAGAAAGCTATCGTTCCGGTGTTAACCAGGGTATTAGAATCGCACTTAAACAAGCCCCACATAACCTGATCAAACTGCCTGTAGCTGCAGCGGAGGATGCATAATGAAGTCTGTTATCACCGTGAAAAGCTTCATCAAGCCGTTTGTTATGGCCCTCGCTATGGGCACGGGTATGGGTGTTGCATTGTCTGCTTCAGCGGCATCCGGTCAATCTGACCTTCAAGAGTTGCTGGGTAAAATCAAGAGCGACAGTGTCACCGAAAGCCGGGAAAACAAAGCCCGTGAAGCTCGATTCAAAAAAGATAAAAGTCAGCAGAAACGTCTATTGGCTGAAGCCAAGGCTGAACTGAAAGCCCAGGATCGTTTAAGTGATCGATTACTGAAGCAATCCGACAAAAATGAAAAAACACTGACCAATACCAAGGCGACACTGGATTTACGTTCCGGTGAATTGAAAGAGCTGTTTGGTGTGGTCCGTCAGTTTGCCGGAGATAACAAAGGCATCTTCGAGGCCTCGATGATCTCGGCCCAGTATCCTGATCGTACTGCCTTCATGACCGATATGGCAGAAAGCAAGGTACTGCCTACCACGGCCAAGCTGGAAAAATTCTGGCATGAAGTGCTGCAGGAAATGGTGGAATCTGGTCGTGTAGTTAACATGCCCGCTACTGTTGTATACGGTGAAGGTAATGAAACACAGAAAACCATCACCCGTATCGGTACCTTTAACGCCATTGCTGATGGCAAATACCTGAACTATTCACCGGCTGTTGGCAAGTTTGAACAGCTGTCACGCCAGCCTGACTCTACGACACTGTCTTCTGTAGAAGAACTGGAACAGGCCCAGAGTGGTTATGCACCTTTCTATCTGGATCCGTCCAGAGGTCAGATTCTGTCATTACTGGTTCAAAGCCCCAGTGTCACAGAACGTGTCAAGCAGGGTGGTACTGTCGGCTACGTGATTTTAGGTTTGGGTTTTGTCGGTCTGTTACTGGCTCTGTTCTGTTACATAAACCTGACCCGCATTGGTCTGGGTATGAGCAAACAGAAAAAAACAGCCACTGTTATCAAGGGTAATCCACTGGGTGAGATCATGCAGACTTACCAGGATAACCGCAGTGCAGATCTGGAAACCCTGGAGCTGAAGCTGGATGAAATTATCATGCGCAATGCGCCGAAAATGGAGCGTGGCGTCAGCACTATTAAGCTGATTGCTTCTGTTGCGCCTCTGTTAGGTCTGCTGGGTACAGTAGTGGGTATGATTGCTACTTTCCAGGCGATTACGCTGTTTGGTACAGGCGATCCAAAGCTTATGGCTAACGGTATTTCCGAAGCCCTGGTTACCACTATGCTGGGTCTGGTTGTTGCTATTCCTACCCTGTTTGTTCACAGCATTGTGAACAGCAAGAGTCGCAGTATGATTCAGGTTCTGGAAGAGCAGAGTGCAGGCTTTATTGCCGAGCATCAGGAAAAAGACATTAACGTCGGTGCCCGTACTGTGAAGACAGCGGTCAAGTCACAGGATACGCAGCCCGCGTAAGGAGTTGGATATGCTCTGGTTACTGGAAGAGCTTGAATCCATCCGCCGGTTTCTTGGTGTGGGCGGCGATGTATTGATGATGCTGTTTGTGCTGACTTTTCTGCTGTGGATTTTAGTGTTTGAACGCTATCTGTTCTTTTTTACAGAATATCCAAAGCTCCTGAAAAGGGTGATTTCTGATTGGGAATCTCGTGGTGATAAATTGTCATGGAATGCTAAAAATATACGTACAGCCATGATCTCCGAGGTCTCATTAAGCGTCAATCGCAGTATGCCTATGATCAAAACACTGATTGCCCTCTGTCCACTTCTTGGACTATTGGGGACAGTGGTTGGTATGGTACAGGTATTTGACGTATTGGCAGTCACCGGCACCGGTAGCCCAAGAGCTATGGCATCGGGAATATCGAAAGCGACTATTCCCACCATGGCGGGCATGGTAGCGGCACTTTCCGGACTTTACTTCAGTGCATTACTGGAGAAACGTGCCGAAAAAGCCAGGCACCATATTGCGGATTCACTGCAGCACTGATTTGCATCTGTGACACCGGGCCTGTTCGCAGCAGGTGTCACAGGCAACAGCCATAAGCGACGAAAGCCTTTTTTACGGTGCTTTCAGGCTAAAAATAAAAGACTCATCCGGGATGTCGGGGATGGGAGGACATAATAATGAAAAGACGCTACAGCAACGGCGCACAAGGTGATGATGGGATTGATATGACACCGATGCTCGACATCGTGTTTATCATGCTGATCTTCTTCATTGTGACAACGTCGTTCATTAAAGAAGCCGGTATTGACGTTAACCGTCCAACCGCAAACTCTGCCCAGATAGTCAAGAAAGGCAATATTATGATTGCCGTCAGCGACACTGGCGCAGTCTGGATCGACAAGCGACGGGTGGATGTGGGTGCCGTACGGGCCAACGTTGAACGACTCAAGGCTGAGAACCCGGAAGGTGCCGTGGTGATTCAGGCGGATAAGGAATCCAAGTCGGGCATCGTGGTTGAGGTGATGGATCAGATCAGACTGGCGGGTGTGTACAGCATCTCGATTGCAGCTAAAGAATAGAGAGGCTGGATCGCTATGCGTTATCTGATTTCTATAGGTCTTGGCTTTCTGGTTGCTTTGGGGCTGTTCGGTATCATGAACGCCCTGGTGAATAATGGAAACCGTGAGCTGGTGAAAGGCGAGGATACTCGAATCAGCGAGTTTATCCGCCTGCAGCGCCCCGAGACCATTACCGAGAAAAAACGGGAAATACCCAAGCCACAGCCCAAGAAGCCACCACCACCACCGGAGCTGAAGATATCTCAGCAGGTGGACAAACCGGTGATTCAACAGGTGAAGATTGATATTCCGAAAATGAATGTGGATCTTGATCTGGCAGTGGGTAGTGGTGCTGGTCAGTATGCTTCAAGTGGTGTGTCTGCGGATGGCAGCCCAATACCGTTGAATAAATTTCTACCACCGTATCCGCGTAAAGCACTTCAGTCGGGCTTAGGAGGTTTGGTTGTATTCCAGTACACCGTTACCGCCGAAGGTAGAGTGACAAATGTAAAAATTCTGAAAGAGAAACCTAGAGGTAAAGGATTCGGAAAGGCAATAAGGAAAGCGGCGGCTAAATGGAAGTTTAAACCAGCCATGGTTGATGGTGTTGCTGTTGCCAGAACTCAGGAACAGCCCTATGCATTCACACTGGATTAAGCCATGAACAGAATGAAGCGATCTCTGAAAGAGAAAATAAAGCTGTCATTGCTGGTTCTCGGTTTGAGTACCACATTGATAGGCTCGGCCCTGGCGGCACCGACAAAGCCGCCCGAGCTGAAAAAGATCACCTATAAGTATCTCCAGAAAGCTCAGGAGCAGATGGCGGAAGATGATTTCGTCGCTGCCAAAGAGAGCCTGGTGCATGTGCTGTCCAAGGTGAAGAAGAAAAAATACGACAGCGCGGCAGTTAATCAGATGCTGGCGGTGGTGTACGCTAATGAAGAAAACTTTGACAAGGCGCTTGAGCATTTTAAAGCTTCACTGGCTGATGATGCCCTGTTTATAACCGCTGCCCAGCAGGTGCGTTATAACCTTTCCCAGCTTCATATGATGCGTGGCGAGTATAAGGAAGGCGTTGACGTTCTGAAAATCTGGATGGCCAATATAGCAGAGGGCGTCGAAATTCCTGCCCGAGCCTGGATTATGCTGGCCAATGGTTATTCCAGAATGCAACAATGGGAAAACGTAGTAGATCCTGCGAAAAAAGCCATTGCCGCTGCAAAGGAACCCAAGGAAGCCTGGTACTCTTTGCTTCTTGCGGCTCACTACGAGCTGAAAGAAATTCCGAAGGCCATTGATGTACTGGAAATTCTGGTGCAGCTCTATCCTGAGAAGAAGAAGTACTGGCTGCAGCTGTCCGGCATGAACATGAATATTAAACAGGATGCAGAAGCCCTGGCTTCCCTGCGTGCTGCTTATCGTCATGGCGTGTTTGACAAGGATGCAGATTATCTTCGTTTGGCGAACTTCCTGACCTTCAGACAGGTGCCTTATAAGTCGGGCCTTGTTTACCAGGAAGGTATGGATCGTGGCATCGTAGAAAAAAGCTATAAGAACTATAAGCGACTGGCTAATTTCTGGACTCATGCCAAAGAGACACCCCGTGCCATTGATGCATTTCAGGATGCATTGGCACTTCAGAAAGAAGCCGATCTACAGCTGAGGCTGGCCCGTATGCTGGCAAAAGCTGAACGCTATGATGAGCTTCTGAAACTGATCGCTAAACCTGCGAAGGATGTAAAAGACAAGCATATTGGTAATTTCACCTTCCTGAAGGCTATGGCCTATTACCAGTTGGGTGATTCCAGAAAATCGTTGAAGGTTATGCGTGAAGCGGCGGGTTACAAGAGCAGTCGTGGTCAGGCAAAATCCTGGATCAGTTTCCTGGAGCAAGACGTAAACAGTGGTTGAATGCGGTTTATTCAATCCGGGTATTCCGGTTTTTGTTACTCAGATCCCTGCATCATTGTCTGAGTAACAAAGCATTGCCGTAGTACTGACACTTTCCCTCCTCTCACTGCCTGCCATTTGGGTTGAAATCAATCCTAGGTGGGAGGGGGAATTCATTTCTTTTTCATTTTTGCTTTCAACTTCTTTTTTTATTTATCTCCTGTTGTTGCCTCCCCTTTCAGTTCATCTCTCAGGAATAGAATTATAATGAAACAATCAAATTCCAGCTCAGAATCACTCAACGTTAAGACTGATACCAGTATCCCTGTCTGGGATAACAGCCATATTTACAGTGGTTTCGAAGATCCGAAAATTGCACTGGACTGTCAGCAGGCAGAAAAACTGACGGCTGGTATTCTTTCCCTGGGAAACACCCTTAAGACAGAATCAGACCTGTCCGCCATATCCGGCATCCTTGTGGAAGCAGTGACCGCATATGAAGGCATTGTCGAAATAATCTGGTCGATTGCTACCTATGCATACAGTGGCAGTAGTGTGAATGCAAAGGACAGCAATGCAGGAAAGTTACTGGTACAAAGTGAAGAACTGGACTCCAGGCTGGAGCAGGCTTTCAAGCCTATTGAGTTGTATTTATTGAGGGCACCGGATGAGTTTCTGACTGATTTTTTCAGCATTGAATCGGTAAAAAGTTTTGAGTTTTACATCCGAAAGGAACGGAAACTCAACGCACACCTGTTGTCTGTGGATGAAGAGGTGACCGTTGAAGCACTGGCAGTGGACGGATTGCACGCCTGGGGACGTTTATATGACGAGCTCACTGGTAGCCTGAAGTGTTCAATTGCCGGTGAAGAAATGGGTCTGGCTTCAGCATTTAATCTGACGTTGCAGAGTGATAGTGGTAAACGACGGGAAGCCTGGGAATCCATACAATCAGCCTGGCGTGGCCGGGAAGAAACCGCTGCCGCCATTCTCAATGCCATTAATGGCTGGCGTCATGAAGAAAACAGACTGCGTTCTAAAAAAACAGATCGCCATTATCTGGATGTGACCTGCAATGATCAGGCGATCACAAGGGAAACTCTCAACGCAATGATGCAGGCCACAGAATCAAGAAAGACTGTGGGACATCGAGCTGTTCTGGCTATGGCAAAAGGGCTGGGCGTTGAAAAACTGGGGCCACAGGATTTACTGGCGCCCTGTCCGCCCATTTCTTCTGTGGAAAGCAATGCTGAACAAAGTCACTATTACGCATTTGATCAGGCCATTGATGTTGTGGCCAATGCATTCAGTGAGTTTGATCCTGAAATGGGACAATTCGCTCATACCATGTACAAAAATGGCTGGATTGATGGGCGCCCCAGTGAAAACCGTTCCACCGGCGCCTATTGTGATCAGTTCGAAAATGTTCGTGAACCCAGAATTTTCCTTACCTGGGACGGTTCAGTGAGTAATGTCATTACCCTGGCCCATGAGTTGGGGCATGCATGGCATAACTGGTGTATGAAAGATATGTCAGTCATGGAAGCTAAATACCCCTCTACACTGGCAGAAACCGCCAGCATTTTCGCTGAAACTCTGGTACGCGATTCACTGTTTGAACAGGCAAATACCGACAGTGAACGAATGGAAATTGCCTGGCAGGACGCTGAAGGTGCTTCAGCTTTTCTGTTGAACATACCGTCCCGGTTTGAATTTGAAAAACGGATGGTTGAGGCAAGAGGCAAAGGTTATCTCCCTGCCAGTGAACTATCAGAATTAATGGAAGAAAGCTGGAAGCACTGGTATGAAGACAGCATCAGTGAATACGATCCTATGTTCTGGGCCAGTAAAAGTCATTTTTCCATTGCTGGCATGAGTTTTTACAACTATCCCTATTTGTTTGGTTATCTGTTCAGTCTTGGCGTTTATGCCCAGAAAGAAAAACTGGGTGATGGCTTCAGTGCAGCCTATATTGCCCTGTTGCGTGACACTGGCACCATGACGGCTGAAGATCTGATTATGAAACATCTGGGACAGGATATTCGACAGCCGGAGTTCTGGCATGCCAGTCTGGATATTGTTGAAAGGCTGGTGTCCCGTTTCGAAGGATTGTTACAGAAGCATTCAATCTAGATTCAAATGAACCTGAATCCTGAACTCGATTCAGGATTCACAATTCATAATGATTTTTCATCACGCTATGCATTAGAGAATGACTATGCATTAGAGAATGAATTACAGGAGCACTCAATGACAGGATTGGCAGACGACAAAACTATTCCGGTGTGGAATAACCGTCATATCTATACCGGATTTGATGATTCCGCGATGCATCAGGATATTCAGACGATCGATCGGATGATTGCATCGATCACCGACCTGGCTGATTCACTGGAACCATCAGCCAGTGAGATTGAAACAGCCTCTGTTTTGTCAAAAGCAGTCAATTTACAGGAAGATGTCACCAAAAAAATCTGGACGATTTCAGTGTTTGCTAACAGCGTCAACAGTGTGGATGTAAAAGATTCAGACGCCAGCAAGCTGATTGTTAAAGCGGGTGATATGTCTTCCCGGCTTCGTCAGGCTTATATGCCTGTGAATACCTGGCTGCTTAGAGCCAGTGATGAATTCATGACCACGTTTTTCGAAAACAGTGAAATGAAAAAGGTGGAATACCGAATACGTCATGCCCGGGAAAGAAGCGTGCACTTACTAACAACAGGTGAAGAGGTTGTGGTGGCCGGGCTGGCTAACGATGGATTGCATGCCTGGGGACGGCTATACAGTGAACTGTCCGGAAGTTTAAGTTGTGAAATAGAAGGCAAAAAAATGGGGCTTGCTTCCGTCTCGAACTTGCTCATGCAATCGGATGGAAAAAAGCGGCGAGAAGCCTGGGAAGCCATTCAGGGCGCCTGGAAAAGCCGTGAAGAAACAGCAGCCGCTATTTTGAATGCAATTAATGGCTGGCGTCATGCTGAGAACAAGCAGCGTTCCCGTGAAAAACACGTTCATTATCTGGACGTCACCAGTCACGGTCAAGCCATTGAACGTGAAACCCTGAATGCGTTGATGGAAAGCACCGCTGAGCGAAAAAGTATTGGGCATCGGGCCGTTGCCTCAATGGCAAAAATGCTGGAAGTTGATCGTCTTGGGCCGCAGGATTTGCTGGCACCCTGCCCACCGCAGGACAATGAGCCGGGTCGTTATTATGTTTTCGAACAGGCTATTGATCTGGTGGCTGATGCCTTTACCCGTTTTGATCCGGAGATGGGTGAGTTTGCACATAGGATGTATCAAAAAGGCTGGATTGATGCAAAGCCCACCGAAAACCGTAAAACAGGTGCCTATTGCACCAAATTTGCCAATGTTCGTGAGCCCAGGGTATTTATGACCTGGGATGGGTCGGCAAAGAATGTGATAACCCTGGCCCATGAACTGGGACATGCCTGGCACAACTGGGTCATGAAAGATCTGGCCCTGAATGAAATATATTATCCTTCGACTTTGGCAGAAACTGCCAGCATCTTCGCAGAAACCCTGGTGCGTGATGCTCTGTATGATCAGGCAGAATCTGACGCCGAACGTATGGCCATTGCCTGGCAGGATGCTGCAAGTTCTGCTGCATTCCTGTTAAATATTCCCGCCCGGTTTGAATTTGAACAGCGTATGGTGGAAGCCCGTGAACAAGGCTACCTGCCAGCAGCAGAGCTTTCTGAAATGATGGAAGAAAGCTGGGCCAAATGGTACGAAGACAGCATTTCAGAATATGACCCTATGTTCTGGGCCTGCAAACTTCACTTCTCTATTTCGGGCATGAGTTTCTACAACTATCCCTATCTTTTTGGTTACCTGTTCAGTCTGGGGATTTATGCCCAAAAGGACAAAATGGCAGGAAGCTTCAGGGATACCTATATCGCTCTGCTCCGTGATACCGGCACCATGACAGCCGAAGACCTGGTGATGAAACATCTGGGGCAGGATATCCGCAAGCCGGAATTCTGGAATGCCAGTCTGGATATTGTGGAGGGTCTGGTCAGCCGCTTTGAAGGATTGTTGCAGAAAAAATAATACTCTGTAGCCACTTCGTACCCGGTGCAGTCGTCGTCCTGTACGTTGCACCGTTTTACTGAATTTGATTCAGTATTCACTTTCACTCTTCAGAAAAACCATCTCAGACTGCCTGTTTTTCCCTTCGACAACAGAATTATTTCTCCTCGCCGTTATAAAGAGTAATTAATTACTCTTTATAACGGCGTACAGTTGAATAAAGGAAATCCATAGTGTTGCCTAAAAATATGCCCCTTTCTATGGAAGCTTTGCAATACCGTTGTATAGATCGAAACAGCTCTACCTACATTGGCTGGAGCGAGTCCGGGAAACTGAGTGAACATACTATAACCTGGAAAAGCTGGTTCGCCAGCTGGTTTGGCTGGTCGGTTAAAGTACCCGAGAGTGGTCAGAAAGAAGTGCAGACTCTTCTCGAAAAGTTAGATGAGTATAAGGATCGGTATAAACATATCGCTGATCTTGCCCTGACAGTTTCAATAAAGGATAGAAAAGTAACGCTTCCCGAGGTTCTCCCACAAGAAAAAGACGCCTGCAATGCAAGTCAGTTAAGAAAAGCAGTTGATACGCTGGTTGAAACCAGTGTCGGCAAGTTACTGGATGCTGAAGCTGCCTTGATTTGTCGAATAGCGACAGGAGATGAAAGTTACATTGAAGGGCTTGAAAAGAACGCCATAGAAAACCTGATTAAAGATCTGCTGGGAAGTCTGGATTCAGTGGATATTACGGCTGAAAACAAACAGGTATTTATCCGGCAGTTTGTTGGCAGGCTCAGAGAAGCTCATGAAAGTGTCAGCCCTGAGGATAAGGTGGAATCGGCACGTGAGTTAGCTGAAATCTGCGAGCTGCTGGGAGATGAAATTAAGCTTTTAGAGGTTGTTGATCATCCAGAGTTAATGCAGGCAGAAGCAACACTAATGAATAGTGTTACTGCTTCCAAAGGCGTTGAGGATAGCCCAGTGCTGGCAGCACATTTTATGGAAGTGCTCTTAAAATCATCATTAAGTGTGGCTGTAAGCAGGGAATATCAGCAGCAAGTGGTAACGGCAATTACACAAAGGCTGGAGACCCGTGGCGAGAAAGCACCGGAGTTGTTAGAAGCCCTGGAGCAGGGAGAGCAACAGTCTTTGGAAGGCGAGCTCCCGGAAGAATCATACAGACTCAAACCAGCTACTCTACAGCCATTATTAGAAACAGAAGGTCAATCTGATCAAGATATGGACCCGACACAAGGACTTAAGTTCGGTCGTGAAGAATTGACCCAGTTCAGAGAAAAGCACAGCCCTACTGAAGCCACCGGTTTATTGCTTGACGGAGAAGAAATAGAGTTGGAAGTCTTGAAAAAAGAGCTCCCACTAACTCTTCAACAAACACTCACCACAACGTTTCTGGATAGGCACAAAACCAAGGTTTCTGGTCATTCATCAACAATGGCCAGTGTCACGGCTTCTCTGCAGCCAGAGAAAAGTGTTCTCTGGACAGTTATTCAGGCTCACAAAACAAACTCAATGATGATTGAGTCTGATGAGCCTGAAGGTGCTGATGATGAAGTAGACGAGGACTCTCTTGTTCAAAGTGTGGTAGAGCGAGTGAGGGCAGGGGGGCAGGAACCTGAAGAGACGTTAAAACAATTACAGACCGACCTTGAGAAGGAGATTGGTGAATTACGTGCAGCTCCGGAAACGGAGGATCAAGGCGAGGATATTGAAGAAGAAGCCAGCATTATGGCGGCAAGCCTTCAGGCTTCAGGCAGACCTGTTGCACTGGCCATCAAGGATCGGCAGTTAAAAAAAATGCATTCTGATTGGGATAAACAGGTCAAACAGGTTTTTGGTCGGCCTTTAGAGCAGCTTCCTCCCTATGAACAAAGGGCATTGGGGGGCTATTTTTATAAGCTCTGTACCGACAAGAGCATTGATACGAAAACATCTTCGGGAAAGATGAAGCCTTTTCTGACTCCCTACAAGACCCGGGAAGAAAATCTGCTTGAACAAACTGCAGTTCTGCTGAACCAATGGAAACAGCAGGGCTCGCCCGGCAGAAAAATGGTTCTTTCAGTTGATGCTAAAGAAGGGGTCAAAGGGTTGGGAATATCTAACCGGATGTCTTCTGATCTTGCAAACGACGCCTCTGTTGTACTGAAGAAACTCTGCTGTGAATTCGTGCCTGGCGTTTGTGGTTCTCCTTACGATGAAGTCCAGTCACTGGAAGAGTATCAGCAGCATCTGAAACAGCTGCAGTCAGATATGACAGACGAGCAGTCCGAATTTAATCAACAATTAAACAGACTGCTGTCAGCAAGTGATGAAGCTAAAGAGCTGGGTGCGAGTATCAAAAAAGACAGTGACAGAATAAAGAACAAGCTGGACGAAAAACTGGGAGTAGTTGAGGTATTAATTGAGAATGATTATAGCCGGACTGAAAACCTGAATGTCGGTGCCATTCGACTGATAAAATCCGCAGTTCGGGTGATTAAACAAGAGATGGAGAAGGCCGCTAATCTTCCAGCAGGCACCGAAGCGGAGCAGGCATCTCAGGAAGACAGGTTGCTGGCACTTGGTTTTCAGAAAAGAATATTTGAAAGTGAGATTAATCAGTACGAACAGGCAGGGCGGATTAAACGGCTTCAACCCAATATCGTTGAGAATCTTCATGCATTAAGGAAAAAAACCTGGAATCAACTGATACCTTTTTTTGCAACTGATGATGAAACAGTAGAACAGTTTGATCGTATGCTGGAACAGGAACTCACCACACTACCCTGGCAGCCTGTTCTGAAGAAATATGTAATGCAGGACGATGAAGGTAACTACCATACCTATGATATTGAGAATATTCCTATGGGCGCTTTACGGTGGTTTCCTCAACTATCTGAAGAAGCAGCAAATCTGGCTTACGGTGGAGACGGAAAAGATCCATTCAACTTGAAACATTGTGGTCGCGCATCCATGTCCACTTCAGAGCAAGAGCATGCTGTTAATGGATGGGTAGTACGGATGAAAGATGCCAATGGCCAGCAGATCATGAAAAAGTTCCGAACCGGTGTGCCTGTCAGCTATCCCATGTTCTCCAGTGGGGCTTCTGATCAAAAAATAAAAGAGGTTGTTCTCAATAGGTTGAAAGAAACCATTGTTATGATGCTTCTGGAAGCCAAGGGTAATACACATAAATTCAGGCAGGCTCTGGCAGCGGGTGAACCCGTGTCTTTTTCAGCGCTTCATACCAGCCTGTTGAGCCCTGATATGTTAAGAGCGGGTGCAAACAAAGTTGCAAAAAAATTTGGTGCGTCTGCTCACCAGCTTGCGGCTAAAAAGCTGGATAATGAAGGGAGAATGTTAAAACTGGTAGAAGAAGCTATTACAGAATTAAATAAGAAACCTCTGGAATTGTCATTTCAAGATGCCGGTGGAAATGACCATGCTGTTACGGTCGATTATCATGGCACCCTCGTTGCCTGTCCAGTGAATGGAATGGGGCAGAAAGGTATCTTTAATGTATGGGCTGATTCGGATCGAATTAACAAAAAGGCAATGAAGGAACTGTTTGGCCATACTGACCCCACACGGGAACCTGAAGGAATCGTTGGGGAAAAACTGTCAGATGGCTCAATTCCTTTTGAACGTCGGGAGTTTGTTAAAGAAACTGCACGTCAGATTCAATACATCGTAAAACATAACCGTCACCATAAAAGCAGTGAAACAGCCGTTAAGCTAACAACGCTGATGAACACTATCAGCCCTTATCTTGTGGATGGCTATCATGACTTTTGTAAAAGCGGCAAAGATCGCACAGGTTATGTGAATAAAGGCTGTATTGCCACCCGTGCTCAAAATCACACCCGTCAAGATCAATACCTTACACCGGTTGACCGGCCAGCAACGGCCGGTGAACGGTTCAGTGAGCAATCGGCTCTTGCAACAACAGGGCAGGGAGAAATTGTTCAACAGAATCTGGCCGAAGCAGGAATGAAAATTGATCAAGGGCCTGAGCGAACCGGAAACCTATTCCACAGGATACATTTTAAATCCGAGAAGCATATTCCTAAAATATCGGTCATATCCTAGGCTGGTAAGCTGTATAACTCTCAATTTTTCCCATCGTTGCCGCTAAAGATTAATAGCGGAAGGCTAATGGCCTTGAATGAACTCTGGGAGAATATAAATGAACCCCGCATCGCCTATTGACTCACTTCCTCTTTCATTGGATGCGGTGCATTCATCCTGCCTGAATCAATCAAGTGACTCCGCATTTATTGGCTGTGACAGTAAAGGTGTATTGAGCAAGCATAAAATGGGCTGGGGAGCTTGGGCTGGCAGCTACTTAGGGAAGTCTGTCAGTGTTCCGGAAGAGGGACTGGCGCCGGTGGCTAATCTTCTGAATAAGTTCCGGCAATATGAGAAGCGGTATGCCGCCGTGGCAGAAATGATGGAGCGTCCGCCTCAGTGACAGACAGATTTCCTTGCCCCAGACTGCAGAAAAATGTCTGGGCGATAATCTCATGGCAGTACTTGAGAAGCCTGGCAGCTCAGAAATAGGTCAGCTGGTGGATGCAGAAACTGTATTGATTCGCAGAATTGCCCTGGGGAAGGAAGTGGATGTTCTGGAGCAAAAGGTAGTGTCTCTGGAAGATTTGCTTGATCTATTGGATATTGCCCTGGATGACCTGAATCTGGCCGATAAGATAAGAAACAAATACCTGAAAAATCTGAAAGAAAGGCTGGAAAGTACACGGGAAAGTAGTATTCAAGAGCAAGAAATGCTTTCCGAGTACGCTACCATGGAATCCCGTCTCTTTGCCTCATTGCAGGAACCTGAAGCTCAATCCCAGGCATTATCTGAACCTGCTTTTGAAAATGAACATATCACTGAAGATGAAAGTACCACTGAACATAAGCGTGTTGCTGAGCCTGAGCCTGAGCCGAAGATTGACGTCACATTAGTGGATAAAGCGGATAAAGCGGATAAAACGGAAGAAACGATAGAAACGGAAAGCTTGAGTCTGAAACCTTTCTCTGTACAACCAGAGGAAATAACATCGCCTCATGAGGAGCCTGAACCTTTCGTGCCGATGGAAGAAGGAACGGTTCAGGATGATCAATATGAGGGTGGAATGGAGGTCTCCCCTGACCTGAATGAGTCAATCGACGAGGTTACTCAAGGGCTGACTCTAAATATGGTTCAGCAGGCAAGGTCCAGTTCCGGTTCCAGCGAAGAAGACTTTGACGTGAATGAAGCTGCTTCAGAAGAACCATTGTTAGCAGAACAAACAGAGCCTGGAAGCATAAAAGATGGTTCTGAAATAGAGCCTCAACCCGCAATAACTACAAGCTTGACCGGATTACAGACTGATGACGCTCTGGAAAATTTAAGCCCTGAAGACACGTTTTCAGCAGAAATGTTCGGTATCCAGCGACATAATGGTGAGACATCTGCTCATCTGGAAACCACTGAAGAGAGCGGTGCGGTTGATGATTCTGATTCTTCCGATTCTTCCGATTCAGAGAGCTCCGGAGATCTGGATGAAAAATACAGCGATCATTTGGAACAATATCTGGATATAGATCAAGGCCAGCCAGAAATGTCTCTGGCTGTTCGCTTGAATCCACGACCTTCAGACATGTCCCATGTACCCAGTCTGGTTCACCAGTCAGTTGCTCTTTCCAAAATGAACGGAGCAGCCGCTTCATTAAAGGATTCAGCTGACATTACAGATATTATGGTGCCTGCTCCACAGGTAGCTCCACAGGAAGCTCCACATGTTGCGGCAGGCGTTCAGCCAGTGGAACTATCTGCGGAGTTGGCTCAGGTTTTGAAAAGAGGCTTGGAAGCAAAACAATATGAAGAAATAAAAAAAATAGTGATGACCTATTTTGAACTTTCAATTCGATTTGTGCTGGAAACTCCTAACAGAGATGTATCTCCAGAGCAGAAAGTAGTGCTAAGGCGAGGGCTAGTTGAGCTTAGTGCGCATTTGATTGACTGCGCTGAGTCCACCGAGTCAGATAAATCATCATTCCAGTTTATTATGGCTTTGAAGCAATTTCAGCAGACTCAGGAAGTTTCGTCTGAGGTCAGTTTAATTACAGTTACTACATTTAGAACATTCATCACTGAATGGTATAATGGGCTCAATAAAGTCGGCCTTGAAATTCCTGAATTTACAGGAGAGGAAAATATTGTTGCTCACAAAAACAAAGAATGGATTATGAAAGCCTGTTTTGATTTTAATATTGACTCAAGGTTTGCAGTTAATGATTTCATAAAAAATCAAAAGGCCAAGTTAAGCGGATTACAGAAGCTGACAGTAGAGCAAGAAACTGCCAAAAAAGAACGAAACGCTATGTTCAGAACTTATTCAGAAACCACTGCAGGAATAAAACTAAAAGAAATTGATTTGCAGGCATTGGAGGATGAAGTTGCTCAGGGTGTTTATGATACAGATAAGTTCGGAATGGAGGTTTGGGAATTGGTGGCAGATCATCAAGCTGATAAAGTTTCCTATTGGGCTAATAGAGCAATATTCAAAAAAGGACTGTTGAAGCGACGATTGAAGGGCCCATCTGAGATGGTTACTGCTGCAGATAAAATAGTCAGTAATAAAGGCAAGCATTTAAAATTTAAGGAGCGTGAAAGAACTGCACTGGTAAAGGATGTCAGAAAACGGATGCTGGATCAGATGGGCGTTACTAAATTTGGCAAGCTGAAAGAGATCCGAACTATGAAAGCAGAGGCATTTAATGAAATGCTTGAACACTTGATGCAGAGCTCCCCGATTCATCTCCTGCCAGAATATAAACAGCAATTATTGGATTTTGCAAGAAAGGAAGGATTACTTGGTCGTACAAAGTATAATGATGCACAAAGAGTCGCAGCTTTGGAACAGGCCTCTTCTCCTTATTGCGAAAGTTTTATGAAGCCTCTGGCAGTTAAAAACCCGGAATTATTTGTCAGGGTGCTCTACGCCACAGACCCAACCAAACTGAACGGGGCTGAACTGCATGCCAACTATGCAGGGTGCAGAGCCCTGCTCAAATCACCCAAGGTGGCTGAACTATTAGAGAAAGAGCCTATTGTCGGCCATGTGCCGGATGTTACAGTTCTGTTTCCAGAACTGGAACTCAATCAGTATCAGAAGTTTTCAGGTTCTGTGCAGAGTTTTCTGACCTTAATGCAGGGTACAGATGGTACCAGTACCATTGCGTCTACCAATGATGTAACTATTGTGGAAGTTCCTGAAGAACCTAAAGCAGGCATTCAGGATAGTTCTTCTAAAAAAGTGAAAGTGACCGCTAAAAAGTGGAAAGCACTGGATTTCTCTAATCCGAATATGCAGGCATTACTGGCCCTGAATTATGGTTTCAGTTGTATGCAGGGTATCCGGGCTGGCTTGGGAGGAGAAGTGGCAATGGCATCTACTACCGGTTTTGATTCAAATTCCCTTAGTTCAGATTATCTTCAGCTGGATAAAGTGGTTAATCAGGTAAAGCTGGATATTGTGGGTCTGGGTCAGGAATTACTGATCAATTCTCAACCTGAATATAAGAAAGGAAAAGCGTATATGCAGCTGGTATTCAATGAGGACGGAATACCTTCAGATACCTGTCTGCTCAACAGTGATAATTTCCAGTTTCGTGGAGGCTGGCAATTCAGACCGGAAGTCAAAAAGGCTGAGCCCGATAGTAAGGCCTCCGACAAAGAGCAGTAGGCGGCATGAGCCAGTTTTACAACGGTGGATTGTTGGCTAAATAAGTATTTCTGGCTTGATGCATTTTGTCAGATTGCTGTTTTGACGGAGACGGCAGAACATCCAGCAATTGTTTTGGAATACGCTTTTGCTGTTCCTGTTCAACCAGATGCTTCAGTGCTGTTGTTGTATTTACCTTTTGTTGATCCAATACAGATAGGTTACCCGTCGGCCGCGCAATTCCCTTAACCCTGATATGCTGACATAAAGGCGCCAGTGTTCGCTGAATTTCATTCGAGCAAACCGAAACCAGATCCAGTGTTTGAAAATTGTCGGGCAGATCAATTTCAACGAGTTGTAAAGTCTGTTCAACAGGGCGGCCTGCCTGTTTGCAGGTATGACGCTTACTGTTTTCCATCAGCTGATTGTGCATGGCCTGCCACAGGTTGGCAGAGGTTCTGAATTTGTGTTGGCGTTCCTTGTCCAGAGCCGGGTTGAGTGGTTTCAAAGTGTGACGCTCGTCGAATCTTTTTCTGGTTCTGTTATCTCTGAATGCGCTATCGCCCGTAACCTCCATAAGATCAATACTGCCTTGAATCGCTTCTTTCAATCGAGTTAAAAATTCTGCTTTTGCCATCAGTTCTCTGGGAACGGAAAGGGCTTGAAGACGCATGGTGTCGTCGAGTGATTTGTCATCAATTACCCCGGTGCCCCCTCCCCGGCAATAATGGGGTAACCGGGTAGCAAAGCGCAGCACATGTTGAAAAAGTTGCGTTCTTGCATCTCCGGCAACCTGATCATTGTTAATATTAAGGAGAGCGTTCTTAATGGAATTTAAAACAGCGGGATTGAAATGAGTGCCAAAGCATTGGGAAAAAAGCCTGGCTGAATCTTCTGGCGTGTACTCGGCATTGGCCAGTAAGCTGGCATAAATGAGCAGAAGTTTTTCCTGCTGGCTGAATTCAAAACCTTCAGTTTCCAGTAACTGGCAAAACCATTCACAATTCATCGCACAGCGAATCGCTTCTTCCGGCGGCACCCGTCCGGGAATGGCTTCCGGCAGAACATTCATATCAAAACAGGTTTTCACCTCATCAACATTGCGCGGACAATAGTAGAACTGATCCAGTAAATCCTGACAGGTTGCAGCAGGGTCATCAGGGCCCCGGAGTTTTCTATGGGGCAGAAATACTGTCTTCCAGATAGTCTGGCAGGCGGTGTTTATTCCCTGCCTTAGCTGATTGGTTTTAGTCATGAATCTGAGCTGGCATTCCAGTGGAGCCCTGACCAGCATTCTTTCCAGATGATGTTTGTCTATACCACAACGTGGTGCTGAGTTCTTCAAGTCATCACTGGCAGTCTGTAGTAACTGGTGCAGATTTTTGGTGTTATGAAGTTCCGCTGGCACCAGTTCATGCCAATAACCGGCTTCCTGAATCCGGCTGTGTTCCGGATTGTATACGACAAATACCAGATTTCTTTTACCGGTAAGAGGCTGGGCATCAATCTCAAGTTGTTTGTGATTATCAAGGCGATGACCCAAATGCCAGTAAGGGGATAAATTGCCTTCAAAATCTTCAGGAGCCAGATAGTGGGTACTGCTTTCAATGGCTTTTGGCGGTATTGATTTGAAGACGGCCTCATTATGAGGCTGAATCGCTTTACTGAGCTTGTCCTGGTGGTGTATTACTTTGGGTTGTGTCCATCGTTGTTGTGTTACATCGAGGTGAGAACTGCTTTTCACTGTTTTGGTACGCCCGGCATGGGCATGAACTTATGGGGTGCAAGTCCCCTGTGGGTAAACCAGCATCTGACTGGCGGTAAAGACGCCTGCTGATGATAACCACTAGCTTAAGGCAAGTGCAATCTCGTGAGAGATTGTGCGGAGGCAGTCTGACTGCAAAAGTGCGAGCCGACGGACAGAAATCGCATACAAGGCCGACTTCTCGTGGGCGAGTGAGCCAAAGATCACAAAGCCCTCTGGTTTGAGAGATACGGTAAATGCGGCGGTTGTGCACTGACAGTTCATGTTCTTATCCGGGGAGATCTGCTCAACATGCGATCGGTCAATCCCAGTTCTCAGCCACTGGTTACAACAGGCTCGGCGAGCAGTGATTCATCACCCTGTTCGAGCAAACCCGATGACAACCGATAGCGCCTGCAGGAGCAATTTTGCATGGTGATTGGACAGAAGTCAGCAGAGGCCATAGTAGTTGTTCGACAGGAGTCGTCAACGAAGGGCTGAACATAGAAAGCAGAGAGGAGTCATTTGCCCTCAATAGCGAATGTGCCGACCGGCTCTTACTCGATATTGGCGACAGTTTATGAAACCAGCTCTGGTTAACATTGAGTGTGCATGGAACCAAACCTTGGACTCAAGAATGAGGATAAAGGTGACAGTTACAGGCTACTGAACTCAATGAAGGTTAAAACTTTCTGTGAACCGCCCGGTGCGGACCCGCAAGCCGTGGTGGTGTGGGGAGGGCTGGAGAAAAACCAGCCCTTACCCGATTCCAATGACCCAAATCGACTGGACTGTTCCAGTGTCTTCTGTCCAAGAGCCTGAACTGTGCAAAGCCTTTTGGCATGACGAAGTTGCCTGTCATTGGCCAAACGCTCTACTTCTGCTTCTGCTAGATCGAGAAAATCGTTGGTAAAAGCATTTTTCTTATAGAGGGCATGGGGGCGAAGGTCGTCGGGATTGAAGCCAATAATATGACCGGTATCTGAGAATAATTTTATTTTTGCCCCCTCAAACAGACAGGTGACGGGACGATGAAGGTTTAGTGTACCTTGAGCCCAGGGCTGCCACTGTCGCTGCTGTCTCTGCTGAACATCAATGAAGTACTGAAAACCATAACCTCCGACACAGCGAACCGGCATGCCTTTGCTTGTGTCTGAATAATTTTTCCTGATTTTTTGCAGTGCTACTGCTTCTGGTTGGTAGCGAATAGCTTGCCCGGAAGCCAGCGGCCTGCTGAGTGCCAGATTACAAACGGGCGATGGTAATGGCGGTATCGGAGGCTGAATTTTTTTCAGACGTGCGGCTATATGTGCAGCCGGAGGTCGTGCATTGGAGGCGTACTGGTTAATTCCAAACAGTCTTTGTGCTGCATCGGAAGGCTTTGGTGTATCGGGGCCATTGTAACATTCATTTAACCAGTTCAGCCCCGGACGTAACAGCGCAAGCTGTCGGACACTCAAGGTTGTTTCGAGATGGTAAGTGAGTTCTCTAAGCCTTCCCAGATCTTCCGGGTTGGGTCTTTGACCGGCTCTTTCGTATCGGCAGATTTCTACCGCCAGGTTATTGAGCAGCTTTCTAAATAACTCCTGACTGGCAGCAAGAACCGTTTCCTCAATGATCTCTGATGTAAAAAAATGGGCATTGGCCGTATCAAAATAATTTCCATCGCCCTGATCTTCAGTTGCTGAGCTGCAAAGCATTTCGGCTATTGAATGAAGTGATGGAAGGTCGGGTACTAGATAAAGCAGTTCCATTGCTTCCCTGTATAGCTCAAACAGTTCTTTTCGATGGTCATTGGGGGCAGCTTGTTTTTGTAGGCACTGTTTTATCCTGAGCCCTATATTATTTGCATTAGCGATTAAGTCGATAGCTTCCGGCAGCTTGGGAATAGTCAGAGATCTTTCAACTGCTCTAAAAGGAACAAGAGGCTGTGATGTCTCTGCTGTTACCCTTCGACGTACATGAGAAGGGGTAACTGGGATACCAGTGAGTGGGGAACTGGCGCTATCGGCAGGTGGAAAATGCGCTCTTAGAGGGGGCAGAAGTGGATGTTCAGTCAAATCATGAATGCAACCATTTAGCTGATTATTGGTTAGTAGCAGCCTGTTTTGTGCGTTTTTTTTGATTACCCTGCTACCAAGATTCAGCTTCCTGCACTGTTCATCAAGGTATTCTAATAGCCGTTTTTCTTTCACTGAAAATGGGTCTACAGTCAATCCCAGAAATCGGGTTTGTCGAGATACCCAATCCCCTGATTCATCGGCATCCTCAAATTCAATGCCATTGTCCTCATTCATGCCAACACGAACTAAATCGGGATTATTTTGATTGTTGCGGGCCGAATGTATCTTCGACTGAATGATATGCTTCACAGTGAATATATGTGGGGCGGGAATGCTCGAACCTGTAGCCATGGTTTAACCATTTATAAAGTGTTGAGTATTATTTCGGCAGGTTTGGGAATTTATTGGCCGTTTAATACGCGGGATTTTCCGGTCTCAGACTTATTATTGGAATTTACCGAAAGACGCTTGAAGCGAATACGTATATCAGGAATAATCAAGGGTTCCTGAAGCTTTTACTCCGCTAATCGCATACCGACAGGACTAAT
This sequence comes from Endozoicomonas sp., assembly GCA_965208385.1. GTDB lineage: Bacteria > Pseudomonadota > Gammaproteobacteria > Pseudomonadales > Endozoicomonadaceae > Endozoicomonas. Next base: position 189,137 of record CBDBOO010000004.1, read on the forward strand.
AACAAAACACCCCAAAAAGGTGAGTACAGGAGTACAAAATATGATTCAAACCGCCCGAAAGACTCTCAATGCTGTGAATGCAAATGACCTGTTTATGCATCACTTTATTGTGACAGGTATGGGCGGAGTGGTGAGCCCCCTTCCATAGCATTATTTCACTACTGACTCTTTGATTAGTCAGTCATCAAAATTTAATCAAAATAATTTAAAACTGGCTGTTTGCCGTTCTGTGCCGGTCTTGTCGCGAGAGGACTACTTGCGCCTGTCTGCCGCTTAGGATTTATATGTTCGGGGGGAACATATGCGTATTTTCTGGGACCTTGGATGGTTCTTTAAACAACACTGGCTACGATATTTTTTATGCGTTATCTGTCTGATTCTGGTGTCCCTTGTGGAACTTCTGCCGCCGTATCTGGTGGGGCAACTGGTGGACGAAATTCAGACAAAGACCCTTACTTCTGAATCCGTATGGACCGCTGTGGGTCTTATAGCAATGATCGGAGTGGCTATTTATGCCCTTCGCAATGGTTGGCGTATCCTGCTGTTTGGCGGTGCTATCGAGTTGGGTCGGGTCATGAGAACCCGATTATTTCATCATTTTACCCAGATGTCCCCGGAGTTCTACCACAAGCACAATACGGGCGATCTAATGGCTCATGCCACGAATGACGTCAAAGCTCTGGAGTCAACGGCTGCAGAGGGTGTGTTGACTCTGGTGGATTCCTTTATCGCCGGATTGGCCGTGATTGGCGCCATGATCTGGATCTGTGGCTGGGAACTGACGGTGGTGGCACTGTTGCCATTTCCCGTGATGGCATTGCTGATGTTTCGCTACGCCAATATGTTGCACAATCGCTTCAGGATTGCCCAGGAGAGCTTTTCTGCGCTGAATAACCGGGTTCAGGAGGCCGTGTCGGGCATTCGTGCCATCAGGGCTCACAACCTGAATGCAGACCAGAAACAGCGATTTTCTGATCAGTCTACAGAAACTGTAAATGCCAATATGAAAGTGACCATGGTGGATGCACTGTTTGATCCGACCATTTCATTGTGTGTGGGATTCTCCATGCTGGGCAGTCTTGGTTTTGGCGCCTGGCAGATTCGTCAGGAACTGATGACCCTTGGTGAGTTAACGACATTTACCATCTATCTAGGGTTGCTGGTCTGGCCGATGTTTGCCTTTGGCTGGTTGTTCAATATTGTTGAGCGTGGCAACGCTTCTCTGAAGCGGTTGAACGATCTTCTGAAAGAACAGCCTGCAGTACAGGACGAGTTTGCAGATCAGCATGAGATACCTGATGGTGATTTTCACATTGTCTCAAAAGGATTCAGATACCCTGCAGCTGAGAAACTTTCACTGGGGAATCTGGAATTCACTATTAATAGAGGCGAAGTTCTCGGACTGTGCGGTAAAACAGGCAGCGGCAAGACTACTTTGTTTCGATTGTTAATGCGGCAATACGATGACGAAAATATCAGTATAAAAATAGGCGACAAAGACCATGATCGAATGAGTCTGGATGCCTTGCGCAGTCAGTTTGCCCTGGTTGCCCAGGAACCCTTTCTGTTTTCGGCGACCATTTCCGAGAATATTGCCTTTGGTCGATCCAATGCCACTCAGGAAGAGATAGAACGGGTAGCGAAACTGGCCTGTGTCCATGATGACATTATCGGATTTCCCGAGAGCTATAAAACAATTCTGGGTGAGAAAGGGGTTAATCTTTCTGGTGGCCAGAAACAACGATTGACCATTGCCCGGGCCATGTTGCTGGATGTGGATGTGCTGCTGCTTGACGATGCATTTTGCTCGCTGGATATGCAGACAGAAGCGCGGATTATGGACAATCTGATGAATTCAGACCGGAATCAGACCATTGTATTGATTACCCAGAGGCTGACAAATTTGCATCGGGCAGATCAGATTGTGGTTCTGCAGGAAGGGGAAATTGCCGAGCAGGGCAGTCATGACGAACTGCTGGCCAGCGATGACTGGTATGCCCGAATTTATAACCGTCAGGCGATGGATATTGCTGCCGGGAAAAAGTATTCTGATGAGTCGCTGGAAGCATCAGTCTGAACCAGATTCGGCACTGTTAATAGATAGAAGTACGACAGAAAAAAGACAGTAACCAATAATTATAAAGTGTGCGGCCGGGACAGTTCGCACAGGGAGATGCCGTCATGGAACGGTCAGAAAAAAAGAAACATTTCATACGATTGTTGAAATACGCAGTACCTTATAGAACAAAATTAGCATTCAGTTTTCTTGTCATGCTAGTGGGCACTGTTGCTGCACTCAGTGCTCCAGTATTGATCAAGGAATTTCTGGATGTGCATGTATTGCCCGGAAACTGGGATATGGAAGCCATTACCCTGCTGGGTGTTGGTTTTGTCGCTACGTTCCTGGTTTCCGGACTGGCGTCCTGGGCTGAGACCATCCTGTTTCATAGAACTGCGTTGTCTATTGTTCATAACATAAGGCATCAGGCGTTTAGTCATATGTTCAGTTTGCCTATGGCGTATTTTGACAAAGAGCCTGTGGGTCGATTGGTATCACGTGTTACTAACGATACCGAGACTATCAAGGATCTTTTTGTCCAGGCATTGCCGCACATCCTGAAAGGTATTGTCACCGTCACAGGTGTCATAATTGCCATGTTTTTGCTGAATTCAAGTCTGGCTCTGATCTGTCTGACTATTCTGCCGGTTATTTTCGGCTGCATTTATTTGTATCAGAAATACAGTCATCCTGTTTTTCATGCTTCGAGATCGGTGTTGAGTGATATCAATACCCGTATCAATGAATCCATTCAGGGCATGCAGGTAGTTCAGGCATTTCGTCAACAAAAACGCATTGGCGAACAGTTCGAAGAAGCCAACCAGGAATACAAACGGGTTCAGAACAAGCTGGTGATTGTAAACGGTCTACTGCTCCGTCCGGTGGTGCATTTCACCTCAACTCTGGCACTGGCCTTGTTAATCAAGGGTTTTGCCGGTGATGCCCTGGTTGGCCCGGTGGAGATTGGCCTGCTGTACGCCTTTATCAACTATCTGGACAGACTGTTCGAGCCGCTGACTCATATCACTATGCAGATGCAGGTCTGGCAGCAGTCCGTGGTTTCAGCGGAGCGGGTTTTCCGGCTGCTGGATGAAGAGTCGGAACAGACTAGACAGCTTAATGAAAATGCCAGAATAAAATCCGGTAAGATCGAGTTCAAAAATGTTGAACTTTCTTACGACGGCAAACAGAATGCCCTGGATGGCATTGACTTTTCCGTTGAATCCGGCCAGTTTTTTGCGTTAGTTGGTCATACCGGAAGTGGTAAGAGTTCCATTGTGAACCTGTTGATGCGTTTCTATGAATATCAGAAAGGAGAAATCCTGATTGATAATCAGCCGTTGGACTCATTTTCTGAAGAAGAGTTGAGAAGTCAGATTGGTCTGGTATTTCAGGAGCCTTTTATTTTCCAGGGAACCATTGCAGAGAATATCAATCTTCGTCAGGATAGCATCACCGATGAAGATGTCTGGAGCGCTGCCCAGCAGGTTCAGGCGGCGGGTTTCATTGAAAACCTGCCGGATGGCTATAGCGAAGAACTGGGTGAGAGGGGACAGTCACTGTCTACCGGAGAGAAACAGTTGCTGTCCTTTGCCCGAACTCTGGCTCAGGGTCCCGGCATATTAATCATGGATGAAGCAACAGCCAATATAGACAGTGAAACAGAGCTGGCCATTAAACAGGCGTTGTTTACTCTGCGACAGGGGCGTACGACTCTGGCTATTGCGCACAGGCTGGCCACTATTGAAGATGCGGATATGATTCTGGTGATGGAGAAAGGCAAAATAGTCCAGCGTGGAACTCATTTAGAGTTATTGCAGAAACCTGGTCTCTATCTGGATATGTATCAGGCGCAGAGGAACTTCATCGAAGATGAAGAGACTCATTTATCTGCTACCGAACAGAAAACGGCTCTGACAGCCTGATAATTATAATAATTTATGGACTCTCGGCAGTATGAGAGTCCGGGGATAGAAACCAATCTATGAATCTAACCCGTTTTTCCATTAACCATCCGGCCGTTATTGCTATTGGTGTTGCACTGGTATTTCTGTTTGGAGCAATGAGCATCCGACTGTTGCCAATTCAGTTGTTTCCGGATATTGATCGTCCCAGCCTGTCTGTGGAAATATTCTGGCGTTCCGCAGCTCCCGAGGAGATGGAATCTGAAATTGCAGAGCCTTTGGAAAAAGCGCTGAAAGGCATTTCCGGCCTGAAAAGCATGAACAGTAATTCAGGCAGTGGGCGAGTTGAGATTGACCTTGAGTTTGCCCTGCAGACCGATATGCAGAAAATACTGTTGGAAGTTATTAACCGACTGAATCGGGTGTCTGATCTTCCGGAGGATATTAGTGGTCCATTTGTTAATAACAACAGTTCCAATGACAGCCTGACATGGTTTTTTATCCAGCAGTTACCGGGTAATGATCGTGATATTAAATCCTATCAATCGTTGATTGATTCCAAAATAAAACCGGTTCTTGAACGGATTTCCGGTGTTTCCGGTGCAGCGATTCGCGGGGAAGGAGAACGCCAGCTGGATGTGGTGTTCGATGCCTGGCGGGCAGCCGAACTGGGTGTCACTATTCCAGAATTGGCCCAGCGGGTTGCCGCGGGTTTTGATGTATCCGGGGGGACTCTAAACATTGGGCGACGTGAATATAAGCTCAGACTGGCCGGGAAATATGAAATTGAAGATCTGGGTAATGTAGTGATCACCTGGCGTGATGGTCTGCCAATTTATCTCCGGGATGTTGCCGAAATTGGTATCAGCAGGGGGAAGGAAAGAACGCTTCGTGTACAAAATGGTAATCCGGCTATTGCCATTCAGATATTCAGGGAATCCGGTGCCAATGCTCTGGAAGCGCTGTTGGCCATAAAAAGTGAAGTGGAAATTCTGAATGAAGAAGTGCTGAAGCCTGCCGGAATACTTATGGTTCAGTCTTTTGATGCGTCGGTATTTATAAAGCGTGCTCTGAATATGGTGAGTGGCAGTTTGTTGTTTGGCATTATTCTGGCCATCGGTATTCTATGGGGTTTTCTCCGTCGCTGGCGTGCCACTTTGTTAATTGCCATGGCGATTCCCATCTGCTTAATGCTGACGCTCTGCGTATTAAAACTGACCGGCAGAACCCTTAACGTTATATCATTGGCCGGTTTGGCTTTTGCCGTGGGAATGGTGCTGGATGCAGCCATTGTAGTCTTAGAGAGTATTGTACGGGAACGAGAAAAAGGTAACCTCAGTCGTAAGGAAAGTGCAGCACTGGCTTCTGGAAAAGTATGGAGTGCCTTGCTGGCTTCGACTTTAACGACAGTGGCTATATTTCTGCCGGTGATGTTGCTGAATGACGTAGAGGGGCAGTTATTTTCTGATCTGGCATTAACCATTGCGGTTTCCGTTGCCATGTCTCTGGTGATTGCCATGACCGTATTACCTACTGCTGCATCATTATGGCTACCGGATCAGCGTTTTAAAGATCAGTATTCCGGAATCTGGCAAAAACTGACTCAATGGATAATGTCTCTGACATCCACAGGAAAGCGACGCCTGATTATAATTGCAATATTGATGGGGCTGCCTGCTATTCTGACCCGAACGGCTATGCCCCAGATGGATTATCTTCCGGAAGTAAAGCGCGATGCCATTGACGTATTTTTGAATTTTACGCCGGGTACCAGTGTTGAAGCCGTTAAAACTGAAATCATGCCGACCATTATTGAGCGACTGGCGCCCTATATGCGTGGGGAAATGGAACCGGCGCTGAAAAATTATTATTTTATTCTCTGGCCTGGTGGTGCCACCATGGGGATCAGGGCTAAAGATCAGGGTAAGGTCAAAGAGCTCGAACGGTTGGTGATGGATGAAATTACCAGAGGCATACCGGATACCCAGCCTTTTGGTGGTCAGGGCAATCTGTTTGGTGGTTTCGGCAATGGTAATGGTGTTGAACTGGATTTGCAGGCTGGTGACCTTGAGTCACTTTATGAGGCTGCAGCAGAAGCAATGACTGTTATCGAGGAAATTATGCCTGGTTCCAGGGTTCGGCCAAGGCCCGGACTGGACTTTACAGCGCCGGAGCTGAGACTGATACCTGATGACCGACGCCTTGCAGAAGCGGGCTGGTATCGATCTAACCTGCCTATGGTTATTCGTAGTCTTGGTGAAGGTGTGCGTCTGGGTGAATATTTTGATGGGAATGAAAGCATCAATATCATCCTCAGGGGGCAGGATGTGAAATCGCCGGAGGTGCTGAAGGCTACCCCATTGATGACGCCGTCGGGTGCCGTTATTCCTCTGGGTGAGCTTGTGAGTGTAGAAGCACGTCTGGGGCCTGAACGGATAAGACGTGTTGACCAGCGTAGAACCCTGACCTTGTCGATCAATCCTCCTGAAGGTTTGACTCTGGAGCAAACTCTCAACATCGTTGAAACTGAAGTTTTACCCAGAATTCAGGCTCTTATGCCTTCAGATGGTCAGATCAAGGTTTCAGGTAACGCAGACAGTCTCAAACAGGCCATTGCCAATCTGTTCAGTATTTTTGGCTTTGCCCTGGTGATACTGCTGATTCTGTTATGGGGACTCTTTCGCTCCTTTAAAGATGCCTTACTGGTTATTCTGACTTTGCCTCTGGCTACTGTTGGTGGTGTTTTAGCTATTCATCTGATGAACCTGGTGACAGATCAGCCAATGGATCTGCTCACCATGATCGGGTTTATCATTCTGCTGGGATTAGTGGTGAATAATGCCATTCTGCTGGTGCACCAGTCTCGAGTTGCTGAGAGGGAAGGCGGTTTGAATCGGGCCGATGCAGTTCAGGACGCACTATTAAGCAGAATGCGTCCTATTTTCATGACAACCCTGACCAGTATTTTTGGCATGCTGCCTCTTCTGTTAAGCCCCAGTGCCGGTAGTGAAATTTACCGGGGATTGGCTGCAGTGATTGTGGGTGGTATGAGTATGAGTGCACTGTTTACCCTGCTTCTATTGCCTGCGCTGTTAAGAATGGGTGAAGAGAAAGAACGGCGAGGGTTCGCCAACACTGCAATGTCTGTGGACAGATAATATATGCAGTTATTGAACAGGAATTATAAAATGCGACCTTTTTTGATTTCGTTACTGGCTCTGCTTCTGCTTGTTAATGTCGAAGCAGCTTGGGCAAAAACAGTGTCATTCACGAAAGTAGAAATGCAGAACCAGGCCCCTGTGAGCTGGTTCAATGGTACTGTAGCCAGCCGCCAGGATGCACAACTGAGCGCTGAATTAAGTGGACGTATTGTCTGGATGTCAGATTTTGGTGACAGGGTTAAAGCCGGAGAAGTAGTTGCCAGAATTGATGATAGTCGCTTGATACTGGAGCAGCAGGCTCTGGAACTGGAACAGCAAAAAGTAGGAAAGCAACGGGCTTACCAGAAGAAAGAGTTGAGTCGACTGGAAGCACTTCACAGGAAAAAAAGTGTTTCCAGAACAGAGCTGGATAAGGCTCGTCATGACTATTCTATGGCGAAACTGGATGCCGAAAATGCAGAAATGCAATTGGCTCTGCTGCAGAATCAGCTGACAAGAACTATCGTGAAGGCACCCTTTGATGGTGTGGTTAACCGTCGATTCAAACAGCCCAGTGAACATGTCAATAATGGTGATGTGTTACTTCAGCTGGTGAATCCAGGAGCACCGGACATCCGGATACAGGCACCGATTAATCTTGTGGGTATTCTGCCTGAAGAGGCCACGCTTACTGTTATGGATGGTGCTCGTGAAGAAACAGCGTCAGTCTTTCAGCGTGCAGCCAGTGCCGATGCCCAGTCACGGTTGCTGGAAATACGCCTGAAGCCCGAATCCGGCAGCTGGCTGATTGGTTCTCCGGTTAGGGTGGCTTTGCCCATCGATCTTCCGGGGCTGACCAAAGTATTGCCAAGAGACGCCGTAGTTATGGATTCCAATGGCAGTGCCGTGTTTCGGATTGAAGCAGGGGATGATGGTGAGAAAAATGTGCGTCGAATTCCGGTGGATGTACTGTTTGGCGATGATCAGAGTGTGTCTATTGAAGGGAATCTCAGAGAAGGCGATTCTATTGTTGTCAGGGGTGCGAGTGGTTTAAAAGATGGTGATCAGGTGGTATTGCTGGAGGAAGCAACAACCGGATTATAAAAGCCTGATAAAACAGTAAACCCGCTGAATTAATGTCATTCAGCGGGTTTTTTATCGATAAAGAAACCGAAATTTCTGAGAAATCAGCATTAATCCTGAAGATCAGTGAGAATGTTTTAATAGATTCAGTAATGAATCAACGTTAATTATCCAGATGATAGTTAGAATATTGTAGGTATTGAGGAAAGCAGGTTCGTTGTATTTTGATACCTTTCTGGAAAGAGAAAAGCACCGAGTCTGTATTTATGACATTCGGGCTCCGGGTTTCAAATTCAGGTTATATAATTAGATAATCACCTACAACGATTCAGGCTGAACATGGATAGCGGCAGAACTCAACCGGGAACCTCAGGAGCGCCATTAAACTCGCCAGATTCAGGTGTTGAACCCGGTCCTGAAACTGATCATCAGAAATACCTGCCAGAATCTTCAGAATCCCGACACTTATCATCTGAAAAAGTAGAAACTCCGCTGTCAGAATATCAGATTGAACAGTCAGAGGAGATTAGCTCTGAGCGGGAATCAGTCATTCCCAGAAAATGTCCTGACTGGTTTTCCCATCATAAAAGTATTTTTAAATCATTAAGTTATTTTGAAGAATACTTTCAGGAAGAAAAAAATCAGATTGAATTTTTGAATGGAGATGGCGCTTGTTATAACCGGCTGGTGATAGCTCTGAAATCTGTTGATGAGTTTTTTAATCAGAATGTCAGCAGCCCCGGAGACGAAATACTGGTTAAGAACTGGCTTGATAAATCGTTGAAACATTGCCCATTACCCTGGCGTGATTTGCCAAGGAAATTGAACCATCTGAATAGAGAGTGGACTCCAGGCGCGAACCAGTGGAGGTTTTTCAGGGAAGATAACGAAGGAAAGGCTGGACAATTAAGAAAGGGGGATTTTGTACCGAAATGGATGAATGTAGACATTTTAGGAAAAAACCTGGGAACAGTGACTCTTGAATATTGGAATATCAGGAATAACAACGCAAAAGATAGAAAAACAGCGTTGACATCAGAAAAACTAAAAGCAATCAATCCGGGAATGCATACCTGGCTGGTGGCATTTCAAAAAAAGGATTTACATCTTGATGTAAACTTGATTCCCCAGCAAATAGACGCCGTTAAATCGAGGCTGACCTATGCTGATGCAACGATCAAGCGTGTTAAAAATCTCAAGTCGTCGCAGAAATTTTGCTGGACAGATTTCAAGGAAGCAACAGACGCTGCTGGCTCCTCTCTGACCAGGGCTCCCAGCGCTGCAGAGTTATCACCGCCAGCTCCGAAGAGAGCACGCCTTGACTTGTATGAGACTGGTGAGACATTTACTGATTTTTCCTTTGATTCTTCCAATGACTCTTCCACAGAAAGTTCAGACGAAGATTACAGCCCAAATAAACAGCGAAGAAATTCGAAAACAGCTCATAAGAAAAAGAAGAGTAAACTTCCCAAAAAGAAAGTGGACAATGATGTCATCAATAGCGGCGTTGACCCGAAAGAACGGAGAAAGAATCGGCATAGCAGAGAAAAGAATATTCAATGGGAAGATGGAGGTATGGAACTGCCAGTATTTGAAAGAGAGGGAGAGACAAGCAGGCTTATATACCCTATTCAAGAGAGTGAGCTTCCAGTGTTTCCAACAGATACTGAACTTAAGGCCAGTCCCACAAAATACGAGTCGTCTAGAGAAATTGTATTAAGTAAAAGCGATATAGAGAAAATGGGGCTGACCGCAGTTTCCAATAAAGGAGAAGTTATTCAATTTGTACCAGCTCTGGATCTCCTTAGAGACAGGATGAATGTAATCAGTACGCTACAGCCATGTGAGGCTATACGCATACTTGAAGGTTGTATGCCTCTATTTACTCAACTGTTGAATATACTGCGTGCTATTCACAAGGATCGAACAGATTCGGTTTCTACCCTGGCCATTGGTGCTGAGTCTGAACTGGCACGTTTGAAAAACGCAGCAAAACTGTATATAGCAGGGGTAAAAGAACGAGATGAGGGGGGAGCCGGGTATGATATTGATTATGGCTGGAAACTGTCTGAAGTTCTGACTATGCCCCTGAAATTCACTCTGGCTTGCGCTCATGAAATACCAGTTCCTGCGATAAAAGCAGAGGGGTTTAATCAACCTGAATCATTAGTGCTTGCGCTACGAAAAGCACGTGATCTGGTGGACGGACACAGGACTTTGAAAGCTGGTAATGGGACCGGCTATGATGTGTCAGAATTTGACGAACTCATTAATCAGCTTGAGTCTACCGACATTCCTGAGCTTCCCCTGATAGAGAAACAGCATCCTGAAGAACTGTCGCCTCAAGAACAAAAACTTCTTGAACAGTCGAAATACAGCCAACTGCTATCGATTCAAATAGAGCTGATGGCTTATCGTAATGCTCTGAATACCACATTTCAAAATGATGCCCGGAGGTGGTTTGATACACGATATAAACACCTCTGCCGGCTGGTTCCGGAACTGGAAACATCTATATAGTCAATATTTCTGATCAGCTGCCTAAATCATAATTTTCCCTTAAAAAATTGTTCACCTGCTTATACGACAGTCAATCTGCCCGGACAAGTTGCATTGAGAATAGACTCAGTACTGTCAGCAAGTTTCATTAACCATTGGCTGTTGGTCTGGTTCAGAATCTGACAGCGGCTGGCACAATTTTCCAGCTTCCACCACTGACGGCGTATCGGATTGGAGGATTCTCCCACGGGGAGCTGGGACAGATAAGCCTCTACACTCTGGTCACTGGATACTACGCTGAGCTTTTTCAGATAACGGGCCCTGAGAGATGAGTTCAGCTGAAGCATATTGAGCAGTTTCACCTGGGTATCGAGCAAAGGTTTCAAATGCTTATGATCCTGATTTTTCATTTTTTTCTGGGCTGTAGCTAATACATATTCGAGCTTTTGAGAGAGAGCAAGGGCATCTCTGAGATTGTCAGAGAGTTTGCGATTAAAAGTATTAATACTGCTGAATTGTTCTTTTTCTTGAGTATTCATTGGTTGCTTCCAGATAATAAAATAAGTCGGCACGAATAATTACTGACGGGCCCTTAACCTCTATCATCGGCCGGGTGTCAAAAAAATTGACTCATCCAGACCAGTTTTATAATGGTGACAAGGCGTTGACGCTTTTAAAGGTGATTAAAGGTGATTAAAGGAAATTAAAGGTGGTTAATGCAAAGAAGCGAGCGCAGGTGAATCATTTTTTGACGATAGATAGACCAATACAAAGGAGATGGTCTGGAAAGTGTTATAGAAAAACCGGTTAGAGTGAATTTCTAACCGGTTTAGAACGTCGCGAGTTAAACCCGACTATTTCTGAGTATCAGGGCTTCCTGACTGGCCGCAGTGTTCACCGATGTCTGGGTATCATCTGCAACGTGAGACATTTCTCCCATAAAGCGGTTGTAATCTGCATCGGTATTTTCAACAGAGTCTTGTCCGGTGTAATTATCAATCAGGTTTTGCAGACTGGCACTATCCTGAGAAGTTGCGCCTGCAGCTCCAGAATCAGAATTTACAGGGGTTCCAGGTTGCTGGCTGGAAGTGGAGCCTGAAGTCAGGTTTTCGCCGGTACCACTGTCGAGTCCAAGGGTGTCAGAAGCGCTACCCAGTATTTCGGCTGCTGACTTAGGGTCTCCTGATTCCAGAGCTGCAATGGCTTCACTTAGTTTTTCCTTAGAATCTTCAGCCGCCTGAATCTGTTGAAGCAACTTCATAAACTCAGCCTGACTCAGTCCTGTCTGGGCGATATCAAGTCCCTGTGTTGCTGTATCAAGGCTTGAATGAGAATGCGTGCTGCTTCCGGAAGCACTGCTGTCAGATGTTTCTCTGGGAGCCAGTACACCAAAGTTTTCACCTAAATTCTGCCCTAGCTGATCCCAATGCTCTTTAGTACCAATTGCTCGAATATTGGCTGCCGCCTGTTGATTTGCCTGGGCGGATGAGAAAATACTGAGACCTGTGTCTTGCCCTGATATGCCACGGTCAGCAAGGCGGGTTAATTCCCAGGCTCCCAGTGGAGGGAAAAGTATTGATGCGACAATTTTCAGGGCAAAAAGCGCTTTATTCTGCTTGGCTTCCTTAACTTCCTGAATTTGTTCACGTATATCTTCGATTCTGCTTTCATGGAGCTGGACTTTACTTTGTGATTCGATTTCAATTTTGTGCTGACTGAACTGAGTACTTTCATCCGCAAGTTTTGATTGAATCAGCATCAACAGTTGTTCCAGTTTGCCCGAATCCAGTGTGCCAGCCCTGGCATGGCCTTCAATACTTCTGGCGGCATCCTGTATTTCCGAAAGTGCTTCCGGGGAGATATCTTCAAGTGCGTGAAGCTGTTGATGAATGCTGCCAAACTGGGACAAAACCTGACTATCAAGCAGTTGCGGATTATTTTGTGAGGTTATATCCAGAGCTTCTGTCAGATCACTTCGAATTTCCACTGCATGAGCCTGAATATAAAGTCCTTTGATATCATCAGGAGGAACCGTAGTTGCGCCTGGTAGAGGAGCAGAAATCGTGAGAGGTGTGAGAGACTCACCCCCCTGAAGCTGGATTAGCGGTCCGCCTGTCCGGGAAACTGAGTTTTGAGAATCAAAGCCTGAAGATACTACTTTTGCCTTGGCTTTCTGAGCTTCACTGGTTTGTTGTTGCTGGAGATCAGAATCAACCTGCTGTTGTCTCTGGCTACCGGATACAGAATCTACCATCAGATGTCCTCCTTCTTGTTTTCTTCCAGAACGAACAGCAGATTCTCTGCCCGTGAGACTTCCTTGTGACTGAACTTTATTTTCTTTGCCAGCAGTGTTGCAGCGGTATAGGCCAGCCGAGCCCGTTCTTCCTGATGCAGGGCGTTATAACTGTCGCCAATATAAACCAGTGGTAGCGGGTTCTCAGGATCAAGTCGTGACGCGTAAGTGAACGTTTCTATGGCTTGCCCGTACACCTTTAGCATCTGCTGACAAGCGCCCAGGCTGATAAAATAACGGGGATTCCATTGATTGTAGAAACACAGGTATTGAAACCCGCGGGCAGCTTCTTCGTAATGGCCGTTGGTGTATTGGTTGTAGGCCATGTGGTAAGTCGCTTCCAGCGCCTGCTCGGTGATATCGTTGGCTTCTGCCAGAGTGCCGCCGTTGGCAAGAAAATCCATGACAACGGCCATCTTTTCATTATCGAAAGATTCGGGTGACTGGTCCGACATTATTAGCTTCCTTGCGATATAACATCTATTGGGCTTTATAAAGGTATAGCATTTAGAAAGCAGATTCTCATGCCTGATTAGTCGTCGAATCCTGTGAGCGCATCAGATATATTGAACAGATAGAGATTGAATATTCACAATAAATATAAAAAATAAAAATATAATAGTTTTTGGTTATTTTAAGTTTGGGTATTGCGGAAAAGAGACAAATACATCTGCAGGCAATGCGAGATCAAAGTAAAAGTTGTAATAAAGAACGAACTGATAATATACATCAGTTCGTCGAGTTGAATCATTCAGGCTGGAAGTGTCTGAGCTTGCTCTGGATAGTCCGATAACTGTTCTTCCGTCTGCTGAGCCAGGTAAAGATCCAGATAGTGCCCTGTTTGGCTGATCAGTTCTTCGTGTGTTCCGCGCTGAACAATACGGCCTTTTTCCATAACCAGAATTTGATCCGCATCCTGAATAGTTGAAAGACGATGGGCAACCGCGATCGTTGTTCGCTCTTCCCGGAGGGTGATAAGCGCTTCCTTGATATGATGCTCGGTTTCGCCATCTATATTTGCTGTCGCCTCGTCGAGAAGTAGAATTTTTGGGTTCTGGGCTACAGTCCGGGCAAAAGACAATAATTGTCTTTCACCAGTGGATAGTGCTTGTCCACCCGCACCGGGTTTATGTTGATAGCCTTGTGGAAACTGATTAATAAACCGGTGAGCATAAACTTTTTTGGATGCAGATAGTATCTCTTCCGAGGTGATAGCCGGATTCCCAAGATCAATATTTTCAGCCAGAGTACCGCTGAAAATATAGGGTTCCTGAAAGACCAGACCGATTCCCTGCCTCAATTCCGCTTCATCCAGATTGGCTAATAATTGGTTATCTACAAAGATCTCTCCCTGCTGATGTTGATAAAAGCGCATCAGCAGATTGATGATAGAGCTTTTCCCACTGCCGCTATGCCCGACAATAGCGGTAAATTGTCCGGGGTTCACAGTAAAGGAAACATTATCCAGCGCCTGATTCTTTCCATCGTATGAGAGTGACACATGTCTGAATTCCAGTTTTCCCTGTTGAATGGCGATGCAGTTACTGGCTGTGGAATAAATAGATTCAGTGGGTTGATCGAGAATCTGAAACAATCGTTCAGAGGCAACCAGAGATTGTTGAAGGTTACCCATTTGCATAGTGATCTGGCGAAAAGGCTCGAAGAATCTCCCCAGATAATTTATGAATGCGTAGAGGGTTCCTACCTCGATAACAGTGAAGCCGGCTTGATAACCAAACCAACCCACAACCGCAGCCAGGGCTATGCCATTCAGAAGATGAGTAAAAGGCATTAACAAGAGACTGTCTAAACCAATATTTTTTCGTTTAAGCCGATTCCATTCCTGATTCTCCTTGTCAAATTGCTGTTGCAATCGGGATTCCTGATTCATCGCCTGAATAATGCGCATACCGTTCAGGGATTCATTAATTATTGAATTAATGTTAGCCAGTTGACTACGAACACCATGAATGAGCGGATGACTGGCTTTTTGATAGATACGGATTGCTACGAGCATGACGGGTATCAATAGAGCCGTCATCAGCATTAGAGTCATATCCAGTAATGACATGGCGACAAAAATAGCGATGATACGCAGAAATGCCTGAATGACAGAGGGAATAACACCAACAAACATTTGTCGTAAGACTTCTGAATCGTTAGTAATTCGGGAAACCAGTCGACCCGTCTGTTCAGTATCAAAATACTGTGTGGGCAACTTGAGCACATGGGCGAATAATTGACTGCGTATGTCGTGCACTACTTCCAGAGCATGATCCTGAAATTTGACATTCTGGATATACTGAAAGATCGAGGATACGAGGAATGTCATAAAAAGCACTGAGCCCAGCGTTGCCAGTTCCAGAAGATCCTCATTACCCGCAGCTATATAATCATCAAGAATAATTTTCATTAGCCAGGGCGACATCATTTCTACTGCTGTGGCTATCAGCAGCAGTAAAAAAGCAAACGCAAAGTGCCATTGGTAAGGGCGGGCATATTGTACCAGACGCTTCAGCCCGACGATGCTGGAGTTAGTTTTCATAGAGGTCCTGTCAGGCAATTTGCTGTTCGTTATTGATAATGCCGGATTTCAATGGCTGAAGAATGGCTCTGGCCTGTTGGCTGAATATTTTTGCATACCATCCATTGTTGTTTGTCTGAGTGTTGTTTGCCTGAGTGTTGTTTGCCTGAGCCATTAGCTGTGCATGGGTTCCCTGCTCTGAAATCTGGCCATCGTCAAGCACGATTATATGGTCAGCGGTAATGAGTTCAGGTAGACGCTGTGTGACCAGAATAATGGTTTTCTGGCCTCTAAGAGCCATCAGATTCTTAAGAATCAGGGCTTCTGTTTTCATATCCAATGCACTGAATGAATCGTCCAGCAGAAGAATGTCGGCATCGCTGAGCAGCGCTCTGGCCAGGGATAATCGTTGCTTCTGACCTCCGGACAAATTAATACCATTCTCGCCCAGTAGTGTCCTGGTAACCGTCCTTGAATTCGAGAATCTCCTTATGAATGGCAGCCTGTTTGGCTGATTGTTCTATTTGAACAAAATGTTTCATCCCCTGAAGCATTGAATGAAGACATCCCTATGTTTTCAGCAATAGTGCCGGAAAATAGCATGGGTTCCTGGGGTACCCAGGCAATTTTTACTGCGAAGGCTGCTGAGCTGTAATGTCTGTAATGGTGAATTATTCAGAAGAATTGAAGATCCTTCAGATACATCAAATTCTCTGAGTATCAGGCGCAAAAGACTGCTTTTTTCCGCTGCCGGTTTCTACCGGTAATGCCCAGAAAAGAGCCCGCAGGTATTCGTGCATGAATATTCTTGAGAGTAGGTTCCGAATCATCAGGGTAAGTAAATTCATTGATTGCCAGAGTTATATCAGCATTGACTGGAGCAGGTTGAGCCTCGTTTATATCCTGAATGGATGGTTTACGGAGGAATAATTTTTCCAAACGGCTCCAGGATGCGCTGCCACGCTGAAAAACATTAAATTGCCAGCCAAACTGCAACATGGGGCCAAGCATCTGGCCGAGATAAAGTGTGAAACTGGTGAGCAATCCCAGTGTGAGTTCTCCAGACTGAATCATCCAGGCACCCCCCACTAGAGCGATAACAAAAGAGAGACCAAAGAACAGGCTGATACTGGGGCCAAACAGAGCATCGATGCGTGCCACGCTCCGGTTAGCGGTGACAGATTGTCGGGATAAATCTTGAAAAACGATCCGTTTGACGACCCGCCAGTTGATGTGCTTTTACAGCGCGTATACCGGATATGGTTTCACGGGTTTCTTCATTCAGTGCTGAAAAAGGATGCCTGTGCCTTACCAAAGCGATGATGCATCAAAGTGCTGTATCGATTAGTGCACCAGACCAACAGTGGAAAGGGTAAAAGTGCCAAGAGAGTCAGTTTTCCACTGATCAGGAATACCATGGCAAATAACACAGTAAATCCTGCAATGAGAGAATCAACCAATGTCATAATCCCGACGCCTGCACTCTCTTCAACGGCGTTCAGGTCGTTGGTTGCATGAGCCATCAAATCACCGGTGGTGTGCTTTTGATAGAACTCAGGTGACAGGCGTGTGAAATGGGCAAATAAACGACTTCGTTGTTTTTTTACCAGGTCTATGGATGCGCCGTATAACATGGCTCTCCAGTGGTATCTCAGACCGTAAATAACCAAACCAGTGACGATAATGCTGATCACATAAAGCATCAGCTGTTCAGAGGTAAGCTGGTCATTTTTTTATTTCATCAACCACCCGGCCAATGAGCCAGGGAGTCAGTAAGTTAAGGATAGAAACGAGTTGCAGGCTGATGAAAGCAAACAGGTATTGCTTCCAGTATTCACGAAGAATGAAACGCAGTTTCCAGAGTAATTTCAAGCACGAAACCTCTGATTACCAGTACTCAGCCGCTTAATATCAGGTTCATTATCGAGCCCAATAGATTGACATGGCCCCACATGGGGCGATGCTATTGCTGTTTGAGTGACTGTAAAATGGGACGATTGAACTAGAAGTGGTTGAAAGAGTCAACCACGTGATTGCCGTTATGGCTACAGCAGGTGACTCACTATTGAACTGGTTAAGTCCCCTTAAGGGGGTGTGTGGCTTGAATAATGTCAGGCATGCAGGTTGTGAGCCACTGGAAACCCGTAGCGATCCATCTTCGACCAGAAAGCATCCCAATAACCCGTTGACTTCGCCAGAGCTCGTAATGTTAATAGCATTGACGCCCCTTGTTCCTTCCATCGCATGCCTGACTTACACATGCGCTGCTTAACCAGCGTTTTGCAAGCAGCTTCTGTTACACCAGAACCAATTGGTAACTTGTTTTCCAACGCTTCTGGATAAATCATTTGGTGCCAGTGATTTTTTGAAATAAGTTCTGGCTTTATCCAGTTTTTTCTTTAGAAACAAGACGTTTATTCCCGGGAGCTGCTTTCTTTAATTCCAACCATAAACGTTTTGCCTTACCAGGGGGTGTTTTTTTAATTCGTGCAGTGTTGATCTTAACCAGGCTTTGCGTTCATTCTGCATTTTTTTACCCGGATATATAGCTTCTGCCGCTTCTGCCACATATTCGCTAACGTGATAAAAAATCCAGAATTTGAATCGATGTAACAGGCTCAAGAAACGTCCAATTATCTGGCGCCCCATCAGCAACTCCAACGTAAGTGGCATCAGGAAAAACGAGACTTCATTTTCTCAATGTCAGAAGAGAACCGCCTTATAAAAGTTTCTTTTCCGTATTCGGGGGGCGGCGGCAGCGTACACCGTGTGCATTCGATTTCCTTCTTCATCATAAAGCGCAATAGTTCCGCACATTGCAATTCTGTAGCCCTCTTTATAAAGCAAGTTTGCACCATCCAGCCCCAAGCTAACTGTGGCTACTGGCTCGGGTAAATCCGGTAATTCATAAGTCCAGGATTCTTCTTTGGCCTGAGCAATACTGGCAACAACTTCTGCCAGGTCTTTAGCGGTTTCGTTCGATGGATTTTTACGTCCGTGGTTTCTTAGAAAATCTTGCTCTACTTCAGTGGAAGGCATGTGGGCAAACTTCCAACTGACCATGCAGGCATGTCGCGGGGTTGAATTAACAACAATTCGTGCAGATTGATCAAGGGGACAATAAATAGCACCGCCTTCACGACTTTGATAGATAAAACGATTGACCCTAACCGCTCCCCATGGAGTTTCATAAACCTTCAATTCTTTTTTACTTTTTACTGGTCAACCGAACATTGCCAAGCGTAATGGGAGAACCGTCAGTATCAAGCCACTCAAGTTGCTTTTTTGTTCCCAGTTGTCCCGCTTCATTTAAGGCATCTTGCAAATGATTTTCGAAATCCACCATTGAGCGATTGTGCGGGATTTTGATAACGATTTCTGTGATTTCATCGTTGGATGAAAGGACTGAGCTGTACATATTTCTCAACGCCAAAAAGCCTATACGACCATACTAGTGTAGTCGTTTTTCTTGACATTGTTTAAATCACACACCCCCTTAAGGTGTTGTTTCCAGCGACAGAAGTAATTGCTGAAGATGTGTTAGCTGCTTATCCAGCTTGGGCCATAGTGATGATGGGATTTTCGGTAAGACTTTCCCGGGAAAAGATTTCTGCTTCTTGTTTCTGTGCAGAGAGGTAGGAAGGTGTTTGTAAAATTGAAGCACTACCAATAAGGGAGGACTCAAGCTTGCTTGTATCCCCCCAGAGCGTTTGAATAAGACTCAGATTGGTGGCAGAACTGGTCAGATTTTTCAAAGCATGCTGGTACTGACTGTGAGCATTGGTGTGGCTCAGTGAGCCGAGAAAATCACGGGCATTATTAAAACTTAAAATAAAGCCGGAGCTGATGACAATGTACCCTCCTGGCAAAGCGGATGCTGTTGAGTCGGATTGATTGATCAAATGAAATTGTGCTGGCTGTCTCAAGCCAATCTTGTTCGTTGATAGTTGATTTGTCAGTTGATTAAGCTGTTGGGTTATCTCATCATTCTTGATCGGTTCAAGGTCGGAAATAAACTGCCTGTATGCCCTTTCCCCCAGATTCTGCTCCCACGAAACAGATAACTGCTGGGTTGCAAAACTGACCAGATGGTTGTGCTGGGTGACATAGAACATGGGAAACAACAACAGAATGAATACAGTGGCCAGCAGGGAAATAAAATGTTTTTTTTGCCGATAACCCCAGTGACTGAATCTGTTGCTGCAGACCATCAGATCCATGAAAGTGGACATCACTGAGTATCTGATGATTATCGGTAGAAATGATAAAATCAGGATATTCCGGATGAGTGAAGCAGATCGAAGGTCTTTTCTGTTCACATTTACTGAGCTGAAGACGATGAAAAGGCAGCTTTATAGTGCTCTTGCTGCCAATGAACGCAAGGCTCATCGATAATGTTTCAATAGTTCCAGAGCTGCTACTTTCTGGCAACAGCTTATTTAATACCTTTCCTTGGTATTGCACATTGCGTCCCTGAATTTAATTTATGAATAATATATAAACAAATGGTGTTGTTTAGCAAAGGAACTTTACGGATAGCTTCAATAATTGAGAAGTAGTTCTAAATCAAATAGTAAATTTGTGATCGAATACCGTTTTTATTCATAACTCTTGAGGGCTATGTTCCCGCCAATAGTTGTATTGCTTACTCCCTATGTTTACAGGGCTACAGACGTGCCTTATAAAGTAGAGATATGACTAAATCTTGTATATTGCATTTGTTTATTGCCCAAAGAACAGCGATTTGTTCTGGGATACCTTCCTATCTCATGAATAGCCATATGTGGAGCAGGAAAATAAAGTTTTTATAGGACTTGAGTGCTCCCAACTATTGACGGGAACATAGCCACTCTTGAGCGTTTGACGGAGATGGTTTTCCGTTAAACGCCCATGCCGGAATTAGCCAAATATTTATGCCAGCTATTATTTTTTTCTGGTTCATGCGCTCCTGCATATGTTTATAACGCTTTAGTGGCATGCCGTTATCCGCCAGATCCAGTTCCCGAACAAGAGAGTTATCTTTTGTTACTATAGTAACCTTGTAGCCTGTTTTTGGTTTTGACCACATCACCTACCTTGATGTTCGGGTTACCTTTCATAATCAAGCGAGCTTCATTCAGGGTTCTGATCTCCTGAGCACTGAATGAACGATCCATATGTTTTTTTCATCATCATGCGCTTGCCATGGGAAGCACGTGAAGCACACTCACCTTTACCACCCTTCCCATGTTCGTTGAACGCCATTACATGCTCAGACTTTTTTTCACTGCTTTCATCATCCCACCATGCAAAAGTAAGAGAACTTGTCATGGCGGTTATAAGGGCTGTAGCGATTAACGTACGTGTCTTCATATTTCTCTCCAGAATTGTCATCTTGAAACCGTCTTGTCTTTTTCTGCTTGCTTTTTTCTGCCTGCCTTTTTAATCGTGTAAAAAGGTGCTGTTAACTATTTAAGCTTCCGGATGTCGCAGAAATATCTCTGTAAGAGATAAAAATTGTCGCAAATTGTATCAACGGAGATAACAGGGATAATTTGATACATCTGCCGGGTGTGGAAACCGTATAATAAAGTCGACAGCCCGCATTAATGGTCAAAACCATGGATTCAAAAAAGCACATTCTGGTGGTGGATGATAATGGTGAAATCCGCAGTCTTCTTGGACGATACCTTGACCAGCATGGTTATAGTGTCAGTCTGGCCGATGGTGGCCAGGCAATGAGGGCCGTATTGAAACGGGGTCCGGTGGACCTTGTGGTTCTGGATGTCATGATGCCTGAAGAAGATGGATTGACACTCTGTCGGCAGATTCGTGATCAGAAAGGGCCGCCAGTCATCATGCTGACCGCCATGAGTGAAGAGGCTGACACGGTAGTGGGGCTGGAAATGGGAGCCGATGATTATGTCACCAAACCGTTCAGTCCCCGTGAGCTTTTGGCCAGAATCAAAGCGGTTCTAAGGCGCCTTGAGCATGTGCCACAGTCTATGGAGGCTGCACCTTCAGAAAATTACTATATATTCAGCAGTTGGCGGTTGGATCTGAATCAGCGCCAGCTCGAGAGGAGCGATGGTTTGCTGGTTCCGCTAAGTACAGCCGAGTTTCGTTTGCTGCTGGTCTTCCTGCGTCATTCAAAAATGGTAATGAGCCGGGATCAATTAATGGATTTAACGAAAGGGCGCGAAGCGCTCCCTTTTGATCGCAGTATTGATAACCAGATCAGTCGTCTCAGGAAAAAAATAGAAAGTGATCCTCGTCGTCCGGTTTTGATTAAAACCGTCTGGGGCGGTGGATATATGTTTACAGAAGGTGCCCGATCAGAATGAAGCGGCTGAAGAACATCCTGAACAAACTCTGGCCTTCCAGTCTGGCCGGGCAGATGATTGCCGTCGTATTACTGGCTCTTGTACTGGCACAATTGCTGAGTCTTCTTATCCTTGGTAAAGCTTATCGAACAGCGGTGAGTGAAGTGAGTCAAAGAGTACAGTTTCAGGCAGTTGACTTCACTGGTGCTATTGCTGGAAGAGGCACCGAGAGAACAGTATAAAACCATACTGAAGGCATCAAGAAACAGCGACAGCTGGTTTACCCTGAGTACTGCTCCTCTGGTCAGGGAAACCAGTCCGTCATTGCGATCAGAGGCCATCAAAAAACAATTAACCAGAAGGTTGGGAATAAATTATCAGGATCGGATTTTAACAACCCTGGTATTAATTCCACGAAAAAACATGAAGCGGGAATCCCGGGAGAGGATGGGCCATGACCAGATGCGAAGAAAGCATCGCCCTTTTATTGATTTGAAAGTGTCTGTCCACCTTTTCAACGGATACTGGTTGAATCTTGAATCCCGGGAGGTTGTTGCTCCTCCTTTGGCTGCCCGTCAAACGATTATATTTCTTGTTATCTCGAGTGTTCTGGTTTTACTGGCTATTATTTTTTATGGTGAGACGAATTACTCGGCCACTGAAACTGCTGGCGAAAGCGTCAAACCGGATGGGGGTTGGAGAGCAGGTTGAAGCAGTAGAAGAGCAGGGTCCCGGAGATGTACGGGAGACTATTCGAGCGTTTAACAAGATGAATGACAGAACCCGGCGTTTTATTCTGGATAGAACGCGAATGCTGGCTGCACTGTCCCATGATTTAAGAACCCCCATCACGACTATGCGTCTTCGGGTTGAATTGCTGGAACACAGCAGGGACCGTGATCAATTACTGGTTACTCTGGAGGAAATGCAGCAGATGTCAGAAGCCACCCTGGCTTTTATGCGACAGGCATCTGATAACGAGACAACTCGAAAGGTAGAAATGAATGCCATGCTTGGCAGCTTGTGTGATGACCTGATAGAGCTGGGCATGGATATCGATTATACCGAAACGTCAGACATGGTTTTCAGCTGTCGTCCGGTGAGTATGAAAAGAGCCCTGAGAAACCTTATTGAAAACTCAGTTAAATATGGTGGTCAGTCAGAGGTCAGTTTTTTCCCGCCTGAATGACAACTTGTATATTGAGATCAGAGACAAGGGGCCGGGTATACCACCGGAAAAAATGGAACAGGTTTTTGAACCTTTCTACCGGCTGGAAAAATCAAGGAATCGTGATACCGGAGGCATCGGACTGGGTATGGCAATCGCAAGAAACATCATACGAAGTCATGGTGGCGATATTAAACTTGAAAATACAGATTCGGGATTGAAAGTGAGTGTGGAATTACCCTGTACTGCAGAATGACTCTTGGTTACAACATGGCGCTTGGTTACAAAATAGTTCTAAAGAATGGCTATTACTTCCCGCTCTGAGGCACAGAGCGGGAAGTAATAGGCAGGTTACTTATTGGTCAAGATTTCTTGCCCAGTCGTTCAAGCAGGAAGCAGGCGACAACAGCTGTTGCCAGAAACCCGCCAATAAAAATGGCTGGCATGGCCGCATAGCCGAGGATAGTCCAGATCAAAGATTCTAAAGCACTCATGATGTTCTCCTTACCAGCCTTCGATGCCTTCCATATCAGGCAGCTCATGAGCTATCCCTTTATGGCAGTCAATACAGGTTTCACCGGTTGCCGGTTCTTTTGCAGTTCCCAATAGCGCCCCGGTATGAATTCTGGCCGCACGAGTGGCCTGCTCGGAAAAGTCCATGGATTCGAAGTTATGGCAATTACGACATTCCTGTGAATTATTTGCCTTCATTCGGGCCCATTCCCGTTCTGCCATTTCTCGACGGTGAGAAACAAACTTTTCCCGGGTATCAATTTTTTTCCGGTAATTTTTTCCCCAGACCTCTTTACTGGCCCTGGATCTTACGAACCAGTTTATCTGTCCACTCTTTAGGTACATGACAATCAGAACAAACCGCCTGAAACGCCAGAGCGGTTTCTGGTAGTGAATGGTGCTCTTGTACTCTTCGTAGACGTTATTCTTCATCTCATGGCAAACCGATACAAAATTCCATTTTGTTCGTTTGCTCCATTCCTGTGTTAAAACCACCCCAGAAAACGACGCCGGCAATAAAGCCAAAGGCCAGAATAATGCCCATGGAAATAGTAACCGCGGGCGTCGCCAGTAGTTTCCAATAGCGTTTCAGGAAAAATTCCCTGCTCATAATATTTACTCTCCTGTGCAGGTTATTTTGTCAGGGGGTCTTTCAAAGAATCCACAGGCTCAAATTTGTTGTCTTTGAGAGGCTTGGCATCAGCTTGAGTCATGTGGCACTGCACACAGAAATAACGGGTAGGCGATACGTCTGCCAGTTGATTTCCGTCCCGGTCATTGAAGTGTGTGACACTGATGCGTGTAGCTCCCCATTTGCTGGCATTCTTCCAGCTATGGCACCGCAGGCAGCTGTTGACGTTTTTATTAACATCATACTTGCGGATGTCGTGGGGAATCATCGGTGGTTGTTGAACAAAATCCCGCTTCAGAACGGTGTCGCTTTCCTGCACTTTTTTTCAGAGCGGCCGCTGGTGCTTCGTAATTAAGCTCTTCGGATCGCAGGGAATCTACGCCCCCATTATTAGCAAATGCCAAACTGCTTATCAGGGCAGCCAGCATAAAGGTTAATGATGTTCTCATGGCACTTATCAGGCTCATGCTTGTTTGGCTCATGGCAGCTTCTCCGCCTTATTGGCAAATTATGTTGTCACATCGCGTTGCCATAACATGGCAACGGTATTGATGTGGTTAAGAGTCGGCTTATTAGAATGCCACCGACTCTTATTACTCATGGTGTCGCTGGCAAGGTCAGACCTTTACGATCTTCACAGCACATTTCTTGTAATCCGTCTCTTTTGAGAGGGGGTCAGTAGCATCCAGAGTCAGCTTGTTAACCAGCTGGCTGGCATCAAAGAACGGCATGAATACAAGCCCTTTAGGCGGACGGTTACGACCACGGGTTTCAATTCGACTGCGCACTTCTCCACGGCGGGAAACAATTTTTGCTTCCATTCCACGACGCAGGCCACGTGCTTTGGCGTCGTCAGGGTGCATAAAGATCACTGCGTCGGGGAAGGCACGATAGAGTTCCGGTACACGACGGGTCATGGTGCCAGTGTGCCAATGCTCCAGAACTCGACCGGTAGACAAACCAGAGGTCATATTCTTCATCAGGAGATTCTGCAGGTGGTTCATAAGGCAGCGCAAAAATCCAGGCCTTGCCATCAGGCTTGCCATAGAAACTGACTTCTTCACCTTCATTTACGTATGGGTCGTAGCCTTCACGGAAAACGCCACAGGGTTTCCTTGCCGTCTATTACCGGCCAGCGAAGACCGCGGGTTTCGTGATACAGATCGAAAGGTGCAAGGTCGTGCGCTTTGCCCCGACCGAAGATGGCGTACTCTTCAAACAGACCTTTTTGAACGTAAAATCCAAAGTCGTCGCTTTCATCATTGATGCGACCTTTGAAATCGGACATTGGGAACTTGTCCACCTGACCGTTTTTGTAGAGTACATCAAACAGTGTTTTTGCCTTTGTGCTCCGGTGCTTTGGCCAGAAGTTCATCAGACCAGACGTCTTCTACCTTGAAGCGCTTGGAGAACTCCATTAACTGCCAGAGGTCAGAACGGGAATCACCCTGTGGCTTAACCTGCTGATACCAGAGTTGGGTACGACGTTCGGCATTACCATATGCGCCTTCTTTTTTCCACCCACATAGCCGTTGGCAGAATCAGGTCGGCAGCCTGGGCTGTCCACGGTAGGGTATGGATCAGAAACAACGATGAAGTTGTCAGGGTTACGGTAACCCGGCAGACCTTCCTCGTTCATATTGGGAGCGGCCTGCATGTTGTTGTTTACACATTACCCAATAGGCATTGAGTTTTGCCGTCTTTGAGCATGGCGGTTCTGCAGTACTGCGTGATAACCGGGTTTAGCCGGAACAGTGCCTTCAGGCAGTTTCCAGATCTTCTCGGCGTAATCACGGTGCGCTTTCTTTTTCACCACCATGTCGGCAGGAAGGCGGTGTGAGAAGGTGCCTACTTCGCGGGCAGTACCACAGGCTGAAGGCTGGCCGGTCAGAGAGAAAGGACCGTTACCGGGCTCGGAAATCTTGCCGGTGAGCAGGTGGATGTTATAAACGATATTGTTCATCCAGACACCACGGGTGTGCTGGTTCATACCCATGGTCCACAGGGACATTACCTTACGTTTTGGATCGGCATACAGTTTTGCCAGTTCTTCCAGATTTTCAGCTGGAACGCCGGAGATCTCACTGGCTTTTTCCACCGTGTATTCGCTGACAAACTTTGCGAATTCATCAAGGCCAATTTCTTTGGAGCCGCCACTGTTTGGATTTTTTGCTTTCTTCTGTAAAGGGTGTTCAGGACGCAGACCATAGCCAATATCAGTGACACCCAGACGGAAATGAGTATGCTTCTTGATGAAGTCCATGTTCAGCGCATCATTCTGGATCAGGTAATTACAGATGTAGTTACCAATGGCCAGATCGGACTGAGGTGTGAAGATAATGGCATTATCAGCCAGTTCGAAAGAACGATGCTTGAAGGTAGGACAGTACTGATACTTTCACATGCTCGTTAGACAGAACGCGGGCGGTAATGCGGGACCACAGAATCGGGTGCATCTCGGCCATGTTGGAGCCCCATAGAACAAAGGCGTCAGCATTTTCAAAGTCGTCGTAGCAACCCATTGGCTCATCAATACCAAAGGTACGCATGAAACCACCGACGGCAGAAGCCATGCAGTGACGTGCGTTAGGGTCGATGTGGTTGGAACGGAAACCGGCTTTCATCAGTTTGGAAGCAGCATAACCTTCCCAGACCGTCCATTGACCGGAACCGAACATGCCCACAGGAGGCATTTCATCCGAGTTACGGGTGTCCTTGAGCGCCGCTTTCCATTTCTCGGCCATGATATCGAACGCCTGATCCCAGGAGATCGGGGTGAATTCGCCATTCTTGTCGAACTGGCCGTCCTTCATACGCAGTAGTGGTGTATCCAGACGATCCTTGCCGTACATAATTTTGGACAGGAAGTAACCCTTGATGCAATTCAGGCCTCGGTTCACAGGTGCTTCAGGATCACCCTGAGTTGCCACGACCCGATCATCTTTTGTGCCGACCAGAACAGAGCAACCCGTACCGCAGAAACGGCAGGGGGCTTTATCCCACTTGATTTCCGTTTCCTTGCTGCTGGTAATCAGGTTGGTGGCAGACGCTGTAGTGCTTATGCCCGCTGCTGCAGCGGTGGCTGCCACGGCACTGTTTTTTATAAAGTCACGACGACTTTGTTCTAGCTTCATAGAATTTACTCCTGATGCGTATAAACCAGAGCTGCAGATAAAACCCCCTCGGCAGCACTGATTTCTGAAATTCGATCAACCATCATCTTTTGGCCGGGCAATTCTTCGATAGTAACCACCATTTTTCCTTCGGTGCTTCTGTCGTGTACCTCGACGCCGGACATCTCATTCAGGCGTTGTGCCACCCTGTCCATATTTCTGGGCAGGGCGCAGACCACCAGGCCAGAGATGGCACAGGTTTCATTTTTAGTTGTGGCTGTATTCATAATTTTTCTGAATTTCTCGAGACAGTAAAATGACTTATATCTGTTATTTGTTACTGGGCTTCCGATGCATATTGATGGCATCCACCGGACAGCCGGATACACATTCGCCACAACCAGTACAAATCGATGAATCAATAATTGGTTTTGCTATACCGCCAGCGGAGAGACGGAAAGAAATGGCTTCGGGTTCACACTGTTCCTGACACGTTCGGCAGTGCACTTTATTCACCGCAAGGCAGCTCTCGTTAATCCGGGCTTCCAGATTCCAGGCTGTCTGCTGATTACTATTCAGTACATTGAAAGTGCAGGCCTGACTGCATTTACCACAAAAAGTGCAGCCGGCATTATTGAAATCAGCTTCCGGAAAACCACCACTGCCTTTTACCAGTAATCCGGTTTCGCAGGCAGAAATGCAATCACCACACCGGCGGCACTGATCAATAAATGAATCTTCATCAGGGCTCCATGGAGGACGAAATGCTGCATTATCATGCAAGCGCCCCCTGAACAGGCTTCGACGTGAAAGACTGGCTGTTGTCGTCATTATTTGGTGGCTTAATTATTGGGTGTGGTTTAATTGAACATGTTAACCAGTCAGAAAAATCGTGAAAGCCCCATAAATAGCGGAGTGAAGCTCAAAACAGAGGCTTTATACCTCTTTAGAGGTACTCTATGAAAAGAGCAGGAGAGAGAATGATCAGTTATGATCAGAAGTTGATTTTCATAGGTATGGAAAATACCCTCTTGCAGGCTCATAAGGGGTATAAGGCAATAATTAACGAGGTATTGACCTGAATCAATTATCTGTTCGCAGCTCACTGCCATCAAAAGCCCTGGGAGCTATTCTCGGAATCTGTGTGTTAGCACTGACCAGTATCGGTTTGTCTATAGGATTTGCGGTTAATACTGAAAGTGACGCAGCAGCAATTAACATTGCAGGATCACTTCGGATGCAATCCTGGCGTTTAACAGAACAGGTACTCATTCCGGAATTAACCAGTCAGGAAGCTCTGGCTAAGTTAATTGATATATACGACAACAGTATCAATAACCCGACGTTGAAAAAGCTGGAATCTCGTACTGACAGGTTGGGAGGCTCGTATAGAGCTGTCCTGAATGAATGGAATTCTGACATGAAACCCATGCTGGCAAACCCGGAAAAATACCCGCTTTTTATAAGCCTTGTACCGGATTATGTTGACCGTATTGATTCAATGGTTTACGCATTGCAGCACAATACAGAGCAGAAGCTGACCTATCTCTTCATCGCCGCTCTGATTTTATTTATGGGTATTCTGGCGATTGGTTTTATTGCAATACAATTTATCCAGCACAATTTACTGGAACCTATTCGTGATTTAAGCATGGCAGCCAGAAAAGTACGAAGCGGTGAATTCAAAAATCTCTCACTGTCTTATAATGCTGAAAATGAAACGGGTCGCCTGACCCAGACGTTCAAACTGATGGCCAATGACCTGGCGGATCTATATGGGCATCTTGAAGACAAAGTGGAAGAGAAAACCCTGGCTCTGGAACAGTCAAACACGGCATTGCAATTATTGTATGATGCTTCCAGAACGCTTGGTTTCAATCCCTATGACAGCCCGGAAGTGGCACATCTGGTAGAAGGCTGGAAGCAACTTCTGAAACTTGACAGCTGTTATATTTGTCTCTCCGATACAGCGGACAGCATTCGATTGAAACGCATTGCTGCTATGGATGAACTTCCGACAAAAGAGTGCGGAAAGGCTGATTGTCTCGGTTGTGTTAATCATGGAAACCATAGGAAGTTGCACCGGTCACAACAGCAATGGCAATTTGATATTTCACTGAAAGGTCGCTGCTTTGGATTTCTTTCTGTGACAACCCGGTTGGATAAAGAACTGACCGATGAAAGCCAGCAGTGGTTGCAGACGTTCTCTGATATCGTGGCAACGTCGTTGTATCAGGGCGACAGCAGAACACAGGAACGCCGGATTCTGTTAATGGAAGAGCGGGCAGTCATAGCCAGAGAACTTCATGACTCGCTGGCCCAGGCGCTGTCTTATCAGAAAATACAGGTGGTCAGATTAAAACGACAGCTATCCCGTCATGATGAAATACCTGCAGTCTCTAACGTTATGAATGAATTGCAGGATGGCCTTAATAATGCTTACCGGCAATTACGGGAGTTATTGAATACCTTCCGGCTAACAGTCTCTGATAATGATCTTGAGGCAGCTCTGGAAAATACTCTGGCAGAGTATCGCAATCGTGCACCGAAACTGGAATACAGTCTTGATTACCAGCTTCGTTATTGCCCCCTGGATGCGCATTATCAGATTCACCTTTTACAAATCATCCGGGAAGCCCTGGCTAACGTGGTGCAGCATGCGGATGCTGAAAAGGTCATTATCCTTTGTCGGCAAAATGAGGATAACCAGGTGGTTGTTACCATTGATGATGATGGCAGGGGAATATCCATCTCCCCGGAAGTTTCCGGTCATTACGGCACCACCATTATGAAAGAACGGGCCAGCACCATGGGTGGTGTACTGTCTTTTGACAGGGCGCCAATAGGTGGAGCAAGGATTGCACTGGAATTTTGCCCAACTGCCTGAAGCAGGGTGTGGAGGCTAGGAGTGAGTGGAAAAGTGACAACTATAGAGAATGAAACCAGCGTATTGCTCATTGATGATCATCCTTTAATGCGCAAAGGGCTTGGGCAGTTAATTAATGAAGAATGCGGACTGTCTCTGGTGGGTGAAGCAGGTGACGGTGAAACAGGACTGAAACTGGCGCAGAGACTGGACCCTGATTTGATTCTTCTTGATCTTAATATGAAAGGTATGGATGGTCTGGCCACTCTTAAAGCCATGCGAGACGCGGATATTGTTTCAAGGGTTGTGGTATTGACGGTATCTGAACACAGAGAAGATGTTTCTGCCATGTTCAGAGCCGGAGCTGATGGCTATCTGTTGAAGGATATGGAACCGGAAGAGTTGCTGGAGAAAATCAGTGAAGCGGCAAAAGGGCGGCTGGTGGTTGATGACCGGCTGGCGAAAGTTCTGGCCTCCGTGTTGCGGCCACAGAAAGAGGAAAAAAATACCCTGGATGAACTCACTCCCAAGGAACTGGAGGTGCTTCATCTGATTGCCGAAGGAATGGCCAATAAAATGATTGCCCGGAATATGGATATCAGTGAAGGCACCGTTAAGGTGCACGTCAAGCGTCTTTTAAAGAAACTGGGTGTTCGTTCCCGTGTTGAAGCAGCGCTCTGGATGGTCAATCAGAGATAAGCGATGCCTGTATAGATTTTTGTTGAAAGCCTGTAACCGGTTACTTTTTGGGTGGGTAAGTACGAGGGCCAAATTCAAGAAAGTGGTTTAGCACGTAACTAACAATAAAATACGAGGCAGTTGCAATCAAAACTACGTCGTAGACCCTGTCCATTTTAGTTGAATGCCCACCGCTGGTGACTGCATGGTATTCAGGAAGTAATTCTGGTACTTCAGAATTACTTCTATCTTCAGCGGCAATCATTCTTATAGTTGAGGTGTTTTTATCCCATTGAAGTATGGCCTCTTCAGATAACGGAGCACCGGAAAAATAAAATGAATGAATCAGCTGCCCGGTGATGTCTGTAAGGTGAATGTAAGCAGCGTGATTCTGGCTGTCAGGTGGTGACAGAGAGATAAAAAATAACTCGCCGGTATCGCCGTTGGTCAGGTCACGGAGGATCAGCCGGTTGAGATCAGCCCCGACTTCTTTTTCTGCAGAATCCGGAGCGTTTGATTGTTCATTCGAGCTTCTGCTGTCAACACTTGAAGAGTCAGGTGCAATCAGTGGGTAAACAACCTGATATTTTTTAAACAGAAGACCTCCTCGCATTATGGTTATCAGTGAATTTGCCAGCTTCAATGAGACAACTGAACTGAGCTGATTACTTTGTTGGGTGATTGAAGGAATAGAAAAAATTAATGAATTGGCCTGTAGATAGTTTGTTTCTTCAGAGAATAAGTTTAGAGAAACACTCTTTTGATGTTGATATTGATGCTGTACATTTTCAGCAGCCAGATCATCCCCTATGCTGCTGGACGAACAGAACAGGTGACATAAAGTGATAGTTCGTATGAGCAGAATGGTTTTCATTGCAAATTACCAGGAAAGGTTCAATAAAACTATTTTTAGGAGTCAATCAAAACAAGCAAGTTAGCAGGGAATGAGCACTTTGAAGAACGAATGCCTTTAAATTATCATTATTTGTCCTGGAATCATGTCGACAGGGTTACACAGGATTGATGGTTACATTGATAACAAAAACATACTCTTCCCTTCAGATTCGACTTCAATCCGGGTAAACCGGCAATCAGTTTTACGGTATTGAGTATCGCTTTCTTTTCATCAGAAGAGCCGAATATATAGGAAACAATTTTTACGGCTATTTCCCTCAAGAGTATCGGACGGCGTTAAGATTCGCCTGTTTATTCAATAGATGAGCGTTTTGACCGATTTATAATCTGTTATGGACAATATTCGGAGAGGGTCATGGCGGAACAACCGCAACTGGCAGATATGGAATCAGACAACAGCCTGATTTTGTGGCTTCTGGGTTTATTTTCCGGAGTAAGTCTGTTGATCCTGACGCTGGTGACCACGCCGCCTGATGGTATGACTCTGCTGGCCTGGCGGTGCGCAGGGTTGGCAATGATGATGGCAATGTTCTGGTCTTTTGAAGTACTGCCTATCGCTGTGACGGCTCTTTTGCCATTAGTCGCTTCTCCCCTGCTGGGGATCTCTGATTTAAATGATACCGCTCGCCCCTATGCTCATCCTGTCATATTCCTATTCATGGGTGGTTTTGTGCTCGGGCTTGCCATGGAACGATGGAATCTGCATCGGCGAATCGCGCTATGGATCATGCTGATGGTTGGTACGGGAGAGCAGCGGCTGGTTATCGGTTTTATGTTTGCCACTGCATTGATCAGCATGTGGGTGTCCAATACAGCCACAGCTATTATGATGTTACCTATAGGTATGTCTGTTATAGCCATGATGCGCGATCAGGGTGAAATGGCAAGGGCTTTCCCTACAGCATTACTTCTGGCCATTGCCTATGGTGCATCTATCGGCGGTCTGGCCACATTAATCGGCACGCCACCGAATGCGTTACTGGCGGCATTTTTGCAGGAACAGTACGGAATACATATTGGCTTTGCCCAATGGATGCTGCTGGGTGTTCCAGTGTCATTAATCATGCTGGTGATCACAGGCTGGTGGTTGAGCAGGGGTGGATACCTACTGGGTAATAAAGAAAATCAAACTATCCATCAAGTGCTGCAGGAACAGGCAAAATCCAGAGGTCCTCTTGGACGTGGAGAAAAGATGGTGGCTGCCATCTTCTTGTTAACAGCGACCTCTTGGGTAGTAAGGCCATGGATTTCTGAAATCTGGCCGGGACTGAATATTTCCGACACGACCATAGCGCTCTCTGCAGCCATATTACTGTTTACACTCCCCGTCAGTTTGAAAAAACTTGAGTTTGTGATGCGCTGGCAGGAAATGCGACGTCTGCCCTGGGATGTTCTTATTTTATTCGGTGGGGGTTTAAGTCTCGCAGCGTTGATTCGTAAAACGGGGTTGGCTGAATGGGTTGCCGATTCTCTGGGTTTTCTGGGCGGTTTTTCACCTCTTCTGTTTTTGGCCCTTGTAGTGATGGTGGTTATTTTTCTAACAGAGGTGACCAGTAATACTGCTACAACCGCAGCATTCCTTCCACCATTGGGAGCTCTGGCCGTTTCCTTTGGTCTGGATCCTTTAATACTGGCTATTCCTGCTGCTATCGCTGCCAGCTGTGCTTTCATGCTACCTGTGGCAACACCACCCAATGCCATTGTGTATGGCTCAGGTATGCTGCCTGTTCGTCAAATGTTACGCAGTGGCCTTGTCCTTAACCTTGCAGGTATTCTGGTGATTACACTGTTGTGCCACTGGCTGGTGGGCGTTGTTTTTTAATTATCCATGGTGCATTGAACGTTCTTTTTGAACAGTATATTTATTCCTTTTGAATGTGAGGTTGGTTGTTCTCGCCTACCTTCTCCCAAATGATAATGACACACAAATCTTCTATTAGTAGGGGTATAAGCCTGCATGCGATGCAGGCTTATTGTTGGATCTATGTTATTAAATTGATAGTTCTAAGGATTTATTATTGGGGTTTCGCTTTATGGGCGGTAAATTTCTGAGTCAACCAGGCTGCAGTAATAGCGGCTGTAAGTTGTATAGCGCTGACAGTGTTCAAGGGGCCAATTGATTCCGGTATATAGGACAAGATTTTCTTTTGTGCAGACTTGGCACGATCATAGATAGGAGTCAGGCCGGTGATGATGTAGCCGCCAACACCAACAAGCAGTGGCACCAGATGAGCTTTTGTAGGAACTAGTTGAGATGAGATTTGAGTAGCATTAATAGGCCAGGGTGTTGATTCTGTAATAACCGCAAAATGACAGGCTTTTTCAGTCCCGGAGAGACTACTCCACGTAATCTGGGCCCCATGTGATTCGTTGGCCTCTTCCCGAGTCTGAAGCTGTTCTGCCGCAGAGGGTTCTTCAGGTTGAACTGTTTTCACAAATTCGTAAAAGTGTGAATAGTCATCTGCCCCCTGAATAGAGTCTTCAGCTTTATAGATGGGAGAACATTTAGTTCTGTCGGAGAGTATTATATCCGGGGCAAGATTCATCTCAGCCAATATTGGCGTTAGAGACTCTGCCAGTGTTTTTTCCTGGTCTTTACAGTGGGAGTCTGCAGAAATTGTGACAAGGTGAACGTGAAACTCTGTATGTTCCGAATGATAACGACATTGATAAATCGGGTTGTTGACTGAAACTTCATTTTCAGATTGACCAGGAGCGGCACAAAGATAGGATGAAAACAGCGTCAATAATATTACCGTTAGTCGGAAGTGGACTTTTTCAGATCGACTTACGTTTTTTCTGCTAGCTGGAATAGCGCCAAAGGAACTAGCAAAGAGTTTTAAAAACATAATGGATACTCTGCATATGGCTTCACATAGGGAGGAAGATCTAGTTGTCCCAGACCGGAGCGTTTTGACAAAAACAAGTGAGACAAATCGGAATAATCCGATTTTCCACAGAAAGCATAGTAGATAAAACCGGATTAGCATGAATGAGATAAAAACCGGAGTACTCAGAAAAACCTGAAATGTCTGAAGTCAAAAAACAAGTAAGAACCTGTTCATAACCTTCTCAGCAAAAGCATCAGTAAAGTCAGATGCGAAACCACTATTCATCGAAGCACTATTTATCGAAGCAAGAATTTATCGAAGCAAGAATTTATCGAAGCAAGAATTTATCCAGCCATGAATTTATCCAGCCATGAGGAACCCAGAAGATCATAAATAGGCTCTGAGAACAAAGATATTTACCGCAGCTACCTGAGGCTTGAGTCTCTGTTATACTTCCGTTCTAATTTCCATCCATTTATTGATAGCCCTAACCAAGAGTCTGATTTGAGCGAATCCTGTTTTTCACAATTACCACTGCCACAGTCAATGCTGGATAACCTGAAAGCAATAGGTTATCTGCAAATGACACCTATCCAGGAAAAAAGCCTGCCTGAAGTACTGAATGGCAACGATCTGATAGCCAAGGCAAAAACCGGCAGTGGTAAAACTGCCGCGTTCTCTATTGGTCTGTTACTGAAGCTGCGTCAAAAAGATTTCGGCTGTCAGGCTCTGGTACTCTGTCCAACTCGTGAACTGGCTTCACAGGTTGCCACTGAAATTCGGCGCCTCGCCCGATATCAGCAGAATATCAAAGTTGTTACTTTATGCGGTGGGCAACCCATTGGCCCCCAGATAGGATCACTGGAACATGGAGCGCATGTGGTCGTTGGTACGCCTGGACGCATTCAGGATCACTTGCGTAAACGCACACTTTCTCTGGAAAAAGTCACCACACTGGTTCTGGATGAAGGAGACCGGATGCTGGATATGGGGTTTATTGAACCTATTGAAAATATCATCAGCCACATACCATCCCGGCATCAGACATTGTTGTTCTCAGCCACTTATCCGGCAGGTATCCGGCAGCTCAGCGAACAGTTTCAAACAAACCCGGTGGAAGTAACTGTTGATGCCACTCACAATCATCAGCAAATAAAACAGCATTTTTATCTGGCTGAAAACAGCAATAAATCGGATATGCTGATAAGACTGCTGCAGCATTATCAGCCGGCTTCCAGTGTTGTTTTTTGCAATACCAGGCAAACCTGTAAAGATGTAGGTGTTGACCTGTATGAAAGGGGGTATAAGCCTTTGGTTCTCCATGGTGACATGGAACAGCGTGAACGTGATCAAATGCTGGTTCGTTTTTCCAACCAGAGTTCAACCATTCTTATTGCTACCGATGTGGCCGCCCGGGGACTGGATATCGAAAACCTGTCTGCAGTCATTAACTATGACCTGAGTCGGGATCTTGACGTTCATACTCATCGCATAGGCCGAACCGGCCGTGCTGGAAAGGAAGGTCTGGCTCTGACTTTGCACACATCAAGAGAGCAGTACAAGCTAGATCAGCTCAGTGATTCCATGAGAATCGGACTGGAATTTGGTGACCCGTCACGTCTAACCAATCATGATCAGGATCTTCAGAAAGCACCCATGGTCACTCTGGCTATTGATGGCGGTCGTAAAAGCAAAGTCCGCCCGGGTGATATTCTTGGTGCTCTCACAGGGGATGCGGGAATTCCGGGAGATCAGGTTGGAAAAATCAATATATTTGATTTCTCCTCCTATGTTGCAATTAAGCGTGATAGCGCAAGAAAAGCCCTGAGTCGTCTCGAGCAGTGCCGAATAAAGGGCAGGCATTTTAAAGTCAGAAGGCTCTGAAAATAAATTAACCCAGACCGGAATTCCTTATCCGGTCTGCCTGATTCATAAATTAGCAACAATTTCGACATCTCATTGTCACTTTCTCCCGATAAGTTTATCAGCACTAAATTAGGGGAAAATTTCCAATGAAAAGCCTGCCTAAAATAGCTGTGTCTAAAATAGCTGCGGCCTCTCTTATTGCAATTGTTGCGACCGGCTGCAGTCATATTGAAAAAAACAATCCGGCTCTGGCAAAGAATGTCACTGAAAAGTCAGTTGTCAGTAAGGTTGTTGCTAACAACAATGATCTGTATGAAGTTATGCATGAAGGTCGTTACTATGTATTTGATGACCATAAGGTTTATCAGGATTTTCTGACAGTGGGTGAAACGTCTTATCGTAAGGTGTTCATCGGTGAAGGTCCTCAGAATGAAACACTGGTCTTCGGTCTGCGCAGCAAGGATAAGAAAAAGTTCGAAGGAATTGCGGGTGTTGATATGTATCAGGGGAACCTGAAAGCGGCTGATGCATTCTATGGCGAAATGCGCCGCGAAGATGGACGTCTTTATATTTTCAGCTCTCTGGAAGATATGGAAGCCGTTCGAAAAATTGGCGAAGCTGCTTACCGTTTTACTCAGATAGGTGTTGGACCTAACGGTGAAACTGTTGTTTTTGTTTTAAATAAAAGCAATAAAAAACATCGCCCTGATGCCCTGATTGCCCAATTTAAAACAACTAACAAGCTTTAATGCTGATTATTTTCAGAGGTGGATGCTGTTTTTTAACAGCATCCATTTTCTTTAATAAATCGTATCAGACACGATTACCGTGTCCTGTTGATGCAGAGTTGTTTCCTGCGTTCGTTTATCTGAATAATGTTATTTTGAATGAACGATGTCGTGAACAGCCTGGTTGAGGCCATCAACAATACCGATCAGGAATGAGTATTTGCTTTGGAAGGTAATCTGCGAGGACTTTTCTACCAGCCTGGCATTGGCATTTGCAGGAAGAATTACTCGTTGTACCGGGTAGCCCTGACTCGCTCTGTTCTCAAATAAACCCCAGTCCATAAAATCCGCACCTGATGCGATGACTGTACCCGATGAAAGAAGCATACATTCAGCCAGTTGGTGTGTAATTGCACCATAGGTTGCCGGAAAACGAACCGTAAACTCATTATTTGAAGAAAAATAAACTCGTGCCAGAGGCCCGAGTTTTCTGCTGACCATTTGTTGAATGGTTTGTCTGTTATCTTCAACGGTTTTTCTTACAGATACATTTTTTATGGAACGCGGCACATTAACAGGGAAAGTGGAATCGGTTCGAAAGTTAGCCGAATTCCAGTGAGGAATATAAGCCTCGATTCTGATAGCCGGAATATTGTTTTCCCTGAATATTCCGGGCAATTCAGACAGTGTACTTTCAACATAAGTAAGGAAGTTTGCAAAGACAATACCTCCACTGGTGGCAGTGACCGATGCATGCGCCGTGGCAGAAATTGGCAGAAAACTAGTCTGAACAGGGTTTGTAGCCGAACATTGAATACTCAGTTGATGACTGTGGCGGGCACCAAAGGGCGCAGAAATTAGAAAATCGGGTTCAGGTAATTGGTTCTCGGAAAAAAAGTGCCAGTTATCCGGAGCAATACTGGTTCTTGTAATAAACACAAGACGCAGCTTTTTTTCAGAGTGCCATTTTAGCGCATAGGCAGTGAATTTATGCCTTAGCAGATATTGTCTCTGTCTTTCTTCCGGTGCAGAAGGCAGCAGAGTGTTATCTATATTAATGACCAGAACAATTTCCTGCTCCAGAGATGACATAAGAGCATCGAGAGATTGCAACATTGTGTTGAACTGCAACAGTTCTTCTTCCTCGTCGTCTTTTTCACCTCCGGGTTGCTGGCCGCCGGTTGCTCCACCAGTGCTGCTTTCTCCGTCATCCTGATGCTGACCGCTCTCTGAAGAAAGCTGTTCTTCACCTCCCCGGTTACTTTTTCCATTTAAACCTCTTAGTAAAAAGCCTTTTAAGGAAAACTGTAAAAGGGAAATTTCAGGCTGAAGGCTGTCATCAAATGATAAAAAGAAACGATGGCCTTGATTATCATTATCATCGTCGTCAAATCCATTCTGTTCATGAGTCAGATTCCATATTCTTACCTGCTTTTCAGGATAGGAGGCATATTCACTCGAATAGGATTGATTCAGTGCATCATTGATATCTTTTCTTTTGTTTATTATTACGTCTTCTGAGGAGATCGAGACTGTAGACAGAATAAATAAAATCAACAAAACCAAATATTTTTTGTTAGCGAAGTCAACCATTCTTCATATTTCAACGATGAGGGATGTTTACTATAGCTTTGATTTTTGGTGATCAATAATGCAATTTTAATTTATTATTCATGAATTAATCAGAAGTTTACAGCTCCTTATGTGTGTATTTCACAATGGTATAGGCAATTCCTGATCTTTTAGTGATTTTTCCCAGATCGGGTGCCGGTTTATATTGAGATATAATAGCGGCGGTCCTTATCTCATCGGGATATTGTTCAAACAAGGCATTGGCCAGGCTGACTCCCTGTGATGACCTCATCTCAGGGAGGAGGGGTATGATTCCCTTAAAGTCATCTTTGACTAATTCCATTAAAAAAATGAATAAATCCAGGTTGTTATATTTAATCGCCAGAAACAAAATGTTATTGCTGATTTCATTATTTATTTGAAATAAATCGACACCGATATGCCGTAGAAGAAGTACAATCATCCCATCATGTTTTAATCTCAATTGACTGTGCATCATATATAGATGTAAAAGATTTCTGCCAGCTTCGTCCCTGTAATTAATAATGCTTCGGGCCGATTTCTGACATTCGGAGATCTGCCCTTCTGTAACGAATTCCTCCGGAGCTTCTTTCTCTAGATTCAGGCACCCTGAAATCTTTTTTAATTCCTCTTCAACAACATCATAGTTTCCTTCTTCCAGCCATACAGGCCAATTATATTTCAGATCATTCAATTCTTCAGAAACAGAGGGTGGGGTGTCCACAGGAAGGCTGGCAGAAAAACCACAGGGCGATATCGCACTGACAGCAATGAAAATCAGTAACAGAAATCCGCTTGGGGTAATACTTATCAGTAAACTTTGCATTCCACATCCTCTTTATTATGAGCATTCTCCCTGGTCAGTTCGACCATGAATTTGGACTGAAGTTCAATTTCGGTGGTGTGATGAGTGCGTTGAAGAAAGTTGATGAGTGTGTTGAAGAAAAGTTGAGAATTGCAGCTGAAGAGGGATAAAACCGATGAGCGTTATATAAAAAGTCTCCCCAAATTGCCGCTGTCACGTTTGCCCGTGGCCGAAACGGTCACGGTGGAAGCTGCTGAGATGAATCGGGCTTTCCGCTACGGGGCGGACCTGCACTCCAGCATCTGCCAGGAGCTTCCTGGGTAGTATTATCGGCTCGGGACTATGGTGACTGGCAAACAATCCAGGGAGACATGGGCATTATATCGGTTACGAGAAATTTGTCTTCAGGTTTTTTCAGCAATTACTGCTGTCAGGAGTCATTGGGTTGTCAGGCTTCAGAACTTATCAGAGCCTGATCCAGTTTACCGAGTAGCTGGTTGATATGATCCTGGGTATCCTGTTTTTCATTTTCGGATCGGGTGTGAATTCTCAGTAATTCGTAGCTGATGTTTAATGCGGCCATAACGGCGATGCGTTCAACACCAATTACGTTGCCACCTGCACGAATATCACGCATTTTATCATTAAGGTATTGAGCCGCTCGAACCAGGGCTTCCTGTTCGTCAGGTGGACAACTGACTCTGTATTCCTTATCAAGAATAGTTACCGATGTGGTCAACTGGTCAGTCATGATTCGTGCTCCAGTGTCCGCAAACGATTGATCATGGTTTCTACCTTATTGCGGGCAACGTCATTCTTTTCCATCAACTTTGCCTTTTCATTCTTCCAAACCTGTTCCTGATGCCGTAGTTGTCTATTCTCGGCTTCAAGTTTTTGGCAAAGTTCAATGAGATAATCGATTTTTTGATCGACTTCGTCGAAATCAGGGTGTTTCATGCTTTCCTGAATATTCAGTTCTTACGGTTACTATAGCTGTTAGTAAAATTCAGAACAATGGTCTGGCTACTGATGTTTATTAACCTGCAGAAGATTTACTCTTTCTTTGCGACTATCTTTGCGACTATTCGAACCTGCTCCGAATGAAGTGTCAGTATAGGTTGGCGTCAACATGGAAAACCTGTCATTGAATACGAACAGATAGAATAGACGGTTCTTATAAATTAAACGGTAAATTAAGGTAGAATTGTTTCGATAATTTTCCACAGATTTCCGAGGCTCAGACTGGTAATGACGATGACCACTTTTTCTCTACAGGGTATTCCGGTTCTTTTTGATGAGCTGGCTGATCAGCTGGTATCGCTGGGCGGAGATGGACATCCCTCTGAAATTCATGGTTTTCTGGCGGGTTTGTTTTCAGCAGGTAGCCCACCAACCTGTAATCAGTGGCAGGCGCAGCTGGCAGAACAATGGGGAGACAAAACGATCAATGACTCTCTGGCAGAGATGCTCACCCGTCTTTACAGCACCATGCTCGGTGAATTGGAAAATGGCGATTTCTCTCTCCAGTTGCTGCTACCGGATGATGAGGATGAACTGGCCCAGCGTACAGAAGCTCTGGGTATTTGGTGCCAGTCTTTTATCTCAGGCTTTGGTCAGGGGCTGCAAAAGCAGGAGGTGGGTGATGTGGTTGAAGATGTTCTGCGAGACTTTGGTGAGATCAGTTTGATTGAAGCTGCAGATGACAGTGAAGAGTCTGAAAAACTGTTTATGGAAGTCAGTGAATTTGTGCGCATGGCCTGGCTGACCGTTTATACCGATATTCATGGACGTAGTGAAAACAACAGCTCTAAAAAAGAAAAGAAGCAAAAAAAATCTTCCGGAACCCCATTAAACAGTTTGCACTGAGATCAGACATGACCGACCACAGTATTTCCCAGGATAACAAACATTATGATGTGCTGATTGTTGGAGCCGGGCTGGTTGGCGCAAGCCTTGCCTGTGCCCTGGAAAATTCAGTCCGGGATCATGATTTAAAGGTTGCCCTGGTGGAACCTCATGATCTGGATGAACCTCGAAAACGACCGCCCAGTTTTGATGCCAGGGCTTCTGCCTTGTCCTATGGTACTCGAAAAATCTATGAAGCATTAGGCCTCTGGTCAGCAATAGATTCTGAAGCGGAATCGATAAAGCAGGTTCATGTGTCTGATAAGGGGCATTTTGGTGTTACCCGTCTTAATCATGAGGAAGAAGGGGTACCGGCACTGGGTTATGTGGTGGAAAATTTTGTACTGGGTGAAGTGCTGTTGAACCGTCTCGAGGAACAGAATCGCAAGCAATATTTATCCCTCTATAACCCGGCTGAAGTAACAAGACTGACTCCGGTTCCGGAGGGCATGAGTGTCTGTCTGGATTGTGCCGGTGAAGAGACCTTGATAACCGCATCGCTGGTGGTGCTGGCTGATGGTGGACGTTCCGGACTGATGGAGCAGCTCTGTATCAACAAAGAAACCAGGGCTTATGATCAGCATGCACTGATTGCCAACATTACTCTGGATCGCTCTCATGAAGGTATTGCCTATGAGCGTTTCGCTGAAAGAGGTCCCATGGCACTGCTGCCTCTGAAAGGCCATCGCAGTGCCTTGGTCTGGACAGTACCCAATGATGAAATTGATGATATTCGTCAACTGGATGACAGTGCCTTTCTGGAACGACTTCAGGCGCGGTTTGGCTATCGGGCCGGACACTTTCTGGCAGTGGGCAAGAGGGATGATTATCCCTTGGCCATGACACTGGCGAAAGAACAGGTTCGTCCCGGCCTGGTGGTGTTGGGGAATGCTGCCCATGCTATTCATCCTGTTGCCGGGCAGGGCTATAATCTGGCCATCCGTGACACCATGGCATTGGCAGACAATATTGCCGAATCATTGAATCAGGGTGAGTCTGTAGGAAAGCTGAGTCGTTTATTACAATACCTTGAAGCACGGGAAGGTGATCAACATATGACCACGGTCTTTTGTGATGGTCTGGTAAAATTATTCACCCGGATGGATACACCTTCAATACTGGCCAGAAACCTTGGGTTATCAGGACTGGATTATATGAAACCGGTAAAATCGCATTTTGCCCGCAAGGCCATGGGGTTGTGATCATGCATAAGGACAGTGGATCTGGCAGAGAAGAAAGAATGGCTCAGACATTTGATGTAATTATTGTAGGTGGTGGCATGGTCGGAGCCACTCTGGCTCTGACTTTGAACGACATGGCCCTGAAGACTGCCCTGATCGACCGACAGTCCCTGACCGCAGAAATGCTGGATCAGCAATCACCCTGGGAACCGCGGGTCAGTGCGTTAACGGAAGCGTCAAAGAAGTTGTTTGAACATCTGGATGTCTGGCAGGAAATGGTGAAACAAAGAGTCAGCCCCTACCGTCACATGACCGTATGGGATGGCGAGGGAACTGGCAGAATCGAATTTGATGCCAGCTCAGTTGGCAGTGAAAGCATGGGTCATATTGTTGAAAATAATGTAATCCGCAACGCACTGTTGAAAAAACTCTCAGATAGCTCAATCCATATTTTTGCCGAACAGCCGAACCTTCGGTTTGAGCTGAAGGACCGTGGCGGGGATGTTCACCTGACGAATGACTCGGTGCTTTCTGCTCCTTTGCTGGTAGCGGCTGACGGCGCTGAATCGACCCTGAGGCAGGCAGCCGGAATACCTTCTTCCCAGAAAGATTATCTGCACCATGCGCTGGTTACCACTGTTCAGACCGAGCGAAGGCATGAGAGTACAGCCTGGCAGGTGTTCAAGGATACAGGCCCTCTGGCCTTTTTGCCGCTTCCGGACAGGGATGGAAAACATTATTGTTCCATTGTCTGGTCGCTGATTCCCCGGCAGGCCGACCGGATTTTGGCGTTAAAGGATAACGAGTTCTGCACAGAACTGGAAAAAGCCATAGAAGGCCAACTGGGAGGTATTCTTCATGCTGATCCCAGATTTCGTTACCCGCTGCGTCAGAGGCATGCCCGACAATATCACCGTAATGGCATTGTTATGGTGGGTGATGCAGCTCATACCATTCATCCCCTTGCAGGGCAGGGTGT
>CBDBOO010000005.1:0-39794 GCA_965208385.1 Endozoicomonas sp.
TCCAGTGCGAAGGGGAGGCCATGGAAGCCTTTAGGCAATGGCAGAAGCAGTCTGAACTTTGTCAGGCTGAGGCTCAGGTTATCGCCAAGCCCTGCTACAAGAGCAAAGGACGACCTGTTAATGGAGCGGAACCCGACCACCTGGAATATTACGTAACAAGTTGTTGCTCGATCGCTGTGCAAACCCGGCAGGATGCCGAAGCATCACTGGGTTGTTTTGTGCTGGCTACCAACGACATTAATACTACTCGACTGGACAGCGCTGAACTACTGAGGACGTACAAATCACAGCAACAGTTCATGTTCTTATCCGGGGAGTTGAACGAGGCTTTCGCTTTCTAAAAAGTCCGGACTTTCTGGTGTCTTCCCTCTATCTGAAGAAACCGGAACGCATTGAGGCATTGTTAATGGTGATGACACTTTGCCTGATGGTCTATGCTGCTACCAACGACATTAATACTACTCGACTGGACAGCGCTGAACTACTGAGGACGTACAAATCACAGCAACAGGTTGAACGAGGCTTTCGCTTTCTAAAAAGTCCGGACTTTCTGGTGTCTTCCCTCTATCTGAAGAAACCGGAACGCATTGAGGCATTGTTAATGGTGATGACACTTTGCCTGATGGTCTATGCTGCTATCCAACATCGAATCCGTTATGAGTTGAAGAAGCAGAGCCGAACGTTCCCGGACATGAAGAAAAAGCCAGCCCAGAACCCAACGGGCAGATGGATTTTCTGCTGCTTTGATGGCATTTATGTGCAGACGATCAACGGAACGGAGAAGCACGTGATTGGCATCTCGGAGAATCAGGCGACAATTATCTTTATATTAGGGTCAACGTACCAATCAATTTATTCCTGACTCAAGAGGGAGTGTGAGAGCAGCAAGATCAATGCACGGAGGCTTGTCCCTGTCATCTCCGGCTGCTGAAGGTGAGGTTTTTTCTTGTTTGTGTTTTTCATGAATGGATATCCATGAAAGGTTGATTGGGTACTCGTTATCAGGAGAAGTACGTTTATGCTTACAATAAGGTGGTCAAATTTCAAAACCCTTGCGCTGCAGGGGTAGGGGAAATATCAAAGTAGGTGGTGAATGACGGTTCTAAAGTAAGTCGAGTGGCTAGTGTGTTGGAGGT
Source organism: Endozoicomonas sp. (assembly GCA_965208385.1). Lineage (GTDB taxonomy): Bacteria > Pseudomonadota > Gammaproteobacteria > Pseudomonadales > Endozoicomonadaceae > Endozoicomonas. Next base: position 1,137 of record CBDBOO010000005.1, read on the forward strand.
TGATACCATGATCAACTGAATTCAGTAGATAATAAAGAGCCCCTGCTGTTGTAACCGCTCTATAAATAGGGTTCTTAGCGTAAAAAATCAGAGTGATTGGTAGGTGATGATGTGTAACTACAATTCAGGCAGGCTGGTCAGCTATCATGTTGGCTTTGATTCAAAGCTGTGATGGTTAAAGTCAGAGTTGATTGTAGTTCGGGAATCAACTCGGAAGCTTCGGTAAGATTATTCTCTTTTCCCAGTATTTCTATACTCAGCGCTAAATCTGCCAGGGCAGCTCCACCGATATTACTACTGCTGGATTTAAGTGTATGGGCCGCCAGAATCAAAACCTCAAGGTCTGCATCACGTGCTGACTGTTTTATATCATCGAGTAACTTGGGTGCGTCTTCCAGGTAACTTTCTATCAGATCATTGAATTCTTCTTCCATAATATCTTTCAGGGTGTCAAAAGCAGCCTGGTCAATGATAGGAGAACGTTTAGCACTCCTGTTATCAGTTGTCTTTTTTTCAAGGGTTAAATTTTCATTAATATCAATATCGTAGCTTTCATTGATCAGCCAGTGTGCCAGTTTCTCACGCAATAAATCCGCTTTAATGGGTTTGCTCAGATAATCATCCATACCGGCAGCCAGACATTTTTCACGATCTCCTGTCATTGCGTTCGCCGTCATGGCAACAATAGGGATATGGGGTAACTGTTGAGCGTTTTCTCTTTTTCTGATGAAGCCAGTTGCTTCATAACCGCTCATTTCTGGCATCTGACAATCCATTAAAACAAGGTCATAATTATTGTTCTGGCACATCGAAACCGCTATTTTGCCATCTTCAGCTACGTCGCAGTTTTTTAAACCAATCTTTTTCAGCATACTAAGAGCTACTTTCTGGTTCACAATATTGTCTTCAACCAGAAGTACTCGAATACTGTTGGCAAACGGTGTTTCGTAATTCTGTTTTTTCTCTGAACTATCTTCTGACTCTGAGCAATGAGTTTGCATTACCTGCATTGTTGTATCCAGCAAGCGGGACTGACGAAACGGTTTACTTAAACAAGCTGAAATGCCTGCGTCTTTTTGTTTCTTTCGGGTAACTATACTTGCAGAACTGAGCATGATTCTTCGAGCCTGATTAATATCCGGATTTTTTTCTATTTCTCGAGATAAAGTCAAACCATCTTTTTCTGGCATATCCATATCAAGTAAGATCAGTTCAAAAGGTGTCTTATTTGCCTCAGCATCCAGCATTTTTTGCATGGCAGAATCTGCGCTATCTGCTTCATCGTGTTCTATGCCCCAGGCTGAAAGGTAGTGTCGTAGAATTTCGCGATTGGTAGCGTTGTCATCCACGATTAATGCTTTGATTCCATCAAGATTATGATTGAAGTAAACAGAATCCAACTGTGTGGTATCAGATACTTCAAGTTCCAGGGTAAATGAAAATGATGACCCAAGGTTTGCTGCGCTGGTAACAGAGATATCACTGCCCATGAGCTGGATTAGCTGCCTTGAGATAGTTAATCCAAGTCCGGTACCACCAAATTTTCGAGTTGTGCTGCTATCAGCTTGAATAAAGGCAGAGAAAAGATTAGGAATAACATCTTCCGGTATACCAATACCGGTGTCTTCAACAGACACTTCCACTTTTACGATATGCTCGATACTATCTAATAGGTTTACCCGAACAACTACTTCACCATCATTGGTGAATTTTACTGCATTACCTACAAGATTAGTCAGTACCTGCCTTAAACGTACGGGGTCGCCTTTGAGAATAGAGGGCAGGTCAACATCTGTATAGCAATTGAGTTCAAGGCCTTTTTCTCTGGCCTTGTTGGCGAGCAGAGTACACACATCTTCAGTAATTTCACTGAGACTCATATCAATATGCTCAATATCCATTCTGCCCGCTTCAATTTTGGAAAAATCGAGAATGTCATTGATAATTTGAAGAAGTGAATCGGCCGATGAATACGCAGTTTCAAGGAAATCTCGCTGAACCCTATCCATTTGGGTATCACGTAATAATTCCAACATTCCAAGAACACCGTTCATTGGGGTTCTTATTTCATGACTCATATTAGCCAGAAAAGCACTTTTCGCTTTCGCAGCATCGAGAGCTGCTTCTTTAGCTTCGTGCAGTTCGGTAATATTATCTTTCAGTTCTTTGTTGGTGCTGTCCAGTTCACGGGTACGGTCAGCAACCGCCGCTTCAAGATTCTCCCTGTGTTGCTGCAGTCGCTGATCTCGTTCTTTAATTTGCATGAGCATTTCATTGAAACAGTCGTATAGCTGACCAATCTCATCATTGTCGAGTTTGCGGACATGCCGGTCATATTGCTGATTTTCAGTGATATCAGTAATGGTATTGGCTAATTCTGTGATGGGTCTTGCCAATAACCGTTGTAGTCGAGAACTTAACAATCCTGCCAAAATGACAGAAATGAATGCAGCCAGTAATGCCAGTAGAAGATTTTGGGTTAGCTGTGAATAAAGCTGGGAAAGATCAGACTGAATATAAATAGCACCAATAAACTGTGCATCCATGATAATGGGGCGGTATAAATGCAGGCGTGTATTACTGAATATGGTTATAGGGCGATCCAGCTCATCAAGAGTAAACGCCCATGGTTGAGTTTCGTTACGATGATAGGCAGCAAGTCTTTCACCGATGTCATCTATCAGATATGCAGCCTGGATGTCCGGAGCACTGGCAAAGCCCTGAAGTAGTTTTTTAGCAGATCCCATATCTTCGAACAGCAGCGCAGCCTCTGCATTGGCGCCAATCACTTCAGCCAGAGTTTCAAGATTACTGACCATGGATGAACGTGATTTTAGCAGGTCGCTGACTGTCTGAATTGATAAAGTAACCAGTAATACTGCGTAAGCAGTAATCAACATGGCATAACGAAGTTTTCGTTTTATGGGTAAATTTCTGAACGTTACCATAATTTATTATTCAATAATTTTAGCCAGATTAAGTAGTTGCGAGCTGATAGTCAGGTGAGCGTTGTCTGCTGATGTTCTGTTAATTGCAAAACGAATCCTGCTACCACTTCTGAACAATCCGATTATTCCTCCTTCTTCTGCAAATCTATTTACATCGCTGATAGTTAATACGGGTTTATTATTCAGGTTTTTCAGTATGACCTTTGTTACCTGGGCGTCTGTATTGTGGATGAAAAGCAATTCACATTGATGTTTTTGTAATGAGCCTGGTACTGAATGAGTGACAGATATTTTTCTGCCCTTGCTGGTCTTTTTATTAATTTTCTGTAGTTCCTGATTAATAGGCCCTTTGCCAATAATACACAAAGTAAGGGCCTGTTTCTTTTCAGGCCAGACAATGAATTTGGTTAAATTGTAGATAATGGCAGCTTTTACTTTTTCTTCTTTTGATGATGCTGGCCAAACTGTAGACGATACGCTTAGGCCAATGAACGTAACCAGAGCACCGAGAAACCAGCTGTTTTTTGACAGGTTTGTTATGATCGGCATGAATCTGTTCTCTTTCATCCGATTAATAATTCCAACGTAGTTGTAGATACCAGGATTCCTGCACTTCTGTGGAACCCAGACCACTGAATATTTCACTGAATTCCTGTCGCTGAGAATCGAACAGATTTTGTCCAGTCAGTGACAGCTCCAGATTCTGTCCCAGTTTTTTTGCTACTCTCAGATCCAGTGCTGTATAGGCATCCACTGTTGCATTGGGCAGTTTGTCCATATAGCGGATCCAGAAATCAAAGTACCATTGGTTCGGCAGATTCATGCTGGATCGCATGTTAAAGGTATTGGAGGCACTTAAATCTTCTATCAGTATTTCATTAGGACGACTGAACGCATCCTCCGATTGTCTATTTGCATCAACCTGCAGCCAGGCATAGGTTAACTGTAGCTTCCACCAGTCAGAGGCCTGCCAGTCTGCGGTGATCTCGACGCCGTAGGTTGATGCTTTCAGCCCATTAATAAGAGTTGATGGATAATCAAGAAATGCAGGTGAAAGAGGGTTGTCTGTACAAAAAGTCAGATCGTTCTGAACATATTTGTTGCCATAAATACACTGGTCGTATCCGGCATATCGGATCAGATCATCATATTCGTTATAGAAGCTGGTGATATCAAGTCTGAAAGTATTATGAAATTGCTCCCTGTACCCCAGCTCAAGAGCCATCAATTTTTCAGATTTTAATTGATCATTACCTGTGATGGAGAGTAATACGAGAGGTGTTGTGTCAGCCTGATAGAAAGTAATCCCTTTACTGGTTACTGATGTTTCACTGATGGAAGGTGTTTTCACTGCTCTGGATATAGAACCCCAGAACGTTCTGTTTTTACCCGCTTTCCAGATTATCTTGGCATTAGGCTGGACTTCAAAACCGGTAAAACCATTATGCTCAAAGCGGGAGCTGAGAATAATGCTCCACTCTGGGTTCAAGGTGATATCGTCCTGAATAAAGGCACTGTAGAGTCGATCAATCCGTGAATTCTGAGGTAATGAGATATGGCGCATCTCACTCAGCTTGTATTTTGTTAAGCGGTAACTGAGCCCCCAGATCACATCATGTCTGGACCATGGAGCTATATGGTGTTGGAGCTCTATATCTGCAATTTCCCGTTTTTCCGTGACCCTGTAATCGTAATTTTCATAACGATCGTAGTAAGCTCGCAATGAGATGTCGCTGCCATCGCTGTATTGTTCTTTGAAATTACCAATTAGATTCCCACCTTTCTGGTCTCGATCCATATCAGTGGCTACATCCATTGAAAAATCATCTTCATTGAAAAGCATCAAGGCAGGTCTTGTGGTGCCCGCGTAGATATCACCCTGTAAGGAAAAGTCAGAGCCGTTTGTGGTTTTCCAATCAGTACGAAAACCTGCACGATTTATTTTCCAGTCGTCCGCCGCATCGGATCCATCGGCATTGGCCAGACCATCACGTTCAAATGATTTGAAATAAACACGGTAATGACCGTAATCATTCAATTCACCGCCGTGGCGGTATGCGCCAAAGAATTTTTCTTCATTGCCGGTTCCGGCTGAAATCAGCCCGCCTTGAGTATCTGCGGAATGCTTAGTGATGATATTGATTACACCGTTAACCGCATTGGCACCCCAGAGTGCGGCCCCGGGACCACGAATTACCTCGATCCGGGCAATATCTTCCAGCATGGTGTCTTGAACGTCCCAGTTCACACCTGAAAAAAGAGGGGAATAAACTGTACGCCCATCCACCAAAACCAATAATTTGTTGGCAAAGATGTAATTGAATCCCCGAGTGCTGATGGACCAGGTGTTGCCGTTTAATCGGGCGACTTGCATACCAGGAACCATTCGCAACGCTTCAGGAATTGATGTTACCCCCGAGCGACGAATATCTTCGTTAGTGATTACATAGATAGCAGCAGCAGAATCAATGAGTCGTTGTTTTTTTCTGGAAACTGAGGTGACATCAGGGACTTCCAGAGAGATTAATTCCTCAAGACTGAGGTCCAGAAGTTGATCGCTTTCATCAGCTGAGGTTGATATTGGTAACATGCCAGCAATCAGGCAGATCAGCAGTATGCGGTGAATTGCTCTTTTCAAGATTCCACTCCATGGAATTCTTTATCTGGATGTTGTGATTGAGTTTCCAAATATAGAGCGGAGCGAACACTGCTGGAATTTCGCTCACTTTATGAAACCCATACTAAAAACCTAGTAGAAATGATCTGATGTTGTCGAAATTCATTGATGATTCTAGTGAAAATATTTTACTGAACCTGTTTGAAGGTAGATGGAAGCGCACAAAAAATTCTAGTATGCATACCAATTTCCCTTGAAAAAGTGAGGTTGCTGTCTGCTCTCGCTCACATCTTTAACCTAGATTCAGCAGTTGGATGTGAATTTTTTGGGAAATCTGGGCGTTCTCAGCAAGGCGCGACGTGCAACCAATAGCCGTAGTCCTTGGCAAACGGCGCAATGCAGCTGAGGACGTTCAGATTTTTCACAAAACCGCAGAGCGAACTCCGACTCACTCAGAAGCACTCCGGCCCGCTCCGCGGTCACACATCTACAAGTAACTCCTTCCCAAAAATTAAATTCATTCTATGATCATATGAGAGCATGTCTGGACCAGAAACCGTTTGCACACTGGTGTTTTTTACCCGATCAGAAGCATGGTTCAGGAGTTGACGACCCCATCACTGATGACGCTTGGCGATCTCGTTTGTAAGACTGTATATCGTCGACAGCCCTATTTCCGGATATGCCTTTGACCGCATTTTGACCGAATTTTGAGGGTATTATGAAAAGTAAGTTAAAAACTGAGACTGCTTCTCCCAAAGCCCAGAAACGAATTGATGGGCATTTAGAAACCATTAACCTGTATGCGGCTGGTATTGATATTGGTTCAGAGACGCACTACGTAGCTATTCCGCAAGAGTTAGATGATCAGCCTGTTCGGTCGTTTCCTTGTTTTACCGCTGACCTTGAAAACATGGCGCAATGGTTAATAAATGCAGGCATCACTACGGTTGCGATGGAATCGACAGGGATTTACTGGATACCCGCTTTTGAAATTCTTGAATCCCATGGTCTCGAAGTTCGTCTTGTGAATGCGCGCTACGTTAAAAACGTCGCTGGACGTAAAACTGACGTTGAGGATTGTCAGTGGATTCAGCAGCTTCACACTTATGGATTGCTCAATACCGCCTTTCGCCCGGATGAGGAGGTTTGCGCATTAAGAGCTTACATGAGGCAACGTGACAATCTCGTAGCAAACCGTGCGTCGCATATACAGCATATGCAAAAAGCTCTAAGACAGATGAACCTGTTGCTGGATAATGTCGTTACCGATATCACGGGAAAAACCGGATTGACGATCATTCGGTGTATTGTTGAAGGGGAGCGAGATCCACTTCAATTGGCAAAACATCGTGATCCGCATTGCAAAAAGACAGAACAGCAAATTGCCAGGTCTCTAAAAAGACACTACCGGGCTGAGCATCTGTTTGCCCTACAGCAATCGGTTGAACTTTATGACGTTTATGATGAAAAGATCAGCGCCTGCGACAGGGCTTTAGCGAGCCAGCTGAAACAATTTGATAGCAAGGCTGATGATTCTGACAACATGCCTGATAAACCGGTTAAAAAACGTAAATCGTCCAGTTCTCCCGACTTTGACGTTCGTTCTGAGCTCTATCGGGTAACGGGTGTTGACCTGACAGCTATTGATGGTATTGATGAAAATACGGCTCTGAAAATACTATCGGAAACAGGAACTGATATGAATCGATGGCCCACAGCCAAACATTTTGCTTCGTGGCTTGGTTTGAGTCCTGAAAACAAAATATCCGGTGATAAAATTCTAAGCTGTAAAACCAAACGGATACCCAACCGGGCATCAAAAGCTTTGAGGATGGCAGCATACTCTCTGACGAATTCAAAAAGTGCGCTTGGTGGTTACTATCGAAGAATGCGCAGTCGCTTGGGAGCCCCGAAAGCGATCACCGCAACCGCACATAAATTAGCCCGATTCATATACAGCATGCTGAAAAACAAGACGGAATATATTGACCTTGGGCAGGATCATTATGAGCAAGAATATAAAGCCAGAGTCTTAACTAATTTGAAAAAAAAGGCGAAAGATATGGGCTACCTCCTGATACCTGAAGAGCAGACCGCGATGGCTTAACCCTGTGCGGACTGGTGAGTTCAGAGGGAGTTACTTGTAAGGTGAGCAGGAAATTCGTCGTTAAGGCTTTAACTCCAAGGGTTGAGAAAAAACTCAAGCGCCCAACTGCTGAATCCAGGTTCAATGGCAACAGGCATAGATATCACATTACTGGGGTTCATTCTGGACAGCACGTAAAACAGCGGCTGCATCTAGAATGCCTGCACCACAATTTACTGACGAGCAAGAACTGCTCCCGCCGAAGTTTCGGGCTGCGCTTTTCATGAGCTGCTCCAGTCGAGATGGTGTAATGTCCGGGCGAAGGGCATAAATCAGAGCTGCGACACCGGCCACATGGGGAGCGGCCATGCTGGTACCCTGATAATATTGGTAGGAATCCTGAGATGCGGTGGTTAAACCGGTATTCAATGTTGAAAGAACCCCATTTCCTGAAAAATAAATATTCCCGCCAGGTGCCGCCAGATCGATTGACGAGCCATAATTTGAATACCAGCTTCTGTCACCATATCGATTGATAGCAGCCACGCTGATGATGTTATTGCAGTTGGCCGGTATGGAGTTGGAAACATTATCGTTACTGTTTCCTGCTGCTACCACAACAGTAACGCCAGCAGCTGTGATGTCATCAATGGCATCCTGATAACTCCGGGGGCAACCGGTTGCAGCTCCCCCAAGACTGAGATTGATCACTTTGGCCGGAGTAAGATTGACGGGCATTCTATAGACACTGAGTCCCGCAGCCCAACGCATAGCGTCAATAATGTCTGATGAGTAACCACCGCAGCGCCCGAGCACTCTCAATGGCAAAATCTTGGAATTCCAGGCAATGCCAGTGACACCGGTACCATTATTGGACGCCGCAGCAATGGTTCCTGCCACATGTGTTCCGTGCCAGCTGCTGGGTGTTGGCTGTGCCGGAACAATCTGATCATCTGTTGAAGGGCAATCTCCCAGCTGTAGTGCATCGCCAGTATCAGTAGGATTACTGTCACGACCTCCGCCGTCGTTGGCTGTCCAGGCATCAGAAATGAAATCATAACCTGCGAGAAGATTGGGCTGCAGGTCGACATGGCTCAGAATTCCGGTATCAATGACGGCAATAGTAATGTTTTCACTGCCTGTAGTGATATCCCATGCTGCAGGCAGATTTATACCGGCAGTGGCTTCAAAATAGTGCCATTGCTCATTGTAGCGGGGGTCATTGGGAACCTGTAGCGCTCTCATAGTAAAGTCTGGCTCGGCGTAGGCAACCTGAGGGTCATCGGTCAGGCCGTTGGCAAGATAATCTACATCTTCAATGGAAAGATGAGCGCCAATTTCCAGGACATCTTTACGTTTACCGGCAGCAACACCAAAAGCACCATGCGTTACACCGTGTTTTATGAAGGCTAGAGCGTTGGCTGCGGTTGGCACAGGATGATAATTAACAATGATCTGGTCTGTTTTACTGGAAGGTGGCAAACTGATGTCTGAGGCCTGTAACCCTTTATTGGTGAGCAGAATCAGTGAGAATAGAAAAACATTCCTTGTTTTCATGGTGTTGAATCCTTTTTACTGAACTGATTGATTGTGGGGATGTGATCCTTTGGCAGGCAGGTGATGCATGCTTCTGTCTGGATTCACATAGCGAATTTTTTCTGACATGAGTAGTTTGTTTATGAACTTTCTAATATGAGCAGGTTCTGGATGGTCTATATCAATGAGTATTGAGGCTTTATCAATAACTCTTATCAGAGAAACTTGACGATGACCGCACAGAAGGTTGATGTACTCAATTGCTTTTTCAGGTCCTCCCAGTTCATCAAAAGATTCAGAGTGAAAACCAATAATCAGTCTGGCTGTATGAGTGACATCTTTGCTAAAAGAGAAGGGTGACGCCAGCAGTAAGAGCAACATGCCAGCACGAAAACATCGAATATGGATCATCAACAGTCCCTGTTTGGATTTAACGAATAAAAAAAGTATGGTTGATGAATGGGAGTCCTTCAAAAACAACGGGAAATTAGATGTCGCAATTGTGGATGGAGTTCGTACAACAGCCCTGGTTGTTGGCTTTATCAATCATTATTGGTACATATATTCTTGAAGATGCAGCGATAGTCACGGCGGCATTGTTAAGTGCTGACGGCCTTATTGCGCCAGAATTGGCATTTATTGCACTTTTTATTGGGATATTTACCGGAGATGTAGGCCTGTATGCTCTGGGTTTTATGTTTCGTAAATGGCCTGTACTGATCAGATGGATGAATGCTGAGAAAATTGATCAGGCGAGCAGCTGGTTGAATCAACGGATGACAGTGACCATATTACTGGTAAGAATTGTCCCAGGACTGCGATTACCTACCTATACTGCCTGTGGATTCCTCCGGCTTTCATTAATACGCTTTTGTGTCCTGGTATTTATCGCTTCCCTGATTTGGACAGCTATGCTGTTTTTTGGTTTTTATCTGTTCGGAGATATGTTCTGGTCAGAGCTCTCTCATTGGAAATGGCTGCTGTTACCTCTGATTATTCTTCTGATTATGTATGGGCACAGGAAACTAACTGTGAGTAAGGGAATTTATGGAAGATCAGGAAATCATTGAACCAATGGATGAGGTTGAACGATTTATTGCTGTAACTAGGGCTGATAAGCCCGTCCACCCTGGTATGCCTAAGTTGATTGAGGCTGAAAAACCTCTGGCTTTTTTTGAATTCTGGCCGGGCTATCTGTTTTACATTCCAGTAGTGATACAAAGTCTGTTCCTGGCATTGCGATACCGGAGCCTCACATTACCTCTAAACGCGAATCCGGCGGTTCATTTGAGTGGTATGGTCGGAGAGTCCAAAATAGAAATTTTTGAAAAGGCTCAGGGGAACGCTAAAAAACGAATTGCCAGATGGGCGCTTTTATCAAACTGGGTAGATCAGAGCGATGCCCTGGATCAGGCAAAACAACGGATGGCTGAAAAGGCGCTGGACTACCCAATAGTGGTCAAGCCGGATATGGGCTGCAGAGGGGTTGGTGTAAGAATTGTCAGAAATGATTCTGAACTGGCTGAGTACGTAAATGCATTTCCAGTGGGAGGCAGGATTGTAATGCAGAAGATGGTGCCTTACGAAGCTGAAGCTGGAATATTTTATATTCGATATCCGGGAGAAAAAGAAGGTCAGATATTCTCGATAACGCTTAAATACCCCCCTTATGTCTTTGGTAATGGCACTGATACGCTAAAACAACTCATTGAAAACGACCCAAGAGCCGGAAAACTATTGCATCTTTATCTTCATCGCCATGAGGCAAAACTGCAAGAGGTGTTACCCAAGGGACAACCATTCAGATTAGCTTTTGCCGGAAGTCATAGCAGAGGGTGTATTTTCAGGGATGGACGGGATTTTATAACGCCGGAAATGACCAAATCCTTCGATCAGGTCTGTAATGGATTGGGCGAGTTTTACTACGGCCGATTTGATATAAGATTTCGAGATATAGATTCTCTAATGGATGGAAAGAATTACTATATACTGGAAGTTAACGGAGCGAGCAGTGAAGCCGCTCATATTTGGGATTGCCGAAGTTCTCTTAAAGAAGTCTTTCGGGTATTGTTTTACCAATATCGGACATTGTTTCAACTGGGAGACATAAACCGGCAGCGGGGATTTAATCCACCTTCTCTACGTATGTTGTTAAAAGCATGGAGTCAGGAACGCAGAGTGGTCCGGAAGTACCCGGAAACAGAATAATTCAGGTGGGGACAGGGATATGTTTAATTCACCAGGGAAAGCGAGTGTACTACTTAGCTTGATATTAAGTTTTTTTTGCACTCAGGCATTGGGAGCAAAAAACATTTATACCGGCTGGTTTAGTAATAAGGCGGTTAGTGGTTATGACACAGTTGCTTATTTCACTCTGAATCAAGCAACGAAAGGCACGCCTCAGTTCAAGTATGAATATGCTGGTACGGAATGGTACTTCTCATCTTCCAAACATCTGGAAATGTTTAAGAAATCTCCAGAAGAATATATGCCTCAATATGGAGGCTACTGTGCCTGGGCTATTGCTGCCAATAAACAGCGGGCAGCAGGTGACCCGAACTATTGGAAAATAGTAAATGGGAAGTTATATCTGAATTACGACCGAAGTGTGCAGGAGAAGTGGCTGGTTGATATCCCCGGATTTATTCGACAGGCCGATAAAAATTGGCCGGAAATGCTTAATTGACCGACACTGAATTTAATAACCTGTAAGGAGCTTCTCATGGCTGCAAAATGGATTAAAAACATTCTGTGTATTTATATTGCGATTGTGTTTGTACAATCATTATTTTTTAAATTCACCGACTCATTCGAAACAGTTTATATATTCAGTATTTTGGGTTCATGGTCCGGATTTGACTGGTTTTCGGAATATGGCGCCTATGCAGTAGGCACGGCGGAATTGATTGCCGCTATTTTATTGTTTTGCCCTTTGCGATTATATGGTGCGGGACTGGCATCCGGGATTATGACTGGTGCTGTGTATTTTCACTTGTTTACTCCCCTGGGAATAGACATGCCAGAGTTTGATGAAGTTGGAAATATTATTGGTACTGATGGAGGGCTACTTTTTTACAGCGCCTGTGGTGTTCTGATTTCTGCAGTTCTGGTCACTGCGATAGAGTTCTTTGGTACGGATAACGCACTTAAACGCACATTTTTCAGTTGATACTCAAGTTTGCCTTCTATTAACGGGATAGTCATATCCCTTTAATATTTCTGTCAGATTCACCTCATATTGTAGTTGTTGTTCTCCTCGGGTTTCGACAATATAGAATGAAACCAGAGCAAAACAGTTATATGGATAACTGCTTTTTTTCACCATCAGCAATGATTGTAGTTGTGTTTCCATACTAAATAATAGCGACAGGAATCCGGACAACCATGCATCATTCCCCCTTTCGTCTACCGCGTAAAACGCCATTTGGTATAGCTGAAGCATTGGCAGAACGTCTGCTTGGCTTGAATGTTCTGGAGCGTTTATATCAAGCTGAAGGGGGTGGGAATTATCGTTGTGACGATTTTCTGAAACTGGTACTTCGGGTTATTGGGGTGGATCATAAAGTAACCTCGGGTTCGTTAGCATCAATACCCTCAACCGGGCCATCAGTGGTTGTTGCTAATCATCCCTTTGGCGGTATTGAAGGCGTGGCACTGGCTGACCTTCTATTGCAAATTCGTCCTGATGTAAAAGTCCTGACCAATGAAATGCTGCGACGGGTTCCTGATTTAAAAGATATATTTATTGGTGTGGATATTCTCGGTAAAGATGTCCGAAAAAAGAACTTAAGAGCTATTGAAGAAGCTCAGCAGTGGGTGCAGGACGGACACTTGTTACTGGTATTTCCTTCAGGTGAAGTATCCAGTTTTGACCTTGATCTCAAAAAAATAGCGGACCCAAAATGGCGTAACACTGCGGCCCGCATAGCCCGAAAAGCATCTGCCAAAGTAACACCTGTTTTTGTAGAAGGGGCTAACGGTTGGTTTTTCCAGACTCTGGGATTAATTCATCCTGCTCTTCGAACACTCCGGCTTATACGAGAGTTGATCAACAAGAAAGGCTCAACAATTGGATTTAGAATAGGTAAAACCCTGGATCAATCCGAATTGTCTGCTCTGCCTTCGGATTCAGCCTTGACCAGTTTTCTTCGATTAAATACCTACCTGCTTTCGACCCATGATCAGTCCAAACCGAAAACCGTGTTGATAAAAAAGAAAGAGCGGAAAGAAGAAGTTATAGCGGATGCGGTTTCAAGCCTTGCTCTGGAGCAGGATATTCAATCATTACCTGAAGAATGTCGGTTAATGGCCAAAGGGGAAATGGAAGTTTATTGTGGCAGGGCCAGTCAGCTTCCTCATGTTCTGCGAGAGATTGGCCGGCTTCGGGAAGTCACCTTCCGTGGTGTTGGCGAAGGAAGTGGCCGTTCTCTGGATCTGGATAAATTTGATAGCTATTACCTGCATTTATTTCTGTGGAATAAGGCCAAATCTGAAGTTGTCGGAGCTTATCGAATTGGTCAGATAGATCAAATCCTGAAGCAATACGGCATTCACGGTATCTATTCCCGAAGCCTGTTTCGTTATGATGAAGTATTTCTGAAAAAAGTAGGCTCCAGCCTGGAAATGGGCCGTTCATTTGTCCGGCCTGAATACCAGCGAAGCCTCACTGCCCTGATGATGCTCTGGAAGGGGATTGGCGCTTATGTTGCTGCAAACCCCTGGTATCGGGTACTTTTCGGCCCAGTGAGTATCAGCAGTGATTACAGCGAGGTTTCTCGCCAGCTTATGGCGGGTTGTCTTGGTTTGAATAATTGCGATCAGGCATTGGCAGAACTGGTTCAACCCACAACACCATTGAAAAATAAAGGTCGTTTCTGGTCCGCATCGGATCTGGAAGGACTGAAAGGTGTTGAGCAGTTATCATCTCTGATTCAGCAGATCGAAAAAGATAATAAAGGGGTTCCGGTATTGCTCAGACAGTATCTTAAGTTAAGTGGTGAGCTGGCTGCTTTTAATGTTGATCCAGATTTTAACGATGCGCTTGATGGGCTGATTATCGTTGACCTGACCCGAGTTGAAGAACGCACATTGAACAAATACATGGGCAGTGATGGAGCCAGAGTCTTCACAGATTATCACCGTTCAGCAGCCTGACTGCGATGGAGATCTGATGCTCAGGATGAACTCAGTTCTTTTTCTGACTCTTGGCGGTAAATCTGAGAGGATATGGCAACACCGATCTCTTTTTCTATTGAATGTCCGGCATTTTCCAGCAGTACAGCAATCAATGCCATATGGTGAACGCTATGGCTCTGCAGAAATAACAATTCACGAATAGCTGATGTGAAAGTTGTAAGCAGCTGACCACTGGTATCTATACGGGCTATCAGCTTCAGATCATTATGACGATCAGAGTGGGTTAACTGTCCAAGCCATTGTCTGCATCGGATGATTTCAGCTATAGCCAGATGACGGTCAATTTCAAATTGGTTGTTTCGATCTCTGGTGTCATAATCAATTGTCTGGTTATTAACACCTCGCATAAAGCAGAGATAGAAATCAATGATGTGTCTGACATGGGTGCCTACTGAACAGGTATGTGTCGTTGCTCCATTGAGGTAAGCCTTGTCAGAAATTGCAGCTAATAAACTCTCAAGTTCAGACAGAGTGGTGCTATTACTTCGACATGCATCATTTAGCGACATTTAACCCTCTGATTAATTAATAACCCCCTGATCAATCAGTCTGACACACTTCAAACATACTTGTATAGCAACTGCTATATTGCGATCTGCAGTGCAAATTCAAGACGGTAATATACCCGTCGCCTTTGAAGTTGCTACTGCGTTTCGGCACTCGTTCACCCCGGTCACTTAGTTAGTCTAAGCTCCCAGGGCTTCACTTCCTTGCTGCCTTGTAGCAACTCCAAATCCTTTGGGTATAGTGTGGTAAAACCTGTCGTAAAATAGTTAGAATGCGCTTTTGGTTTTTGTCCGTTATCCGTGTATATACGAGAAATATAGCAATCAAAAGCCGTTATCAGAGATCAACTACTGAGGATATTTCAATGAGTAGCATTCCTTCAGAGTTTAAATATTTGCATTCGCATGAGTGGGTGAAAATTGAAGATGATGGAACCGCGCTTATCGGCATTTCGGATCATGCCCAGGCTGCATTGGGTGACGTAGTGTTTGTAGAACTGCCAGAGATTGGCGTTATTCTGGCTGCAGGCGATGACGCTGGAGTCGTGGAATCGGTAAAGGCTGCATCTGATATTTATTCGCCTCTGACTGGTGAAGTCATTGAAGTTAATGATGTTCTTGAAGAATCACCTGAAACGGTGAATAGCGATCCTTATAATGAAGGCTGGTTCTTCAAACTCAAGTTAGCAGATGAAGGCGAGCTGTCAGAACTACTGGATGCCGATGTCTATGCTGAATTTATTCTGTCAGAAGAGTAGCCCTGTTATTGCCGGGTTATGAGAATGACAGCTCAGTGCTGAGAAGCACGGTTCCCCATATCTGATTGTACTACTTCCGGGTTTTCAATGATGAAAGACGAACAACTGCTGCGATACAGTCGGCAGATCATGCTTCCTCAGGTCAGTATCGAAGGACAGGACAGACTCTTGAATGCTCATGTTCTGATTCTTGGAATGGGGGGCTTAGGCTGTCCTGCCGCTCAGTATTTGACAGCTGCCGGTGTTGGAGTCATAACGCTGGTGGATCCGGATACTGTGGATCAGACCAACCTTCAGCGACAGATTCTGTATAGTCAGAGCGACGTGGGCCAGGCGAAAGTTGAGGCCGCCGTTGCAAGATTGACCGCCATTAATTCTGATATTCAGTTGAATCCGGTTAAAGGTGTTCTGACAGGACAGATATTGTCTGACATTATCAATAAAGCAGATGTTGTTCTGGATTGTACTGATAATTTTTCCAGCCGGTTTGAAATTAACAAGAGATGCGTTGAGACCAGAACTCCGCTGGTCAGTGGTGCGGCTATTCGTATGAATGGTCAACTGGCAGTCTATGACCACCGACAGCCTGGAGCACCCTGTTATCGCTGTCTGTATGATGAACAGAATAATGAGGATCTGAGTTGCTCCGAGTCAGGTATTCTGGGACCTGTTGTTGGAACAATCGGCACAATGCAAGCATTGGAAGCCATCAAGTTGATAGCAGGGTTCGGAGAAACCCTGAATGGCCGGTTGATGGTCTTTGATGCATTGTCGATGGAGTGGCGAACGATGAAACTGCAGGCTGATCCTTCTTGCCCCGTTTGCAGCTACAAAGTATCAGGAGATAAGACGCTTTAACTGCGCGGCGTTTCATCAACTGCCTTTAACAGGCGAGCCTTATGGTCGGGATCCAGTTCATTCCAGTGAGCTCCGATCAAGGCTCCTTCCAGAGCATAAAGCAGAACTTTAGAAACCTTGAACCCTCTGTCCCGCACTTTGCAATATGCAGCAACAGCGCCTATTTCATGAAGTTGCTCCAGTGTTCTTACGCCTACAGCATTCAGCCATTGAACTGAAGTTTTGCCCAAATTTTTTAATTCAATCAGATCAGTTGCCATACCGTTTCCCTAATCACCCTCCAGCATCCGGCCAGAGACTTCTCGATATTCCAGAAAGTCAGAAGTAATTTTTCTTTAAGAATAGACCAGACTTTACAACTGCTCCGGTCAGAGTTCGCAGATAACAAAAAAAAATTAGCAAAATGGTTTAATTTTATGGCTTAACTGAACTTTTAAATGAGACGGCCAGCTTGAATTTTCGGTGTTAAGTGGAATATGGCATGAACGTTCTTCCTGAGTTAGAGGTTCAATCCAGGATTGTTGTCGCTCAATCAAATCAGTATTTGCTTCCGAGGCATCATTGTTAAGGTCCAGGCGATTGGAAATTCTTTGCTTAAGTGTTTTTGTACGCGCCATACAATTGACGATAACGTATGTGGCATTGAACTGGACTGCCAGTTTTCTGAACAGTTCACGTTCGGATTCTTTGAGTGCACCGGAATCAATAATGACGGGATACTGATCTGACAATAACCACTGTGCAATCAATGCCATTCGTTCAAATGTTTTTCTGGTGGCTTGTGGAGTATAAATATTAATTCCATGGTCATAACTGGATTCAAACTCGGATAAGCCAAAAAGCCACTTACGTTCCACATCTGAACGAACCCAGGCTGCCTGATACTGTTCTGCCAGAAATCCACTGACGGTACTTTTGCCCGATCCAGAAAATCCATGCATGACGATAATAACCGGAATTGAAGGAACGCAATGCTGTTGGGTTATCTTCAGCCAGTTTTTTAACGATGAGTATTTCATTTTGATTCTTCTCGAATTGGTACGTTAGTGATTATTACCATTGGCGAACGACTGGCTTAACGTATAATCGGCGATATGGTGAAAAAAACTGTTCGTAAACCAAAAAAAGTATCCGTCAGGAAGAAGAAACCAGCCATTCGGTGGAAATCTCTGATTCTGAAGCTAATCACTACAGGTATTGTACTGCTAATTGCTGTAGCTATTTATCTTGATGCTATCGTTATCCGACAGTTTGAAGGCAAGAAGTGGGCGATTCCAGCCAAGGTCTACGCACGTTCAGTTGAATTGTACGATGGCAAAATGTTGACTGCTGAACAACTGCAGACCCAATTAAAAAGGCAGGGATATCAGGCCGTACGCCAGGTATCAAGGCCAGGCACTTTTTCACGAACCGGCGACCGATTTACTATTTACAGTCGAGGGTTCCATTTTCCTGATGGTGCTGAATCATCCCGATTAGCCAATGTGCAGTTTTCCGGACAACAAGTAGCTTCTGTCAAAGATCGTAGAGATGCAGTGCTGCCTTTACTTCGACTGGATCCACAACCCATCGGTGGTATTTATCCTTCCAGCTATGAAGATCGTCTTCTGATACGGCTGGATCAAACCCCCAAATACCTTCTACCGGCACTTCTGGCGATCGAAGATCGTAACTATTATGAACACTATGGTGTATCGCCAGGTTCCATTGCGAGGGCCATGGTAGTGAACTTCAAAGCAGGTGGTGTGGTGCAGGGAGGCAGTACACTGACCCAGCAGCTGGTGAAGAATTTCTATTTGAGTAACGAGCGCTCGTTTATTCGAAAGGGCAAGGAAGCCATCATGGCTCTTTTGCTGGAGTTCCATTACAGCAAAGATGAAATTCTTGAAACCTATTTGAATGAAGTTTATCTGGGACAGCAGGGGCGTAGAGCGATCCATGGCTTTGGGCTGGCCAGTCAGTTTTATTTTGCCCAGCCCATTCAGGAACTGAATCTTGCCCGTACAGCACTGCTGGTGGCAATTGTTAAAGGACCTTCTTATTACGGCCCAAGGCGTTATTCTGAGCGTGCCCTGGAACGAAGAAATCTGGTGCTTGATGTGCTGGCTGATCAGGGCGTTGTACCAAGAGTGGAAGCCGAGCGATCGAAAAAACTGCCATTGGGAATTGTCAGCCGTGAACAGGTGAAAACCAACGCATTTCCTGCTTATATTGATTTGGTAAAAAAGCAGCTGCGCCAGGATTACGATGATTCTGATCTGACCAGTGAAGGGCTGAGAATCTTCACCAATCTTGATCCGATCATTCAACGTCAGGCTCAGAGCAGTTTGAGCCGTACCGTTGATATATTGGATAAAGCCGGACAGCTGCAAGGCGCAATGGTTGTAACATCAGCGCAGACGGGGGATCTTCTGGCACTGGTGGGTGACAGAAATCCTGGGTTTGACGGGTTTAACCGGGCTGTAGAAGCTCGAAGACCTGTGGGGTCTCTATTGAAACCCGCCATTTACCTCACAGCGCTGGAACATCCTGATCGATTCACGTTAACAACGCCTGTTAACGATTCGTCCGTTAAAATAAGCGATGGGAAAGGTGGTTTCTGGGAGCCCAAAAATTACAGCAAAAAATCCCATGGCCCGGTGCCTTTGTATCTGGCTCTGTCGAAATCCTACAATCAGGCGGCGGCCAATACCGGTATGGCGGTCGGGCTGCGTAATGTGATTCAGACGGCTGAACGACTGGGGATCAGTAGCTCAATGCCGTCTTATCCTTCGGTACTACTTGGTGCTGTATCTTTGGCGCCGATAGAAATAGCCAATATGTATCAAACTATTGCCAGTGCGGGTTTTCGCATGCCTATCAGAGCCATAGATGCTGTTGTTGATGCTCGTGGGCAATCACTGAAGCGCTACAGTCTGTCAGTGGAACAGGTAGTAGATGCTGCTCCCATGGAATTACTTCGTTACAGTATGATTCATACTATGAAAGAAGGTACGGGACGCAGAGCCTATCAATCCATCGATAAAAGTATCAGGCTGGCAGGTAAAAGCGGAACAACCAATGATCTGCGTGATAGCTGGTTTGCAGGTTTCTCCGGAAACCTGATGACGGTTGTCTGGTTGGGTAAAGACGACAATTCTCCGACAACTTTGACGGGTAGCAGTGGTGCCCTGAGAGTCTGGAGTCGATTTATGTCTGCAATGCCTCTCCAGAGTATAAAGTCCGTCCGAAGTGATCAACTGGAGTATCAGTGGGTGGATCCGGCAGCTAACAAAAGGAGCCACCAATATTGCAGTGGCGCTGAAGAATTGCCGTATATAAAGGGATCAATCCCTGGTGAATATGGTGGCTGTCAATCAGAGGGAGGAAAACCGTCGCTGATTGATAAGATCAGAGATTGGTTTCAATGAGAATAATGAAAATAAATCGTTTTTCCTTACTGATCATTTCAGTGATATTGTCGGGCTGTGCAGGATCTGTTGTTAATACGACGTCTGATCAGCATCCCTCATCATCGCCTTCCTTTCCAAGAGACGATGCGCTTGGTTCGCTGCTGAGTCAGGCCTGGGAATCCAGGCTTCAGGGGAAGCTGGCAGAAGCAGAGAGTAGTTTGGCCCGAGCCATGCGAATTGGCCCCGCCGCCCCTGAAGTCTATTATTATCTGGCTTTACTGCGACAGGATCAGGGGCGGATAGAACAGGCCAGGCAGCTAGCCGGAAGGGCTATGAGTCTTGGTCCTGATAAAGTCTTACAACGGAAACTCAACGATTTTCTGATTTCTACTGAAAGTTAGGTCAAAGTAATACATGTCTGAAGAAATTCTCCAGTTAGTGGACAATATTGAACAGGAATTACGTCGTCTGAATGTCTGGTCAGAGCTGGCGCCTTCTTCTGAAGCAATAGCCAGTACGGCACCTTTTTGTATGGATACCCTGCATTTCAGTCAATGGTTGCAGTGGCTCTTTTTACCCAGGGTCAGAGCCATTATCGAGAGTGGTGGAGTTCTGCCAACAGGGGCAAATATTAAGCCTTATGCTGAAGAAGCGCTCAGGGTAGAAAAGTTACCCCCGGACAATTTGCTGAAATGTATGGGAGAATTTGATCGACTGATGAACTAATACCATTGCCGGATTCGAATATACGTTATGAAAGGCAGCGCAATAGAACTCTTTATATCTGCTTATAACGGCGCTTGGTATAACATCGTAGCTGATCTGGACAGTTTTCTGGATCAGCTCGACCTTTAATTCTTCAGAAGGGTGGAATGTTACAGACAGTTCTCTTGAAGAAGCCGTTCAATTCTTGCCATTTCTGATTTCCTGCCTTCGTCATCAAGAATGTCATACTCACCATTGTCCTTTTTGACCCTGACTCTGGGGCTGTTTTTAAGTGTCTCCATATTCGACATGAGGCTGGCACAATATGCTTTTAGAGAGGCCTGTTCAGAAACCTGTGATGTTTCTGTATCAGAGCGTTTTTCAACTATTTCTGCGACTGCTCTCGCGTCGGATGATCCATGAATGCTGGGGAACTCTGGCAGATCAAGGACATCGGCTGACTGGCTGTGCTGTGGTGGTTTGTGTGAAAAATGAACAGTGCCATTAGTGTCTGTCCATTTATATATTTTGTCGGCCATCAGCAAACCGGGCAGTAGAGTTAACAGAAGCAGTAGCGTCTTTTTCATTAGAATTCCGTCCTTGCATCGATATTGCTGAAGGTGGTTGTCGGTCATTCTATAGAAAGCCTATAGAAAAGAGCCATATTCTGATTAATTATTGTCTGAATTTGCGGGTTCTGCGCATATATCGCAAGAAATGCTGCGGGTTCCTATTGACTAGAATAGGCTGAAAGTAAAAAATGTGAGCTTTCTACTCAGCCTAAAAGGCTGATCATGGAGAAATGCGACAACCTGAAACACTTACCCGTGAATTTTGGTTATAGCATTCCTTGACTTACTGCTTTTTTGATCCGTTTGATCTGAACTGTGGTATGTCGCTCCTACCCGCACAGGAATGTAGCGATCTTGCAAGCCGGGATCGTTAGTCTCAGGCAGTTCAGACTGCATTGCGAATTCTGTGATTCGCCAACACTGACACACCTCTTTTTGATAAGAGTCTGATAAGAGTTTGATAACAATCAGAATAGTGTGTCAGCTCATTCATTCCAGACACAACAGCAATGCTGAGGGTATGCAAGTGGAGCTATTATCCGGCGCGGACATGGTGGTCCGATCATTGGCAGACGAGGGAGTTGAGTACATATACGGGTATCCGGGGGGAGCCCTCCTGCATGTTTATGATGCCATTTTCAGACAGAAGGCTATCACTCATATCCTGGTACGACATGAACAGGCCGCAACCCATATGGCCGATGGTTATGCCCGGGCATCCGGTAAGCCGGGTGTTGCACTGGTGACTTCAGGTCCCGGCGCCACGAACACTATTACAGGTATTGCCACAGCCTATATGGATTCCATTCCCATGGTGGTGATATCCGGTCAGGTTCCTGCTGATTTTATCGGCAGTGATATGTTCCAGGAAGTGGATATGGTCGGTATCTCCCGTCCCATAGTCAAACACAGCTTTCTGGTGAAACGGGCTGAAGAAATACCTGAAGTCATGAAGAAGGCTTTTCATCTGGCTCAGACAGGGCGTCCCGGTCCAGTGGTTGTGGATATTCCTAAAGATATCACCGACCCTAATGAGAAATTTGAGTATTCGTATCCCGAGAAAGTAAAAATACGTTCATACAGTCCTCCGGTGAAAGGCCATAATGGCCAGATCCGAAAGGCGCTGGAATTGATTTTGAATGCTCGTCGTCCAATTATTTATGCGGGCGGAGGAGTTGTACTTGGCAAGGCATCAACGCAACTCACGAAACTGGCTAAAGAGTTGAATGTACCTGTTACCAATACCTTGATGGGGCTGGGAAGCTATCCGGGTTCGGATCGACAATTTGTTGGTATGCTGGGAATGCACGGCAGCTATGTTGCTAACCAGGCCATGCATAATGCTGATCTGGTAATAGCTATTGGTGTCCGTTTTGATGACAGGGTCACGAATGACATCAGCAAGTTCTGCCCTGATGCAAAAATCGTTCACATTGACATAGACCCCGCCAGTATTTCAAAAAATATCTCTGTCGATGTTCCCATTGTGGGACCCGTGGATTCGGTTCTGGATAGTCTATTGCGCATGCTGGATGAATCGAACCGAAAAATTGACCCGATGGCCATGGATAGTTGGTGGCAACAGCTGAACGGCTGGCGCGAAAACAGGGGAGGCCTGTTCACCTATGACCGTGGTGACGGCAGTATCCTGAAACCACAGCAAGTGATTGAAACCCTGTATGAAGTGACTGGTGGCGATGCCTTTGTCACCTCGGACGTGGGACAGCACCAGATGTTTGCCGCCCAGTATTATCGTTTCGACAAGCCCAATCGATGGATCAATTCCGGTGGTCTTGGCACCATGGGCTTTGGCTTACCTGCTGCCATGGGCATAAAACTGCACTATCCGGAACAGGACGTAGCCTGTGTCACTGGAGAAGGCAGTATCCAGATGAATATTCAGGAACTCTCCACCTGTCTGCAATACGATTTGAATGTGAAGGTGATTAATCTCAATAATCAGGCACTGGGTATGGTACGACAGTGGCAGGATATGCAGTATGACAGCCGTTACTCACACTCATACATGGATTCACTGCCTGATTTTGTCAAGCTGGCTGAATCATACGGACATGTCGGTATGAAGGTAACCGACCCATCTCAGCTTCACTCCGCTATGGAAGAAGCCTTCTCGTTGAAGGATCGACTGGTATTTATGGATATTCAGGTTGATCCCAGTGAGCATGTGTACCCGATGCAGATCAAGGGTGGTGATATGCGTGATATGTGGCTTAGCAAAACGGAGAGAACCTGATGAGACGGATAATCTCTGTTCTGGTTGAGAACGAACCCGGGGCTTTGTCTCGGATTGTCGGATTATTCTCCCAGAGAAACTACAATATCGAGACGTTGACGGTTGCTCCCACTGAAGATGCGACTTTGTCACGACTGACCTTGACTACCTTTGGCAAGCCCCAGGTTATTGAACAAATCACCAAGCATCTCAATAAGCTTGTGGATGTTGTAAAGCTGGTGGATCTGACCGAAGGTGCTCATATCGAGCGGGAGATCATGCTGATCAAAGTGCGGGCCAGTGGTCCCATGAGAGCCGAAGTGAAACGAACGGTGGATATATTTCGGGGACATATTGTTGATGTTACCAGTTCCGTTTACACCATGCAGTTGATAGGCACGTCAGAAAAGTTGGACGCTTTTATTGAAGCCATTGGCCAGGCACAGGTTCTGGAAGTGGTACGCAGTGGTGTCACAGGAATATCCCGTGGTGAAAAAGTCCTGACGCTGTAACGGGTGACATGGATTTTGCTCTTATAAAACCGCTCTGATTGTTGAATCAGGGCGGTTTTTTTATCCTTCGACAGTCAGGCGCTTAATTCATAGTTTGAGTGGCTGCCTTGAAAGGTTGCGCCCAGAAAGCGGCGATTAATGGGTTTTTAAGTTTCTTTTCCAGTACACATAAACCAACATCAAATGCCTT
The DNA here is from genome assembly GCA_965208385.1 of Endozoicomonas sp. Lineage (GTDB taxonomy): Bacteria > Pseudomonadota > Gammaproteobacteria > Pseudomonadales > Endozoicomonadaceae > Endozoicomonas. Next base: position 25,249 of record CBDBOO010000005.1, read on the forward strand.
CAGTTGTGGGGATATATCCAGTAATCGGATGTTGTCGGCCAATGGACTGTTGTTTAATACGATAGCGGGAACAACACCAATACCGAATCCGAGACTCACCATGCTGACTATCGCTTCATTGCCTGCGACCTGAGCGTAAATGTTGGGTTTGACCTTACGGTCCTTAAACCATTGGTCCAGACGTTTTCTGGCGACTCCGCGTTCTGAAAGAATCATGGGAATGCTGCTCCATTGATCATTGGTCAAAGGCAGTTGTAATGATTCAGTGAGTTTTGAATCGTTTGCAGGAGCAATAAATACCAGCGGAGATGTGGCAATGGGTTTAAAGGCCAAGCCCGCAGGCAGTGATTCAGGTTTGGCTGCAATGGAGAAATCTTCCTGCTCAGAGATAACATGCTGTATCGCCAATTCCGGATCACCGGTATGCAGTTTTATCTCAATCTTCGGATATCGGGGCCTGAATTCATTCAAAATATCATAGAGGAAACTGTAACTGGCGGTGACGGAGCAATACATGCTGAGTTCCCCCTGCAATTCACCAGACTTTTTCATTAACTCGTTTTTCAGGATATTCCACTGCTGAAGTGTTTCTCTGGCATAGCGCTGTAGGTGTTGACCTTCTCTGGTGAGAGCAACTCTGCGATTGTCACGTTCGAACAATACAACACCCAGCTGTTCTTCCAGTTGTTTAATGGTTCTGCTTAATGTTGATGGACTAATGTGGCAGGCATCACTGGCCCTGCCAAAGTGCAGGCTTTCTGAGAGAGCAAGAAAATGTATTAAGGGTTTGAAGTCCATAGAATTAACGTTGCGTTTTTTAGGATGATAAATTGCAAATATATCATTATACGCAAGCATCTGTATGGGCTATGGTGTCAACCAAGTGAGACAAGCCTATATACCCATTGAATTTCAAGATGAGGCTAGGCGTCAACCGAGTGAAGCCCCGTGAGCCTACAAGTAGTAGCTGATCGGGGTGAGCGAGGGCAGACAACAACGCATCATCTTGAAAGGCGATGGGTCTAATCGCCCATGACCGGCTCATCGAATTGAGGACTGCCCAATGAAAGTTTATTACGATAAAGACTGTGACCTCTCTATTATCCGAGGCAAGAAAGTGTCTATTATCGGGTACGGTTCCCAGGGGCATGCCCATGCCAATAACCTGAAAGATTCCGGTGTTGATGTCACTGTTGGTCTGCGAAAAGGGTCTCCATCCTGGGAAAAGGCGGCTGCGTCAGGGTTAAATGTTCAGGAAGTACCGGAAGCTGTGGCCCAGGCTGATCTGGTGATGATTCTGACACCCGATGAATTCCAATCGCAGCTATACCGGGACGTTATTGAACCGAACATTAAAGAAGGCAGTACGCTGGCTTTCGCTCATGGTTTTGCTATTCATTACAATCAGGTGGTTCCGCGGTCTGATCTTGATGTCATCATGATTGCGCCAAAAGCCCCCGGTCATACGGTGCGGTCAGAATTTGTTAAAGGTGGTGGTATTCCGGATCTTATTGCTATTTATCAGGATGCATCCGGTCAGGCAAAAAATGTGGCCCTGTCCTATGCTTCCGGTGTTGGTGGTGGCCGTACTGGTATTATCGAAACGACCTTTAAAGATGAGACTGAAACGGATTTATTTGGCGAACAGGCTGTTCTCTGTGGCGGTGCTGTTGAGCTGGTGAAGGCTGGTTTTGAAACATTAACAGAAGCTGGTTATGCTCCGGAAATGGCTTATTTCGAGTGTCTTCATGAGCTCAAATTGATTGTTGACCTGATGTATGAAGGCGGCATTGCCAACATGAACTACTCCATATCAAATAATGCTGAGTATGGAGAGTATGTGACAGGACCTGAGATTATTAACGACGAATCCCGTGCCGCTATGCGCAATGCGTTAAAGCGCATTCAGAATGGCGAATATGCCAAAATGTTTGTCACAGAAGGCGCAATGAACTATCCATCCATGACGGCTAATCGTCGCAATAATGCTGCTCATCCCATTGAGAAAGTGGGAGCAGATTTGCGAGAAATGATGCCATGGATTGCAGCCAATAAGCTGGTGGATAAAGATAAGAATTGATTTCACTTCGAGTTTACTTTCTATAACATAAAAAATACCTGCATCAACGATGTAGGTATTTTTTTAGCGATTTATTAATGAATTGTGAACATCATGATCATGATGAATAAAAGGCTATCAGAATTACCCTATTCTCAGTGCTGTCATGTAATACGGGAGCCAGTTAATGCTTCAAAGTCCGGCTGATGTGTCCCCTGAAACACTGAACATAACTAAAAAAGCACTCTTTAATAAAAGGCACCTGGCTATCCTGGGTCTTATTCTTGCCACTTTCTGCTGGGGCGGGAACAGCGTTGCAGGTAGATTCAGCGTGGGGGAAGTGCCTCCGGTAGCCCTGGCTTTCTGGCGCTGGATTATCGCTTTTTTGATTCTTCTACCGTTCACAGCAAAACAGATAGTCGACCAGAGAAAACTTATATTTCGAAAGAAAAAACAGTTGCTTTTGTTAGCTGTATTTAGCATTACTTCGTTTAATACCCTGCTTTATTTTTCAGCTCAGACGACGCCAGCAGTTAATATCGGTTTAATTCAGACAGCATTACCGGTCATTGCTATGTTACTGAGTATTCCCTTGTTAAAAACCTGGCCAAATCGCTATCAGGTCTTTGGTGCTGTTGTTGCTTTTCCCGGACTACTTCTGATTTTCAGTGATGGTAATTTTAATAATCTGGCAAGGTTACAGTTTGGTCAGGGGGATCTGATCATGATGCTGGCTACCGTTTTCTGGGGTATTTACACTGTACTATTAAAGCGTTTTGCCTTACCTCTCAGTGAAATTGTGCAGTTGACTGTATTGATAGGCGTTGGTGTAACACTTCTTGCGCCTTTTTATCTGTGGGAATTAATGCTGGTTGGTCGATTCGAGGTTAGCAGGGAAGTAATATTCCTCTATTCATATGTGGTTTTATTTCCATCTCTGGTTGCTTATATATGCTGGAATTATGGTGTCAGAACACTGGGTGCCAGCAATGCTGCAATGTTTAACTTTCTGATGCCTGTTTTTGCTGCAACAATGGCAATTCCGATTCTGGGTGAAACATTACAGACATGGCACTTTTTTTCGGCCGGATTGATTTTTACTGGCCTTTGGTTCTCAAGTCGAAAGAGTGTACTCAAGTCTAAATAGTGTACTCAGGGCTGCCTGAGGGTTTCCACAAACTGTTTTGATTGGTCGATGGAAATTTGCATCTCTCTGACCAGTCTCTCTATATCTGCTTTAATACTATTAAATTCACCCTTCAAGGCAGTAATAGCCTGTGCGTTGAGATTGTGCTTTTAATACAACACCTGATCCTGAAACGCGTTCAATACTGGCTGCATCCGCTTTTCTGATTTTTCGAGGCTGTTTATCATTGTCTGATAACGACGACGTGTATCTTTCAATTTCCGGGTGCTGGATCGTTTCAGACTATCACTGCTGTATAAGGAAAGTTCATTTTCCCATTCATCGAACAGAGCGTCTGATACATCTTTTACGCTGGTTATACGGGAGCGAACTTTTTCTGCGGCAGCCTGACTGTCTTCGTATTCATCATTTAAATCATTGTAGGCTGATTCAAGGTTTCCACCATTGAAGTCTACGACACTTTGAAAACGTTCCAGTGCAGACTTGAACTGTTCTTGAGCCGCTTCCTGTGCATCCTGTGTGGCTTCAAGCCTATCAACCATTATATCGCGCTTATGTATGCCAACTTTTTCCATGGCGCTGTAATACGTGCTCTGACAACCGGTCAGGAATGTCGTCAGAACCAGAAAGAAAGTCAGAGGCAGTATGTGAGAGGATGTCATTGTTAATCTCCCTCATTATTCTTGATGGCTTTAATGAGGTCTTTGTTGCGATTATCTGCAAGATGGCCGTTCACCACGAATAGCGCATGAATCACGCCTGGAATCCAGCCCATTAGGGTCAGGAATATGTTGAGAATGGCCTGAATCGGCTTGCCGCAAAGAAAAACCGCTAAAGGGGGGAGTATGATCGCCAGAAAGTAACGCACTGTAGTTGCCTCATCAGAATTGTTTTTTGATTGACTGATACCTTAAACAGTGATGAATGATGAACGCAATGTTTTCTCTCCAATTATAACGGTTTGGGACATAAGTTTTAGGTATTTGGCCCATTGATCTACCTGTTAGCGTCGGCGTACTCTTTGCGACCATTTATTCCGGTTATATCAGATGGAAAATATTGAAAAATTTCTGGCTTCTGTACCTGGTGCAATCACAGGTTGTTTTGGGCAGGGGCGTCCTGCTGATTATATTCCAGTATTGGCTGAGATTGACCGTAATAAATTTGGCATGGCTATCAGTAGTATTGATGGTCGGGATTTTGTGGTGGGTGATGCCGAAGAATTTTTTTCGATACAGAGTATTTCCAAAGTATTCGGTCTCAGCCTGGCTATGCATTATGCGGGTGAAACGGTTTTCGATCGGGTGGGTGTAGAGCCCTCCGGCACAACATTTAATTCCTTGTCCCAGCTCGACTATGAGAATGGTATTCCCCGTAATCCATTTATCAATGCGGGTGCCTTGGTCATTACTGATATGTTGCTGGAGCATCTGAAATCACCTAAACAGGAGTTCCTGGATATAGTCAGGGGATTGTCGAACAATCTGGATGTGCATTATGACGAGCAGGTGTTTCGGTCTGAATATGATAATGGCGATAGAAATGCCGCTCTTTGTCACTATCTGAAAGGCTTTGGAAATATAAAACATGATATTTCGAGAGTGCTGGATTTTTATTTTTATCAATGTTCCTTAACCATGAGTTGTCTGGATCTGGCCAGAGCCTGCCGCTTTCTCGCACAGGATGGGAGGCATCCTTTCCGTACGGATTCCATGGTCTCCAGTGTCCAGACCCGCCGGATAAATTCCTTGATGATGACTTGTGGAACCTATGATGAAGCCGGAGAATTTGCTTTTCATGTGGGACTGCCCTGCAAAAGCGGAGTAGGCGGTGGGATAGTGGCCATTATTCCCGGGCAAATGTCCATGTGTGTATGGAGCCCGGAACTGGGCAAAAAAGGAAATTCGGTGGCAGGTATGAGGGCACTGAAGCATTTTGTGCAGCAAACGGGGCATTCCGTATTCTAATATTTCCGTTCTGGGGGGCTGTGAAGCCGCTATACGACTATGCCGGGTCAGGACGTTTCATGGTACAGTGTTCAGCCAATTATTTTTACTATTTCTAAATGAGCAGAAGTTCACATGAATGATAAAGTGGAAAGGCCGGAGGATGGTAAAGATGCGGTTGACGGTCTTTTTCCTGTAGATGAGCATGAAGAAGAAGTGGTAGAAGGTGGTCAGAAGATTCGCCGAAAGGGTATTTATTTGCTACCAAACCTGTTTACTACAGGCAATCTCTTCTGTGGCTTCTATGCCATTATCAGCGCCCAGGCAGGAAATTTTTCCCAGGCCTGCATTGCCGTGTTTGTTGCAATGATTCTTGATGGACTGGATGGCCGGGTTGCCCGGATGACCAACACCCAAAGCAAGTTTGGTGAACAATACGACAGTCTTGCAGATATGGTGACCTTTGGTGTCGCTCCGGCCATGGTGGCCTATAGCTGGGTGTTAAATGATTATGGCAAATTTGGCTGGATGATTGCCTTTATTTACGCTGCCTGTGGTGCGTTGCGTCTGGCTCGTTTTAATGCCCAGATAGAAACCACCGATAGCCGTTATTTTACCGGTCTTGCCAGTCCTGCGGCTGCAGCCGTTGTTGTGGGAATGGTATGGGCGCTCAGTGATCTTGGTGTCAATGCTGGTTCCTGGTGGGTGTCGCTCCTCGGCGTTCTGATTACAGCGGCATCAGGTGTGTTGATGGTGAGCAATATTCGATATCACAGCTTTAAAAAGTTTGATTTGCGTGGCCGGGTTCACTTTGTTTTTGTTCTGGCAATCGTATTGGCCTTTGCCGTGGTTTTTTCTGATCCTCCAAGGGTGCTGATGCTTATTTTCCTGGGGTATGCATGTTCCGGACCTATCATGGCAATTTGGCGTTTGGGAGAAAACAAGCCGGTAAACTCGTAGCCTGATATTCTGTCTTATTCAATTTTTTTAACCCGATATAGCGTTTGTTATATCGGGTTTTTTAATACCTGATTGAAAGTAAGCTGAAAACTTAAATTTGATATACGAAGATGGATTAGTTTATTTCATTACTTAATCAATAAAAGTGGTTTGAAAAAATAAAACGTGTATTTCTCTATCGACTTAAATTGGAAATACTCTTCTGTAGGCATTGATTTTAATATCTCTGATAGGTTTTAAAAAACATTCAAGAGAAACTGCTTCAAATCATAATGGAATTACTTCTTCGGAGAAACACTATACAAAGATGTTGCACCGCTCTATATGCTACGCCCGTTTTATTTCAGTTTATTTTAAAGCGTCATTATTAATCGATGATCTATTAATTGTTCAAGTTATTTCTAGCTTGAAGTAATAATAGCGTTCTCTCATATACGACAATCAACTATTAATGATTTTTTGTACATTCACGGCTACTTTAATTGTCAAACTGAATAATCGTTTTTCCTCTGCCAATAGACTTAAAACAGGCTATTAATAGCCGGGTTCTTATGCTTGCAGAATTTCTGGAATTGATACACATACTGGAGAGATAATGAAAATCCCATCTCGTTTTAGCCTGGCTGTACTGGGAGTTGCTGTTACGCTTCTAAGTGGCTGTAGTCAGGAAGAACAGGTTGTGACCGAATCGCCTGTTCGGCCAGTCAAACTGTTCACCGTTGAAGATTACAGTAAACGATTGATTCGTAATTTTCCGGCTTCGGTTGCGGCCACTGATGAAGCAGAGATTTCTTTTCGAATCTCTGGTGAACTGGTTGAGCGTCCTCTTGCCGAAGGAATGCTGGTAAATAAAGGTCAGCTCTTGGCCCGTATGGATGATAAAGATGCCCGCAATACTCTGGCTGACCGTCAGGCCAACTATGAATTGGCTGTTGTAGATTTCAAGCGTAAAAAAGATCTGGTGGCTAAAAAAGCCCTGGCCCAGTCTCAGCTGGATACCGCTGAAGCTACACTGAAGTCCACCCGGGCTGCTCTGGAACTGGCCCGCAGTAATTTGACTTACACTCGCATAGTGGCACCTTTCTCAGGTCGTATTGCCAAGCTGGAAGTAGAGAATTATCAATTTGTTCAGGCTCGTCAGACCGTTGTCGTGCTACAGAGTGATGATACTGTGGATTTGCATATCCAGGTACCTGAATCGGTAATCGCAAGTATTGGACAGATGCAATATAACTTCGAATATCAACCAGAAGTTCGCTTTCATGGAACCCAGGGAAAAAGCTTTAGAGCCAGTTACAAAGAGCGCTCTAACAAAGTGAGCCCGGGTACCCAGAGTTATGAAGTCGTATTCACCATGGATAAACCGAAGGAGATGAATATCCTTCCCGGAATGGCTGCCACCATGACCATTGATTTTTCCAAGGCGGTAAAAATGATTGAAGATGTCGGCTATGTGATTGTGCCTAGACAGTCTATTGCCAAAGAAGACACATCTGGTCGCACAGTGGTTTGGACCTATGATGATACGACAGGTTTAGTGCAGTCTGCTGACGTCACCATGGGACGAGTGACTAATGAAGGTGTTGCTATTATTTCAGGTCTTAAACCTGGAGACCGTATTGTTGCTGCCGGTGCCAGTCAGATGACTGAAAACCTTAAGGTTAAACCTCTCCGTTGGGAACGTGGCCTTTAAGGAGCCGAAATCATGAATATTGCAGAATACTCGATACGCAATAAAGTCATCAGTTGGCTGTTTATCCTGCTGCTGCTGATAGGTGGCTACATAGCATTCAACAGTATGGGACAGCTGGAATTTCCGGAATTTACCATCAAGCAGGCGATGGTGATTACCCAGTATCCGGGAGCCTCTCCGGAACAGGTGGAAGAAGAAGTAACACTGACGTTGGAGCAGGCTATTCAGCAACTGCCCTATGTCGAAAACGTTATTACTATTAACAGTGCGGGTCTGTCCCAGATAACCATTGAAATTCTCAAGGAGTATGACAAATACGCCCTGCCGCAAATCTGGGATGAACTGCGCCGGAAAATCAATGATGCCCAGAGTCAGTTACCCCCTGGCGCCAATGCTTCGATAACTGTGGACGACTTTGGTGATGTATTCGGCATCCTTTATAATATCAAGGGTGAGGATTTCAGTTATCGGGAGCTTAATAAATACGCCGACCTGCTGCGCCGTGAACTGGTTATGGTGCCAGGTGTCAAAAAAGTGTCGGCTGATGGCGTCCGTTCGGAAGTAGTGGCTATTGAAATCTCAAGTTCCAGACTGAATGCACTGGGACTGGATCCAAACTATATCTATGGTTTGATCAGCCAGCAGAATGTTGTCTCAAATGCTGGCCGTATCTACAGTCAGGGTAATACGATCCGGATTAACCCTACCGGTGAGTTCAGAAATGTTTCTGAACTTGAAGATCTGGTGATCAGCTCTCCGGGTACCAAGCAGATTGTACGATTGCGTGATATTGCCCGTGTGGAGCGTACTCATCAGGAAATTCCTAAATCCATCTACACTGACGGAGGCACGCCTGCTATCTCTTTGGGCATTGCTTTCAATTCCGGTGTGAACGTAGTGGAAGTTGGGGCTGCGGTTGATGCAAAACTGGCCGAGCTGGAAAACCGTCGACCAGTGGGTATGGAGTTCAATAAAATCTACGATCAGCCTGGTGTCGTTCAGCAGTCCGTGGGTGATTTTCTTATCAATCTGGCAGAGTCTGTAGCCATTGTTTTTGCAGTTTTGCTGGTGGCCATGGGGATAAAAGCGGGCCTGCTGATCGGAGCGGTATTGCTGCTGACCATTCTGGGCACATTTATCGGTATGTACCTGATGGGTATCCAGCTACAGCTGATATCACTGGGAGCATTGATTATTGCCCTGGGTATGCTGGTGGATAACGCCATCGTCGTGACCGAAGGTGTCATGATGGGTGTGCAGAAGGGACAGACACGGATGGAAGCGGCCAAAGGTGTTGTTGCTCAAACTCAATGGCCATTGCTGGGCGCTACGATTATCGCGATTATCGCATTTGCTCCTATCGGATTATCTCAGGATAACACCGGTGAGTTCTGTGGCTCTCTGTTTAAAGTATTGATGATCTCCCTGTTTCTTAGCTGGGTAACTGCCATTACCATCACCCCTTTCTTTTGCAATATGCTGTTCAAGGATGGTGTCAGTAGCAGTGAAGGTGGTGTGATTGAAGATCCGTACAAAGGAATTTTCTTTACACTGTATAAAAGTCTGCTGAGTTTCTGTCTGCGTTTTCGTCTGCTCGCCATCGTGCTGGTTCTGGTGGCGATGGGGCTGACCCTGGCAAATGCCAACAAGATTCGCAGCCAGTTTTTCCCACCGTCGACAACACCGATCTTTTTTGTTGATTTCTGGATGCCTGAAGGTACGGATATTCGTGGTACCCAGAATGAGTTGTCCAAGTTTGAAGACATGATGCGCGGTCGTGAAGGCGTTGCCAATATGACCACTGTCGCCGGTAAAGGCATGCAGCGTTTCATTCTGCCTTACTCTCCGGAGAAAAGTTATTCATCTTATGGACTGATGGTTATTGAGGCGACCAGTCTGGACACCATGCAGGATTTGATTGGTCAGGTGAATGAATTAATTCCGGCCAACTTTCCTGAAGTCCAATTCCGTATCAAGCCTCTTGAAAATGGTCCGGCTCCTGCTGCCAAAATTGAAGCCCGCTTTTATGGTGAGGATCCGGCTGTTCTTCGACGCATTGCCGCAGAAGCGATGGCCATCATGAAGGCTGAGCCAACTGTCACCGGTATTCGCCATGACTGGCGCAACCAGGTATCAGTAATGCGTCCGGAAGTGGATGAATTTCAGGCTCGACGTGTTGGTATCAGTAAGTCTCAGATTGATACCGCATTGTTAATGAACTTCTCCGGCAAGGTGGTCGGTGTTTATCGTGAAACCAGTGACCTGTTGCCGATTATTGCACGAAGTCCTGAAGCGGAACGACTGAGCGCAGACAGTATTACCGACCTGCAGTTGTGGAGTGCTGAATATCAGTCAATAGTGCCTATTACCCAGGTAGTGTCCAGTTTTGACACTGAGTGGGAAAACCCATTGATTCTACGTCGTAATCGCGAACGGGTGATCACGGTGCTGGGTAATCCGATTATGTTCAGTGATGAAACCACGGACTCCGTTCTGAAGAAATTCAAAAGTCAGATCGAAGCCATGGAGCTGCCTGTAGGTTACCGACTGGAGTGGGGTGGTGAACTGGAGAAACAGTCCAACGCCAAAGGTAGTCTGTTCAGCTCTCTACCAGGCGGTTTTCTGGCAATGTTCCTGATTACTATCTTCCTGTTCAATACCATTCGTCAGCCACTGGCTATCTGGGCAACAGTGCCACTGGCTATCATCGGGGTGGTCATCGGGCTGGTGAGTATGAATATTCCATTCAGCTTTATGGCGCTGCTTGGTTTACTGTCCCTGTCTGGAATGGTGATCAAAAATGGTATTGTGCTGGTGGATCAGATCAATCTGGAGCTGAAAGAAGGTAAAGATCCCTACGATGCGATCTTTGATTCTTCAGTAAGTCGTGTCCGCCCCGTGTGTATGGCGGCACTGACTACAATGCTGGGAATGATTCCACTGTTGTTTAATATCTTCTTTGCTGCCATGGCGGTTACGATCATCTTTGGACTGGGTTTTGCCACAGTTCTGACATTGCTGGTTCTGCCTGTGGTTTACTCATTGCTGTATGGAGTGAAGAAAAAATTTTAAACAAATAGGCAGTAAAATCAGTAAAATGTTTACCGAAGGCCGGCCGATGAAAATCAGCCGGCTTTTTTTATGAAGGCGTCAGTGGTAAATATAGTGTTATAAAGGAATATGCATCCGGCTGTTAATAATAAACGTAATACATGGAAAGAGATGTATTCAAAGGAGCTGTCATGCTACTTAAGATAAAAAAACGTTCAGATGTAACCAGTAGCGAAATAACCTCCGAATCTGTTTACCAGGACCGTCGGGCTTTTATAAGGAAGTCAGGACAATTTGCTGTTGCCGGATTGGGTGCGGCTCTGATGGGCTGCACAGATGACAGTAAAGCTGGACCGATATCAAATACCGATTATAAAAGTGTACCCCGACTGGCTGCTCCGGACTGGTTGAGCAAACAAGTAGAAGCGTATAAAAAAAGCTCTTACACAACCGATGAAACGCTCACACCCTATAAAGATGTGAGCACATATAACAATTTCTATGAATTTGGCACCGGTAAAGGTGATCCTTCCCGATATGCGGGATCATTCAAGACAGATCCCTGGTCTGTTGTTGTGGAAGGAGAAGTGGGGAAGCCCGGGAAATATCATCTTGAAGATATTCTCAAACCCCATGCCATGGAAGAACGTATCTACAGATTACGCTGTGTGGAAGCCTGGTCTATGGTGATTCCCTGGGTGGGCATCCCACTGGCTGAAATTCTCAAACGTTTTGAACCTACATCGAAAGCAAAGTATGTGGAATTTACGACACTTCATGATCCTGTGCAGATGCCCGGGCAAAAATCAGTATTTGGCTCTATAGGCTGGCCTTATGTGGAAGGATTGAGAATCGATGAAGCCATGAATCCTCTTACTCTGATGGCAACAGGGTTGTATGGCAAAACACTGCCTAACCAGAATGGCGCGCCCTTTCGATTAGTATTGCCCTGGAAATACGGGTTTAAAAGCATTAAATCCATCGTCAAGATCCGGCTTACTGACAAGCAGCCAGGTACAACCTGGGAAAGTGCTGCACCTCGCGAATATGGCTTTTATGCCAATGTGAATCCGAAGGTGGATCATCCGCGCTGGAGTCAAAAACATGAACGACGCCTGCCCAGTGGCTTATTGTCGCCCAATAGAATTGAAACGAGAATGTTCAACGGTTATGAAGAAGAGGTAGCAGACCTTTACCGGGGTATGAATCTGAATAAGTTTTATTGAGGTAGGGCAAATGATCAGGTTAAAGACTCGCACAATGGATCTTGTTGCAAAATCCAAATTGATTATTTTCCCGTTATGTCTTGTACCATTGGTTAATCTCATTCTGGCCGTGAATGCCAACGCTCTGGGGCCTGATCCAGGAAATGCGTTAACCCACGGCTTGGGCAGCTGGGCGTTACGATTTTTATTGATTACTCTTGCGATAACACCTCTACGGAAAATCACCGGATTCAATAAACTGGTTCGTTATCGTCGTATGATTGGTTTGTTTGCTCTTTTCTATGCTGTGCTGCATTTGTTGTCGTATTTTGCGTTTATGCTGGCCTGGGAATGGGCAACCCTGTTCGAAGATCTGGTGAAACGACCCTATATAATAGTAGGGGCTTTAGCGGTGATCATTCTTGTTGCTTTAGGCGTAACATCGACTAAAAAAATGATGCGCAGGTTAGGTAAACAGTGGGCAAAACTGCACAAGCTTGTCTACCCGGCTGCAGTATTAGCGGTAATACATTTTCTCTGGCTGGTTAAGAGTGATTATACCGAACCCGGGATATATGGCCTTGTATTACTGACATTAATGGCATTGCGGTTACCAGTATTGAAACGACTATATCGGTAAGAACGCCATACTCCCAATAGTATGGGCAGCACTCCTGATAGCCCGATGATTCTTTTGCGATATCAGGAGTGCCATCATATCCTGGTTGGCGATTAACTTGCCAAACAGCCGCTCAAAGCTCAGGTTTATTTCGTCACCGGTGGCATTGGTCAATATTAGTGGCAGATTGCTATGTTCTGAAGGCTGTCGTAAGCGCCAGGTAAGAATCTCGACATTTCTCGCACTGTTATACAGTTTCTGCTCATCCAACTGGTCAATGATGAAAAATTCAGGCTTATTATCATAAGCAGATCGGATCATGTCTGTCAGACCAACCATCAATGCAAACACTCTGTCGCCTTCAAAATTATCATCGAGGGCCAGAGAGATCAGTTCTGTGGCTGCTTTATCATCTAACTCATTGAATCGAAGGTGGTGGTTTTCTATATTGAACAGAAGGTGCAGGCGCTCTTCGACAGACTGATCGGTTTTCTTCAATTGCACAGGATTTCTTGCATACAGTTTAATAGCCAACTCTCGCATAATATCGTTGGCAGATGTCAGGTGAGTGTCGGCAACCATATCCATTTCAGATTTGGCTAAAGTTTGAATGCGAAACTGGCTGCCCGCGCACCCAGTTAAAAAGAGGATAAGAAATAATTGGCAGAATAAAACGCTATGACATTTCATGGGAATCCCTTTCCCTGTTACTCCCGTAATAATAGTCTTGCAAGACAAGCCTTGCCATTCTTCATCTTTCTGGCTCCCCACCAGTGTACACTGCCATAGAGTACTGCAGTCCATCCGATGGCAAACAGCCATGCTGATACCCCCTGGATGGTGGGATCATCGGTAAAAGCGGTGTCTAGTCCAACGGTAATAGTGAGTGCGATTACGATAGCATGATTGGAAATGACAAACAGATGTCCTGCTCTGATATTAGATTCATATTTGTCACACAAAAATTGCTGGTAGTTGCCTGTGCTTTTGGACAGGTTTTGCACTTTCAGATGTCTGGTAACGAACAGTTCCCGGGTAAGGTAAATACTCAGAATCAGGGCAAGAGCCAGCCAGATGGAAAACACAATCGAGTGTTTGCTGCCAATGGAGAACCAGCAGGTGGCGGCAATCACCACACAAGCCAAGCTATCCAATAACAATAACCCGACGTTTAATAGTGTGTGTTTACGAGCCAGTTTTCTGATGGCACCACAGTCCATTTCGGTGGGTGTGTCAATGGACTGCCATAGTTTTTGCAGATTGTTCTGGTTATCTGTCATGAACGAGAGCCTCAAGTTTTTTCCTGGCGCGAGAAATGAGGACACCTGCATGATTTTGCGTGATGCCCATTATGTCTCCGATCTGTTGATAAGACATGCCCTCAAACAGCAGTCCAATGGCCTGTTTATGATCAAAAGATAGTTGCCGCATTGCCATCAACAACTGTGTCTGTTAATAGCCGATGTCTTTATCTATATTCATATCAGCAACCAGGCTGGCATCAATATTAACAGAGGTGCAAGGCCGCTTTGCCTCACGTGACACGTGATCTACAGCTTTGTTATGAGCAATGCGTAAGACAAAGGCTTTTTCAGAATGACTTGTTTTACATCCTTCCAGATTTTTCCAGCACGCCAGAGCGATATCTTGTATCAACTCTTCGCGCAGAGTCGGAATCGCTTCATAACTGGCGGCGATACGAAAAATTGCCTTGGCATAAGACGCCCACAACGTTTCGAAATAGTTTTTGTCCTTATAGTTTAAGCTGGCATCCGACTAATGGTTTTCAGGGAGGTACAGCGCTCAATAATTTGGTACGCCCGGCATGGGCATGAACTTATGGGGTGCAAGTCCCCTGTGGGTAAA
>CBDBOO010000006.1:0-9408 GCA_965208385.1 Endozoicomonas sp.
GTGGGGGTGTCTTCACGGTTACCACTAATAGTCACAACAGGGATGTTCTCAAGGCGCAGTGCTTTCTTACTGACGGCGTTCCTATTATCGGGGCTCATAACACCTGTATCTTCGGTGCCCGTTATCCAAAGGTTGTCTTTTATAGACAGTCGAGCCTGACCTGAACAAAGATTATTGTCCGTTGTGGCACCAGAGGTTTCCATGCAGTTAACGCTTATGAGTTCATCCAGTACTTCATCACTGTCGAAACGGTTATGTGCAATGTAAACCTCACTGTATAGCCGACATTCACCACCTAACCTGACATTTTCCTGATTTCTGCTATTTATCAAAAAAGCAAATATCAGGAAACAGCCTTATGCCTCCTATTCAATATCGCACTCAGATTCAGAACATGGATCACCTCGGCCTGGTGGCAGGTATGTGCAAAGAGCTGGGCATAGCCGATCACATTGACAGACGTGCACCCAAGGTAGCGGATGAATGGAATGTCTCCCACGGTGAAGCCATTGTCGGCATGATCCTCAATGGCCTCGGCTTTACGGGGCAATCTCTCCATATGTTCCCCCAGTTCTTTGCCAATAAACCTCTCAACAAACTGATCAGGGAAGGGATTAAACCAGAGCATTTAAACGACAAGATTCTGGGAAGAGCACTGGATGAACTCTTTGATCTGGATGTCAGTAAAGTCTATTTTGAGCTGGCTATCAAGGTTGCAACTCATCTCAAATTGCCTTGCGACGCGCTGAACCTTGATGGCACCGGCTTCCACGTCGATGGTCGTTATAATAGCGATAGCGATCTGAGCGATGAAGACCTCAACTGCATCAGGCTTTGCAAAGGTTACAGCCGGGATCACCGCCCGGATTTGAACCAGGCCATATTGCTTCTGTTGACTGAAAACCGGGCAGGCATCCCGTTGTTTATGAAAGCAACCAGTGGCAATGTGACTGATAAGACCAGTTTCAAACAGGTGGTTTCCAAGCACTTGAAGAGTTTCAAAGCCGCACTGGAAGCCCGCTATTTTATTGGCGATGCAGCATTGTATGTGGCAGGGACAATCCAGGAACTTGACCAGCAGGATCAGCTGTTTATTTCCAGAGTTCCTCTCAATATTGGTGCCGCCAAAGAGCTGGTAAGGAGTGCGCCTTCACGAACCATGAAAGCAGTGGAGGGGTTTGACCATTACGAAGCTACAGAAGTGTCGTCTAATTATGCGAACGTAGAGCAACGCTGGGTTTTGTTTCGCAACCAGCAACGCCAGGAAACCGAACAGAAGACGCTGACAAGGCGTATGCAGAAAAAGTCTCTGAAAGAGTGCGAGAGACTGGAAAAGTTGAGCAAAAAAGCGTTCCAGTGCGAAGGGGAGGCCATGGAAGCCTTTAGGCAATGGCAGAAGCAGTCTGAACTTTGTCAGGCTGAGGCTCAGGTTATCGCCAAGCCCTGCTACAAGAGCAAAGGACGACCTGTTAATGGAGCGGAACCCGACCACCTGGAATATTACGTAACAAGTTGTTGCTCGATCGCTGTGCAAACCCGGCAGGATGCCGAAGCATCACTGGGTTGTTTTGTGCTGGCTACCAACGACATTAATACTACTCGACTGGACAGCGCTGAACTACTGAGGACGTACAAATCACAGCAACAGGTTGAACGAGGCTTTCGCTTTCTAAAAAGTCCGGACTTTCTGGTGTCTTCCCTCTATCTGAAGAAACCGGAACGCATTGAGGCATTGTTAATGGTGATGACACTTTGCCTGATGGTCTATGCTGCTATCCAACATCGAATCCGTTATGAGTTGAAGAAGCAGAGCCGAACGTTCCCGGACATGAAGAAAAAGCCAGCCCAGAACCCAACGGGCAGATGGATTTTCTGCTGCTTTGATGGCATTTATGTGCAGACGATCAACGGAACGGAGAAGCACGTGATTGGCATCTCGGAGAATCAGGCGACAATTATCTTTATATTAGGGTCAACGTACCAATCAATTTATTCCTGACTCAAGAGGGAGTGTGAGAGCAGCAAGATCAATGCACGAAGGCTTGTCCCTGTCATCTCCGGCTGCTGAAGGTGAGGTTTTTTCTTGTTTGTGTTTTTCATGAATGGATATCCATGAAAGGTTGATTGGGTACTCGTTATCAGGAGAAGTACGTTTATGCTTACAATAAGGTGGTCAAATTTCAAAACCCTTGCGCTGCAGGGGTAGGGGAAATATCAAAGTAGGTGGTGAATGACGGGTATAGAGTTGAGAATTCTATATACCTTCTTGCACTTATAGCGCCGTGACGCTCATGATCAAACAACGAATAAGTCATTCGAACGGGGCCACGATACGACGCATCCTTGACGATGATACTGGGGGGTTGAGTATCAGGCTGGGCAATGGATGTCGCCCATTCAATGCCCCAACTGTAAAATGCACTGTCAACACCAGCGGGCTGACAGCCACTATTGTCGGAGGTGCCGGAGGTGTCGGAGGTGTCGGAGGTGTCGGAGGTGTGTCGGAGGTGTCGGAGGTGCCGGAGGTGCCGGACATAGTACACAGCGTGACAGTGGGGTTGAGGTGAGTTCCATCCGGAGCAATACGGACAGGTGATGCCTTCTGACCAACCAGTGCCACTATGCCTTTGGGCTTAAGACTGCTGGTAAGTGACGTCAAGCTGATTGAAGTCAGATCAATATTGTTATTCACCAGAATAATCTGCCCACCCGGTACATGACTATTTAACAAACAGTTCAGAGCAGGCTCATTGTTAACACCAAAAGCCTGGGCAAAAGAAGCTCCGCCAGTGGCTTCTTCATCCGCTAGAAAATCACGGCAGCGCTCTTGTTCGCCCTGACTGCATAGCCGATTGCAGGGTTCCGCAATGGTTGGCTGAGTAGTTGGCTGAGTAGTTGGCTGAGTAGTTGGCTGAAGAGTTGGCTGAAGAGTTGGCTGAAGAGTTGGGTTCATACAACTGATTTGACCGCAATCCGGTGAAACAGCAGTGGGCATCAGAGAACCAGTTGTTGCAGTCAGTGATGCTGTTGCGCCTGATGTGGGTATTGATGATTGTGTTGTCGGAGCTGTCGTTGGTTCTGTGGTTGGTTCTGTAGTTGGTTCTGTAGTTGGTTGTGTAGTTGGTTGTGTAGTTGGTTGTGTAGTTGGTTGCGTAGTGGGTTCTGTCATTGGCAATGGATCAGGGCAGATAACATCTGCAGAATTTACGTTATAAGGTGCTGCCTGCCATTGTTCTGCCGTCAAATAAACAAAATCACTTTGTGGAACCTGGCTGGCATCCAGTTCCCGACCCCAGCCATAATCTCCCGGATTACTGCCTGATTCCTGTCTGATACCCAGTACCCCCGTCGCAACTGTATTGCTCAGAGCGGAACTGTATGACAAATCGTCGGATATGCTGCTGCCCGAAACCCCCATTATTCGATTACAAACACTGCCGCTTCCAAAGCTAACGTTATCGTTGTTAACAATGGCAGTGATACGAGATGAATCATGGCGAACAGTACTGTTTCTCATAGTCAGATTGACGGAACGTCCTTCTGTCTGGCAAGTGCTCTGTAAGGCATACCCAAACTCACTGGTAGGTTCGGTCCCACCAATGCGCATATCGATGGTGACATCGTCCATCAAAACGGTTGATACGGGGCCTGACTTACACTCAATAACCATACCCACCTGAAACGATTTTCCAGTCACAAAACGCTTGTGCAGTTCTACATTCTTCATCTGAAGAAGTCCGGCATAGCTGGCATCGAGAATACCCTGGAATATATGCGCTCTTGATTCAATGCCGTCGAGTGTATCGAACACCAGATTGGCAAGAAAATGGTTCTGATTGGATGTCAGGTGATCAGGTGTTTCAAATGGATTATTGACATAAAACATATAACCGCTGGTGGAAGAAAGGTGAGGGATGATCCTGGCCCTGATAGTCGAGTTGTTTGACACGATGCTTGCACCGGCCGGTAGAAAGAACTGGTTGGATGTGCTCGTATCATGATTGGTATCCAGCGGTGCCGTATACGTTGCTGCCATTCCCATACTGTTTGCACCATCAAGAATAAACAGAGTATTCACCGTTGTATTGGTGATGACTGTTCCAAGGTCAGTGGTGGTCGAAGGGACTTTTACAATACGTGTGTGAAGGTTGGGAACAAAAAACTCATCGCAGACGATTCTGTCTGCAGAGGCTTCATTCGAGAAAACACTGGCACAGGTGTCGTCTGCCGGAGCTTCTGTGGTCGTTGTGGTAGGTGGCTGGGTTGTCGGGGCACTGGTAGTGATAATCCCGCTCATAATACCGGATACATCAGAGGTGGAATCAAAATTATAATTGGTATTGGCGGCAATGTTTATATTCCCTCCCAGTCGAGATGTAACGCTACCATTTTTTGTGGTGACTTTGATGGTAGGGCGGGCATTGACTGCAAGTGCTGCATACCCGATGTTGTTTTCAATTCGACCATTCAAGGTGAGCGTGCTGCTTAAATCGTTTGAGAAACGAACCAATATATTCGCCAGAGCCGAACCGTGTTCCTGTCGGTTGTTTTCAATAACAAAATTGGAAACATTTTCGAGAACGACAGCTTCGTGAGTTTCATCACTCGAGTTTGACTGTCTTTTTCGTCGTGATGATGAAGTGGTATCAATATCCGTGAAGATGTTATCCGAGATAGTAACGTTTGCGGTAGGACAGCCATTACTGGTACGGCATATTATATCGAACATCTCAGTGTCGGCAAGGTTACTTAATGATGAACCGTAGAGATTAGTGCTGTCGGCTGTATTGCCTATGATGTCGATTCTGCTGCTGGCTCCTGGGAGAGTGACATAAACAAAACCATCTGGTCGGTGCTGAGTGCCTGTGTGTTTGAAAACATTGTTTCTGACAATAACATTTGTGGCACCGTTATCCGCTCTGACGGCTATACGAGGTTCAAAGGCTGCATCGGACGATGTCGGTGAGGGAGTGGGTGAGGGTTGCGGGGGGTGTAATTAAAAGTGTTCCATCTACCCATTATCCAGCTTGCTGCCAGTACTGATCCCAGTCCCCGTTAGAACGCAATGTTCTTAAGCAAAGCATTGCTCCTGCGATGGAAGGCTTCCACCAAGCACCCGGTATTTTTAGTCGCATCTGCACTACTGCACTGTTAGAACTTTCTATTTCGCCAGAGCCAATGGGAAGATTGGCTGCTTCTGCTGCAGCATATTCGAATTGCCCTGGACGGTTTCGGATATATCGGTGACACTCCTCTGGTTTATTGGCTGCTTTGCCTTTCTTTCCGTTTCTATGCGGATCAAGCTCTGCCATGACGGTATTAACATTGCCAGATTTCATGCGTTCCTGCTGGATATGCCGCCACTGTACACGTGTTTCCTTGTTAAACCCGACACACTCTTCTGCTGCATCAGCGAAGTGCTCAGAGAGATGATAATAGTCAACGAGGAAACTTCCTTGCTCTCCAAACACTCTCTTTGTCTGGTTGGCAATCCAGGTGGCTCCATCGCTCACGCAATGGATAGAGGATTGCCGGTTGAGCCCCTGCTCTATTGCACAACTCAACCACTGGTCACCTGCTTCATCCGGCCCTCCCATTGTGGCCTGATGACGTTTATCTGAACTACCCAGCTTATAGACCTGGCAAAGTTTAGCCTCCTGCCATTCAGTTTTACGTGCTTTGCGTTTGTCACCTTCTGCCTCTTCATCAAAGAGGACAACAGGAATCATGCTTCCATCCATTTCTCCTATGAACTGGGCAGCTTCACCGAGGCAGTCCTGACGATTTTGTGATGCACTGATGGAATCATTTTGCATACAGCTTGCGTGCTCAAGAGTTATGGCTCGAATAGAAGACTCAGGCACATCAATACCATAATGTTCATGTATTTTTTTGCAGCTGCCTGAAAAGAACTATCTGCACCAAAGTCTACAATTTTACGTTGAATTGTGCGGGAGTAGTCGCGACAGTGAATATGAGCGGCATGACTGAAAGGTCTGACCCGATGCTTGTCTACCGTCTGGCAGCGTTCAAGAACTTCTATTTTCCCATAGGTGCTCAGCCAATAAGTGTTTTTTTTTGAGTTTTAGCTCCGGGGTGCTTCAGGCAAGCCTCGCCAAATTTTTGATCTTCCTTGTAGGTACCCCAGCCAGTAAGCAGTTCATTGCCCATTTCACGCAGGTGGACAATGACGGCTTCTTCAGCATCATCAGCACGATCCAGGAGACCTGACTCGGCTTCAACAATATCCAGAAGTGCAGAAACTCTAAGCTCAAGCTCGGGGTGGGCTGCAAGTCTATCAGCAAGAGAAATAGGTGAGGGCATAATACTAACTAGGGTTGAGAAATACTCTTACATTATCGTTCATATTGAGGTTTTGTGGGCAGAAAAACTTCTAATGAACACTTTTAATTACACCCGGTTGCGGGTTCTGTGATTGCCGTGTATCAAAGGTGAGATTATCCACAATAAAGGTGTCAGGTATTCTTGAACGAAGCAGGGCATCAATTCGGCTATTGGTATTTCCGGCTGGCGTTGTACCAAAAGCAAATGTTTCACTGCCGGTTATCCCTGTAATGGCAAAAACGCCGGGCGTTAACAGAGTGTTTGTCAGATTACTGATGCTTGTTCCCAGAATCACCAGCATGCCATTGGTATTGGTAGCCAGTAATGTTTCCAGACTGGTTGTTGGGTCAATGGTACTGGAATCAATGACATGAACCGAGTTGAAGCTATCCAGAAAGCTGGATGAGTAAGATTCCGTTGTATATCTGGAAACAAACGTTGTACAGGCTGTCTGTGCCGCAGAGGACGAAATCGTAGAGCAGTTGACTGCTGCAGAGGCTTCTGGCAGAGAGAAAAAAAGAGCGATAGCAAAAAACAAGCTTCGAAATCTGTTGTTGCAGCTATATAGTGCCTGTCCGAAAACCCTTAAAACTTAACGCATGATGACCTTCACCCTTGCCGTAATTGATTGAAAATCAACCAGCTCGTTTTTGAAGGTTAATTTTTCAACAAATCCAAAGAAATTCCCTTAGAATTTGTCTTTTTTGATTAAGTGGCATCCTCACGCTGCCGTGATTTTTGTAAAATTGAACTCACTTCCGTATTTCAGCCTGCGAGTCGCAACTTTTTCCGGTCTTGCTCTTGCAAGAGCTTGCCCAATCTATGCAAGTTGCTCCCCAAAACAGCAAGAGCTACATATCGTTTAAAGCCGATCAGCCCTTCGTCCGGACATTTATCAAGACCATGGACTTCCAATGCATTGATATCTGACTCTACAGCCGAATGTTTTCGCTTTGCTCGAACAAACTCAGGATGATATTCGCGCTTTTTATCTTCAGCCGACAGTTTGCCCTTTTTGGGAAGAACAGCCAGATCCAAAAAGGCCTCCAAAGCCACTAAATTTGCCGGACTCCAGAATCCTTTGTCGTAACTGACCTGAGTCAGATCAGGGAAGCGTTTTTTGGCTCCCTCTGCCATAGATACCGTTACTTTGTCGTCGGTTTCTTTTTGCATGACTTGATGGTTCAGAGTGAAGCCAAATTGGTCCTGTAATACACACACACGCAGCCCCAGCTCAACGGTAACACCCGCTTTACCTTTGCTAATCCATTCAGTATGAGGCTCATGGAATGAGAATATTTTTTCAGAATGAGGTATTTTTTCATCATCAAAAACACGTCGGCAGGTCAGACCAACCTGATAGTGAATGCAGCTGATCCAACGCTTCAGGGCTATCAGTCGATCCTTATCAACACCCTTATTCTCCAGTAGAGATAATGTTAGTTCTGCTTTTTTTGCTATTTTCTGACTGCGATTCAGGTAATAAATGTAGGCATCATCTACTTTGTCCTGACAAGCCTGCTTTTGCACTTTACTGGAAGAGGTCGAGTGCTTAAGTCTGCGAAGTTTGTTGTACCGTTTTTTATGTTGTTTCTGTAGCTCTGCGGACTGTCTCCAGGCGGTTAACTGCTTCTCTGCTGCCAGAACCGTGGCTGTCTCGATCGTTTTACGACAGGCTTCCTCTAACAAGCCGATGTCCGTTGGATATCTCACATTGGTTTTTACGACAAAGGAATCGCAACGGCCCTGTAGCCGTTCATATTTTTTTTTACCAGCTCATGCCCGGCAGAGACAGCAATCTGGCTGATCTCATCAAGAACTTCCGGTGTGAAAAGCGAAATATTGTCCTGTAGGGTTTGCAGGCGATATTGGTACTCGTCATAAGGTCCATGACCTAATATTTGCCGGAGTTTTCCATGCTCGTTAGCCAATTCACGCAGGCGGTCAAAATCACAATTAATCACCAGCCGAAGTGTTCCAAAGACCAGTATTCTCCAGAGATCCATCCCTGGACGACCATTCTTTTTGTCCACAGCTTCCGGAATCATTTTTTCAAGTGCAAGGAAGACCGCTTGTCGTAAATCGGTATTTATATAAAGGTGCTGCAATCCTCTTAAAATACGTGGAATATCGTCCCGAGAGCGAGGGTCGAACTGGATGGCAGAGATGTCGACTTCACCCAAATGTAACTGTGGATTAATTGGTTTACGCATAATTTTTGAAAATAACAGCCGGTAGTTGAAAACTTCAGTATCTATATTGGGCTTCAAGCCCTGATTTTCTAGGGCTTAGGGTTTTCGGACAGGCACTATATACATTACTAGGCATAAGAATATCCTGAATATAGCCGTTAACTCAGGTTTTATATGTCAGAATCCTGTCTGATTATTTTCGTTATGTTTTTACACCTTTCAATCAACGACAATGTGATAATGTATCAAATGAACTTTTAGTCATTTTAAATCCGGTGATAACCCTTCAATAAAAAGGTTAGAGTAATAAATTAATTTCACTGTTTCTTTTTAAAGTTTTTTTCTCATACTTATTTTTTTCAATATTATTAAAAGTGATATCGGTTGAAGTAATACTACTTTGTTTTGTTTTTTAAAAACGCACTGATGAGACGGCCAGGAAGATATCTAAAGGGTTGTTCAGGCGCTAGATAATGCAGACGTGTTGAAAGTGAAGTGGTTTGGTGGTTGGTTTTATGAGTCTGGTTATATATTATGAATTTGTATTCACCTGCATTCGTATAATAAACGCATAACCCCGGTCGCCATGAAATTAGCAAAGAGCCTTTGAAATGAATCAGGACTCAGAGGTACTCGGCTATGTTCCCGTCAATAGTTGGGAGCACTAAAGTCCTATAAAAACTTTATTTTCCTGCTCCACATATGGCTATTCATGAGATAGGAAGGTATCCCAGAACAAATCGCTGTTCTTTGGGCAATAAACAAATGCAATATACAAGATTTAGTCATATCTCTACTTTATAAGGCACGTCTGTAGCCCTGTAAACATAGGGAGTAAGCAATACAACTATTGGCGGGAACATAGCCGAGG
>CBDBOO010000007.1:0-115158 GCA_965208385.1 Endozoicomonas sp.
CTTAGTAGATGTACCAATACAGAATATCCGTTATATAACGTTCTTTTCTGTACTGATACAGATAATACTCTTTTTTTGCCAGTGTTCTTGTGTGTATACACATAACAGTATTCCTTAGAAACACTACACCCCTTGCGAATCCAGGCTTATAGCCACGCCCTGATTACTTCTGAAATTCAATGGCATCTAAAAACTTGACGATTCGTTGTGCTCATCTACCTTATTACTGTATATAAAAACAGCGTAAAAAGGGAGCCATTGCTAATGTCAGACCGTTTTATGAACAAAGTAAGAGAGAAGATCCGACTTAAACAGTACAGTTACAGAACGGAGGAATCATATTGCCACTGGATTAAAACTTTCATTCGGTTTCATCGTTATCGTCACCCTGAAGAAATGGGTTCCAGTGAAGTCACCGAATTTCTCACCTGATTGGCAGTTCAACGACAAGTGGCGGCTAATACTCAGAACCTGGCTTTTTCATCCGGGAGTTTCGGGAGTTTTTTTGGGGACATCCATATACTTTCACCAAACTGAATCCATTGGTAAGTGAACAATTATTTGGGTGTAAGTCTCATACTGACCAATGCTAAATTTCTCTGAACCCTTTGCGATATAAGGAGCTGCTGACTTTTAGGCATTGGAAATTAATATCCAAAAAATGCTTCCAGAGACCAATCCACCCAAGGGAGGTGAGGCCTGTGTTTACGGGCTTTCCGGTGATAGTAGTATTCAAAATTTACAGTTGGATTGAAAAGGTTGCCTGATCATGGCTAAGCTTGCTACTCAAGGCCTATAGAGTGGATCAGTATGAGACTTACACCCAATTATTTAAGTTTTGTGTTGAATATATGGATTTCCCTTTTATTCTGTTCAGAAAAAGCGCTCTGATTTAATACCCGCCAGAAAAGATATCTTCAATAGACGACCTTCACCATAAGTCAAACCGGGCTTGTGCAACAACAGGATAAGATTGCGGCTGGGCGCAATCTATCCTTATTCGTTATGCCTAAACTTATGACATCATACTTGCTTGGTTGTAAAAATGATGCGAAAAACTGCATGGTATTTATTGACTATATTTATTTTTTCTATAACTTTCGGGCATATAAAATTTGCTTTCGGTTATTTGTGTACTGAAGAGCTCAGGATTGTATGCCGACAGTTAAATGAGTTAAGAGACTCTCTAGATGAGCTTTCTGCGAGCGAGACACTACCTACTAACCTGATTGAAACTATTTTCATTCAGCTTAATGAGGTTGAAATATTAGTCAGTCAGGCTCAGGAAATATATAACAGTCACTCACTGATGTTATTAAATGAATGCGAAGATGTGATTTTACCTAGCCAGTTTTCTCTTATGCACAGAGAACAACCTCTAATTATTCTCAATATTCGCCGCTTTTTAGAATCAATCAGAACTGAATTTCACTCCTTACGAAATGACTCTGAACCCGAGTTTTATTGAGGCATAACGCTTAGTAGACACACAACTCCGCCTAACCCGCCATTTAGCTGATTTTTACGTAGTTGTACGTCTAATCCCGGTTTTTTCCATCTTTGTACGTCTAATACTCATATTCTGCATGGTTTCCCTCTCTACGCACATAACACGCATTCTTTCATACCTCTGAATCTATTGCTGTTTGTGGCCTGTAGCGCAGTATGCATATAACTCAAAAATTATACCGCGTTCGAGTGGTTTTTTGACAGATCGTCATGACGCACTACTTTACTGTATAAGCATACAGTTTTTTTAAAAGAGAGCAAAAACACATCATGTCTCAGCTGCGTCTTATGGATCGTGTAAGGCAGACCATTAGGTTTAAACATTACAGCTACCGAACAGAAGAATCTTATTGCCACCGGATAAAAGCGTATATTCGCTTTCATAAATATCGTCATCCAGAACAAATGGGTACTGAGCAAGTAACAGAATTTCTCACCTGGCTGGCGGTGCAAAAGCAGGTTTCACCAAACACTCAAAATCTCGCTTTGTCTTCGGTTCTTTTTTTATACCGGGATGTGTTGAAAAATCCTCTTCAAAACATCAATGCAGTACGTTCAAAGTCGCAACAAAAACTGCCGGTAGTGTTGAATCGGGATGAAATCAGGCAGATATTATCGAATCTGACTCATCCAGTTTTGCTGATGGTTCAGCTGCTCTACGGTTCAGGCCTTCGGTTGATGGAAGTTCTGCGGCTTCGTATTAAAGATGTTGATTTTGATCATCAATGTCTGGTTGTCCGAAGTGATAAGGAGAGGTAAGGGAAATAAAGATCGGATTACTATTTTGCCAAATAATGTAGCGGATGATATCAAAGCTCAAATAAACCGGGTTTATCAATCGTATCAGGTGGACGTAATGGACAATTGCCATGAAGTCTGGATGCCTAATGCTCTTGCCCGGAAATATCCGGATCAGGCCAGAAGCTTTCATTGGCAATATGTTTTCCCTGCGGACAGGATCTCTGTTGACCCTCGTTCAGGTAAGTGTCGGAGGCATCATTTCAGCGAAAGTCAGTTGCAAAAACGAGTTAAACAAGGCATTCAAAAGGCCGGTATCAATAAACAGGCGTCCTGTCATAGCACTCGGTATAGCTCTCGGTATAGCACTCGGTATAGCTTTGCGACTCACTTACTCGAGAACGGCTATGATATTCGCACTGTGCAGGAGTTGCTTGGACATAAGGATGTTCGTACGACACAAATCTATACACATGTCCTGAATAAAGGGGGAAATGCGGTTAAAAGCCCACTTTGCGGTATATGACAGGCACGCTACCGCCCTTCAGTCTGACCTGATCCTGTGAGTGCCATCTTTTACTGTTTTTATAGGGTCAATGGTTTACTGCCAGTTTTGTCTTTCAGAGAGTACAAGCCTTCTGTCGCAAGGTCGATAGTAATTTTAGTTTTTAATGACTGGATCACATTTTCTATTTTGCTTCTATAGCCAAAACATTTGGAAATGAGAGTAGGCGCGTAAATCCGGCCTGATGGCTCCAGCGTTGGATCGTTTAATCAACGTGCTATTCAAACTGGATTCAGACTGGATTCAGCCAGAAGCAGCAACAGAAATATGTTTTTTCAAAAAAACTCAATCTGTTTTTGCGCACAAAACCTTAAAAGCGCTAGAATTAGCCCGTTTTCTTTCTCCGTGAAACTATCTGGTACCCATGACTTACCATCAGTTCGTCATTTATACTGTTCTGGTATACTGTTCTGGCGCCAGGCTGCTCAGATACATCTTGAACAGGCGTTTTTCACGGTTTTACCCATTTTCATCATTACAACGGATGCAGGCCAAAAGCCAGTTCCATGCTAAAGCCCATTACTTTAAATCGATATTTATTCCATACGCTGCGCAAGCTGTTATTCAGCTGGGTTCGAACAACCGTACAGAACAACAGCACTGAAGCGCTTGATCTTCAACCGGATAAGCCTGTTTGTTATGTCCTGCGTAATCGCTCCCTGTCTGATCTTCTGGTGCTTGAGCAAGAGTGCATCAGAGCCGGTCTGCCGCGCCCATATCGGGCCATAGACACCAATACATCCGACGAAGGAGACAAAGCTCACTTTTTCCTCAGTCACGATGGGGGGCTGATTCTTCAGAGAGAAAGACCTGAACCACAGGACACTCTGGACAGGTTATTAACCCGTGTTGAAGGTAATCCGGATCAGGATTATCAGCTCGTGCCTGTTACTATTCTCTGGGGACGGTCACCAGAAAAAGAACAGTCGGCACTGAAGCTGCTCTTTGACTGGAACTTCAGTCTTGGTGGACGATTCCGAAAGTTTCTGGCCATTCTGCTGCACGGCCGGAATACCAAGGTGCATTTCAATGCAGCCATGTCCCTGAAAGAAATTGCTGACAGCTCTGAAGGGCACGCCCGTACTGTTCGCAAGGTGAACAGGGTACTCCGGGTTCATTTCAGACAACAGCGATCGTCCATCATCGGACCCGACCTGTCCCATCGTCGTACGCTGGTTAACAGCCTGATACATACACCCAAAATCCAGAAGGCTATTGAAGCCGAAGCGGCCGTCAGAGAGATCACCCTGGTGGAGGCTGAGGCCAAGGCACGCAAATACGCCAACGAGATTGCCTCGGATTATTCCATGTCGGCCATTCGTTTTCTGGATATGCTGCTGACCTGGTTCTGGAACAAACTCTACAGCGGCGTAAAGATTAATAATCTGGCGCCCCTTAAAGATCTGACACAAACGCACACGGTAGTTTATGTGCCTTGTCACAGGAGCCATATTGACTACCTGCTACTGTCTTATGTTCTGTTTTATGAAGGGCTGGCGCCTCCG
This sequence comes from Endozoicomonas sp., assembly GCA_965208385.1. Classification (GTDB taxonomy): domain Bacteria; phylum Pseudomonadota; class Gammaproteobacteria; order Pseudomonadales; family Endozoicomonadaceae; genus Endozoicomonas. The sequence continues at coordinate 4,318 of CBDBOO010000007.1, forward strand.
CACATTGCAGCGGGCATTAATCTGAATATGCCTGTTGTTGGCACTCTGCTGCGAAAGTGCGGGGCGTTTTTCATGCGTCGTACTTTCAGGGGCAATCCGCTCTACAGTACGGTGTTTCATGAATATATGTACACACTGTCCAGCAAGGGCTTTCCCACAGAATACTTTATTGAAGGCGGACGTTCCCGAACAGGACGAACCCTGACACCTAAAACCGGTATGCTGTCCATAACCCTGCGCAGTTTTTTAAGGGATAATCGCAGACCACTGGCGTTTGTGCCTGTGTATATCGGTTATGAAAAATTGCTTGAAATGTCCAGTTACCTTGGCGAACTTCGTGGTAAGTCCAAAAAGAAAGAATCACCACTGGATATATTCCGAACATTAGCGGCATTGAAAAATGAGTTTGGTAAAGCATGGATTACTTTCGGTGAACCCATAGAACTGAGAACATTTCTGGATAAACAGGCACCCCAATGGCGGCAGGATTCCGGTGAAGCCAGCAAACCAGACTGGCTCAAGGGAGCAACCAACGCCCTGGGTGACACCATTGCCAGCAGAATCAATTCTGCGGCAGTTCTGAATCCTGTCAACCTTATTGCCATGGCGTTGCTGTCTGCCCCACGTCATGCTCTTGGCGAAGAACAGCTGATATTACAGCTTGAAACCTATACACGGCTTTTATCCAGAGTTCCCTACAGTGCGAATACGGTAATGACCGATATGGATGCCAGCAGCATGATTCATTATGTGGAGAACCTCGACATGATTCATCGCCAGACGGACGCCATGGGCGATATTATTCGTCTGGATGAAAAAACAGCGGTTTCCATGACCTACTATCGCAATAATGTGCTTCATATGTTTGCGATTCCATCACTGATCAGCTGCTTTTTCGTGAATAATGCCAGAATCAGTCAGAATGAAATTATTCGTATCTGCAGCATTCTCTATCCATACCTGAAATCAGAGCTGTTTCTTAAATGGACAAAGAGTGAAGCCCTGCAGGTTGTACAACAATGGCTTGATAGCATGGTCTCTGAAGAGCTGATTTCTGAACAATCAGATGATCAGGGTGAACAATATTATCTGCAGCCTGATCCGTCATCGTCCCAGTATATAATGCTGAGTGTACTTTCCCGCTCTATTGTTCAGACACTGGAACGCTTCTATATGACCATCAGCCTGCTGATCAGAAATGGCAGCGGTAATATCGAACAGGAAGCTCTTGAAAACCAGGGTCGTGTACTGGCTCAGCGCCTCTCTATTATCCATGGTCTTAATGCTCCGGAATTTTTCGATAAAGCCCTGTTTCGTGGATTTATCGGGCAATTGAGAAGCAACGGAATTCTGGAAATAACCCAGACCAATAAACTGGTGTTTGGAGAGGAAATTGAGCAGGTAGCCGATCAGGCGAACCTGTTGCTGACTACCGAGATCCGCCACAGCATCCATCAAACGGCCAGTAATGGTGTTCAGAAATTGAATTCCTGAAGCAGGAAAAAGGGCGACGGAGTGATTCCGCAGCCCTTTGATATCAGAAGTTTATTAACGCAGGGAAAAGGCTTTTAAAGCATGAATATCATATCGACAGGCTTTGCCTTCCAGACGATAAGTGGGTGCCATTGAAGCCAGATCCGGGGCACCTTTGGGGCGTTTTATAACTACCCGGTATTCTGCCAGCTTCATTGCCGGCGCCAGTAGCTGATCGGCATCCGAGTCATGACCCAGCAACGCCTGAAACACCCGCATTTCCTTTTTCACCAGGGCCGATTTTTCCCTGTGGGGAAACATCGGGTCCAGATAAACAACATCGAACGTTTCTTTTTGCTGCGCACGAACCTGCATCACCTCAACTGCATCACCCTGAATCAGTGACATTCGTTCTGCAATACTACCCACTTCGCCATCCTGTCTGGCTCTTTGAAGCCCGTCCGCCAAAAGTGCGGCAATAACGGGCGAGCGTTCAATAATGGTGACCTGACAGCCCAGACTGGCCAGTACGAACGCATCGCCCCCCAGGCCGCCAGTGCCATCTATAATCGAAGGTTTTACCCCTTTATTCAAACCTGCAGCCTTGGCAATATCCTGACTTTTACCGCCACCAAATTTACGACGGTGATCGGCTTTTCCACCGACAAAATCAACAGTAATCGGTTTATCTTTCGAGCCTTCCCTGAAAACTGAAAGCCTGTCATCCGAATAACCTACAACAAGGGCTCCCTCTGATACGTTATCCCTGTCACCAGAAAAATCACACTGGAGAGCCTCGGCAAGACTTTCGAGAACGTTCTGCTGTTCAGGGTTCGATGCAGATTTTAAATAAACGGAAGCAGACATTGACAACTTTCTCATTAAAAAAGGGCATGAACGAGCATCCCCGTTGCACTGGCTGTACGACTTCAGAGGCTGACATCAATTTTCATTAACTCTGAAGGTTCAGCGTCAATAAAATATTGCTGGATATGATCATACAAGTTTTTCTGGTTCGGAAAAGGGACAAGAGCTTTGGCTTCTTCAACAGAACACCAGCGATACTCTGTGTGTTCTTCGTTCAGCCTGATCTCTTCACCAGGGGAACACTTCACGACGAAAGCCGGACAAATAGTAATACTGTTTTTTTCACTTTCATAAAACCGCTCCATAAATTCAGCGGTATACAATTCGTTGACAACAATACCGGTTTCTTCGTGAAACTCACGAATGATTGTCTGCCAGGCCGTTTCATCGCCTTCAATCTTGCCGCAGACATGGCACCAGAAATCACCCTTAACTCTTTTTAACAACAAAAGTTTTGGAACACCGTCAATGATGGATATTGCAACTCCGGAGGCAATATACGTATTGATGGGGATTTTACTTAGTGTCATGTCTTCCAATACCCTTCAGAGTCTTTCTTGCAATGGCAAAACAGCCAAGCCGCATTATGCAAAAACAAACGACAAAAGCACAACACCAAGAATCATTCTATAGATGACAAAAGGCATAAGCCCTATGCGGTTAATAAATGCCAGGAAATAGTGGACACATACCCAGGCACTAATGCCAGCAATCAAGGCACCTATCGTCAGTACTGACCAGTCGATTGGCTCAGGGGTTTTGATCAGATCCAATACCAGAAGCAAGCCCGCCCCCAGTATTACCGGAACCGATAACAGAAAAGAAAAACGAGCGGCAGCATCCCGGGTTAATCCCAGCATCAGTCCTGCCGTCATGGTAATGCCTGAACGGGAAGTGCCGGGTATCAGGGCGACGGCCTGGGCAAAACCAATTAACATAGCCTGTTTGAAACTCAGCTGTTCAATGGGTTGGCTGCGTTTGCTTTTAAGATCTGCCCACCCCAGTAACGCACCGAAGATCAGAGTTGTTCCTGAAATGACCGCCACGGTTCTCATGGCCTCATCAAGCCCCATTTTCTTTAGCACAAGACCGAATACCACAGCAGGCAAAGTAGAGAATATAAGATACCAACCCAACCGACTATTGAACGTGGAATCCCTGCCCAGCAGTGAAGCAAGCCAATCGGTAATTATGGCAAAAATATCTTTACGAAAATAACCGATAATTGCAGCCAGTGTTCCTATATGGACTGCCACATCAAAAGCCAGTCCCTGGTCTGTCCAGCCAAATAACTGAGCGGGTAAAATCAAATGCCCCGAACTGGAAATCGGTAAAAATTCGGTAATACCCTGAATCAGGGCAAGAATAATCACCTGAATCATATCCATTTATGAAAACTCCAATGGTAAAGTCGACATATCAATCCATTTCCTGCTGTCTGCCGAAAAAGCTGTGTTCGAAAAAGCTGTGTTAGAAAAAGCTGTGTTTGCCAATGCGGCGTTAAAAAATAACTCTCTATTTTTTGTGAGAATCTTTCTGGCGTTCTGATTTTGTCAGCGCTACCTTGTTGCGAAGATACACGGGCATGGCTTGTTCAGCCGATAATAGATTACCCGCCCTGAAATCATCTTCAGCCAATACGGCAATGTCGAATGCATGAGGATAGGTCTCTGAACGACAATCCGACACTCCAACCGCCATATCTTCCCGGAAGACCCAGCCCGTTCCCATGCCAAACCAGTCCAGTTGTTCCAATTCCAGAACTGCCTCTGAAGGCGCGACGACCGATTCTTCCTGCAGCGGCCTCATTAAGCCATTCTTTTCGGTGAACGCACCCCAGTATACTTCCCCCATTCTGGCATCAATTGCCGAGAGCACATTGACGGCCCCATGGTTCCTGAACCCCTGTTGAGCCAAGGCTGCCAGTGTCGAAATACCGATAACCGGAAGATCTACTGCAAAGGCAAGACCCTGAACCATGGAGGTTGCTACACGCAGTCCCGTGAATGCGCCCGGACCACGCCCGAAAGCCAGGGCATCCATCTCCTTCAGGGACATTCCGGCATGAGCCAGCAGGCGTTCCACCATGGGTAGCAGCTCCCGACTGTGACGTCTGGGAATGACTTCAAATTTCTCGATCACCTCGCCATCAAGGTTCAGGGCAACCGAGCAGGCTTCTGTTGCAGTATCCAGGGCTAACAGTTTCATTGATAGAATCTCGTAAAACAAAATCGGGACGCACTGGCGTCCCGATTTATCAAACTGAACCGCTTATCAGGCTGTCTCTGCCTTTAAAGAAGTCAAAACGGTTGCCTTGATGTCGGTCACAGAGCCGACACCTTCTATACGGCTATAACGGGTTTCAACGCCACTGTTCTGATAGAAATCCACCAGCGGTGCAGTCTGCTCATGATAAACAGCAAGACGCTTGCGAACCGTTTCTTCAACATCATCTGTACGTTGAATCAGGGGTTCACCGGTCACATCATCCTTACCCTCTGTTTTGGGTGGATTATAAACAAGATGATAGGTGCGACCACTGTCCTGATGAACACGACGGCCTGCCATACGCTGAACAATGTCTTCATCCTGTACGGCAATTTCCACTACATGATCTATCTCGACACTCGCTTCTTTCAGCGCCTCTGCTTGAGGTATGGTGCGGGGAAAGCCATCAAACAGGAAACCTTTAGCACAATCGTCCTGGGTAATACGTTCTTTCACCAGGGCAATGATAATGTCATCAGATACCAGGGCACCTGAGTCCATAACGGCTTTCACTTTCAAACCCAGTTCTGTGCCATTTTTAATAGCAGAACGCAGCATATCGCCAGTTGAAATCTGGGGAATCCCAAATTCTTCCATGATAAATTGGGCTTGAGTACCTTTGCCGGCACCCGGGGCACCCAGAAGAATCACTCGCATGTCAAAAGCTCCTGTCGTCAGCTAGCTGTCCATTACGGCAATTACCAGGGTAACTTCAGGACAAAACACGCTGTTTGACGTAACTAAAAACGGCCAAGGATATACAGCCCGGGCGCCGGTTACAAGTTTGTCAAACAATCGTTTTTTTATAGCGGGTATTCATAACACTTATGAGCCACTCATCGACCTCCTGATTCTGAAGCATTGTGGAATCGCATGTCATTGCCGATAGCCATTCCAGTATCGTTTTCAGGAGAGCAGGGTGAATTCTTTCAGCAAGAGACTGGTTTGGATATCCTTGATAATTGCCACGCCGGTTCTGGCAAATATTAACACCGAATTCACCAGGGACAGCAGCCGTATTGTCGGCCATGAGCGATTACAACAGGCCATTCGGTATAACTCCCCTCCCTCCGGTTACGTGGACCTCAGCCACTGTGAAACGGTAAAAAACATTGGTGACATGCCTTCCGATAATAAAACCTACCGGATTTCCTTCGACGATAATTTCACGTTCAATCCTGATACCGGAGATTTAAGTACGGTCATCGAAGTGGCCATGCAACAAACCCAGATGCTGGGAAACACCCCCATTCTTGTCAGCCTGCCTGTAACCACCATCATCAGCAGTGCGCCAAAAAGCCCCTATCTGCGCTATCAGGTGGTCATGAGTGATCATGAACGCACTAATATGAGACTTTATATGTGCCCCTGGGAATCAGCGGTTTATCTCTGGAAATAATCTGGACATAAATAACCATCACTGATGGGTGGTTATTTATTCAGACAGTTATTTTCACTCGATGCTGCAGTTTTTAGTTGTTGACTGATACACTTCTGCTCACGCAGCTTTCTGAGCGTGATACTTCAACGAAGCAGTGGGTTCCTGTTTGCCCAGATCGCGACCAGCCATATGCTTACTGGATTCCCTTGTTGGCAACACATCGTCCAAGGCTTTCGTTAAGGATTTCAACGCAGCCTCAGGGTCATCTGATGCGACCACTTCTTTGACCGTATCAGCCAATGCTTCAGCTTTGAGGCGTTCGATCAGGCAACCTGCGGGCAACCCGGGTTGTTTGTTTTTGAGTCGGGCTGATTGCTCTGGATGCAGTAACAACAAATGATCGCACAGCAGGCTCAGGATCAAGCCACGCTCAGACCCTTCTTTGCCTTGCTGTTTGCTCAGTCGGTTCCAGCCGCCATACGCTTTCCAGTCCTGAATAAAAACCTCGACCAACCACCTCAGCGAATACAGCCTGGCTATATCAGCGTGGTGCCATGACATATCAGAAGCGACCAGATAACGGTACTCTTCTTCATCTTCATACTTCAGAGCAACAACGAAACGACGCTTGTTGTGTGCCTTGATGTAGAGGCGAGCTGCGAGCATGGTCACCCGCTTTTCTTTTCCTCCACGAATAATTAACTGCGTTTCAACGCCTTTTTGTCGTGCAAAATAATCCCTGAGGGTGGCTTCTGAATTTCTGCTGGCCACTTTCTGATTGGAGCGCAATTGGCTAACGACTTGCGCCTGACCTGTTACGGCTGTCGCTTCATCCATGAATTTTCCTGTACCGTAGAGCGCATCAGCCAGAACACCTTTAATCACTACTTCAGGAAAATGGTCAACGAATTCCCGGATCATCTGTAATGCCAGCGCTTGAAGCGTTGGAAAGCGGTTGTGGTCGGGTTCTGGACGTTTAGGTCTCAGTTTCTTTGCAACACCCTCTTTCTTGAGGTCTTTGTCGTGTTTTCGCCAAGCGGACAGCTGTGGATCGGGAACGTAAAACCGGAAACCTACAGGAAAGGTGGCAATGTCCGAGACCAAGACCATAAAGATCAGCTCCTGACCATTGATATAGCCACCTGTCGGTTTATCTCTGATTTTATGAGTGCCTTCGATCCGGGTCGTTCTTTTTGATCGTTGTTTGGCTGAATCATCAATCGTCAGAGTCCCTTCAGCAATACCATAATGAGACAGAATATTGCGAACACTGGCCTGCAGCATACGATGCCATGCAATCTTTGCTGAATAGAAAATCCAGCATAGCCGGGTCGACTTGAACTTCCCAAGACTCCTTCGCTCAAAGGCCGCCCAGTTGAGTGTTTCAGTGACAACAATCCCCATAATTAGAGCGGTCAGGACTGTTTTTTGGATCGTTGTGAGTTGAGCAGAAGGCGTAATGCTTTTCAGTGAATCGCTCAAAGAATCCAGAAATACAGTAACAACAGAAAGAGGACGAATTAGCACTAACGACACTTGACGGTTATAAAATGGGAATGCAATCTTACCCTGTCAGCCTGCTGTTGTGTCGTTGATCGTATCTCGCTGGGCTTGATGCAGGAGGCGCAGCAGTAGTCTGGTTTCGATATTCACATCAGAATATCCTGTCAAACGGTAAAAACTGCAGCATCGAGTTTCAGACAGTTTTTTTCAGACAGTTATTTTCAGATAGTAGCAAGTGTATCCTGGTGGGAAATCCTCCAGTTCGGCAAACACACTGAATCCCTGTTTTTTATAAAAACCAAGAGCCTGAAAGTCGGTAGTTTCCAAACGGAATTTATTCACTCCCTCTGACTTACAATGCTGTTCCAGACGAGAGAGCAAGCTGGCGCCTACGCCATGCCCCCGAAGTGCATCTGACACCCAAAGGTGAGAAATGTAACACCAGCCCCAGCACATGGATGCCTCTATACCTGCAACGACACCTGCAACGACATCTGCAACTACACCTGCACTGCCCTCTCCACTCTCGTCAGTAACAACAATGGATAAAGGTACGGCTTGATAATCACCAACAAACTGGCTGTTGTATTGCCGCAAACCCGATGTAATTATCCGGCTTTGCTCTTCAGTGGGTTCCGCCACTGAAGAATAACGTAATATCATCAATTCGTTCCCTGATACTTTCATCCAGATACTTTCATCCAGATAGTTTTTTACATAAAGTTTTTTACAAAAAACTCATTACACTCGATGCTGCAGTTTTTAGCGTTTGACAGGATATTCTGATGTGAATATCGAAACCAGACTACTGCTGCGCCTCCTGCATCAAGCCCAGCGAGATACGATCAACGACACAACAGCAGGCTGACAGGGTAAGATTGCATTCCCATTTTATAACCGTCAAGTGTCGTTAGTGCTAATTCGTCCTCTTTCTGTTGTTACTGTATTTCTGGATTCTTTGAGCGATTCACTGAAAAGCATTACGCCTTCTGCTCAACTCACAACGATCCAAAAAACAGTCCTGACCGCTCTAATTATGGGGATTGTTGTCACTGAAACACTCAACTGGGCGGCCTTTGAGCGAAGGAGTCTTGGGAAGTTCAAGTCGACCCGGCTATGCTGGATTTTCTATTCAGCAAAGATTGCATGGCATCGTATGCTGCAGGCCAGTGTGCGCAATATTCTGTCTCATTATGGTATTGCTGAAGGGACTCTGACGATTGATGATTCAGCCAAACAACGATCAAAAAGAACGACCCGGATCGAAGGCACTCATAAAATCAGAGATAAACCGACAGGTGGCTATATCAATGGTCAGGAGCTGATCTTTATGGTCTTGGTCTCGGACATTGCCACCTTTCCTGTAGGTTTCCGGTTTTACGTTCCCGATCCACAGCTGTCCGCTTGGCGAAAACACGACAAAGACCTCAAGAAAGAGGGTGTTGCAAAGAAACTGAGACCTAAACGTCCAGAACCCGACCACAACCGCTTTCCAACGCTTCAAGCGCTGGCATTACAGATGATCCGGGAATTCGTTGACCATTTTCCTGAAGTAGTGATTAAAGGTGTTCTGGCTGATGCGCTCTACGGTACAGGAAAATTCATGGATGAAGCGACAGCCGTAACAGGTCAGGCGCAAGTCGTTAGCCAATTGCGCTCCAATCAGAAAGTGGCCAGCAGAAATTCAGAAGCCACCCTCAGGGATTATTTTGCACGACAAAAAGGCGTTGAAACGCAGTTAATTATTCGTGGAGGAAAAGAAAAGCGGGTGACCATGCTCGCAGCTCGCCTCTACATCAAGGCACACAACAAGCGTCGTTTCGTTGTTGCTCTGAAGTATGAAGATGAAGAAGAGTACCGTTATCTGGTCGCTTCTGATATGTCATGGCACCACGCTGATATAGCCAGGCTGTATTCGCTGAGGTGGTTGGTCGAGGTTTTTATTCAGGACTGGAAAGCGTATGGCGGCTGGAACCGACTGAGCAAACAGCAAGGCAAAGAAGGGTCTGAGCGTGGCTTGATCCTGAGCCTGCTGTGCGATCATTTGTTGTTACTGCATCCAGAGCAATCAGCCCGACTCAAAAACAAACAACCCGGGTTGCCCGCAGGTTGCCTGATCGAACGCCTCAAAGCTGAAGCATTGGCTGATACGGTCAAAGAAGTGGTCGCATCAGATGACCCTGAGGCTGCGTTGAAATCCTTAACGAAAGCCTTGGACGATGTGTTGCCAACAAGGGAATCCAGTAAGCATATGGCTGGTCGCGATCTGGGCAAACAGGAACCCACTGCTTCGTTGAAGTATCACGCTCAGAAAGCTGCGTGAGCAGAAGTGTATCAGTCAACAACTAAAAACTGCAGCATCGAGTTACAGCTTTTCGACAATGACACTGCCAATGGAATAACCGGCCCCAAAGGAACAGATTACACCTTTTTCGCCCGATTCAAGATCCAGAGAGTGTTTATGAAACGCAATGATTGAACCGGCAGAACTGGTGTTGGCGTATTCATCAAGAATAACCGGTGCCTCCACCGGGGTTGGTTCCCTGCCCAGTAATTTTTTGGCCACCAGCTGATTCATACTTAAATTCGCCTGATGCAACCAGAGCCGTTTAAGGTGTTCAGGTGTCATGTCCAGTGATTCCAGATGTTCTGCAATATGTTTTGCTACCTGGGGGCAGACTTCCTTGAATACTTTGCGGCCATTCTGAATAAACAGCTTATCCGGCTGACCTATTCCCTGTTCATCGCCTCTGTTCAGGAAACCAAAGTTATTGCGGATATTACTGGAAAACTGCGTCCAGAGTTTTGTGCCGAGCACCTTATAGCCATCTTTACGACGGGTGACTTCTTCGGCTTCCAGTACCACTGCAGTACAGGCATCACCGAAAATGAAGTGGCTGTCACGATCACGAAAATTGAGATGTCCGGAACAAATTTCCGGATTGATCATTAGTACCCGACGGGCACTGCCACTGCGAATGGCATCAGATGCCGCCTGAATACCAAAGGTCGCAGATGAACAGGCTACGTTCATGTCATAGCCATACCCTTCAGTGCCCAGATAGTGTTGAATTTCAACCGCAATAGCCGGATAAGGGCGTTGCATATTGGAGCAGGCAACAATAACCAGATCAATTTCGCCAGGTTCAACACGGGACTGAAACAGGGCACCACGCGCTGCATGTAATGCCATTTCACACTGCACAGACATATCATCATTGCTGCGTTCCGGAATGCCGGGCGCCATTCTTTCCGGATTTAACAAACCTTCGCGATCAATCACATAACGGCTTCGAATACCTGACGCTTTCTCAATAAAAGCACTGTTGCTTAAAGGGTAAGGTTCCATTTCACCATCTGCGATGGCCTGGCTGTTTTTTTCATTTTCACTGTTTGACCAGGCATTGAAGGCTTCTACCAGCTCGTCATTGCTGATGGAATTCGGCGGGGTGTACAGGCCTGTACCGGAAATAATGACTTCTGACACGACAACTCCATAGCATTCTTATAATCTAGTACTATGGATCTTATAGCAGCCTGCCCTGTAAGAAAACTGTCATTGTGACCGTCTTGTCTTGAAAGAATCGCATCTCATGTCTTTCATCATCTATTTAGTGATTTGCGGCTACCCGATTTTCGAAGATTACCACTGCGGATGCAGGGTTTTCATAAAAATAACGGGCTCTCGCAACAAGCCGAATCTCATAACAATAATAATAAAAAGACAAAGACAAAGACAAAAAAAAGCCCTGAAGAATATCAGGGCTCACTGTGAACGTAATAGTTTTATACGACAGGATCAGAGTTATCCGGTGTTTCTCATACCCGCAGCAATACCGGCAATAGTAATCATCAGGGCCTTCTCAAAATGCTGAACCGGTTCCTGATCATCCTGCTGGCGTACCCGGCGCAGGAGTTCGGCCTGCAGATAGTTCAAAGGATCGGTATAGGGGTTTCTGAGCGCAATGGCCTGACGAATTTCTGGTTGTCCAGACATCAACTCCTGTTCGCCCTTCAGTTCCAGTAAAGTATCTATGGCCTGTTCCAGCATGCCTCTCAGTTGTTTTCCCAGGTAATGCAGATTTTCCGGCACCAGCTGATCTTCATAATATGCTGCCAGCTGGGGATCGGTTTTCATAAAAACCATTTCCAGCATATCGAGACGAGCCCTGAAAAAAGGCCATTTTTCCATCATCTCTTCCAGAACTTCCCGCTTGTCACTGTCCAGTGCGTCACGCAGGGCAACACCGAATCCAAGCCAGGTGGGTAACATCAGTCGAATCTGGGTCCAGGCGAAAATCCAGGGAATCGCTCTCAGACTTTCTACACCGCCATCAGGCTTCCGCTTGGAAGGTCTTGAACCCAGAGGCAGTTTACCCAATTCCATTTCCGGTGTGACTGCCCGAAAATAAGGCACAAAATCAGCCTCTTCCCGAACAATCCCCCGATAGGTTTTCACGGACACGGCCGCCAGCTGGTCCATAACGTCGCGCCACTTCTGTTCCGGTACCGGCGGTGGCAGCAGGGTAGCTTCCAGGGTAGCACTGGCATAACGCATCAAACTCTGGATAGCGACCCGTGGAAAACCAAATTTGAACCGGATCATCTCTCCCTGCTCCGTCACCCTGAGCTTACCGTTCACGGAACCCGGGGGTTGAGACAATATGGCGGCATGCGCCGGGCCACCACCACGACCAATGGTGCCACCTCGACCATGAAACAGCGTAAGACGAACGTCGTTTTCTTTACAGACATTGGTAACAGCTTCCATGGCACGATACTGTGCCCAGGCAGCGGCCATCCAACCTGCGTCCTTGGCTGAATCTGAATAACCTATCATGACCATCTGGCCACCATGGCAATAGCCCCGGTACCAGGGTAAAGACAACAGTTGTTTTATACAGTCTGCCGCCTTATCCAGATCAGCCAGGGTTTCGAATAGAGGTGCCACAGGCATATCAAAATCCACCCCGCACTCTTTCAGCAGCAAAGCAACGGCCAGTACATCCGATGGCTCAGTGGCCATGGAGATAACATAGCAATTCAGTGCCCGATGCCCTTCTGCCGCCACGGCTCTGCAGGTATCAATCACTTCGGCAACATTAGCTGAAGGCTGCCAGTGATGAGGCAACAGTGGTCGGGGGCTCTGTAACTCCTTTAACAGGAATGCCTGTCTTTCCGATTCTTCCCAGTGGCTGTAATCTCCCAGCCCCAGTGCTTTGGTGAGTTCACTCAGAACTTCGGTATGACGATCTGATTCCTGCCGGATATCCAGTTTAACCAGCGTCAAACCAAAACAGTGGGCCCGGCGCAGCATATCCAGTAACGGACCATCGGCAATGAAACCCAGACCGGATTCATGGAGAGACTGATAACAGAGCGTTAACGGATCCAATAATTCATGATCATCCTTCAGAATCACTGCGTTCGAGGGTCGGTCAACCAGAGCCTGTTCACACCAGCTTCTTGTCTGCCGCAATTTTTCTCTTAGATTTTTCAATACATCCCGATAGGGTTCACGACAATCACCCACTATACTGCGCAGCTCTTCACTGCACTCTGTCATGGATAACTCACCAATCAGTGGTTTCAAATCGCGCAGATAGAGGTCAGCAGCCATCCAGCGACTCAACAGCAGCACTTCACGGGTAACCTTGGCCGTGACAAAAGGGTTGCCGTCCCTGTCGCCGCCCATCCACGATGAGAAGCGAACCGGCGTGGCATCAATAGGTAAATTGAGCCCGGTATGCTCGAACAGTCGTTCATCCAGCCCCCGGACAAATTCCGGCACGGCATCCCAGAGAGAGTGCTCTATAGTAGCAAAGCCTCCTTTTGCTTCATCCACCGGTGTCGGTCGCTGACTTCTGAATTCATAGGTATGCCACGCCTGGCTGATCAATTGTCGGATGCGTTCTTCTGCACGCTGCTTTTCACGCCCGTTTAAACTATCGTTCTCCAGTTCATGAAGGCACTGAAATACTTTTTCGTACTTCTGTATCAGAGTTCTTCGTGTGACTTCTGTGGGATGAGCCGTCAATACCACCTCAACATCCAGCTCTTTCACCGCAGCCGCTATCTGCTGATTGCCAAAACCATTCTTTTTCAAATTGCTCAGCAGTTCATCAAAATGATCCGGAACACAATAAGCTTCTTCACACTCTCTGGACACCGTATCAAACTGTTCGGCAATATTGGACAGGTTCAGAAAATGGCTGAAGGCACGTACCACAGGAACCAGCTCATCATCCGGCAACTCATGCAAGAGTGTCAGAAGGGACTGATGATCAATATCGTGATCAGAATCAGTCATGTTCCGGGCAGCTTTGGAGAGTTGGCGAATGCGCTCGATTTTATTGAAAAAAGCCTCGCCCTTGTGCTCTCTGATGGTGTTTCCCAGTATGGTTCCCAGCAGATTAACATTCCGCCGGAGAGTCACCTGTGTTTCTGACATAATAAACTGCCCATGACTGATTTATTGATAGCCCTGCAGGTACTTTTTACGAAAAAGCATCAGGGTTATGACCATTCATCGCTTATACCCGTCGCCTTTGAAGTTGCTACTGCGTTGCGGCGCTCGTTCACTGGTACGCCAGCCCGGTGGTACGCCAGCCCGGTGGTACGCCAGCCCGGCCCGATCACTTAGTTTGTCTAAGCTCCCGGGGCTTCACTCTCTTGCTGCCTTGTAGCAACTCCAAACCCTTTGGGTATAGAACATTTCGAACTCGATAAACGAACCGGTTCGAATTTTTAAACCAGGGTTCTACATTTTCTGAATCTATTATTTCAACGTCTTACTTCCAATGACTTAAGAACTATACCAGAAATATCAAAAGCCAAGGGCGACTTTAGTTATCAAATAATCACAGAAAACAACAGCTTGAAGACTTGCTTTCTGATTGTTTTTTACTGAATGCATGAAATAGATGAACAGATAATTTATTGAGAGAATGTGTTCATTCTTCAGTACTGAAAAATTAACAACCATCGTTCCACTCGTAATACATGTTAATAATAGTTTTATACATTGGTTATTTGACAACTAATGACAGTGGTCCAGACTTACCCACCTAATGCTAAAGATAACCGGCACCACATAATTATTTTAATACACACCAGAATCATTTCATGACTGAAATCTGGATTTAGAACTTCTCGATTTAGAACTTCTCGATTTAGAAAATAGTGTAATGCCGTGAAAGGTAGCCACCAAAGCCAATTGGGACATAATGCTCATTATAAAATCGCCAGCAGGAAATCATTCTGTTCAGAACCTGACCATTTCCTGCATGCTTTTGTTTTTGTTAATGTTTTTATCAATATTTTCATCAACATACTGCTGTTCACTGCACGCCCTGTCATTAATTGATCCATACAATCCTCTTTCCCAACTGCCAGCTTCCTTTCACATAAAATCATTGCTGAATGAAGAAACATTTCCCTCCAGAAGAATCATTCCCGGCTTAACATCGGGTGATGCAATCATTACTCTGACCAAACCACCCAACAGTCTCCAACAACAAAAGCAGCAAGAGATAACAGAACCCCTGATATCTCAATCAGAATCTGACGAACAGAAAAAAGCTCTTTTTAAGTTCTGGTTGATGATGCATTCAGATAAAAGACTCTCTCAACAGGAGCTGCAGAATTCATACAATGCGTTAACAGAAAAAGAAAAAGACTGGCTCATGAGACTCTGGTCAATCTTTGTAGAAGCTCATATTCAGTTTCTGATTTATGGTGCGATCCTGCCCGCCGGTGGTGGAGAAGCCCCTGATATTTATCTCAAGAACAACCGTCCCTTTCCATTTCATATATTCAGGTTGATACAATCCCTGCGCTGTGAGGCTCATAATAAAGAATGTACTGAAAAACTGATCAGCGAACTCAAAAAACGAGCCATCAAAACCATTGGTGACTCTCCACAACCAGAACCCGAAGACTCTGAAGGTTCAGGTGCAGGTGCAGGTGCAGGTGCAGGTGCAGGTGCAGGTGCAGGTGCAGGTGCAGGTGCAGGTGCAGGTGCCCTCAACACTGCCCGCTGGAAAGAAAAGCTCAAAGACGAAAATCACTCTTCCACCTCCTTTTCTGCCAGCAATGCACAAACACGAACATCAGGGGCTAGTGATTCGCGATACTGGCAGAATGCATCTCAGGAAAAAATTAAACCCCGTGAAAATATTGAAGAACAGCTCAGATCCTTTAGGCTGAGAAAAGACGCTACTTATAAAGATGATCATTGTCTGTTTCATGGCGTCAGCTCTCAGCTGCCATTATTGGGTTATCAACAATCCGGCCCTGAGCTTCGCAGGCAAACCCGTCACTACTTATCCCTAATGCGTACTCAAGGCACCTGCCTGTCTAATCTTGTGCCTGAAATTATTGAATCGACGCTCACATCCGCAGTAGATCCCCATAAAAGCGACGTGACTGATCAGGAAAAAAATCAATGGCATTATAGAAATCTTGATCAGTTCTTCGACCCTGATCTGGAGTTACCGAGAAGCTCTGATAAACAGGCAAGAGAGTACTGGCGGACCATGCGCTGGGGTGATCACAGCCATTCTATCATGCTGGCTAACCTCTATAAGTTCTACACCCTGACCATTCAGGAAACCCGGGAAGGCATTGCATTTCAACTGGGAATTCCCGACAGCATCACTCTATCAATTTTCACTAATGCAGCAGTACATTCCCTGCTGAACCGTATTTCCACTGCTGATCGCACATTGAACTTTGATGACATCTCCAGCTGGCTGGAAGAAAAGCACCAGGCACTCACTCAATCTCTCACAAGAATGAAATCGGGCAGCCAGGAAGCTGCCAAATATAGAGATCATTTGCTGACTCTGGAGAGAAATCAAAGAGAATTAACGGATTCCGGTTTAGGATCGAGACCCGTGGTGATTCTATTATTCGAAGGCAGTCTGGACAGCCCGCACTGGAGCCGGGTTTCTTTCTTTAACGAAGCATCTGAGCTCAGCGACATTTACCCTCATAACCTGCGTGCAGGCTCGCCTCTTATGACTCATGTTGAGCGTATCCGGCAAAATCAAAAACTCTTTTCTCCACAAACCGGTAAAGTCATTGGTGCCGAAACTGAAACCTCACAAACTGAAACCGGTGGCGAAACCGTAAAAGCCATAAAACGAAAGCACAGGAAAAAGAAGGGTGATGAAAATGGGCGTTCTACAGGTTTTCAGCTCGTTGAAGGCCCCGTTCCTTATACCAAACCCACAGCAGTAGTTGCCCCGTTACCTTCACTCTCTCACCCTGATAAAACTGAAGAAAAACCTGTAAATATCAAAGCAACGATAACAACACCTGATCCCCATACATCAGAAACAGATCTGCAGCTGCACGATACATCCCCGAAGAAGAAATCTAAAAAGAAAACACAACAAAAAATCAAAGCCAATCAAATAAACGGCCGTACCAAAGTCGAAGCAGAGAAAGTTCCTGTCACTACTGAAATTTTCAGTAAAGAAGTACCAGATATTCCGGAGGCTTCTGCTGAACCTTTACGCCAGCAGAGCCCTTCTCCGGAGCAGGATATAGCGCCATCCGTTACAGTTGAACCTCTAGACCCACCTGACATTTCTGATCAAAACCCCGAAGTCGCTGAGGTACTCTCTGAAACTCTGCAGGAAGATTTTCCCGAACCCACGATGACTCAGGAAGAAAGAAAAGCGGCAAGCCAAAAAGCAAAGAAAGAAAGAAAGAGAAAAAGGAAACAAGAGGCTGCAGCCAGCGAAACCGGCGAAAGAAAAAGCCAGCCTGATAAGTTAAAAACAGTTTCACTGAGTGAATACCCTGACATAGAGAATCTGGCACTTATGCTGGCGGAAATGGAAGTCAAGCTGAAACAGTGTGTAGAGTCTCAACAAACAGAGCCCTTACAGGATCATACCGATTCACTGGCCGGACACTTTCAACAGGGACTCGAAAAGACATGTCAGGCTCTGATCACGCTTGAGGCACAGGTTACAGACAATGTCATTCTATTTGATCCGGATCATACGAAAAAAACACAGGCTCTGCCTCTGCTAAAGGCAGCTGCCACTCAACACCACTTTGCCTTTGCCTGGCTATTACTGGGCATCTTCCAGCTACCTGACAGTTCATTCAATGAAACCAGTTTCGGGGATGCACTCAGCTGTTTTCTCAATGCGTCTCTGGCCGGTATCGACCAGGCTATACGGCTGTCACTGTCTATGCTGATCAGTCACCATCCGTCAGGCATTCCCCAGCTGTATCTGACAAAACACCTGCTTCAGTTATATGCAGGTAAAAACATAAGACACCCCCTTTCATTTTCAACACCAGCCTCACACCCACATCAGCTTCTGAGCGAACTGGATAACCAGCCCGATGTTGTACAGCTTCTGACTCACTGGCCTGAGATTGATGGTGCTTTATGCCAAGACACATTTGCCTGTTCATTGATCAGAATTCTTCTAGCCATAGATGGACCCAGGCATCAATTGAAAAGTCTTGAGGTCGATAGTACAGACCCCCTCTTCAACTCTCTGGCCTTTTTAAAATTACTGCATTTCGATAAAATAGAAAACATGCCCAAGCGAAATATCAGTAACTACTGGACTCAGGCCGTTCAACTGAGAGGAACACAAAAAGGCAAAAAGAAAATAGCTCCTTCATTTCAAAATGCCGTTGTACTGGCGTCATCTGATCTGGCTTTGTTTAATGAACCAGAAAGTCTGGAAAAGGCAAAACAACTACTCGTCCAGGGTGACGTCAAAAACAGTTATACAGACTTCATTCAGTTGCTTCGCTCACTGATGGCTGTACTGAATGACAAGCATTACAACACTCTATTCACAGATACCAATTCAGAGCAATCAGTTGCCAGAAGGAATCAACGACTGGCTTCTCTGGACACCCTCAGGGGTTATAAAGAACACCTGCAATGGCTGCCCCCTTACCCTGTAGACGACTGGCTGCCTGAGTTGGACCACCTCCTCCGGAGCCATCTGGACAATCCGTCGATGCAGGAGGAATATCTGGAAAGAGCCAAAATTGCTCAGGCTTCTTTCGAGCAATACGGATCGCCTGAAGAGGAATTAAAAGCAGGGTTCTATTATTTCATGGGGGCACTGCTTCAGTTGAAACCTTCTGTTGTCAGACAAGCTGATAGTAGTGCAACGGTAGTATTACATTCGCTCCATCCACGACTGGATAAAGGCCGTTATCAGGATACTGAAAGCCTGTTAGAGAAGTCATGGCAATACCGATTTCCCTATGCCCCATTGATAACGACACTGCTGAGAGCCTATGGCCAACCATCCACAAAGAGTACTGAGGCAAGACACCGTTATTTTTCAGACATTATGAATAGCCTCTATGACGCAGGGTGGGCAGGAACGGAGCAGGCCATTGAACTGTTAATGTCTGCAGGAATTAACAGTCAGCCACTCATAGGCATAAAAAGCATCGGACTGACGGTTCTCTTCCTGAAACTCCACGCCATACGTACTGATCACTATCGCCTTAGATTTACTGTTGAGAGTCCCGAGACAACTCAATTACACAAACACCAGGCTCTGCTTTTTGATCATGCTAATATCCGGCTGCTGAGAAAATGGCTTTCCCTGCTGCCTGACCATAGCTTGTCCGACGCCCTGGATCAGTTTAAAGATGATATTGCACACATCTGTGAGCAATCCGGAGTATCTCACTGTAAAAGTGAGGAAGGCAACTTCCGGGCGCTGGCAGTGTTGACCACAAACCGGCCTAAACTACTGGCTATTCTGAATCATGACGCCACCCCCTTGCCCTACCTGCTCAATATTCCCTGGGTGACTTCTTTTAATTACGTGCTTTCCAATAAGAATCTCTTTGCAATAATCTTCAATCAGGCAGAGACATTCTCTCAGATAAAATACGGCGAGTACCACAGATTACTTCTTCGGCTGCTGGGGCAAGCACTTCCGCCTCAACCATCGATAAAGATAACCGATAAGGTTCCACTCGATCAGCTCAGCGCAGAACAGCTGGATCTGATCCTTTCTCTATCAGACCCCTTCACTCTTCACCCGAAGTTATTAAATGACATTACCAGTTTCCTGCTTCAAATGAAGAAGCCAGAGATCTGGCAGGCACGGGTTCTACTGCTTCACCAGGAGTTAATCAACAGGGGAGAGGAGGCATATGAATCGTCAGCGGAAATCCATCAGCAATTAGCTTTTGTTAAAAATAATTTTGTCGGCTTCGAAAATGAAGAAAAGCGTCTGAGAAACCTGCTTTTGGTCAAACCAGACAGTCGCCAGGCCACCAGCATCTCATCCTCCAAAACACCTGTGACAGGCGAGGAAGCTACGAGTGGCACGGCTGGCACGAAGGATACGGAACATGCGCCTGTCAGGGTTAAACCTGAGAACATGCTGCCTGCGCCGGCTGGAAATCAAGCGCCAGAAGAAGCGACCTTCATAGAGAAAAATACTGTTTCAGAGTTTTCAGAAGTGGCTCCGCCTGATGATGACGTTCAACCTGAAGACGAAATGCACGAAAAGAAACTGAATGATTTTGTCGATTTGAACTTATGGCGTAACAATCCGGATCAGTATTTTTCCGAAATGTTTCTTCAAGCACGGGAAGAGGGGTACAGAGCCGTCTCTTATCTGGCCGGGGTATATCAGGACGAAATAGAAAGAAGGAAAAAAGTTGAGAATAAGGACGAAGAAGAAAGCGACAGTCAGTCTCTGTTGCTTACGGGTTTTTATCATTGTCTTGCAGGGCTTCTGGCTCTGGATACTCAATTAAACGACGGGAATTTTATTTTAGACGACATGCGGAATAAACCCCGCGATCAGCTCCAGAAAGCAGCTGATCACTTTGAAGCAGCCCGGCTGCATGGCTTCCCCTATGGCGGCTATCTGCAAGCACTGCTCCTGATTCACCTTCAGCCGGAGAGTTATATCAGTGACCTCATGCAAACAAAACGCTATAGAGGTTTTCTGCCGTTCGATAAAATTACATTGAGAACAACGAGCAGCAATTCCAGCTGGGCTTACCACAGAGGAAAACTGTTTCTGGACACTCTGCCGTTATTGCTGGAATCTGCTTCTCTGGGAGTCAGGGAAGCCATACTACTACTGACCGCTATTTTTCAGAGCCCGATTCTACATCCGTCTGAAACGCCCCAGGCAGGCCTTCCGTCAACATTGATAAAACTATATCTTTCTTCACCACAGAGTCATGACCTGCAGTTTATGGTAGCTCGGCCTTTTCCCCTGGGACTTGCAGCACTTTTTTCATCCTATGATCATTCAAAAGCGGTTCTGATAATCCGGAAGTTGCTCAGTGAATGCAGTGAAACCGATAAAGAGCAATGCTTTGTTCAGATGCTGGAGACAAGAATTCCACAGGAAGAGCTATCGGACGCCGAGGTAAAGTACTTACGAATGATGGCCGCATTAATTTCAGATGACATACATAAGCTAAAAATTCCTGACTTTCTCAACCCGGCTTTTCCTTCTACACAGATTATTTCAGACAGAAGTCTGGATTCCCCTGATTCAAACTGGGATTATCCGAATTCCGGTGTGTCTGAGTTTACATTGAACATTGTGCACTGGGATCCTCGTTTAGAGAATCATCTGACTTACGCTCTGCTTCTGGAGAACTCCAGGAATAAGACCCAAACCATGATAACACAGTTTCTCCCTTCTCTTCTTCACATGTTGTTATCAGAGCCCAGCACCGGCAAGATCAAACTGCAAACAGATTATTTTGAGAAAGTGGAAAATTTCCCGGCTGCTGACCGCTTCACTGATAATTTGAAACTCGCCATTCTGTTATTTCGGTCATTCATGCATCAGGCAGCCCCGAAAGATCTTGTCACAGCCATCCTTGCCACAGGTGACCCGTATGTTTCTGACAAGAACACCCGAAAGATGTTGAGAACTTCTTTAGGTTTATTCTTGCCCGAACTGGCCCAGTGGTTTGCAGAGCTGCACTTTATTCAATGGCAGATGGCCTGGGAAAAAAACGATCATTCCGCCATCATCACCAATAAAAAAAACCTGAACTTGCTTGAATCACGTTACCCGGAGATTACCCGGATAATGGATCGGCGTTTAATACTGCATGATTTTTATCATGGCAGGGGCAGGGACGTATTGCTGGAAAATAGCGAAATATTTCCCATAGACATCGAGACTGTTTCTATTTCCAGGCAGAACGGAGTCCAGCAACCTGATGATTCAGTCGCTGAATACACGCCCCCCTGTTCACTGGAGGAATGGTTAACATCCGTTCAGGCAAAGAGCTTGCATCTCAACGGCGTTACCAGGGTAACACTTCCCTGTATATTGCCTTTCCTCCCTGAGAAACCTTCACCCTCTGAGCAATCTTCACCCTCTGAGCAGCCCTTATCCTCTGACCAAAACCTGTTCAATCCAAATATTGAACGGAGCCCTGAATCCCTGTTCCTTATGTGGTTTTATGCCCATCTTCCCAATTTCAATACCGATGAACTGCAACTTCTCAGACGATCTGCCGCTTCAAACCTGCAGGCATTGAAATTCCTGACAGTATTGATCCTGGAATCCCCGGAAACCAGTATTGAAGAGCTGCATATATTATCCATATTCTGGCTCGGGCAGTTTTCAACAGAATCAACAGAATCAACAGAATCAACAGAATCAACAGAAGAAAGTACAGAACGACATTTCTGCTTCGCCCTGGATGATGAACATACAGTAGAACCCGAGGAATTTCTGCTTCTCAATAAACCCGCAAAAATGCTATTCAAGATCATTCTTCAAAACATGGATTCATGTCCGGAAAGAAGCCAGGAAGCCCGTCTGACAGACTGGCATCGCTGGTTAAATGCCATCACCGACGATTACAAGGCAATTCCCGGCCTGGGCACTATTGAAGGACGTTATGCCCGAATACTGGCTGAATTTATCCTGTCTGCCACCAGCAACGAAAATGACAGGGAATCTGTCGAGCATTTCATGACGCGCCAATGTTCGCAGGCATCTTCCCCGAAATGCCAGCCAACACAGCAATCAGCCTATTCCATTAATGCAGCTGAGGTTCTTCAGGCCAGTAACCATGAAGAAAAAATGCTCGTTCTGTTTCGTCATAGTGTGCAAATATTGAATGCCATTCTAGAGATGATCATCTATATAGAGGATCTGTCGCCTTACATTGAAACATTACAGAGCATGCTCACTTTTTTTGATTCCATCAGTCAATATGCATCAGAGCCTCAAAAGAACGTTCTACAATCCCTCATTCAACAGCTAAGAGAAAAAACAGGCACATGAGCAGATGTTATGCGACACATTGGTCAGAGGTTTATATTCACTGAATGTCATAATACGTCCTGTTTAACCAGAACTGTGACTGAGAAAGGATGGAGAAAGGCACCGTCAAAAATAGGCGAATCTACTTATCACTTCCTGCCGGTATTAACTGGTCTAAAGTATCGAACAGGCCTATGATCGGGTATCAATTGAAAGGCAGGGTTCCTCCCTCTCCTTTTCTTCAATGTCTCATGCTGTTCTTCTCAAAATGCAAAACGTGAAAAACCCAAAGGTGTAGTCATGAACGATAAAGATCCCTATGAAAGTCTTGCCTGTAACTGCGTTGAAGTAGGAACGATTATTAAAGAAGATGACACCTGTCTTACGGTGGATCTATCGGGAGTCGAGGCAGAATATGAATTGGAAAAC
Source organism: Endozoicomonas sp. (assembly GCA_965208385.1). Classification (GTDB taxonomy): domain Bacteria; phylum Pseudomonadota; class Gammaproteobacteria; order Pseudomonadales; family Endozoicomonadaceae; genus Endozoicomonas. The sequence continues at coordinate 27,511 of CBDBOO010000007.1, forward strand.
CTGCAGAAAAATGCCAGAAAAATCGGCTCGGGTAACTGCAAAATGTCGGCCAAAACCATTGACGACAACGGTCATACGATCATTCGAGCCATGTTTGATTTTGACTGCACCGTTGAAAAGCTGATTTTTCAAATGAAGCAGCGTTGAACCTGGATTCAGATTGAAATACTCTCACTGCTGAAGCCTGAAAAACAACAATATTCCGGCAGATCACTTTATGAGTGAGCCTGCCGAACAATACTCTCTCTGTTTTCTCCACTCTCCACTCTCCACTCTCCACTCTCCACTCTCCACTCTCCACTCTCCACTCTCCACTCTCCACTCTCCACTCTCCACTCTCCACTCTACCCTCTACTCTGCTAATGCCCCATCCTCAATCCCTTAATTTTTCCCTCAGCCTGCACAAGAAAGTCGACCAGATCACATTTTGAACATTAAACATACACTACGAGGGAACTCTATTTGACATTTTATGTCATGAATGACATCTTGATCATCGACATAATATGTCAGGGATGAATAAATATGGATATCTACAGTCTGGCCCGTTTTTTTGATGATTGCCCGGCACCCCAAGGCTATCAATTCAATGCCCTGTTACTTTCGGGAGAAGAGCCTGTTCTGCAATTACAGGTCTCTCGTCGCACCCTGCCCGGTTCACAGCAAATCCCTGACACCCTGCCAGTCTATATCACTGTTACCGGGCAACAAATTCTTTGTATTGTCTATCTATGGCATGACCATGAAATCATTAATGAATGCCGCGCCGATCTTTATGAGGCCATGTTGGAATTAAATATTCCAATGCCTTTGTCATCTTTTGCCAGAACCGGGGAACATACTGTTCTATTTGGTGCACTGCATAATCAGTCCACCACAGAAGATATTACCCATGAAGTGATTATTCTTCATGATAATGCGCTGGAAGCAGTTCAGGCATTATCTGAATATCTGGTTTAAGGAGGGAACTGAATGAACATTCTGCAAAAAATGATGACTCTGTTTAAAGCCAGTGCCAGGGAAATTACCGATTCGGTTCTGGATGCTGACAGCACCCGGATGTTTCAACAGGAACTCCAGGATGCCAGGGAACAACTCAGAGAAGCACGTGGCAGTCTTGATCTGGTGATCCGACAAAAAAAACAGGCTAAAAACGAACTCGCGGAATTTGCCGCTCGACTTGAAGAGCAGGAAGATAATGCTCGAAAAGCGCTGGCAAATAATCAGCACGCTCTGGCTCTTGAAGTGGCCAATAAAATACTGACACTGGAAACTGAAATCAGTCATCTGAAGACCGTCTTCAAAGGCTACAAAAAACAGGTTGCCAACCTTAAAAAGATCGTCACCGATGCCGAGGCACAGCTGAATAACTATGATAGACAGCTGGCCATGGTGAAAACCACAGAGCAGGTTCAGAAAGCAACGGCCACCATTACCCGAAACTTCTCATCCTCTGATTCCAGCCTGGTGACCGCCCGGGCTACTCTTGCAAACATCAAGAACAGGCAGCAGGAAAACGAGGCTAATCTGGAAGCGAACCAGCAGATTGAAGCTGAACTATCGAATCAGACCATTGAACAAAAACTTGAAGCTGCAGGGATAACCGGTCATCAACAACTTGATTCCGTACTGCAAAGACTACGATCCAACGATTAACCCGGGGAAAAGCAGTGACCAGAAAAACGGTCAAACAGCCAACGTTACCTGAGAGCTGGGAGCAGGAAGCCAGGGCTGTCCGTGCGGTACAGATAGCCTTTGATCTGGATGAAGATATTCAGAAAGCCATCAGGCGAGAAGCTCTCGAGATGGATATGAACCCGTCAGACAGAATTCGTCAGTTACTGGGTTTACCAACGCGGGAACGACCAAGGCGACTACGGCTTTCAATTTCGTTGTCTGAAGAAGAGATTCGGCAACTGGCAGAACAATACGATCTGGACATCAATGACCGGGTGTCCATCAAACATAAAGCGGCAGAGTTATTAGCCCTGCATATAAAAGAAACAAGCTGACACCAGAACGGCATCAATAGTTTAACTATAAAACAGTCACTGAAACAGTCACTGAATTTTTATTTACAAGAAAAACAACAATATACAGGAGTCATTGATGGCGCTGTTTTTTGCAACCAGCCTTGGGTTTCCAACCGTTATCTGGACTTTTTTCCTCTGTATAGCTGCTTTTTACTGGCTATCCGCTATCTTCGGAATCTTTGATCTGGATATTCTCGATGGTGATATCGACATTGACCTTGAAAGTAGCAGTGACCTTGAAAGCGGCAGTGAAGGACTGGGAGGACTCACAGGTTTTCTCTTCACCTTTGGTCTGACCGGTGTTCCGGTCACCGTCGTATTTACCCTTATGGCCGCCACTGGCTGGATTGCCTGTTATTTCCTTGATTTATACCTCTTACCACTACTGGTTATTGACTGGCTGTACTTCCTGGGAGCAGGCGTGGCTCTTCTGATCAGTTTTTTTGTCTCTGTAGTGACCACCGCCGTTCTTATTCGCCCCCTGAAAGGATTGTTTCAAAATCACACTGCCGCTACCAGCAGCAGCCTATTGGGGCAGACCGGTACGGTGACTACCGGATCGGTGACTAACCAGTTTGGCCAGGCTGAACTGGACGACGGCGGAGCCGGATTAATTCTGCAGATCAGAGCGCCAGATAACAACCTCATTAAAAAAGGCGACAAAGTTACACTGGCAGAATACAACGAAGAAGAAAACACATACAGGGTTGTCAGTCTGGACTGATCCCATTACTGAACCAACTATCACTGATTTATATAAAAATACATTTTCAGCAAGGAGTGCATTATGCCGACACTTGAAACCATCATGCCTTTTCTCACAATTCTCGGATTGGGGCTTTTCGGGTTATTTGGAATCGCATTAATCATCAGTAAATTCTACCTCAAGGTGGAACAGGGCATGGCGATGATCGTCAACACCCTGAAAGCAGAGCCTGAAGTTACTTTTACCGGTCGACTGGTCTGGCCAGTGATCCATAAAAAAGAACTGATGAGAATCTCCCTCAAAACCCTAGAAATCAACAGACGAGGCAGTGATGGCCTGATCTGCCGTGACAATATCCGCGCGGATATTTCTGTGGCTTTTTTTGTACGGGTCAACAAAACCCGTGAAGACGTTTTAAAAGTGGCTCAGGCCATAGGCTGTGCCCGGGCTTCGGATCAGGAAACACTGGAAGAACTGTTCAGCGCCAAATTCAGTGAAGCCCTGAAAACCGTCGGCAAGCAGATGGACTTTGAAGATCTGTACCGTGAGCGTGACAAGTTTCGAGACCAGATTATTTCTGTTATTGGCAATGATCTGAATGGTTACGTTCTGGAAGATGCTGCCATTGACTACCTGGAACAGACACCTGTCAGCCAACTCGACAGTAATAACATTCTGGATGCCCAGGGTATCCGGAAAATCACAGAGCTCACAGCCGTTCAGCACATCAAAACCAATGAGCTGGAACGTGATGAGCAGATGCAGATCAAGAAAAAAGATGTTGAAGCCAAGGAGATGATTCTTGAGCTTGAACGACAGCAGGCCGATGCAGAAGCCCGCCAGAATCGTGAAGTGGTTACTGTACAGGCTCGTGAGCAGGCGGAAATCGAACGTATCAGTGCTGAAGAAAGATTGAAAGCTGAAAGAGCCCAGATTGAAACAGCTCAGGAACTGGAAGTTCAGGAACAGAACAAACAGAGAGAAGTTGAAGTCGCCGGAAAGAATCGTGAGCGGGCTATCGCCATAGAAATAGAAAAGGTTGAACGGGTACGTCAGCTGGAAGCTATTTCCCGTGAAAAGGAAGTTGAACTCCAGAGAATTTCCAAAGAGAAATCGTTGGAAGAAGAGAAGCGTCTGATTGCCGATGTGGTTCGTGAAAGGGTTATCGTTGATCGTTCGGTAGCGGAAGAAGAAGAGAACATTAAAAAAGTACGTCAGGTGTCTGAAGCCCAACGAGCCAAGGAAGTTCTGGTTCTTCAGGCCGAGGCAGAAGCTGAAGAATCCCTTGTTAAAGAGTTGAAAGCAGCAGAAGCATCAGAAAAGCGTGCGAGCCATAAAGCCAGAGAAAAACTTATTCTGGCAAACGCGGATCTGGAAATTGCCGGAAAAGACGCTGAAGCGGCCATAAAACGGGCAGAGGGCGTTAAGGCTGAACATGCAGCTCCCGGACTGGCACAGGCACAGGTACAGGTTGCCCAGGCCGATGCTATCGAGAAGGAAGGCATGGCCAAGGCTTCAGTGCTGCGTGAAAGCATGAACGCGGAAGCAGAAGGTATCGAACAGCAGGGCATGGCGAAAGTACGTGTGAAGGATGCCGATGCCGCCGGTGAAGAAAAACAGGCTTTAGTCGTCGTCAAAGTGCAAGTGGCAGAAGCGGAAGCCATTGCCAAACGTGGTGAAGCAGAAGCGGATTCACTGCGCCTGAAAGCCAGGGCTGAAGCCGATGGCCTGCGTGAAAAACTGGATGCCATGAATCTGATGGATGATCAGGCTCGTTCCCATGAAGAGTTCCGTCTCAACCTTGATGCTGATCTTCAAAAAGCCATGGCGAATATTGAAGCGAACAAGCATATTGCCTCTGATCAGGCGGCCGTTTTGGCTGAAGCGCTGAAAAAAGCCAACATTGATATTGTGGCCGGCGATGGTAACTACTTTGACAATTTTGTTAAGGCGTTGTCTGTGGGTAAATCTCTGGATGGAGCCCTTGATAAGTCTGAAACACTCCGAAATGCTACAGGACTACTGACCCAGTTTCTGAACCGTGGTTCATCCGACAGCCAGAAAGAAGTGGCCAAGACACTTCTGGAAGCGGCCCGGAAAGAAAGTGCATAACCACACAATTCAGAAATAAATAAGGAGTAGCCCGTGGCAGTGGAACAGCAGACAGAAGAATCCGCAATGGTTCAGGGTGGAGCCTATGAAGTGTTTCAAAAGCGCCTGACCAGTCAGACTCAGGCACTAACGGTTAAAACTGAGCAGCTGAATCATGCACGCACTGAACAGTTTGGCAGTCAGGAACTGTCCATGCTGGGCAGAGCCAGAGCTCGCACAGAAAATAACTGCGTTGCCCGTGACCTAGTGCGGATTGGCGATGTACTGCTGTTCGGCTATAACGTTTTTATCGGTTTAAAGCAGGGCACAGAAATCAGTGATGTTTTCGCCCTCTATAAACTGACCGGCAACAACAACGATGATAATGCCGGCTTTGGTTTTGAACCCGTCAGCATGACGGACACTTTTCTTGATGACCGCCGCTTTCAGGAAGACTTCAAAGAGCTTTATTCATACTACAAACAAGCCAAGCTGATTTCTCTGCGAAATACCGGCAGCAAACTTCTGGCGGCCTTTCAGATTGGCAAGCAACTATCCGATATCAGGGTGTTTCGCTGGTCTATTGAGACAACATCATCAGGTGACCAGGCCACCTACATTGATAACCGGGGCGAGAGGGATATGCTGCTTCCTCCCAGCCATCCCTTTGAATGGATCAAACTGGGACGGGATGATCAGAGTACCGGCTCACACCCTCACCTGAATATACTCGACAAAATTTTTATTGAAACCATCAATGGTGATCTCACCATAAAGGTAGAAGACAATACGGAATCCGGTCAGGGTATCTATTCAGAACCGGTGGACGACAGTCATCAGTCTCTTGATGATGCCGAGATCAGTTATGCCGAAGTCTCAGGACTGATTTTAATCAAGGTTAAACCCTATCGCGAAGAACACTATCGTTACCTGATTTATAACGCACTGCTTCAGGAAGTGACACGTCAGGATGCCCTGGGACAATCCTGCCTGCCCCTGCCTGAAGACCATGGTCTGGTTTTCCCCGGTGGTTACTATCTGACTACCGGCGAAGAGAAACTGTTTTCATCGGTAGAAACGGATGAGTTGGACTTTAAACGTCGTATACGCTCTCCTAATGGTGAAGATGTTCTCTATGTTTTCTACGAACACCGGCTGGGACAGATACTGCTCTGCTCCTACAACCTGATTCGTAAGGAAATGAATAATCCCATCAGCTGCCATGGTTATGCGTTTTATGATGACGGCCAACTGGTGGTGTTCAGTGCCGACAGTGAAGAGCCCACCCGTATACATCCAATGCAGGTCTGGGAAACCGCTTACTGCAGTGATGAGTTCTCGGCAGCCCAGCCCCAGGGTGAAGGATTTCTGACCACCATTGGTAATGCCGAAGTCGTGCGCGCCATTTCGGATCTCTACAGTGTGGGCAAGGCAGTGAATAGTCTGTCTCCATCCAGCCAGGTGTATAAAGCCCTGATAGACCAGTGTCGCCAGCTTCAGGACAGTTTTCACTGGCTGGAACACAATGATTCAGGCGACCTGCAGACCGATATCAGTGCCATCATGGTCACTGCAGAACAGGTACTGGACGAATTCGACAAGGTTCAGCAAATTCGTAAACGGGCAGATCAATTGTTGTCTGATGCAGAACAACGCCAGAAAAATCTGATCAGCAACATACACCGAAGCCGGTTCACCAGTATCAGCGAATACGTTGAAAGCCTGGAACAATTGAAGACGGCCAAAGGTCAGTTACTGACCATCAGGGATACCCGGTACATCAACAGCCAACGGCTGGATGAACTGGATCTGGAGCTCAACGAGCTTCTCGCGCAGTTATCCAGTGACACCATAGCCTTTGCCAGCCAGACTGAATCCCTGGCCCCCTGGCTCGAACAGTTATCTCGTCTGCAATCTGAATCTGCCCAGGCTGAAACCACCCACGCTCTTCAGGAATACGTTGCTTCTCTGACGGCCATGGAAGACAACATGAATCTTCTGGTGGCAACACTCAACAGTCTGAATGTGGACGACGCCACCGTCCGCGCTGATATTCTGGAACGAACCGGGAGTGTTTTTGCCCAACTCAATCAGGTTCGGGCAGGCATCAGAAATCGACAGAAATCCATGGGCTCTGCCGAAGCCATTGCCGAATTTGGTGCTCAATTCCGATTGTTTGGCATGAATAAGGCCAATGCACTTTCTCGCAGTGACTCTCCGGAAAAGTGTGATGAAGAACTCACCAGACTGTCCGTTCAGCTGGAAGAGCTGGAAAGCCGGTTTTCTGATCATGAGCAGTTTCTGTCAGAGATTCTCGATAAACGGGATGACCTCTTCGACAGTTTTCAAAGCAAGAAACAGACACAGCTGGATGAACGACAGCGTCGCTGTCAGCGAGTCAGTGATTCTGCAGACCGGGTTCTTGACGGCATAGAGCGTCGGGCCATGGGTTTTACTGAAATTGAAGCCTTAATCAGTTATTTTGCTGCAGACAATATGGTACAGAAAGTACACAGTCTGTCAGACTCCCTGATGACGTTGAACGACAGCGTAAAGGCAGAGGCTCTGCTGTCACGACTCAAGTCAATACAGGATCAGGCAACAAAAGCGGTTCGGGACAAGGCAGAAATTTACGAGGGTGGCGGCGATCTGATCCGCATGGGCAAACACCGGTTTACCGTGAACCGCCAGCCTCTGGACGTTTCACTGGTACCCAGAGATGAAGGCATTTTTCTCCATCTCACCGGCACCCGTTATTACGAAAAAATCGAAAATCAGGCACTCAGTGAACTCAGCGATCTCTGGAATCAGCCTCTGCTCTCGGAAAACAGCCAGGTGTACCGTTCTGAATTTCTGGCATGGCAAATACTCTCCGCCGCCCGTCAGCAAACCGATGATTTGAATGAAGAATTGCTGGAAGAGATCCGACAGGATGAACAACGCTGTTTGAAAGTGATTCAGAGCTTTGCTTCCCCTCGATATCAGGAAGGCTATGAGAAAGGCATTCACGATCAGGATGCGGGTAAAATCCTGATCAAATTACTGGACTCTCTGTCTTCCGGTGGCCTGCTTAGATACAGCGGTCATATCAGAACCCTGGCCTTTATGTTCTGGCGACAACTTGATGAACAGGAACAGTCTCTCTGGAAAAGCCGTGCCGACAATGCCGCGCTACTGTTCCGGCAACTTGGCGACAGTCGCTCACTGCGTAAACTGGAACAGGAAGTTGAAGAAGAAATAGACGACTGGTTTTGTTTTGAAGAAATGCCGGGCAATAAAAACGCCTGCCACAACGCCGCCATCTGCCTCGTTGCAATACTGGGTGACAACAAGGGGCAGTTTGTACTCAGTGAATCAGGTAAAAAACTCGCCTGCAATTTACAACAACATATTGAGGAATCCGGAAGCTGGAAAAACTGGTTGAAAACCCAGAAAAAACTCAGTTCACTTCCGGCTCGCCAATGGCAACTGGCCATGGATTGGCTACGGGCATTTTCTGATAGCAGGAACCTTGAACAACCGGATTCAGTATTAAGTGATGCCGCCCTGTTTTTGCTGGACCCACTCAATAACTGGCAATTAGTGTCTCTGCCAGAGCAACAGAAAATCGAAGGGTTGCTGGGAGCCCATGACCGTATTGCTGACGGGGCACTGCCTTTCAGTATTGATGAATTCTGTGATCGTTTATCCCAGTTTTCAGGGGTAGAAGTGGACCGTTTTCATCAGCTGGCCGCCACCAGACACCAGCTATTGTCAGAACAACGCAATACGCTTCATCTGGATAATTTCAAGGCACGTCCTCTGTCCTCCTTTGTCCGGAACCGCCTGATCAATGAAGTCTACTTTCCCATTCTCGGTGACAACCTTGCCAAGCAAATGGGCAGTGCTGATGAAAATCGTCGTACAGACCAGATGGGGCTGCTACTGCTGATATCTCCGCCCGGATACGGTAAAACAACCCTTATGGAGTATGTTGCCAATCGTCTGGGACTGATCTTCATGAAGATTAACTGCCCATCCCTGGGTCATGATGTCACCTCCCTTGATCCGGCCCAGGCACCCAATGCGACGGCACGACAGGAATTGGAAAAGCTCAATCTTGCCCTGGAAATGGGCGACAGCTGTATGCTTTATCTGGATGACATTCAGCACACCGATCCTGAGTTTTTACAGAAATTTATCTCATTGTGTGATGGTACCCGCCGCATAGAAGGGGTTTGGAAGGGCAACACCAAAACCTATGATCTACGGGGTCGAAAATTCTGCGTAGTGATGGCCGGAAACCCATACACTGAATCCGGTGATGTATTCCGCATTCCCGATATGCTGGCTAACCGGGCCGATATTTATAATCTCGGTGACATTCTGGGCGACAGCGAAGATGCCTTCAGGAGCAGTTATATTGAAAACTGCCTTACGTCCAATCCGGTTTTGGCGCCCCTGACACGACAGGGTATGGACGATGTTTATACGGTCATGGATATGGCCAGTGGTAACAATGGCGCCTCTGGCAATCTCAAGGGAAATTACAGCAGCGCCGAAGTGCAGGAAATGGTCAGTGTCATTCAGAAATTACTGACAGTGCAGGCCGTGGTTCTAAAGGTGAATCAAGCCTATATTGCATCGGCTGCCCAGGCGGATCAATATCGTACAGAGCCGCCCTTCAAACTTCAGGGCAGCTATCGGAATATGAATAAGATGGCTGAAAAAATCGTCGCCATCATGAATGAATCGGAACTCCAGTCATTAATAGCTGATCATTATATTGGCGAGGCTCAGACGCTGACTCACGGAGCAGAAGAAAACCTGCTGAAACTGTCTGAGATACGGGATAGTTTAAGCGACAGTGAAGCGACACGATGGCTATCCATCAAAAACGAATTCAGCAAGCAACAATCCCTGGGGGGCAAGGATGCCGACAGTCTGAGCATGATGGCCAGTCAGGTTGTGGATATGAATCGCACACTGGTTACCATTAACCAGACCCTGAAGCATCCATCCGGGAACTCTTCCAAAAACTCGTCCAAAAACTCGTCCCAAAACTCTTCCCAAAACTCTTCCCAAAAAGGGGAAGCAGGCCCAGTGAATTCTGATCTGCAAAAACTGGTTCTGGGTATTACCCGACAACTGCAACATCTGAATAGCACCATTGCCAATGCCAGTATGGATGTTGAAGTGATTAACCAGCCCGTGACCGGAATGAAAGATATTCTTGAACAGTTAGCCAGCACCATTGAAGTCTCTTTTATACCAGTGGCCACCGCTATGGATAAAAAAATCGGGCTGGATATTAACATTCTCCGAAAAGTTAACGAACTCACCGACGATTTGAAATCATGGAAAGAAAGCGAAGGCAGTCGACGTAAAATCACCCGGACAGTGTCCACCGAAAACACCCAGAAAGGAGTTATTAAAGAATGAATGGCGCAGGAGGCACCCAGGGCGGTGTCGGTAATTTTTTGATGGGGCTGGCCATGATGTGTGGCGGTTTTTATATGTTATTGCAGTCCATCAAAGTGACAATGAGTTTTGGCATGGGTGCCCGACTCTTTGGCATGTCGATGTTTGGGCAGCAGGTGGGCATTACCAGTGGCATGGTGATGATTCCCTTTATCTTCGGTGTCGGTATGCTGTTTTATAACGGTCGGAATTTCATCGGCTGGTTACTGACTCTGGGATCATTAGCCGCGATGATTTTTGGTGTCATTGCATCCACACAATTCATACTGAAAACCATGACCGCCTTTGAGTTGATCACTATTCTTGTGCTCTGTGTGGGTGGACTGGGATTGTTTCTTCGATCTTTGAAAAACTTTGATCAACAGACTGGTCAAACATCTACTGGTCAAACGTCCTCGTCCGGTATTATTCCGGGGAAAAGATAATTGAAGCCAACCGGTTTCTTCTATTTTTCAGGAAGAGACCGGTTGATTACAGTGGAATCAATGCAGTACGTTCGTTAAAGATCGACGTTAATCACTATCGCCAGTGATACTTGCTGGCGCATGCTGCATTACCCGGTCAGCCAGTCTTGAGAACGGCAGACTCTGAATCCATACTTTTCCATGACCACTCAAAGTAGCCAGAAATAACCCTTCCCCACCAAAAAACATGCTTTTCAAGCCTTTCACCATCTGGATATCGAAATCAATACCCGAAGTGAAACCAACAACACAGCCGGTATCGAGACGAAGTGTTTCACCATTCAGTTCTTTTTCTATGACCGATCCGCCAGCATGGGCAAAGGCCATGCCATCACCGGTCAGCTTCTCGAGAATAAATCCTTCTCCACCAAAAAAACCGGCACCCAGTTTACGCTGAAAAGCAATATCCACTTTGGTTCCCAGGGCGGCACAGAGAAATGAATCTTTCTGCAGTGTCACTTCTTCACCGAGGGTAGACATATCCAAAGGAATAATGGTGCCCGGAAAGGGAGCAGCGAAGGCAACTTTCTGTTTACCAGAGCCTTCATTGGTAAAGTGTGTCATGAAGATAGATTCACCGGTGATCATCCTTTTTCCGGCACTGAACAGCTTTCCCATAAACCCCTGATTTACGTCTGAACCATCACCCATTTTGCTCTCGAAGATAATATTTTCTTCCAGATAATTCATGGCGCCCGCTTCGGCAATGACGCTCTCACCCGGATCGAGCTCCACCTCAACCATCTGCATGGATTCACCAATCAATCGGTAATCAATTTCATGACAATGCATAGCCTTTCCCTGTTAAATTCAATGAAGTGTTTTACCAGAAGTGAAGTGTATCACCGGGAATCAAACCCGTTAATATTCTTTTTCTGCACCCGGTTGTTTATACTGCTCCGATGAGAAAACGTTCATCAATCCGGATTCCGGCAGACAATGCCGAATTGAAACTCTATCCTGACTTTCTTAAAGAGGCCGATGCTGACAGTCTATTCGGACAGCTACTAAAGGAAACACCCTGGCATCAGGATCTGATAAAACTGTATGGAAAAACCATGCCTATTCCCCGACTGCAGGCCTGGTATGGTGACAGGAACTGCCACTACCGCTATTCAGGCATTGATCTTGAGCCTCAGCCATGGACTTCTACTCTTCAGAATATCCGTTCCTCTGTTGAAGCACTTTGTCAGCATGAATTAAATTCGGTTTTACTCAATCAATATCGCCACGGCCAGGACAGTAATGGCTGGCATTCCGACAATGAACCCGAGCTGGGGGAAAATCCGGTTATCGCGTCCCTGAGTCTGGGGGAAATAAGGCGATTCCGGTTACGCCATCGCTATAATAAAGAGCTGGAGCCTATCTCACTGGACCTACCATCCGGATCATTGTTGATAATGGCCGGTGAAACCCAGAAATACTGGCAACACTGCATCACTAAAACCCGCCGAACGGTTGGTGCCAGAATCAATCTCACTTTCAGAAAACTTGTTTCATAATCAGATACTGCGTATCCCTTCAATAGAGTATTCAGGATAACAACGATGTCACCGGAACCGGTCAGATCAAAAAGAGAAAAATGCCTGCGATGTCAGCGTCCGCTGAACTACTGTTACTGTTCCGAAATCAAAGAAACGGAAGCCTGTATTGACCTTATTATTTTGCAGCATCCGAAAGAAACCCACCATCCCATGAATACGGCCCGGATTGCTGAAATTGGTTTCAGAAATTGCCAGATTTTTGTTGGGGAAGACTTCTCTGATAACAGGGATCTAAAAGAAATACTCAGTCAGAAAAAATGCGCCCTGTTATTTCCAGGAAAAAATGCTGTCAATGCCAGCGAATTAACTGAGCAGGATATGCCTGAGATGATGATTATTCTGGACGGCACATGGCGTAAAGCGCGTAAGATTTTCCATTGCAATCCTGTTTTACAAGCACTTCCTTCAATATTCCTTGACCACAACCTGACATCAGATTACCGCATTCGCAAAGTTCCCTCACCGGAAGCCCTTTCCACCATTGAGGCAGCAGTGGTATTGTTAAGACAAATAGATAAAAATAAATCTGTACATCAATCCCTGTTAAACGCCTTTGACAAAATGATTCAAATGCAAATCAATCGAATGGGGAAAGCGGTGTATGAAAAAAACTATGCTCATCGAAATTAACTTACTGACATCAACATGGATTGTTAACGACGAACAATGAATAATCTGTTCAAAAGGCCCCTGTTCAAAATGCCTCTTTTTAAAAAGCTTCTTTTCAAAGAACCTCTTTCTCCCTGGACTGCCTGCCTGTTTATAATTGTATCGGCTCTGGTGATTCGTTTACTGGGCATTGGTTTCTATCCGCTGCAGGATACTTCAGAAGCCCGCTATGGTGAAATGGTTCGTCTAATGGTGGAAACCAATGACTGGATCACGCCCTGGTTTGACTACGGCATTCCATTCTGGGGCAAACCCCCTCTGTTTATCTGGCTTTCTGCACTATCATTCAAAATTTTTGGCATTAATGAATTTGCTGCCCGCCTGCCGTCGCTGATCTGCAGCCTGGGTGTCATCTGGCTGACCTGGCGACTGACCGTGTTTCAATTGGGACGTTCACAGGCGAGACTGGCCGTATTAATTCTGGTCAGCACCGCCATGTTTCTGGTTCTTTCCGGTGCCTTACTGGCTGAACCTGTCATGTTACTTTCAATTACCATGATCCTGACTGCCTTCTGGATTAGCTGGAATTCAGAGTACCGGCAGGAAACACGCCGATGGCAGTATATTTTTTTTATAGCCTGTGGAACAGCTCTTTTGTCAAAAGGGCCTGCTGCCCTGGTACTTGCCGGACTGCCTGTTTTTTTCTGGTGTCTTCCGGAAAACAGATTGTTGCTGCTCTGGAAAAAATTCCCCTGGGTTAAAGGCACCCTGATAACCATGCTCGTGGCCCTGCCCTGGTATATTGCAGCTGAAATCAAAACCCCGGGGTTTCTGGATTACTTTATTATTGGTGAGCATTTTTCCCGATACACAGACAGTGGCTGGGATGGTGATCAGTATGGCAACGCTCATATTCGCCCTCTGGGCATTATATGGGTGCGCTGGCTACAGGGTGGCTTTCCCTGGTCTCTGATCATTGTTGCCATTGGCATTAAGTTTCTCTGGAATCGGTTCAAGGGGCATAAAGAAAACATCAATCAATGGCAGGGCTTTCTTCTCTTATGGCTTCTGGTTCCCCTGATTTTCTTCACCTTTTCACGAAACCTTATCTGGACCTATGCCCTGCCTGTGGCGCCCGCTATGGCTATTTTGCTGGCTACATACTGGAGCAATAGCTGGAGCAATCAATGGTCGACTGTCACAAAACGAATTCTGATCATAGCCACCCTAACCCCGGTCCTTATGTTGATTGTCACAGGCGCCCTGATCAAAGGATTAGGTAAACCATCCCAGAAAGAGCTTATTGAAAGCATTCCGCACATAAGCAGTAACATTCAATCAGAAAGGTCTGGTGACATAATCTATTGGCAGAGCCGTCCCTTTTCAGCCCGTTACTATTCATCCGGCAAAGCATTACTCATTAATGATCTGGATAAATTACAGGACACTCTTGATGATAACAAAAGGGATTACCTGGTCACCAAAAAGAAGCTGTTTAATCAGTTACCTCCAAATATCCGGAATCATTTTACCGAACTCAGGGAATATGGACGATGGAAACTCCTGGAGGAAAAAACAAAAGCGCAATAAGAGATTTTTTATTGAACCTGGATTCAGCAGTTTGATGCGGATTTTGTGGGAAATCCGGGCGTTCTCAGCAAGGCGCGACGTGTAGCCAATGGCCGTAGTCCGAGGCAAACGGCGCAACGCGGCTGAGGACGTTCAGATTTTTCACAAAACCGCAGAGCGAACTCTGACTCAGTTAGCAGATGAGCAATAAATTCATCGCTAAGGCTTTAACTCCAAGGGTCTAAGGAAAACTTTAGCGCCCAACTGCTGAATCTAGGTTGAACAGATAATCTCTGCTAGATTGATCTTACATTGAGTAACGCTGTTAACGAACTAGCTATCAGAATATGGGACGACAGTCAGTCTTTGACAAGAAACAGGTACTGGATAATGCCCTGGAGCTTTTTTGGTCCAGGGGGTACGCTGCCGCCTCTTTAAAACAACTGGAAGACGTAACAGATATGCACCCGGGCAGTCTCTATTACCACTTTCAAAGTAAAGAGTGTCTCTATGTTGCCGTTTTAAAGCATTATATACAGTGTCATCTTCAGCCAAGAATTGACCGAAACCTTTATAAAGGTCCTCCCGGTTCAGGTCTCAGACGGTTTCTCACATCAGGCTATCGCCATCCCAGTGAATTACAATTCAAAAGCTGTTGCTTTCTTGCCTGCACCTGCACAGAACTCCATCTGTTACCTCAGGATGCCAGCGATCTGGTTCAGAAAGGCCTGAATAACATTGTTAAAGGTCTGGATAGAGCCATCAGAAAAGCCAACCTCATATCCGATTCACCCAGGCAACATGAAGACGCTCATCATCATGACAACAAGCAGGTCAATGAGCTTCTGAATCTCTACCTGAGTCTGCAGCTTATGACTCGGGTTGATCACAATCAGCACAGACTGGATCAACGGGTTAAAGATGGTCTCGATATAATATTCAACGTCAGGTGACATTAATGGATTCAGTTGCCCTGATTACCGAATTACAAGAATTTCTGATGCCTTTTGCCGATTACCTGCGCTGGCTTTCGCTTCATACGTATGCAAAGTTCTATCTTATAATCACCGCTGCACTCTACTGGAGCGGCTATGCTGTGATCGGAGCACGGCTCACCTGCGGCATTCTGATGAGCACTATAGTATTCGGTTGTTGTCGTCATTTCTTCATCTCTCCACGGCCCTACTGGGAATACCAGAACCTGTTTCAGGGTGTTACAGAAAGGGCACACGGTATGCCTTCAGGACACAGTCAGAATGCCATTGTATTCTGGGGGCTTTCAGCCTGGAGTATACGAAAGATCAGTTTTTGGCTTATCGCCCTGATGATCTCGATGACCATTGCAGTATCAAGACTGTTTCTGGCCGTTCATTATCCTGTACAGGTACTGGCGGGTCTTGGTCTCGGGATTTTATTCCTTTTTCTCTGGTCGATTCTCGAAACACGGATACTCCATTGGTTGAAACAGAAAACTCTGAGAAAACAACTGTTTATTATTTTTCTGATCAGCAGCCTGCCTCTCGTCATAACGCTGAGTATTCAACACCTTTTTGAACTGGTTATTAACAATGAAAATTCATTTCCTTACCAGAAACTCTTTTTTTATACCGGCTTGCTTTCAGGAGCAGCAGTGGGTTGCAAGATGGCATTTCTTTCGGGAAAAATGACTCAATGCCCGACGACCTTCAAGTTAATTGTCACCCGGACATTACCGGGGTTGATTCTGGTTATCCTGATGTGGAAACTAAGACTCACCTCACCTGAATTTATAGAAAGTCCCGCAGTACTCTATTCACTGTTATGGTTTCAGGGATGCATGATTGCATTTTGGTCCAGCTATCTCTGGCCTTTAATTCATCAAAAGCTATGCACAGTCACTGATCGAACAGTAACATAGGCTACATACATCCCTTAAATTGCACTTCGAAAACTAATCATGACCATCAAACAAATCATTGTTCATCAACTGGATCGATCTCCAGAAACTGAAAATCTTCAGGCAATTCAGGCCAATGACTGCCTGACAGCAACGCCCGCCCTGGAAGCCATGCTGGAAGATCTGCTGCAAACCTATAATAAAAAGCAGGATAAACAGTATGGCCACTTTACCGAAAAGTCTGAAGATTCCCTGCCTTTCCAATTGAGCCAGTACTTCGAAAATCAACTTTCATTTACCGAACTCAGCATCAGCGCACTGAATCAGCTTCGAGAGAAACTGGACGAAGCCGGAGCACTGGGGGGAGGATATGTACTGTTTGCGGACTATCAACAGGGACTTACCCGTTACCTCCTGCTGTGCATGTTAAGCAGCCAGGTCAGCGTTACGGTGACCGATGATTTGAATATCGAAGACACGTCGTACCTTGATACGGCAAAGATGTCTCTGGCCTGCAGAATCAATATGACTGAATGGCAGAAAAACCCGGAGAGCGCCAGATACCTATCCTTTTTACGCCCCAGAGGTGGTAAAAGGCTGAGTGATGTTTTCCAGCAGGCTATTGGCTGCAGTGAGACCAGCAGCAGCAAAGATGAAGCAGACACACTGGTTAACGCGGTAACCGGTTATTGCAAAGAGGAGCCTTCAGAAGAACACCGGGCTGTTGTCAAACGTCAGGTCTACGACTACTGTCAAAGCAAGCTGGAGGAAGGTGAAAGCCTTTCCCTGGAGGAACTGACCGGACATCTCAGCGAAGCGGGACCGGATGCATTTGAAAAGTATGTGAACACCCGGGATTACGATATGGCCGCTCCAATGACTCCGGAACGGCGGACCTTAACGAAGCTGGTTCGTTACACCGGTCGTAGCAAAGGTCTTAACCTGGCTTTTGATGCAGAGCTACTGGGCAGTCAGGTTCGTTACGATGAAATAAAAGACCAGATTATTATCACTGGGGTTCCTGACAAACTGAAAGATCAACTGAAGCAGAGTTAAAACAGTTATATACCATTGAATTTCAAGGTGCTGGATTATTGGTTCTTACTAACTGGTACGAAAGCCCCCAATTACTTTTGCATAAATTGCTGGGGTTTCGCTTGTTTACAGCTTGACTGAATCTCCAAATACTTTGGGTATAGACATGGCGCAACCTGGGTTCATTCAGATAGTTCGGAAGATAGCTCTGAAGATAGCTCTGAAGATAGTTCGGAAGATAGTTCGGACAGCGGGAGTCATCTGTATTCTGCTGTTTCCTGCTTTTAGCAAGGCCGTACAGTACTGCCCTCTGTGCAACCATATCTGCACTGAAGACTACTGCACGATTCACACCAACATCAGCTGCATTGAACGATCTGAAAACAGTGACAGCCACAGGCTGTCACTGCCCAAACAACGGATACCAGCGTTACTGGCACTGGGAGATGCCATAACCATCAATGCACAGACTTTTACCACCATGCTGAAGGAAACTTTCTGTGGACAACCACAAAATTACGGCATCCATCCTCCAAGTTATCTGAGCTCTCTTAACATCGACCTAGCATCATCAGAATCCTTGGAATCACTCACCAGCATTTGGCCCGGTGCACACTCTCTCTCAAAAGAACTTATTCAGACAAACCTTGAAAATCACGTGTTTTTTTTTGGTGTATTTATTGGTCAAAAAAAAATCGAGGTTAAAAACCGATGTCACCACACATTTATCATCCATGTTGACCGCAACCTCCATTCAACCTTTTTAGTCTGGCTGGATGGTCATCAGACACCAATCGCCGCTCTCTATACAAGTCGGAATTTGATTATCCTGTTGACAGAGCTGCTTCATTCCCTGGAGATTATCGAGCTGCATATTTTTGATACTTACTCATCTGATACGTCTAATGTTTAACCCGAATCAGAATAGACTCTCTATTGCTTTTTCCTGGGTAAGCCCCTGACAGGGCATAATGTTATCCAAAGAAAAAATGAGCCCTTCCATATCCTCGCATCTCTTTTGCCTTGCTGTCCCCTTCCCAGGCTTTTTGATACCAGTGAAAATGGGTTGGTTCGAATCCCTCATATGGTGCAATCCTTTCTTCTTGATAAGCTGCTCTGGTCATATACATCGGAATTATCAATCTCAATATAAAAGGTAGATAGCCATAACAGTTGTAACTATGACAAGCATGAACCTCATCGGACTGATCAAGCCAGAGTGAAAGTAATGTATAAGTTTTCATTTCTGCCATGTACAGAAACCGTTGCAGGCTTTTATAAGAAGATTCAGAAATTCGGTGAGAAGTACCTTCCTGGCTGAAGTCAGATATCGGGTTCCAGCCAACAGACATACCCTGTTCCAATCCAATATTGATATCAGATTCAAAGGTATGTTCAACCACCAGAAAAGCGATAAATCGTATAAGTTTTTCCAGGGGATTTATACCGCGATAGTCGTCATACATTTCAGACAAGAACCGCTCCCTTAAGACGATATAGTCACTTTCAGGCAGACCCAGATGATAGAACAGGAAGTTCGCCGTCTGTCTCGTATCGACTCGAGAGGGTTCATAGTGGCCATTACTGTTTCTGATGTAATAGAATAATTCCCGGGCTTTTTCCTCATAATCCTTTAAATCAGAAAAATCCGCTGAAAATAAATGATAGTACTTTGGTTTAGGTTGAGGCCAGCCTCTGTTTGTGAAGGAATCGTTAATAGTTGTGGCAAGACTGTGACTTACCATCTCATAGAGCTGATACCTCATTTCGCTGACGTTATCCACGGAATAATCACTGAGCATATTGTTGAGCACATCATTTTTTTTCAATGCTTCACGATGCTGTTCCCCAGCTCTGACTGCAACATAGAAAGGCCTTAACACATCAAGTCCAAACTCAATCTGACTCTCATTGGGAACACTGTTTATTAAAGCATCCAGCCTCTGCCTGTTCGTTGGTCGCTCAATCTGTGGCTGTAATTCATCAGCACCCTGATTGTCACTTCTCATTGGGGCTGCCCGATTCTTCCTCCAGATTTCCTCCTGTTTCTTCCTTGCTTCTGACGCTCTTCTTTTTTGAGCAAACCGGCTCAGCTGACCCTGCGCCTGATGAATGCTTGAGGGCATTAAGTACGGCTTGGTGTACCCTTTATTAAAGTCTTCCCAACCGGCAAGGGTGAGAGCACTGAACAAGCTGGCGACCAGCAGTGCTACTGCTTTTTTATATCCCATGGAAATGCCTTTACTGATAAGTAACTGTTCGATCATCAGAACTGACAAAAAGTTCCAGAATACAGTTTTTACCCGTTACACAGCTATGAGAGGCTATTGAGTAGTGGGGATATTGAGTAGTGGGGATATTGAGTAGATGGACAACTCTTTCGCCAGAATATCGCAAAACCACCGCCCTCATGATTAACCCTCGGGTTCAATTGTGAATCACTGAACCAAAGTACATAGAAAAGGAGTACACAGAAAATTGAGAGAAAAAACCTCAACTTCAGGACTAGAATTAAGCGTTTAGCTCGTAAAACAATTTGCTTTTCAAAATCAGAGAAAATGCACGATATCGTGATTGGTCTTTTGATAAATAAATTGGAATTCGGGATTGATATTCATGCAATTTAACAGGTTTAACCCACTACCAAATTTCAAGGTGCTGGATTATTGATTCTTACTAACTGGTACGAAAGCCCCCAATTACTTTTGCATAAATTGCTGGGGTTTCGCTTGTTTACAGCTTGACTGAATCTCCAAATACTTTGGGTATAGACATGGCGCAACCTGGGTTCATTCAGATAGTTCGGAAGATAGCTCTGAAGATAGTTCGGAAGATAGTTCGGAAGATAGTTCGGAAGATAGTTCGGAAGATAGTTCGGAAGATAGTTCGGAAGATAGTTCGGACAGCGGGAGTCATCTGTATTCTGCTGTTTCCTGCCTTTAGCAAGGCCATACAGTACTGCCCACTGTGCAGCCGTATCTGCACTAAAGACTACTGCACGATTCACACCAACATCAGCTGCATTGAACGATCTGAAAACAGTGATAACCACAGGTTGCCACTGCCCGAAAATCGGATTCCAGCGTTACTGGTACTGGGAGAAGCCATAACCATTAATGCCCAGACTTTTACCACTATACTGAAGGAAGTTTTCTGTTCATCAGCACATTATCGGGTCCTGCCTCTGAGTACTTTGAACTCTCAGGGCATCAACGTGGTATCACCACCGCCCATGATATCACTCATCCGTACTGTGTCAGACGGTGTTACTTTTTCAAAAGAGAAAATCCAGGAAAAACTTAATTTTCACCTTTTATTTATGAGTGTCTGCTTCAATGGTCGAAAAAAAATCATAGTTAAAAACCGAAGCCTCAACACATTTACTATCCATTTAGACTCCAATATCGATCGAACTGATCATTATGTCTGGTTGGATGAAAATCAACCAAATACTGCTGTCCTCCATAGTCTACAGCAGGTTATCACTCTTCTAACTGAGCTGTTTCATTCCCTGGAGATTGTCGAACTGGAGATTTTTGGCATTACAGCATCTAACACGTTTGTAGCTTCTCAATAAGTGCTGGAGATCGGAAATAACCGTGTAAAACCATAGTGCATAATCCTTGCCTACCAAGGGCTTAGTAAAATTGGTACTTTGGTTTACCAGCACTTATTGAGAAGCTACACACGTTTGATGTTTATTCCGCAGTTGTGTAGGTAGACCGTTGTTTTACGATTTTTGTCGAGAGATTTTTTTCATTCTTTAATACCCTTCAGGGCACAAAATCACGACATCGGGCGCATAGCAAACTATGCAACCAGAGTTGTGGTAGTGGGTTAAACCTGTAGGTTCCGAAAAGTCAGCTATAATACGACAGTAGACGTATTGCTAGCGAGTTAAATATGACTTGTTCTTCAATAGTACGCTGTAGTACTCGGTGTTTGTCAACATAGTTGTCGCCTCAACTCAAGCGACTTCGCTTAGCTGTTCATCAGCAAGCTTGTCTGGATTCAGCCAGACCTCATCTGGCAGATCCCAGTTCCTTGTCGGCCTTTTTCCCCAGCGTTCCGGGTGACGCTGTTTAGCCTGTTCATAAACCTTTCTACGGTTATCCATGAACATTTCGGTTTCACCCCGGTGTCTTTGACCGGGTGTCAGAAATTTCAGCCCACTGTGCTTGTGTTCTTCGTTGTACCATTGGGCAAAACCATGCACCCAGCCACGTGCTGCTTCAATATCAGCAAAGGGTTTGCGTGGATACCCTGGACGGTACTTCAGGGTTCTGAAGATGGCCTCGGAATAGGGGTTATCATCACTGACCCGTGGACGGCTGAATGAACTCACAACACCAAGGCTCTGCAGAGTTGACAGCATCGTGCCGCCTTTCATGGCGCTACCGTTGTCTGAATGCAACACCAATGGTTTCTCCATGGCTGCAATTCCATGTTTTATACAGGCCTTAGTGATCATTTCCGAAGCATGCTCTGCCGATTCATTTTCGTGAATTTCCCATGTAACAACCATACGGCTATAGATGTCTATTACCAGATACAGGTAATAAAACTGGCCTCGCACTGGAGAGCGTAAAAACGTGATATCCCAAGACCACACCTGGTTAGGCCCGGTAGCGCGATATGACGTCGGCTTGTGCCGCTTTGCTTTAGCCGCACGACCACGATGGTGCTGTTGATCTGTTTCATGAAGTACCCGGTAAAATGTCCTCTCGGAACCCATATATACGCCCTCATCCACTAATGTAGGCACAATCTGGCTCGGTGGAAGGCTTTTAAAACGGTCGCTGTTACAGACGTCAACAATCGCCTGTCGTTCTGCTTCAGATAGTTTGTTAACAGGCTCAGGCCTGTCAGCATTTTTACGATTGTCGGGCGCCACGTCATCACTTTTTATCCAACGTTGAAGGGTTCTTTCTGACAGATCAAGAGTCTCGCAGGCTTTTGACTGGCGAGCTCCGTCTTTAGTGGCCTGTTTAATCAGGCTGACAGCGTTTTGTCGATCCGGGAGAGAGACTAATCGTCCTCTGGCGCCCCCCAGATCTCTCGGGCCTTTTTTGCGAGTACCAGCAAGGCGGCAGTTTCTGCTAACGCTTTGTCCTTGCGATTCAGTTCACGCTCTAATTTTTTGATAATTTGCTTGTCTTTTTTCTGCTCGTTAGACAATGTTTTGCGCTGCTTTAGCTGGCTGTCAGGCTGGGAAGAAGCACTGTTAATAAAGGCGCCTTTCCATTGCTGGATTTGTTCAGAAAACAAGCCTTTCTTACGACAATATTCAGCTATTTCCGCTTTATTCAACGCCGCCGTTTCAATGATCACGGCAAATTTGTTTTCAGGTGTCCACTGATCTGGATTCTTTCCGTCGCCTGGCACAGGCACTCCTTTAGAAACTGCTTTCTTTCGCCAAGTGTACAGAGTCACATCCGAGATACCAGTATCACGTACCAATTGAGAAACCGGCACGTTATTGGGTGGCATCATCTTCTGAATGATGGACTCTTTGAACTCTTCTGAATAGCGGGACATTGATTACTCACTGACCGCCCCCTGTTTAAGTTTGAAAATTCAGAAGAGGCGACAACTATGCTGACACAGGGGGTACTTGTGACAGCCAAAACATCAAATACATCGGTGTTAGCGCCCATCATAATGTACCGCGCTACCTGTGTTGTAATATTGACTGCCATGTTAAAACGTTCATGCTCAAATATCGTTACAAAGCCTACGAGCCTGGAGTTAAGGAAAAAATCGTTGAGATGGCAATTAATGGCAGTGGCGTAAGGGATACAGGGAGGGGGGTGTAATTAAAAGTGTTCCATCTACCCATTATCCTGCTTGCTGCCAGTACTGATCCCAGTCCCCGTTAGAACGCAATGTTCTTAAGCAAAGCATTGCTCCTGCGATGGAAGGCTTCCACCAAGCACCCGGTATTTTTAGTCGCA
This sequence comes from Endozoicomonas sp., assembly GCA_965208385.1. Lineage (GTDB taxonomy): Bacteria > Pseudomonadota > Gammaproteobacteria > Pseudomonadales > Endozoicomonadaceae > Endozoicomonas. The sequence continues at coordinate 50,852 of CBDBOO010000007.1, forward strand.
TCTGCACTACTGCACTGTTAGAACTTTCTATTTCGCCAGAGCCAATGGGAAGATTGGCTGCTTCTGCTGCAGCATATTCGAATTGCCCTGGACGGTTTCGGATATATCGGTGACACTCCTCTGGTTTATTGGCTGCTTTGCCTTTCTTTCCGTTTCTATGCGGATCAAGCTCTGCCATGACGGCATTAACATTGCCAGATTTCATGCGTTCCTGCTGGATATGCCGCCACTGTACACGTGTTTCCTTGTTAAACCCGACACACTCTTCTGCTGCATCAGCGAAGTGCTCAGAGAGATGATAATAGTCAACGAGGAAACTTCCTTGCTCTCCAAACACTCTCTTTGTCTGGTTGGCAATCCAGGTGGCTCCATCGCTCACGCAATGGATAGAGGATTGCCGGTTGAGCCCCTGCTCTATTGCACAACTCAACCACTGGTCACCTGCTTCATCCGGCCCTCCCATTGTGGCCTGATGACGTTTATCTGAGCTACCCAGCTTATAGACCTGGCAAAGTTTAGCCTCCTGCCATTCAGTTTTACGTGCTTTGCGTTTGTCACCTTCTGCCTCTTCATCAATGAGGACAACAGGAATCATGCTTCCATCCATTTCTCCTATGAACTGGGCAGCTTCACCGAGGCAGTCCTGACGATTTTGTGATGCACTGATGGAATCATTTTGCATACAGCTTGCGTGCTCAAGAGTTATGGCTCGAATAGAAGACTCAGGCACATCAATACCATAATGTTCATGTATTTTTTTTGCAGCTGCCTGAAAAGAACTATCTGCACCAAAGTCTACAATTTTACGTTGAATTGTGCGGGAGTAGTCGCGACAGTGAATATGAGCGGCATGACTGAAAGGTCTGACCCGATGCTTGTCTACCGTCTGGCAGCGTTCAAGAACTTCTATTTTCCCATAGGTGCTCAGCCAATAAGTGTTTTTTTTTGAGTTTTAGCTCCGGGGTGCTTCAGGCAAGCCTCGCCAAATTTTTGATCTTCCTTGTAGGTACCCCAGCCAGTAAGCAGTTCATTGCCCATTTCACGCAGGTGGGCAATGACGGCTTCTTCAGCATCATCAGCACGATCCAGGAGACCTGACTCGGCTTCAACAATATCCAGAAGTGCAGAAACTCTAAGCTCAAGCTCGGGGTGGGCTGCAAGTCTATCAGCAAGAGAAATAGGTGAGGGCATAATACTAACTAGGGTTGAGAAATACTCTTACATTATCGTTCATATTGAGGTTTTGTGGGCAGAAAAACTTCTAATGAACACTTTTAATTACACCCCAGGGAGGGTGTTGGGTATTAGTAAAACGACTGTCATAAACACCTTAAAAAAAAAGAAAAAGGCTTAATCAAAGTTAATCCTAATATCCGCACAATGGAGCTTGGAGATGAGAGTAATATACATCTAGAGCCTGCCTGCGAAGAGGCAGAGCTTGATGAGCAATGGTCATTTGTTAATAGTAAATTTAACCAGCGCTGGCTTTGGCACGCAGTTGACCATACCACCAATACGGTTCTTGCTTATGCCTTTGGAAAGCGAACTGACAAGGTATTTAAGACTCTAAAAGAGCTGCTCGCTCCATTTAATATAAAGAGATTTTATACTGATAATTGGGGTGCATATGATCGGCATCTTAATCCAACAGAGCATGTTGTAGGGAAAACAAATACACAAAAAATTGAGAGAAAAAACCTCAACTTCAGGACTAGAATTAAGCGTTTAGCTCGTAAAACAATTTGCTTTTCAAAATCAGAGAAAATGCACGATATCGTGATTGGTCTTTTGATAAATAAATTGGAATTCGGGATTGATATTCATGCAATTTAACAGGTTTAACCCACTACCGAATTTCAAGGTGCTGGATTATTGATTCTTACTAACTGGTACGAAAGCCCCCAATTACTTTTGCATAAATTGCTGGGGTTTCGCTTGTTTACAGCTTGACTGAATCTCCAAATACTTTGGGTATAGACATGGCGCAACCTGGATTCATTCAGATAGTTCGGAAGATAGCTCTGAAGATAGTTCGGAAGATAGTTCGGAAGATAGTTCGGAAGATAGTTCGGAAGATAGTTCGGACAGCGGGAGTCATCTGTATTCTGCTGTTTCCTGCCTTTAGCAAGGCCATACAGTACTGCCCACTGTGCAGCCGTATCTGCACTAAAGACTACTGCACGATTCACACCAACATCAGCTGCATTGAACGATCTGAAAACAGTGATAACCACAGGTTGCCACTGCCCGAAAATCGGATTCCAGCGTTACTGGTACTGGGAGAAGCCATAACCATTAATGCCCAGACTTTTACCACCATGCTGAAGGAAACTTTCTGTGGACAACCACAAAATTACGGCATCCATCCTCCAAGTTATCTGAGCTCTCTTAACATCGACACAGCATCATCAGAATCCATGGAATCACTCACCAGCATTGGGCCCGGTGCACACTCTCTCTCAAAAGAACTTATTCAGGCAAACCTTGAAGATCACCTGTTTTTTTTTGGTGTATTTTTTGGTCAAAAAAAAATCAAGGTTAAAAACCGATGTCGCCACACATTTATCATCCATGTTGACCGCAACCTCCATTCAACCTTTTTTGTCTGGCTGGATGGTCATCAGACACCAATCGTCGCTCTCTATACAAGTCAGCATTTGATTATCCTGTTGACAGAGCTGCTTCATTCCCTGGAGATTATCGAGCTGCATATTTTTGATACTCACTCACCTGATACGTCTAATGTTTAACCCGAGTCAGAATAGACTCTCTATTGCTTTTGCCTGGGTAAGCTCCTGACAGGGCATAATGTTATCCAAAGAAAAAATGAGCCCTTCCATATCCTCGCATCTCTTTTGCCTTGCTGTCCCCTTTCCAGGCTTTTTGATACCAGTGAAAATGGGTTGGATCGAATCCCTCATAGGGAGCAACTCTTTCTTCTTGATAAGCTGCTCTGGTCATATACATCGGAATTATCAATCTCAATATAAAAGGTAGATAGCCATAACAGTTGTAACTATGACAGGCATGAACCTCATCGGACTGATCAAGCCAGAGTGAAAGTAATGTATAAGTTTTCATTTCTGCCATGTACAGAAACCGTTGCAGGCTTTTATAAGAAGATTCAGAAATTCGGTGAGAAGTACCTTCCTGGCTGAAGTCAGATATCGGGTTCCAGCCAACAGACATACCCTGTTCCAATCCAATATTGATATCAGATTCAAAGGTATGTTCAACCACCAGAAAAGCGATAAATCGTATAAGTTTTTCCAGGGGATTTATACCGCGATAGTCGTCATACATTTCAGACAAGAACCGCTCCCTTAAGACGATATAGTCACTTTCAGGCAGACCCAGATGATAGAACAGGAAGTTCGCCGTCTGTCTCGTATCGACTCGAGAGGGTTCATAGTGGCCATTACTGTTTCTGATGTAATAGAATAATTCCCGGGCTTTTTCCTCATAATCCTTTAAATCAGAAAAATCCGCTGAAAATAAATGATAGTACTTTGGTTTAGGTTGAGGCCAGCCTCTGTTTGTGAAGGAATCGTTAATAGTTGTGGCAAGACTGTGACTTACCATCTCATAGAGCTGATACCTCATTTCGCTGACGTTATCCACGGAATAATCACTGAGCATATTGTTGAGCACATCATTTTTTTTCAATGCTTCACGATGCTGTTCCCCAGCTCTGACTGCAACATAGAAAGGCCTTAACACATCAAGTCCAAACTCAATCTGACTCTCATTGGGAACACTGTTTATTAAGGCATCCAGCCTCTGCCTGTTCGTTGGTCGCTCAATCTGTGGCTGTAATTCATCAGCACCCTGATTGTCACTCCTCATTGGGGCTGCCCGATTCTTCCTCCAGATTTCCTCCTGTTTCTTCCTTGCTTCTGACGCTATTCTTTTTTGAGCAAACCGGCTCAGCTGACCCTGCGCCTGATGAATGCTTGAGGGCATTAAGTACGGCTTGGTGTACCCTTTATTAAAGTCTTCCCAACCGGCAAGGGTGAGAGCACTGAACAAGCTGGCGACCAGCAGTGCTACTGCTTTTTTATATCCCATGGAAATGCCTTTACTGATAAGTAACTGTTCGATCATCAGAACTGACAAAAAGTTCCAGAATACAGTTTTTACCCGTTACACAGCTATGAGAGGCTATTGAGTAGTGGGGATATTGAGTAGTGGGGATATTGAGTAGTGGGGATATTGAGTAGTGGGGATATTGAGTAGTGGGGATATTGAGTAGTGGGGATATTGAGTAGTGGGGATATTGAGTAGTGGGGATATTGAGTAGATGGACAACTCTTTCGCCAGAATATCGCAAAACCACCGCCCTCATGATTAACCCTCGGGTTCAATTGTGAATCACTGAACCAAAGTACATAGAAAAGGAGTACACAGAAAATTCTCGACTATCTTTAGCTTTTTCATCGGTCATTATCTGGTTCACCCTATGAAACAGAAATTCAAGCGTGTGATTTTCTGGGATTTACCCACCCGGCTCTTTCACTGGCTTCTTGTTCTGATCTTCGCCGGGCTCTGGTATACAGGGAAACAGGGACTTCTGGACTGGCATTTCATTCTGGGTTATTCCATGTTCGGCCTGTTATTATTCCGTCTTTTCTGGGGTTTGATGGGCAGCCATACGGCCCGTTTCAGACAACTGAAACTGCACCCAAAATCAGCGATAGATTATCTTCACGGTCTGGGTGACCAGGAAATACTCGGGCACAACCCCATGGGAAGCTGGAGTGTTATTACCATGCTTTTTTTGCTGAGTATTCAGGTGATTGCCGGACTCTGTGCCAATGATGCAATTATGGATGAGGGACCTCTGGCCAAATATGTATCCAGCAGTCTGAGTGATCAGCTTACAGAAATTCATAAGCTTAACTTTAACATTCTACTTGGCATCATCAGTCTTCATGTTCTGGTGGTCTTATATTATCAGACCATTAAACGACAACCTCTGATCAATGCCATGTTAAGCGGGCAGAAAAGCATCCCTGAACACATTCCCACCCCGCCTGTTGAATCCACATTAAGAGCATTCCTGGCTATTTTTCTTGCAGCCCTTCTGGCATTTGCCATTAGTACTCTCTGAAGAAAATCCATAACAGGATATACCCTTGAAGGTGAGACAGTGCTGGCTGCTCTCTCACTGGTGCACCAGCCCAGTTATACGTTATACCATTCCAGAATTCTGATTATGCTATCGCGCTGCCTTTTCAGACTCGTAACGGCTATTCGAAACCAACAATCGTATTACTTACTGCATGCAGGCGCCCGGCATTTGCTCACTTTCAGTTAAATCATTACGGGTGTAAGCGCCTGATGAGAACGCATGAGGCTATGCGAGAATTGTAATTTATTCCCGATACGACTTATGGCAGGATTTGCAATCTGCTGCAACAGCTTTCACTGCCTTTTGTATGACAGCAACATCACCTTCCGGTATCAGTGTTACAAGTCGCGCTGTACTTTCTTTGAACCGAAAAAGAAGCTGTTTAAAATCAGAGCCCTCACTCCACAAGGATTCTCTGGCCTTAGATTGACTGGTGATGATCTTTTTTTCATAGGCATCTTCAATCCAGGTAGCCAGTGCAGCCAAACGCTCAGCGTACTGTGAAAACGCCTCCTGCCTGAAAGTCGATTTATCTTTTATGACAGGAGCCAGCTGGCCAAAGTTGTCTCCTACCAGATCCATCAGGTGCTGGCGATGCGACACCCCATCCTCAGGCTTCTCAAACTCAATGGCCGACACTGCCGTAGCCGTAACAGCCATAGCCGTAACAGCCATCATCAGTACACTTGCTTTAATCAGCTTCATGAAAAACATCCTTCGCTATTGGCATCTATACCCGTCGCCTTTGAAGATATGAGCAGCCAGAAACCTCACATCTTCAAAGGGAATGGGTATAAAGCAAAGCACAGGATAGGCAAACTACCAGATTTAAATTCATTCATTCTTAAGAGCGGGAAAATGCAACCGATAAAAACAGTATAAGAATAGCAAGTGAACCGCCTTATGATACTCAACAGATGCTTTCTGACAGCCCTGTTACTTCTTGTCTGCATTCCCGTTTATCCGGCCACCACGAACAGCCTCAATCCGGAACAAATTCTGCAAAAAGAACTACTGATCAACAAACTGATAACCGATATTCATTTGCTGCGAATGGATTTTCTTGATTTGGATGTAAGAGAAAGAATTCTGGAATCGATGACGCTGATCGATAATCGGATCAAGGCATTGCCAGATACATCCGATGATTCAGAAGCCCGGGACCTGCTGGAAGCAACCCGCATACTTTGGCCTGTCATAAATCGTCATTCAGAATGGCTGGTAAAACTTCCTGATAATTCACATCCTCCAGAAGTTACTCCCCTGCTCCGGGCCCTGGGCAAACTGGATAGGCAATTATTGATTCTGCGACAGAAGATGCTCGCCAGACAACCTGATCTATCCCGAAAGCTACGATTTCTGGAACAGGCATTGTTAATGCAGAGAATGACCAGTGAATATCTGGCGCTGTCCCTTACCGGAAAAAATGCTTTCACAGATCGCTCTGGGCGTAAACAGCTTCGCCTTCTGGCATCAAGATTTGAGCAACGTTTCAAGACAATTCGTGCCGAAATTGCTGGTTATCCACATGCCAGCGAGCCCATTCGCCAGTCGTATGCCGCCTGGAGCTATATTGCCAACACAATTATCGAATTTCCTGAGAACAGGGTGCCCACACTAATTGCTCGTTACAGTTCTCAAATTGTTAATCGACTCGCCTCTGTTCACAATATGTTCTAAATATGTTTTAAATAGTATGAATCAATATCACTGACTGTATGCTCCACTGTATACCATTGCCGGTTTCTAACAGGCGTTAACAGCATAATAAGAATTCGGAAATGGTATTACTCTTCGACCCTGTGAATAAAAACGGTTGCAGCTCCCCAGGGAAACTCTGCCTGCAGTGTATTTTCTACTATCAGATTATTCACAACCAAGCCATCCGCCTGGCCATTAAACTGACAATAATCCAGCAATGAATAGCTGACAGTAATGATTTTTACACCAGCAGATAAGCGCTGAAAACGCTGAGTCAGGGCCAGCAGGGTTTCATCATCCAGATTTGATCCATAAAGATAAATAATACTGGCCTGATCATATTCCGCTTTCAGATAATCATTGCATTGAACATTGATGCCCTTCAGCCTCACACGTCGGGCGGTCCTCATCAATCTCCAGCAAAAAGTCGGTATACGTTCAATGGCCGTCACAGTGCAACCCAGGTAACAATGCAGCCACAGACTGGTAAAACCACTGCCCGCCCCCAGCTCAACAACATGGTCATGGGGAGAAGCCGAAACCGCAGTCATAATTTTATCAAGGGTGGTGAGCGGGGTATCGCCATAAGCATACAGATCATCCGATTGAATGCTTTTCAAATACCGCCGGCTCACCCGGAAGGGATCATCCAGTAGGTAGCTCATCTTAAGCCACAAATAGGAAAGCACAAATCGCCAACTGCTGAAATACCGCCTGGCCACCCGGAATGATTCCAGCCATTCCTTCCTGGATACTGTTAAGCCAAGCGCGAGTAATCTATACCAACGAGTGATCATTTATCGGTTATTCTCTTAGAGCCATTCCATTGTCAAAAACCAACCCATTCAATCTTACCCTTTTCACTCTACGTCTTTCAGTTTTTTTCAGAATGTACTATGTTGCAGCAATGTATCGGTTATGGAAATGCAGCGCTCTCACTCTCTTATGTCGAACTGTGATGTCGAACTGTGTCAAAAATCTGCATTTCTCCGCTCATCTCAGTCTGGAGCTGTAACAATGAATAATAATAAATCACGGCTCTACCCAGAAGATCAGGCACGGGTAGAAAAATTTCTAAAGGAAGGCGTCAACGAAGAGGAAAGAGCTTCGTTCAAGCCTGTCCGTCTTATGATCTGGCTGACGGTTGTTATTGTCATCCTGGGTCTGTTAAGCCGGTTGATTGGCTACTTCGTTTTACCCTGAAGCTTCTTACCAAACAGCCATGAGCGGGTGAACAGCCATGAGCAGGAAATGTCATTCACCCCGAACCATGAGAATGGCTTCAGAGCCAGAAACATCGGCATTTTCATAGTAAAAGGTATTTATCTGCCGATACGCTGGAAACAATCCCTTTACTGATCGGGATACAGAATTCCAAAGCAACCGAGTAGAACAACGTGAAACAAAAAAAACATAACATTGTTGTTGTGGGGGGAGGTGCCGGGGGACTTGAACTGGCCACCAAACTCGGAAACAGGCTGGGCAAAAAACAAAGAGCAACGATAACGCTTGTTGATGCCCAGCAAACGCATTTCTGGAAACCACTGCTTCACGAAGTGGCTGCTGGTGCCCTGAATGCATTTGAAGACGAACTGAGTTATATGGCCCAGGCCAAGTGGAATCACTTTCGCTTTATTCCCGGTCGAATGCAGAGCCTGCAACGAGACCAGAAAATAATTGAGCTATCCGCTATTACTGACGACAATGGCAAGGAAGTCGTGCCCATACGAACCCTTTCCTACGACACCCTTGTCATAGCAGTTGGCAGTACAGCCAATGATTTCAATACGCCCGGGGCAAAAGAACACTGCTTGTTCCTCGATGATAGAATCCAGGCCGAGCATATTCATACCACACTGATTAATCATTATTTGCATGCCCAGGCCAGTGGCGATGAATCCACACATCTTGATATTGCCATTATCGGAGCTGGAGCAACGGGTGTTGAGCTGGCTGCAGAGCTGAGAAACGCCGCCATTGAGCTTGAAAAATATGGGCTGGATGCCATTAAGCCCGATAATCTGAAAATCACCATTATTGAGGGTGGAGACAGAATTCTTCCTGCTTTACCGGAAAGAATCAGCAAGAGTGTTCATAAGCAACTGGGCAAACTGGACATCAATGTTATGACCGGCCAGCTGGTCAGTAAAATCAGGGAAGATGGACTATCCACTCAATCGGGCCGTTTCATTACAGCAGATCTTAAAATATGGGCAGCCGGTATTAAAGCACCTGAATTTCTTAAAGAGCTGGATGGTCTGGAAACCAACCGGATTAACCAACTGATCCTTCGCCCTACGCTTCAGACAACACTGGATGATAACATCTACGCTCTCGGAGACTGCGCCAGCTGCACACTGACAGACAAGGCAGGTAAGACCCTTGTTATTCCTCCCAGGGCTCAGGCAGCACACCAGCAGTCTTCTCTACTGGCAAAAAGCCTGCTCCGTTCAATCGGTTCAACGAATGCATCCGGGAGAAAGGCCTCCGGAAGAAAGGCATCCGAGAGTCTTCCCCCACTTAAATTCACCTATCAGGATTATGGATCGTTGATTTCCTTAAGTCGTTTCAGCGCCATTGGCAATCTTATGGGTGCATTAACCGGAGAGATGATGGTTGAGGGAACGCTGGCCAAATGGTTTTATATCAGTCTGTACCGCATGCATCAGATAGCCCTGTACGGTAAAATGAAAACGGGCAGGCTAATGCTGAAAGATCTCATTAGCAAAACCACACGTCCCCAGTTAAAACTTCACTGACCCGATACTGGCTCACAACAAAGGAGGTTGGGAGCCATTAAATCTGCATTACTTCAATTCCGACTATAGTTAACTGTCCTGCTAAACAGAATGACATCCATCATCAGGACAATCCTTTATGTACAGACCGACAGTTAATCTGATCCTGTCTTCTATTTATCTGCTATCAGGTTCAGCCATTGCCGCCCCTTCGGCAGTTCAAACCCTGGAAAAAACATCTTCCGTAAGAACCGAGATTCAGATGTTTGCACCCAAACCAGAGAGCAGAGTCAAGTTACTCTCTGGTATAGAAGCCCGGTTCCTTTAAAAGATATGTACAACACGCTGTATTACAGCAGCTTCAAAATTGGCTCGGCACAACAGACATTCACCGCTGTTCAGGATACCGGTTCCAGTAATATCTGGGTGCCCGGCGTTCAATGCCGCTCTACGGCCTGTGAAGGAAAGAACCTGTTTAATCCTGCGTCCAGCTCTTCGTACCGAAGTAATAATGAAAGTATCTCAATAGAGTATGGTAGTGGCGATATGAAGGGGGTTGTCGGTTATGACACGATTAACCTGGGGGGTTACAACGTTATCGGGCAGGGGTTTGGTGTTGCATCGTCTCTGTCCATGGATTTTGATAAAACGCCCTTTGATGGACTCTTCGGACTTGCCTATAAGTCTCTCTCGGAAGACAGCGTACCTACATGGTTTGACAATGCTGTTTATCAAAAGCTCTTCGACAGAGCCATACTCTCTTTTTACCTTTCCAATACACCGTCCAGTGGAGACAGTCGTTTAATTATCGGTGAACCGGATCCACAGTATTATCAGGGAAGTATTACCTGGCACCAACTGGTTCCCCTTGACCCCAAAGAGCCTGCAGGGCTTTATTACAACATTGCATTTAACGGGATATCCGTTGGTGATCAAAGCATATCTCTGGACTGTCAGTACTCAGACAATGGATGCAGGACAATTATTGATTCCGGCACCTCATTTATTCTCGGCCCTGAGAATGCAATAAACCAGATTCTATCCTTGATCAACATTCAATCTGACTGCGCTAATTTATCAGAGCAACCGGTGCTTAACTTCAGCATTGATGGACAGATTTATAAGGTTCAGCCCGAATTTTATGTGGTAAAAGTACCGGATGATTCAGGTAATTTACAATGTACCGTCGCTATTGATTCCACTGGAGATTCCAGCTGGATATTTGGTGATGCTTTTATGCGGACATCTTACAGTATATTTGATAAAACAGGAGACAGGGTAGGATTTGCAGAGCTTGCTGATGCGTACAAACAGCCGAAATCTATAAGGGAGTATTAAGCAATCTTGTAAGAAGATAGTGTAAGAAAATGGTGGGTCGTGAAGGATTCGAACCTTCGACCAATTGGTTAAAAGCCAACTGCTCTACCAACTGAGCTAACGACCCACAAATTATCAAAAACGCATTCTGATAACTTTAAAACAGAATAAATGGCTCCCTGAGCTGGACTCGAACCAGCGACCCAATGATTAACAGTCATTTGCTCTACCAACTGAGCTATCAGGGAACTACAGCAAATTCAACGTTTTGCCAGACGTTACTTAAAAATGGTGGGTCGTGAGGGATTCGAACCTTCGACCAATTGGTTAAAAGCCAACTGCTCTACCAACTGAGCTAACGACCCACAAATTACCAGAAACGCATTCTGATAACTTTAAAACAGAATAAATGGCTCCCTGAGCTGGACTCGAACCAGCGACCCAATGATTAACAGTCATTTGCTCTACCAACTGAGCTATCAGGGAACTACAGCAAATTCAACGTTTTGCCAGACGTTACTTTAACCAGATGTCACTTTAACCAGATGTCACTTTAACCAGACGTCACTTTAACCAGACGTCACTTTAACCAGACGTCACTTTAACCAGACGTCACTTTAACCAGACGTCACTTTAAAATGGTGGGTCGTGAAGGATTCGAACCTTCGACCAATTGGTTAAAAGCCAACTGCTCTACCAACTGAGCTAACGACCCTTTAACTGCCTTATCCAATGACCTGGTATCGCCATAAGGATAAAAAAACCGCCGTAATGCAGGCGGTTAAAATAGTGGTGGGTCGTGAAGGATTCGAACCTTCGACCAATTGGTTAAAAGCCAACTGCTCTACCAACTGAGCTAACGACCCACAAATTAACAGGCACGCAACCTGATAACTTTAAACAGAATAAATGGCTCCCTGAGCTGGACTCGAACCAGCGACCCAATGATTAACAGTCATTTGCTCTACCAACTGAGCTATCAGGGAATTGCCTGTTGATTTTCGACTTGCTGCCAACAACCAACGGCTGCGAATGATAAGGTTATTTCAGTCTGAGTCAAGTTTTCCAACAGAAAAATCTTCAACTCATTCTGGTCAGGATAAAAAAACGGCAAACAACCAGCACCAAAAACCATAAACCAGGTTGATGAACAACTGCTTTCGCCAAAATATCACACAACAACCATTCACCGGCTCACAGACAACAAAAAGACTGCATTGGCAGCCTTTTTATTACTTTAGTCGCTAGACCATTTCCGAATTCTAATCATGCTATTGCGCTGCCTTTACAGGCTCATAACGCCTGGTAGAAATCGGCAATGGTATTACAGACCTTCTGCACTTTCAGACAGATACTTGGCAACACCATCAGGAGATGCATTCATACCCTTGTCACCTTTGTTCCATCCTGCAGGACAAACTTCGCCATGCTCTTCGTGGAACTGCAGAGCATCAACCAGACGAATCAATTCATCCATATTACGCCCCAGTGGCAGGTCATTCACAATCTGTGAACGAACAAGGCCGTCTTTATCAATCAGAAAAGCTCCACGGAAAGCAACACCACCTTCAGACTCAACATCATAAGCCTTACAGATTTCATGGGTCATATCTGCAGCCAATGTGTATCTCACCTGACCAATACCACCTTTGTTAACCGGTGTATTGCGCCATGCATTGTGGGTGAAGTGGGAATCGATAGAAACACCGATTACTTCAACACCTCGTTCCTTAAATGCATCCATACGGTGATCCAGAGCAATCAACTCGGAAGGACAAACGAAAGTGAAATCCAGAGGATAAAAAAACAGCAGTCCGTATTTCCCACGGATTGCTTCAGACAATGTATAAGCATCAACAATCGAGCCATCGCCCAATACTGCCGGTACTGTAAAATCAGGTGCCTGCTTGCCAACTAATACGCTCATGAAAATATCTCCAGTGTTTTAACAGTAACTCTGCGAAATTGCCGTACAACACCCATAACAATTACGCACTATACGATTGAATGCCGGAGTAATAATACACGTGGGTATGATTTTCGCCTACATAGAGAGTGTAAAACGATAATGAATTTTCTCTTTCATCTTATAGATTATAACTATGAATAATCTAAGAGGAAGATAGTTTAATAATAACTAATCAGGCAAAGCTGGATTCGCGATACCTTAAAGCAAATGAGAATCATACATATTTCCATTATTTTTCAATAACTTATCTATTTGACAGAACTCAAAGCCTATCCATACTTCCTGTGAAGATTCAGATTTTCATTGAACATTTTCATCTCATTTCCCTACAGAGTTTTTATCATGAAAGGCGATCCTCAAGTAATAGACCACCTCAACAAGGTACTGGCCAATGAACTTACGGCTATCAACCAATACTTCCTGCATGCAAAAATGTTAAAAAACTGGGGGGTCAACAAACTCGGAGATTTCATTTACAAAGAATCCATTGACGAAATGTGGCACGCTGACTGGTTGATTGAACGCATTTTATTTCTGGAAGGGTTGCCTGATTTCAAATATATGGAAAAGCCCATTATCTCGGGTGTAATTAAAAGTGTTCCATCTACCCATTATCCAGCTTGCTGCCAGTACTGATCCCAGTCCCCGTTAGAACGCAATGTTCTTAAGCAAAGCATTGCTCCTGCGATGGAAGGCTTCCACCAAGCACCCGGTATTTTTAGTCGCATCTGCACTACTGCACTGTTAGAACTTTCTATTTCGCCAGAGCCAATGGAAAGATTGGCTGCTTCTGCTGCAGCATATTCGAATTGCCCTGGACGGTTTCGGATATATCGGTGACACTCCTCTGGTTTATTGGCTGCTTTGCCTTTCTTTCCGTTTCTATGCGGATCAAGCTCTGCCATGACGGCATTAACATTGCCAGATTTCATGCGTTCCTGCTGGATATGCCGCCACTGTACACGTGTTTCCTTGTTAAACCCGACACACTCTTCTGCTGCATCAGCGAAGTGCTCAGAGAGATGATAATAGTCAACGAGGAAACTTCCTTGCTCTCCAAACACTCTCTTTGTCTGGTTGGCAATCCAGGTGGCTCCATCGCTCACGCAATGGATAGAGGATTGCCGGTTGAGCCCCTGCTCTATTGCACAACTCAACCACTGGTCACCTGCTTCATCCGGCCCTCCCATTGTGGCCTGATGACGTTTATCTGAACTACCCAGCTTATAGACCTGGCAAAGTTTAGCCTCCTGCCATTCAGTTTTACGTGCTTTGCGTTTGTCACCTTCTGCCTCTTCATCAATGAGGACAACAGGAATCATGCTTCCATCCATTTCTCCTATGAACTGGGCAGCTTCACCGAGGCAGTCCTGACGATTTTGTGATGCACTGATGGAATCATTTTGCATACAGCTTGCGTGCTCAAGAGTTATGGCTCGAATAGAAGACTCAGGCACATCAATACCATAATGTTCATGTATTTTTTTTGCAGCTGCCTGAAAAGAACTATCTGCACCAAAGTCTACAATTTTACGTTGAATTGTGCGGGAGTAGTTGCGACAGTGAATATGAGCGGCATGACTGAAAGGTCTGACCCGATGCTTGTCTACCGTCTGGCAGCGTTCAAGAACTTCTATTTTCCCATAGGTGCTCAGCCAATAAGTGTTTTTTTTTTGAGTTTTAGCTCCGGGGTGCTTCAGGCAAGCCTCGCCAAATTTTTGATCTTCCTTGTAGGTACCCCAGCCAGTAAGCAGTTCATTGCCCATTTCACGCAGGTGGGCAATGACGGCTTCTTCAGCATCATCAGCACGATCCAGGAGACCTGACTCGGCTTCAACAATATCCAGAAGTGCAGAAACTCTAAGCTCAAGCTCGGGGTGGGCTGCAAGTCTATCAGCAAGAGAAATAGGTGAGCGCATAATACTGACTAGGGTTGAGAAATACTCTTACATTATCGTTCATATTGAGGTTTTGTGGGCAGAAAAACTTCTAATGAACACTTTTAATTACACCCCATTATCTTGGATAATGTTAAAGGGATCATCGAAGCAGATCTTACCCAGGAGCAAAAAGCAATTCCTGCTTTCCGTGAAGCCATCGAATACTGTGAAAAGTGCAATGATTATGTTTCAAGACAGCTGCTGGAAAAAATCCTGCAGTCAGAAGAAGAGCACATGGATCAACTGGAAATACACCAGCATCAGATACAGACCCTGGGTATGGAGAATTATCTTCTGGCTCAGAGTGAAACCAAAGATTAACTCTCAAGACGGTGAATTAATCAAAATTAATACAGGTTGACTGAAATTGCCGGAGAATACTCGCTCCGGCTATTCAGATAGCCCGCAGGTTACCCTTCTGCAGTATCACTGCCCTCAGCCCCAGCGTCAGTAATCATCTTTTGAAGATCACCACTATTGTACATGTCAATCAGAATATCGCTGCCACCCACCAGCTCACCCTTGATCCAGAGTTGTGGGAATGTAGGCCAGTTCGCATAGGCAGGCAGGTTTGCGCGAATTTCCGGATTTTCCAGAATATCCACATAAGCAAACTTTTCACCACAGGACATGAGGATCTGAACTGCCTTGGACGAAAAGCCACACTGGGGCAGCTTGGGAGAGCCTTTCATGTACAGAAGGATATCGTGGGAAGCTATCTGCTCTTTTATCTGGTCCATAACGTCCATGAATCTACCTCTTCTTTGATCGAATAATAAATATTGGTATCGCATTCTAAAGAAAATACCTGAGCGCCACCATATGTTATTCACACATTGCAGGATTCATCCCTGCCAGCCGCTATATTCATAGAAGACAGGTAATTTTTTAGAGAGCATGACATGGATGGCAAATCGACCCCTATAGTAAATAACACTGGACCCCGAACGGATAAACCTGAGGTACCTGGAAAGAAACAGCGTACAGGCAGGATGGGGAGTCACAAAACCAGGGTACAAAAAACGGTCACCAAAGCCATACCTTCAAAGAACCAAAACACGCCTTTTCACAGGCTTGATTCAATGTTTGTTCCCCAGCCATCCGACTTTTTCACTCTCTTCGAACAACGTCACATGAGCGGTTCATCCGAGTCTTGTCTGAATAGATTGAAAGGCTTCAATCATTCTCTTCTTGAGCATATGGGGTTTCCTGAAGACAGCCGATCTTTTTTCAGCGACTGGGCTTTGATTGATGCAGAGCTCGCAACGCCCCTGGATGACAGCCAGAGCGAGAGTCTGATTGAGGCCAGAAAACTGTTTGATGGCAATAAAACCGAAAAAAGCCGGAAAACCGAAGAAACCCGGAAAAAGGTTGATACATATTCTGAAGCAAAGGGCATTGAGCTGAGACCCGCTAAACATAAAGCCACTCGACAGGCTTTTACCAGGCTCTGGCAGTTTTTCCAGACGTTGTTTACCAGCCCCTTCTCACTGCTCAGCAACAAAAAAGAGCATGATGATTATCAAAACACGCTGACTGTACTCAGGCAACGGGTTAAATCTTCTCCAGTAGATAACAGCCGCAGTCGCTCCGTACAAATAACATCAGCCCGTTCCCATATCAAACAATCAGAAACATCCGTAGATGAAATTCAGCAGCAGGAGCGACAAAATGAAATATCATTTATTCGAAAAGCTCCCGAAGGCACACCGGTATACTATGAAAACACGCTCTATTTTGTGAAGTCTGCTGGTGAATCGACAATGACACTGTATATGCCCAGCACAGAAAAAACTGAAACAGAGCCCCAGCAGGTAGAGGCAGAAGCCAGCGAACTTTTTCTGCCTCCGGCATATTCAGAGGCTACCCGAATCTGCAACCCGGGAGATGTAGATTTGCCATCCGACACGCCTATCAGTGAAGCCAGAGAAAAAGAGTTACTCTATATCTGTGCCCATCTGACTAAAGATGACAAGGTGCTCTATAAAGGGAAACCGGCCGTGGTGTCCACCATCTCACCGGACAAGCTATCACCCCAGATCAGGGTGACTCTTGAAGATGGCACTGATATTGATGCGGCACTGAGATACCTTGAAATCGTTCAGGAGGGGGCACCACAGTAATGTTGAAAGCAGAAATGATGAACACCTCATTTCTTATAGTCATCCAGAAATTTCATACCCCCAACGGCAGCCCCGCCTTCCATAAACATCCCCAGCGTCACTGCAAAAACGGTTACAGCCTTGGCTCTGATTCTATTCAAAATATACTCACAGGCTGAGGTTTCACTCAATTTAAACCTGGAATTCAGTTCATCCATTTCATGTCTGGTATAAATCCCCAGCCGCTTAGCTTGGCCCTGAATATAACGTGCATATCCAGATAGAAAACGCATTTGCCCATTCAATTTGGCAGCCAACCGCTCTGTACTTTGTTCATCCAGCGTAGAAAGTTCCGGATATTGAGCTACGGCTATCTGCCAGTACCAGTTCTGAAAAGGATTTTCCGGTCCGCCATCGACAAAAGGTCTGGCAGGACTCGCAGAAGACAACACTTTTTTGCCTTCTTCACTGATTCTTGTGCTGACGTTGATTAATTCTGGCGTCTTTCCACGATATTCCACTATAAGCTCAGTAAACTTCTGGTGAAAAAATCTAAAAAATACACTACGCAGATCATACATCCGACATTCACCACCTAACCTGACATTTTCCTGATTTCTGCTATTTATCAAAAAAGCAAATATCAGGAAACAGCCTTATGCCTCCTATTCAATATCGCACTCAGATTCAGAACATGGATCACCTCGGCCTGGTGGCAGGTATGTGCAAAGAGCTGGGCATAGCCGATCACATTGACAGACGTGCACCCAAGGTAGCGGATGAATGGAATGTCTCCCACGGTGAAGCCATTGTCGGCATGATCCTCAATGGCCTCGGCTTTACGGGGCAATCTCTCCATATGTTCCCCCAGTTCTTTGCCAATAAACCTCTCAACAAACTGATCAGGGAAGGGATTAAACCAGAGCATTTAAACGACAAGATTCTGGGAAGAGCACTGGATGAACTCTTTGATCTGGATGTCAGTAAAGTCTATTTTGAGCTGGCTATCAAGGTTGCAACTCATCTCAAATTGCCTTGCGACGCGCTGAACCTTGATGGCACCGGCTTCCACGTCGATGGTCGTTATAATAGCGATAGCGATCTGAGCGATGAAGACCTCAACTGCATCAGGCTTTGCAAAGGTTACAGCCGGGATCACCGCCCGGATCTGAACCAGGCCATATTGCTTCTGTTGACTGAAAACCGGGCAGGCATCCCGTTGTTTATGAAAGCAACCAGTGGCAATGTGACTGATAAGACCAGTTTCAAACAGGTGGTTTCCAAGCACTTGAAGAGTTTCAAAGCCGCACTGGAAGCCCGCTATTTTATTGGCGATGCAGCATTGTATGTGGCAGGGACAATCCAGGAACTTGACCAGCAGGATCAGCTGTTTATTTCCAGAGTTCCTCTCAATATTGGTGCCGCCAAAGAGCTGGTAAGGAGTGCGCCTTCACGAACCATGAAAGCAGTGGAGGGGTTTGACCATTACGAAGCTACAGAAGTGTCGTCTAATTATGCGAACGTAGAGCAACGCTGGGTTTTGTTTCGCAACCAGCAACGCCAGGAAACCGAACAGAAGACGCTGACAAGGCGTATGCAGAAAAAGTCTCTGAAAGAGTGCGAGAGACTGGAAAAGTTGAGCAAAAAAGCGTTCCAGTGCGAAGGGGAGGCCATGGAAGCCTTTAGGCAATGGCAGAAGCAGTCTGAACTTTGTCAGGCTGAGGCTCAGGTTATCGCCAAGCCCTGCTACAAGAGCAAAGGACGACCTGTTAATGGAGCGGAACCCGACCACCTGGAATATTACGTAACAAGTTGTTGCTCGATCGCTGTGCAAACCCGGCAGGATGCCGAAGCATCACTGGGTTGTTTTGTGCTGGCTACCAACGACATTAATACTACTCGACTGGACAGCGCTGAACTACTGAGGACGTACAAATCACAGCAACAGGTTGAACGAGGCTTTCGCTTTCTAAAAAGTCCGGACTTTCTGGTGTCTTCCCTCTATCTGAAGAAACCGGAACGCATTGAGGCATTGTTAATGGTGATGACACTTTGCCTGATGGTCTATGCTGCTATCCAACATCGAATCCGTTATGAGTTGAAGAAGCAGAGCCGAACGTTCCCGGACATGAAGAAAAAGCCAGCCCAGAACCCAACGGGCAGATGGATTTTCTGCTGCTTTGATGGCATTTATGTGCAGACGATCAACGGAACGGAGAAGCACGTGATTGGCATCTCGGAGAATCAGGCGACAATTATCTTTATATTAGGGTCAACGTACCAATCAATTTATTCCTGACTCAAGAGGGAGTGTGAGAGCAGCAAGATCAATGCACGGAGGCTTGTCCCTGTCATCTCCGGCTGCTGAAGGTGAGGTTTTTTCTTGTTTGTGTTTTTCATGAATGGATATCCATGAAAGGTTGATTGGGTACTCGTTATCAGGAGAAGTACGTTTATGCTTACAATAAGGTGGTCAAATTTCAAAACCCTTGCGCTGCAGGGGTAGGGGAAATATCAAAGTAGGTGGTGAATGACGGATACATGTTTGTACTTGAGAATTTCAGCAGTTCCAGCAATGAGTGCCATGGATTATTTACGCCCTCATTTTGAGCCTGATAGGTATAGAGCAGCCATAAAGCCAGCATCTGCTGATTCAGTGCAGCCTGAGGTTCATCATCATAAACCGTCGTTAAATAGTCTTTAACTGTGGGGACATAAACAGTAAACAGTCTCGGGAAATTATGTAACCGTGAATAGGGTGTCCTGATCACCAGGTCCACATCGCCATGCCGTTGTATTTCAGTGTTGAGCCAGGTAGAAAAACCTGACACTGGGTTGCTAAGCTGTTGCCCCAGGTAAGACAACGCTTCAGCCGCCAATTGTTGCAGTTGTTTCAGATCAGAAGAATCATAACTGGCTTCAGCTCCCCCTGCGCGGGAAGCTTGTCCTCCGCCATCTCCACCACTCTGACCGAACTGATCACTTTGTTGCTCACCCTCCTGAGTCTGTTTCTGGTCGCCTGCCGGACTGCCTGTTTTGGATGTGTCTTTAGCATCACCGGAACCTGTTGCGCCAGAGCCACCGCCTCCTCCGTTCCCCCCACCATACGTTAGTATGCCCGGAAAGAGCTGTGCCATCAGGGCAAAACCGGCCGCAAGATTTATCACCTGTTCACAGAGCCGTTCATACTCTTCTGGTGATGGCTCTCTATTAGCTGACGGCTCTCTATTAGCTGACGGCTCTCTATTAGCTGACGGCTCTCTATTAGCTGACGGCTCTCTATTAGCTGACGGCTCTCTATTAGCTGATGGCTCTCTATTAGCTGATGGCTCTCTATTAGCTGATGGCTCTCTATTAGCTGACGGCTCTTCATTAGCTAAGGGCTCTTCATTACCTAATGGCTCTTCACTAAAAGAACAGGCTATATTATCAGGTGTCAGCTGAAACCAGTCTTCCATGACCAGCCCCTTGCGATTCTGTTCTGTTGGAAAAAAACCAGTGGCAGTCAGGCTCAGTTGCCGTGCCATTTCATATAATGCCCGGGAGACAATGTTTTCATCCAGATCGGGTCCATTCCAGTATTCAAACGACTGCGGACTACCACCACCTCCAGGGGGGCCTCCCCAGCCATTCATGCCACCACTTCCTGATATCAGAAGCGTTTGCCAATGTGAAGGGATAGCCGGCCCTGGTGGAGCCAGCATCCTGACCTTTACTGGTTTGTTCAGAAAATACTTCGCGCTTTCGGAGCCTGCTTCAATTTCAATGCAGACATCAGCGGCAATATCATCCTGAGCGAGTCTCTCCCGGTCGGGGACAGAACAACTCTAAACCTGATTGCAGAGATACTGGGCAAAACCATAATCTGCATCAACAACGTGAATCTCCAGCCTGTCCACACTGCCCTGTACTGAAACAGACGGTATGTTTTCTTGCAGGGCAACGACATGATCTGTCCCATCAGGACGATTCACCCATTGGAAACTGAAACGTTCATATCGAGACATGGATTGTAACAATAAAGCATCGTATTTATGTTCGCAGGCGTAGGAAATAAGGACAGAGTTTTCGTGCGGTTTATTTTCTGAATAAGAACTGTACAGGGGCTTCACCTGTAATCTGACAGCATCCTGGCCTTGTATCATCGTTGAAAAAAACAGAATAAAGCACTGAGCATATAGAAAGTCAGGGCACCCACACACTTTCCAGAACATGCTCGAAAACGCATTAATCACCTCTGACTTTTTCACCCATAAAAAATTACCGGTCTAAAGACCGGTAATTAGTAATAGCAGTGATTTTGAAAGATAAAAGAAATGTTAACTATTTTTTTTGCTTGTTCTTATAAAAATGCTCAACTTTCGGAATATTGTGTTGAAGTCCATCGATACGAGTCTCATTGGCAGGGTGAGTACTCATAAACTCAGGCACTTTCTGGCCACTTTCTGCCGCCATTTTTTTCCAGAGGCTCACTGATGCCTGAGGGTTATAACCTGCCCTGGCCATTAGCTCCAGTCCGATCAAATCGGCTTCTGCTTCCTTGGTGCGACTGTTAGGAAGCGTTAATGCATAATTAACCGCCGTTCCTCCTAAAGCCATGGTTTGTTTATTAACTCCCAGCAAAATCTGCAGGGCGTCTTTTCCCATTTGCACAGCATAAGCTTCTGACATTGCTTCACGACCATGTTCACGCAGTGCGTGTGCTATTTCATGCCCCATAATTGCGGCAATTTCATGATCGTTCAGTTCCAGTTTGTCGATGATGCCGGTATAAAACATAATTTTTCCACCGGGCATGCAATAGGCATTTAATTGATCGCTGGTCATCAGGTTTACTTCCCAACGCCACTGCTTTGCATCCGGACGAAACACGCCGACTTCGGCAATCAGCTTATCTGCTATTCGTTTCAGCCGCTTGACTGCTTTTTTATTTCGATTCAGCACCTTTTCCTTGCGTGCATTATCCAGTGATTCCTTGTAAGCCTCAGCAGACATGCTATTCACCTGCTGTTCCGAGAGCATACTAAACATTCTCTGCTCTCTTTCTACACCTATAGCGCCCGATGAGGTTGTTGAGACGGACTGACATCCTGTCAGCAGAAGTGTGAATGAGAGTCCAAAAATTCCGATCCATTTCATTGTTATTGCTCTGATAGTTTACTCATCTGTGTTTCACTGCGGCCTGATCTGCTTACGACAGACATCCGATACAATATCTTATACCATTTCCGAATTCTAATTATGCAATTGCGCTGCCTTTTCAGACTCATAACGCCTATTAGAAACCGGCAATAGTATTATTATATATTTAAGTAGCTTCTCAATAAGTGCTGGTAAACCAAAGTACCAATTTTACTAAGCCCTTGGGAGGCAAGGATTATGCACTATGGTTTTACACGGTTATTTCCGATCTCCAGCACTTATTGAGAAGCTACATGTTTAATCGCTGGCAATTCCTTTAGCAGGATCAACTCACCCTGATAAATTAATCTTGCTTGATCTCTGTTTGTTGAGTCAGTAATGTGCTTCAGAACTTAATCAGCACTTAATGGATGATTTAAATGGAGAGGCTGTTCGAAAAAGTCATGTACTCTGCTCGCTGGCTACTGGCACCCATTTACCGGGTGTAATTAAAAGTGTTCATTAGAAGTTTTTCTGCCCACAAAACCTCAATATGAACGATAATGTAAGAGTATTTCTCAACCCTAGTTAGTATTATGCCCTCACCTATTTCTCTTACTGATAGACTTGCAGCCCACCCCGAGCTTGAGCTTAGAGTTTCTGCACTTCTGGATATTGTTGAAGCCGAGTCAGGTCTCCTGGATCGTGCTGATGATGCTGAAGAAGCCGTCATTGTCCACCTGCGTGAAATGGGCAATGAACTGCTTACTGGCTGGGGTACCTACAAGGAAGATCAAAAATTTGGCGAGGCTTGCCTGAAGCACCCCGGAGCTAAAACTCAAAAAAAACACTTATTGGCTGAGCACCTATGGGAAAATAGAAGTTCTTGAACGCTGCCAGACGGTCAGCTATTCCCCATGCTTATACGACATCGGTAACAGCGTATAAGAAGCATCACACGCAGGGCGCAGCTACAGCTGCTTACGTGTTGAGATATGTAATTTTTCCCAAAAACTCGACTATTTATCACGAGCATACAAAATATATACGACTTCGTACGCTAGTGATACCAAGGGGTTTAATGAAACGTGGGGAATTGCTGCCAGACGGTAGACAAGCATCGGGTCAGACCTTTCAGTCATGCCGCTCATATTCACTGTCGCGACTACTCCCGCACAATTCAACGTAAAATTGTAGACCTTGGTGCAGATAGTTCTTTTCAGGCAGCTGCAAAAAAAATACATGAACATTATGGTATTGATGTGCCTGAGTCTTCTATTCGAGCCATAACTCTTGAGCACGCAAGCTGTATGCAAAATGATTCCATCAGTGCATCACAAAATCGTCAGGACTGCCTCGGTGAAGCTGCCCAGTTCATAGGAGAAATGGATGGAAGCATGATTCCTGTTGTCCTCATTGATGAAGAGGCAGAAGGTGACAAACGCAAAGCACGTAAAACTGAATGGCAGGAGGCTAAACTTTGCCAGGTCTATAAGCTGGGTAGTTCAGATAAACGTCATCAGGCCACAATGGGAGGGCCGGATGAAGCAGGTGACCAGTGGTTGAGTTGTGCAATAGAGCAGGGGCTCAACCGGCAATCCTCTATCCATTGCGTGAGCGATGGAGCCACCTGGATTGCCAACCAGACAAAGAGAGTGTTTGGAGAGCAAGGAAGTTTCCTCGTTGACTATTATCATCTCTCTGAGCACTTCGCTGATGCAGCAGAAGAGTGTGTCGGGTTTAACAAGGAAACACGTGTACAGTGGCGGCATATCCAGCAGGAACGCATGAAATCTGGCAATGTTAATGCCGTCATGGCAGAGCTTGATCCGCATAGAAACGGAAAGAAAGGCAAAGCAGCCAGTAAACCAGAGGAGTGTCACCGATATATCCGAAACCGTCCAGGGCAATTCGAATATGCTGCAGCAGAAGCAGCCAATCTTCCCATTGGCTCTGGCGAAATAGAAAGTTCTAACAGTGCAGTAGTGCAGATGCGACTAAAAATACCGGGTGCTTGGTGGAAGCCTTCCATCGCAGGAGCAATGCTTTGCTTAAGAACATTGCGTTCTAACGGGGACTGGGATCAGTACTGGCAGCAAGCAGGATAATGGGTAGATGGAACACTTTTAATTACACCCCCATTTACCTGGGATTGAGTCTTGCCTTGATGGCACTGGTCATTGAGTTTTTTCAGAGTGTAGGGTATTTACTCCTCCATGTTCTGGAAATGAACGACAGTGAAGTGACGCTGAAAGTTCTGGCTCTGATTGACGTGGTTCTGGTCGGCGGCCTGATAGTGATGGTTATGTACTCAGGCTATGAAAATTTTGTCTCCAAACTCAATATAGACGACAACACAGAGAAATTGAGTTGGCTCGGAAAGATGGACACTGGGTCGCTAAAATCTAAAGTTGCGGCCTCCATCGTTGCTATTTCCTCAATTCAGTTACTGAAAGTATTTATGAATGCTGAGAATATTCCCAATGACAAAATGATGTGGAATGTCATACTGCATTTGACGTTTGTTATCTCCGCATTTCGTATGGGAATGCTGGATACCTACACCCGAAAAAGCAAAGAAGATAATAGTTAGAATACTAAAGAATTGAGAGATTCTGTCAGCTTTCTGCTCTCAGTTTTCTCTTCAATGTCCTCTTCCAACAACTAAAGCCCTCCAATCAGTGAATCGGCAGCATTTCCCCTGTCAGATCTTCAATATGTAGCTTCTCAATAAGTGCTGGAGATCTGAAATAACCGTGTAAAACCATAGTGCATAATCCTTGCCTCCCAAGGGCTTAGTAAAATTGGTACTTTGGTTTACCAGCACTTATTGAGAAGCTACTTCAATATCCCATAAAACAAACAACACCATTAATTAATCCAAGAGAGCAAAGGGTTTCTCCGACCCCTCATAGATATGACCCTGACATCATATTTACTTGTCTATAATTGATCTACTTTAAGCTACTCTCTCCTACTTCATGTGCGTATAGATTCCAACATTAAAAAATTTGATGGTGAAAATCGGATTAAAATAAAAACGGGCCTAAGCTCGTTTTTTATTCCTTGCACGCTATTGATTCCTTGCACGCTATTGATTGTCGCTATCAATCTTGCCGATGCAATAAGTGCTGAACAAGGTATGGGCTTTGAAATTGATCTATTGGAGCCAATTATTTCCGGAGAGATTAATGGTATCTCAGTATTTATACAAAATAATAATGCCACTTTTATTAACCAGGGTGAAACCTATGCATTACCCGAAAACATCGAATCGACATGCCAGGGTAAACTGCAATGCGCCATGATGCATGCGGGTATCAGTCAACTGATTATTCATCCGGAGATGATCCAAATGATCCCGGGGACAGATAACGACAATGAAGTCATCGAGCTATTGTCTCCGCCCCCAGATATTCAGCCTACCCGAACAGTAATCCCTGAATCAACCAGCATTTTAGAGTTTGATAATCCGGCCATCCGATGGCTGAACAATCAGTCCATGAGCTGGCTTGCAGATATGATAACGATTGTTCACACCAGCAGGATCCAGCATGAAATTACTCCCCTGCCCTTCCCGTTAATATCTCCCACACCGGTTTATGGCAGCGATACACCTCTCATCCATCTTGAAAAGATCGATAAAACACTCCTTAGCCTGATACCCATTCCTACACCGGTACCCACTGCCTCAATCACAGCAGAAGAACCGGGAGTAACAGCAACACGGTATATTTATGAACAACAAGAGAGCTTGACGGTTTTTTCCTGGGCCGATGCCACCGGAACAACACAAGGCTGGTTTGAATATCAGGGCTGGCTACAGGGTGGTTCTTCGACTAAAAACTCAGAATCCACCTCAACCACAACGACGGACAAAACAGAAACCCGAAACACTGCATCCGCTTCTTCCGCGGTATCTGTAACCCCATTGCCAGCCGTAGTAACAGGAGCAACAGGTGCAACAGGTGCAACAGGTGCAACACTGTGTAACAGTGATGATGATCCGAAAAAGCCGAATCATTACCTTCTTAACTCTCAACGTTCTACCGATACACCAATAGTAATACATCCCAAAGAACCAGAAAAAACTAGAAGTCTACTGCAGCTACTGTGCAGAAGGGTGAGCAAACAGGAAGAGACTGTCACCGAGTTAATGCTGGATGAGAAACTCCAACAAATTCGCCTGCAACTCGCCGCGTTGAAACAGAAAAGGGAAAATATAGAAAACAAACTCGAAGAATTTAATAATGGTATTTCAGAATTAAAAAGAGAACTGGTACTACGAAACCAGCAACAGCCACATAAACCCCTGAAACATTCACAGAGTACGCAGGGTATTGCACAAAAAGCGCCTGGCAATAAACCAGAATTACTATGTCGGCCTGTCAAATCGGCTACAAAACGACATAGCACTCCCTATCCTAACAAACAGTCATCACCCACTGATCGTTCATCCAATGATGGACATTCATTTTATTTTCAACAGACGAGTATTCCGGAAGAAAAGACTGAACTGTGATCATTCACTAATCTAAGTGGGTAATAATTAATTTATACTATTTTTTTTCAAGATGTTTTTTTCAAGAGGCTTTTTTCAAGAGGGTTTTTTCATCCATTAATACCCTTCAGGGCATTAAGATCCAGAGGGCATTAATACCATTTCCGAATTCTAATTATGCTATTGCGCTGCCTTTTCAGAATCAGATCCTGCGTTGGAGTTCCTCGCCATAGCTACGGCTATGACTCGTCACTCCGCCTTGTCTCTGAGTCTGAAAAGCCATGCTCATAACGCATATTAGAAACCGGCAATGGTATAACACCCACTGGACATAAAAACAACAACAGCTTCAAGACGACAGTCGCAGCTCTTTTGCCACAGCCACCATATTACCTAATGCCTCTGCCACTTCCGGCCAGTCCCTGGTTTTTAAGCCACAATCAGGATTCACCCACAAACGTTCCACGGGAATTTTCTGTGCCGCCTTTTCCAGCAACTGTTTCATCCACGCCGGTTCAGGTACGTTGGGCGAATGGATATCATAAACTCCGGGGCCTATTCCATTGGGGTAATTAAATTGCTCAAAAGCATCCAGTAGATCCATATCGGAACGCGACGTTTCAATAGTGATTACATCCGCATCCATTGCGGCAATAAATTCAATAATGTCATTAAATTCGCTGTAACACATATGGGTATGAATCTGGGTTTGATCCCTGACACCGCTGGCGGCAATACGAAAACTTTTCACTGCCCAGTTAAGGTATTCAGGCCAGTCGGATTTTCTCAGCGGCAACCCTTCCCTGATGGCAGGCTCATCAATCTGGATCACCTTTATACCCGCAGCTTCCAGATCAACCACTTCATCCCTCAATGCCAGGGCCAATTGCAGACAGGATTGCTGCCGACCCACATCTTCCCTGGGAAATGACCAGCCAAGAATAGTGATAGGCCCTGTAAGCATACCTTTCATCAACTTCGGTGTTTGCTGTTGGGCGAACCGACTCCATTCAACGGTCATCGGACTGGGTCGACTGATGTCACCAATGATCATCGGAGGTTTTACACAACGGCTGCCATAGCTTTGAACCCAGCCATTTTGGGTGAAGGCAAAGCCTTCCAGCTGTTCGCCAAAGTATTCAACCATGTCATTGCGTTCAGCCTCACCATGTACCAGAACATCAAGATCCAGAGACTCCTGCTTTCTGATAACGTCTGTGATTTCTTTCTGCATGGACTCCACATAGGCAGAGTGACTGATTTCTCCTTTCCTGTGCTTCAACCGTGACTGTCGGATCTCAAGGGTTTGAGGAAAGGAACCGATGGTTGTCGTCGGATATAACGGAAGATCAAGGGCTTTCTGCTGTTTAATGGCTCTCTCTGAATAGGCTGATAAACGCTGATCCATGGTTTCATCGATTGCCGCAACCCGCTGCTGGACTTGCGGGTTATGAATTCGCTTCGAGTTTCTTCGACTGGCCGCTATTTCATCGGAAACTTGCAATTCATGGCTTCGATCCTCACCCTTAAGAATCCGATTAACCAGCGACACTTCAGAGCACTTTTCGGAAGCAAAAGCCAGCCAGGATTTGACGTCCTGATCCAGCGACGTTTCGCTCTCTAATCCAACAGGAACATGTAACAGCGAGCAATTCGGAGCAACCCACAGTCTGTCACCCAATCGCTCTTTGGCATCCACCAGCGATTCCGTTATTTTTCTCAGATCGGCTCGCCAGATATTGCGTCCATTGATAACACCCGCTGAAAGCACTTTATAATTGGGCAGACGATCAAGCAGTAATGGTAACTGATCGGGGTCTCGTACCAGATCAACGTGCAGGCCTTCCACCGGTAAATTGACAACAGTACCTGTTGTACCATTGAGACCACCAAAATAGGTGGCCAGAAGTATTTTTATATCTCTGGTCTGGAGATGGTTGTAAACCGATTCAAACGCCTGCTTCCATTCACCGGGAAGATCCAGTGCCAGTATGGGTTCGTCTATCTGAACCCACTCAATATTTAGCTCGGCCAGTTTAGACAGTATTTCCCCGTACACTTCCAGAATGTCGTCGATCAATTCAAGCTTGTTGAATGATTCGCCCTTTATTTTACCCAGCCAGAGCCAGGTGAGAGGACCAATAAGGACCGGTTTAACATTAAAGCCATGGTCCAGCGCTTCCCTGGTTTCATCCAGCAAAGCAGTACTGGAGAGTTTGAATTTCTGATTTTTATACAGTTCCGGCACGATATAATGATAATTAGTATCAAACCATTTGGTCATTTCACAGGCTGCTGCAGGTTTCCCTGCTGGCGCACGACCTCTGGCCATTCGAAACAATGTGTCAATATCCACATTTCCTTCAATAACCCCAAACCGTTCTGGCACAGCCCCTAACATCACCGAATGATTCAACATCTGGTCATACCAGGCAAAATCACCCGTGGGAATCAAATCCAGCCCTGCGCTTTGCTGAAGCTGCCAGTGTCGCAACCTCAGACTCCGACCTTCATCCAGCAATGCCTGCTGATCAATCTCTCCTTTCCAGTAACTTTCCTGAGCTTTTTTAAGCTCTCGATGTGCACCAATTCTGGGAAATCCCAAACTATGGGAGACAGTCATACCAATACTCCTGATAAATACTGATTATTTTTTTATTGATTGAAGATAGTTGGCAGACAGTGTGGTTTACCCTTAGAATTGAATCAAACTCATATTTCTAATAATTAAAGTGAATATAATTAATAGAAGAATAAGTTCTGGAAATAAACGCGCTAAATAAAGACACGGAAGATGACCATGGCCAGTAAGAAGATCGGTTTGGAATTACGCCATCTCAAAACCCTGCAGACACTCAGTCAGAGTGGCAGTCTGGTAGAAGCCGCCAGACGTTTATTTCTGACACAGTCGGCTCTTTCCCATCAATTGAAAGAGCTTGAACAGCGCATTGGTATGGAATTGTTTGTTAGAAAATCCCGGCCTTTACTGTTTACCACCGCCGGACTTCGCTTGTTGACTCTGGCTGAAGAAGTACTTCCTCAGTTTCGAACAGTAGAGCAGGATTTATTGAGACTGGCTGGTGGTGAATCCGGCCGGTTGCACATTGCCATAGAGTGTCACAGTTGTTATCAGTGGCTGATGCCAACCATCGATAAATACCGGCAGCATTGGCCGGAAGTCGTTATGGATTTTTCAACCGGCTTCCATTTTGCGCCCTTACCTGCCTTATCCCGCGGCGAACTCGATCTGGTGGTTACATCGGACCCCATGGAGATAGCCGGTCTGGATTACATCCCTCTGTTTCGTTATGAAATGCTTCTGGCTATTTCCAACCGACATTCTTTCCTTGAAAAGCAATTTATTGTGCCAGCGGATCTCAAATCTGAAACATTGATCACCTATCCTGTGGATCAGAACCGGCTGGCTGTATTTTATGATTTCCTCGACCCGTCAAATATTGAGCCTGCGCATATACGAACCGCAGAACTGACTCTTATGATGCTTCAACTGGTGGCCAGCCAGAGGGGCGTTTCAGCTTTACCAAACTGGGCGCTGGAAGAGTATCTTCACAAAGGCCATGTTGCCGCTATCAGGCTTGGGGAAAAAGGTGTCTGGTCAACACTTTATGCGGCAATACGGACTGAACAAAAACAGCAACCGTACATCGCCGAATTTATTAATACGGCACGGGATACATGTTTTGCAAACCTGACTGGCATCACGCCGGTTTCTCATTAGTGTAAAAAGCTGAGGCGATGTCAGGCGACAAGTGAACCAAGCAAGATAGCTAACACTGAGTATGTGACGCGTACCCGTGTGAGTGAGAGCAAAGCGACCCTGCACTTTCAAAGAGCGACGGATCTAGATCATTCACAGCAAGCGTCCATAGCCAAAATGCGGGTGCGTATCAATGACAGGATTCAGATAACTCAGACCAGTACCCTCCATCAGGAAATTGATATCGTGCCAGGCTCACTGACTTTATTTCAGCACTGTACCCTGGTTTCCCCGGCACCTGATAACAGCCTTCTTTCATTTCCACTGGCAGAACAAAATGTTCATGAAGATGTTCGACATACTCCACCATGCGTCCCTCCATACCGATACCAATACAGAGGTAATCAATGATGGCCAGATGCTGAACATATTCACAAAGTCCGACGCCACCCGCATGAGGGCAGACAGGAATATCATGCCTGGCAGCCAGTAACAGCACCGCAAGCACCTCGTTAACGCCCGCCAGACGACAACTGTCTATCTGGCAGACATCCATAGCACCTGTCTGTAGAAACTGCTTGAACATAACCCGGTTTTGACACTGTTCACCGGTTGCAATTTTTATGGGAGACAAGGCTGCTGACAGTTTTTGATGGACGATAATATCATCGGGGCTGGTAGGTTCCTCTATCCAGTAAGGACGAAATGGTTTTAAGACTTCCATCCAGTCAAGTGCTTCATCCAGCCCCCATTTCTGATTAGCGTCCAGTAACAGGCAGGCATCCTGACCCAGAACCTCACGGGCGATGGTACAGCGTCGAACATCAGCCTCACGGTTACCTCCTACTTTCAGTTTCACGGCCGACCACTTCTCATCTCTGGCCTGCTGGCAAAGTAACCTCAGTTTCTGATCAGAATACCCAAGCCAACCGGGTGAAGTGGTGTATGCAGGCAGGCCTTTCTGATGTAACTTTTCCAACCGTGACTCATAGCCCTGTCGATGTTTTTTTAACATCGCGATAGCCTGACCCGGAGAAAGTTCGTCAGTGATATAGCTGAAATCAATGCAGTTTACCAACGCTTCTGGCGTCATTTCAGACACCAGCAGCCATAATGGTTTTCGCTCAACTCTTGCCCAGAGATCCCAGACCGCATTGATAACGGCTGCAGCAGCCAGATGCACGACTCCTTTTTCAGGGCCCAGCCAGCGATATTGACCATCATTCACCATGGAATGGCAAAATCGACCAAAATCACCGACAATGCTCTGGAGTGTTTTCCCGGTCACAAATCCTGCCAAAAACTCCGCTGCAGCAACACAGAGTTCATTACCCCGTCCTAACGTGAACGTTAGACCATAACCGCATATATTCTGTCTGTCTGTTTCCAGTACCACATAGGCGCAGGAGTAATCCGGATCAGGGTGCATGGCATCGGAACCGCTGAATTTCTTTGATGTAGGAAAACGAAGATCCAGTACGGTTACTCCGGTAATCAGCAGATCGTCACATTCAGTCTTCATCAGAGCGACCAACCGCCATCAATAATATGTTCAGTTCCGGTGGTGTATGCCGATTCATCCGATGCAAGATAAACAGCCAGAGCCGCAATTTCTTCTGCTTTACCAAGCCTTCCCATCGGTTGTCTGGCGATGAAAACCTGTCGATTTACATCAGGATCGCCCTGCATGGAATTGATACGTTGGCCCAGTGACGGTGTTTCAACCGTACCGGGACAGATTGCATTACAGCGAATTTTCTGATCAATAAAATCTACGGCAATTGATTTTGACAACCCTATAACGGCAGCCTTTGTGGCGCTATAAACACAACGATTGTTGACTCCTTTGATACTGGATGCCACAGACGACATATTAATAATATTTCCGCCACCTCGACGAATCATGCCTGGCAGGAATGTACGGATCATCAGAAACATGCTGTACAGATTCAGGTTAATCGAGTTATTCCAACTCATCTCATCACAGTCGAGAATCGATCCCTGATGAACAAAACCGGCACAGTTGAATAACACATCAGGGGCAGATGTTTTTGAACACAGAGCACTGATCATCCCTGGATTGCTCACATCCAGAGTGTCTATCTTTATGTTGGGTGATTCAGATAACAGTTCTGACAGTTTTTCAGTATTAATATCGGTTGCCAGAACCTGCGCGCCCTCTCGGGCAAAGGCAATTGCACTGGCTCGGCCAATGCCCTGGGCTGCGGCTGTAATCAGAATGGTTTTATTTTCAAGTCTGCCTGAACCGTCCACTTCGTCTCTCCGAATAACGACAGATGTTTCTATAAGAACACGGGCGACAGGTGGATGTGTCTAAACAGGACATCCGAACTGGATATCTAATCAGAGCACCGTTTATTCAACGACAGAATAATTCTATTTTGCTTGGTAACCGTCCACTCAGTCGATAGAATGTCTCCAGAAAAAGAGCATAGTTAAGAATTTATTTCTCGTGGAGAGTTTTTTTCCTCATCCGGGACTGATGGTCAATTACAAAAGGATAATAATAAAATGTCTACTGATCCGATCAGACAACTGATAGAAGAAGGTATTCCATTCGTGAACAGGATGGGATTGAAAGTTGAACAGGTGGAACCGGGGCGATGCAAGCTGAGAGTTCCTTTAGCACCTAATACCAACCATATTGGAACCATGTATGCTGGTGCCCAATTTACCCTGGGAGAGATTCCCGGAGGGGTGCTCTGTGTCAGCAGCTTTGATATGTCCCGTTTTTTCCCCATTGTCAAAGAGATGAGTATCCGGTTTCTAAAACCTGCCACCAGCGACCTCACGATCGACATGCAGATCAGTAAAGAAAAACTGCAGCAGATTGGTGACGAAGCAGACTCTACGGGTAAATCCGAGTTCACCCTGACCGGTGAATTAAAGAATGACAAGGGCGAAATTGTGGCTGAAACCACCGCTCTCTATCAATTAAGAAAACGTTAGAAATTCGTTTCAAATCAGATCGACAGAGGCTTTTTAATGCCTCTGCTTCCTTGGCCATACCAAACTGAACCGCGCACCTTTCTCAGGGCTATGACTCACCAGAGCCCTGCCGTTATGCCAGTACATGATTCTGCGAACAATGGACAATCCCAGCCCGTAACCGCCGGACTTTCGGGTACGACTGTCATCAAGTCTTGAAAAGGCTGAAAAGACCCTTTCCCACTGTTCTTCCGGAATTCCCGGACCATCATCATCTACATCAATACGACAGGTATCCTGATTTGATGAAAAACGAACCTGAACCTTACTGTTGGCATAGCGACAGGCATTACCCACAAGATTCTGTACAGCCCGGTGCAGATATCGACGGTCTACTTCAACAAAACGTCTGGGATCAAGAAGGTTGCAGGGAATATGTTCAATCTCTACCCTGCTCTGCAAACGCATATGCTCAGTAACAACCTGCCCAACAATTTTATCCACATCGTAGCGTTTTAACCGAATGGTTGGCGCACCCTGTTCAAGATTGGCATAGGTAAGAAATTCATCAACCAGGTTGTCCAGTTCCTGAATATCCTGATCCATGCCCTCCAGCTGGGCTTCTCTTTCTTCTCTGGTATCTGCATCAGCAATCAAATCCAGTCCGAAACGTAACCGCGCAACCGGTGTACGCAGTTCGTGAGATACCCCTCGGATCATCTCTTTCTGTAAGCTTAAAAGTCGCTGAATATGACCTGCCATGGCATTAAATGCCAGGGAAAGACGGCCTATGGAATCGGCACCCTTGACGTTAACACGAACGTTAAAATCACCGCGACTGAAACGGGTTGCAGCGCGCTCAAGTTTACGTAACCGTTTCTCCATACCCCGAACCAGTATATAAATGGCCAGACTGAGAGATAACAAAACAAACAGACCAATGGTCAGCATAAGCTTGAACGGATACGAACCCAGCAAATCCAGCGGTCCGAGGCGAAGCAATCGCCCACTGTCTTTCATTTGAGCGTAGAGTGAAACCGTCTCGCCTTCGTCGTCCAGCAGCATCAATATGCTGCCACTGTCCAACTGCTCTTCCTGAACAGGTTGTAATTGAGCCTGAGGCGTATGAAGTAAGCGTACTGGATAACTGAAGGAATTTCTGGCAAGTCGATCGAGCTGCGCCGCTCGCTGATCCACAGGGTATTTTGTCAGCCGTTCCCGAAGCAGGCTCAGGGTTCCATTGGCCATTTGCTCTGAAATGGTCAGTACAGTGCCCTGTAACAACAGTCCATCTTCAATACGGGAAGTTACTAATGCCCTGGTTTCGTCCAGCATATGAACAACAACAAATCCGGATTCCAGTCGTTTGCTGTCGCTTTGCTTCAGGGCAACCCGATCTTCAGGCACCAGGGCAAAAGGAATGGCTAAACGGTAACTCCAGTTATCAAGCCATTCCTGTCGTGCATCATCTTCGAGTTCAGCCAGGTTTTCAGAGAGTAACCGGAAGGTTCCGCGCACTATGTCTTCCCGGTATTCACTCAGCCGGACACCATTTACAATAGTGACCGTTATTCCGGAGAGAACCGCCACCAGAACCAGTGAAAACAGTAACCCACCATAGATTCGAAGAAAAATACTGCTCATTGCCCTGCCATTTAATGCATCAAAGCCCTGTCACCAATAGACAATTAAAAAGGGGGTATACAACCTGTTATTCACTCTTAACAAACAGGTAACCTTTACTTCTCACGGTTTTTATTAATCTAGGGTGCATTGGATCATCACCGATTTTCGGGCGAATTCTGGAAACCCTTACATCAATGGAGCGATCCTGACCGTCGTATTCAATACCCCGAAGCTGGGAAAATATCTCTTCCCTGCTTAACACTCTGCCGGCATTCGAACACAGCAGCCAGAGCAAATCGAATTCAGCACTGGTCAATTCAACACTTTCGCTCTTCCAACCAGGCTTCCCGCATGGCGTTATCGACCACCAGGTTACCAAACCGCAATCGGTTCTGAACGGTTTCGCTTTCGTCTTCAATCGAAGAGACACTTCGACGCAACAGTGCCCGAACCCGAGCCAGAAGCACTCGGGGCCGTACAGGCTTGGCCACATAATCATCGGCACCCATTTCCAGACCCAGCACTTCATCCAGATCGTCGGTGCGCGCAGTCAGCATCAATATCTGCCCTCCATACTGCCCTCTCACACGACGACAGATAGAAACGCCATCTTCTCCGGGAAGCATCAAATCCAGTACGACCAGATCAGGGCGTTCGCTGAGAAATACGCTCAACGGCCTTTCCTCCATCCCTTTTCTACTGAGACCTGAAGTCCATTATTTTCCAGATACTCCCTGGTTAATGTCGCCAGACGCTCATCATCTTCAACAATCAGGATTCGACCTGTTTCTGCATTCTCCATAGCCATTCTTCTACACTCTGATAAATTTCGTTACGCTCCCTGGAAGGTCCAGCAGCCTGCCGGAGCGTCAGCAGACTATCTGCCTGATCTGACCCGATACCTTTGGTTTTTCTACCCAAACGTACCTTATTAATTTCAGAAGGATGTTACACTACCTATTCTCCAGCGTCCTCTTTCAGCCCTTTAATTCGCTAATAATTCCAGATTTCAGGATCATCAGGTAACAATGGCCCTTGATCAGATCTCACTGGAACCGTGCGCCAATTGTTTTTATTTATGGAAAGAGCTCTCTACATATTATTTTAAAATTTTAAAAAACATTTAAACCGATTGAAATCTCTGGAACTTGATGACTTCAAACAGCCCCAAGTTTGCGACCACTAACACACCGAACTATTCACACATTATCCACAAGATACTCAACTTGAAATAGAGTCGATAGCGCATTATCTTGTGTATATACCATTTCGTTACACAACATATTGTACCTTTCGTGAAAATCTACACATGATGTCCGAACGCTCTCTGCCGATACAATCCTGCATCGGGCAGCATGTAACAGAGCCGGATAGGTACCTGAAACCGTAACGAACAGTATTCAAGGATGAATGCAATTCGGTAGACAATCATCGTCAGTGCTTACCGTCTTTCATGGGAAGCCCGTAATAGGGCAGGGAACTCCCGGATTCATCCCGGTTTAACGCCTTTAGAGCTATACAGCTGGCTGATTCTTTGGGTGGGTGGTTAGCAGTGCAAATATTGATCATTTAAAAGCATATTAAAGACAATAGTTATAACAGTTTGTCGAACACTAGATTATTTAAGAGCTTACAGGTAAGAGTTGAATGAATAGAAACATCCTGGTCACCAAGCGCGACGGAAGCAAGGAACAGCTTGATCTCGACAAGATGCATAAAGTGATCACCTGGGCTGCAGACAACCTCAGCCATGTTTCAGTTTCTGAAGTAGAACTAAAATCCCACATCCAATTCTACGACGGAATCAAAACCACCGATATTCATGAAACCCTGATCAAATCTGCTGCAGATCTGATATCTGAGCAGGCACCAGATTATCAATACCTTTCTGCCCGACTGGCTATTTTTCATCTTCGCAAAAAGGCTTACGGGCAGTTTGAGCCTCCACGCCTGCACAACCATGTTGTAAAAATGGTGGAGATGAAGAAATACGACCAGAATCTTTTATCCGATTATTCCGAAGCAGAATTTGATCAGATGGATCAGTTCATGGATCACAGCCGTGACATGAATTTCAGCTATGCAGCTGTCAAACAGCTGGAAGGTAAATATCTGGTACAGAATCGTGTGACCGGTGAATATTATGAAAGCCCACAGGTTCTCTATATATTGATTGGCGCCTGTCTGTTTGCCAATTACCCATCTGATACACGAATGAACTACATCCGTCGCTTTTATGATGCGGTATCTACTTTTAAGCTGTCACTGCCAACACCCATCATGTCAGGTGTTCGTACACCCACTCGACAATTCAGCTCCTGTGTCCTGATTGAATGTGGAGACTCTCTGGATTCCATTAACGCCACTTCCGGCGCCATTGTAAAATATGTCAGCCAGCGGGCAGGCATTGGCATAAATGCCGGTAACATTCGAGCTCTTGGCAGTGCCATTCGTGATGGTGAAGCATTCCATACTGGCTGTATTCCTTTTTACAAACATTTCCAGACCGCTGTTAAATCCTGTTCCCAGGGTGGTGTGAGAGGTGGTGCAGCCACTTTGTTCTACCCTATATGGCACCTTGAAGTTGAAAACCTGCTGGTTCTGAAGAACAACCGGGGCGTAGAAGAGAACCGGGTTCGCCACCTTGATTACGGCGTTCAATTCAACAAACTGATGTATCAGCGACTCATCGAGGGCGGTAACATCACCCTGTTTTCACCCAGCGATGTACCCGGTTTGTACGACGCTTTCTTTGCCGATCAGAACAAGTTTGAACAGCTGTATGTTCAATACGAAAAGGACGACAGCATTCGTAAAACAACCCTGAAAGCCATTGAACTGTTTTCATTGTTTGCCTCTGAACGTGCCAGCACAGGACGGATTTATCTGCAGAATGTTGATCACTGTAATACTCACAGCCCTTTTGATCCGGCAATGGCTCCCGTTCGCCAGAGTAATCTCTGCCTGGAAATAGCCTTGCCTACCAAGCCACTGAAGCATATCTACGATGAAGAAGGTGAAATAGCCCTCTGCACCCTGGCAGCCTTCAACCTTGGCAACATCAGTGATCTTGCTGAACTGGAGGAACTGTCTGACCTGATTGTCCGCGCTCTTGACAGCCTTCTTGATTACCAGGACTACCCTGTACCCGCCGCTTACAATGCCACTATGGGTCGTAGGCCCCTGGGTATGGGTGTTATTAATTTCGCCAATTATCTGGCAAAAAACGGCGTGAAATACTCCGATGGTTCAGCCAACAATCTAACCCACCAGACCTTCGAAGCAATCCAGTATTACCTGTTAAAAGCCTCAAACAATCTGGCCAGGGAACAGGGAACCTGTACCAAATTCAACGAAACCACTTATGCCAAAGGCGTTCTGCCCATAGACACCTATAAGTCCAATCTTGATCAAATCTGCCAACAGACGCTGCAACTGGATTGGGAAGGACTCCGTGAAGATATTCGTCAGCACGGATTACGTAATTCCACACTGACTGCACTTATGCCCTCGGAGACTTCTTCACAAATCAGCAACGCCACAAATGGCATTGAACCGCCCAGAGGTTTTGTCAGTGTCAAGGCCAGTAAAGACGGTATATTAAAACAGGTAGTGCCCGATTTTGACGAACTACGTGATCGTTACGAACTCCTCTGGGACCTTCCCAACAATACGGGCTATCTGCAGTTGGTGGCCATTATGCAGAAGTTTGTCGATCAATCCATTTCAGCAAACACCAACTACGACCCAAGCCGGTTTAAAGGTGGCAAAGTGCCCATGAAACTGCTGCTGAAAGACCTGCTCACCGCTTATCAGCTTGGAGTAAAAACACTGTATTACCACAACACCCGTGATGGCGCTGCAGACAATCAGGAAGATCTGGATGATGGTTGTGCCGGCGGTGCCTGTAAAATCTGATAAAACAAATTGATAAAAACACCCAAAGTATTTGGAAATGCAGACAGGCGGCAAACAATCGAACCCTCGGGAGCTTACACACTCAGTAACCGAGGTGAGCGGGAACAGTCAACAACGCTGCATCTTCAAAGACGACGGGTAAAAAACGATTGATGTAAATCAAAACCTTGAAACAGGGTCAGCTCAGCTGACCCAGGCAGATCAGACACTATGAGTTACACCACCTTTAATCAGGAACAATTCGACGCTCAGCAGGAACCCATGTTCTTTGGCAGAAACGTCAATGTGTCCCGTTATGATATTCAGCGATACCCCATATTCGAAAAGCTGATTGAAAAACAGCTTTCATTTTTCTGGCGCCCGGAGGAAGTGGATCTTTCAACAGATCGCAGTGACTTTGCTGCCCTGCCCGAACATGAGAAACATATTTTTCTCAGCAACCTGAAATACCAGACCTTGCTGGATTCAATACAGGGACGATCACCCAATGTTGCCCTGCTACCCATTGTTTCCCTGCCCGAACTGGAAACCTGGATTGAAACCTGGGCTTTCAGCGAAACCATTCATTCACGCTCATACACTCATATTATTCGCAATATTGTTAATGAGCCTGCGGTTGTCTTTGATGATATTGTCACCAATGAAGCGATCACCAAACGGGCCAAGGATATTACCTGCTATTACGACGCCCTGATTAAAGGTGTTAATCTGTACAATCAACTGGGTGCCGGTACTCATACCATCAATGGCGAGACAGTGACTGTTTCAGTCAGTGATCTGAAACGTAAACTGTATCTGACCATGGTTTCGGTCAACGTTCTGGAAGCCATCCGCTTCTATGTGAGCTTTGCCTGCAGCTTCGCCTTTGCTGAACGTTCAACCATGGAAGGCAATGCCAAAATTATAAAACTCATAGCACGGGATGAAGCTCTTCACCTCACCGGTACCCAGCATATGCTGCAGTTGATGGCAGAGGGTAAGGATGATCCGGAAATGGCCAGTATCGCCAAAGAGCTCAAGGAAGAAGCCCGCGAAATATTTATTGCCGCCGCCGAACAGGAAAAGGATTGGGCTGAATACCTGTTCCGTGATGGTTCCATGATTGGCCTTAACAAAGACATTCTCGGACAGTATGTGGAATACATCACTAATCAGAGGATGACAGCCATTGGCTTTGATGCGCCCTTCCCGATAAAACAAAATCCCCTGCCCTGGATGAACAGCTGGCTCAACAGCGATCACGTTCAGGTGGCGCCTCAGGAAGTGGAAGTCAGCTCTTATCTGGTTGGTCAGATTGACAACGAAGTACAGTCTGAAGATTTCAGTAATTTTTCCTTGTGAAAAGCGCTGGCATACCGGGTATGCCAGCTACGTTCAATAAACATCCGATATTGTAAAGTACCTCTCTGCGGAGCGGAGCAGATCATGTCTCACATCATTAAAATTCTGGAAGGTTTCAGCTTTATTCCCCGTCAGGAACTCAACCTGCTGGAAGCCCTTGAGTCCCAAAAAGTGGATGTGGAATATCAGTGTCGAGAGGGTTTCTGTGGCAGTTGCCAGATACAGCTGATTGATGGCGAAGTGGAGTATTTCTCTGAACCTATCGCCTTTATTCCTGACGGAAAAATACTGCCCTGCTGCTGCAACGCCAAAAGCGACCTGATCGTTGAATTGCCGAAAGGGTGCCTGATAAAAAAGGAAGCGAAAAAAAAGTAGCCCTCACAAATTCAAATTAGTTATAAGAACAATAAATTTCATCTCGATTAAATATCTTTCTGCCAGAACTATTTCTTCCTGAATTCGTCCAATTTAACACTACGAATGGTTCAGGGAGTGAATAATGAAAACACGATTCAGCCTTTTCATACTGGTCAGCCTGCTGGCTCTGCATTGCTCATCATCAGTCAACGCCGACGCCCTGGACGATAATCCGGCGGTTCTGGCTGTTCAGGCGTGGCAAGACGAACCAGTCGAGAGTTACCGGGAAGGCATTCAGGCAACCTTTCCCCAGCAGGACTGGCAAGATGTCCAGAGCCAATTGCCCTATGCGTTAATGAGCTACTTCGCCGAAATGTATAAGGTCTCAAGCGACCGTTCCAGACGAAAAAATGAAGCACTTACCGAACGAAAAAATATTCTGACCCGACTGGGTTACAGAGAACTGAATCAATCCGAATTTCCCACTAGCTGGCAAAAATATTATGTTCCAGGTGAATCCAGCCGTTACCACAACAAGAATACCGAGCTCCGAATTCGTACTTATCTGAATCCCGTAAAAAAAACCATTGTCATGGCAATCGCCGGCACCCAGTTTTCCAAGACAGCCAGCTTGCACTCCGCAGGCACCATTGCCTATGGCTTTCAAACCCAGGTTTTGGACGAAGCTCTATCACTTTCCCGGGATTTAAAAGAGAAACATCCTGACTACACGCTGGAACTGACAGGTGCTTCCCAGGGTGGAGCTGTCGCCCAATATGTAAGTATTAATATGAATGATGCCAGAGCTTATGTCTTTAACAGCCAGGCATTACACAAAACTTTCACCGGCGACCTGAACGATAATCAGCTGAGCAGGATTCATTCTGCGTACATCGAATCTGAAATGCTGAATAACGCCTTGGTTCCGGGTTATTGGCTGATTCAGAATACCATGCCAGTGGACGGTGTCGTTCTGAAACTGGATGATGAGCTGACAGAAAGAATCAACGGCATATACTTCACTTTCTCTGGCATAGCTTATGTATTCACACCCGATAATTTTATACTTCACTGGACCGGCTCTGTTCTGGAAGCCGTTGAGACTCTCTCCGGTCTCAACCTCAAGAGTCTCTATTATTGAAATGCAAGAGGCTATGGAATAACAGCGAATGGGGTTGTCTGCTTCTATCTGATTCCTTGGCTAGAATAGAGAGGGAAGCTTTCAGGATTATCCAATAACCAATGATAACCAGACATCAGGCAGCCGCTGTCCGTACCACTCTCTACATCCCCCTGATGGCCAGCATTATCCTCTGGACTGTCCGTGCTGAATCAGCACCCCTACCGGACCAGTCTGCCCATCAAAATACAACCATCAAGATATTCCAAAAGAAATCCATATCACTCATTGGCAACGCCCGCTATCCGGATCATTTTCAGCACTACGACTATATCAATCCGGATGCCCCCAAGGGTGGCACACTTAAACTGGCCAGCATTGGGACCTTTGACAGTCTGAACCAGTACAGCAGCAAGGGAAAAACGCCCGAATTTCTCTTCCTACTCTATGACCGACTAATGACCCGATCACAGGATGAGCCTTACTCCCTTTACCCTCAGGCAGCAGAAAGCGTTGAATATCCTGAAGACTTTTCCTGGGTTATTTTTCATCTCAACCCTGAAGCCCGCTTTCATGACGGAAGTCCAATGACTGCAGATGATCTGGTTTTCATCATGGAACTGATGAAAAAACACAGCTCGCTATTTATCCGGAATCTTTATAAAGACATTATTCAGTATCAAGCTCTGGACAGATATCGGGTAAAATTTAATATCGAGGAAAAAAATCGAACACTGAAAGCCATCGCACTGCTGGCTTACCTTCCCGTTCTACCCATGCACTTCTGGCAGGGAAAGGACTTCAGTCGCAGTAATCTGACCATTCCCCTG
Organism: Endozoicomonas sp.; assembly: GCA_965208385.1. Lineage (GTDB taxonomy): Bacteria > Pseudomonadota > Gammaproteobacteria > Pseudomonadales > Endozoicomonadaceae > Endozoicomonas. The sequence goes on from CBDBOO010000007.1 coordinate 93,231, forward strand.
GGCAGCGGCCCCATGAAAATCGAGAAAATAGACCCGGGTCGCTCTATTACCTACAAAAGGGTCAAAGATTACTGGGGGGCAGATTTACCGGCAAATCGGGGGCAATTCAATTTTGATCGTTTATGCATAGATTTTTACCGGGACAACCATGCAGCACTGGAAGCCTTCGCCGCAGGAGCCTTTGATTTGCGCATTGAAAGCGATCCGAAAAACTGGCATCAAAAATACAATTTCCCCGCAGTCAGAAGCGGTGAAATCATCAAGGAAGATATAGCCTTGCTCCACCCTCACGGTATGAGTGCACTGATATTTAATACCCGTCGGACTATTTTCAAAGATCGAAGGGTTAGGCTGGCCCTGAATTATCTGTTTGATTTTCAGTGGACCAATAAAGCCCTGCTCCATTCAGACTATCAGCGCAGCACCAGCTACTTCGTCAATACCAATCTGGCCGCTACAGGACTGCCAACGGATGATGAGCTTGAATTATTAAAAACCTTTCAACAGCAGTTGCCACAGGAAGTTTTCATCCATTCACCCTATCAGCCAGAATCCGACGGTTCTGGAATAAACAGAAAAAACAGGATGATCGCCATTCAGCTACTCAAAGATGCAGGCTGGGAAATCAGGAAGGGACACATGGTCCATCAGAAGCACTCCGGCCCGCTCCGCGGTCACACATCTACAAGTAACTCCTTCCCAAAAATTAAATTCATTCTATGATCATATGAGAGCATGTCTGGACCAGAAACCGTTTGCACACTGGTGTTTTTTACCCGATCAGAAGCATGGTTCAGGAGTTGACGACCCCATCACTGATGACGCTTGGCGATCTCGTTTGTAAGACTGTATATCGTCGACAGCCCTATTTCCGGATATGCCTTTGACCGCATTTTGACCGAATTTTGAGGGTATTATGAAAAGTAAGTTAAAAACTGAGACTGCTTCTCCCAAAGCCCAGAAACGAATTGATGGGCATTTAGAAACCATTAACCTGTATGCGGCTGGTATTGATATTGGTTCAGAGACGCACTACGTAGCTATTCCGCAAGAGTTAGATGATCAGCCTGTTCGGTCGTTTCCTTGTTTTACCGCTGACCTTGAAAACATGGCGCAATGGTTAATAAATGCAGGCATCACTACGGTTGCGATGGAATCGACAGGGATTTACTGGATACCCGCTTTTGAAATTCTTGAATCCCATGGTCTCGAAGTTCGTCTTGTGAATGCGCGCTACGTTAAAAACGTCGCTGGACGTAAAACTGACGTTGAGGATTGTCAGTGGATTCAGCAGCTTCACACTTATGGATTGCTCAATACCGCCTTTCGCCCGGATGAGGAGGTTTGCGCATTAAGAGCTTACATGAGGCAACGTGACAATCTCGTAGCAAACCGTGCGTCGCATATACAGCATATGCAAAAAGCTCTAAGACAGATGAACCTGTTGCTGGATAATGTCGTTACCGATATCACGGGAAAAACCGGATTGACGATCATTCGGTGTATTGTTGAAGGGGAGCGAGATCCACTTCAATTGGCAAAACATCGTGATCCGCATTGCAAAAAGACAGAACAGCAAATTGCCAGGTCTCTAAAAAGACACTACCGGGCTGAGCATCTGTTTGCCCTACAGCAATCGGTTGAACTTTATGACGTTTATGATGAAAAGATCAGCGCCTGCGACAGGGCTTTAGCGAGCCAGCTGAAACAATTTGATAGCAAGGCTGATGATTCTGACAACATGCCTGATAAACCGGTTAAAAAACGTAAATCGTCCAGTTCTCCCGACTTTGACGTTCGTTCTGAGCTCTATCGGGTAACGGGTGTTGACCTGACAGCTATTGATGGTATTGATGAAAATACGGCTCTGAAAATACTATCGGAAACAGGAACTGATATGAATCGATGGCCCACAGCCAAACATTTTGCTTCGTGGCTTGGTTTGAGTCCTGAAAACAAAATATCCGGTGATAAAATTCTAAGCTGTAAAACCAAACGGATACCCAACCGGGCATCAAAAGCTTTGAGGATGGCAGCATACTCTCTGACGAATTCAAAAAGTGCGCTTGGTGGTTACTATCGAAGAATGCGCAGTCGCTTGGGAGCCCCGAAAGCGATCACCGCAACCGCACATAAATTAGCCCGATTCATATACAGCATGCTGAAAAACAAGACGGAATATATTGACCTTGGGCAGGATCATTATGAGCAAGAATATAAAGCCAGAGTCTTAACTAATTTGAAAAAAAAGGCGAAAGATATGGGCTACCTCCTGATACCTGAAGAGCAGACCGCGATGGCTTAACCCTGTGCGGACTGGTGAGTTCAGAGGGAGTTACTTGTAAGACAGGAGAAGCACTTTCCTTCGAACTACTTCTTTCTTCCCCGACCATGGAGAGGTACTTCCTTCCCTATGGTAAGAAGCTGGCTGAATCCGGAATAAAAATGACACTGCATACCGTTGACGACAGTCGATTCAGAAAACGCATCCGGGCATTTGATTTTGATATGGTGGATTCCCACTTCTGGCATTCATCGTTTCCCGGCATTGAAATGGCCAATTCCTGGGGCAGCGAGGCGGCCGATGAGCCAGGTAGCGGAATCTGGCCGGAGTCAGACACCCGGTGATCGACCTGTTGCTAACCCGCTATGCCAGGGTCAATAAATATCAGGATATAATAGCAACCACCCGGGCCATCGACCGGATACTGCTCTGGGAACATTATGTCATCCCACAATGGTATAAAAACAAAATATACGTCGCCCATCGCCGTTATCTGGCTCACCCGCCCCAACAAAACCTGAACTGGTTTAATGCCAGTGTCTGGTGGCATAGCGATGATGAATCCAGTTCCAAATAGCATCCATACCCATCATTCTTGAAAGTAATACCATTTCCGTTTTCTAACTACGATAATACAGCCCATTCACGGGAGCATAGGCTGGTTACCCGACCAGCCTCAGAAACAAGCTTGTTCCAACCACAACAACATGCATTTACAATGTCATCATAATTTTTAAAAGATCGGTTGGATAAATCATGCTCCCGAAGCCACTCCCAAATTTCTTCTGCACTATTTAGTTCCGGTGCATAAGGCGGTAAAGGAATCAATGTCAGGTTATCAAAAGTAGGCAAGTCTTTAGAATGATGATATCCCGCATTATCAATTATTACGGCAGCATGCCGTCCTTTATTGGTTAGCTTTGAGATTTCAGACAAATGTAGCGTCATCATTTCTGTATTGATCGTTGGGAGCACTAAAGCAGTTCCAATATCCCTTTCGGGGCAGACAGCAGCAAATACATAAGCATATGTAAATTGTCTCTGCCGAATTATTCCGGGTCTGCTTCCTTTAATAGCCCAAATCCTACTGACCGTGTTTTGTTGACCAAAACGACCTTCATCTTGAAACCAAACGTCAACATCTTTTAGGTTTACTTTATCTGGAAGCCTTTGCTGCACCTCTGTTTTGAAGTTTTTTTAAATGCTTCTTGCACTTCTAAATCCTGCTTTGGATGGTGTGTGCGACCAGATATCCACGAAAGACCGACTTTATGGAGTAACTTGTAAACAGTAGAATTAACGCACTCAGTTCCGAAATCTTTTTTTAATACGTCTTTAACATCGCGACCAACGATTCTTCCACCTTCACGTTTCTCTTGAAGATCAAGAACTGTATTTTTAAAATCCTTTTCCTGTTCATTATTGAGTGTATTTTTTCTACCTCGTCCACCTTGATCCTTGAGGGCTTCAGCACCTCCTTGTTTATAGCGCTGCAACCAATCAAACACAGATCGAGGGTTAACCTTTAAAAGGTTTGCCACCTCTTTTTCTGATAAACCTTTTTGAATGAATGCCAGACCAAGCAATCTAATGCATTCTTTGTTATCTGATGCATGACGAGCTTTATCTTGAAAATCTTCGTCATGAAAGCCATTTGGAAGTTCAGGAGTACGAGACATTTGGTAAAAACACACAAGAAAACCTACTTACAGGATAGTTCTGGACAGGCTGATTGTGGGCTATGTTCCCGCCAATAGTTGTATTGCTTACTCCCTATGTTTACAGGGCTACAGACGTGCCTTATAAAGTAGAGATATGACTAAATCTTGTATATTGCATTTGTTTATTGCCCAAAGAACAGCGATTTGTTCTGGGATACCTTCCTATCTCATGAATAGCCATATGTGGAGCAGGAAAATAAAGTTTTTATAGGACTTTAGTGCTCCCAACTATTGACGGGACATAGCCCTGATTGTGTGTGTTTTTTTTCCGTATTTAAAAAATGAAATTGGTATAAGAGCGTGCTGGCTGCTCTCTCTTATCTGCAACGGCAACGGTATAACCATTGTCATGTACTACCTTGTAATCAAAAGCGCCGTCAAACTAATTCGATGCTTCTGTGGACATACAGCTACAGTTATTTTCTCCAATCAGAATTTAGATCCGATCAGAAAATTCGAGGGTGATATATTCTGGCAACATCTCCCTTGACCCAAAAAATCACTCAACTATTCTCAGCCTGACGAGGTACCAGACGATACGTGCATAGCTACGAGTTACTAATGAAATGCCTGAACCAAAAATCAAAATAACCACAGGTGTTATAGCCCGACTATTACCAGTCTGGGCTTTAGCTGCATCATTAGCAGGATATTTCTTCAGTACAGATATCACGCCCTGGAAATTCACCCTCATGCCTGTCATTACCCTGATCATGTTCAGCATGGGACTGACACTGACTCTTGCTGATATTCGTTCATCGTTCAAATCACCAGTGCCAATAATTCTGGGTGTCAGCCTGCAGTTTTTGCTTATGCCTTTACTGGCCTGGATTATCAGCCAGTGTTTTGCACTTTCATCAGATCTGCTCACCGGCATGGTTCTGGTGGGTTCTGCACCGGGCGGCACAGCGTCCAATGTATTAACCTATCTGGCAGGGGGAAATCTCGCTCTGTCCATAGGCATGACAACCCTGTCTACCTTAATTTCTGTTATTGCAACACCCTGGCTCACTGACCTCTATCTGGGGCAGAGTATCATCGTTGATCAAGCCGGTATGTTGGCCAGCATTGCCTGGATGGTTATTTTACCTCTAATCGGCGGCATGATTCTCAGAGCTCTGTTCCCCAGACAGACTCTGATGATCAAACCCTTCCTGCCGGACTGTGCTGCTATCTGCATCGCGATGGCGGTGGGTATAGTTGTCGCCCTCAATGCCAACGCCTTCGGCACTCTGAGTATCTCGATCATCATTGCCGTCATTCTTCATCACATTACCGGCCTGATGTCGGGGTATGGTTTATCACGACTTCTGGGGCTGGATATCACCTCTGCCCGGACAATTGCCATCGAAGTAGGGACTCAAAACAGCGGTATGATGGCCGCTTTAGCCATCAAGCATTTCACATTGATAGCTGCCATTCCCCCAGCACTGTTCAGTGTTGTGCAGAATGTATTGTGCTCTGCTCTGGCCAGTTACTGGTCAAAGCGAAAGATGGCTGTTAGCTGATGAAGTGTGCATAAGTTTGTACATGCTCAGTAAGTCCTGAGAGTATTCACAGGGTTCATTTGCACGGGTGTGCTGCCTGATTAATGTAACAAAAGAAGGTTGTGTGCAACCGGATATCCGTAACGGTTCATCTTTGACCAGAATTCATCCCAATATCCTGTTGAACAGACAAGAGCTCTTAAAGTCAGCAGCATGGATGCACCTTGCTCTTTCCAACGCATTCCTGAACGACACATTCGTTGCTTAACCAATGTCTTGCATGCAGCTTCCGTTACACCGGAACCTATCGGTAATTTTTTCTCCAATGCTTCTGGGTAAATCATTTGTTGCCAGTGATTTTTAAAATAGGTTCTCGCCTTGAGCAGTTTTTCCAGCGAGGCGGTTCGATTATTGCCTGGAGACACTTTCTCTAATTCTCGATGTAACCGTTTAGCTTCACCTTCATTGTGCTTGAGGTTATGTAATTTCTCTTTCAGCCAGGCATGGCGTTCACCGGTCAGTTTTTTCCCCGGATACAGGGCTTCGGCTGCTTCAGCGACATACTCGGAGACATGATAAAAATCCAACACACTATAAGATGTAAAAGGCTCAAGAAAGGTCCAGTTATCAGGTGCACCATCCGCAACACCTACGTAGACGGCATCAGGGAAGCGCTCTTTGACTTTGCGAATTTCTCCTGAAAAACGAGCAATGAAGGTTTTCTTTCCGTACTCGGGAGCGGCTGCGCAATACGAGGTGTAAAGACGTTCACCCTCATAGTCATACAGCGTAATGGTTCCACACATAGCGATTCTGTAACCTTCATAATACAACAGGTTAACGCCATCAAGCCCTATAGCGACAGTAGTAACCGGCCTGGGTAATTCAGGTATGACGTATGTCCATTTTTCTTCTTTGATGCAAGAGATCCTGCTCAACTTGCGGAGCGGCCATCTGTGCGTATTTCCAGCTCACCATGCGCGCAAAAGCCGGTGTGGAATTGACAATAATTCGCGCATTTTGATCCAGAGGACAAAACGTTTTACCTCCTTTATTACTCTGGTATACGTTGCGAGCGACCTTTACGGCTCCCCATGGAGTCTCATAAACCTCAGCACTTCCCCAAAGATTAATTCTGAACAGAATTCGCAAGGCTTTCAGAGTATCTGCTATTTTTAACTCTCGTGAAGTCATTCGTATTAACAACTCAGTCAGACCACAATGCCTGCTTCCCAAAAGAAAGCCCTTGCCGATGACCTGATTCAGGTCGTCTCTGACCAAGCGGCTAAAATACCTGACCCTCGTCCTAATCAGATCGACGACAAAATCCCACTGCATGATGCCGTTATGTCTGCTCTGGCCATGTTTCATCTGAAGTTCTCGTCCCTACTCCAGTTTGATGAAGACAGGCGCGAACCAGAAATCGAATACAACCTAAACACCCTATACAGGGTGGGAAAAGTGCCCAGTGACACTCATATTCGCTGCATGCTGGACCCAGTGCCCACTCGAGAACTGTCTCGGCTGTTTACCGCCTTATTCCATTTTGTTCAGCGCAGTGGACGATTGAAACAGTTCAGATATTTTAAGGAGGGTTATCTTGCTCCAATGGATGGCACCGGGCACTTCAGCTCTGGAAAGATCAGTTGTAGCGAGTGCTGCATCAAGAAACCCGACAGCGAAAACCCACTGTATTATCACCAACTGCTGGGCATCTGCATCGTTAAACCTGGAATTAAGGAAGTCTTGCCACTGATGCCTGAACCCATCATTCAACAGGTAGATGCCTCTAAAAACGATTGCGAAGTCAATGCCCTGAAGCGAGCGCTTGAACACATTCACAAGGATCACCCGAAGCTAAGATTGGTATTGAATCTTGATGACCTATATTCCAAGGGTCCCACCATTACACTGATTCGGTCTTATAACCATCACTACATTAGCGTTGCCAAGGAAAGTGACCATGTTGCTCTTTTTGAAGCCGTGGATGAACTGGACAAACAGGATAAAGTCACTCGATTTGAGTATACAGACGACCAAGGGCACCGGCACTGGTTCCGATTTGTTAACAAAGTTCCACTAAACAAAACCTACAACGATTTGAAGGTTAACTTTCTGGAGTACATTGAGTACAACGAGAAAGGTAAGAAATGTTACAACAACAGCTGGGTCACCAGCCTACGCATAGGTCGAAAGCGCTGCATGCCTATCATGAGAGGAGGGCGAGCTAAATGGAAAATTGAAAATGAAACCTTTAATACGCTGAAAACCCAAGGCTACCAACTTGAACACAACTACAGCCATGGCGATGAACATCTTGCCAGTAATCTGGCGTGTTTAATGTTCCTGGCTTTCCTGATTGACCAGATTGAACAGCTATCCTGCCCCTTGTTTAACAAGGCATGGAAAGGGTGCCGTGCCAAAATAAAATTGTGGGAATGCATTCGCAATCACTTCAATAGATTTGCCATAGACACATGGTGTGAGCTACTCAAGGCGGTTGCCTATATAAAATCAAAGAATAAACACAGGCCAATCACTCATATTCGCAGTCTGATACCTGACACGTCATAACAGGAAGGTAGTACCGGTTTTCAGCGTAGATGATTGACTCCCAAGTCAGCTTATTAGCTGAAAGGTATAGTTTTGCAGGGCGATCTCATTTGACAAACACCAATCCTGTTGCATATTCAAAAAGCTAGCTTTAAAAACTGAATTTTTGAGAAGTACAGGAAATTAGGCTTATTTTGGTACTTTTGTGTGCTGAATAATTAGCCAAACAGAGAAAGTTAGTGCCAAATGAGATCGCCCTGTATAGTTTTGTCTTCTAAAGTTAAGGGTATGTTTTTGAAATAGACCTGTCATCGTCGTGTATTTATAGGGAGTGGCTGCATAAACCTTAGGTTCTTTTTTGCGTTTACAGCTCATACGGACAGATCCCATTGTGATAGGTGATCCATCTGTATCCATACATTCCAACTGCTGGCCTGATGCCAGTACTCCGGCTTCATTGAGTTCAGTCTGAAGCCGATCCTCAAACTCCAGCATAGAGTGACCATGTTGGATAGTGATAAGGATTTGGGTTTCCTGATTTTGTGTTGAGAGGATGCAAGCGGACATAGTAGAAAACTTTATGTTAAGACTATCGTAAAAATAGTTCATATGACCTGACTTGGCTCACATTAATTAGGCTGAACACCCCATTTGCACCGTCCTTGACTTGACCAACGACCATGTCGGAGTAGAATAATCGACAATTTGTGCTTGGCACGGGGAATTTTTCCTGACAATTGCTCACAAATGCAACAAAGGTTAATCTGATAGAAATTATTACCGGAATCAAGAGTCAGATGAAAAAGCGGTCAGACAACAGCCATCCAATCCAGAAAAGTTCAACAGGCTCCGTTGTTATTTTTCATTGTTTCTACCGTATACAATCAGTTTTTTAAAAAAACCCTTTTTTAAGGGGTTTTTTTTGGGGCCGAAATCACTAAGGCAACAGGTACTAAATCAATGGATAACAGGTTCTTCAACAGGGACATAATTTCTATAGCCGACCTTACCCGGGCAGATATGGAGCAAGTCCTTAACGTTGCGGCTGAATTGAAGCAGACTCCACGCCCGGATTTGTTAAAAGGCCGGGTCATTGCCAGCTGCTTCTTTGAAGCCTCCACCCGCACCAGGTTATCATTTGAAACCGCTGTTCAACGCCTTGGAGGCACGCTGATCGGATTTGCCGATGGCAGCAACACCTCGGCAAAAAAAGGTGAAACACTGGCTGATTCCATTAAAATAGTCAGTTCCTATACCGATGCAGTGGTAATGCGACATCCCCGTGAAGGCGCCGCCAGACTGGCTTCTGAGTTTTCCTCAGTACCGGTGATTAATGGTGGTGATGGTGCTAATCAGCATCCCACCCAGACACTGCTCGACCTGTTCAGTATCAGGGAATGTCAGGGCAAACTCGACAACTTACGGGTTACATTTGTGGGTGATCTGAAATATGGCCGGACTGTACATTCACTGGCCCAGGCGCTGACACACTTCAATGCTGAGTTTTATTTTATTGCACCGGATGCCCTTGCCATGCCGGACTATATACTCCAGGAGCTGGATGAAAAGGGCATAAAATATCATTTTGCCAACAGTATTGAACAAGTGGTTGCCAATACTGACATTGTTTATATGACTCGGGTTCAGAAAGAGCGCTTTGATGAAACCGAATATAAACACATTGCATCGAAGTATGTGCTGACTACCGACTCACTTAAACAGGCACCGGCACATCTGAAAGTTCTTCACCCATTACCCCGGGTGGATGAAATAGCCGTTGAAGTAGATTCCACACCCCACGCCTATTATTTTGAACAGGCTCGTAATGGCGTTTTTGCCCGCCAGGCACTGCTGGCGCTTATTTTAAACGAAACCATTTAATAAGGGAGATGAGCATGAGCAACAAGCTGCAGGTGGAAGCCATTAACAGCGGTACAGTGATTGATCATATTCCTGCGGGGCAGGGTGTAAAAATTCTGGATCGACTGCACCTACTGAACAGTGAGGCACGCATCACCGTTGGTTTTAATTTGCCCAGCAAAGCACAAAAAAGCAAAGACATCATTAAAGTGGAAGGCCGGAAATTTACCGAACAGGAGGCCAATGAACTGGCTCTCTTTGCGCCGGGTGCCACTATAAATGTGATTGATGATTACAAGGTCGTGGATAAATTTAAAATGGCTATCCCGGAAACACTGAAAGCGGTTATTGCCTGTCCGAATTCTAACTGCATCTCACACAATGAGCCTGTGGATAGTTATTTTCATCTGAGCGAAAAAAACGAAAGCCTTCAGCTGAAATGTCATTATTGTGAAAAATCTTTCAGCAAGGAAATCGTGGCTGAGCTGCATTAAACCCTTCCATCACGCCCCGATTGGACGCTTTTGCTCCAGCCGGGGCTGTCATTTTCTACGTCCAGAGTAGCTAAGCGAAACACTGTCACTCAATGAGCCCTATACCACTGCAAAGTTGGTATTGTGAGCTATGTTTACTCGTTCCAGCCAATGGATCATAGGGTAAACAACTATGGACTTATTTATAAAACTCACAATCTATTTATATCTATTTCTGGCGGTTACCTGTCAGGCAAGGTCAATAGATCTTTCCTTTTCTGAAGATACCCGTTTTTTCCGGTCTGAAAGATCGAATACAGAAAAACCCGAGGTTGAAGAATTTCTTGCTATAGAAGAATCTGGTTACTTTTCTGGCTTTATAGTCGATGACGACGCTGATAATTTTGCCCGGTCTGCAGTGATGAGTGGACTGGCTTATCTTTGGATACAGATGGCTGAACTGCAAAACACGCTGATAACATTGACCTTTGATGTCGAATACCTGTCCTTCAAAGACATGATTCTTCCTCAAAGCTGTACTCCTTATTCTGCCAACTCCCTGGTTTGCGTTCTCACTGACCAGCCGTTGGAAATGGGCTTTCCCGAAGGCCTTTCCCTGGATTATCAAAAATCAGGCTTTGAGAACAGTGACGGTAGCCATCGGTTCTTAAAAAAACCAGAGCTTTCAGCAGACAACGATAGAGACAGGATTCCACAACAAGATGCACTTTCTAACATCCCGGATGGCCAGACCGCTGTCGTAATCCTCTCACGACCGGTACACAGAGATAGCCGATCACTGATTGCCCCGACAGTAACCCTGTCGACTTTGGGTTCTGTGATTGAACATCTACCGCTTCTTCAGACTGAAGAGTTATATCTGAAACCAGATTCAGCATCATTGTCAGGTCTACCCAAGTCCAATCAGGCCTATATGACCAATATTCAGGTCTATGGATTGACTGGGTTAGTAGCATCCGGTTCAGGTGGAGGAGATCGCAGAGGTAATGGCTCGCAAAACAATAAACAAACAGATCACATCAAGAGGCCACTGAACCCGTTTATGGTGTGGTCTGTAAAAAATAGAAAAACACTGGCCAAACACAACCCAAGAAAGAGCAATACGGAGATATCCACGTTATTAGGGCAAACATGGAAAGCAATGTCAGATAATGAGAAAGCGCCCTCTAGAGCAGAAGCAGCACAACTGAGACAACAGCATTCAGTGGATAATCCTAACTATAAATATAAGCCCAGAAGGAACAGCGCTTTAAATTCAGGTTCACCTATTCGGAGCACTGTTACCAATCCAGCCCGATTATCTCAGAGACCTCTAAGAGTCCAAGACAATAACCATGGGCAATTAGCCGCACATTTCCCCATACCCCCGCCTGCATATATGCCACAAGTTCACCAGATTCAAGCTCTCCAGGCTCCACCTCTTGAGCATTTATCTCCCGGGGCGATTTATTATTTTATGACGTCTCAAGGACCAGTATTTTATCAATCGACAGATCAATCTGGTACACCCCTGTCCCCGCAGCAACCTAACATGCAATCAATCGCTGGGCTGTTACCTCCACCCGACCAGATCGTTGCTTTCGACAACACACCTCACGGAGAGCTCCCACCACAGCATAATTCGGCCTTTACACCCGTAAATGCAATGCCCCTACAGGTGGCAAACCAACCTCAGGTGCCGGTTCAGACTCCAGAAAGCTACCCAATGCCCACCAGTACAGAAAACCAACAATCTTCCTACTTTGACATTTCAGGTCCAGGAAACACCCCTTATGGTTATAGAGAATACCCCGGGCAGTAGTCTGTTAATTTGAAAATGAAACTCTGGCAACCGGGACTCAAAGCAATAAATGCCAATTCTGAGTCTCAGTTGATTATGTTTAACCCGGATAGCCTGTGATCTCACCTATTTTTCGATAAAGCGGCTGAAGACGTTTATACATCTTTCGATACACCTCTTTGTATAACCTGTCATATAACCGGGCATTATCAGGATCAGGTTGAAACACCCTGGCCGAACGGGTCATATGACTGACGGCGGTTTTATAATCTGGATACAGACCCAGCCCTACCGCCGCATTTATCACTGCACCAAGCCCTGAGGTTTCATAGGTATGTGGTCGTTCAACCGGCATGTTAAAAATATCTGCCGTTAGCTGCATGGCGCCATCACTCTGTGAGCCTCCACCTGAAACCACCAGCCTGTTGATTTTTTTACCGCTGCGTCGCTCAAGATTCTCTTTTCCTTCACGAAGCGCATAGGCCAGACCTTCGACAATGGACCTGTAAATATGAGCCCTGGTATGAACGTCACCAAATCCTATGATCCCCCCCTTTGCTTCCAGTGTTTTTAATCCCGGTGACCAGTATGGTTGTAACATCAATCCCATAGATCCTGCAGGAGCAGCATTGATCAAGTCATCAAATAGCTCTTCTGCCATGATACCCTGGCTTTCTGCATGATGAACTTCAGGGTGACCAAACTGTTGCTTAAACCAGCTGACCATCCAGTAACCCCGATAAATCATAAATTCAGCGTTCCAGGCATCTGGAATGGCGGAAGGAAAAGAGGGAATCAGAAATAATGGTTCTATATAGCGGTAATTCACCGTATTAACGGTTGCCGTTGTTCCATAACTCAAACTTGCAGTATGAGGATCATTAGCGCCCGAACCCAATACTTCACAGGCCTTGTCAGCCGCACTGGCTATCAGGGGAAGACCTTCCGGGATACCCGTAATTTCAGCCGCTGCACTGGTAATGCTGCCCAGTATGTCACCGGGCTTCACCAGTTCAGGTAATTGATGGGGTTGCAACTCGGATGCCTGCCATTTCCAGTCCCAGAGAGCAGCCCAACGCTGTTTTTTATAATTCAGCGGAATGTAGCCCACCTGGCAACCCACCGAATCCCGGTAATGTCCTGTGAGTTTTAACGTATGCCAGCCGGATAACAACAGATACTTTTCTGTTTTGGCCCAGATATCCGGCTCATTCTGTATCAGCCATCGTGAGTAACATCTGGAGCGGAAATATTCGATCGTTTTAGTAAAACCAATCACTTTAAACAAGGGCCTCCAGAAACCTTTCATGGGTTCCGAGTTATCCGCCAGGCGCTGATCCAGCCAGGTAATCGCAGGTCTCAGTGCCCTGCCAAAACCATCCACACAAACATAGGTTCCTCTCTGAGTCGTTAGAGAAACCCCTTTCACCCTGCCCTTATCAATCCCGCTGGTTCGCCAGAGCTGGCGACAGGCCTGGGAAAGCGATTGCCAATAATATTCAGCATCCTGCTCTGCCCAACCCGGATGGTGTGAAAAATAGGGTTCCAGTTCAATTTTGCTCTGCCCTACTATATTTCCCTTCAGATCGAAGAGTAACGCTCGTACACTTTGTGTTCCGTTATCAATGGCCAATAATAATGGCTCTTGTTGTTCTGGATTACAGCTCATGAAAATAACACCAGTTGGATGTGACTAACTAGATCGATAGTACCAGAAATAGACTCTATCTGGCTTCAACACCACTATCGAAAAATTTCCATGAACCCAGTTGTTTTTCTGCGGTCTATATTCCTGCAGTACTCTAAAAAAGAAGTAGAAATAATCTATGAAATCGATTCTCCAGGCTGACCTCAGTCATTCATCAGCGCCTGTTCAGGCATGGGTAAAACTGGCTATTATGAGTCTGTTATTCGGGGGAACATTCATTGCGGGCAGAATGATGGCCGGAGAAGTTCCCCCCGCGCTGGGGTCATTACTCCGTTTTATTATTGCCAGCTTCTGTCTGCTTGCGCTTCTCTTTTGGAAAGAGCGTCGTTTTCCCATACCATCACCCAAAGAATTTGTCGGACTTATCCTGTTGGGGTTAACGGGAATTGCTGCCTATAACCTGTTGTTCTTAACCGCACTGGAAACTATTGAAGCGGGACGAACTTCGGTCATTATTGCCACCAATCCCATAATGGTCACCATCATGTCCTGCCTATTCATGGGCGATCGGTTCAATCAGAATAAATTACTGGGCATCCTGTTATCAGTGTCCGGAGCTTCTCTGGTGGCTTCAAAGGGCAGTCTTGAGTCTCTGCTTCACTTCTCCAGAGGGGATTTATCCGTTTTGGTATGTGCTTTCTTCTGGGCGCTCTATACCGTCATCGGCAAGCGCGTACTCAGCTCTCTTTCTCCTCTTGTTTCCGTGACCTACAGCTCTGTGATAGGTACCTTGTTATTGATCCCTGCAACTCTCTATCTGACGGATGTATCGCTTATCTCTCAATTTTCAGTGACATCCTGGCTTTCAATAGCCTATTTAGCCATCTTTGGCACAGCCATTGGTTTTTTATTTTATTACGAAGGCATCAAAGAAATCGGGGTAATAAAAGCCAGCATCTTTATCAATCTGATTCCTATCAGTACCGTCTTATTATCCATACCACTTCTCGGTGAAATTCCAGGACTCAGTATGTTGATTGGCACACCGCTGGTCATCTGCGGTGTTTTTCTGGTCAACCGCTCGTCCAAAACCGGACATGAAAATAGTTAACCGCCACCAATGTCTAATACCACGAAGCACAGTTTTAAACTATTTTTATGCTATTGGGTTATAAAATGAAGTTATAAAACGGAGATGAAATGGATTTCAAGCCGATCAATAATCTATTCAATTTATGCAGGCAGGAGGCTCAGTCACATCCTGCCCGTGAAACTACGGCTGAAAAAATACAAAAATTTGCCGAAGAATCGACATTTTTTTTCTCCGCCACCTTCTTCTTCAAAAACAGATCCGTAAGAATCATGCATGGCACCAGCCTGATGTCTGTATTAGAAAAGGATAAGACGCGCAAGAAAAAGCGGACAGTGACCCGAAAGAAGGCCTCTCAGGAACCTTATTTGTCTGGAAATGGACCGCAACAAGAGCGATGCAGGAAGAGCGAATCCACCCCTTGAATCCCTTCTTCTTAATGCTCTATGGTTGATGCGTATTACAAGAAGATGCCTAAAGCCTTAATATCCTGCATAATACCAGTGACAATTTCATCCTGCGGGGTAGTTGGAACCAATTGTCATCATTATCATCTAACTCCGCAGTATGATGATACGTTTGATTCAAACGGCTAGGTCACCGTACACAAACTCTATGCAGTGACGGCAGACTTACTTCAGTTTTACCGTCACTCTCTGTGATGAAAACTGTTTTTCAGTATAGAAAGGAACGAGACTAAAACTTTGAGTGGTTTTCTAGGACTCTTTGGTAAAAGAGACAGCAGCAAAGATACCCGGCCTGCCAGTAAAAGCAGTGGCAATTCCGGCAATCATAAACCGGATAACAAGGACAAGGGGCCTCGAAAGAAAAAGGCATCCAGACAACGTACCCCCCATTCCGCAAAATCACCTCATAAAACAGGTGATCGAAAAGCAGTTGTAAAAGATAACTGGGATATCAGTCAGTTTCAGGTAGAACCCGAAGAGGGCAAAACCCGTTTCCATGACTTTGACCTTCCTGCTCAGCTGATGCATGCCATTCAGGATCAGGGGTTCAAATACTGCACCCCCATTCAGGCTGAAGTGCTTGAAACTACGCTGGTTGGGCGTGATGCCATTGGAAAGGCACAGACAGGCACCGGTAAAACCGCTGCATTTCTTCTCAGCACCATCAAGCAGTTGATCGATATTCCGGCACCGGAAAATCGTTTTCTGGGCGAACCCAGGGTTGTTATCATTGCCCCGACCCGGGAACTGGCGCTGCAAATTGGTCAGGACTCTGAAGATCTGACCAAGTACCTTCCTTTGCACGTAGTGACCGTAGTGGGTGGTATGGACTATGAGAAGCAGCGCAAGCGCCTTAGTGAAAACTATGTCGATATTCTGGTTGCTACACCGGGCCGGTTACTGGACTACTGTGAACGCAAAGACCTGCATCTCGATCTGGTGGAAACCCTGATCATTGATGAAGCTGATCGCATGCTTGATATGGGTTTTATTCCCCAGGTACGTCGTATCGTTCGCATGACGCCCCGCCCCGGTGACCGTCAGACACTTTTATTCTCTGCAACCTTTACCGAAGAAGTTCTTCGATTGGGGGAACAGTGGACCTGGGCACCGGTCAAGGTTGAAATAGAACCCGACAACATTGCTACCGACCGTGTTGATCAGAATATTTATATTCTCACCAAGGAACAGAAGTTCCCTCTTCTGGTTAATCTGATCAATACGCTGGATCTTAACCGAGTCATTGTGTTCACGAATCGTCGGGATCAAACACGAAAACTCACAGAAAAGCTGCAAAAAATCGGAATTCGAGCCGATCAGATTTCCGGAGAAGTTCCACAGAATAAACGTCTCAGAACGCTTGATAACTTCAAGAATGGCAAACTGACTGTTCTGGTGGCTACCGATGTGGCAGGACGTGGAATTCATATCGAAGGCATCAGTCATGTGATTAATTATAATCTGCCTGAAGATCCGGAAGACTACGTTCATAGAATAGGACGTACAGGCCGGGCCGGAGCTACAGGAACCAGTATCAGTTTTGCCTGTGAAGATGATTCATTCCTGATCCCTGATCTTGAAGAGCTGCTTGGTTCTGCCCTTAAGAAAGAGTATCCGCCAGAAGAGCTGCTGGTTAATCCTTCAAGAACAAGAACATAACAGCCAGCCAGATATTAATCGTTCTTTAGCCTTTGTATTCATTGGCTATTGAGCGATTAATTCTTATATAAATGAGGTATGTTCGCAGAAGCTACGATTCATTTTTCAGCAAAAATCAATATAACAAAATCACAGTTAATCCCATTAATTCTAGTTCCGAATTATTACAATTAAAACAATTTATATTAAAAAATAACTTTTTTATTCTGCAATGAAATTTAAACTTGCCGCCTCCCGTCTTTTCGATAAGAATTAATAATGAGTGATCCGAAAAACAGACAACGGAGCTGCCTATGGGACACGCCTTGGAAACCAGGCCGATCAACTCAACCCTTCCTACCACCTACATACTGGACAGTAACGTACTGATTCACGACCCCAATTCAATCCTTAATTTCGAAGAGCATAAAGTTGTTATCCCCATCACCGTTCTAGAGGAACTCGATAAACTCAAAAATGGCAAACAAACCATTGCTGCTGATTGCCGGCAAGCCATTCGCCTGATAGATCAGATTCTTGGCCCTGCGTCACCCGCGGAAATTGAACAGGGCGTCCCCATAAGCCGGGGAGCAAAAAGCAAACCTCAGGGAACTCTCTCCATTCTCATGAATAATGAGCTGGAAAAAGTCATTACCCTGCCTACTATCAATAACGATAATCAGATTATTAACGATATCTGCCAGTACCAGAAAAACAATCCGGGAAGGCCTGTCAAACTGGTGACCAAAGATATCAACATGCGACTCAAGGCTCGTGGTTGCGGCATACCCACAGAGGATTACCACAGCGACCAGCTGGTCAGCGACGTGGGTATGCTGACCAAGGGCTTTATCCATTTTGAAGGTAATTTCTGGGATCGGGTTGAACAGGTTGAAACGGCTCAGAAAGATGGTATTACCATTCACACTCTAAAACGTGAAGATGTGTCTGCAGAGTTGTACCACAACAAGTTTCTGGTGGATGATCAGGGATTCGTTTCAAAAGTGGTTGAACTCACCGAAACCGAAGTAAAACTCCAACACTACTCCCGCGAAAGGTTGATGAACCAGACCGCATGGGGACTGCAGCCACTGGATATTCATCAGGCAATGGCATTGAATTTACTGCTTGATCCCGATGTTCACCTGGTCAATCTCAATGGCGCGGCAGGCTCCGGTAAAACCATTCTGGCACTGGCTGCAGCAATAGAAATGACCGTTGCCACCAAACAGTTCCGAAGAATCATCGCGACCCGCTCTACCCGGGGACTGGATGAAGACATCGGTTTTCTGCCCGGCACTGAAGCCGAAAAAATGGAACCCTGGCTTGGCGCCATAACCGATAACCTGGAAGCACTGCACAGTGATGACGAATCTACAGATGGCAGCGTAGATTACATTCTCGACAGAGTACCCCTTCACTTCAAATCCCTGAACTACATAAGAGGCAGAAGTTTTCAGCAAAGCCTGATTATTATCGATGAGTGCCAGAACCTGACACCTCATCAGATCAAAACCATAATCACCCGTGCAGGCGTCGGCAGCAAAGTGATCTGTCTGGGTAACCTGGCACAGATAGACACCCCCTATCTGGGTGCAGCCAGCTCTGGTTTAACTTATATGACAGAACGACTGAAGGATTTTGAAAATGGAGGATCCATGCAGCTTCAGGGCGTTCCACGCTCGCCTTTAGCGGCCTATGCCGAAGAACATCTGTAAACACAACGGCTCTTGTAAATCATGATAATACCCTGCCGGTTTCTCAGGATTCCGGCACGGGTCTCGCCAAATCAAAACGCTCCCCTGTTCGACAATAATAACTTCCCTCCATTCGCCCCAGTGTATCCAGTTTCAAAACATCAATGCGTTTGGATTCAGACAGATAAATCTCGTCATTAATATGAATACCGCAAACATCCCCAAGAATTAATTGCCCAGCCAATGGTTCATCACCAAAGCTGATTACTTCTCTGAGCCTGCATTCAAAATGCACCATCGCTTCAGCCACTCTTGGTGGATCAACAAAAGCAGACGCTGATTCCGTTAATCCTGCTTTATTGAATTCATTGATATCCGGTGAATAGGCTGCAGACGTTTTATTCAGCTGTTCAACCAGATGATAACTGGCAATATTGACGACAAATTCACCCCTTTTTTCAATGTTATTCAGTGTGTCTTTCTTACGGGCAGTGCCATCCAGTGTCGTGGAAAAGCCCAGAACCGGAGGATTAACACTGACCACATTAAAAAATGAAAAAGGAGCCAGGTTAGCAACGCCCCCCTGGTCGACGGGTGTAATTAAAAGTGTTCATTAGAAGTTTTTCTGCCCACAAAACCTCAATATGAACGATAATGTAAGAGTATTTCTCAACCCTAGTTAGTATTATGCCCTCACCTATTTCTCTTGCTGATAGACTTGCAGCCCACCCCGAGCTTGAGCTTAGAGTTTCTGCACTTCTGGATATTGTTGAAGCCGAGTCAGGTCTCCTGGATCGTGCTGATGATGCTGAAGAAGCCGTCATTGCCCACCTGCGTGAAATGGGCAATGAACTGCTTACTGGCTGGGGTACCTACAAGGAAGATCAAAAATTTGGCGAGGCTTGCCTGAAGCACCCCGGAGCTAAAACTCAAAAAAAAACACTTATTGGCTGAGCACCTATGGGAAAATAGAAGTTCTTGAACGCTGCCAGACGGTAGACAAGCATCGGGTCAGACCTTTCAGTCATGCCGCTCATATTCACTGTCGCGACTACTCCCGCACAATTCAACGTAAAATTGTAGACTTTGGTGCAGATAGTTCTTTTCAGGCAGCTGCAAAAAAAATACATGAACATTATGGTATTGATGTGCCTGAGTCTTCTATTCGAGCCATAACTCTTGAGCACGCAAGCTGTATGCAAAATGATTCCATCAGTGCATCACAAAATCGTCAGGACTGCCTCGGTGAAGCTGCCCAGTTCATAGGAGAAATGGATGGAAGCATGATTCCTGTTGTCCTCTTTGATGAAGAGGCAGAAGGTGACAAACGCAAAGCACGTAAAACTGAATGGCAGGAGGCTAAACTTTGCCAGGTCTATAAGCTGGGTAGTTCAGATAAACGTCATCAGGCCACAATGGGAGGGCCGGATGAAGCAGGTGACCAGTGGTTGAGTTGTGCAATAGAGCAGGGGCTCAACCGGCAATCCTCTATCCATTGCGTGAGCGATGGAGCCACCTGGATTGCCAACCAGACAAAGAGAGTGTTTGGAGAGCAAGGAAGTTTCCTCGTTGACTATTATCATCTCTCTGAGCACTTCGCTGATGCAGCAGAAGAGTGTGTCGGGTTTAACAAGGAAACACGTGTACAGTGGCGGCATATCCAGCAGGAACGCATGAAATCTGGCAATGTTAATGCCGTCATGGCAGAGCTTGATCCGCATAGAAACGGAAAGAAAGGCAAAGCAGCCAATAAACCAGAGGAGTGTCACCGATATATCCGAAACCGTCCAGGGCAATTCGAATATGCTGCAGCAGAAGCAGCCAATCTTCCCATTGGCTCTGGCGAAATAGAAAGTTCTAACAGTGCAGTAGTGCAGATGCGACTAAAAAATACCGGGTGCTTGGTGGAAGCCTTCCATCGCAGGAGCAATGCTTTGCTTAAGAACATTGCGTTCTAACGGGGACTGGGATCAGTACTGGCAGCAAGCTGGATAATGGGTAGATGGAACACTTTTAATTACACCCCTGGTCGACAGTCGATACCCATGCAATGGGACGTGGCGTCACAGTGCTGATTAATAATTTATACAAATCCGAACGATTTCATTTCACCGGGCGTAAATTCCATTCAATCAATCCTGTCCAGAGTTTATTGTTGGTCTAGGATTGTATGACCCGTACCCGGAGATCGCCAATGATTCCTTTTATGAAGTCAGCAATTTTCAGTCGTTTGCCCTTGCTCTGCCGGTTCTGCTTTATGCTGCAGTCGAAACTGTATATAAGCCCGTTTCCACAAATTTTACCGGTACCTGGAAGAACCAGCGGGGCTCGATTCTGGTTTTAGAAAAAAAACAAGGGAACGAATTTTCAGGAACATTCACGACTAATGTAGCCAAGACCAAAAGCTGCATCGGAAAACCAGTTCCCTTAAACGCTGTTCACAACAGCAATTCTCTCAGTATTAACCTGAGCATGGAAAGCTGTGGCTCCCCGGTTACTATTGCCATGACAGGCATTCTCAGAAATGACGAAAATGGCAATGAAAAAACTGGACACCATGGCCACTGTGCAGTGGAGGCGGACAAGAAGACTGGAACTCAAGGGTTTGTGACTAACGATACCTATACTCGTGTGAAATAGTTTTCCCGTACGTTTACGACTCTATTTCCATCAATATTTAGATCAATCTTTAGATCAATAGCTTTGGTTAATCAGCCCATAGCCATTATCAAATAATCAACGACTATCAATGAGCCAGCCCCTCATCTAAAATTGGGACCATTGCTCTAATAAATAGCTCCACTAAATAGCTCCAATAGCTCCAATAAATAGTCAGATCGTATCTGAAACCTAACGGAAGGGATAGCTTATGCTGTTTGTCGTTTTCACCTGCCAAAACACTGGATTATGACACGCCGGCAATTACCGGAACTCATACACAGCCAGATTTTCTGGATCAGTCTGCACTGCTCATCAAGGAACTGAGAAAACTCGCGCCTTCCGACATAGGCAGCCTGATGAGTATCAGTGAAAAAGCTCTCTCAATTGAAACGTTGCACGCTATGAAGCCTGGTCCACAACCCTTCACCAAAGAAAATGCCAAAACAGGCTGTACTGGCCTTTAAGGGGGATGTTTTATACCGGTCTGAATGCAGAAACATTGTCCGATAAACAACTGGACTATGCCCAACAGCACCTGAGAATCCTTT
>CBDBOO010000008.1:0-114871 GCA_965208385.1 Endozoicomonas sp.
GAACCTGGTCGCTTTGGTGCTTTCGAAGTCACAACTCATGTTGCAGAAGTTAAAGAGTGCAGCTGTGGTCACACGAACAAAGCACGTTTCCCTGAAGGCGTAGATTCACACGTACAGTACGGACCAATCACCCAATCTCTGGCCGTGTACCTTTATCAGTACCAGCTTGTACCGTATAAGCGCATATCGCAGTTTTTCATGGATATTTTCGGTCTGGAAGTGAGTCCCGGCTCAATCTGTGCGTTTCAGGAAAATGCCTATGAAAATTTAGGCTCTACGGAGCAAGCCATTGCCGATGCATTGAAGGAAGCGCCTATCGCAGGTGCCGATGAAACAGGCATGAGAGTGGCGGGTTCGTTATGGTGGATGCATGTTATGCGCACTGACTTGTGGACGCTGTATCATATCGACCCCAGTAAAGGACACTCGGCCATAGAGGAAATGGGTGTTCTTCTGGTGTTTGCCGGAATATTGGTACACGACCATTACAAGGCTTACTTTCGTTACGCTGCTTTTCATGTGCTCTGCAATGCACATCACCTGAGAGAACTACAGGGAGTTGTAGACAGAGATTGCAATCATCTTGCAGCACGTCTTCAGCGCCTGCTGAGACTAGCCTGGCACCTAAGTAAAGGTTTCAGGAAGATTGGAATGAATGCCATGCCAGAAAGTATCCGTCAGCGCATTGATTCTCTTTTCGATCGAACTGCCAAATTAGCGCAAAGCAAGGAGGCAGAGTACATGGAGCGTAGACGACAGCGACTCGGTCTCAATAAAACAAAAAATACCAAGGCTTTTAATCTCTTCAGGCGATTGGTAAATTTCAAGGAAGAAACCTTAAGATTTATGACCAATTTCGACATTCCCTTCGACAATAACGGCAGTGAGCAAGATGTCAGAAATGGCAAGGTGAAACAGAAAATATCGGGCTGCTTCAGGAGCAAAAAAGGAGCCAAATACTATTGTCGAGTACGAAGTTATATTTCATCGGCGAGAAAGCAGGGTCAGAATACTTTCGAAGCCCTGCTTATAGCCCTAAAGAATTACGACAACCGTCCTTTGCTGGGTGCTGAATAGTTACAAAAATGAAGCCTTCTACCATAATATGATGGGAGGCTGCATTGCTCACCCTGATCAGAAAACAGTTATACCTCTTGAACCAGAAGCTATTATTCGTCAGGATGGGTGCACCAAAAATGACTGCGAAAAAAATGCAATAAAACGTTTTTTTGCGCACGTAAAACGAGTACATCCTCTGCTGAAACTGATCATCCTTCTGGATGGTCTATACGCTGACAACCCTACTATCGCGCTGATTAAGAAGTATGGCTGGCACTATATCATTGTGGCTAAGGATGGTAATCATGTATCGCTTATTGAGGCGATGAATGCACTATATGATGAGGGAGAAGTCCATCACCATAAAATCAATGATAAAAAAAATGGAGTAAAGCACAACTTTCGATTCGCTAATAACGTCTCACTGAATTTGCAAGATCAGGTTGAGAAAGTCAATGTTCTTGATTACATTGAAATCGACAAGAAAGGTCACCAACATAATTGGTGCTGGGTAACAGATATTGAATTAAATGAAGAGACAGTACACAGTGTCATGAGAGGAGGACGATGCAGATGGCATATTGAAAATCAAACGTTTAACACCCTGAAAAACCAAGGTTATCATCTGGAACACAATTACGGTCATGGCAAAGAGCATCTGGCGACGAATTTTGCCTACCTTACATTTCTGGCATTTCTGGTGGATCAAATCCAGGAGATGTCCAGCCCGGAATTTCAAAAAGCATTAAAGAAGCGATCAAGAGGAACACGAAAATATCTTTGGAAGAGAATGACGTGTTTATTTATCAGTTGGATGGTTGATAGCTGGGAGGATTTATTTAGTGCAATCACAAATGGATTCAAGCCGGAAAAAATAAAACTAGACACTTCATAAAATCGAAAGATAGCCAGGTTTTCAGGGTTATATTAAATTCCATTCTGCTGCCTCAATAGGAGTGCAGGCCTTTCTTTTGCTCTTATTTTTAAGTCTGTATTAAGTTGTCTCTAAGGTATCGGAATCAATTCGTCGGGAATAGCTGCACTTATCCTGAACTGGTTCAAGGCAAAAAAAGCTTATTCAAGCGGTAAAGTTGAAGGTCTGAACACCAAAGTAAAACTCACCATGAGAAAATCCTATGGTTTTAGAACCTACAGATGTGCAGAAATCGCTTTATATCACGTACTTGGCAAGCTACCTGAACCAGAAATGACCCACAGATTTTACTGACGAGGCAAAAACTAAAGATGAGTTTATCAGGTTTATTCGAGGCACCATGACCCGACTACAGAGAAGCCCGAAAATCACACAGGAATTTTTCAGGCGGTATGATACGAGTTACGCTTGCAGACAGTGTTACGTATAATCAGAGAAGATCAATACTACAACTAATTTGTCAGTTCATCATCTATATAAAAAATACGTTGACCCAAATAAGCAAAGAATGTCAGCACTCTCTTCCCTCCATCAAATTCAATAACATACTGACCAGTATGATAGAATTCAGTGAAATCATACTGGTTACCGCCCTTCCATATCGGAAGCGACAATACTCGTCTTCTTCCCGTACTGTCGATAACCCAAGCCCTATGAATATTCTTTACGTTGTCAGGCATGCTTACTGTCACCTGACTCTTGATGCTCCCCACTGTAAGTAGCTCATCTGTAGGGTAGCCATTAACAACGACCTGTCCCATACTGTGAAAATTAATTGAGACACGGGGCTCTTCCTCATCGACCTGGAATTTAAACTCGAGCATAGGGATCTTGCGAACACTGATACCAACGTGGTTAGGATAGTAGTCAGGCAGTTGGTGATAATAATCATTCTTAGACATAACCTGAAACCTCTCAACTTTGTGATCTTGAAAAGCCCCCGCTATGCAATTTGATAACATCTTACTCTCCGGTATGTAACCACATACCTGTAGGACAGTATCGCAAAGTTGAATGGGTATTTGATTGTGCCCGCTTTCAACAGACTGTAATTTCATTAGCCGAAACATATCCTTTATCTCTACAATAGAGAGTGATTCAAAGGGTATCAATTTGGGACTTACCAGAAAAATACTGCCAGATTCAACTCCTTCTTCAGTGGCAGCTATGGTCTCTTTTACTTTGTTATCAAGATCTGCAGACAGAAATATCGTTTCAGGTTGCTCTGGATGAGGTCCTAAATAGTAATACATTGGAATGTTGAGCGTGGGATTTTCAAATAGTAATAAGAAAAACAAAGCGCCGTCTGTAAGGTCATTGTCATTTAACAAAGTAATACACTGACTACGGGCAATTTCGGTTTGTAAATCATTGCAATTGATCTCAGGTTGAAGATCACTCGATGGTTTCTGGATAGTCACTAAGCTTTTTAACTTCTTGTCACCGACCAAAACAATGTATTTGTAGTAGTTACTGTATTTTTTTCGCATAACCACATCATGATAATTCAGGACATCTTTTGAAGTATCATGGCTAAAACGAGTTAAATCATTATTATTTCTAGGTTTCCATTCAAGGTAAGATCTTAGAACTTCCAATCTCAGGCTATCATAAATATCGAAATCTTCCAGTCTCATTCGTGACTTCGACCTGTCGTAGTACTTGGTTGGAGTAATTTGATCAAAACGGTCTTTACTATAAACGACGGGTATGATGTCGGGCTCTTTTGCTAGCTGATTACGTCCAGTCACTTTCCAGCTGGCGGTTAGCAGCCATTTTTTCCCAGCCCCTCTGGAGAACGTACTTAAATAACTATCCAGTAAAGGGCTGGCTTCTGGAGTCTTGTGCCAGCCAGATTTCAATAATGTCACAGCATGGTCATGACATTTTAGCATTTTGATCTCATCGTCCGGAATGCCGCAGAGTAAAATCAGCCAGCTGAATGACGTTGATGAATCCAAGTCAGTGCTATTACTAACGTCAAGAATCCAGGGGCTCATGGTGTTGAGTAGTTTGATCTTATCAGCATGGGCTAATGTCGTAAATTGACGGAATTTTCGACCCGGTATAAGGTGAAGCATTTTGGCCGACTCCTCGAAATGTTCAGGGCGATATTTTCTTATCGTGTTTTTATAGTCTCCGGGAACAACTTCACCAGATACGCGATAGAATACGGGGTCAGATACCATAGCATTAAAATCAAAGAGCTGTTTGATCAGATCCTGCATCGGCTCTTCTGTAAATTCGCTAAGCAGATTATTCCTGATCATTTCAATTCGGCTGTTGCTGGGCTGTTTAATCTCTTTTTTGTATATAAATGTTTCCGGTTTCTGGTTGCCCGTATGGTGCATACGATCATCCAGTGAAGCAGCTGGCCCTGTATCCTCTGGCATAGAAATATATCTCCATGCGATAGCCATGAATATCGTCGAAACAAGCCCAACAGGTATTGATACAAAAAGGATGAGTTTCATTGACGATAGCTTTAAGATGTTCGAAGAATCCGTTTCTTTTAAGGCACTGCTGTCATCTGTTGATGCTTCTCTCCCGGTTTTTTCAATTTTTTGCGACGACAAAGGTTTCATTTTTTTTCTTGATCTTGCACTGCCTGATAAACTTACGACAGCTCCAGCTCCAGCTCCCGGCGACGCTGTGACTGGTGATGAAGCTGATAGGGAGGACATGACATCCTCTTCTTGACAACTTATCAATAGATGCCCTCCTCCCCCCTCAATATACTCAGCGGCTTTATCAGCGTTCGTTACGCCTGAGGCAATTGTTTTATCAGTGCTCATCTGCTGTTGGGGTTGAGGGGAGGGGAAAGGTGACCTTATTCCTTGTGAGATCATAAAAGATTGCGCGGAATCCGCTAATAACTGAAGCATATTCACCGTTACGGGATAAAAATAACTAATCCCGGTACCCTCGTAATATGGAAGCCAGAGATGACCTGAATCAGCTGGATTTATTCTGTGGGCGTTTGCTGCTAAGAGAACCCCTTGCACATATGTTTGAGCTGTGCCTGAATTTAATTGCTGATGAGCAATTAAATTGTTCATGTAAAAAAATGGACCTTTATCATAACCACATAACTCGATTAGATGATAGATATAATAGTTCGTCATTTTGAAATGTTCGTGGGAGAAAAAGGCTATCTTTATTAATCTTGGCGGTATTTGTTGTGGGTGGAGTACAGGCTCCCTACCTCTTCCGGAATGAGCTCTAAATCCAGGAGGCACGCTGGGTTCTGGCATACTACGGCCTACTGGTGATGCAGTAACGGCAGAAACTGTATGAACGCGTGGTGGTGCAGTAACGGTGGAATCTGTATTAACGGTTGGTGATGTAGTAACGACAGATGTTGGATTAACGAATGCTGATGTAGCTATTGCAGGTACTTGAATACTGTCTGATGATGCAGTAGTGGTAGAAACTGTATTAACAGTGGGTGATGCAGTAACGACAGATGTTGGATTAACGGATGCTGATGTGGCCATTGCAGATATTTGAATACTGTCTGATGATGCAGTAGTGGTAGAAACTGTATTAACAGTGGGTGATGCAGTAACGACAGATGTTGGATTAACGGATGCTGATGTGGCCATTGCAGATATTTGAATACTGTCTGATGATGCAGTAGTGGTAGAAACTGTATTAACAGCTGGTGATGCAGTAACGGCAGATGTTGGATTAACGGAAGCTGATGTAGCCATTGCAGATATTTGAATACTGTCTGATGATGCAGTAGTGGTAGAAACTGTATTAACGGCTGGTGATGCAGTAACGGCAGATATTGGATTAACGGAAGCTGATGCAGCCATTGCAGATATTTGAATACTGTCTGATGATGCAGCAATTACAGATCCTTGAATACTACCTGATAATGCAGTAGCGCCAGATACCAGGCCTGGAAAATCATCAAGGCTTTCAATTCCTGGTGGCTCTTGGTGGGGCCTGGTTGACGACTTGCCGTTATTATTCCGTTGACAAACAGCAGCACTATATGTAGCGTGCCCGGTATTTGTCATTGCAGTCCTCTGGTCACGTTGTAAGACTCTTACCGGTTGCGACATCACTTTAACCGACGCTCCCTGATAAGAAGCCGACGAAGCCGGAACCTCAGTGACATCGATATATCCATATTCATATCCATTTATGTTCTTATCATCATGGTCAGGCTTAACCCACCATACTTTTGCACGGTTAAACCTAGGTTCTGTTAATAGTAAATCTTCTATCACCCATTTATTTACAACTTCATTAGGAACTGGTTTGTAGATATAATCACCTGAAACAATTATAAGACCTTGTGTTTTGGTCTTGAATTCAATAAAACGCTTTAGTTTATCGTGGCCGTTAATAAGTTCAATTCGTCCAAGTTTCAGATGCGGCGCTTTCCAAGCATCCTTAGTTTCTTTATAAATTTGCAAATTAAGAGTGTCCCGTTCATTATCCCATAGATAAACGCGAATATGATCAAAGCTCTTCAGTGGGAATCTGGCTTCAATTTTATTAGGTATTTGCTCTAGTGAATCATAACCCCTGTTATAAACGAATGAACCATTGAAGATCCATAGACCAGAATAATAGTATTTATTTATCAACCTTCGTTGTGATTCGGTGCTTTGTAAGGACAGTAAATCATTAATATCGCCGAGCTGCCAATCCATCGCTATACAATGCAATGCAGGAGTTAGCATTATTACAAATATCAAAGATGATTTTTTGGAAAACAGCAACATAGATTTAACCATAAATAACTAACTCCTGTTCATTGGGAGGAGATTAACCCTCATAAATTGCCAGCAATTCCCCACGTTTCATTAAACCCCTTGGTATCACTAGCGTACGAAGTCGTATATATTTTGTATGCTCGTGATAAATAGTCGAGTTTTTGGGAAAAATTACATATCTCAACACGTAAGCAGCTGTAGCTGCGCCCTGCGTGTGATACTTCTTATACGCTGTTACCGGTGTCGTATAAGCATGGGGAATAGCTGATAAATTGCTATTGCAGTGCTGTCGGCTCCCCTCACACGAATAAACGTGAGCGCTCAGCCAACACCACCTACCCCATAGACTTCACACAGGGTAAGTTAATAACTGTGGTTCGAGATTCATTGGTAACAGCTCTGTCACATCAGCCTCTTTTTGCATAGACGGCAGCACCGTCAACACATGACGCAGCCAGGCATAAGGTTCGTGGCCATTCATTTTGGCAGTTTCGACCAGGCTGTACAAAATAGCACTGCTCCGTGCTCCGGCAACCGTATCAGAGAACAACCAGCCTTTTCGTCCCATGACGAAGGGCTTAATAGCTCGCTCTGAGGCATTGTTATCAATATCCACAAGGCCGCTTTCCAGATAGCGTTCCAGATACGACCACTGGTTCTGCATATAACGAATTGCTTCACCCAGCTTGCTTTTCGGGGTGACCGTTGAAGCCTGTTTTTCCAGCCAGACTCTGATTTTGTCCATCACCGGACGGGCGTCGTTTTGCCTCGCCAGGCAACGGTCGTCTGCTGTTTTGTCCCGAACCCGCTGTTCTATGGCGTACAGTTTTTTGATCAGGAAGAGCATTTGCCCTGGTCTGGACGTCGCCAGTTGTTTACTTTTGGGGAGAGCGTCGAAGGCTTCCTTGAACTTTCGACGAGCGTGCGCCATACAGCCCACTAAAGTGACAGTGGGTTGCTCTCTGGCCAGCTTTTTATAGGCGCTGTAACCGTCGCATTGCAGGTAACCCTGATAATCTGTCAGGAAGTTCAGTGGGTGTTCAGAGCCACGACCCTGCTGATATTCATAAATGATGATCGGGCAGCTATACGCCGCATTACGATAAAGCCACATGTACGATTTGGCGGTGGCCTCACGCTCAGGTTCGTTGAGTACCTGCAGAGTCGTTTCATCAGCCATGATCGCTGGTTGTTTCAGCAGCTGTGTTTTCAGTACTTCGTACAGTGGCTCCAGTAGCTGAGCCGTTCGGATCACCCAGTTGGCGAGGGTCGCACGGCTGATGTCGACATTCAGTCGTTTGAGGATAGAGACCTGCCGGTACAGAGGCAGTGCATCCCCATACTTGCTGACGGTAATCCAGGCCAGCAGGCCGGGCGTAGCAACACTTTTAGGAATTGGGCTGGCAGGAACAGGAGCGGTTTTAACGCCGATCTCACAGCCCCGGCAGCCATATTCCAGACGAACATGCTCAATGACTGTGGCTCTGGCAGAGCACGATATCCAGCTTTCACTGACGTCTTCGCCAATGACATGAAGGTCGTTACCACAGCAATCACAGTGTTTTTCTTCATCAGCAATATCGTGAACCACACGCTCTCTGGGTAAATCTTTGGACAGCGGGCGACGTACCGGTTTTTTGCGCTCGTAACTGATCTGCTCGGTTTCTGTAGCGTCAGCGTCGTCTTTTGCTTCTGGTTCTTCTGCGGCTTCCTCCACTTCGTTGAACAGAACGGGTTGATCATCGAAGCGTTCACTGGAGGGGCCATACTGTTTGTGGCGCAGCAGACGGAACTGCTCTTCAAACCAGTTGACCTGGGCTTGCAGGTCATGCTCCCGGCGTTTGAGATGAGCAATTTCTTTCTGTAGGCGTTTCAGTTCTTCGTGGCGGTCAGGTGTCGTCATGCCGAGCAGTATAGCGCAGCTCCCCGTCGCTTATCTGAGCACAGGTCATTGCAATGTTGATTCAGATGATTTTTCGCCTGCAGAGACTTGTGAGCCTGTTTCTGGGTCAGAGATAACCCATCCAGCAACCAGCTCAGTTGTTGCCGAGTCAACGCTACATGATCACTTTGCTGTGCCTGGGGCCACTGGAATCGACCTGTTTCCAGGCGTTTGTAGTACAGCCAGAAACCGGTATCGTCCCAGTGTAAAATTTTGATTTTGTCTTTCTGGCGATTGCAAAATACAAACAAGCTGCTGGACATAGGGTTTAGCTCCAGGCATTCGCTGACAATAATGGCCAGTCCATCAATGGATTTACGCATATCTGTAGCCCCTGTCACCAGATACACCGAGTGCTGATCGAGATAAGAGAGCATCAGGCCAGCACCGCTAATAAACGACGCAGGGTTTCCTGGTCGAAGTCGTGAGACAGTTCCAGTTTAAACCCCTGCGGAGTGATCAGGGTAAGGCCGGTTTAAGAAAGTTGTTCATTGGCTTTATCCAGGACAACCGGAACAATCGCAGATGCCCGGGATTGAACAGGAACGTCGAATTGTCCATAACGGCGCTTGTAATAGGAAAACGATTTGAGTGTCAGGCCTTGTTGTCGGGTGTATTCAGCCTGGCTCAGTCCGCTGTTTTGCCAATCGGTTATGTGTTGTTGCCAGAACAGGCGTTTTTGTTCACGCGTCATAGTAGCAATCAGGAAGGCTTCAGTATTCAGGTTGAGATATAAGTGAGATATAAGATATAAGGGACACCCAAAGATTTGACCTCAACAAAATCTGATCTATCTTTCTTCTGCCATTGATTGTTCATACGCAGGAGAAGCCATGACCCGTGCCCGCAGGATAAGATATAAGGGACACCCAAAGATTTGACCTCAACAAAATCTGATCTATCTTTCTTCTGCCATTGATTGTTCATACGCAGGAGAAGCCATGACCCGTGCCCGCAGGATAAGATATAAGGGACACCCAAAGATTTGACCTCAACAAAATCTGATCTATCTTTCTTCTGCCATTGATTGTTCATACGCAGGAGAAGCCATGACCCGTGCCCGCAGAAATCTTATTGATCGTTCCAGTACACCCTACTACCACTGCATGGCTCGCTGCGTTCGTCGTGCTTTTCTCTGTGGCAAGGATTCGTTCTCCGGTCAGGATTATGAGCATCGTCGTCAGTGGGTGGTGGATCGTCTGGATACGCTGGTTTCAGTGTTTGCCATAGAAGTCTGCGCTTATGCAGTGATGTCGAACCATTATCATGCGGTGTTACATATCAATACGGTTGCGGCAGTCAACTGGAACCGAGATGATATCTTTGCCCGATGGACACAATTATTCACTGGGCCAGTTCTGGTACAGCGTTATCTGGCTGGCGTTAAGCTTGATCAAGGTGAACTCTTGCGGGTAGATGAGTATGCAGATGAATACCGCAATCGATTGATGGACATCAGCTGGTTCATGAGATGCTTGAATGAACATCTGGCCAGGGAAGCGAACAAAGAAGATCAGTGTAAAGGTCGTTTCTGGGAAGGACGATTTAAAAGTCAGGCACTGTTGGACGAAGCCGCTTTACTGACGTGCATAGCTTATGTGGATCTGAATCCGATTAGAGCAAAGCTGGCCAAAACACCCGAATCATCGGACTTTACTTATATACAGTGTCGTATAGAGAGTCGCATAGAGTGTCGTATCAAAAAGTACACGGCTACCACGGGTAAAAAACAGAGTACCCAGTTAAAGCCTCTTCGTGCCCAGGGACAAAATCCGGATATTGCAATTCCTTTTACTTTGGTTAATTACCTGGAACTGGTTGACTGGGCTGGAAGAGAAATCCGGCCGGATAAGCGAGGTCACATAATGCATGATGCGCCTCCTATTCTGGAACGATTGGGCATTGATCCTGATGAATGGTTGAAGACCATCGGTTGGAACAACCAATTCCGACGTGCTGTGGGTCGGTTAACATCAATGAGGGCATACGCAGAAAAAACAGGACAGCAATGGGTGCAGGGGCTAACAGCTTGCAGTCGAGTATTTTCTGGCTGAATTCTATATTGGTCAAATTTCATGATTTCACTTAAAACAACCTGCCTCAATAAATCCTCAATATTGAAGCTACAATACTTCTGCCTTCGTTCTGTTTTTTAAATACATCAGTTTGAAATCTAAGTCGGATTCTTTATCAACATATCTATAAAAACACTTTCTTTGTTGCTGCCTGCGTGAGTTACCAGAGAAGAATTATTTAATGTTGTAAATATATGGCTGCCCTCAATTATTTTCACAAAATCCTCTATCTTGAATAATCAAAAAATAATTTTTAATGATTATGTGAATCAATTTTGGAATAAGCCGTCATGATAAAACACGGTGAAAATGCGGGGATAAGTAAAGCATAATTCATGTTCAAATCACGGGGATTGAAGTAAAGACAGGGTTGAATGATTAGTCAAATTTTTATTTGAGTTATTCGAGAAAATACTTGTGAGAGATAACAAGTAAAGAAGAATTTATAAAAACAAAATCTAATCGAAGTTGATTACCGATCTATAAACTATAACGTTCTACTATTCACCGGATCGACGATCCATTATTAAGTGATGCCTATATCAGTGTCGTTTAATTCCTTCGCCGATTACGCCCTGCTCTTGACGTTGACCCGGGAGCACTTAATTTTCTGGACGTTGCCTTCACCTCTACCTGAACTCTGGGCTTTGTATCAGAATCCGCAGTAATAGCTATATCACTGAACTCGACTTGCGGCAGGAGCTCCCGGTATCTGGGTAGATGCGCCATAGGCACGCGCTTGAAAGACAGTCCTTTAAACTGTCTATCATCAACGGCGGTAACCATATCATCTCTTCTAAGGTTTTTCAGAAGCTGATTATTACTACTGCACCGATTAAAACGAACGGTCATTAACTGTCGATAAAGTGATGCCTATATCAGTGTCGTTTAATTCCTTCGCCGATTACGCCCTGCTCTTGACGTTGACCCGGGAGCACTTAATTTTCTGGACGTTGCCTTCACCTCTACCTGAACTCTGGGCTTTGTATCAGAATCCGCAGTAATAGCTATATCACTGAACTCGACTTGCGGCAGGAGCTCCCGGTATCTGGGTAGATGCGCCATAGGCACGCGCTTGAAAGACAGTCCTTTAAACTGTCTATCATCAACGGCGGTAACCATATCATCTCTTCTAAGGTTTTTCAGAAGCTGATTATTACTACTGCACCGATTAAAACGAACGGTCATTAACTGTCGATAAAGTGTTTTAAGGTGAGCTTGGACAGGAATATCAACCAGTCTTTGCATTTCTCCTAATGTACCTTGAATCAGGGAGTAATGAATGTTCCCGAAACCATGGTGGTAGAGGTAACTGAATAATATTTGTGCTGTATTGGTATCCCGTAAACCCACTCTTGTCCCCGGAATAGTCGGTAGTCTCCATTTTGCATGTTTGGTGAATTTCACATCCGACAGACCCAGCTGATTGTTTTCAACCAACACTCTTAACCGCGTCTTGAAAGCCTCAGGTTTTGAAACCGCACCACGCAGAGCGGTTACCGCAAATTGACGAGATTTTTGCCGCCCATCCATCACCGTATATTCGCTGGCACTGAGCACTCTCAGCAAAGCCTCAATGCCCCACTGTTCTGCTCCCAGTAATGCTCCCCCCATGAAACGCGGAGGAAGCACTTTTGCCTGATTCATCTGGTTCGTTATTCGGTGCATCCGGGCTTTACTTTCCGGAGTATCATAGAGCGATACCTGTGACGGGCAGGAGGTGGAAGATATTTCCATTTTCCTTCTTACGTACTCTTTTGTGAGTTCAGAGTACTCATGAAACTCAGGGTTCATCATTTTCAAAGTATGACCAATCTTACCGGGACTGCTTGTGAGCTCTTCAGGTGTGAAATACCAGATAAAAAAGTGCCCGTGTCCTCCTGTCCAGTGCTCCAGGCCAGCACTGAATATGTCGGATTGCGGAATGTTAATACCTTCGGCAGTCATATCTGAGGTGATTTTACTGACATCACAGGTCATTCTTTGGTGTCTCTTCAGAAAGTACTGTGCAACAACATAGAAATATTGATCAGTCTGTTCATCCAGAATACTTAAGGTGGTCGACTTCAGAATATCTACGTCTTCAATACCCAGTCGATACACGGCATATTCTGCCAGCTTTGTTGTCATTTCCATCCGGTGTCTTTTTTTTACCTCTTCCCATAAGGGGGGGGTCTCTATTCTTAATTTCAAAAAATCGGCCAGCTCTGCATGTGTGTGCCTGACCCTTGAAGAACCGAAATACGCCTTGATGTACTCAATCATCTGCCGGTCCTCGACGGTTAACTCGCCAAACAGTTCTGGCAACTCGCTGGGCCGGACTGTTTTTCGCGGAATGAGAACGGCTCGTGTATCTCTCTCTGGCAGAGCGTGATCTACAACCCTTATGGGAGAACGGACAAGAACAGGACTTAATACCATGACAGCTTCCGCCTCGTTATCTTCATCCATGGGGTTCACCACAGAGATCCCGGCTTCTTCTAAATCACTCTCAAGAAAGTCTGCTGTAATCCTGACCCGCTGGTAGCCCGAAAGGTACGTGGGCAGCGGCTCATTGGTTTCCATCCGGGAATCAGGTTCTTCTGTATCCTCAATTTCATCAGGCGGCACAAGTACTGGATCCGGACTTTGCACTGAAACACTTCGCTGGCTGGCGATACTCCCTCTGTCAGTCGAAGGTGAGAATTGATCGTAGTCCTCTGGTTCAAAATGAACCGTTGAGCTTATCTCCCCAGGCTGGAGATCCGGTGTGGGTGAACCTAGCTGAGTTGCTCCCGGAACTAACTTGATATTCAGTGACAACTCCTCCCCGGAAGTAATAGAGTTCTGTAATCTGGAGAGCAACACCGGAATCTGAGGATAACTCCGGGCTACATTGGCGGTAATGGTCGCAGCATGACCCGGTTGTCCGGTGTGTTCCGGTTCAGTGCCATCAACAAACAGTCGGTCCAGCTCCCTCAGTTGCTGCCATCCTGCAAGCAGTTCGTCCTGTCTGCGGCTGGCGCTGTCCAGCTCTGCTGTC
Organism: Endozoicomonas sp.; assembly: GCA_965208385.1. Lineage (GTDB taxonomy): Bacteria > Pseudomonadota > Gammaproteobacteria > Pseudomonadales > Endozoicomonadaceae > Endozoicomonas. The sequence continues at coordinate 13,766 of CBDBOO010000008.1, forward strand.
ACTGCTTTTATCTGTTCCTCAGCCTGCTGCAAGTCATCGCTTTTTTCTGTCAGCTGTTGCCGCAAGTGTATTTCTGACCGCTGAAGCAGTTCATGATCTGCCTGCATTGTTCTTTCACTGAGATCATGAGAACGCTTTAGTTGTGACTTTTCCCGGTTAACGTCACCAAGCTGTTTTTTGTGGGCTTCCCTCAAATACTGAAGAGTCTGCCTGTTGTCATCAAGATACCCGCTCATTTTCCGGGACTGGCTGGTCAGCGCTTCTACTTTTTTCTTTAAGACTCCTACCTGCCGGGACAGCTTGTTACGGACCTGGCCTTGATCTTTATTGGCTTGAGATGCCTCTTCCAGGGACAGTTTTAACTGTTCCAGCTGCTCATTCAGTCTTGCCTGTTCTTGTTCGTGCTGTCTCTGAGCCTGATTCAGCTCCTGGCGAGCTGCATTGATTTTTTTTCTGGCCTGTTTCTTTTCTTTTTCATAGAGATGGACCTGAGTTTGGCCAAACTCCTCCGCTGCATTCAGACTTTGTCGAAGACGTTCAGCTAACACTCCTGCCTTTTTGTTTTCCTTACGCAGCTTCCGTAACTTGCTTTTCAGGCTGCTATTTTCAACGGTTGTTTCAGTAATTGTCTGTTCTTTTGTCTCCATCATCTGGGTAAGAGATTCTTTTTCTGCCCTGGTTATCAAGAGAATCCCTTTCAGTCGTTCCCTGGAATCCTGAGTAGCGCTTAACTGTTCCTGCAGATCAGCCGACTGTCGCTCCAGGATATCCAGTTCTTCATTAATTCGCTGATAGTTGCGTCTCCTGCTTAATACTTTACTCTCCACTTCAGCCAGTTTTTTCTGCAGGACTGTTTTTTCTTCCAGAGCCTGAGTAGCCTCCATTAAAACCTGTTGGTTTCTGGTATCGAACTGTCTCTGCCTTTCAGTCAGAAGACGTTCAGATTCCTGTAATTTTTCTTTTAACTGTTCAATATCATGACTCTGTTGATTAACGGTTGCTGAGGATTGTTCTACCCGCAGTTGGGCCGACTTCAATTGCTCATGCTCTCTTGTCAGCTCCCCTTCCACCCATTTTTTCTGTGCATCAGCAGCTACCAGCAAATCCAGCGATCGGGTGACCTGTTGCCGGGATTGGCTCAACTCATGTTCGGTTTGCTCGCGGCTTGCCTGTGAAGTATCCAGTTGCTGTTTTTGTGTTGCCAGTGCTTCGTTCAGCGTGGAGATTTTTTCCTTATGCCCTCTGAGCATATGCTGGGCCAGAGAAAAAGACTGACCTAATTCACGACTTTCCTGCTCATTTACTGTCATTCTTTCCTGCAGCCTGCTTATTTCAGCTGAACGACTCTCCAGTTCTGTCTGCATTTGCTGTTCTTTCTTATGAAATTCACTCTCAACCCGAACCAGTGCTTCTTCGCTGTACTGCAGTTTTTTTTCCTGCTCCTGACGGGATTGTTCAAGTTGTTTAATTTCTTCTACTTTTGTTTTAAAAGCCCGGTTAAGGTCTTTCAATTTTGTTTTTTCATGCAATAAAAGACTCTCTTTTGATGCCAAAGATTCTATGAATTCTGCCAAGTCGTCCCTGAGCTGCTGCAACTGCCCCTCCTTCGTTTTGTCACTACTCCGGGATGTCTGTAACTCTCTCTCTTTTGTTCTTATGGCGTTCTGGTAAGCCTTTACATGTACTTTCAGTTCACTGACTTCATTTTCAAGCGTTCTTTTATTGCTTCGCTCTTCCTTTAGTTCTTGAGACAGCGCTCTCTTTTCCTCTAAAAGGTGATCTTCTCTTTCCGCTATGTGCATGGCAAAGGCTCTGCCTGTTTCCAACTCCTTTTGTTTGCCTGCCAGCTGCTCTTTATGCCTTTGAAGTTGTTGCTCCAAAGCTTCTTTTTCTTTCTGACTTGCTTCCTGCTGCTCCCTCATCTGTTCCAGATCCGCCTGCTGACGGGCTTGTTGTTCCGTTAACTCTGTTCGCTCATGTTCCAGAGTTTTTTGGACGTCATGATGAGTTCCAACCTGTTCTTCAAGCTTCTGTATTTGTCCTAATAGCTGTCGCTTTTCTTCTTCTGCCACTTCTAATTGCCGTTTTTCCTGCTCTTGCTGATCGATTAATTCACTGACCTGAGCGTCTATACCCTCAGCCTCTGAATCAAATTGCAACGCCATATCAGCCAGTTCTTCCAGTGTTTGCTCACGATACTCATTATCAACTTCCTGCAATAGGGCTCCCCCTACCTGCTGTCTTTGCTCTGTTTCTTTTGCCAGTAACGCCACCCGAAGTTGATGCAGGTCGTTTTGGGATTGCTCTAAATCTCGCTTCAGTCTTGTCAGCCTCGAAAGCGCCTGATTTTTCTGTTGTTCCAGTGAACTCAGCTGCAGAATAAATGCTGCCTGTTGAGACTCTGCCTCAGAGATTTGTTCTTGAAACTGGTGTCTGTCTTTTGCTATTTGCTCTTTATGCTGCTTGATTTCAGTTTCCTGCCCCTTGATGGTTGTTTCGAATATTTTCAGACGCTGTTGCAGGTCAGCAACGGCCATACCGGCAAAACGGTTTGTCTCGGCTCCTTCAAGAGTGAGCATAGGCAGCCGGACAGGAAAATAATGAAAACGAGGCTGATATCTTTTTTGCAAAACAGGATGCTCAGACGCTGTTATCTGATCCACAAAACTTGTGGCATGCCAGCTCTCGTAGCCTTTACGGGTTTGCAGAGTAATAATCCTTTGACCACGGCCCACAATACTTTCAAAAAGCTGGTTTATGGACAGGATGTCTTCATCAATCAATCGATCACGCAACTGATTAATTTTTTCGATCTGATGATTATGATGCGGATGGCCTGCCATTTGATATTCAGAAAACCAAAGGTGAAAGACCAGATAAATCAATCCGACAGATTCTGGCCCCATATCCACTGAAGATGGCAGTATTCCATGGGCTTGCCCTCTAACCGCATTAATCAAAAGCGTTTTATCCCGGGGGCTAAGCATATATTTAATACCTTCATACACTTCCTGCAGCAGGGAATAGACCTCTTCAGTACTCATCAGGTTTGACGGGGGGGGATAGTCGGCATAGCGCCGGAGATTAATGACGTCCGTGATGACATCAAGAAAACCAGACTTGCCTTTACGGGGTTTCAGACGAATTAACTGCCAGCCAGACATCTCGTCCCTTGCTTTCTCTATCTGATCAATATCATCAGGGCTGGTTCTTTTTGCTGATGGTGATCTTGTCGAAAACGACCGGGGTCTTTTACGGGATTGCCCTAAGGAACCTTCTGCCACTACATCCATTGGAAGCTCATGGGGAGGATCCTCATCATCTGAAGAGCTGAATTCTTCATCAGCGTTGGTGCCATGATCGGGCACCAATCGTGAAGAGGATTGACCGCTACTTCCACCAGAAAGAGAGATACCCGTACCACCCGCTGATTGCGACCCTCCACCTCGTTGATGAACATGTTCACTTGATGCAGCCCACGGTGGATAGAAGGGATCAATGACCGGTAACAATGGTTCTGCCTCTCTTAAAGGAACCGGGCTTCCAGAAAGGGGCTCGGGTTTATACACCACGGACGAATCATCGGGATCAAACTTACCTGAAGGGAGTGAGTGCACCATATCAATGGCAGAATTCAACCCATCTGACAGAAGCAAATCCGTTATGAAATAACTCAGCTTTTGAGACGTTGGAGACGATATGGACAATGGTGCATTTAAACTGAGGAGATAAGCTGCAGCCGGATGATTCAGAGCAGAAAAAAGTGAGGCTGTTTCACCGACCTGTAAAGTGAGTAATGACTCATCGGATAAGTCCGAATGGTCTTTAAGCCAGATCAGATGTCCCCCCACGCCGGATTCATTCAAAGTAAGGAGAGTGGCATAATCTCCGGTGGTACTCTCCTGAACAGGAATAGTGTTGTTTTTCGAAGAGCCTTCTGCCTCAGATGAAATCTGGTCAACGAGGTCAAGAATAATCACCGGGTGCAGCAGGGTAGCCCCAATCGGTGGTTCTTCTCTCTCTTGCCGCAACATAGCAGACTCCAGAGTGTTGACACCTTCAGGAAGTCGCACCCTGCCTTTAAGGGGATAAGCACTTTGGGAAAACTCTACTCCTTCCCACTGTCCCTTTGCCCCCCATTTCAACAGAATCAGATCAATATTCAGCTCACTCATCTTTTCCCAGAGGAGGTTCAGGCTGGTGTGTATATCCTCTTCGAAGACATTGTGGGGCTTTGTTCTATCTGTTTTTGACTTGCGAAATATCTGCCAGTAAACCTTTTGTTCTGAAGTGTTGATCACCAGCTGAATCATCAGATTCTTAGCCAGAGCGGTATTTTCAATCAGCAGAGGCAGTTTATGGTTGTAGCTTTCATCGTGGATGCTTTTAAGCCAATACCAAACCTGCCCGGCCATTAGCCAAAGCAGAGGCGGTACCGGACTGTTCCTGAGTAACGCCGGTGCCTCACTTTTTGGTAATAAATACCACATTCCCATTTTGCTAATAGTGGCCCAGAGAATAAATTGCGGCATCGATAAACACGCAGGAGGAAAGGCAGGCAAATCCAGTTGATTTCCAAAAGCATCGATAAATACTCCCTGTCGGGTGATGTCTATATGAAATGGCTGGTAATAGGCAAAGGGTTCATCGTCGCAGCGGTTTGAGCCAGTATAAAACAGAGCAGATAGAATCAAACACCACTGGCTCAATAGGGTTGTTTTTTGTTTAAAAATAAATCGTATGTAATTCATTTTTGCTACGAATTTACTTTAATAACAGACAGTCATTTACGACATTGTTTATATCCTTTAAATGATTCTCGGTGAGCCTCCTGACTCTGCGTTCTAATCGCAAATCAATGGAAACTAATTATATATTAGTATTCAAATTATGTTTGCAATTTGATGTGGCAAAACCTCATCAGTTATCCGATGTTTATTTGATAATCGCATAGTGCCCTGGGGTCACTGCCCGGGTAATGGTGGTTTGCCTTGCAGGATAGGGGCAGATTGTTGTCTGGAGGGCCTAACTTTTAGCTCTGGATTTGAATGGTCTGTCCCTGACTGGCTCAGTCGTAGAGGCGTAGGGGTGATCTTTCCAGATATCTTTGTGCGGTGCCGAATATTCAGCCGGGATTTCTCTTCTCAGCTGTCTGATTCTGTCCTTGGTCCACGAGAGACTATCAGGATGGGGCAGGTTTCTCAGTTTGAATTTTATGGTATTGAGATCTTTATCAGTATCCCCTTTCAGGTGCCTTAAATATAAAATTATCAAATTTCGATAGAGCACAGGGTGACGTCCAGGTTTTGATATTTTGTTCAATGCCTGCAGAAAAAGCGGCCTTGGAGACTTTGATGTGATCTCGAGTAAATGAGGCTCAAAGCCATAGGAATAAAGGCTGGCTAAAAAGACGGACTGAGAGTCAGTGGTCAAATCAAGCCCATCAACTTGCGGAAAAATTACCCCCTTGTCTATCCCTACTTTTCCAGCCGCTTGATTAATCCCCTGAACCACATAGGCATATTTGAATCTGTTGGAGCATAGAACATTCAGTAAGTGATAAAAGTACGCTGCCTCGTTATTCGTTGCTCCCAATACCGTTTCATAGATCCCAGCCTGCACTGGGACAGAGGCTGGTTTGACAACGTCTATGTCATAGTGGCGAAGAAAGGCAAGGACAGACGGTGTCTTCCATGTTGCATAAAAATCAAGCTCTTTGAATATACCTTTTGGAGGATAGAGAATACCGTTTCTGTTCAAGTGCTGATAGGCATTCTGAATCAGTACCCTGACATCTTTGGTCATATCTATTTGTGCACTCGTTGCATCAAGCGGGATATTGAGTAATGAAAACAGATAACAACGGATGAGTTCCTGATATTCAGGGCTCCATTTGTCCAATAGTTTGAGCATATTCAAGTAGGTACGTGATGCACCATCTGTATCAAAAGTGAGCTTATGATCACTGATTTGCCAGCGAATAAAATGGCAGTGGGCATTTTCCCATTTTTTGGTTGCACTTCTGCAGAAAGGCCCGTCGACAGGTATTAGTATACCGGCCTGGGTTAAATGCACAGGGCGAAATTCCTCCTTCCCGCTGGCCTCCACTTCCCTGAATAAATTCTGAATAGCTTGGTAATAGGCCCTGCTGTCACGTTTAAGCTCTGTAAATATCGGTACTCTTTCGTTAAGAAAGTCGGGCCAGCTTTGACTCAGCCCGGTTTGCAGGCTCGACCTGAGTTTCTTAACAGGAGGACTGTCGTCATCAGATTGAGTTTCATCGATTTCTTCGTCTTCAGAATCAAACTCAGCATCTGTATCGATTTCTGACCCATCACTGTCATCGGTGTATTCTGAGTTTGTACCGCTTACATCGGATTGTGTTGCCTGAGCAATAGGTTGCGGGTCGCTACCAGCGCTTAACAAGCGTAACTGTGTCTGCCAGAATTCAATACCGTAGTCCAGCCAGATAGATTCTCCTTCCGGGATATCTTTCAGGCTTAATACCAGTGCAACTGCCTGTCCGTTGCCAATTACCGGGAATATGGCGACATTAGTTTGAGGTGTTTCACTAACCGGGCGAGTGGTGAAATGAGCAGGACGTAGATTTGCAGCGTAGGTCCGGCTGGCATTAATAAATCTCATGACGTTACCGTGTTCTACTGCGGACACACACAGGTCGTTATTTATTTGGACCGCATATTTGTGTACCCCCAATTCCCCATGCTGAGCTATGTGTTCAGCCATATCCTCCAGGGCAAAAACTTCTCCTCCATAGTGTCCCATAATGGAATCTTTCACTATCGTTCTGGCAGCACGAAGTTCCTGTTGCCCCCTGAGGTCAGGAAAGCTGTCACCTTCGTATTTTCCCTCTTTTACCGCACTATTCATCCAAAACTGACGATCCGCATCACTGATACAGAGATAAGACTCGGCCTCTTCTTCAATCTTTTTTTGTCGTTTTTTACTGATACAGTCAATATCCGTATTGGCATCCCATAACCACTCCTTATTACCCTGGGGTATGCTTTCTGGCTTGAGGTTTTTGGCTAGCCTGAAGAGAGGGTTACTTTGTCTACGGCTGGTGGGTCTATAGGTTCTTATGTCGCGTTCATGCAGAGGGCCTTTGTATGACCGCTTTCCTGCCCTTAGACCTGAGGTGCTAGGATCATCAGTAGTAAACTGTTTTGGCTCTTCTGACTGTTGTACCGGAATTCCCTTTGCGCTGGTGTCTGATAGTTTGGGTGGCAGTGAAGATGAATCCATTCAATCCCAGCTCCGGAAATTATCGCTGTCACACCTTTTCAGTCTGGTGTCAGGGTTGCTAAAAAAAGACTCTTATATTGGTTATTATCGGTCAGAATGATAGAACCTATACTGATCGCTATCTGATAGCGACTGACGACTGTTTACTGGCTGTAAGTGTCGGTTTGAGGTTGACATAATGATCGCCACTGAAAGGGAGCAGGTAACTCCTTATATCTGGATACCCTGCTTTTCAGAGACATGAACAACGAGAAATCCGTCCAGTATCCAGCCAGCTGGACCAATGGGTCTTCGGGATGGACATAAGCCTCTCTGGCCAGTTCACATAACCAGTTATAGGGGCTGAACTGGCTGTGCTCATTTTCAACATTCATTGAGCGCCACTGACTGATTGACTGTTTGATTTTACTTCCATGCAAGCTACTGGTTTCACCATTTCCCAATGCCATCAGTTTTGAGGAAGCATCTGAGTGCGAAAGAAGAAACCAGTCCTTGAATGTAGGAAATGTAACAAAATTTTCAAAAGCCGCTGCCTGATGATAAATGTAACGCACCCCTTTACTTTGCAAGAGAGTGAGCTGTACCTTCCCTTTGGGAACGTAGTCTCTGGTGATTTTATCCAAAACATTTTGAATCTCACCATCACTTTCCTCAGGAAAACCAAACTGACTGTATGAAGTAATCATCAGCTTTCTGTTTCGGGAACGCTTGCTCTTCAATGGATAGCCAAGATGTACATACTCTCGGGGGATGTCAGAGTGATCAATAAATGAGAAGAGTTCCGCCATGGTTCTTGGATGTTGATTCCGGAATACTGGCAAAATCGGAGCTTCACCCAGGGTTAAGCTTGTCACTGTGTACTCAGGCAACGCCTCTACTGGATCAGAAACCCCGGAGCTGGTCGTTATTATTACAGATGTTTCGTCTTCGTGTAATCCCCGCCTGGAGAAAAGGTAATCATCTGTGGTTGAGACTTCACACACCTCGCTCACTTCGACTTCGGCTGCTATCGATTGTGCCCGGAGTTGTTCTTCTACACTCTGAGAGCTGCTACCCTCACAAATAACACCTCCCGCTTCCATAATGTTCTCTTCAAAAGCCGTCTCCGGGTTATCGGAAGGTATGAGTTCACTGACTTGCCGCTGTGAGTCAGAGGCTCGTTGTTTATCTGTTTCCAGCGGGCGTGTTTTTGCATCCAATGCTGCCATTGCATGCATCTGGCTCTGATAGCTTTCGGCCTGACGCTCACTTATTTCCCGTAATTCCACCTCCCTGCTATGACGCTCTTGAAGCAGTTTGACTTGGTCAATGGGCGCCAGGTTTTCTCTTGACAGTTGTTCACTGGCTTCATGGCGTTGCTGAGTTTCAGAAAGCATTGTTTTCTGTAATGCTTCGTGTTCCTGCCTCAATACCGACAGTGATCTCGAATATTCATCCACCTTTGCTTGTAAATGATCCTTTTTCTCTTTCAGGTCATGTCTGGCATCATTACCTGATCGTTGTTTGTGAAGGAGTCGATCTTGCAATTCACCCTCTCTTTGAGTCAGTTCAACGACGCTTCTGGATTGTTTATAAAGCTTTTGTTCCAGTTCGTGGTTAGTTGATTCCAATTTAGTAATGTAGCCCTGCGTCGCCTCGGCTTGCTGTTGTTGTCGCTGCAAAGTCCTTTCAGTGTTCTCCAGTTTCTTACCTGCATCTGTCAGTTCCCTGTGCGCTTCTGTCAGCTCCTTGCTTTTACGGGCTGATTCTTCTCGGCTTCCTTTCAGTCGGTTCAGCTCACGGCGAAGTCCAGCAATTCTGGCATGAGTACTCTTCAACTCGCTCTCACTGCTCCCTGTTTGGCTGGCTGTTTCACGAAGCTGTTGTGCCAGAGCTTCTTTTTCAGATCTCCCGGCGTCTAATTTCTGTTGCATCAAAACCAGTTGCTCTTGCAGTGATTGAATATCATTCTGGCTTTCTTCTAACTGAAAGGTTAAATCGTATGTTTGCTCCAGACGTTCTTCCGCCACGATCGCTGCTCTGTGTATTTCAAATGCCCCCCCCACAGGCTGAACGCTTAAAAGTTTGTCCACCTTATCCCGCTCTTCTGCCACGATGCTCAGCTGTTCACTGGCCAGAGCCAGTTTTTCCCTCATAGACTTATTTTCCTGTGCCATTCGGGCATAAATAGCGGACAAGACCTCTGTAATATCTAGCTCGGTCATAGTTCGTGTAATAGGTGAAGAAGTGTCTTTGAACATTGAATACAGCGTTTCCAGAGTAATTGGCTGGTCACAATCCCTGCCATGTATTTTCTGTACAATACAGATCTCTTCTGACGACTGCAGGTCAGTTTCAGCCTGTAGTGCTTTCAGAATTAACTGGGAGAGTGTTTTAACGTTAATCAGCAGTTCAAAGTGGTTGTCTGCGATGCTGACGAGGTGAGCTTGAAGCGGTTCTTGAGGCCTGGCTTGTTCCAAAAATTCAAAACCCCTGGTGACGGCTTCCTCATCCTGTGCAAAGGCACTCCAGCTTCTGAATATCGGGATTGGCTGATGGATGTGAAGTTTGATGGGTAACGACAGTTCAACCAATCGGTTTGCCCAGATACCACCCTGATAATTGCTATCAAGCACTGTTTGCCGAGTCTCTCGCCACTGTAAATAATCTACTCCCCAGATACTATTGATCAGACTACTGATCTCTACTTCAGAGTTTGGGTGTACTTCCTGCCACCCTTCAGCAAACATGTCGAAAGAATGCTGGAAGTGGGGATGCTGCGATAAGCTTACGGCGGTTTGTACAAGGCGCCCACGAATATCCAGAGCGGATACTCTCTTGTCTTCACTGCGTAACAAAGACTGAATATTCATTGCCAGGGCAATACTGGAGTAATAACTGTCACCATCTTTTTTTACGCGAACGGTGACTAACCCCACTGAGCGTAATCTGTTTTCAAGCGCCATTTCGGGCCAGTTTCCAAGCTGCAGGAGGTGATAGGACACTTCTAAAGAAGGTGTTAAAGAAGGTGTTAAAGAAGGTGTTAAAGAAGGTGTTAAAGAAGGTGTTAAAGAAGGTGTGGCTGGCATAATTTCCTGAGAATTACTTTTGTGACGCTTGCTGGCATCCATTCTTTCCAGAGAAGAGCCCCGCCGCTTTCTGGAGGCTTTGCCTTTTTCCGGGGAGTCAGGGTGCGTCTGATCTGGAAGGTCATCTTCGCCATTACCACCAGCATCAGGTCTGTCCGCAGTCTGCCTGTTTCCGGCTGACATACTGCTTGTCTGACCGGAATTTGTGCTCTGTTGAGTCTGCCCGTCTCGCTGGTTACTGCCGGAGGAAGGGGGTGTGTGCGTCTCTTGCCCATGTCCGTTCTGACCAAGATACAGGAACCAGTTAGAATAAAACGAAAGACTGAAGTGAACTTTGTTAAGAGACACTCCCGGGCCAGACGCTGGATTGATTCTCTGGTCAGGCTGCTCCTGCCCTGAGTAGACGCTGAAAAGCTCTGGCTTCAAACCCAGAAGAAAGTTTAAATAGCCTAACCCTGTATCTATTACTGTATGAATGCTTTGGGAAACCAGCCAGTCAGCCATCAGTGGTGACAGCATGACTGGTGAATGCTGGAAATACCAACTCGCCATAGCGGGGTAATCCATGGCTTCCAACAAGGTTTCAGTATCAAAGCTATCTGCGAAAATAATGACGCTGGAATCTGCCCAGGCCAAAAATGGCGTGTCATGAAGATATACAAGGTGAGAACCCGACAGCTCATCAAGTGTAACAATATTGGCTGAATCTCCAGAACGTATGAAGGGCGAGCTATGGTGTACTTTGCTACTGCTCTCCCCCCCTTCAGAAGCATGATCAACTATTATGGAGCCGGACAGTTGACTCACCCACTCCGGATGCAATAGCGTATTTCTGATCATCGCTTCACTCTCTGCACTCAGCGGCGTGGTAAGCGATATGGCTTCTGGCGCCTGCCAAAACACACCGGAAGAACTGTCGTTATCAAACTCACTGATCCAGCCTGTTCTGGCAGCATCCCAACGAAGAATCAGTTGATCTTTATTATGTCTGGACATGGCTTGCCAGAGACGATAGAGCTCGTATTCCAGGGGATTCATGCAATACATACCCGGGTCAAGCCTCAATGGTGCCGGTACTCGGTAGATCTCCCAGCGAATGCCTCCCAGGTCATGGTTAAAGCGTACAAATAATCGCCTTTGCAGAGCCTGATGCTTAAAGATCAATGGCATACTTTTAGGATGAATGCCTTGCCAACTGTCATACAGGCTTTGCCAGGCGAGAGAAGCAGGATAAAGGAGGCTGACACCCCAGATCAGATGTTGTAAGAAAGAGCCTGCCATCCCCAGTAACATTTGATATTTCAGGTTGCTGTATAATTTCTCCGGTACTGTTGAAAGTAGCTGTGAAGAAATTGGCAGGAACAGAGACTGGTGACCGTGAAATAAAAACAAGCCTGAACGAGTCTGCTCAAACTCAGGCAGAGGCCAGCTATAGTGAGCGGTTGGCTCGGGCATTACAGAAAAAGCAGGCTGAGCACAGAAGCTGATACAGAGGATTAAATACAGAGTACGTATGAATGATATACAACTTGCCATTATTGACTCATGTTTAAACATCTCAGCTTCAAACTGGCTTGAGTAAATCAATGGCACTGACTTAAGCTCCTAAATCAGTCATAGCAAAGGCTTGCTCAAGAGAAAAAACGACTATAAAAGTCGTAGAGATTTGAAATCCCAAGAGCAAGCCATGACCAAGTCTAGCCCAGAATACCAGCACCTTGCTGATGATCTACTCAAGCAATTTGCCCAGACACAAGAAGACAGAGGAATAAAAGAATAAAAGAATAAAAGAATAAAAGTACTAATAAATGGACACCCAAAGATTTGACCTCAACAAAATCTGATCTATCTTTCTTCTGCCATTGATTGTTCATACGCAGGGGGTGTGTGGCTTGAATAATGTCAGGCATGCAGGTTGTGAGCCACTGGAAACCCGTAGCGATCCATCTTCGACCAGAAAGCATCCCAATAACCCGTTGACTTCGCCAGAGCTCGTAATGTTAATAGCATTGACGCCCCTTGTTCCTTCCATCGCATGCCTGACTTACACATGCGCTGCTTAACCAGCGTTTTGCAAGCAGCTTCTGTTACACCAGTACCAATTGGTAACTTGTTTTCCAACGCTTCTGGATAAATCATTTGGTGCCAGTGATTTTTGAAATAAGTTCTGGCTTTATCCAGTTTTTCTTTAGAAACAAGACGTTTATTCCCGGGAGCTGCTTTCTTTAATTCCAACCATAAACGTTTTGCCTTACCAGGGGTGTTTTTTAATTCGTGCAGTGTTGATCTTAACCAGGCTTTGCGTTCATTCTGCATTTTTTTACCCGGATATATAGCTTCTGCCGCTTCTGCCACATATTCGCTAACGTGATAAAAATCCAGAATTTGAATCGATGTAACAGGCTCAAGAAACGTCCAATTATCTGGCGCCCCATCAGCAACTCCAACGTAAGTGGCATCAGGAAAACGAGACTTCATTTTCTCAATGTCAGAAGAGAACCGCCTTATAAAAGTTTCTTTTCCGTATTCGGGGGCAGCGGCAGCGTACACCGTGTGCATTCGATTTCCTTCTTCATCATAAAGCGCAATAGTTCCGCACATTGCAATTCTGTAGCCCTCTTTATAAAGCAAGTTTGCACCATCCAGCCCCAAGCTAACTGTGGCTACTGGCTCGGGTAAATCCGGTAATTCATAAGTCCAGGATTCTTCTTTGGCCTGAGCAATACTGGCAACAACTTCTGCCAGGTCTTTAGCGGTTCTTCGATGGATTTTACGTCCGTGGTTTCTTAGAAAATCTTGCTCTACTTCAGTGGAAGGCATGTGGGCAAACTTCCAACTGACCATGCAGGCATGTCGCGGGGTTGAATTAACAACAATTCGTGCAGATTGATCAAGGGGACAATAAATAGCACCGCCTTCACGACTTTGATAGATAAAACGATTGACCCTAACCGCTCCCCATGGAGTTTCATAAACCTTCAATTCTTTTTTACTTTTACTGGTCAACCGAACATTGCCAAGCGTAATGGGAGACCGTCAGTATCAAGCCACTCAAGTTGCTTTTTTGTTCCCAGTTGTCCCGCTTCATTTAAGGCATCTTGCAAATGATTTTCGAAATCCACCATTGAGCGATTGTGCGGGATTTTGATAACGATTTCTGTGATTTCATCGTTGGATGAAAGGACTGAGCTGTACATATTTCTCAACGCCAAAAAGCCTATACGGCCATACTAGTGTAGTCGTTTTTCTTGACATTGTTTAAATCACACACCCTACGCAGGAGAAGCCATGACCCGTGCCCGCAGAAACCTGATTGACCGTTCCAGTACACCTTATTACCACTGCATGGCTCGTTGTGTCCGTCGTGCTTTTCTCTGTGGCAAGGATACGTTCTCCGGTCAGGATTATGAGCATCGTCGGCAGTGGGTGGTGGATCGTCTGGATGCGCTGGTTTCAGTATTTGCCATAGAAGTCTGCGCCTATGCAGTGATGTCGAACCATTATCATTTGGTACTGCATATTAATGGAGCTGAATCAAAAGACTGGAACCGGGATGATATCTTTGCCCGATGGACACAATTATTCACTGGGCCAGTTCTAGTGCAGCGTTATCTGGCTGGCGTTAAGCTTGATCAGGGTGAACTCTTGCGGGTAGATGAGTACGCAGAAGAATACCGCAGTCGTTTGATGGATATCAGCTGGTTCATGGGGTGTTCAGCCTAATTAATGTGAGCCAAGTCAGGTCATATGAACTATTTTTACGATAGTCTTAACATAAAGTTTTCTACTATGTCCGCTTGCATCCTCTCAACACAAAATCAGGAAACCCAAATCCTTATCACTCGATTCTGCAGTTTTTCATGCTTGACAATCAGGCCGCATCCAGCAGTTCAAATTTTCTGGCATGAGCCTTGAGTGATTCCGTAGGTTCTTGTTTGCCAAGGTCTCGTCCCGCCATGTGCCTGCTGGAGTCTCGTACGGGCAGAACGCCCTTCAAGGCTTGGACCAGGGCCTCCAAAGCGCTTTCCGGGTCTTCTGAGGTCACCACTTCTTTGACGGTATCCACCAGGGCTTCAGCTTTGAGGTGTTCGATCAGACAGCCTGCGGGCAACCCGGGCTGCTTGTTCTTAAGCCGGACGGATTGCTCAGGATGCAGCAACAGTAAATGTTCGCACAGGAGGCTCAGGATCAGGCCACGCCTGGAACCCTCTACACCTCGCTGTTTGCTCAGTCTGTTCCAGCCTCCATGGGCTTTCCAATCCTGGATAAAAACCTCGACCAACCACCTCAGCGTATAAAGCCGGGCTATATCGGCGTGGTGCAATGACATGTCAGAGGCAACAAGATAACGGTACTCTTCTTCATCTTCATACTTGAGAGCCACCACAAAACGACGTTTGCCATGTGCCTTGACGTACAGTCGAGCAGCCCGCATCGTTACCCTCTTGGGTTTGCCTCCCCGGATGATTAACTGGGTTTCTACGCCTTTCTGTCGGGCAAAATACTCTTTGACCGTAGCCTCAGAATTTCTGCTGGCAACTTTCTGGTTGGAGCGTAACTGGCTGACTACCTGCGCCTTGCCTGTGATAGCAGAAGCTTTCTCCATAAATTCGCCCGTGCCATAGAGAGCATCAGCCAGAACGCCCTTGAACTTTACGTCAGGAAAAGCGTTAACAAATTCCTGAGCCATCTCTAATGCCAGTGCCTGCATAGTTGGATAGCGCTGATGATCAGGCTTTGGCCGCTTGGGACGTTGTTTTTTAACAACCCCCTGCTGCTTAAGCTGTTTGTCCTGTTTTCTCCAGGCGGACAGCGCAGGGTCTGGCACGAAAAAACGGAACCCTACAGGAACCGTGATGGTATCGGTGACCAGAACCATAAAGACCAACTCCTGGCCATTGAAGTAACCACCAGTGGCAGGGCCATCTCATTTGGCACTAACCATCAAATAACACTTTGAAATAGGCAGAATGTACAATAAAACATTCTGAAAATTTGGCATCCTATGCTTGAATAATAAGGATGCCGTAAGTGACTCTCTTGGATACTTTTTCAGAATTGACCGAAGTTCGTGCAGATAATCATCGCTACCCACTTTCACACCTCGTATTCATTGCCGTTTGCATGATTACCTGCGGTGCTGAAGACTGGAAAATGGTCTCATATCTTGGCAAGAAAAAGTTATCCTGGCTTAAGCTCTATATCCCTTTACCCCACGGAATTCCTTCCCAGCACACCTTTATCAGAGTATTCGAACGCATTGATCCGGACGAATTTCGTCAATGCTTTATAACCTGGTTAAGCCTGATTGCTCAACGTACCCATGGAGAAGTCATCGCTATTGATGGTAAAACACTGAGACGTTCCTACGACAAAGGGAGCAGTAAGGCCGCTATTCATATGGTCAATGCGTGGGCCAGTCAGACTGGAATGGTACTCGGACAACTAAAAACATCAGAAAAGTCGAACGAGATTACAGCCATCCCAGCTCTTCTGGATATGCTGGAAGTGAGTGGCTGTATCATCAGCACTGACGCAATGGGTTGCCAGAAAGCTATTGCTGAAAAAATCAGAGAAAAAGGTGCTGATTACCTTCTAGCTGTTAAAGGAAATCAAAAATCACTGCACGACGATATCAAACTTTATCTTGATGATCTTGCAACCAGAAAAATCTTACCTGAAAGCACCCAATTTCATGAAACTATTGATAAAGGGCATGGTCGCATAGAAGCTCGACGATGTTGGGTAAGTACTGAATTAGCTGGCTTGAGCAACGTAATGACTGGCGAGATCTTACGATGATCGGAGTCGTGGAAAGTGAGCGTCATGAGGGTGAAAAGGTCAGCCTTGAGCGTCGTTATTTTATATCAAGCATGACAACCGATGCCGAGAATTTTATGAGATCTGTTCGGGCTCATTGGTCGGTTGAAAACAACTTACATTGGGTTCTGGATATTGGGTTTAGAGAAGATGAATGTCGTATCAGAAAAGGCTTTGGTCCTGAGAACATGGCCGTTTACAGACAGATAGCACTTAACTTGTTAAAGCAGGAAACTTCTCTGAAACTTGGAGTGAAAAACCGACGCATAATGGCAGCGGCAGATGATGAGTACAGAACACTGTTACTTCAAGGTGTTATTGGAGGTTAGTGCCAAATGAGATGGCCCTGCCACCAGTGGCTTTATCTTTGATCTTGTGAGTGCCTGCAATCCGGGTCGTTCTTTTCGATCTTTTCTTGCCTGCATCGTCAAAATCAGGGCACCACCGTTGATATCGTAGTGGCTCAGGATGTTGCGAATACTGGCCTCCAACAAGAAGTTCCATGCAATTTTTGCGGAATAAAATATCCAGCACAGCCGAGTGGACTTGAACTTGCCGAGGCTCCTGCGTTCAAACGCAGCCCAGTTGAGGGTTTCCGCAATGATGACACCTACAATCATCACCCCTAACATGGTCTTCTGTATTGTGGTGAGTTGAGCTGCAGGCTTGACGGATGTTAATGAATCGCTCAAAGCATCGAGAAATTCGGTGACAACAGAAAGTGAACGGATCAACACAGGCGACACTTGACGATGATGTATTCAAGGGCCATCTTATACCCGACATTCACCACCTAACCTGACATTTTCCTGATTTCTGCTATTTATCAAAAAAGCAAATATCAGGAAACAGCCTTATGCCTCCTATTCAATATCGCACTCAGATTCAGAACATGGATCACCTCGGCCTGGTGGCAGGTATGTGCAAAGAGCTGGGCATAGCCGATCACATTGACAGACGTGCACCCAAGGTAGCGGATGAATGGAATGTCTCCCACGGTGAAGCCATTGTCGGCATGATCCTCAATGGCCTCGGCTTTACGGGGCAATCTCTCCATATGTTCCCCCAGTTCTTTGCCAATAAACCTCTCAACAAACTGATCAGGGAAGGGATTAAACCAGAGCATTTAAACGACAAGATTCTGGGAAGAGCACTGGATGAACTCTTTGATCTGGATGTCAGTAAAGTCTATTTTGAGCTGGCTATCAAGGTTGCAACTCATCTCAAATTGCCTTGCGACGCGCTGAACCTTGATGGCACCGGCTTCCACGTCGATGGTCGTTATAATAGCGATAGCGATCTGAGCGATGAAGACCTCAACTGCATCAGGCTTTGCAAAGGTTACAGCCGGGATCACCGCCCGGATTTGAACCAGGCCATATTGCTTCTGTTGACTGAAAACCGGGCAGGCATCCCGTTGTTTATGAAAGCAACCAGTGGCAATGTGACTGATAAGACCAGTTTCAAACAGGTGGTTTCCAAGCACTTGAAGAGTTTCAAAGCCGCACTGGAAGCCCGCTATTTTATTGGCGATGCAGCATTGTATGTGGCAGGGACAATCCAGGAACTTGACCAGCAGGATCAGCTGTTTATTTCCAGAGTTCCTCTCAATATTGGTGCCGCCAAAGAGCTGGTAAGGAGTGCGCCTTCACGAACCATGAAAGCAGTGGAGGGGTTTGACCATTACGAAGCTACAGAAGTGTCGTCTAATTATGCGAACGTAGAGCAACGCTGGGTTTTGTTTCGCAACCAGCAACGCCAGGAAACCGAACAGAAGACGCTGACAAGGCGTATGCAGAAAAAGTCTCTGAAAGAGTGCGAGAGACTGGAAAAGTTGAGCAAAAAAGCGTTCCAGTGCGAAGGGGAGGCCATGGAAGCCTTTAGGCAATGGCAGAAGCAGTCTGAACTTTGTCAGGCTGAGGCTCAGGTTATCGCCAAGCCCTGCTACAAGAGCAAAGGACGACCTGTTAATGGAGCGGAACCCGACCACCTGGAATATTACGTAACAAGTTGTTGCTCGATCGCTGTGCAAACCCGGCAGGATGCCGAAGCATCACTGGGTTGTTTTGTGCTGGCTACCAACGACATTAATACTACTCGACTGGACAGCGCTGAACTACTGAGGACGTACAAATCACAGCAACAGGTTGAACGAGGCTTTCGCTTTCTAAAAAGTCCGGACTTTCTGGTGTCTTCCCTCTATCTGAAGAAACCGGAACGCATTGAGGCATTGTTAATGGTGATGACACTTTGCCTGATGGTCTATGCTGCTATCCAACATCGAATCCGTTATGAGTTGAAGAAGCAGAGCCGAACGTTCCCGGACATGAAGAAAAAGCCAGCCCAGAACCCAACGGGCAGATGGATTTTCTGCTGCTTTGATGGCATTTATGTGCAGACGATCAACGGAACGGAGAAGCACGTGATTGGCATCTCGGAGAATCAGGCGACAATTATCTTTATATTAGGGTCAACGTACCAATCAATTTATTCCTGACTCAAGAGGGAGTGTGAGAGCAGCAAGATCAATGCACGGAGGCTTGTCCCTGTCATCTCCGGCTGCTGAAGGTGAGGTTTTTTCTTGTTTGTGTTTTTCATGAATGGATATCCATGAAAGGTTGATTGGGTACTCGTTATCAGGAGAAGTACGTTTATGCTTACAATAAGGTGGTCAAATTTCAAAACCCTTGCGCTGCAGGGGTAGAGGAAATATCAAAGTAGGTGGTGAATGACGGTTATACCATTTCCGAATTCTAATTAGGCTATTACGTAGCCTTTTAAGGCTCAGATTCTGCGTTGGAGTTCCTCGCCATAGCTGCGGCTCGTTACTCCGACTTTTCTCTGAACCTGAAGAGCCATGTTCATAACGTATATTAGAAACCGGCAATGGTATTACATTGCCAGCCTGCTGCTGTGATGTTGATTGTGCCTCGCTAGGCTTGGTACAGAAGTCGCAGTAGTAGACTGGTTCAATCGCTCACAAGAATCACCCTTCGTCAAACTCTAAAAACTGCAGAATCGAGTTTTAGGGACTTCGCTATTTCCTCTTCAGATTTTTTGCAATGACCGTTCCGGTGCTTCGCCAGCGCCTTCGGGTCTCGCTGTCCGGCAAGAATTGAGCGGATGATAGTCATACCGGTTATACCGGTAATATCGGTCACTACATTGTCCAGCAGCAAGTTCATCTGTCTCAGTGCTTTTTGCATGTGTTGGATATGTGGGCTCTTCCCTAATTTTAGTGGGTGATTTAATCTATATTGAACACTTCAAGGCAAGGATGCCGACATGCGCGATAAAGAACTCTACTCTAAAATACTTGGCGTTGAAACTCCGTGGCATGTCGCTCACGTGGAACTCTCCATTACTGAAGGAAAAGTCGAAATCTTTCTCGAACATGATGGCAAAAAGCCTTCTAAATGCAGTGTTTGTGATAAACCCTCTCCGGGTTACGATCGACGTCAGAAGAAGTGGCGGCATCTGGATACCTGCCAGTTTCAAACCATCCTTATTGCTGATGTTCCGCGTACACAATGTTCCGATCACGGTGTAAAAACAATACAGGTTCCATGGGCTGAACCGAACTCTGGTTTTACGGCCTTGTTTGAAGCACTCGTTATTGACTGGCTGAAAGAGGCAACAACCAGTGCAGTTGCCCAACAAATGAAGCTTAGCTGGAATGCCATCGACGGTATCCAACAGCGTGCAGTAGCGAGAGGTCTGGCACGCAGAGTACACGACAATCCCAAACGGTTAGCCGTTGACGAAACCTCATTCCAGAAGAGGCGTGAGTACGTCACTGTGGTTACAGATCATGAAAAAGGCATTGTTTTACATTTGGCCGACAACCATAAAGCTGACAGCCTCAATGAGTACTTTGAGACCCTGACGCCAGACCAGAAAGCCGGTATTGAATGCGTTACCATGGATATGTGGAAGCCCTTTATCAAGGCAGTCACATTGCATGTGCCAGAAGCCAGGGAGCGAATAGCATTTGACAAGTTCCATGTTGCCCAGTACTTAGGCAATGCGGTCAATAAAGTTCGCATAGAAGAGCATAAAGCGCTTATGTCTACAGGGTCAGACTTACTCAAAGGTACCCGGTTTGACTGGCTAACAAATCCTGAAAATATGAGCGATGAAAAGTGGGAAGCGTTCGAGCCGTTGCGTGATTCAAAGCTGAAAACAGCACGAGCCTGGGCCATCAAAGAGATGGCGATGACACTGTGGAATTACACATCACGAGCTTGGGCTATCAAGGCATGGAAACGGTGGCTGAGCTGGGCACTGAGGTGTCGGCTTGAACCTGTTCGTAAAGTGGCCAAGATGATCAAAGAACACCTGTGGGGAATTATTAACGCAATAGTTCTGAAAGCCGACAATGGCCGTGCAGAAGGCATGAATGGAAAGATACAGCGACTCAAGGGTCGAGCCTACGGCTACAGAAACAGAGAAAGGTTCAAAACTGCAATTTACTTTCATTGTGGTGGCCTTGATCTTTATCCAAGAGGGGTGAATCGCTGAAATTTACCCACACAATCTGAGGTAGAGCCCAGTTTTCCAGCTCAGAATCGCCACGCTGAGCATCAATAAAATCCCGTCTTACATGGGCCCAACAGAAAGCTAAAACAATAGAAACCGCATCACTGGCAAGTTTCTTGTAGGCTGAGTATCGGTCGCATACCAGCGTACCTGCCCCATCACCTATAACGGACTCGGGTACGACAGCCGCACGAGAGTCAGCAATACTGAAATAAACCGCCTGATCGCAGAGAAACACCCAGAGCCAGTGCTTGTGGGAGCCTGCCTTCTTATGCCCCCAAACAATCCATCGGGTTTCATCGGCATGCCACTGATCGCTCTTGGCAACGAATTCGCGAATAGCTTCAACAACAGGTAGTGGGTTAAACCTGTTAAATTGCATGAATATCAATCCCGAATTCCAATTTATTTATCAAAAGACCAATCACGATATCGTGCATTTTCTCTGATTTTGAAAAGCAAATTGTTTTACGAGCTAAACGCTTAATTCTAGTCCTGAAGTTGAGGTTTTTTCTCTCAATTTTTTGTGTATTTGTTTTCCCTACAACATGCTCTGCTGGATTAAGATGCCGATCATATGCACCCCAATTATCAGTATAAAATCTCTTTATATTAAATGGAGCGAGCAGCTCTTTTAGAGTCTTAAATACCTTGTCAGTTCGCTTTCCAAAGGCATAAGCAAGAACCGTATTGGTGGTATGGTCAACTGCGTGCCAAAGCCAGCGCTGGTTAAATTTACTATTAACAAATGACCATTGCTCATCAAGCTCTGCCTCTTCGCAGGCAGGCTCTAGATGTATATTACTCTCATCTCCAAGCTCCATTGTGCGGATATTAGGATTAACTTTGATTAAGCCTTTTTCTTTTTTTTTAAGGTGTTTATGACAGTCGTTTTACTAATACCCAACACCCTCCCTGTATCCCTTACGCCACTGCCATTAATTGCCATCTCAACGATTTTTTCCTTAACTCCAGGCTCGTAGGCTTTGTAACGATATTTGAGCATGAACGTTTTAACATGGCAGTCAATATTACAACACAGGTAGCGCGGTACATTATGGGCGCTAACACCGATGTATTTGATGTTTTGGCTGTCACAAGTACTACAGCGTACTATTGAAGAACAAGTCATATTTAACTCGCTAGCAATACGTCTACTGTCGTATTATAGCTGACTTTTCGGAACCTACAGGTTTAACCCACTACCCAACAACAGGCTCGAAAAAAGGCGTTATTGCTTCTTGTCCAAAGGAAATGGTTGCCGGCGAAAGGTGCAAACCCTGTGTTTTATAAGACTCTAACTGTCTGTTAATGGGGATGCCATAGGCGTATTTATTCAGTAACAACTCCACCCAGACTGAAACCCCAAGTTTCCCTTTATTGATGAGTCTTGGCGGAGGTGGTGCAACAGTAATATTGGGCGTTTCAGGGCACTGCCAAGTTTTTTGGTAATGTCTCCGGTGATAACGACGAACGTGAGCCTTGACTTCAACTTCAATCACATCACAGCCAGCATCATTAAAAAATGGATTGAAAGGCAAATGACAGGTTGCACAACGCTGCTCGTCCACCGGTAAATCCACCGATTCATGAACCACAGGCAGGTTGTTGTGAAGGTTGCGTCCGCTACCGGGAGCCCCGGGTTGGTGGCCTCGTTTGCGATTTGAAGGAGGGCGCGTTGTATTGCCACTTTTCTTGGAAGAGGAACCCGTTTTCTCAGACTTGCGACCAAAAAGCAGGTGTTTCATGTGTGCCAGCTCTGACTTCAGCTGATCAATCTGGGCATTCAACGCTGCTGTATCGATTTTATACTTTGACTTGAGCTCGGAATGTTTAGTTAGTGCTTTTTGCTCTCGGTCACAAGCAGCCTTCCACATGGCACGCCACTGGTTAGCCTGTTGCTTAAGCTGGATATGCTCCTGCTTAGTCAAGACAACCTGCGAGGTGATAAAGGGGGCAGGTGTTAATGCAGAAGCTGTGCTTGATACAGAAATATGAGCACTTTGCATGCTCTAAAAATAGACTACTTTGGGCTGCTTTGTAGTAGTTTGTAGAATGGTTACAAGAGGTTTTCAGTGTTACTTTATACCATTGCCGGTTTCTAATATGCGTTAAGTAGTTTGCTCAGAGACAAGGCGGAGTAGAATGGTTACAAGAGGTTTTCAGTGTTACTTTACATGCCTTGGCAGCAGGGCGTAACGTGAGAGAATGAACCATGCCTTCAAGGTACTGATTCCATTTTTCAGGGTGTCGTAAACGAGCCAGATGTGTGTTGGTAAAAGCAATCAGTGTTTTCCGACAAGATTTACAGCGATACCTTTGTCGATTATTCCGAAACCCCCATCGCTGTATGTTTTCACTCTTACAATGAGGACATTTAGGAGCCTGTGAAAAACTGGATTCAATGGTTTGTGCAAGATCAGGAGTAGAATCATGCTCTGATAGTGAGTCACTCAGAATATTCTTCTGTTGCTTCGTTAATAATGGAATTGCATTTAAAACTTTCTGAAATGATTGGCGCTGCATAACAGAACCTCTCAGAGTAAGAGATAATGGTAGTTTAGTTCAATCAACCCTTTTGACCAACATAGCCATAAAAAAACGTTACTGCCATTGATTCACAGGAATAGGGGTAACAATAAAAACGAGCGGAAGAATAACATTCAATAGGATTTTTAAAAGCAAAAACCGGTAAATGAGAAATCATTTACCGGTTTTTAACGGCATTAACAAAAATACATTCTATAGCAAGAATATTACCAACCGGTAACTTCTTTCAGAGCCTGACCGATATCTGCCAGACTACGAACAGTCTTAACACCGGCTTCCTCAAGTGCAGCAAACTTTTCATCCGCAGTTCCCTTGCCGCCTGAAATAATCGCACCCGCATGGCCCATGCGTTTTCCTGGAGGTGCTGTAACACCGGCAATATAGGATACAACAGGCTTGGTTACATTCTCTTTAATGAAAGCAGCCGCTTCTTCTTCGGCAGTTCCACCAATTTCACCAATCATTACGATAGCTTCAGTTTTGTCGTCTTTCTCGAACATTTCGAGAATATCGATGAAGTTGGAACCCGGAATCGGATCACCACCAATGCCAACACAGGTTGACTGACCGAAACCATAATCGGTGGTCTGCTTGACTGCTTCATAGGTCAGTGTGCCCGAGCGGGACACAATTCCAACTTTACCCGGCAGATGAATGTGGCCCGGCATTATACCGATTTTACATTCGCCTGGAGTGATAACGCCCGGACAGTTAGGTCCAATCAAGCGAACACCCAGTTCGTCACACTTGACCTTACATTCCAGCATATCCAATGTTGGAATACCTTCAGTAATACAGACAATCAGCTTGATACCTGAATTGGCGGCTTCCAGAATAGAGTCTTTACAAAAAGGTGCAGGTACATAGATAACAGAAGCCTCAGCGCCTGTTTCAGCAACGGCTTCGGCAACCGTATTGAAAACCGGCAGTCCCAGATGAATCTGGCCGCCCTTACCTGGTGTTACACCACCCACCATCTGGGTACCATAAGCAATGGCCTGTTCAGAGTGAAACGTACCCTGACCACCAGTGAATCCCTGACAGATTACTTTTGTTTCTTTGTTAATCAGAATGCTCATTATTTGCCCTCCGCTGCTTTTACGACCTGTTGAGCAGCATCTGTAAGGCTCGTTGCAGCAATGATATCCAAGCCGCTTTCTGCCAGAGTTTTTGCACCCAGTTCTGCATTATTACCTTCCAGTCTGACGACCACAGGCACTTCCACGCCTACTTCCTTAACGGCACCGATAATCCCTTCAGCAATAAGATCACAACGGACAATGCCACCGAAAATATTGACCAGTACAGCCTGAACACTGTCGTCAGAAAGAATAATTTTGAAGGCTTCAGTAACTCGTTCTTTGGTGGCACCACCACCTACATCCAGAAAGTTCGCCGGAGCTCCACCGTGCAGTTTAACGATATCCATGGTACCCATGGCCAGACCAGCACCATTCACCATGCAGCCAATATTGCCATCCAGAGCCACATAATTTAATTCCCATTGTGCCGCATGAGCTTCACGGGCATCTTCCTGAGAAGGATCGTGCATTGTTTTCAGGCTGGGCTGACGATAAAGGGCGTTACTGTCGATATTAAGTTTGGCATCAAGACAGTGCAGATCACCCTGTTCGGTGATAACCAGAGGGTTGATTTCCAGCAGGGCCAGATCATAGTCCTGAAACAGTTTTGCCAATCCCAAAAATATTTTTGTGAATTGCTTAATCTGTTTGTCTTTCAACCCAAGTTTGAAAGCCAGTTCACGAGCCTGATAAGGTTGAGCACCCGCCAGAGGGTCAATCACTGCTCTTAGAATTTTCTCAGGTGTTTCTTCTGCAACTTTTTCAATTTCCACACCGCCCTCGGTAGAGGCCATGAAGACAATTTTTCGGGTTGAGCGGTCAACCACAGCACCCAGATACAACTCCTGATCTATATCAGTACAGCTTTCCACAAGGATTTTACTGACCGGCTGACCTTTTTCATCTGTCTGATAAGTAACAAGGTTTTTACCTAACCATTGCTCGGCAAAAGCTCGAATTTCTTCCTTGCTCTTGACCAGTTTTACACCACCTGCCTTGCCTCGACCACCAGCGTGCACTTGAGCCTTAACAACCCAGGTATCACCACCAATTTCATCTGCAGCTGCGGCTGCCTGCTCTGGTGTATCTGCTGCAATTCCATGAGAAACCGGCAGCCCATATTGAGCAAACAACTGCTTGCCTTGGTACTCGTGAAGATTCATTCTGACGCTGCCCTCTTTGTATGAGAGTTATATGAGTTGTTTTTAAAATTGTCGCCAAACAACATCCATGTAGAAAAACTGTAAAGGCAAGCCCGCATCCTGCGGACTTCCATAAAGATTGTTACTTGCGACGCTTCCGGTTTGCAATATGAATTGCATGCCCATCCACAGCCAGCACCGCTTCATGCAGCGCTTCACTCAATGTAGGGTGTGAGAAAATAGTCAACGCCAGATCTTCAGTACTGGCCGCAAATTCCATGGCGATAACACCCTGCTGCACCAGTTCGGCAGCACTTGGACCAACGACATGAACACCGAGAATCCGATCCGATGCTTTGTCAGCAATGACCTTGACCAGGCCTTCGGTTTCATTTGCAGCTAAAGCACGACCACTGGCTGCAAACGGGAATGTACCCATTTTGTACTCTTCACCGGTTGCTTTCACTTCTTCCTCAGTTTTACCGACCCAGGCTATTTCCGGGTGAGTATAAATAACCGATGGAATCAGGTCATAATTCATTTGAGCTTTATGGCCAGCGATAATATCTGCAACCATAATACCCTCTTCACTGCCTTTATGAGCCAGCATCGGGCCACGCACTACGTCGCCTACCGCATAAACACCAGGCACATCTGTTACACAGTGTTCATCAACAAAAATAAAGCCACGCTCATCCAGATTTACACCCGAATCAGCAGCCAGTAAATTTTCGGTATAAGGTCGACGACCAACAGCAACTATCAACTTGTCAAAGGTCAGCTTGTGATCTTCGCCATTAACGTCCTGATAAGTCACTTCGACTTCCTGACCATTGACAACAGAATCAGTAACCCGAGCGCCAAGACGAACATCCAGTCCCTGTTTTTTGATGATTTTCATGGATTCTTTGGCAATCTGCTGATCTGCAGCTGACAAAAAGCTTTCCATGGCTTCAAGCACCACGACTTCAGATCCCAAACGTCCCCAGACACTACCCAGCTCCAAACCGATAACACCCGCGCCGATTACACCCAGACGCTTAGGCACTTCCTGAAATTCCAGGGCACCCGTTGAATCAACAATAACACCCTCAGTTAATGGTGTGGGTGGAATTTCAATAGGGCGTGACCCGGTAGCAATAACAACATTCTCAGATTGAATAGTTTCAACCGAACCATCGTTTTTTGTCAGCTCGATCTGCTTTCCTGCCAGTACCTTACCTGTACCTTCCAGCAGAGTAACACCATTCGCTTTAAACAGACCCGTAACACCGGTCGTTAACTGGTTAACAATTTTATCCTTACGGGCAACCATAGCAGGCACGTCCATCTCAACACCGCTGTGTTTGATACCGTGCTTGGCAAAATCCTTCTGAGCTTCAACATATTTATGAGAGCTGTCCAGAAGGGCCTTGGATGGAATGCAGCCAACGTTAAGGCAGGTACCACCCAGCTTGGCCTTGCCTTTTTCATCAGACCATTTCTCGATACAGGCAGTTTTCAACCCCAGCTGGGCCGCACGAATTGCACAGACATAGCCTGCCGGGCCGGCACCAATAACTACCACGTCGAACTGATTTGCCATATATTTTCTTCCAAACAATAGTTAAATGACAGCCCATAAAGGCTGCCTTTCAAACGAAATGACTCAGACTTCCAATAGAATTCTTGCAGGATCTTCCAGTAAATCTTTCACCGTTACAAGGAAAGTTACTGCTTCCTTACCATCCAGAAGGCGGTGGTCGTACGACAGAGCTAAATACATCATGGGCAGGATTTCCACTTTGCCATTTACGGCCATCGGGCGCTCCTGAATTTTATGCATACCCAGAATGGCTGATTGCGGTGGATTCAGAATCGGTGTTGATAATAAAGACCCGAAAACACCACCATTGGAGATAGTAAATGTACCACCAGTCATTTCGTCGATGCCGAGCTTACCATCCTTTGCTTTAACACCATACTCCCGAATCTTTGATTCGATGTCAGCAAGATTCATATGCTCAGTGTTTCTCAGAACCGGTACAACCAGACCCCGGTCACTGGAAACAGCAACACCGATATCCTGATAGCCGTGATAGACAATATCACTACCATCAATCGAGGCATTGACAGCCGGATGCCTTCTCAGAGCTTCTACACAGGCTTTTACAAAAAATGACATGAAGCCAAGCCGTGTGCCATGACGTTTCTCAAACAGATCCTTGTACTGGGCTCGCAGCTCCATCACAGGTTTCATATTAATTTCATTGAAAGTAGTCAGCATAGCTGCATTCTGCTGAGCTTCAACAAGGCGCTGAGCAACACGGGCACGAAGACGGGTCATCGGCACTCGTTTCTCAACCCTGTCGCCATCAAAAACCGGCGATGTGGATTCAACCCTGGTCGCAGGCGCAGCTGCAACGACAGGAGCCGCCACAGGTACTGAAGCTGGCTGATCTTTGTGACGCATCACATCTTCTTTGGTGACTCGTCCACCTTTTCCTGTACCTTCGATAGTGGTTGGGTCTATACCATTTTCATCCGCTATTCGACGAGCAGCAGGGCTGAGAATAGGGTCATCATTGGTAACAACTGTTGTACCTGTTGCTGGCTGTGACGACTGGACAACAGCTGCAGATGCAGATGCAGATGCCGTAGCACCTGCTTCAAAACGGGCAATAACCTCATTACTCAGAATAACATCGCCCTCAGCCTTGAGGACTTCACTGAGCACGCCATCGACTGGAGCCACAACCTCCAGAACGACTTTGTCAGTCTCGATATCAACCAGTAATTCATCACGACTGCAAGCCTCTCCGGCTTGCTTGTGCCATGTAGCAATAGTACCGTCAGCTACGGACTCGGGAAATGTAGGTGCTTTGATTTCAGTGGCCATTATTGATCCTTTAGCGTCGTTGCCCCTGTGAGCCTCTGTCGCTTTAACGAAGCAATGAAGAACGTTTCACCTTCACTGACTTCGCCGGTTTAATCGTTTACCGTTCTTACCAGGTAAAAACGGTAACTTCTTTTTTACACATCATTCAATTGTGAATGCATCACTCACAAGTTTCTGCTGTTCTGCTACGTGAATTGACATATATCCACAGGCTGGAGCAGCTGAGGCACTGCGTCCGGCATATTGAAGATGTAAATTCTTGTTTTCATGCTCTCCCACAGACCGCCGCATATGGTGTTGACTGCTGTACCATGCACCCTGATTCATAGGTTCTTCCTGGCACCATACAACAATTTCCAGATTAGGGTACTGACTGATCTGTTCATCCAGATCATCCTGCGGGAATGGATACAACTGCTCGATACGGATGACTACCGCATCATCCAACTCATCAGACCTCTTCTTTGCCAGTAGATCGTAGTAGACCTTTCCTGAACAGAGAATCAATCGTCTCACAGCTTTCGGATCGTGCTCATCAATTTCTGGAAGCACAGTCTGGAAGCTTCCATCAGCCAGCTCTTCAAGAGTGGATGTTGCCAGTTTATGGCGTAACAGGCTCTTAGGTGTGAAGACAATCAGAGGCTTTCGCAATGGCCGCAACATCTGGCGTCGTAGCATATGAAAAATCTGGGCAGGTGTTGTCGGCACACACACCTGGATATTGTGCTCAGCACACAGCTGAAGATAGCGTTCCAGTCGAGCGGATGAATGCTCAGGCCCCTGCCCTTCATAACCATGAGGTAACAACATCGTCAAGCCACAAAGCCTGCCCCATTTGTGCTCACCACTGGTAATAAACTGGTCAATAACCACCTGACAACCGTTGGCAAAATCACCAAACTGGGCTTCCCAGATAACCAGGGTATTTGGTGTTGTAGTGGCATAGCCATACTCAAAAGCCAAAACCGCTTCTTCTGAAAGCAGAGAATCCCAAAGTTCAAATTTAGGCTGATCTTCTTCCAGACAGGCTAATGGCACCAGAGCCGAACCATCTTTCTGATTATGCAGAACGGCATGACGGTGTGAGAAAGTACCGCGTCCAACATCCTGTCCGGTTAAACGTACATTACTGCCTTCTTTTAACAGGGTTGCATAAGCTAAAGTTTCAGCACATCCCCAGTTTATAGGCAGCGCACCGGCGGCCATTTTACGGCGATCGTCCAGGATTTTTCCAACCTGGCGCTGAACAACAAACCCTTCTGGCACTTCACAAAGTTTCTGCCCGAGTTCCTGCAATGTGCTCAAGGCAACACGGGTATCATGACGCGCTGTCCATTCGTGACCAATATGAGGCGTCCAGTCAACAAATAGCTCTTTGTTAGGCTCTTTCACCAGTGATTTAACAACATGATCGCCATTATCAAGGGCATCACGATAACTATTCACCAAACCCTTATCATCCGTTTCGCTGATCACTGCTTTTGTCAGCAGGCTGGCAGCGTACAGATCACGCGTAGTGGTGTGCCCCTTAATTGTCTGATACATCATTGGTTGGGTGCCAGACGGCTCATCCGCTTCGTTATGGCCACGACGGCGATAACAGACCAGATCAACAACCACATCCTTCCGGAACTCCATGCGGTAATCCAGAGCCAGTTTGGTTGCAAACTGAACCGCCTCGGGATCATCACCGTTGACATGAAGAATGGGCGCACCCACCATTTTAGCTACATCAGTACAATATTCGGTAGAACGGGCATCTTCACGGCGACTGGTAGTAAAGCCGACCTGGTTATTGATAATGACATGCATCGTTCCCCCGGTTTTATAGGCCCGGGTCTGAGACATCTGCAAGGTTTCCATAACCACACCCTGGCCAGCAAAAGCTGCATCGCCATGAATGGAGACAGGCACTACATGGGCACCGGTTTTGTCTTCCCGGCGATCCTGCCGGGCTCTCACAGAACCTTCTACAACAGGTGCAACAATTTCCAGATGAGACGGATTAAAGGCCAGAGCCAGGTGAACTTCCCCACCCGGTGTCATAACGTTGGATGAAAAGCCCTGATGGTACTTAACATCACCGGAACCATGCTCTGCCAGCTTCCTTCCTTCAAACTCATCAAAGAGTTCAGATGGATTTTTACCCAGAATATTAACCAGTACATTCAGACGACCACGGTGAGCCATGCCTATGACAAGCTCTTTAGCTCCGTAAGAGCCCGAACGTTGAATAATTTCATCCAGCATGGGAATAAGTGCTTCCCCACCCTCAAGACCAAATCGTTTGGTACCCGGGTACTTTGTACCCAGGTATTTTTCCAATCCTTCAGCCGCTGTTAATCGCTCAAGAATATGCAACTGGGCATCCACACCGACATCCGGACGACCGCGAACACTTTCCATACGACTTTGAAACCAGCGGCGTTCTTCTGTATTAACAATGTGCATATATTCAACGCCTATGGCGCCACAATATGTAGCCTGCAGAGAATCTACAATATCACGAAGAGTTGCGTGATCCTTGCCAATAAACAGAGTGGAACACTGAAATTCTGTATCGAGGTCAGCTGCAGAGAGCCCATGATACTCCAGGCTCAAATCAGGGAATTTTTCTCTCTCCAAAATACCCAAAGGGTCAATTTTCGCCTGCTGATGTCCACGAATCCGGAACGCACTGACCAGCCTGAGAACCTGAACCTGCTTGCGCTCATGATCACTGGATACACTTGCTGTAGGTATAGGTCTGGAGGCTTGACGCTGACGCGCCATGAGAATGAAATTTTCCTGGATCGTGGAATGCGGAACATCGGGGCTGCCGCTATTGACCTGGGGGAGCTTTTCAAAATAGCCACGCCACTGCAATTCAACGCTGTTCGGGTCGCGCAGATACAGCTCGTATAACTCTTCGACGTATGCAGCATTCCCCCCGGCAATGTGAGACGAACTCCACATCCGCTGCATGACACCTTCTTGCATGGTCAGTACCCCTGAGTATGGGGCGTTTTCTGAAGTGAGACCTGTTTCCGATCCGTGTTCACAATATTATGAACTGAATCTGACAGCTGCTGAAAGTGGTTTTGATAGCCTTACTTTCCGCACGCCCCCTACAGATAGAATCGGGTGTCTCCCGATTGCCCCTGCTGTTCAACCCGTCACTCTTCACGATTTATCCGGTTAAGAGTTCCGGTCATGATTTTGTGACAATTAAAACCATCAAGCATATATAGCATAAGACTTGATAGCATTCACAGTTATAAAGAATCTAACAACGAAGCAAACCAGTGATTGAAACTCAAGCTGAGTTTCAGGCACTGAATGCTTCGGTAAAACTGATATCAGGTTGCACTCTTGAAGAGCATCTGCCTGATATGACCGATTGCCCTGGTAGGATTTAACCCTTTAGGACAAACGCTTACGCAATTCATAATACCCCTGCAGCGGAAAACACTGAAAGGGTCATCCAGATCAGCCAGTCGTTCTTCTGTAGCCGTATCCCTGCTGTCTGCCAGGAAACGATAGGCCTGCAGCAAACCGGATGGACCGACAAACTTATCCGGATTCCACCAGAACGAAGGACAGGCCGCTGAACAGCATGCACAGAGAATACACTCATACAGACCATCCAACTTCTCCCGGTCTTCAGGAGACTGGAGTCGTTCAATAGCCGGTGCAGGCTCATCATTAATCAGATATGGCCTAATCTTTTCATACTGCTTATAAAAAAGACTCAAATCAACCACGAGATCACGAATTACAGGCAGACCAGGCAACGGACGAATAACCAGTTTATTACCTTTAGCTGCTTCAGAAAGCGGCGTCACACAGGCAAGACCATTGGTACCACCAATACTGACACCATCTGAGCCGCAAACGCCTTCACGACATGAACGACGGTACACAAGAGTTGAATCCTGTTCTTTAAGCAAGTTCAGGACATCCAGAACCATCAAATCCTTGCCAGCCGGAATCTCGATACTGAAGTCCTGCATATAGGGCTTCTTATCGGTTTCCGGATTATAGCGATAAACACTTACCTTCATTATCCTTCCCCCTTAATAGGTCCGGGCCTTGGGAGGAAATGCCTCCATGGTGGCAGGAGTAAAGTTGACAGGCCGTTTACTCACAGACTTATCAACTGGTGAGTATAAGGAGTGAGCCAACCAGTTTTCGTCATCACGCTCCTGGAAATCATTCCGGGCGTGAGCACCACGAGACTCTTTGCGAACCTCAGCAGAGACTGCTGTGGCATAAGCAACTTCATACAGATTTTCCAGCTCCAGAGCTTCAATACGGGCCGTATTGAATACCTGACTTTTATCAACCAGATGAAGGTTATCCAAACGTTCACGCAGCTCATCCAGCAAAGCGAGGCCTTTCTGCATACTCTCACCTTCGCGGAACACCCCGAAGTAGAGTTGCATGGTGTTTTGCAGATCTTCGCGCACCTTGGCAACACTTTCACCGCCGGAAGAGTTATTCAAACGATCCAGGCGGGACAGAGCCGTTTCCACATCGCTGTCTGAAGCATCCACTGCATCAAAACCTTCACGAAGGTTTTTCTCAATCTGTATACCGGCAGCACGACCAAACACCACCAGATCCAGTAGTGAGTTGCCACCCAGACGATTGGCTCCGTGTACGGAAACACAGGCTGCTTCACCACAGGCGTACAGACCTTCGATGACCACATCGTTACCATTGCCATCCTGACAAAGTGCCTGACCGCCAACATTGGTGGGTATACCACCCATCATGTAGTGACAGGTAGGTACAACAGGCACTGGAACCTTAACCGGATCTGCGTGCGCAAAGGTTTTAGACAGTTCACAGATACCCGGCAGACGCAGGTTCAGAGTTTCCTCACCAAGATGATCCAGTTTCAACAGAACATGATCTTTATTGGGTCCACAACCACGGCCTTCAAGAATTTCAATAACCATGGATCGTGCAACAACATCCCTGCCTGCCAGATCTTTGGCATTAGGGGCGTAACGCTCCATGAAGCGTTCACCTTCGCTGTTAATCAGGTAACCACCTTCACCGCGACAACCTTCCGTGACCAGCACACCCGCACCGTGAATTCCGGTAGGATGGAACTGCCACATTTCCATATCCTGCATAGGATATCCGGCACGCAGTGCCATACCAATACCGTCTCCGGTATTAATCAGGGCGTTAGTAGTTGAAGAATAGATTCGACCAGCACCGCCTGTTGCCATAACAGTCGCTTTAGCCTTTATATAAACAGTTTCACCCGATTCAATATCAATAGCGATGACACCCGCTACCTGACCTTTCTGGTTTTTTACCAGATCTACGGCGTACCATTCATTTAAGAATGTTGTACCACCTTTCAGATTGGCCTGATAAAGAGTGTGAAGAAGTGCATGACCTGTTCTGTCTGCTGCAGCACAGGTTCTGGCAGCCTGACCACCTTTACCGAAATCTTTGGATTGCCCACCGAACGGACGCTGATATATACGCCCTTCTTCCGTACGTGAAAACGGCAAACCCATATGTTCCAGCTCAAAAACAGCCTGCGGACCTACTGAACACATGTATTCAATAGCATCCTGATCGCCAATATAGTCTGATCCTTTTACGGTGTCATACATATGCCAGCGCCAGTCATCCTTTGGATCAGAACTGGCAATAGCGCAGGTAATACCACCCTGGGCAGACACGGTATGTGACCGGGTTGGAAACACCTTGGTTACGCAGGCTGTTTTAATCCCGGCCTGCGTCAACTGCAACGCTGCACGCATACCAGCGCCACCGCCGCCTATAACAATTGCGTCATAGGATAGGGTACGAAGTGCTGCCATGAATCAAAGCCCCCAAAGAATTTGTACGCCCCAGATCACAAAACTGAATAAAGCAATAAAGCAAATCAGCTGCACCGGGAAACGAATCAGAACTGACTTACTGCCTAAAGCGCGGTCATTCAGATAATCGGTTGTAACAGTCCACATTCCAATCCAGGCATGAGCAAGAACAGAAATCAGGGCGAGAAGTGTGAAAATCCTCATCCAGGTATTTTCAAACAAACCGGACCATTGAGGATATTCCATTCCGGGATTAGCCAGAATATACCCGACAAGAAACACTGAATATGCACCGAGAATAATGGCAGTCAACCGCTGCAGCATCCAGTCATAAAGACCGCTGCGAGATAAATTGGTGACACTGGTTACCATATCCAAAACCCCGCCAGAATGATTAAGATGACTGATACAGCCAAGGTGAGAACAGCACCCATTCTGCCCGACTCTTTTCCATCACCAATATCAATATCCATCAGAAGGTGTTTAACACCAGCAACAAAATGATAAATCAATGCAGAAACAATACCCCAGGTGACAAACTTCGCCAGAGGGTTCATCAGTAACTCTTTCAAATCAGAAAAGGAACTTTCAGATGCCAGAGACTGTTCAAGTCCGTATAAAAGAAACCCAAGCCCGACAAACAGAATCACACCAGAAATTCGATGCAATAATGATGTATAAGCCGGCAAAGGTAATTTAATAGTTGTAATATCTAAATTGACAGGTCTGTTGCTATTCAATTTTATGCCCCAACGCCCAACGACGTGCTCAGCAGAATCAGCAAGTACATCAAGGCCAACTGGCCTTCAATGAGAAGCAGGTTTGCATCGCTATTCAGTGTCTACGACACTTCCCCGAAGAAGCCCTCCTCGGCTTCGGAATCGGAGTATATACAGTTCGGAATTCAATTACAATTGATACCAGATCTAAGCAGAATCACTTAGAGAAAAACCTGTAACGATCAAGCATTCACAAACAGTAACACGTTTGACAAACAGATTTATCTCTCTATAGTGGTCGAACCGTAAAACGGTCCAACCATACTTATAATAACTCCCCCCCTGGACCATTCAAACTATAACGAGACTAAACGGCGCGACAGGAGGCCATAAATGGCTGACAAGAAAGCTCTCCTCTCCATTGACGGTAAGGAACAAGCTCTGGAATTGCCCATCTATTCAGGCACTCTCGGGCCCGATGTAATTGATGTTCGCAGTCTAACGGCCAACGGTTTATTTACATACGACCCAGGTTTTGTATCTACTGCTTCCTGCGAATCCAAGATCACCTTTATTGATGGTAATAAAGGGATATTACTGCATCGCGGCTATCCCATAGAACAGCTGGCTGAACATTCAGACTATCTGGAAACCTGCTACCTGCTTCTATACGGGGATCTTCCCGGCAAACAGGAAAAGGAAAAATTTGAAAATACCATAATGAAGCACACCATGATCCATGAGCAGATGAGTGATCTGTTCTCCGGATTCCGCCGTGATGCTCACCCTATGGCTATTATGTGTGGCGTAGTCGGCGCACTTTCTGCTTTCTATCATGACTCTCTCGATATCACCAATGAAGAGCATCGTGAAATCTGTGCCTACCGACTGATCTCAAAAATGCCTACTCTGGCAGCGATGGCTTATAAGTACTCCATCGGCCAGCCGTTTATGTATCCAAGGAATAACCTCAGCTACGGGGGTAACTTCCTTCACATGATGTTCTCAACACCCTGTGAAGAATATGAAGTAAATCCTGTGTTCGCACGGGCAATGGATAAAGTATTTTTGCTGCACGCTGACCACGAACAAAATGCTTCTACATCCACTGTCAGACTTGCAGGCTCTTCAGGCGCCAACCCATTTGCATGTATTGCTGCCGGTATTGCTGCTCTCTGGGGCCCTGCCCATGGCGGAGCCAATGAAGCGGTGCTGAACATGCTGGATGAAATTGGTGATGAAGCGCATATAGATGAATTTATCAGCCGGGCCAAAGACAAGAATGATCCATTCCGTCTGATGGGCTTTGGTCACAGGGTTTACAAGAACTTTGACCCTCGAGCCAAGGTAATGAAAGAGACCTGTGATGAAGTGCTTGCCGAGCTGGGTCTTGAAAATGATCCTATGTTCAGAATAGCCAAGCGACTCGAGCAAATTGCACTGGAAGACAATTATTTTGTCGAAAAGAAACTCTACCCTAACGTGGACTTCTATTCAGGCATAATACTGAAAGCTCTTGGCATACCAACAGAGATGTTCACTGTAGTCTTTGCTACTGGCCGAACTCCAGGCTGGATTGCCCACTGGCATGAAATGATCAGCGGCGATTACAAAATCGGGCGTCCCCGCCAACTCTACACGGGTGAAAAGGCCAGGGATTACAACCCTCTGGACAAGCGCTAATTACTGCGCACACTTCATTCCAGTAGTTTCATAAAAGAGGGTGCCCAGGCACCCTCTTTTCTTCATTAATATGTTATTTCAATATGCTAGTTTCTGCCTGATGAGCGCCCCCTGAGATCCGGTAAATTTGACTGCATCGCCAATAATTGCTGCCACCTTCTCTTTATTAACCGTCGCGCTATTAACACCAGTAATAACCACCGAAGAACTCAGTCCATCACGACTCTTGATATTCATATGCACCAGTGGACTGAATGTCTCATCAATATTGTGATGCCTGAATAACGTAACCTCAAAAGAACCAGAAACAGGAATGTGCGAAATCAGCTCCTGTTCAACACTTTCTACACACGCCTGGTAAGCCTCATTACTTCTCTCATTACAGTTCTCAATCTTAACTACTGCCTTTTTTTCTACATCCATTGCCTTCATTTCAGCCACAACATCCTCATCCACTTTTGAATAACCGAATTCAGGATACGCATTGATTAACATTTGATTTAAAAATCCCGTGAAAACTTCAACATTACGGGATCCGTTAAAAAACTCACTGGCAGAATATGAACTGAACCAGAAAAGGCTATTTGTATAACTGTCACTGTATACTTTTCCACTTCTCCCAACCGCTTTCTCTGTATAGTAGGCAATCGCCTGTGGTGTAAGGTAGTAAACATTTTTCATTTGCAATCCTACAACCGATACTAATGCCGTGGCAGCAAGCGGAATTGATAGAAACGGATGCGTCATGGCCAGGGCTTTTGTGGAACCAGCAATCGCCCAGAACTTAGCCCAGGGAGCCATATAGATTTTTGATTTTCCTGACACTTTAGCTACGGCAAGCACCAGCGATGGTATTGCCACCATCCCTGTATAAATAACGGCTTTATATTCACTGTAAGGTACAAAACCATCCAAAAAACTTTCTACTCTTTCTTTTGCGCCGGTGTATGAACCTGTCACACTGTCATATATCTGATTTTCGATAGACGAGTCACTGAATGAATACCCAGAGCTTAATTCTGCCACTAACCTCATATCAACGCTGTCCGGCTCTTTTTTCTGGGCTTTTTTTACCGTTTTCAATGATTTCTTAATCTCTTCTGTTGCTTCCAGACCTTCCAGTAAATCTCCTTCAGTTCTCGCCCATGCTTTCAGAAAATTACCAAACGCATGAAAGTAATCTTCTTTTTGTTGCAGCATGCCATCCGTGTCGAACCTGATTCCAGCCTCTTCAGATCGAAGTATCTGCGAAAAAGATAGAATTGCTGATAAAAAAAATAATAAGAAAATGACAGGTGATTTTTTACATTTGAGCTTCGCCATCGCGAAACCTCCGAATGGGTGAGAACAGAACACGGTTGATGCAAATGGTGTAAATATCGAATTCTATGTGACAGTTGTCGCTAAATCAGATTTACCATAGAAGCCCATGATTCTTCTCGCAAGCATATCTTACTTTCTAGATTAAACTCACATAAAAACCATTTTCTTGATACCTAATATTTTGAATTAAAATGCTCACTGGCATTCTTTTTTATTCCCCTGTAGTCTCGCAGCGAATAAACACTAATAAATCAGAATACCACCAAGGTTATTATGGAAGCTTTGCTGTCACCTGAATCCCTGATCGCCCTATTTACCCTGACATCACTCGAAATAGTGCTTGGAATAGATAACATAATTTTCATAACTATTCTGGTTGAGCGTCTTCCCGCACATCAAAGAGCAAGAGCTCGCTCTCTGGGGCTTGGCCTGGCCATGCTGACCCGTATAGCCCTGTTGCTCTCTATTACCTGGGTCATGGCTCTCACTGCTCCGCTGTTCGTTCTGCTGGATAACGCTATTTCAGGGCGGGACTTAATTCTTTTGGGTGGTGGCTTATTCCTTATAGCTAAATCAACCCATGAAATTCATGGGTCCATGGAGACAGAAGAAGAATCAATTCGAAAGTCCGGCGGTGTTACCAGCCATTTCATATTGATTCTCATACAAATAGCTATTATCGATATTGTTTTCTCCCTCGACAGTGTCATTACAGCGGTTGGACTGGTTGATGAACTCTGGGTGATGATTACCGCCATAATCATCTCCGTTGCCGTTATGATGCTAGCAGCCAAACCCATAGGTGATTTCGTCAGTCGCCACCCCACCCTGAAAATACTGGCTCTCAGCTTTCTAATTTTAATCGGTGTCTCTCTGGTTGCCGAAGGTCTCGAATTTCATATACCCAAAGGCTATATTTATTTCGCCATGACCTTTTCACTGATCATTGAAATGTTGAATTCAAAAATGAAAAAAACAAAAAGTAAATAAATTTACTTTTACAAATCCGGGTTTGTTAATAAAAATCAACCCTACCCATTCTGGCCTACTAGACTTCAAACCCTGAAAATATAAAATCAGGGTTCTGACTGTGGCATTCCAAAATGAACTGATCAATCTTCGGAGTCATCTTTTAACAGGCACCAGCCACATGATTCCCTTTGTGGTTGCAGGTGGCGTACTGATATCCCTGTCTGTCATGTTGCACGGTCGTGGCGGTGTGCCTGAAACAGGCATTCTTAAAGATATCTGGGATATGGGTCTGGCCGGGTTCTCCCTGTTTATTCCTGTTCTGGGTGGTTATATCGCCTATTCCATTGCCAGCCGACCGGCACTGGCACCTGGAATGATCGGGTGTTGGCTAATTGCAGAGTACGGCGCTGGTTTCCTGGGCGCAATCATTGTAGGTTTTCTGGCGGGTTACATTGTTCTTCTTCTTAAGAAAATTCCACTGGGCAAAAACTACCTGACCATCGGTGTCATTTTCATTTACCCCCTGGCAGGAACCTTTCTGGTCGGCGGTATCGTTATATGGCTGATCGGTCAGCCTCTCGCCCTGCTTATGACAACTCTGAATGACTGGTTGTATAGCCTGCAGGGTATTTCAAGAATGACACTGGGTGCCATTCTTGGCGGTATGACGGCCTTCGATATGGGTGGCCCAATCAATAAGGTAGCCACACTCTTCGCCCAGACTCAGGTTGGCACTCACCCCTATCTTATGGGCGGTGTAGGGGTTGCAATTTGTACACCTCCCCTGGGAATGTGGCTGGCAACAGTGCTGTCAGCAAGACTTTACTCCATTGATGAAAGGGAAGCCGGTAAAGCCGCATTGATAATGGGTTTGATCGGAATCAGTGAAGGCGCCATTCCCTTTGCCGTTGCTGACCCTTTCAGGGTTATTCCGGCAATCGTCATGGGGGGCATTGCCGGAAATATTATGGCCTTTGAGATGGCCGTAATCAATCATGCTCCCTGGGGAGGCTGGATTGTATTGCCCGTCGTTGAAGGCAGGGGCTCGTATATCCTGTCAATCATTTTTGGAGCATTGGTGACTGCGCTGCTGGTAAACATTCTGAAGAGCATCAGTGGTCGCACGTTTCCCATTGAACAAACAGAACTATAGTGTCCCAGAGCTTTAATTCTGCCATATCAGGACAAGTAACTGTGTTAAATATCTGGAAAGCATGTGTCCATGACCTCTACACTGACTATCATAAGTATTTCTCCGAGAATTAATGCCATCATGAACACACCGGTCAACAAAAGTTCCCTTGTTCCTATTACCGAAGACAGCCATGATCTGGCTATATCCCTGGCCTACGCCAGCAGTGATAATTTTACTGGTCAGAGCGTCTATCTGAACCCACTCTGTTTTCTTCATGATGACGCTGCAGAGAGACTGGAACGGGCCATAGAAATTCTAAAACCACTGCAACTGAGAATTAAAATATGGGACGGTTTTCGTCCATTAAGTGCACAACAGACTCTCTTCGATCACACACCGGATCCTGACTACATTTCGGACCCTAAAACCGGTACCCGCCCACACTGTCGGGGAATAGCCATAGACCTGACCTTAATAGACCAGTTCGACAATGAACTGGATATGGGTACCCAGTTTGATGATTTTCGACCTCTGGCTCACCATGGGAACGATCTGGTATCAAAGGAAGCCCAACGTAATCGACTGCTACTGGCAGGCGTTATGAATATTGCCGGATTCGAACCAATAGATTCAGAATGGTGGCATTATCAGCTACCTGATGCTGCCCACTACCCTATTATCGATGAACAGGATGTTCCAGATGATCTTACACAGCCTCTGCAGCCCGATTGATAGCACTCTCAAGTAATTGACTGATTTCCGGAATACAGGAGCCACAGTTCGTGCCAGCTTTCATTTTATCACCGACTTGAGCAACGCTGGAAAGCCCTTCTGAGCGTATCGTTCTGCAGATGCTTTTTTCACCGATACCAAAACAGGCACAAACCAGATTTCCACTGTCTTCACCCCTGGGAGCTATACCTGCCAATAGTCTCCATTGCTCTGCAAATGGAATCTCATCACGTACAAAGGCTTGCTGAAGCCATAAACGATCCGACATCAGAAGACTCTTACCCACAATCAACAAACCATGAACAAGCCCGTTCGAAAACCAGCCTGAGCGCCGTGCACCCGTCATCTGATCATGGTAATCAATGCGTTCCAGTCCCCGATGATTGAATTCAACATTAATATCGGTTAATTCCGAACCAGCCAATTCATACCTGAAACAATTCTCAGCCCTGACCTCTGTGGCATAGTCAAAGATATCAAGTGATTGTTGTTTACGGGTCAGTAATACGCCATATTCTTTCGGGTTCCAGCGTTCCAGCCGCACTGGTGTATGCTTTAAGTCCGGCTGTCTGGAATAGGGATCAGCCAAGGGATTAACCAACTGCCCTATGCCTCCTGTTTTACTGTTTTGTAATGACCAGTGCATGGGCAGAAAGACTTGTTTTTCAGCAATATTATCAGATGACTTCACCCGAACTATCGCTGCTCCATAACTGGAAACCACACGACACAATCCTGATTCAGTTAAACCATGGTCTTTCAGATCCACAGGATTAATTTCCAGAACCGGTTCATCAGTATGCTGATTTAATCTTGCCGACAATCCGGTTCGCGTCATTGTGTGCCAGTGGTCGCGCACGCGTCCGGTATTCAGCAGAAATGGGTACTGCTGATCGGTGTGATTCTTCTGTTCCTGAAATCGGGTCACTATAAATCGAGCTTTCTGATTGGGCGTATAAAATCCACCCTGACCAAACAATCGTCTGGCCCCTGTTTTTTCCCCTTTCAACAGTGGCCATTGAAAAGGCTCCAACTGCTGATATTCCGAATCTGATAAATCAGCCATGGGAGCAATATTGAAATCACGTATTTTTCCCGAAGGATCATTCTCAAAACCAGAGAGAGCTGCATGTTCGCGAAAAACATCCGCGGATTTTTTATAATTAAAGGCTTCATCAAATCCCATTTCCCGGGCTACCTGCGAGATAATCCACCAATCCGGTTTCGACAAGCCTGCACATGGGAACAAAGATCGCTGTCTGGATATACGACGTTCCGAGTTTGTAATGGTGCCGTCTTTTTCACTCCACCCCGCTGCCGGCAGCAGGATATCAGCCAGTTCAGCAGTATCCGTTTTTTCAATACAGTCAGAGACCACTACAGTAGGGCAATCTCTCAACGCTTTCCTCACATGACCAGCATTGGGCATGCTCACTGCCGGATTTGTCCCCATTATCCAGATAAATTTAATGTCTCCTTTTTCGACCGCATCAAACAAATCTATCGCTGTCTTACCGCCCTCCTGAACCATATTGGGCGCACACCAGAAACGCCTGACCCGGTCTATATCTTCCTGACAACTGAAATCCATATGCGCAGCCAGTTGATTCGCCAAACCACCCACTTCACGGCCACCCATGGCATTGGGCTGTCCTGTTAACGACAATGGACCAGCACCCGGCTTTCCTATTCGTCCTGTAGCAAGATGGCAGTTAATAATCGCATTGACTTTATCAGTACCAGAGACCGATTGATTGACGCCCTGAGACCAGGCAGTAACGGTTTTTTCATTAGCAACAAACAGAGCGTAGAAAGCCTGAACATCCACAACATCCAGTCGGCAGATTTCGGCCACTGCGCTCAAACTCTTCGAAGAAGCCTGGCTACTTTCAAGTGCCTGTTCAAAGCCATCGGTATGGGCATCAATAAAGGACTGATTCAATGCATTTGATTCTGCAAGATAATTCAGCAGTCCCTCAAAAAGCACTACATCCGTTCCCGGTCGAACAGGCAGATGTAAGTCAGCGATATCACAGGTTGCTGTTATGCGAGGGTCGATTACCACGATTTTCATTTCCGGACGCTGGGCTTTCATCGCCCGAATACGCTGAAATAAAACCGGGTGACACCAGGCTGTATTTGAACCTGCCAGTATCAACAGATCGGCCTTCTCAAGGTCTTCATAATTATTCGGAACGGTATCTGAACCAAAGGCACGCTTTTGTCCGGCGACGGTTGAAGCCATACAAAGTCGTGAATTAGTATCAATATTGGCGCTGCCAATAAATCCTTTCATCAACTTATTGGCAACATAATAGTCTTCTGTTAATAGTTGCCCTGAGCCGTACAACGCAACAGATTCAGGACCAAACTGATGGATGGTTTGCCGCAAGCGGTCAGCCACGTCACTCAGAGCCTGATTCCAGCTCACAGACTGCCCCGCAATTTTGGGCTCCAGCAACCGCCCTTCAAGAGAAACCGTTTCTCCCAGGGCACTGCCCTTGGAACACAATCGCCCATAGTTGGCAGGATGATCTTCCCTCCCGCTGATTTCCACCAGATGCAGATCGGGATCGAGTACTTTGGCGGTAATTCCACAACCTACGCCACAATAGGCACACGTCGTCTGAATAGTTTTTGCAGACATTCACCTATCCTCAGGCAGCAAGCTGATAGCGTTGGCCAAAAATCAATTCATGGCGAATGGATGAGATATCCTCACCTTTTTCCATCATCCCTTGATACCAAAGCCCATCACTGGCGTCCCCATAGAGTAAAATACCCTTGAGTCGATCATTGTTAATAACCAGCTTACGGTAAACACCGGCTTCAGTACCCGAAAGCAGCAAGACCTCGTCGTTGTCCTCTGCATTAAATTCACCACTGGAAAACAGATCAATGCCATCCACTTTCAAACTGGTGGGCACAGGTACCGGAACAAACCCCGGACCATCCGTTCCGAGCAACCTTTCAGCTGCAATGCCAGCATGGCTATACACGGGTGCCACCAACCCAAACAGATCACCATTCATCTGTACACATTCACCAATGGCCGTGATATTCGAATCCGAGGTTTGCAATCTGTCGTTTACAATCACACCCCGGTCACACTCCAGCCCTGATGCCTGCATCAATGCAATATTGGGACGAACACCCGCTGTCACCACCACCAGTGAAGCAGGTAGACTTTCTCCCTCCAACTCAACACCTGTGACCCTGCCTTCTTTTCCGGAATAAGATAACAGCTGTGCATTACTGCGAAATTCAATCCCTCTGCTCTCCAGTTCAGTGCGCAGTAAATTCCCGGCACACTGATCCAGCTGTCGTGCCATGGGAATGGGCATATTGTCTACGATGATGACCGACATTCCCTGTCTGGCCAGTCCACTGGCACATTCCAGCCCCAAAAGCCCTCCACCTATCACCACCGCTCTGTTCTGATCTACATCCTTCATCCGGATGACATCGTCCAGATTCCGAAAGGACATCACACCCTCAAGATCCGCTCCGGGCACCGGTATTTTATTAGGCACCGATCCTGTTGCCAGCACCAAATGGTCATAATCAAACACGGCACCCGAAACGGTAATGACCCGTTTCTTCCTGCGATCAATGCATTGCGCTTTGTACTCTTTTCCAGACAACAACTGAACGCCCTGTTGTTGATACCAACTGTCCGGTTTCAGTTGAATGGCCTGTAAGTCAGCCGTTCCTGCCAGGAGTTTGGACAGCTGAATACGGTTGTACCCCGGACAGGGTTCTTCCGATAAAACGGTTATCTGATACGAAGACTCTTTTTCTGTCAGTAACTTTTCCAGAAAACGAACAGAGCCCATACCATTTCCCACAACCACTAACTTTGATTTGTTGTTTCTCATATTCAGGCTGCCTTCCTGCTCATGGGAACATTCAACACCTGAATCAGACCCCGGAAAGCCTTTACCGGATAGGTTCGCAGACAAACATTCTCATCTTCAAGGCATTGCCCGGTTTCCAGATCAAAATGCTGCTTATAAATGGGTGAAGCAACCACAAGACGTTCATTAAGGTCACCGGTAATGCCTC
This sequence comes from Endozoicomonas sp., assembly GCA_965208385.1. Classification (GTDB taxonomy): domain Bacteria; phylum Pseudomonadota; class Gammaproteobacteria; order Pseudomonadales; family Endozoicomonadaceae; genus Endozoicomonas. Next base: position 58,568 of record CBDBOO010000008.1, read on the forward strand.
GCGAAAGAACATTGGTTTGACTGAAAGGATCAAAATTATCAAGGGCAAAATAACGTCCTTCCATCGAAAAAAGTGCTATCTGATGCCCCTCTACCTGGGCACAAACACCCAGTCCAGCCTGCAATTCATCAAGCGTACAAACGGTTATCCAGTTATTCATAGGCCTTTCTCCTTCACAGCTGCTTTGTCAGAATGCGTTCTTCAGTCCGTGCCGGACGACGCTGTTCACGCTCAGTGACAAACATCAGGTTATTGTCGTTATCTTTACTGTTAATGAAATGACTGAAACGCTTGAGCTTTTCCGGATCTTCCAGGGTTGTTTTCCACTCACATTGATAAGTGCCTACGAGATGCGTCATTTCATTTTCCAGCTCTTCAGCAATACCCAGACTGTCTTCCATGACCACCTGTTTCAAATAATCAAGCCCGCCTTCCAGGTTCTCCAGCCACACCGACGTTCTCTGTAAACGATCAGCCGTGCGGATATAGAACATCAAAAGTCTATCGATGTATTTGACCGTGAGCCCGAGAGTGTGATCGCATTAAGGCAGTATTGCTGAGCTCGGAAGGTTGGTCTGTTTCATCGATTGCTCAGGCTTTAAGAAAAAGTGAATTTACTATAAGCCGTCATCTGGATGATTATCTCAAAAAGGATAAACTAAAGCCTGAAAATGGCGGCAGCGAAAGCCACCTGAATGATGAGCAAACTCAGCAATTAATCGAACACATCTCTGAGCATACTTATGCTCATACCCACCAGATTGTCGCTTATATTTCTGAACGCTGGGACGTTAAATACACTGTGTCTGGCCTGAACAAATGGCTTCATCAACAAGACTTCACCTACAAAAAACCAAAAGGAGTTCCCCACAAGTTCGATGCCGATAAACAAACTGAGTTTGTCGAACACTATGAAGCCCTGAAGGCTTCATTACCAGAGGATGAGGTCTTGCTTTTCATGGATGCGGTTCATCCAACACAGGCCACCAAAATCACCTCAGGGTGGATTCGAAAAGGGGTTGATAAAGTCATCAATACGACTGGAAGCCGCACTCGTCTGAATATTGTTGGCGCTATTGAACTGGGCAATTTGTCAGCGGCTACTTTCGATCAATTCAAAACTGTCAATGGTGAAGCCATTATCGAGTTTTTCGAAAAAGTTCGGAGTTCTTATGCATCAAAAAATGTCATTCATATGGTGCTTGATGGTGCGGGCTATCATCGCTCAAAGGAGGTGGTCGAGGCAGCCGAAAAGCTGCTAATAAAGCTCCATCACCTCCCGCCTTACAGTCCAAATTTGAACCCAATTGAGCGATTATGGAAGGTCATGAATGAATATGCCCGGGATAATAAATACTTCTCCACAGCGAAGGAGTTTCGACAAAAAATCAATCATTTCCTGGATGAAACTTTGCCTGGAATTAGTGGTTCATTGAATAGCAGAATTAACGACAATTTTGAGATGTTAAAATCTGCATCTTGAATTCGCTTGGGTATAGAACATCAAAAGTCTATCGATGTATTTGACCAGCGTTTCATCATCCAGGCCGGTGGCAAACAGATCAGCATGACGGGGTTTCATACCGCCATTGCCGCAAACGTATAAATTCCAGCCATTTTCTGTGGCAATAATGCCAATATCCTTACTCTGCGCCTCAGCGCATTCTCTGGTGCAGCCTGACACCGCCATTTTAATTTTATGGGGAGAGCGAACGCCGCGGTATCGATGTTCAATGGCAATGGCCATACTGGCGCTATCCAGAACGCCATAACGACACCAGGTACTTCCTACACAGGATTTAACCGTTCTTAAGGATTTTCCGTAGGCATGACCGGTCTCAAAACCGGCATCCACCAGCCGTTTCCAGATAATGGGCAGTTCATGCACCTGGGCGCCGAATAAATCAATACGCTGACCACCGGTGACCTTGGTGTAAAGTTTGAAATCCCGGGCCACCTCACCAATAACAATTAACTTTTCAGGGGTAATCTCCCCACCGGGTACTCTGGGCACAATGGAATAGGTGCCATCTTTCTGTATATTGCCGAGGAAATAGTCGTTGGTATCCTGAAGAGGGGCATGATCCTTTTTCAGGATGTAATCATTCCAGCAAGACGCCAGAATCGAGCCTATGGTGGGCTTGCAGATATCACATCCACGACCTCTGCCGTGTTTATTAAGAACATCCTGAAATGATTTCAGCTCGCCTATCCTGACCAGGTGATACAGTTCCTGCCGTGAGTGGGAAAAGTGTTCGCAGATATCATTTTTCACTTCCACACCCAGCTGTAACAGTTCATGATCCAATACCTGCTTCACCAGCTGAGAACAACCACCACACCCGGTGCCGGCGCTGGTTGATTCCTTTAGTGCCGCAAGATCCTGACAACCACTATTAACCGCCTCAGCCAGATCCCCCTTGCTCACATTGAAGCAGGAACATATCTGTGCCGATTCAGGCAGTGCTGATACACCCAGTCCCGAAGCTGCTGCCCCCTCTGTTTTTGGCAGTATCAGTTCAGCCGGATTTTCCGGCGGTTTGATATTATTCAGCATCAACTGCAACAGGCTTCCGTAGTCGTCAGAATCACCAATCAATACCGCCCCAAGCACTCTCTTTTTCGTCTTTGAGACCACCAGCTTTTTGTAAACCTGTCGCTCTTCATCAATAAACTGATAGCTGAGCGAACCTTTTGTCACACCCTGTGCATCACCAATGCTGGCAACATCCACCCCCATCAGTTTCAGCTTGGTGCTCATATCAGCACCTTTGAAATTGCTCCTTTTGTCATGGTCTTTATTCACAAGATGATCAACAGCAACCTGAGCCATCTGATAACCCGGAGCCACCAGACCGAAGATTCTGTTATCCCAGAGAGCGCACTCACCAATGGCATAGATTTTTTCATCGGAGGTCTGACAGAAATCATTGATCCGGATTCCGCCACGATCCCCAAGATCCAGACCTGCTTTCCCGGCCAGCTCATCCCTGGGGCGAATACCTGCGGAAAAAAGCACAATGTCTGTATTTAATTCCTCACCATCAGCGAACTGCATCTGATGAACCGTACCTTTGCCATCAGTGATCAATTGAGTATTTTTACCGGTATGAATACCCACACCCAGCGCTTCAATTTTTTTCCGAAGCATGGCACCACCACCGTCATCAACCTGAACAGCCATTAACCGCGGTGCAAATTCAACCACATGGGTTTCAAGACCAAGGTCTTTTAATGCTTTGGCTGCTTCCAGACCCAACAAACCACCACCGACAACGGCGCCTACCTTGCTGTGTTTGGCAGCTTCCGTGATAGCTTCCAGATCTTCGATTGTCCGGTAAACAAAACAGTTCTCACGATCATGCCCGGGTACGGGTGGAACAAACGGATAAGAGCCCGTGGCCATAATCAGCCTGTCGTACTGAAGACTGCGATCTTTATCCGTTACTATCTGACAGGACTTGCGATCAATTTTAATAACCGATTCATTGAGAATCAGTTCGATACCGTTTTTTTGATAAAACCCATTTGGCACCATCGAGAGATCATCAGCACTACGACCACTGAAATATTCTGAAAGATGAACCCGGTCATAAGCAGGGCGAGTCTCTTCACCCAACACGACAACGTTAAAATGATTAAGTCCACCGGAAGCCACCAGCTTTTCAATAAAACGGTGACCCACCATGCCATTGCCGATTACAGCCAGGGTTTCTTTCCCGTTCATTAAGGCCTTCCTTTTATCTAATAATTCGCAGATAAAAGACTTAATGCAGTACTCATGCCAACCTGTATGAAACAGTTTGATTTATTGCTTCATAATGAAAAACACCTGAAAACAGACCGCATTCCTGCACAATAATAATGCGTTTTTTTAAACAAAAATCAGAATTTTAGTTCATTTTGGTGCAATATATTTAATAAAGTGGTTCAACAGAGCACGTCATCCTCTTACTTAATTCATCACCGACTTCTTTAACAATCACATTCATCCGATATTACTGCCAAACATACAAACTGGCCTGAACCTTGCTCTGCCATTAATAAAATTTATTCAGGCATTTCTAATTGAACACCAGGAGAGAGCATGAGCAACCCTGATAAAATCAATTTATTTTCATTTAAAGGCAACACCAAAATACTTCATCTTTCATGGATGGCGTTCTTTATTACATTTGTCGTCTGGTTTAACCATGCCCCACTGGCTCTGGCCATTTCTGACTCTCTTGGACTTACTCGTTCCCAGCTGAAAACCCTGCTGATACTGAATGTCGCACTGGCCATTCCTGCCAGAGTGTTAGTTGGCATGCTCACTGATCGGTATGGGCCCCGAAAAACCTATTCAGCACTTCTGGCTACCTGCAGTATCCCCTGCTTCATGTACGCAATGGCTGACACATTTACCCAGGCTGCGGTTGCCCGATTTTTCCTGGGAGCAATAGGGGCAGGTTTTGTGATCGGTATCCGGATGGTTTCCGAGTGGTTTCCTGCCCGCCAGTTGGGCACAGCCGAGGGTATTTATGGAGGCTGGGGTAACTTTGGTTCTGCTGCAGCAGCCATGGCGCTTCCCTCTCTGGCACTGCTCTTTGGTGGTGACGATGGCTGGCGCTATGCTATTGGGCTGACCGGGCTACTCTCTCTGGTGTTCAGCGTCGTTTATTATCTGAATGTCACAGACACACCAAAGGGTTCAACCTACTTTCGCCCCAAAAACATCGGCGGCATGGAAGTTACCTCAAAGGGTGATTTCTTTCTCCTTCTTCTAATGAAGATCCCCATGTATGCAGCCTTGGCATTGCTGGCGTGGAAACTCTCTCCCCAGGGCGTGAAAATGATATCCGGCTCTATAGTGCAGGGCATCTATGTCGGTCTGATCGCCCTCTATATAGTGGATTGCTGGAAAACCTGGTTGGTCAATAAAGAGATGTTCAGCACACCGGTTCCAGCCATTCATCAATACAACTTTAAACAGGTCGCGGTACTGAATGTTCTGTACTTTGCAACCTTTGGCTCGGAGCTTGCCGTTGTTTCAATGTTACCCTTGTTTTTTGTAGACACCTTTAATCTGACGCCTGTTATGGCCGGTTTACTGGCTTCAGCTTATGCCTTCATGAATTTGATGTCCCGCCCCGGAGGAGGCTTGATCAGTGACCGGTTTGGCCGCAAGCCGACCCTGTTAGTCATGACGGCAGGACTGGCTTTTGGTTATCTGATCATGAGCATTATTGACGCCAGCTGGCCCCTGGCACTGGCAGTGATCGCGGCAATGACCTGTTCCTTTTTTGTTCAGGCCGGTGAAGGAGCCGTGTTCGCCGTAGTACCATTGATCAAGCGTCGCCTGACCGGACAGATTGCCGGTATGACCGGAGCCTATGGCAATGTGGGAGCGGTCTTTTATCTGACCGTTCTCTCACTGGTGGACTACCAGACTTTTTTCATGGTGATTGCCGGTACGGCCGGACTGGGGTTTCTGGCATTATTTATGATGGAAGAACCTTCAGGCCAGATCACCGAAGTCATGCCAGATGGCAGTGTCACAATGATTGATGTTTCCTGAAGAAAGGTCCGGATATAACCATGATGAAACCTGAACTGGACATAGCCAGACTGTCGCATACTGGTTTAAAAAATGAAAACCAGGACGCTCTGGGTTACGAGCTGCCTGAAAGCGTGTCCGTGAGTCAGCAGAAAGGCGCTGTTATGGCCATAGCTGACGGAGTAAGTGCCTGTCGTGAAGCACGTAAAGCCAGCCATACCGCCATAGCCGGATTTATCCAGGATTATTACAGCACCCCTGATTCCTGGACAGTACGTCACTCCGCAGCCAGGGTTCTCAATGCATTGAATCGCTGGCTTAATCAGCAGGGACAACGTGACATCAGGGAAGAAGGCAGCTGGTGCACGACCTTTACGTCCATCATCATAAAATCGAATACGGCTCATATTATTCACAGCGGTGATTCCAGAGCCTGGTTATTCCGGCAGGGACAGCTGGAATGTCTCACCCGGGATCACACATCCCACATGGGAGGTCGGCATTTTCTGGCAAAGGCGCTGGGCTTTAGTCCTGATATAGAAATCGATTATCGAACAATCACTCTCGAAGAAGGCGACACTTTACTATTAACCACTGACGGCATTCATGACAGCCTGTCAGAAGCAGCCATCAGTAAACCGGTCAGATCCGGGCAACACCTGCTCACAGTGTGCGAAGAACTCATTGAGACGGCACTTAATCAGGGCAGTACCGATAATCTCAGCTGCCTGCTGTGTCGTGTTTTATCTCTTCCCGAGGCAGAAAAAGAAGAAAACCTGCAACGTCTTGCTGAATTGAAATTCCCACCTGATCTGTATCCCGGACAGATACTGGATGGATATCAAATACTGGAACAACTTCATGCCAGCAGGCGCAGTCAACTCTATCTGGCCAGAGATACAGACACCAATCGACAGCTGATCATCAAAACACCGTCTGTTAATTTTCATGATGACATCGAATATCTTGAAGGGTTTATCAGGGAAGAGTGGATTGGCAGAAGAATCAGCCACCCGGCAGTAATGAGAGTGTATCCGCCGAAATCAGAAAGGAAGCTGCTATATCACACCTGCGAGTGGATCAATGGACAGACCCTGAGAGAATGGATGCAGGATCATCCAACCCCCTCCCTCATTGAAGTGAGAAATATTATCCGTCAAATCATCAGTGCCGTCAGGGGACTTCACCGTATGCAGATACTGCATCAAGATCTGAAGCCTGACAACCTGATGATTGATCAAAACAATCGGATCAAGCTGATTGATTTCGGTTCAGCAAGAATTGCCGGAGAAAAAACCAACAGTGAAGTCCTTCACCCTCTGGGCAGTAAAAATTACGTAGCACCTGAGTATTTTCTGGGAGGAACCATTGACGAAAGAGCAGATCAGTTTGCCATAGGGGTTATAGCCTATGAAATGTTCACCGGACAGTTACCTTACAAAGAGCAGTCTGGCAACAGTCTCCGGGTACGTCATTATCAACACCTTCGTTACCATTGCGCCAAACAGTTGCCGGATTGGGTAAATGGTGCTCTCGCCAAAGCCCTTGCCGCAGATCCACAGAAACGGTATCCGGCCATGTCAGAGTTTTTACACGACTTATGCCATCCAAATCAGAATTTCATAGAGAAAAACAGCCAGCCTCTGCTGGATAAAAATCCGGTATTATTCTGGCAGAGTCTTTGTGCCTGCCTGTTCGCATACCTTCTCTGGTTGAGTTTTGGATAGATTGACTGAATCCTATAAGTGACTCTGGCGAACAAAATCAACGTAGATTTTTTCTACTTTATCTCTTGCCCATTGAGTACGACGCAGAAACTTCAGACTGGACTTAATACTGGGGTCATGGGTAAAGCAACGGATGTTTACTCTCCTCCCCAGTTCAACCCAACCAAACTCCGCCACCAGCACATTCAGCAATTTTTCCAGGGTAATGCCATGTAAAGGGTCATTAAGCGGTTGTATAGACATAGAATAATAAAACCAGACTTTATGCTATTGGCGGCGAAGTATATCGGTTTGTTTATATGAGTTCCTATAATTATTTCGTACCAATAAAATTGATGAAGATTCAGGCTCTACCTCAGATTGTGTGGGTAAATTTCAGCGATTCACCCCTCTTGGATAAAGATCAAGGCCACCACAATGAAAGTAAATTGCAGTTTTGAACCTTTCTCTGTTTCTGTAGCCGTAGGCTCGACCCTTGAGTCGCTGTATCTTTCCATTCATGCCTTCTGCACGGCCATTGTCGGCTTTCAGAACTATTGCGTTAATAATTCCCCACAGGTGTTCTTTGATCATCTTGGCCACTTTACGAACAGGTTCAAGCCGACACCTCAGTGCCCAGCTCAGCCACCGTTTCCATGCCTTGATAGCCCAAGCTCGTGATGTGTAATTCCACAGTGTCATCGCCATCTCTTTGATGGCCCAGGCTCGTGCTGTTTTCAGCTTTGAATCACGCAACGGCTCGAACGCTTCCCACTTTTCATCGCTCATATTTTCAGGATTTGTTAGCCAGTCAAACCGGGTACCTTTGAGTAAGTCTGACCCTGTAGACATAAGCGCTTTATGCTCTTCTATGCGAACTTTATTGACCGCATTGCCTAAGTACTGGGCAACATGGAACTTGTCAAATGCTATTCGCTCCCTGGCTTCTGGCACATGCAATGTGACTGCCTTGATAAAGGGCTTCCACATATCCATGGTAACGCATTCAATACCGGCTTTCTGGTCTGGCGTCAGGGTCTCAAAGTACTCATTGAGGCTGTCAGCTTTATGGTTGTCGGCCAAATGTAAAACAATGCCTTTTTCATGATCTGTAACCACAGTGACGTACTCACGCCTCTTCTGGAATGAGGTTTCGTCAACGGCTAACCGTTTGGGATTGTCGTGTACTCTGCGTGCCAGACCTCTCGCTACTGCACGCTGTTGGATACCGTCGATGGCATTCCAGCTAAGCTTCATTTGTTGGGCAACTGCACTGGTTGTTGCCTCTTTCAGCCAGTCAATAACAAGTGCTTCAAACAAGGCCGTAAAACCAGAGTTCGGTTCAGCCCATGGAACCTGTATTGTTTTTACACCGTGATCGGAACATTGTGTACGCGGAACATCAGCAATAAGGATGGTTTGAAACTGGCAGGTATCCAGATGCCGCCACTTCTTCTGACGTCGATCGTAACCCGGAGAGGGTTTATCACAAACACTGCATTTAGAAGGATTTTTGCCATCATGTTCGAGAAAGATTTCGACTTTTCCTTCAGTAATGGAGAGTTCCACGTGAGCGACATGCCACGGAGTTTCAACGCCAAGTATTTTAGAGTAGAGTTCTTTATCGCGCATGTCGGCATCCTTGCCTTGAAGTGTTCAATATAGATTAAATCACCCACTAAAATTAGGGAAGAGCCAAGATTCAGTTACCAGGCTATTCAAAACTTAAACGTTGTTTAAACCATTCTCGATATTGAAGGGATTTACTGTCTCGCGAACGAAAAATTCAAACTATTGCTTGCGTTAAGACAGGCATAAAAACTTTTCCCTACAGTATTGAAACAGGAAGGCTGCCATCGCCATACAGAACGGGATAGCATTCCCAACATATTACCCGGAGCACTCTCCAAGCTAAATATTCATCAAGAAACTCACCAAACCTTATACTGGCATATTCATGGTAAGTCAGTGCAACACCAAAAAAAGCCGTTAAAAGAAAGCTCGCACTATAGCCCGGTAAATGTTTGTCGTGTAAAAAAACATACAATGAATCTGTAATTATCACTACTGCCAATGGCAGGGATAATGTCAAGACATGCGCCATCAATAAGGCCTTCTCTGGCAATACTCTTCCCTGTGTCAAAAAACCGATGCGACGTTTATACAGTTCTGCAGAATTCCTGTACCAATCCCCAACTGTTTCATCACCTGTATATTCTCGACAAAGCGACTCGGGTTTCCCACTAACCATAAAAAATATGGTTAGATTATTTAGTGAAGGCTTTCTTGTTGCTTCGTATGAAATACTGAAATCATTTCCACTCTTCATTTTACGACGATAGCTGAGCATGCGGTGCAGATACTCTTCAGTTTCTGCTTTATTCTGTATATCGATAAAACTTATCCAGACATCAAGATCAACTAAATCCTTGTTGTTACAATTATCATTCAAGCATAAATCTCTTTTTTGCTCGCCCACCATGACTATGCCATCAATATTTTCATCCGAACGCCTCATTATTTCCTGCCAGGAGAGTATGTACTGATCATCAATATTCCAGTACGCATCCTTTCCCTCTTTCCTGACCTCCGTTAAATAGTCAATAATCAGCGACTGATTTATATCAGGTATTCTCGACACAAAAACCACTGTAGAACCCAGATGTTTTACAATCGGACACAGTTCATCGCCAGATAATGGTGAAGCCACTACCGATGACACCTGTAATTTAAAAAAACAAATAAACAGACAACTTAGTAGCTTCTCAATAAGTGCTGGAGATCGGAAATAACCGTGTAAAACCATAATGCATAATCCTTGCCTCCCAAGGGCTTAGTAAAATTGGTACTTTGGTTTATCAGCACTTATTGAGAAGCTACACAACTTACTGCTATCGCAAGAATACTATCTGCTTTCACACTCAGTCCTTCCAGACCAGAATCTGAGGATTCCTGAAAAGATTTTAGACCATCTGTCACTATTCACACTTTGCAATCGCCTATGGGCACAAAGGCTGTTATTCTCAAAAAAACAATAAAGGGGTTGTCATGAAATCAGCTGAATTTGATCTCGTAGTATTTGGTGCAAGCAGTTTTGTGGGACAGATTCTGACTCGTTATCTTGTTGAACATACCAAAGAACAATCGCTCCCCCTTAACTGGGCCATCGCCGGGCGTTCCGAATCAAAACTCAAGTCACTTCTGGCTGATATTCCCGGAGCTGAGCAGCTTCCTGTCATTGTTGTTGATGCAAAAGATGAGACAGGCTTAACACAAATGTGCAACCGCACCCGCGTTATCATTTCTACCGTGGGTCCTTATGCACTGTTTGGAGAATCATTAATCAAGGCTTGCGCCACCACAGGTACTGACTACTGTGACCTGACCGGCGAAGTACAGTGGATAAAATCCATGATTGATCGATACGAAACCCAGGCGAAAAACTCCGGCGCACGTATTGTTCATTGTTGCGGATTTGACTCGATCCCCTCTGATCTGGGTGTTGTCTTTTTGCAAAAACTCGCTCATCAACAATTCAGCCAATCCTGCAACACCGTTAAAATGCGCGTAAAAACCATCAAAGGCGGTGCATCCGGTGGCACCATTGCCAGCATGATTAATGCTGTGAGAGAAGCATACGAAGATCCCTCTCTACGAAAAGCACTGGCGAACCCATATTCCATTTGCCCGGAAAATCACGGTTATACGGTTCGTCAGGAAAACGTGAAAACAGCGACCTTCGATACCGATTTCAACCGGTGGTCGGCTCCCTTTGTCATGGCAGCAATCAATACACGCATAGTTCATCGTTCCAACGCCCTGGCTTCCAATGCCTATGGTGATGATTTTCGCTATGACGAGGCCGTTCTTGTGGGAAATGGCATTAAAGGACGGTTAGCAGCGACCACAATGGTTGCCGGACTTGGATTGTTTATGATCGGTGCCGTAATAAAACCAGCCCGCTGGGCAATGGAGAAATATATCTTGCCCAAGCCCGGTGAAGGCCCGACTCCTGAGGCCCAGGAAAAAGGCTTTTATGATTTGCGGTTTGTTGGCAAAACAGCTGACGGAAATGAACTGCGCTGCAAAGTAACGGGAGACAGGGATCCCGGCTATGGCTCTACCAGCAAAGTACTGGGGCAGGCCGCTCTCAGTCTGTTATTTGATGTTGGCAAGGATGAAAAAGAAGGTGGCTTCTGGACACCTGCCACGATATTTGATGATCGGCTCTTTACACGCCTGACAGAACATGCCGGGCTTGTATTTGAACGGATAGAATAATTATCCTTAATTTCTACGTTTGTTAACTCAACACCATTTCCTTACTGCATGCCCTGACCACTAAATCAGGGCTATACCCATCGCCTTTGACGTTGCTACTGCATTGCGACGCTCGTTCACGCCCTTGCTGCCTTGTAGCAACGCCAAATCCTTTGGGTATAAATCCAGTGTACAATCAGCGCCTTTTACATTTACTTTCAAAATCCGGTTTCCAAAAATGGCTATCAAGAAAAAAATAATCCAATGGTTTTCTTCGGCATCAGGTATACGACGAATCCTGAATATATACGGCCCATATCTTGGAGCCGGGGTTCGTGTGCGTTATCTGGCAAAGGATTTTCGTGTAGCCAGGATAGAAATGAAACTACGCTGGTACAACCGTAACTATGTGGGAACCCACTTCGGCGGCAGCCTGTTTTCCATGATTGATCCGTTCTACATGCTGATGTTGATGAATAATCTCGGCAAAGACTACATCGTCTGGGATAGCAAAGCAGAAATCGACTTTGTCAAACCAGGACGTGGAACGGTACGAGCCCACTTTGTACTAACGGATGATATGCTGCAGGAAATAACCGAACAAACGGCACAGGGTGAAAAATTCTTACCCACCTATGAAATTGATATTATCAACACCGAAGGTGAAATTATTGCCCGGGCACGTAAACAACTCTATATTCGCCGAAAATCCGAAAAATAATTCAGTCATCATTTTACCCTGGATTCGGCAGTTGGGCGCTTAAGTTTTACCTCAACCCTTGGAGTTAAAGCCTTAGCGTCAAATTTATTGCTCACCTTACAAGTAACTCCCTCTGAACTCACCAGTCCGCACAGGGTTAAGCCATCGCGGTCTGCTCTTCAGGTATCAGGAGGTAGCCCATATCTTTCGCCTTTTTTTTCAAATTAGTTAAGACTCTGGCTTTATATTCTTGCTCATAATGATCCTGCCCAAGGTCAATATATTCCGTCTTGTTTTTCAGCATGCTGTATATGAATCGGGCTAATTTATGTGCGGTTGCGGTGATCGCTTTCGGGGCTCCCAAGCGACTGCGCATTCTTCGATAGTAACCACCAAGCGCACTTTTTGAATTCGTCAGAGAGTATGCTGCCATCCTCAAAGCTTTTGATGCCCGGTTGGGTATCCGTTTGGTTTTACAGCTTAGAATTTTATCACCGGATATTTTGTTTTCAGGACTCAAACCAAGCCACGAAGCAAAATGTTTGGCTGTGGGCCATCGATTCATATCAGTTCCTGTTTCCGATAGTATTTTCAGAGCCGTATTTTCATCAATACCATCAATAGCTGTCAGGTCAACACCCGTTACCCGATAGAGCTCAGAACGAACGTCAAAGTCAGGAGAACTGGACGATTTACGTTTTTTAACCGGTTTATCAGGCATGTTGTCAGAATCATTAGCCTTGCTATCAAATTGTTTCAGCTGGCTCGCTAAAGCCCTGTCGCAGGCGCTGATCTTTTCATCATAAACGTCATAAAGTTCAACCGATTGCTGTAGGGCAAACAGATGGGTGTAAGTCTCATATTGACCGTCATTGCAGGGCATGGGCTCCAGTATAAACGACACGACATCGACTTTTCTCAGACAAGGGAGGGTAACGACCAAACGCAGGTATGATGCTAACTGGAAACCAACATCTTTCAGTGAGAGGCCGCCCCGATGGAATTATGTCAGCAACTGACTGAAGCCGCCAATCATCCCTGCCGTATTATCCAGCAGCTTGAGCACAAACTGGCCTCCCTTCGCAAGCACCATGACCCGATTAAACACTTTGAAGATTATGAAAACGAGCTTCACGCTCTCTTTGTTCAAGCAGAGCGGGAGACCCTGGCAGAAGACTTGTCCGGCCTCGATATAGATATTCCTGCTATTGAGGTGAACGGCACCTGCTATCATCGTGCATTGCGTTGCTCCCAAACTTACCAGTCAGCTGCTGGTCCCATCCGAGTTGCCCGCACGCTATACCGCAGCGGCAAGGATGACTGCATTGTCCCCCTGGAACTCAGGGCAGGCATCGTTGAGGGTTACTGGACGCCAAGGGCCGCAAAGCAAGCGGTCTGGGTTGTGGCTCAGCTCTCTCCGGGGATCGCCAAAACTCTGCTCGATTTGATGGGTAATATGTCACCGTCGGAAAGCTCGTTAACCCGACTTCCAAAAAAGTTCAATGAACAATGGGAACAGTACCGTGAGCCTTTTGAGTGCATCCTCAAAGATAGCCTCAAGGTTCCCGAAGAAGCGGTAACTGTAGCGGCCTCTTTGGACGGTGTCATGCTGCCTATGAAAGACGGGAAACGTCAGGAAAAACGTGAACAAAGTACAGCTGAAGGCAAGCGTACTCGTGGCCCGGCAGGTTGCCAGGAAGCCAGTTGTGGAACTCTGTCGTTTTACGATGTTGAAGGTGAACGCCTGTCGACCATCAGGATTGGCCGAATGCCAGAGAGCAAGAAAGTAACTCTAAAGCAGTCGCTCTCCCGTTTCCTGAACGAAGCACTCAGGCAGAAGCCTCAACTGTCATTGGTCAAGGTGGCTGATGGCGCTAAAGACAACTGGACTTATCTTGCCAAAGAGCTTCCTCAAGGGCATGAAATCGTGGATTTTTATCATGCAGCAGAACATCTGAAGAAGGCGTTTGACCTGTCCTACGGTGAAAACAGTTCAAAACCCAAAGAGAAGTTCATCACCTACCGTCATATTTTGAAGGAAGAATCTGATGGGGTTGAGAAAGTCATCAAGGCTTTGGCCTATCAACACAGCCGACATCCTCGGCGATCGAAGTTAAAGACAGAGTTGGAATACTTCAGGAATAATCGTGACCGCATGAAGTATGCAGAACACCTGTCGTGCAACCTGCCTATAGGATCTGGCGTTATTGAGGCGACCTGTAAAACGTTAGTGACACAGCGGATGAAGTGTTCAGGTATGCGCTGGCGACACCCCGGAGGTCAAGGCATTCTGACTCTCAGGTCATTAATACAGAGTGGCTGGTTTGATTGCAGAACACCTGTCGTGCAACCTGCTATAGGATCTGGCGTTATTGAGGCGACCTGTAAAACGTTAGTGACACAGCGGATGAAGTGTTCAGGTATGCGCTGGCGACACCCCGGAGGTCACAGAGGTAACCTGGTTTGATAATGGCTGGAAGCTTTTGTCAGTAACTTACTGTGCCAAGGTCACAGAGGTAACCACGAGCAATGTGGTTCCATTCCCTGTTCAGTCTAACAATATGGAATGAGAGTTCCGGTCAATATGAGACTTTCACCCAAACAGATGCTCAGCCCGGTAGTGTCCTTTTAGAGATCTGGCAATTTGCTGTTCTGTCTTTTTGCAATGCGGATCACGATGTTTCGCCAATTGAAGTGGATCTCGCTCCCCTTCAACAATACACCGAATGATCGTCAATCCGGTTTTTCCCGTGATATCGGTAACGACATTATCCAGCAACAGGTTCATCTGTCTTAGAGCTTTTTGCATATGCTGTATATGCGACGCACGGTTTGCTACGAGATTGTCACGTTGCCTCATGTAATACCATTGCCGGTTTCTAATATGCGTTATGAGCATGGCTTTTCAGACTCAGAGACAAGGCGGAGTGACGAGTCATAGCCGTAGCTATGGCGAGGAACTCCAACGCAGGATCTGAGTCTGAAAAGGCAGCGCAATAGCATAATTAGAATTCGGAAATGGTATAAGCTCTTAATGCGCAAACCTCCTCATCCGGGCGAAAGGCGGTATTGAGCAATCCATAAGTGTGAAGCTGCTGAATCCACTGACAATCCTCAACGTCAGTTTTACGTCCAGCGACGTTTTTAACGTAGCGTGCATTCACAAGACGAACTTCGAGACCATGGGATTCAAGGATTTCAAAAGCGGGTATCCAGTAAATCCCTGTCGATTCCATCGCAACCGTAGTGATGCCTGCATTTATTAACCATTGCGCCATGTTTTCAAGGTCAGCGGTAAAACAAGGAAACGACCGAACAGGCTGATCATCTAACTCTTGCGGAATAGCTACGTAGTGCGTCTCTGAACCAATATCAATACCAGCCGCATACAGGTTAATGGTTTCCAAATGCCCATCAATTCGTTTCTGGGCTTTGGGAGAAGCAGTCTCAGTTTTTAACTTACTTTTCATAATACCCTCAAAATTCGGTCAAAATGCGGTCAAAGGCATATCCGGAAATAGGGCTGTCGACGATATACAGTCTTACAAACGAGATCGCCAAGCGTCATCAGTGATGGGGTCGTCAACTCCTGAACCATGCTTCTGATCGGGTAAAAAACACCAGTGTGCAAACGGTTTCTGGTCCAGACATGCTCTCATATGATCATAGAATGAATTTAATTTTTGGGAAGGAGTTACTTGTAGATGTGTGACCGCGGAGCGGGCCGGAGTGCTTCTGAGTGAGTCGGAGTTCGCTCTGCTGAATCCAGGTTTACGGGTGTGTAATATCACCCATTGCATTTCTGTCTACGCTGACAATAATATGTGCGTTTACAATGCGTGTTGTATCAATGGATTATCAATTCCGTCGTGATGTTATCGGTATACCTGAAGCCCGCTTTTCTATGAATTATGAGGCGATGGCCGCCTGGTTGATGGAGGAAGTCGGGCAAAACCGGCAAACGCTTGGGATACTGTTGACGACCATCGAGAACCTCAATAACAAATCACGCTGGGAATATCAGCAGGATGGTCAGCAATATCATTTGCTGCTCACCAGGGAAACAGCAGAAGTGCGCGCCGCACTGCTCGATTCAGAAATGCACTCTGAAGAATCGGAATCACTGGATTATTATGACAGTGAATCCAGCAGTCACTGTGGACTTGATGATTTTAAAACCATGTTGTTATCCTGGCAGGAATTTATACAGTCGTCCTGAACAGTTAAATAAAAATACAACAAACGTAACATCGTATACTACTCTATTATCTGAGATAGATAACCGAAGGCGTTTATTTTGTGGGTGTCCACAACCAATTAGGTGTCCACAACCAAGCTTGCCAAAATTGAAGGCGTAACATCCCAGACAATAAGGCGAAAGATCGAAAGCGGTCATTACGATAAAATAATGCAAACGAGCGGTGGTCACTACCGCATATTCATCAACCAGCAAAGAATGATTTGCTATGCAAGAGTTAGCCCAGGAAAACAGAAATCCAGCATTGATACGCAAAGGCGACTCTTGCTCGAAAGGTATCCTGACGCAGAATTTATCAGTGACGTTGCCAGTGCTTTCAACTTTAAACGAAAAGGACTGCAAACCATTCTGGAATCGGCAGTGTGTGGAAATCCAACCCATGTTGTGGTTGCCACAAAAGACCGACTCGCACGATCAGGATTTGAACTCATCAAGTGGCTTATTGAATTATCGGGAGGACACATCGAGGTTCTGGATGACTCGAATGATTCCAGTGAAGCCTTTGATACCTCAGAGCTTATCGGTTTCATTACCTCGTTCTGCAATAGCCACTACGGAAAACGCTCCGCTGAAAGGCGCAAAAATAATAGCGTCAAAAAAGATCAGGTTTTATCCTGAAAATGAATCGGCCTATCGGGATGCACTTGCTCTTTACCGGCGCTCGTACAATCTGGCTGTCGATCGATTCCGTAACGATAAATACAAAGATGAAAATGGCAAATTCATCAACATGCGTCCGTCGATCAAGATCCAGGTTGAACAGGAGCAAAAGAACAGTGGGCGAGCCTACAACTCTCTGATTTCTGACAATGGCACATTGGCGGCGGCGACCACCTTTAAGGCTGTTTGCAGCAAGAACAAAAAACTAAAAGGCGCTAAAGAAGGGTTTGCTGAAATAGGCTTTAAAAGCCGGAAAGGGAGCAGGCATTCGTTCTCTATTGACCGGCTACCGAAGGGGCTGAACCCTTGCGTCAATGCACTGGGAAACATCCACTTAACTGAAAATGTACCAAGAGAAGCCATTGGCAAATCATGCGTTATAACCTGTGACAAAGGTCGCTGGTTTATTCAGGTTCAACAACACATCGAACTTAATACCGAAATCCAAGGTGAAGTGGATTGTGTTGGCATTGATCCCGGACTAAGAACCTTTGCGACCTGCTACAGCGACAAGGATGCCTTGATTGTTGGTGACAACCTTGCCAAAGAAAAGCTGTTTCCATTAATGACGCAAGTAGACACTCTGATTGGGTGTAAGTCTCATATTGACCGTCATTGCAGGGCATGGGCTCCAGTATAAACGACACGACATCGACTTTTCTCAGACAAGGGAGGGTAACGACCAAACGCAGGTATGATGCTAACTGGAAACCAACATCTTTCAGTGAGAGGCCGCCCCGATGGAATTATGTCAGCAACTGACTGAAGCCGCCAATCATCCCTGCCGTATTATCCAGCAGCTTGAGCACAAACTGGCCTCCCTTCGCAAGCACCATGACCCGATTAAACACTTTGAAGATTATGAAAACGAGCTTCACGCTCTCTTTGTTCAAGCAGAGCGGGAGACCCTGGCAGAAGACTTGTCCGGCCTCGATATAGATATTCCTGCTATTGAGGTGAACGGCACCTGCTATCATCGTGCATTGCGTTGCTCCCAAACTTACCAGTCAGCTGCTGGTCCCATCCGAGTTGCCCGCACGCTATACCGCAGCGGCAAGGATGACTGCATTGTCCCCCTGGAACTCAGGGCAGGCATCGTTGAGGGTTACTGGACGCCAAGGGCCGCAAAGCAAGCGGTCTGGGTTGTGGCTCAGCTCTCTCCGGGGATCGCCAAAACTCTGCTCGATTTGATGGGTAATATGTCACCGTCGGAAAGCTCGTTAACCCGACTTCCAAAAAAGTTCAATGAACAATGGGAACAGTACCGTGAGCCTTTTGAGTGCATCCTCAAAGATAGCCTCAAGGTTCCCGAAGAAGCGGTAACTGTAGCGGCCTCTTTGGACGGTGTCATGCTGCCTATGAAAGACGGGAAACGTCAGGAAAAACGTGAACAAAGTACAGCTGAAGGCAAGCGTACTCGTGGCCCGGCAGGTTGCCAGGAAGCCAGTTGTGGAACTCTGTCGTTTTACGATGTTGAAGGTGAACGCCTGTCGACCATCAGGATTGGCCGAATGCCAGAGAGCAAGAAAGTAACTCTAAAGCAGTCGCTCTCCCGTTTCCTGAACGAAGCACTCAGGCAGAAGCCTCAACTGTCATTGGTCAAGGTGGCTGATGGCGCTAAAGACAACTGGACTTATCTTGCCAAAGAGCTTCCTCAAGGGCATGAAATCGTGGATTTTTATCATGCAGCAGAACATCTGAAGAAGGCGTTTGACCTGTCCTACGGTGAAAACAGTTCAAAACCCAAAGAGAAGTTCATCACCTACCGTCATATTTTGAAGGAAGAATCTGATGGGGTTGAGAAAGTCATCAAGGCTTTGGCCTATCAACACAGCCGACATCCTCGGCGATCGAAGTTAAAGACAGAGTTGGAATACTTCAGGAATAATCGTGACCGCATGAAGTATGCAGAACACCTGTCGTGCAACCTGCCTATAGGATCTGGCGTTATTGAGGCGACCTGTAAAACGTTAGTGACACAGCGGATGAAGTGTTCAGGTATGCGCTGGCGACACCCCGGAGGTCAAGGCATTCTGACTCTCAGGTCATTAATACAGAGTGGCTGGTTTGATAATGGCTGGAAGCTTTTGTCAGTAACTTACTGTGCCAAGGTCACAGAGGTAACCACGAGCAATGTGGTTCCATTCCCTGTTCAGTCTAACAATATGGAATGAGAGTTCCGGTCAATATGAGACTTTCACCCCTCTGATTGGCCAAAAACAAAAAATCCTTAATAGGCAAAAAGGCGTGAAGTTCGTTGATATGCCTCAGTGGGCGCAGGATCGCATTGTTTATTTTGGCCGTAAAATCAACCGTCTGAAATGCAAAAAGGATGACATCATTCTGGATTTGCATAATCGTCTGGCATTCGATCTGGTTTCCCGTTATGACGTGATCTTTTTGCCCACGTTTGAAACCAGAGGAATGGTTACAAGGAAGGGCAAAAAAGTTCGCACAATTCGCCGGAATACTTGCCGTCAGATGCTAGATCTCAATCATTACGGCTTTAAATTACGTCTAAAGTGGTACGCCAAAAAGTACGGGAAGCACGTTGTTGATTGCAATGAAGCGTACACATCAAAAACCCGAACGTGGGATGGCACCCTTAATGATCGGCTGGGTTCGACAAAGATCTTAAAAGGTGACGGGTTCACCATTGATCGTGACATCAACGGTGCGAGGAACGTCTTTCTTAAAGGTTTAACAAGGGCAGCTTGAGCCTTAATCATAACAACGAATATTGCGTTCGTTGCGATTTTAATCGAGAGCTATCTACAGATCCCTGATGATCATTCACTCTTCCAGATAAGCCCTGCAAACGTAACTATTCAGTACCCGTAAAAAAATTGGAATACTGACCAGCATTTCGTTGCTGAACACAGAATTGAAATTTTGCCCTGATTTTCCGGCAATAAGCACTTGGAACACTATTTTTAGTGCGATCGTACAAGTATGACGAAAATAGTGTTCCCTTGAGCGCCTTGTGCAGCAAAGCTTATGACTAAATCTTATTTCTGCAAAGGTTTTCAAGGGTGCTGAATAGTTACCTGCAAACAGCCGTGAGCGAAAAATGCCGCTCACGGAGCGGCATGAAAATAGCTATAGCCCCAAAACAGAAAATCTTGTACAGACAATCTTGTACAGAAAACCTTGTACAGAAAGTCCAATCAAATTCTTCTGGTCTCGTTCCTTGCCAATTTATTCTACAGGGACAGTAAAGGAGATACTTCACGTTCGTTAATGTTCAGCATCCACTTTAAAATTCAGTGCCTTGAGTGCCCGCTGTACTTCAGATGTGCACTTTTTAGTCTGGACTTTGAGCGTACTGAATTCCCGGCGTACCGGATAATTTCGTCGCAAGAGGTCAAAAGCAATTTTTCGGTTTTCCTGATCAAGGCCCGAAAACTTCTTTCTCATCACGCCATCGTCGCGGCGAATGTCGTATACGGCTCGAATGGCGATAGAATGCGCATCATCAATAGTGGCGTCGTTGGAAAAACCAATATTCTTTAAAACCGGATCTGGCGTTATAGCCGCAAGCCTCACCCTGGCAGGCAGGCCAAAACTCTGGCACAGCGCTTTATAAATCATCCCGGTTCCAGCAATTTTTCCGTCCAGGCTGTAACCCGCGATATGAGGTGTGGCTATATCCACCAGCTGCATTAACCCGGGATCAACATCCGGCTCAAACTCCCAGACATCCAGTACCACGGATAAATCCGGACAATCTTGCAATCTTTTTTTCAACGCCCGATTATCCACAACCGGGCCACGGCCTGCATTAATCAGAATGGTACCAGGCTTCATTCGAGCGAGCTGTTCTGTGCCAATCAGGTGATAACTGGGGTAATCACCCTCTCTGGTTAATGGCGTATGAAGACAAATAATATCGCATCGGTCAATCAAGGATTCCAGATCCAGAAAACCCACAGAATCAATCGGTTCACAAAGCGGATCATTGGCATAGACCTTAACACCCAGGCCTCTTAATACCTCATACAACCGGCCACCCACCTGCCCCTTTCCAATCACACCAACAGTACGTTGCCTGAGATCAAAACCGTCTCTTTCTGCCAGAACATCCAATGCGGCCAATACATATTCAACCACAGCTCTGGCATTACAACCCGGCGCATTGGTGAAGGTAATATTGCGGGAGGCAAGATACTCACAATCAAGATGATCATGACCCGCCGTGGCTGTTCCGACAAACTTGACAGGACTGTTCTCTAACAGGGTTTTATCAACCCGGGTAATAGAGCGAACCAGCAGAGCATCGGCGTCCTTCAGATCATCGGCTGAAATGGTACGCCCCGGCAGAGCGACAACATTCCCGATTGCGCCAAAGCACTCCATTAACAGCGGGATATTCTCGTCGGCAACTATCTTCATAAATATTTAATACAATTATTGCGGTGGGATTGATCTTATTATTCCAATTGCACATTATCAATGGGCTATTCACGATTCTTATTCAATGCCCATCACACCTGATGACGCTGATTATTTGCTGACTGCATTCACTCACATACCCAGGGAAACGGGTATAGTTCTATGATGATCTTTTCAAAGCTCTTTCTGGTGATTTTAGTCAGCCTGGCTATTTCGGCCTGCCAGGATCGTTCTGACCCACGTTATATTCTTGAACAGTACATCACCCGTATTGCCAGGGTTACATCAATTAATGTCAGAACAACCTCCCATAACGATGTCACCTTGCCAACGCTGAACCAGCGCCAATACCCTTTGCCTGAAATCCGTATACAGGCATTGGATGCCCTGAAACTGCTGAATTGTCCTGCTCTGAGCCAATCCGTCGCGTACCGCAATAGCAGCCTGGGTAAGCAAATGCTTCCCTCCCAATTATATTTCCATGAAAAAACACTGCTTCGGCTGATTCCTGACTGTATCGCCAGCATAAGCAAGAAGAACAAACAGTCAGGAATAACCAATAAACTTTCACGGCTGTTAACACGGAAGCAAGATGCCTTTCATGCAATAGAATGGAATCTGATGTTCGCCAATACCGAATTCATCAAGCAGCTGAACCATACCAGCGTACCCCTCCCACTCTCTGGAGACGCCGGGCAGCAGGGCACTGAACTGGCGCTGGTCTACCTTGGCAAATTGCTCAGGGATAAAAGTCTGAAATCCCCTTTCACCATCAGTGAGCTGGAAGGCCAGCTTCAACAGCTCAGCGCATCCGGTTATTCCGGGCAGCTGTTGTTCTCTGCCATTAAACTCAGCCAGTCTCTCAATCAGGTTTCAGAAATACTAGAGCAACGATTACAACAAAAAGCCATTTGCAGCAACGGTAAAAAAAGCATTGAAGCGGATCGTCTGGCCAATGTATTCCAACTATTTTATGTTGATGTTATCCAGACTTATCTGGCTGATATCCATCGGCGGGGAAATGATTTCCAGATTCTGCTGAACAATATTTTATCCGTCCTGCCACCTCCTCCTTCCCGGGCTATGCTCAACTACCTCCATCAAATCACCAGTGCGCATCACAGAAACAGTATCTGGTATCAGCTTGAACACAGTATCAAACAACACACCAAAACCTGGCAAAAGGTATTTCACCAGTGCCAGATGATACCGGGCAATAATTAGATCAGAACAAGAACACCACCACTCTCTTTCGGTATTTAATACTGAAAACGGGATCACCTGAACACTCTAATCTCCCCTGCCCCGCGGCCGATAATTATTTTTAACACGATGAATGTTCACATTGTTTTCAATTACAAAAACAGTCATCACTGCACATATTTCAGGAAAGTGGCTTAAATGAAAGATAATTCCGGCAAGGGCCAAAAATCCGGTAAAGAAGACATCGATAGTGGCAATGTCATTGATCTGTTCACCAGAAAGCCCCTTGATGAAGAACTTTCCGGTAAAATTATCCGTCTTGCACCGGAAAATGATGGCATGGAAATGCTCTACAGCAATGATGCCAATCCAGGCAAGTTGTTCAGTATGAAAATTTTATGCTGGGCATTGATGAAAGACGGTGAAGTGGACGCCTTAATACCCTGGTTAAATAAAATCGTCCCTGCCCGTCAACTCAATGATCCACTCAATGGTCATTGGGAGGGCTATTTTGACAGCACACATGATCAGGCCTTCTTCGAACCGCCTTCCTACAAAATTGCCGAGCTGGATTCTGCTTCCGATTATTATAAAACGGATAACGATGATAAAAATCTGATCATTCAGGAAATACCCGATAATATAGGAACCCACGCGGTGCTGACCGAAGATCATTTCAAATCTATTATTCTGATTCATGTGACCAGTTGGCGATTACTGAATGACGGTCGCATTCATGCCATGCTGGCCGATGAAAAAAAAGTGGATAATACCCCCATACTTATTAACGACTCCTGTCTTTTTCCGGCTCAGGAACATGAGCACTTCCATTATTTTTTTCATCATCTCATTGCCAACAAAATCAAGCATGGTGATCCGGAAGCGCTGGCCGCTTTTACTCATTTAGTCGAAAACTGATATCAGGTATTCCGGATTGATAATCAGGCTTAGCGATGATGTCCGGAAACTCAGTTGCTAATATCGCAGCTCAATATCCCTTCCTGCTAAAATGTATTCTCAATTTCCGTTCTGATTTCCAACTTCCCCTGACGTTTCAATTTTTGAATTGAATGATTAAAAAGAATCACAAAGCTGACCTATCGGTCAATAGTGTTTTTTCACAAAAAATACAAAAAAACTGATTTAAGTCTGGGTATTTGTATTTTTGATGTATAGAATGTGCACCGAAAACAACAAATCACAACAAGAACCTGTTATACGTTGTTCTTCTCTATTGATTTTATCGGTAAAACGCCAACTTTACTGATAAAAACAAACTGTAATTTAGTGGACCTGAACACAGATCCGGTCTGATGACTAATATGCAGACTGGTGTTAATCATCAGGACTTCACACACAAGGTACGACAATGAGCAAACTCTCAACGACTTTATTAGCCGCTGCTCTGGCTGCTGGCTCCATGACTTCCTATGCCGCTGATTATTCTGATGGCGACACGCATAAGAATGATTACAAATGGATGCAGGCGAACCTGATGTATGCTCTGGAAGAGCAGCCACGTTTAGACAATGCCAGCAGTGATGGCCATAACTATCTAGAACTCGAGTTCGGCGGGCGTGCCGGCATCCTGGATTATTATGGCTATGTTGATGTATTCAACCTGACCAACAAAGACGACAGTGACAAGAAAGGTGCCAGCAAGGAATTTATCAAGTTCGCCCCTCGTATCTCCCTGGATGGCCTGACCGGTAAAGACCTGTCTTTCGGCCCTGTACAGGAAGTTTATTTTGCCACTCTGTTTAACTGGGGCGGAGGCGGCGGCACCAATTGCGATAGCGATGGTAACTGCATTGAAGGTTCTGATGTAAACAATTCATTCTGGGGAGTGGGTTCCGACATTATGGTTCCTTGGCTGGGCAAAATCGGCCTGAACCTGTACGGCTTGTATGACCTGAATACTAAAGAATGGAATGGTTACCAAGTATCCACCAACTGGTTCAAGCCTTTCTACACTTTTGAGAATGGCAGTTTCTTGTCCTACCAAGGCTATATTGACTACCAGTTCGGTGCTGACAAAGCCTATGACAGTGACGGCAATCAGATGAATACTAGCAACGGTGGTGCTATGTTTAATGGCTTGTACTGGCACAGCAAATACTATTCTCTGGGTTACGGTCTGAAAGCATATAAAGATGTTTACACTGCGAAAGATGGTGCTCCTGTAGCTGGTTCGACTCTTAATTCTACTGGATTCAGCCACTATTTTGCAGCAACCTACAAGTTCTGATATTCAGAGCCTGAAAAGACCGGCAATGGCCGGTCTTTTTTTATCCAGAGTATTTGATTGGGAAGAGCAACAAGAATGAAAAAACCGGAACGCCCTGAAGACGATGATTGCTGTGGAGGTGGTTGCAGTCCCTGTGTCTGGGATACATACAACCGGCTGTTATCTGACTGGCTGGAGCAACAGGGAAAAAATCCTCTGCAATCCCCGGACAAAGATCACACCCCCTCCCCGGAATATCGCTAGATTCACTTAATTAATACACAATATCTACAACGGATAAAATGCACCGTCAGCCTATTTCTCAACCTTGCGTATCAAGTAAATATACTGCTTTCCCTGTTCCTGCTTTTCCAGTAATTCATGATCCAGAAAATTACAGAATTTCGGAATATCCCGCTGGGTTGAAGGATCTGTTGCCAGAACTTTGACAATATCTCCCGGTGCCATATCCCGCACTTTATTATGAAGCATCATGACCGGTTCAGGACAAAACAAGCCACTGGTATCCAACTCATGATTCACTTCAAAGACTTCTGACATTAACTTCCCCTGGAATCCAGATATTATTCACAGTAAACCGCCGATAAACCAGTAGCAGAGTGACGCTTCTGGCCATCATAAAAATCGTATAGCTTAGCCATAACCCATGGTTCCCCAGATTCTGACTGAAGTACCAGACGGGCAAAAAAACCACCAGAGCGGCAACCAGCATGGTGTGCTGCATCATATCAGTACGCACAGCCCCAATGAAGACACCATCCAGCCAGAAACACCAGACTGCCGCCATGGGCATAATGATCAACCAGGGTAAATAGATCAACGCCTGTTCTGCTACGGCCGGAATACTGGTCAACCAGCCAAGCCAGAACTCCCCGAAAATGTAGAGCACCAGTACAAACAACAGCCCACAGATCAGAGAACACCAGCCTGTAGCCTTGATAACTTCATGAAACTGTTTGTTATTTTTCCTGCCAACCGCTTCTCCGGTTAACGCTTCTGCAGCATGGGCAAAGCCGTCCAGACCATTGGAAATCAACAGCAACAGGTTCAGCAATAATGCATTAGCCGCCAGATACTCATCCCCTAGTTTGGCACCCTGAGCGGTGAAGAACGCCTGAACGAACAACAGGCAGAGTGTTCGAACAAAGAGATGACGATTGAGCAGCATCAACTGACCGAAGGCCTGCAAATCCGTCAACATCTTTGTAGTAAACGCACCCGCTTCTCGATTCAGGACATGACGAACCAGATAAAGCCCGATTGCCAGACTCACATAGTCAGCAATCACAGTAGCCAAAGCAGCTCCCTGTGTTGCCCATCCCAGCTTCAGCACAAAGAGCAGATCAAGGGCGATATTCACAGCATTACTCAC
This sequence comes from Endozoicomonas sp., assembly GCA_965208385.1. Lineage (GTDB taxonomy): Bacteria > Pseudomonadota > Gammaproteobacteria > Pseudomonadales > Endozoicomonadaceae > Endozoicomonas. The sequence continues at coordinate 84,903 of CBDBOO010000008.1, forward strand.
CACCAGTATCAGCAACGGTCCCCTGGGTCGATGCATACCGATCAGCCAGCCAATAAGTGCATAATTGATCAATACGGCCGGAGCTGAATAAATGCGTGTTTCAAAGTAAATATTTGCCTGTCCCGCAGCCGGTGCACTGGCCTCAAAAAAAGGCAGGACAAGTTCGATTAAAAACGAAGAAAACAGCATGAGCAACAGGCCAATCACCAGCGCCAACACCACCGATTGCAATAGCCACTTTCTGACAGAATCTGAGTCCTTGCGTCCTTTTGCCTGAGCCACCAGTCCGGTAGTTCCCATGCGCAGAAATCCAAAGGCCCAGAACAGCATACTGAAAACCGTTGCAGCAATGGCAACCCCCGCCAGGTATTCAGAAGAAGGCAAATGCCCCAGAACACCAGCATCTACAAGCCCCAGAAGCGGTACAGAAATATTGGAAATAATAGCAGGCCAGGCAAATTGCCAGACACGCTGATAAACAGACAGAGAATTGGACAACAGTGTTTCCCCCGAAGAATCACTGCATTTTACAGAGATTTATGGACAAGAAGAATAAGTACTGCTTTCTTTATCCTTGTCAACGAGCACACCACTATCACTTGTTACTTTTCACTTGTTACTGAGCTGTTGAATGAACAATATGACATGCAGAGCCTATTCGGTTCTACTACTCCTGATTTTTCAGCTCATCTACATTGATCTGGCAAAGGCATCAGGAAATATTATTACCGATTTCCATGTCTCCTCTGCATCCACCAGTCATCCTGTATTCCAACTGAAAAATCAGGAACTTCCTGCCTACCTTAATACATTGTTACTGACATCCGACGCCATAACATTTATCAGCCCCCCTTCTCCTATCGAATTAACCAGACCAGCAATAGAACCGGATATTCTCTCTGACACCACGGCGGCTGAAGGTCCGATACTGTTGATTGATCAGGACCCCCTGTCCGCCTCTCTGGATATTGAACCACTGTGCCGTAATGGATCTGCCACGTATATTCCCGGAACGGCACCTTACCGTCACTTTATCCAGCAGTCCCGCGATAAACGAAAACTCATAATTCATCGCACCCGGATTGAAAGAGAAATAAACGATACTGAATTATTCAGCGATGCCATTATTTATGTTCGAAAAGCCAGCCCAGTGGCATTAAGAGAATTCCATGCACCGGATTCGACCGGTCAACTATGCCACCTGATTGTGGAAGATCTTCCCAACACACCACTGATGAGGCTGTTATCCGAAGATGTAGAATTTCTGGTTATATACAGCAGTATCAATGGAGAATTGATGGTGCAAATTCAATACACTACTGGACAGGTCTGCACCCTTCCTTTAACAGGATATTTACGCAAGATTGGCGAGTGGTTTTATCGCTACATTTTTCAACTGATTCTAGAACCCCTGATGAACCAACACTGTATTGATACGCCCTACATACCAGCCCCCAACAGAGTAATCATTCCCATCAGGGATCTGCCTGAAAAAGATTCAGCCAGAGTCAAGGGTGATCCAAACACCCATGAAGAAACCACCGATGGTCAGACTCAATCTTCAAAAGGAAACCCAGATAAAGCTGCATCAAATAAATCGGCAGGCTCAGCGCCCCCTGACCCAGGAAAACAGGACCCTGCCAGCTCCTCCACAGGTGACGATGATATTCCCACCAGTTTTGATTTGCCAGTTGAAGAGCAGAGAAAGAAAGCAAGCGAAGCTGAGTTACTATCACTTAAACAGGATCTGTTACAGGGGCTTAACGAAATCTCTGACACGCTCGCTGACAGCAGGTTTTCAGAAACCAAGACAGTGCCATCTGAGGCAAAAAATGCCATTCAGGCTCTGGGAAAAATGGTCAAAAAAGGTGATCTAAAAGGCATTGTCGCTGGCAAATCTGTAATTCTCAGCGGAAATCTGGACAAACAACTGGCCCAGGCTTTAAGCCAGGGATTTTCAACAAGTATTGCCCGATGGTTAATAGATAACAAAACGCATACATTACTGGAAGAACACAAATCCGAAATTGGAACACAGGCAAGAAAGGCCAGTAAAAGGGATACCGGAAGACGGCAAACCCGCATTCTTCATCGACATCAAATCCGGGAGCAGCAAGATCTCAAGTCCAGCGTTCAGCAGGTTTTTGCTGCTTTGCCAGACGCCATAACGGCGCCCGAAACGCCACTGTCTATAGCAACTGACAGCGACACACCTACCCCGAAAGAACAACTGGAACAGTTAATACGAAAAGACTGGAAGATATTGGTTCGCAGCAGAAAGGCACAGCATATATTCCATTCCGGGCGACAACAGAAACTTCGAAAGGCATCAGGCATGGCCGAACAAGAGCTGATCAATCAACTGGTCATGGATACTGAAGAAGTGTTGCTCTACCTGGCAGGCGACCCTGACACAGTCAATTTACTGATTCATATTCTTGTACAGCTAGTAACGCCCGGTTTCGAGCAGAACATCAGAGATCCACTGGAAACCGATGGTAAAAAGGCCGGACTCCTTGAAGAGAAACTAGGCCTGGCAAAAAGCATTCGTTTGCCCGGTTACCCTGATGAATCCAACGGAAAATTGAAGCTGGGTGCCCCATTAAATACAATTCTGATTATCTGGCCGGAATTTGATAGTTCCAGCCCACACTACAGAATCGAAATCAGTGTAGAATTCAAACAATTTTCAATGACACCTCCTGTAGGGGAAGCCACTAGCCACCCGGTAACTCTTGTTGGTCGGAGAGCTTACCGGATTCCAATATCCAGTCGTACAGCAACAGCACTTCCTCCTTACGCCAGCTTTCCACTCCCTGATCCTATTAAAAACCCATCGGAAGAAACAAGACAGGAATGGCTTACAGCGGTAAAAACACAAGCAGCCAGAAAAGTAGAAATGGACTTAGAAAAACGCCAGGCGTCTCTAAAACAATACAGAGCAATGCTAACTCAGGCAGGACTGAATCTGGATATGCTCTTTATCGCAGCGAATAAATTAACGAGCGCAGTAAGCTGGCTACAGCAGAGATGGCGAGACGCCGGAACATGGCAACTGGAGACCACTGAAATAGATCACCTTGCCGATGAACTGGAGCAGGCTGTGGAAGAATTAAGGGTGCAACTTTTGACACTGGAAATCATTAATTCTCCTCCGGTAGATTCTGAACACCCTAAAGGGGACGAGCTCCGGAATAGCTACAGAGATGTTTTCAGGACACAGTCTTCGGTCTATGAAGAACTCTACCAGATGAAAACAAGAGCCAGCCGCTTAACCAAACCTGATGGGCAACGCATCGAACAACTAGCGGTCGATGCCCAAAAGGCCATCGAAAGACACCGTGAAGCTAAATCTGAACTGGCCCTGGTTAAAACCCAGCTGAAAGAATCACAGACCATCTCAGAACAGCAAACCAGTCACATCACAACGATTTCCACATTCAGTTTTGTGACCAATGCAGCCATTGCCGTGATTCAACATCATATCCGTCGGCAGTCTCCTGATATATTCTCTTCCCCAGTTCCTGAGGAGCCAGCTCCATCAGAAACAGATCAGGCACAGAGCGCAGAAGCTATTCATTCAGATTCCACTGATGACTTAGACTTACCCTTTAAAGTTGAAGACGACGACGCTACTGAAAGCTAGCACTACCGGCTCTTTAACATAAAAGCTGAAGCCTGGTCAGCTGCTAGCTCAAGGTGCTCATCATGGGTAAAACCTGATTTAACACGAGGCTTTAGGTCATGACTGCCATCTTCAAGCCAATGAATCCTCACCGACCTTGATAGCGTGTAACTGCTTACTGTCGTTTTATCACCCATAACATCACGATCACCCTGCACAACCAGCACGGGTGACTGTATTTCTCTCAGGTGATCTATTCTTGGTTTATCCTGCTTTCCAGTGGCATAGAACGGATACCCAAAACAAACGACACCTTCGACATCAGCTTCTGTATCGGCAATCAACGTTGCCATTCTTCCGCCCATGGATTTGCCTCCGATAAACAGACGACCTTTGGTGTTCATACTGACTTCAGCAATAACCTTTGACCAGCAATTCAAAAGCTTCGGTTGCCTGTCTGGCGGACGTCTTTTACCGGTTTCCCTGATCATTTGCATATAGTCAAACTCAAAACGCACGACGGAGACCCCCTTCGCACAGAGAAGCCCCGCCATCTTATCCATGAACTCACTGTCCATACCGGCGCCTGCACCATGAGCCAAAATCAGGACAGGCGCATTTTCATCTGCACGGTTCCAACGTAAATTCATTTCAGCCTCAACTACGTATTTAAGATATTTTTGAAACAATCATAATAATGGTTACAGCCCCATATCCAAACTCAGGATTGTCATTATGCCCACGGCTCAATCCGGGATACTTCCCGAAGGCAATACAGACGCACTGTTCCTCACCCTGAAAATCGATCAAAACAAAGAACATCTGACCTCAATCAAGCGAGCATGCGCCGAGGTTCCGACATTAACAGTTCAACTCTCCGGCAAATACCCGGATGCACAACTCTCATCGACCATCAGTATTGGGTATAGCGCCTGGGATCTGCTTTATATTGACGCCAAGCCGACAGCGTTTCTGCCTTTTCAGTCCGTTTCAGAGGATGGTCGTGCATCACCCGAAACCGAAGGTGATCTGTTATTGCATATTCGGTCAAATCGAAAAGATATCAACTTTCTTCTGATGAATGAAATTCTGCACCTGTTTGGCGACTCTATTCAAGTAATTGAAGAAACCAATGGCTTCCGCTATCTCGACAACCGTGACCTGACCGGCTTTGTTGATGGAACAGAAAACCCCGATGGTGCACATCGAGCCGACGTTGCCCTGATTAGTAATGAAGATCCGGAGTTTTCCGGAGGCAGCTATATCCACACTCAGCGATACGTTCATCATTTAAATCAGTGGGAAAAGCAATCAGTCACTGATCAGGAAAAAATCATAGGTCGAACCAAAGAAGACAATATTGAATTTGACAGTGAGCATAAGGCATCAGTCGCCCATATAAAACGCGTCAATCTTAAAGACTCAGAGGGTAAATCCATGGAAATTCTCCGTCACAGCATGCCCTATGGCAACGCCCGTGAAGCAGGTCTGTATTTTATTTCCTACTGTAAAACACCCAGGCATTTCAATGAAATGCTAACCGCCATGATATGCTCAGACGACCAGGGTCATTATGATCATTTAATGAACTTCACATCCCCTGTCAGTGGCTGCGCTTACTTTGCTCCATCGATTGAATTTCTTACTCAGAACAGCTGACATCCTTGTCAGGCATTACTAAAAAGCGGTGCCTGACAACTTTCTTTTCCGCCCCACATTTCCTTACATAGTTTGCCTAAACAGAACACGGGCTCATCTGCAAATACCGAAAAAGCATTAGCAGTGCATCTTATATTTCTGTATTATCTACGCGGGGATAGCAGGTCACATAGGGGGCTGCTAAAACCGAAATGGATAGACGCAGTACAGCAGTAATCCTCAATCCTATAAAAATAAAAAAAATAAAAAGAGGGGCACAACTGGCTCATTTTTTGATCGGCTATTGACCCGCATCAATACATTCCGCTTTCGGTTTACCCACAATAACCACTCTCATTAATAAGTAAAACCCGAAGGTAACATGGAGTATGACCACTGCAACGTTACAGCCGGACTATAACTATAAAGTAGTTCGGCAGTTTGCCATCATGGCCGTCGTCTGGGGTGTCGTCGGCATGTCAGTTGGCCTACTGATCGCCTCACAAATGGTATTCCCGGAACTTAACCTGGGCTTGCCTTGGACCAGTTTTGGTCGACTCAGACCATTGCACACCAACGCCGTGATATTCGCATTTGGGGGATGCGTATTGTTCGCTACATCCTATTACATAGTTCAGCGAACCTGTCAGGCAACCCTCGCCATGCCAAAACTGGCTGCCTTTACCTTCTGGGGTTGGCAACTGGTTATCGTTTTGGCTGCCATAACACTGCCACTGGGCATGACGTCTTCCAAAGAGTATGCAGAACTGGAATGGCCAATTGATATTCTGATTGCCATTGTCTGGGTCAGCTATGCAGTGGTGTTTTTTGCAACCATTATGAAGCGAAAAGCTCCGCATATTTACGTAGCTAACTGGTTCTTTGGTGCATTTATCATCACCGTTGCAGTCCTGCACATTGTCAATAACATCTCATTACCGGTGAGCCTGACGAAATCCTATTCCGCCTACGCTGGCGCAACGGATGCAGCTATTCAGTGGTGGTATGGTCATAATGCGGTAGGGTTTTTCCTGACGGCCGGATTCCTGGGCATGATGTATTACTTTGTACCCAAGCAGGCTGAACGTCCGGTTTATTCTTATCGTTTATCCATCGTGCATTTCTGGGCACTCATTGCCATCTACATCTGGGCAGGCCCGCACCATTTGCACTACACCGCACTTCCAGACTGGGCACAAAGTCTGGGTATGGTTATGTCGCTGGTTCTGCTCGCACCATCATGGGGTGGCATGATCAACGGTATCATGACTCTGTCCGGTGCCTGGCACAAACTTCGTACTGATCCGATTCTGCGCTTCCTGGTGGTATCCCTGTCGTTCTATGGCATGTCCACATTTGAAGGGCCAATGATGGCGATCAAAACCGTAAACGCACTGTCACATTACACCGACTGGACCATTGGACATGTTCATGCCGGCGCACTGGGCTGGGTTGCCATGGTTTCCTTCGGGTCACTGTATCATATGATTCCGCGACTTTACGGCCGAACAGAAATGTACAGCGTTAGTCTGATCAATACACACTTCTGGCTGGCGACCATCGGCACCGTACTTTACATTGTTGCCATGTGGGTGAACGGGATTACCCAGGGGTTGATGTGGCGCGCAGTAAACAACGACGGCACGCTTACTTACAGCTTCGTTGAATCAGTTGTGGCCAGTGGCTTCGGTTATGCGGTTCGCGCCATTGGTGGTGGTTTCTTCCTCCTTGGCATGCTGATCATGGCTTACAACGTCTATCGCACGGTTTCTCTTGCCAATAGCAATAAGACTGTTGCCACTAACGACAGCGCCACTCCGGCGTCTGACGTACAGACAGCCTGACGGAGAGGGAGACATTAATAATGATTAAACATGATGTCGTAGAAAAAAACATCGGGCTTATGGTTGTGCTGATGGTGGTTGCCATCAGCTTCGGGGGACTGGTAGAACTAGTGCCTCTGTTTTTCCAGAAAGCAACCACTGAACCGGTTGACGGACTTAAGCCTTATACCGCCCTTCAGCTGGAAGGCCGGGACATTTATATCCGTGAAGGCTGTGTTGGCTGTCACTCCCAGATGATTCGTCCCCTTCGTGCCGAAGTGGAACGTTATGGTCATTACTCAGTTGCCGGTGAATCCGTTTACGAATACCCATTCCTATGGGGCTCCAAGCGCACCGGTCCTGACCTGGCTCGCGTCGGGGGTCGTTATTCCGATGACTGGCACCGCGCACACCTGATCAATCCACGTGATGTGGTGCCCGAATCCATTATGCCAGCCTACCCGTTCCTGGCGGAAAACATTCTGGATGGTGAGCTCACAGCAACCAAGGTTCAGGCTATGAAGACTCTGGGCGTGCCTTATACCGACGAAGATATCGCCGGTGCAAAGGATGCTGTTAAGGGTCAGACCGAACTGGATGCAGTGGTCGCTTACCTGCAATCCCTGGGCCATGCCATCAAGAGTAAACGCTAATGGATATAAACACATTACGGGGCCTGGCCACCGTTCTGGCCATGATTGCGTTTCTCTCAATGTTCTTATGGGCATACAGCAGCAAGCGCAAAAAAGATTTTGAGGAAGCAGCCTGCCTGCCTTTTGCTGATGATTTTCAGGCGTCAGCATTCACTAACGGCAGCAGCATGCAGGACAGTAGCTCCCCAAAAAGAGGAGTAAATAAACATGAGTAATTTCTGGAGCTGGTGGATCATCCTGATCACCTTCGCCTGTCTGGGAACAATAACCTGGGTTCTATTCAGTACACGAAAGGCACAGCGTAGTGAAACCACCGACGACACAACCGGACATGTTTATGACGGTATTGAAGAGCTCGACAATCCAATGCCTCACTGGTGGTTCATGCTGTTTGTTGGCACCCTGGTGTTTGCCATTGGTTACCTGATTCTTTATCCGGGTCTGGGTAAATGGCAGGGCACCCTGGGCTGGACATCCGTGGGGGAGCTGGAGCGTGATCAGGAAAAACACGCTCGACGATATGCACCTGAGTTCGCCCGATTCGCTGCCATGCCCATTGAACAATTGCAGGAAAATCCCAAGGCATTGAAGATGGGTCAACGGATTTTCATCAATAACTGTGCACTCTGTCATGGTAGTGATGCCGGCGGTAACTTCGGCTTCCCAAATCTGACTGACCACGACTGGCTCTATGGCGGCAGCAGTGATGCCATCAAGACCTCTGTAGCCTCTGGCCGCAAGGGACAGATGCCAGCCTGGGGGGCGATTATTGGTGACAATGGTGTCAGGCAGGTTGCCAGCTACGTTCGTAATCTCAACGGACTGGACAGTGCTGCAGATACAGCAACACTGGATGCCGGGAAGAGAATCTTTGACACGACCTGCGCCGTCTGCCACAAGGCTGATGCTACAGGTTATCCGGCTCTTGGGGCACCCAATCTGATTAACAACACATGGTTGTACGGATCAGAACAGGCTCAGGTGGAATACACGATTCGTAACGGACGGAACGGTATCATGCCAGCATGGAAGGATATTCTTGGTGAAGAAAAAACTCACCTGGTCTCTGCGTACGTGTACAACCTGACCAACAAGACCAGCAACAAGACCATCAACAGCACCGGAACTAATAGTACTCCGGCTCAGTGAGCAGTCTTGAATCAGGAGCCCAAAACAGCCATTTGTTGAGGGCTTCGAATCGCCAGACACTCCTGATCAACCTCTTACAGGGAAGATCATGGCGTGTTTTGTGCAACCAGCGCTCCCTCCTTTAGCGCGATTGCAATAGGCAGTATATAGCGCCCTTTGCAAACATCGCCTGACGAGTGGAGCAAAATGTCTCCGGGCAGTCTGTCTATTGAACACAGCCTGTCCTGAAGCATTTCTGCAAGGTATCATCTCAATGTCAAAGACAAATCAGCGGATAGAAGTCAAAGAAATCACACCTGAGCTGATCGATCTTTATCAAAAGCCGGAAAAAATTTATACCCGGAGTTTTACCGGCCTGTATCGTAATCTAAGACTTGCTGGCGGCACATTACTGTTTCTGCTCTTCTTTGGTGCCTGCTGGATTACTCTCGATGGCCAGCAGGCCATTCTTTTCGATCTGCCAGCCCGGCAATTCCATATATTTGGAACCACGTATTGGCCACAGGATTTTATCCTTCTCTCCTGGCTACTGATTATCTGCGCTTTCGGCCTGTTTGCCATCACGGTATTTGCCGGAAGAATCTGGTGTGGCTACACCTGCCCCCAGAGCGTATTTACCTGGATATTCATGTGGGCAGAAAAGATCACCGAAGGGGAACGTAATCGTCGCATCAAGCTCGACAAAGAGCCCTTGACCACCGACAAACTTTTACGCAAAGCCGCGAAGCAAGCTATTTGGGTCAGTGTTGCTTTCGCTACCGCTTTCACCTTCGTCGGCTATTTTATACCCGTCAGAGAACTGGCCATTAATGTAGTAACACTGGACGTCACTCCCTGGGGTACATTCTGGCTTGGCTTTTTCACTCTGGCCACTTACGGCAATGCCGGCTACCTGCGGGAACAGGTTTGCCTGCACATGTGCCCTTATGCACGCTTTCAGAGTGTCATGTTTGACAACGATACACTGGTGGTTGCCTATGATGAAAAACGAGGCGAAGGACGAGGCTCCAGAAAGAAAAGTGCAGATCACAAAGCCCTCGGACTTGGTGACTGCATCGACTGCAGTATCTGTGTTCAGGTTTGCCCCACCGGTATAGATATACGCGAGGGCCTTCAATACGAATGCATTGATTGCGGCGCCTGCGTGGATGCCTGTAATACCGTTATGGGGAAAATGGGCTATGACAAAGGGCTTATTGGTTACACCACAGAAAATCAGATTCAGGGAGGGAATACCCATTGGCTACGCCCCCGGTTTGTTGGTTACTCCATTGCCCTGGCGGTAATGATCGGTATGTTTTTCTGGACCCTGAGTAATCGAATCCCCATGGAACTGGAAGTATTACGTGATCGAAATGTACTTTATCGCGTGATAGCTAATGACCGGATAGAAAACATCTTCACCCTTAAAGTCGCGAACAAAGATCAAAAACCTCATCAGGTTAGCATTCAGGTTGAAGGCATAGAAAACCTTAAACTTGTAGGTGATACCCGATTTATGGTTAACTCCGGCGAAGTAGGTCAGCAGGTTATAAGAGTGACAGCTCCGGCAATACCGGGAGCAGCAACCACCCGCCCCATTCGCTTCAAGATAACTTCGGTGGACCCGGAAATACCAGCCATTATTACTGAAAGCCGGTTTATGGTTCCCCGTCAGCAGTAGAGTAAAATACCCATGAGTCAGCATCAGGCCCAAGAACCTTTCACCCCATGGCACAAAGAACCCTGGGCCTGGTACATTCTGTCCATTTTACTGGTCACATTCTGCTGGGGTGGCTTCCAGCTCTACACCGCATTCAGCAATCAGGACAGCGTTGTTGTCGATGACTATTACAAAGTAGGCAAAGCCATTAATGGTGATAAGACCCGAATCAAGGCTGCCAGAGCGCTGAATATCTCCGCCACCCTGACCATCGACGAACTCATTGGCGAAGTGAGAGTCAGCATCAGGGGTAATATTGAGGATTGGCCTGGCCAGTTGCAACTGAGTTTCCTGTCCCCTGTATTTGCCGACCAGGATAAAATAATTACCCTGAAAAAATCCATATCAGGCAATTCCATACCAAACAACTCCATACCAAACAACTCCACACCAGATAAAAGCGCCCAGATATATGTCGGTCAATTAGCAGAGCAAGTGGCCGGGCGCTACTATGTTCAACTGGAAACACAGGATCAGTTTATACCTGAAGTGGGTTTTGAATCCGGCTGGAAAATCACCCAGGAAGCGTTTATCACCGAAGGTGAAACATTATCACTTCAATCCTCTTCTTTAGATTAACTTCAGAATGACAACATCCTGCTACCATTGCCAACTACCCGTTCCTGACCAGAATCACTTTCATGCAGAGATAGATGGCGTAAAACAGCCTATGTGCTGCCCGGGCTGCAAAGCGGTGGCAGAAGCCATCTCTGCCGGAGGTCTGAACAGTTATTATCGCCACAGAACCGATTCTGGCTTGCAGGCCGACAGCATCAGTGATCGCCTGAAAGAAGAACTGGAAATATACAACAGGGTCGATATACAAAAAGACTTTGTTCAGATTTTAAATGACGACAGTTGTCAGGCCAGCCTGCTGATTGAAGGCATTACCTGTGCAGCCTGTGTCTGGCTTATTGAAAAACATATCGGGTCTCTGGCGGGAGTTGAACGGGTTACTGTGAATTTAAGTACCCATGAAGCCCAGATCACCTGGAATCCAGAGGCAGCTCAGCTGAGTACCGCTTTGCTGGAAATCTATCGAATCGGTTATAAGGTATATCCCTGGCGCTCGGATCGTCAGGAAGCCATGCTCAAACAGGAAAACCGTCAGTCTATCCGCAGACTGGCCGTCGCCGGTATCGGCGCCATGCAGGTCATGATGTATGCCGTAGCACTGTACTCAGGCGCCATCAGCAATGACATGGCTGATATTTACCGTGATTTTATCCGCTACATCAGTGCCATAGTTGCAACACCGGTTGTCTTTTATGCCGCCGCTCCTTTTTTCAGAGCCGCCAGCCGGGATATTAAAGTTCGCCACCTGGGAATGGACGTACCCGTTTCAATCGCCATCGGAGGTGCCTATATTGCCAGCTTATGGGCCACCTTTAACGGTAACGGAGAAGTGTACTTTGATTCAGTCTCCATGTTCACATTCTTCCTGTTAACAGGCCGTTACCTTGAACTGAAAGCTCGTCATACCACAGCACGAGCGGCGCGTGTACTCACCAACCTGCTACCACCCAGCAGCCTTAAACTTATAGACGGAAACTTCATCCGGGTTCCTGTTGCCGATCTTCAACCTGGCGATCATGTTCGTATATTACCCGGCGATGCCATACCTGCCGATGGCACCCTGATAGAAGGCAGCAGCAGTCTTGATGAATCCATGCTGACCGGTGAATATATGCCCGTAGGCAAACAATGCGGAGACACCGTATTATGTGGCAGCCTTAATATGGATAACGCCATTCAAATTCGCATTATTCATGTGGGTCAGGAAACCCGAATGGCAGGAATAGTTCAGCTACTGAAACGAGCGCAACAGGATAAGCCAGCCGTAGCACATTTAGCTGACCGGGTTGCAGGCTGGTTTGTTGCGGCGGTATTAATAGTAGCGGTCATGGTTTACTGGTATTGGTCCCGCCATTCCCCGGAAGATGCATTCTGGATAACGCTTTCCGTACTGGTGGTGACCTGCCCTTGTGCATTATCACTGGCAACACCCACTGCACTCACTGCAGCCACCGGATATTTGCATAAAATGGGGCTGCTCATCACTCGGGGACATGTTCTTGAAGGGCTCGAGAAGATTAATCATGTGATATTTGATAAAACAGGCACACTAACAAAAGGCGCATTATCCCTGGCCACAGTACAACCCATTCCATCGTCTGACACAGACTCTATCAGCGATATGAATGAACATTCTCTGCTCGCCATCGCTTCAGCACTGGAAAGTCATTCCGAACACCCCATTGCCAAAGCCTTCTCCGCGAAACCTCAAGCCGGTCAAAAACTGGTCGCGAGCAACGTCATCAGTCACACAGGAAAAGGGCTCGAAGGGACAATTAACAACACTCAGTATCGAATAGGAAAACCCAATTTTTCCTGCCCATTAAAAACACCGGATTATCCGGAACAACAGGGGCAATGGCTGTTGCTCTGTGATGAACATAAGGCGCTCTGCTGGTTTCGCATAACGGATAGCCTCAGACCTGAAGCGCTGGAGACAATCACCAGCCTCAAATCCCGGGGACTGAAAGTTACATTACTCAGCGGCGATCAATCCCCCGTTGTGGAAAGCACCGCAGGGGCTCTCGGCATTGATCACTGGAAGGCAGAAGCTAGCCCCGACGATAAACTCGATTTTATTCGGGCTGCCCAGAAATCAGGCGACAAAGTACTGATGGTTGGTGATGGAATTAACGATGTTCCGGTGCTGGCCGGTGCAGATATCTCACTGGCCATGGGCAACGCTTCCGATCTGGCTCGTACCAGCGCAGATGCTGTGCTGATATCAGCAAACCTCAATCGCCTGACGGATGCTTTAAACATTGCCATCCGTACCCGTAAAATTATTCGCCAGAATCTGACCTGGTCCCTGGGATACAATATGACCGCATTACCTCTGGCTGCTTCTGCAATGATCGCTCCCTGGATGGCCGCTATTGGTATGGCGCTGAGCTCTTTAATTGTTGTTGGCAATGCACTACGCCTCAGTCGCAGTAAAAACCGGGTAACGTCAAACACTCACCGGAAGCCGCTGACAAGCTCGTCTTCCGTCAAAATGGCCTGATTATGGACAGTCTGATTATTCTTATTCCTATCGCGCTGATACTGGTCACCATCGCGATAAAGATTTTTTTCTGGGCCGTAGATCAGGGTCAGTTTGATGATCTTGAAGGTCCGGCTCACAGCATTCTTTTTGACGACGAAGATGCCATTCACCAGGAAAAAGAAAACAATGGTAATAACCAGAAATGACACCTGATTTCGCACTCTACATCTCAGCCATAACCATTGGCCTCCTGGGCAGTTCACACTGCATTGCCATGTGCGGGGGTATTACATCTGCTCTGAGCCTTTCGCTTGAGAAACAAAAACCAGGCACTGTGTTCGCCTTGATACTCTCTTATCATACCGGGCGTATTTTCAGTTATGCCTGCGCTGGCTTCCTTCTTGCCTCTATTGGATGGTTTATCGGTGATATCAGCAAACCGATATATTCGTCTCTACGATACCTGGCTGGAGGCATGCTGGTGGCCATGGGGCTTTATGTATCGGGCTGGTGGCGGGGCCTTACGCAACTGGAAAAAGCCGGTCATCATTTATGGAAGCGGATACAACCGCTCGCAAAAAACATACTGCCTATCCGACACCCAGGCCAGGCTCTCGGGGTTGGCATGCTTTGGGGCTGGCTGCCCTGTGGACTGGTCTACAGCAGCTTAATATGGGCATCCAGTCAGGGCTCCCCTGTTCAAGGCGCTATTTTAATGGCCTGCTTTGGTCTGGGCACCCTGCCCACTGTTATATTAACCGGTGCTTTTTCAAGGCAGGTAAATGGTTTAATCCAATCTCAGTTGACCAGAAATATTGCCGGATTGTTACTCATATTATTTGGCCTCTGGACAATACCTGGCCCTCATCAAATGAAATTTATGATGATCTTTGGCGGTATGCATCACTGATTAAAATGCACTGGTTAAAATGCACTGATTTCAATTCAGTGTATTTTCACTTCTCAATAAAATAAATTTATTCAAAATATGTACAAACGCCTGTTTGTACATATTTTCACCAACCCTCGCAGAAAGAATACCTATTCATTCGGTAGCTCCCTATTGACATGTATCAAGGAACAGTTTTTTGTCGATTTATACAATGACGCTAATATTTATTTCCAATCGAAGAATCTGAGTTCATGACAAGCATATTAAGACAAGGTGAGGTAAGGGATCTAACCGTCGCTATAACAACGAATTTCAGCACAGAATGTTTTCCAGAAATGTCAGCACACCAGAATAACCAGACACTGCGATTGGTATAACATTCTGTGATTCGAAACAGACTGAACGTTCCAAGAATGCCAGAGAAACTTTATGAATAATGCACCAGTTTGGGACTTTAACCTGATAAAAAGGTACAACCAGTCAGGTCCACGTTATACCTCATACCCTACCGCTGTTCAGTTTGATGATCAGTTTGGTGTTCAAAAATATCAGGCCAGCGCCTGGCAGAGTGCTGCAACAGAGAAACCGCTCTCCCTGTATTTCCATATCCCCTTTTGCTCACACGTTTGCTACTACTGTGCCTGCAATAAAATTGTTACCAAACACAGAAGCCGTTCCGAACTCTATCTTGAGTATCTGTATCGGGAAATTGAAATGCAATCCGAGCTGTATTCCCGGGATCAAAAAGTGGAACAATTGCACTTTGGCGGCGGAACACCTACCTTTCTGAGCGCTGAAGAAATACAGGGGCTTATGGGTAAAATTGGTGAGCATTTCCATTTATTCTATGATGAAACCACAGACTGCTCCATTGAACTGGACCCCAGAGAAGTGGACTGGCCCATGATGGGAACGCTTCGAGATCTTGGTTTTAACCGAATAAGCATGGGGGTTCAGGATCTTGATACCAGGGTCCAGCAAGCGGTTAATCGTGTGCAGTCGGAAACCATGATACGGTCAATTCTTGATGCTTCTCGCACCATGGCCTTCAAATCCGTTCACATGGATCTGATATACGGCCTGCCATTACAGAACGTCACGTCTTTCATGGATACCATTGAACGTATTATTGATATGGCCCCGGATCGGCTATCACTTTTCAACTATGCCCACCTGCCCCATCGATTCAAACCGCAACGAAGAATCAATACGGCTGACCTGCCGGCCCCTGAAGTGAAACTTGAGATTCTACAGAAAGCCACTGATAAATTACTGGAACAGGGATACGTTTATATAGGCATGGATCATTTCGCCCTGCCGGATGATGATCTGGCACAGGCTCAGGAGTCTGAAACACTTCACCGAAATTTTCAGGGTTACACAACTCACAGTCATTGTGATCTTGTTGGCATGGGTGTTTCGTCCATCAGCCAGGTAGGCGATGTTTATGTTCAAAATACAACAGACGAACCCACATACCGTGAACTGATAGATCAGAACCAGCTACCCATTGTTCGCGGATTAAAAATGCATGACGATGATAAAATTCGTCAAGCCGTCATCACCCAACTGATTTGTCATTTTTACCTTGATCCCACCACTATTGAAAAACAATTCAGTATTGAATTTGATCAATATTTTATTGAAGAACTGCAACGACTAAAACCAATGGAACAGGATGGCTTACTGACCATTCGCGAAAATGGTCGAATCGACGTTTTACCCAGAGGCAAATTGTTAATTAGGAATATCTGTATGCAGTTTGATCATTACCTGAAAAAGCCATTAGAAAAACCGCTCTACTCCAAAGTTATCTAGATCGTAGAACTAGCAACTCCATTCGAATTAAACCTCAATATATAAAAGCGCCTGAAACAGGCGCTTTTATGGCAAATTTTATGCATGTTCAGACTATTCACACCCTCTTGACGATAATTTACATTGCCATGAAGTGCATATCCGTGCAGAATCCAACAATTAAATCGTGCACCCTGAGCATAGAATATACATAGTCCTATTTACAGGTCATGTTTATTAAACAGACGACACAACACTATTAATTAGGGGAAGCCGCAGGCGCTTAGCGCGTCTCCGAAATAGCATAAAATACTTATTCCTGTGCTATTCCTTTGCGTAAATATCAGGCTTAAAGCCTGAGAAAAAACCCTAAAATAGTGTCGAATTAGCCAATACGACTTTGAGGCCACTCAATGACGTCCAAGCCCAACGTCCGACAACCAAGCCATGTGGCCTGCAGGGATTGCAGTCTAAGCTCCCTGTGCCTGCCATTAGCCCTGAGCATAAAATATATTGATCAACTTGATGATATTATCAAGCGCGGTCGACCCCTGAAAAAAGGTGAGCACCTCTTTCTTGAGGGTGATCCTTTTACCAGTGTCTTTGCTGTACGGTCAGGTGCCATAAAAACCTACACTGCAACCAATGAAGGTGAAGAGCAGATAACTTCTTTTTTCCTTCCCAGCGAAATTCTTGGTTTGAGCGGTATGGATACTGATGCCTACCCTGTCTCAGCACAGGCCATGGAAACGACCATGGTATGTGAAATACCGTTTGAACAGCTCGAATCCTTATCGGATCAGTTTCCTGAGTTACGTCGTCATCTGATGCGGCTCATGAGCAAGAAGATCAGGGAAGATCAGCAAATGATGATGCTGCTGTCCAAAAAGAATGCTGATGAACGAATCGCTACATTCCTTATCAATTTAGCCAGTCGTTTTCGTCGTCGCGGATTTTCGTCCCAGTCATTTCGTCTTTCCATGTCTCGAAACGAGATGGGAAATTATCTGGGTCTGGCTGTAGAAACCGTAAGCCGGGTCTTTACCCGATTCCAGAAAAACGGATTGATTTCTGCTGTCGGCAAAGAGATAGACATACGCAACCCCGTTGAGCTCTGCTCGCTGGCCGGGGGAAAAACCATTGACCCTAACCAGATCATGACAGGGACGGACTAGATCCGTTCCGGCTCTGGTTCAGGCAGGCTGTCGAACAGGTTGTAAGAATTAACATTTGCTGCTTTCACAAGAAGTGAATATATTTCATTCAACCCACTTTGATGGCCTTCTTTTTTTACTGACAAACAAGTTCTCATATGAGTATCGATCAAGACTACCTTCAATCTCAAATCAGAACCGTTGCAAACTGGCCTAAGCCAGGTGTAATGTTTCGGGATGTCACAACGCTTTTTGAAAACCCGAAGGCATGGCGCCTCACAATGGATAGTTTTATTCACCGGTATATCGATAGTGATATTGACCGGATTGGTGCACTGGATGCCCGGGGATTTCTTATAGGTTCAACCCTGGCTTATGCCCTCAACAAGCCCATGATTCTGTTTCGAAAAAAAGGCAAACTTCCCCATAAAACCCTGTCCCAGAAATATGATCTGGAATATGGAACTGCAACGCTGGAAATGCACGAAGATACCATCAAAGCTGGCGACAAGGTACTTTTGGTGGATGATCTGATTGCCACTGGGGGAACACTCCTCGCTGCCCATCAACTGGTTGAAAAAGCAGGCGGCACCACCATTGAAGCTGCCGCAATCATCGATTTACCGGATCTGGATGGCTCTCGAAGACTCAGGGACGCAGGTATCAAAACATTTACACTCTGCGCGTTTGAAGGCGAGTAATAAAATGATCATTTCTACAGATAATCAGGGATGATACGATAAATCTTAACAGGCTGCTGAATCAACCCTGGCAGCCTGCTTTTAACAATGACCCTCAGTAAAGGACAACTGAATATGGGGATTTGTACCAGTGAATTACGTCACTACGTGATTCGCCCCACACTGAAATATCTAAAAATGTGGAGTCCGACGGCAGAAAACCTGCTTCTTGGCACTGCAGCAAGGGAGTCAGCTCTTGGCTTTCACTTGAAAATGGAAAATCAACAGGCGTTGGGAATTTATCAGATTACCCCAAAAATGCACCGTAATATCTGGGATCACTATTTAGCCACACAATCTGACTTATCTGGCATGGTCAGAGGATTAGCCAGCCAGCACGAATTCCTTTCACACCCTCACCACGAACTGGCAACCAACCTTGCCTATTCAACAGCCATTGCCTGGCTGGTTTATCATCGCACAGCCATCAATATCAATAATATAAATCCGGATGATCATTTAGCACTGGGGCGACAATGGCACAAATACTTTCATAGTCGTAAGAGAGGCAGTATTCAGAGCTTTGTCGACAGCTATCGCCTGCTGATTATTGATTCAGAAGTTCATAACAGCAAATCAGAACCCGTAGACCACGGGTGAGAAGCTTTAAAACAGCATCAATACACGTTTTATTACCCTGAAATTTCAGCACATTTAATGCAGAGATCGGTATAGGGCATTGCTTTTAACCGGCCTATAACAATATTTTCTCCACAGGCAGTGCACATACCGTAGTCACCTTCAGTCAGCCTTTCCAGGGCACGATTTATTTTTTGTAATTCAACCGTTGCCTCATTGCCCAGGGCATCAATGACTTCATCATTTTCCCTTTCCTGCGCCTGTTCTGACCAATCAGCACTGTTTTTACGGGTAACATCCCTTTTAATATTATCCAGACGCTCATTTAATGCTTCACGCCGTGTTATTAACCAGTCACGAAAATAATCATGTTCAGTCATAAGGTATCCCCTTCTGCAAAATCGGTGATTGACTGTTGTTATTCTTAAAATACCTGAGACCATCTTCCGGAGAAAGACAGCCAGAACTCCCTCAGAGATACGAATATCACTTACCCCAACTTAGCACATCATGCTGAACTCTGATGTTGCTTGTCATGACGAATCAATGCACTCTAATCCAACATTTTTATGGCGACACATAAGCCCCCCGTTAAACCGCGGTTTAAAATCCACTTTGCAGGGGAGGACAAACCGGAAAATACTAATAACCGGGAAACTCGATATGTCTTTGATAGCCCTGAAACGTCTTATTGCCGTACCTCGGTCTCAAGAAATATCAGCAGCCATTGATTAATAATTTGATGGCCAAAAGTAGTCGCTGGAATCAGGCGAGAAAAATAACGGACTTGGTTGAATAAGATCAGCCAGATATAATCATCCGCTTTTATTTTATGACCAGTATCACCTCTATGAAATCGTCGACTATGACCGGATCAGAAAAGTACAATCTCAATAAATTGCAGAAGAAGCTGCGTCGTAACACTGGTCAGGCTATTGAAGACTTCAATATGATCGAACAGGGCGACCGGATAATGGTATGCCTTTCAGGAGGTAAAGACAGTTATGCCATGCTTGATATCCTCATTGGATTGCAAAAAAGTGCACCCATTAACTTTGAGCTGATCGCTGTTAACCTTGACCAGAAACAACCCGGATTCCCGGAACATATATTGCCGGAATATCTGGATTCACTGGATGTTCCCTACCATATTGTTAATCGTGATACCTATTCGGTGGTTAAAGAAAAAATTCCTGAAGGAAAAACCACCTGTGGCCTTTGTTCAAGACTTCGCCGCGGGACACTCTATGCTTTTGCAGAAGAGATAGGTGCCACCAAGATTGCCCTGGGACACCATAAAGATGATATTGTCGAAACCCTGTTTCTGAATATGTTCTATGGCTCCATATTATCCTCCATGCCACCAAAACTGCGATCTGACGATGGCCGAAACGTGGTGATACGTCCTCTGGCTTATTGCCGTGAAAGAGATATCGCACACTATGCTGAAATAATGGAATTCCCCATTATTCCCTGTAATCTCTGCGGTTCACAGGAAAATCTTCAGCGTCAAAACATCAAAGCCATGCTGTCAGACTGGGACTCTCAGTACCCCGGTCGAGTGGACTCCATTTTTACTGCCATGCAGAAAATATCACCCTCACAAATGGCCGACACCAGTCTATTTGATTTCAAGAATTTGACGGTAGACAGATCGGGAGAGCGTAAAGCTTATGAGCATGAAGATAACCAGACTGTATTTTCAGGAAATATAAACACCAGTACAAATGATGGCATAGTTCAGGTCATTAATTTCAAACCCTGATTGATACAAATCTCGACTGATAGCGAGTTATGTCAGTACGGGAACGGATCAAAACAGGGTTCTAAAGACGACTAACCGGTGAACACTGCCTGCACGCTCAGCATCGAAGTCTGTACAATGTTGAGCCTGCAGCTTGTTCATGGATCTTACCAGAACAACAAACCTGTCAAGATTGATGATTTCAGATTACATTCTTGGAAATCAGAACGAGAGAAAAATGGACAGATTAACTGTCAGTCCTTTGATCCATTTCAGGGAGTATATTCATTCAACTGCCAGTCATAGTGATAACCGAAACGGCCTCGATAGGCTCTCACCTTCTCTTTCAATTTTTCTCTGCCATGCTCCAGCAGTTCTGCTCGAATGCCTTTTCTACCGCCAAAGTCATCGTCATACCAGTCAAATATTGTAGAAATCACCAGCCGCCCCCTGACCTCATTGACACCCTTCTGCTGGTTTATAAAATGATTTCCAGCCGCTGCTAATTGATGCTGTATTTTCTCTGAAGTGTAAACTTCAGGCAGCAGATCCGGACACCCAACGCTGGCGCAATTGAGAGTGTAATGGATCTTGGGATCATTCCAGATAGGGCGTAAAATGCGATGTTCTATATCGTGTAAAGAAATATCCTTACCCGTGATGCTTATCATCTTGTCTTTCCAGGGTCCCATGCGGAACCAACCTTTACCCAGACGGGTAATGGATTTAACCGGATAGTTCTTCAGAATCAATTCAACGGTCAGAGCGTTGTAGAGGTTAACCCAGTAAGCCAGCTGTTCATTACGATTAAATTCCCGGGGATCCAGCTTCGACAAACTATCCAGATAGCCCAGTAAACGCTCATGATCTGCCTTTTTCATATGGGCATAATCAAACAGATACATCTTACGGGACTCTGAATATTTCAGATATTTATCGATGATCAATTGCCACCCGGCATGATCAACTATAAATTCGCTGGCTGAATTTTCCTTATCCCAATAACCCCAGTAGTCTTTGCCCGGCGCTCCAAAAACCAGTGAGCTGATAACCAGTAATACAGTGAGCAGCATTCCTTTAAACATGGATCAGGTTCCGTTAGCATCCCATTCAGGCTAAATCGGCCATTTCACCATTGCCTTGACCGCGATCCTTACCGAGACACTTTATTCAGATCCCAGTCATAACGGAATTCTATCTCTCCAGAGAATTTCATTAACTTTTGTGATTGCACTGTATCTGAGTACTTTTGTAAATGCCGTATGATGGCACTGCGATCACCAAAATCTACGCCATACCATTGATAGATTTGTGACAGAATCAATTGATTCCCGTTCCAGCGTACTGCTTTTTCCTGTCGGATAAACCGCTGGGTAAGTCGTTCTAACTGATCGTCGGTGTTGGTGGCAGTAAACACGCTAACCGCCAGATCAGGACAGCCCATACTGGCACAGTTCACAGCATAATGAATTCGATGATCCTGCCAGAGCGGCCTGAGAATACGATGTTCTATATCATTGAGCGTCAGAGACTGCCCTGCAATACTGATAATATCCTGACCCCAGGGACCAAAACTGTACCAGGGACCAATTTTAGTAATAGAGCTAACGGGGTAATGCTCAAGAATCAGATTGACTGTCAGTGCATTATAGAGATTAATCCAATAAGCCTTTTGCTCTGCTTTACCATAACGCCGGGGATCTGTTTCTGACAGCTTTGCCAAATACGCACTGAGCTTAACCCGGTCATCCTTGATGACCCCCGCATAGTCGAACTCGTTTCCCTTTGGTTTCTCAACCAGGTAAGCATCCAGGATTTCCTGCCAGAGTGTATGATCAACTTTTGCAACAGAATCCGGATTACTCTTATCCCATACAGACCAATATTCACTGGCTGGCGCAGCAAACAGAGGACCAGAAAAAATAACAATCAAACACAAGACAACTCTATTCATGGCGAAACTCCTTTCACCTCAATACGATCAGCTATCCGACTTGGTTTCACTAACCGGTTCCGGGCTCAGATCGTATTTAATCAAATCATTACTGGCTATCATGGATACCAGCTCTTCCACGTAATCAATGCCCCTGATTGAATAACCGTATAAACCCTGTGCCAGAACCGGGCCGGTAATTTTCTGGCCTGTACTGCGCCGACTCTGACGCAGCTCCCGCAAACTCTGGTACTGAATATTGGTATTCAGATTGTGCATATAGGAGCGTACCGATTCAGCCACATCATCAAACTTCTGGACTTCATAAGTTTTTCCCTCAGGGCGTGCTCCGGGCACAATTCCACAACCCTTGGAAAAACACCATTGGCCAAAGAAATTATTACCCTGCAGAGCAAATCGGGAGGTTCCCCAGGCCGATTCATTAGCGGACTGAACCAGAGCAAGGGAGGGCGGAATAAAATCCACCCGTATCAGTAACTCAGAAAAAAAACTTTCACTGATTTCATCGAAATTTTTCATTCGATAACGATCGCCCAGTTCCAACAGCCACAGCCGTTCTGATTCACTGGTCTGAAGATTATTCTGTGCATGGATAATGCGTGCCCTGAGAGCAAGTATTCGCTCATTCTCCTGCTCTATCATAGGCATCATAAAACCAAAAAAGGCTTCCTTCTTGGCACGAACATCGGCATAGATTGAAAAATCCGGTATAAAACTGCTGATGAGTTCATCATCTGAAACAATTTCCTGGACAACAACCGGATTCACCGAAGGTGTAACCTGTTTCTGGTATTGGACCCAGCCCGAAGAGAGGGCTATAACAACAAGAGCAGAAAGCATGAAAATATCTGTACGCTGAAGCATAAAATTACTCAGTCAATTATACGTTCTACAGCAATTACCGCTGTTTTTTTATGAACCCCTGCTGCAATCCGTATGACCTGCTTAACATTATGAACAGTAAGGCCTTTACAAACCGACCAAAATAAAGCAACACTAGCGATGCGGCTTAAGGCGGTACTGGATAAGGTTCATCCTTTCAGATAGCCAATAATAACAAATGATCACCGCAGGTTTGTATCTGTATTTCCTATGATTAAGTCAGTAATCCTGACTCATCCATCACAGATACAGCCAATACCATGGAGTATTAACCATGATTCTCAGCCATTTCTGGGGTTTAATCACCGAACCGGATTCAGAATGGTCAAACATTCGCAACACACCTTCAGGGTTGTTACAACTCTACCTTGGCCAGATTATATGGTTGGCGGCCCTGCCGGCACTGTGTACTTATATTGGTACCACCAGGATTGGCTGGAGCCTTCCCGGCAGCGACCATATTGTAAGACTAACGTCTGAAAGTGCAACTGCTATGGCATTACTGGCCTGGCTGGCTATTATTGTCGGCGTTGCTACCATGGGCTGGTTTATCCATTGGATGAGTGGCAACTTTGGTAGTAATCCAACCCTCGCCGATTGCAACGCATTCAGCGGGTATATTGCTTTCCCTCTGTTCGTTGCCGGAATTTGTGGGCTCTACCCTTCCATCTGGCTGACAATCTGTGCAGGTACTATAGGAGCTGCTGCTTCCGCCTATATGTTATTTAAAGGCCTGCCTGTGTTTATGAAAATACCGCCGGAACGAGCCTTTATTTATGCCAACTCCATTCTGTGTATTGGATTGGTAGTTCTGGTTTCCATGATGATTACCACGGTTATCTTCTGGGGAATGGGCATTGGTCCTGAATACGTTCAGGTACTTTAAAAAATCGATTTACCTGCTTTTCTGAAAAGGAATGATCATCTATTCTAGGCGATCATTCCTTTATCATACCGCTATCATAACTGCCCCATGAATGTGACTGACGACCTCAGACTGATTGAACATCGAATTATTGAGCTGTACTGCCAGGCTGAACGCCATCTGCTACAGCGATTTAAACGACCACGGATTTTATTAAACCTGAAAGGGGAAAGTGCCGGACAGGCCTGGCCCGAAAAAAAACTGTTGCGATTTAATCCGGTTCTTCTGAGAGAAAATAAAGTCCATTTCCTGGAACAGACCGTAGCCCATGAGGTCGCTCATCTACTGGCCCATGAGCTCTTTGGTTCCAGGATCAGAGCTCATGGGAAAGAGTGGCAATCTATTATGATCAGGGTATTTGGATTGTCCGCTGATCGTTGTCACAGTTACGATACCGCCCGCTCAGCAAGGCGATCCTTTATTTATTCCTGTCAGTGCTCTGATCGAACTACTGCACTGAGTACAACCCGGCATAACCGTGCATCGAAAGGAATTGTTTATCTCTGTACCACCTGTCGAAGTCCTCTGGAATTTGTTGAGAAAATTCAGACAACTTCTTCATAACTTTTCAATAGCCCAAGAAAAGCCTCACCATAGTTCTCAAGCTTGTGCTGACCAATTCCACTGATTTGAGATAATTCCAATGTACTGGAAGGACGGCCATGGAGAATTTCCATCAAGGTCTTGTCACTGACAATAACATACGCCGGTACATCCTGAGCTTCAGCTAGATCTCTGCGAAGTGTACGCAACCTTTCCCAGAGATCGTTATCAGCCTCGGAAACCACTAATCTGCCTTTTTCTTTATAAGCGTGAACCTGCTCGTAGCGATCCCGTCTCAGCATGATGGTCTCATTCCCTTTCAGTAATGCTCTGCATTCACTGTTCAGTGTCAACACACCATGCCCTTCCAGATCCACATTAACATAGCTGCGCGCCACTAATTGTCGAAAAACAGAGCGCCAGGCTGTTTGATCCAGCTCTTTACCTATCCCGAAAGTACTGATCCGATTGTGACCAAACCGTTTTACTTTCTCTGTTTCCTTGCCTCTAAGCACATCCACCAGATGCGTCACACCAAAGCTCTGACCAGTGCGATAAATACACGACAGGGCCTTTCTGGCCACTTCGGTGCCTTCCCAGGTCTCAGCAGGCTCAAGACATAAATCACAATGGCCGCAGGGCTCATCCAGAACCTCATCAAAATAATTCAACAAAACCTGACGACGACAGACTGTGACTTCACACAGAGCCAGCATGGCTTCCAGTTTCTGCCGTTCAATTTGCTGAATCTGTGCGCTGGCGCTGGAACGGGATTGCAATTGACGAACCAGAACCACATCCTGCAGACCATAAACCATCCATGCTGTAGCCGGTAAACCATCCCGACCAGCCCTGCCGGTTTCCTGATAATAAGCTTCAATACTTCTGGGCAGATCCAGATGAGCAACAAAACGGACATCCGGTTTATCGATGCCCATGCCAAAGGCAATGGTCGCCACAATAATCATGCCTTCTTCAGTGATAAATCGATGCTGATTGGCCTTACGCACTTCGGCTGATAAACCTGCATGGTAGGGTAAAGCATTTATTCCCTGCTGATTCAGCCACTGTGCTGTTTGCTCTACCTTTTTTCTGGAAAGGCAATAGACAATGCCTGAATCACCCTGATGTTCTTTCCTCTGGAAATTGATGAGTTGCTGTTTTGCCTGTTTCTTTTGACTGATCCGGTAAAAGATGTTTGGACGGTTAAAGCTGTCCACAAACACCTTTGCCCGGGATAAACCCAATCGCTCAATAATCTCCTGCCGGGTTCGTTTGTCTGCAGTAGCCGTTAAGGCAATTCGCGGAACTTCAGGGTAACGTTCATGAAGCCTGGACAATTGTAAATATTCCGGCCGAAAATCATGCCCCCATTGGGAAACGCAATGAGCTTCATCAATGGCAAACAGCGCAATTTGAATCTGCCCCAGCAATCGCTGCATGGATTCGGTCATCAGCCGTTCCGGTGCAACATAGAGTAAATCGACATCACCTCTGTGCAGATCCTGTTCAATCTGCATCCGTTCCTCAACACCAGCACCTGAGTGCAGACATTCAGCTCTGACACCCAGCTGCTTCAGACTATTGATCTGATCTTCCATCAACGCAATAAGAGGGGATACGACAACTGCCGTGCCAGCACGGATCAGCCCTGGAATCTGATAACAGAGTGACTTGCCACCACCGGTTGGCATTAGCACCATCGCATCCTTCGATGAGATAACTTCTTCTATCACCTCTCGCTGAAAACCACGAAATGAATCATAACCAAAAGTCTTGTTGAGAATATTCAGCGCAGGATCAGACATTAATGACCATTAACAGAAATTTAAATGAAGGAAGATAACATACCCCAGGTGATTTTCTTTGCAACTGCTGTTTCACAGTGAACACACCCAGAGTAAAATAGACATTGTCATTTCAGGATTTCTCTCCATGCAAAACACACGCTCGACCCTTGATGCACTGCTTGAGCAGAATGCAGTTGACGATGGCACTCTGGATTTTCACGGTGTTCATGGTTTTTTATCGGCTCTGGCTATTCGTCCGGCAGAGATGACTGAAATAGAACGCAACGAATGTATATTCGATGGTACAGCGAAGTTATCCCCGGATACAGCAGCCACACTCAATCAGGCTTTGAATGCCATTAAGATTGATATTGATCGCGCTTTCAATGATGAAGATGGCTTTACGCTGTCTTGCGAATCGGATCTTGATAACCCTGACGACGACGAACTGGCCAACTGGTGTACCGGATTTATGGTGGCGCACCTGTTCAATGAAGACGCCTGGTTTGAAAGTAATGAGCAGGAAGTTTGTGAACTGCTTCTCCCCATCATGCTGGCTTCCGGGCTTTTTGATGATGAAGAAGAATTCAGGGAAATTCGTAAAGACCAATCTCTGACCGAAGACATGTGCAGCCAGATACCCGAAGTATTAATGGAACTCTATCTGATGTTTAACTCACCGGAAGAAAAAAAGGCAGCCCAGACCTCTCATCGCAGATAAGTAGAGTGAGACCAGTAGACAATAACTCTCAATAGCTCCGGGAATTCACGGAGCTATTGAGAGGAGCTATTGAGAGGAGCGAATACAGAAATCAACTCGCACCTTCAAGCACCACAGATAGAAACTATTGCTGCGCCACCATGGTTGATTCAGGAGTGTCTGCCGAGTAACGTACAGCACCTTCTTCCTGCACCCAGACTTCCACCCTGCGATCCCGAATCAAACGGGATACGGTGACTTCCAGCTGCCGATCGATTTTAGGTTCATAACCCAGGATTTCAATTTTCTTTCTGGAAACGCCGTTTCTGATCAGCTGACGTTTAACTACATCAGCCCGGAGTTTAGACAGTAATTTAGAGAAACTGGAATCATCATTTGTTTCAGAAAAACCAATCAGCCTTACTTTTCTGGAACCTTCATTAATAAACCGAACCAGTCTCTGAATATCCATCTTCGCCTTATTATCCAATTTGGCCTTGCCCTGATCAAAGCGAAAATTAACAGAAGCGCGATCAAATGAATGGATCATATTCTGGTAAGTCATTGGCATTGCACTCTGGTCAGAATCCCTCAAGGCAATATGCTGAGAGACATAACCCACATGGGTCACTGCATTCTGACCCTGATCACTAACGGCAAATTCAACAAACTCACGGGCATCAGCATTTTCTGAATTCTCTGGAAGGTACATATATAACCGACGGCTCAGTACATAGTCTTCCGTAGACACGTTGATCAATTTCGGAGCCAGAGCTTTGCCTGACGCATCCGACACCATTAACGGCTTGGCACCGCCAATGGTATTCAGACTGACGAAACCGATGCCCCCTTCATTCTTCAGGACTTCTCCAGACAACTCGGCATTAGATTCAAACCGATGGGCCTCAGATGACAATGTGTATTTTTTTGCCAGAACCAGATTTTTAAATGTGTCCCATGTGCCTGATTGATTATCCCGGGCGAAAATATTGACTATTCTGTCTTCTCCACCTAATTCTTTCCAATTCCTTATTTCACCGGAAAAGAGTTTTGCAATCTGATCCATTTCAAGATTTTTTATCGGATTTAACGGATTTAACGGATGAACAATAACCGCAAGACCATCGATTCCAATAACAAACTCAGACTCACTGGAACTGAAATCGCCCAATTTTTGTAATTTGATCTTTTCTTTTTTCTTGATTCTTCTCGACGCTGCAGCAATATCGCCAACACCTTTGCTTAAAGCCTTGAAGCCGCTGGAAGAACCGTGAGCCGCTACATAAATACTGACCAGTTTTTCCTGCTCAGGCAGATAACCGGTAATCCGGCTTTCATTCTCTGCATTTCCGGGATAAACACCCACATTCTTTACTCCCTTGCTCTGCAAAAAGCGCACAGCAAGTTCCGGGCCCAGCTTGGCACCAACGGTATTGGAACCGTGAATTGAAAAAAGATACTCATCTTCGGCATGAACTGAGCCAGAAAACATCAGGCCGTTGAGAAAAAAAGTAAGAACAAAAACAGCCACAAAAAATAACTGGTTGGATTTAAACTGTTTATCCATAATTTCCGAATCCGGTTCTAACAAAATAATGCAATGCCGAAGATGGCACATCAGATTTTTTGAAAAAATACAGCTTATATGTGTCATATTAATGACATAAATATGACACACATATGACAGCAGTATTTCAAAAACAATTGCTGAACTGGCATTAAGCCAAACAAATTTTTTGGACCTTGTACATTAGTGAATTATTCTAAAGATTAATTACTACTTTTTTATTACAGGAATATTCTAATGAACAAAGGACCTGTACAGGGACATACACCCGCCCCCCCCTCCCAACTGCAGCCGGTATCATCTACGCAAACGCTGACAAAAACACTGACCATTGCTGGTGAAACCTATAATGTCAGTTCCAAACTATCAAAAAAAATCTGGGGACTCAGAGCCTGTCGCGCACTATTCGGACTGGGTGGTAAACTGAAACCCGTCACGCGTTATTTTCAAAATAAAATCTCGCTACAACTCAACACAGGGAAAACCAAGGGTATGGCCAGCCCCGTTTCCAAGCCAATACGATTTCGCAAAGTCGAGCCCCTTCAGGGACAACCTATCATTCGATCACCAGAATCCCAGCCCACTTTACACAGGGTTACGACTAAACTGGATGAGAATCCAACTCAGGAAAAATTATTAGAAAATTATCGGAACGGCTCTTATGGTAATACCCAAAATCCGGATATCCATACCTTTCGCTCCGATCTTCGTCGTCTCCCTTATGAAGATCTCCGCACACTGAATCAATTCATCGAAACCATCTCCAAGGAAAATCGTCTTAGCCAGAATGCACAAAATGCCTTGCAGGATATTTATGCCGAAAGAAAAGTAGCGACCCATCTCGCAACATTCAATCCAGCCAGGGTATCCGTTCAAGAACTAAAATCCGAACTCACAAAGAATTATGATGATAGCAATCGATTAAAAAAAGTAATGAATCTGGAAGTTGATAAACAAATAAGTGCATCAAAACAGTTTCAACCTCTCCCCGATTCAATCAGCAGTAAAGTTCAGGAAACGGCACTTACACCGGTTAAAGACGCTGCTCCTC
>CBDBOO010000009.1:0-126148 GCA_965208385.1 Endozoicomonas sp.
TCATTAAGCGAAGCGGAAAGGAATTAAAATAATGATCAGTCTTTCCATGCGGCCTTGCGGGGATTTTCGAACGTCCTACAAGGCTGATACACAGATTTTTGATACACGCCTGATCCGGGTTGTTGCCCTGCTCAGCATAGTGGCTTTGTGTTTTGCACCCCTGGTTTTGGATGCCTATTTTCTGACGTTGTTTATCCAGATTTCCTATCTGGGTATTGCCGCTTTGGGATTGAATATCCTGGTTGGCTTCACAGGGCAGATATCACTGGGGCATGGGGCATTCTTCGGCTTTGGTGCCTTTGCTTCAGCCTGGTTCAGTAATACCTTTGCTATTCCTGTCTTGCTTTCTATACCCATGGCGGGTGTTTTTACCATGGCCGTTGGTATGATGTTCGGTTTAC
Source organism: Endozoicomonas sp. (assembly GCA_965208385.1). Taxonomy (GTDB): domain Bacteria; phylum Pseudomonadota; class Gammaproteobacteria; order Pseudomonadales; family Endozoicomonadaceae; genus Endozoicomonas. Next base: position 402 of record CBDBOO010000009.1, read on the forward strand.
CGGCTGCCAGAATCAAGGGGCTTTACCTGGCCATAGCAACGCTGGCTGCCCAGTTTATTATTGAAGATTTTTTTGCCAGGGCAGATTGGTTTACCGGAGGTTCTTATGGCGCCGCCGCCGAATCGGTCAGTGTGGCGGGTTACGTATTTGATAGTGATCAGTCTTTTTTCTACGTGGCTCTATTTTCGCTGGTGGTCATGTACCTCTGGGGAGCCAATCTTATGAGAACGAGGGATGGCAGAGCTTTTGTTGCTGTCCGGGATCATTATCTTTCAGCAGAAATTATGGGTATTAATCTGACCTGGTATCGATTGCTTTCCTTTGGTATTTCGTCTTTTTACGCAGGTATTGGTGGTGCTCTCTATGGTCATTATCTGGGATTTGTCTCTGCTGAAGGTTTTACCATGATGATGTCCATCCAGTTTTTGGCCATGATTATTATTGGTGGGCTGGGTTCGGTACAGGGCGCTTTGATGGGAACCGTTTTTATTGTGCTGTTGCCCGAAGTGTTGGAATCAATGGTATCCCTGCTGGCTGATTCCGGGCTGATCCATTCTTCAAGCCTTATAGAAGGGCTGGCCTTTTTTAAGGAAATGGCCATAGGACTGGTTATTATTTTGTTTCTTGTTTTCGAACCGGAGGGACTGGCACACCGCTGGAAACAGATAAAGGCATACTGGAAGTATTACCCTTTTGCTTACTGATGTTTTCCGTATGCTTACAAGTAGTGCGAATAAATTGCCAAAGGCGTTATGGCGACTATAACAGTGAGTGTCTAACAAATTCACCTAAGAAAATAACAACAATAAAAAATCAGGAGACTGTGTAATGGGTAAGAAAATTTCATTCAAAGCGACGCTGGTAACGGTGGCAATAGGGGCGTTATTGCCACTCACGGCTACGGCAAAGTCCGATAAAGTGTTTGTTGGACATCTGGCTGATTATTCGGGCCCTACGGCATTTGTTGGCAAACATTATGCGGATGGTGTCAAGGATACCATGACATGGATTAATGCCAATGGTGGAGTAGATGGCACCAGTGTAGAGTTCGAAACGGTTGATTATGCCTACAAGGTTCCCCAGGCAATCAGCAATTACAAAAAGTGGACTTCCAGGAAAAACATGGTAGCCATGCAGGGGTGGGGAACAGCGGATACAGAAGCCCTTATTTCATTCGTGGCAAAAGACAAGGTTCCGGTTTTTTCGGCTTCCTATTCAGGCCATCTGACGGATCCCACAGGTAAGAATCCCAAGACTAAAAAACCCGCGCCTTATAACTTCTTCTACGGTGCCTCCTATTCGGATACCTGTCGTGCACTGGTCAAGTGGGCGAAGGAAGACTGGGACACCAAAGGAAAATCGGGGCAGCCAGGATTTGTCCATATTGGCGATAACCACCCCTATCCCAATGCACCCAAAGCGGCCTGTGGAGAATATGCAGCAGAACTCGGTTTTGATGTAAAACCGTCCGTTGTGGTGTCAATGAAACCCGGTGATTTTAAAGCCCAGTGTCTCTCCATAAAAACCAGTGGTGCAAACTATGGTTATGTGGCTAACCTTGGGGGCTCCGTTGTTTCCCTGATCAAATCCTGCGATACAGTGGGTACAGATATACAGTTTATGTCGAACATCTGGGGAGGCGATAAGCTGACCTTCGAAGCGGTTGGCAAGGGAATAGACAACTATGTTTTTCCTGCAATGACGCCTTTCTGGTCTGATGATGTGGCTGGCATGGAAACCGTTCGTAACATTGCAAAAAGTGCTACAAACGATGACGCATTCCGTACTCATCACTATATTCGTGGTGTCTGTTCGGCTTTTTATATGAAAGAAGCCATGTCATGGGCCAAGAAAAACGGCGGTATTACCGGAGAAAATGTTAAGAAAGGCATGTATGCCACCAGAGATTGGGTTCCTGCCGGTCTTGAGGGCGTTTGTCTGCCGGCAAACTGGTCATCGGAAGATCACCGGGGTATCAACACCGTTAATATCTATCAGACACGCTGGAACGGTGGTGATATTAATGTAAACCGAATTTCCCAGATTACATTGCCTCGCAGAAGTGACTGGTTAGGATACTGATAGATTTGCCGGATCTGATTTGATCCGGCAAACATCTTTCCGGGAGTATTATTATGGAAGCAGCCAGAAAGATTGAACCCATTGAGCCAGTGCTCAGTGTTAATAATATAGAAGTGGTTTACGACGACGTTATTCTTGTACTCAGAGGCGTCAGCCTGGATGTTCAACAGGGTAAAATAGTCACACTGCTGGGCCCCAATGGTGCGGGCAAGTCAACTACCCTTAAAGCTATCTCCGGTCTGTTAAAGTCAGAAGATGGTGAGGTCAGTCGTGGTGAAATCCGCTTCATGGGCGAACGCATTGATCGTAAAAATGCAGAAGAAATTGTTCGGTCGGGTATTTTTCAGGTGATGGAAGGTCGCCGGATTATTGAGGACATGACCTGTGTTGAAAATCTTCGATTAGGTGCATATACCCGCAGAGAAGGTAATATCAAGCAAGAAATTGATAGAGTATTTGAATATTTTCCCCGATTAAAAGAACGTACCGGACTTGCCGGATATCTTTCTGGTGGCGAGCAGCAGATGCTGGCCATTGGCCGGGCAATGATGGCCAATCCGAAAATGATCCTGCTGGACGAACCTTCCATGGGATTGTCACCCCTGTTAGTGAAAGAAGTATTCGGCATTATCGAAAAAATAAATAAAGAGCAGGGCATCACCATGCTGCTGGTGGAACAAAATGCCAATTTTGCACTGAAGTGTGCTGATTACGGTTACATTATGGAATCGGGCAAGGTGGTACTGGATGGATCAAGTGAGGCGTTGCTCAATAATCAGGATGTGAAAGAATTCTATCTTGGTGGCAGTGAAGAGCGAAAAAGTTTTAAAAACCTGAAGTCATACAAGCGACGGAAGCGCTGGCTCTGAGAGCTTTATTTCAAGATTTCAAGATTTCAAGATTTCAAAATCTCAAGATCTCAAGATTCGACAGGGAAAAGATTTAATGTTTTTTGACCATAAAGAAAAGCAGAAGCCTGAGAAACGAGAGCAGTATCTGATCACCCGTCTTCAGGATACTCTCGCTTATGCCATGGATAATACCCTGTTCTACGGTGAACGCCTGAAAGAACTGCATCCCGAACAGATTACATCGAGAGCAGCACTCGCCCGGTTACCCGTGACCCGGAAGTCGGACATGATTGATTTGCAGAATCAATTCCCGCCTTTTGGTGGTTTAAATGGTGTTGCTCCTGGCTCAGTGGCTCGACTTTACCAGTCGCCGGGGCCGATTCATGAGCCGGAAGGCAAAGACGAAGACTGGTGGCGTATGGGACGAGCCTTCTATGCGGCAGGGTTCAGGTCCGGAGGTGTTGTCCATAATACGCTTTCTTACCATTTGAGTCCGGGCGGATTCATCATGGATTCTGGCGCACGAGCCTGTGGGTGTGCGGTTATCCCTGCTGGAACCGGACAGACCGAGCAGCAGCTGCGAGTACTGGATTCTCTACGTCCAAACGGATATTGCGGGACACCCTCGTTTTTGAAAATTCTGCTGGATCGGGCGAAAGACGAAAACCTGGATTTGTCGTTTATTACCCATGCTCTGGTGAGTGGTGAAGGATTACCTGAATCTCTTCGTCAGGCGTTTTCCCGGCAGGGTATCCGCTGTTTGCAGGCGTATGCCACGGCCGATGTGGGTCTCATCGCATACGAATCGTCTGCCGATGAAGGTATGATCGTAGCAGAAGATATTATTCTTGAGATTGTAAAGCCCGGAACCGGGGAGTTGGTTGAACCCGGTGACGTTGGTGAAATTCTGGTCACCGTATTTAATCATGAATACCCTCTGATACGATTCGCAACCGGTGACCTGACTGCCCTGTTACCAGGGTCGTCTTCATGCGGTCGCACCAATATGAGAATCAAAGGCTGGATGGGAAGGGCAGATCAGTCAACAAAAGTTAAGGGCCTTTTTGTCCATCCAAATCAGATCGCTGAAATCGTTCAGCGCCACCCTGAGATCCAGAAAGCTCGCCTTATCGTCGAGTCCATTGATAGTCGAGATCAGATGACATTACTCTATGAAGCAGCGGACGAACTCGATCAATCGATGATCAGAGAAACTATGAAGATTGTCTGTAAGCTTTCCGGAACAACCCGTTCCATGGAAGTGGGTGAACTGGCTTCGGATGGAATCCTGATTGAAGACAAAAGAAGCTGAGATTATCCATTTTTTTTACTCATCTATATTCCGTATGATCTTTCCGGTTGCCGCAAGGTAGAATCAGCGAACCGGGAGATCATGTCTTTATGCGGATGAAGTTTCCTCTTTTTAGCATTTTGTACTGCCATGAGCTGAAAAACGACGGATGACGGTTGTTTTGTTACAGATATTGTATTGATGATTGATTTTTACCTTCTAAAATAGTTGCAATTGTCACAGTAAATCAAATCATGTCGGAGAAAGTATGAGCGTTGATATTTTGAAATCCCGTGCCGCGGTGGCCTGGGCAGCAGGCGAACCTTTGTCCATGGAAACAGTGGATGTCATGCCACCGAAAGCGGGCGAAGTCCGGGTTCGTATTCTCGCCTCGGGTGTTTGTCATACAGATGCCTATACTCTGTCGGGCGATGACCCTGAAGGTGTTTTTCCTGCCATTCTGGGTCATGAAGGTGGCGGAGTGGTGGAATCCATAGGCGAAGGTGTCACCAGTGTGGCGGTGGGCGATCATGTTATTCCCCTGTACACACCGGAATGTGGCGAGTGTAAATTCTGCCTGTCGGGTAAAACCAATCTGTGTCAGAAAATTCGTGCTACCCAGGGGAAGGGTTTAATGCCTGATGGTACTACCCGGTTTTCTATAAATGGCCAGCCCATTTTTCATTACATGGGCTGCTCAACATTCTCTGAATACACCGTGTTACCGGAGATTTCCCTGGCGAAAGTCAATAAAGATGCTCCTCTTGAAGAAGTCTGCCTGCTGGGTTGTGGGGTCACAACCGGTATGGGAGCGGTCATGAATACCGCTAAAGTACAGGAAGGCGACACCGTAGCGATATTCGGTCTGGGAGGTATTGGACTCAGTGCCGTGATTGGTGCGGCTATGGCTAAAGCCGGTCGTATCATTGCCATTGATATCAATGAGAGCAAGTTTGAACTGGCCCGGCAACTGGGTGCCACTGACTGCATTAATCCAAAGAATTACGATCAGCCCATTCAGGATGTTATTGTTGAAATGACCGACGGTGGCGTCGAATACTCCTTTGAATGCATTGGTAATGTTGATGTCATGCGTTCAGCGCTGGAATGTTGTCATAAGGGCTGGGGCGAGTCCGTTATTATCGGTGTGGCCGGTGCCGGTCAGGAAATATCCACCCGCCCGTTCCAGCTGGTTACTGGTCGTGTCTGGAGAGGCAGCGCCTTTGGTGGAGTGAAAGGTCGCAGTGAATTACCTGAATATGTTGAACGTTATATGAAAGGTGAATTTAAGCTCAGTGACTTTATTACCCATACCATGGGACTTGATGGCATTAATGAAGCTTTTGACCTGATGCATAGAGGCGAAAGTATTCGATCAGTGATCCATTTCGATAATCCGTGATTTATTTCGATAAATAGTACTGACCCGGTAGCATTCATGACCATTGAACTTGTCTCACAAACTAGAACCTTTGGTGGCTGGCATAAACAATACAGCCATTCATCGAGTAGCCTGAACTGCAAGATGCAGTTTGCTGTCTATCTGCCACCACAGGTCTGCACAGATAATACTGGTAGCGTGGCTGAACCAGTGCCGGTTGTATACTGGCTTTCCGGCCTGACCTGTAATGATGAAAACTTTATGCAGAAGGCTGGAGCATTACGTATTGCTGCTGAGCTGGGGATTGCCATTGTGGCGCCGGATACCAGTCCAAGATGTCCCGATTTACAGGGTAATGAGGTAGCGGATGATGAAAACGGTGCTTATGACCTGGGTCTTGGTGCCGGATTTTATCTTAATGCGACTCAACCGCCCTGGGCCGACCATTACCGGATGTATGATTATGTGGTTGACGAACTGCCTGCTTTGATCGAATCACATTTTCCGGTGAGTCAGAAGCGTTCCATTGCCGGGCATTCCATGGGAGGGCACGGAGCGCTGACCATCGCGCTGAAAAACCCGGATCGTTATGAATCAGTGTCTGCGTTCAGTCCCATTGTGAATCCGGTTAACTGCCCATGGGGAGAAAAGGCATTTACGGCCTATCTGGGTAGTGATCGGGAACAGTGGAAAGAGTACGACAGCTGTGAGTTACTGGCGGGGGTTGACTCACTGGCAGGTCGGGTTCCGGCACTGGTCGATCAGGGACTGGCGGATAATTTTCTTGAGGAACAACTCAAGCCCGGGAACCTGCAAAAGATAGCCAGTGAGAAAGATTATCCTTTAATGCTACGCACTCACGAAGGTTATGATCACAGCTACTATTTTATTGCCACCTTTATTGAGGATCACCTGCGTTTTCATGGAGAAAGACTGTTCTAGGAACCGCTAATGTAGGTTGGTGCAGAACGAAGTGAAGCCCAACATTGGCAGCAGCACGTGCTGACAGAATTGTTGGGCTTCGTCCCTCAGCCCAACCTACGCTAACAAGTCGATCTGTACGATAAAAATACGACACTTATTTTGAGACTATTGTAGGTTGGTGCAGAACGAAGTGAAGCCCAACATTGGCAGCAGAACGTGCTGACAGAATTGTTGGGCTTCGTCCCTCAGCCCAACCTACGCTAACAAGTCGATCTGTACGATGAAAATACGAAACTTATTTTGAGACTATTGTAGGTTGGTGCAGAACGAAGTGAAGCCCAACATTGGCAGCAGAACGTGCTGACTTTACTTCCAGAAAGGAGCCGGACAACCAGAAAGATCCATGCTCAATATATACGATGTTTTTTCTGTATTCATATAATCAAAGCAATCTCCATATCCTGTATTCCCTCTGATGTGTGTCATTTTAAGGTACCCTGACTCACACCGGCTGAGTGGTTCGCCCTGAAGGCCACACTCATTGGATAGATATGATATCAGTGATTCCTGTTTATTGTGATTGGCCGCTCTTTCCTGATAGACAGTAGCCATTCCCATTAACTCGCCAAATCCAAGTTCTGTGTTTGAAACCATTAATTGAAGATTGTCACTATAGGCAATCTTTCGGCCCGTAAAAAAGTTTGGCATATATTCGAAGTTGAACTGGGTGCTGTTGTCTAAGTGTCCACTGGTCAGGTTAAAATAGGTTCCCTGGTTACTCACCCTGTCGACAATCAGTACACTCTTCCTTGGTGGATAAAGTGCAATAGCCCAGTTCTGGTAATCTGTTGGTAGAAGCTTGCTGTAGTTAAGTCCGTTAAGTGTAAATGCAGCCGTAAAAGTAGGTCTTTGATCTTTAATCGAGCTTAAATGGCCTTTTTTTATAAGCTGATATCTCTGTTCAGCCAATTTCTTATCTGCACTAATATCCATCATGGATAAGACAAACTGCTTTCCGTCAAAACTAATGCCTGTAAAGTCATTGATCATTAATTCATCAATATATTCCGGAATAAGCTGAGAGCCCAGATAACGATCTGTCGTCTCATCATATTTCCAGATCACCACCCCATAAAATCGCCCTCCACCGGAGGACACCATCTTGCCTATCAGCCATTGGGGGTTCTCTTTGGCAAAAGCCATTGGTCGGATATAGCAGGGCTGGCAATCATCAGGCATTTTGAACGCACTGGTATCAAGACGTACCCACTCGTTATTCATCCAGACCGCTGGAAATGAGCCCTTGTCAATAGCGCAGCTGCCGTTCAGTTCTGGTGCAACCAGGCCTGCAATGAGTACTCCTTGAGGGTCTGAGTCGGGTTTAAGGTGCACTTCATCCGTTACATCAAATGCAGTAATGCAACCAAAGCCTGTGCCCAGAGGTGCTCCGGTTTGTGTTTTCAGATCATATAAAACCACAGCAGGTAAATGATCTTTGCTGTTGTACTTCAGGTTTAAAATGAGGCTGTTATTATCGGGGGTAGAACCAACAACCATTGCTGTTCGGTCGGCGGGAATCAAGGGGCTCAGGAGTGACAACTCATACCCGTCAGGTATGGCGTATTTTTCAGCTTTAGGATCATCCGCATACACCAGGGACAGGTTAATGCATGCATTGCAGCTCCAGAAAATAGCCGCCAATAATGCATTTCTTATTATTAACATATTTTCTCCTTGAGCCTTGTAAACAAAAACACTGTGGAGTTAATAAGCTAGTTTATAAATGTATGTTCGGTATAATTTTATTGGCTCTTAAAGGAGAAATGGCTATACACAGTTGGTTGTCCCTGATGTCCGCTTTATTACTGGTTTTATGATGACAGTTTGACCCGAATGGTAACCGGAAATCGAATGAATTCAGTATGAACTTAAGTATGTTCTATCGTGGATTAGCAGTCTGTCTGCATAGGGATTTGAGCGCTCCTTGTGTACTGTTATCGACGTATTATCCTCTTGTCATCTGCAAGGTGATGTTGTCCATAATTCGTATAAGATCCTGTAGAGTTCGACAGCTTTCAACGTTTGTGCAGTAAGGGGCGTACTCAGACATGATCGAATCGCCGGTGTTCCAGCTAGATCGGCCTTCGGGATTCAGCCAGATAACCCTTTTACTGTATTGACTGATTTTCTGCCATGCTTTTTGATTGCCCGGTGAGTAATTATTTCTGGCATCTCCCAGCATGATAACCGTAGTCTTCTGATCAATGTCATTCATTGTCATCTTGCTGAAATCATTGAGTGCCTGGGCATAATCAGTGGGCCTGTCTGCCAGCTGATCCATTACATTATCTATGGCTTCTTCAATGGAGGCTTTTTTAAACGCGTCCGTAACCTCTGTTGTGCTGGAAGCGAATACAAAGGATCGGACTCTGGGTAATACATCCTGCAGGCAGTGAAGGAAGAGTAACAGAAACCGTGCCACCTTACTGACTGAACCACTGACGTCACACAAAATGATTAATTTAGGTCGTTCAATGCGGCGTGATTTCCAGCGTGTTTGAAAAAGCACACCATCAAATGCTGCATTGGCTGTGATGGTTTTTCGTACGTCAAGTACACCACGATTGGTGGTTCTACGGCGTCGGCCATGAACGGTGGCCAGTTTTCTGGCAGCTTTCTGAATCAGTCGCACCATATTATCGTAGTAGTAACGATCGATCTGACTCAGGGGTTGTTTGTTCAACAGTTGTTCTCTGAGTTCAAGGGCGTTGTTTCCTGAAAATAATTCAAACTGCTGATGGACGGTGTTTTTTATTTTTTCCTGAAGTTTATCTCTGGCGTGTTCCAGAGCATGAATCAATTCTTGATTGCCATTGGCATTGGCATTGCCATTGCCATTGCCATTGCCATTGCCATTGCCATTGCCATTGCCATTGCCATTGCCATTGCCATTGCCAGCCGCCAGCTGTGCCAGTTCATCATTGAATTCGGCATTGCCCATCTGTTGCAAAACCTGAAAGGTAAAGAGTGATTTCTGAGTGAAGAACTGTATTTTCGACAGATTTTTCTGACGAATAGCAGAAGTAATGGCGAGCTCTATATTCTGGGGATCACTGTCCATCAATAACTGTGCGAGACTGGATTTCAGCTCAATATCATTATTTTTCAGACTTTCAGATAAGGCCGGTATCGCTTCATTGTTCATTGAGAAACCATGAAAATACTCATCAAACAATGTGTCCAATTGCCTGCTGTGATCCAGTGTTTTTGCCAGCGATGATGATAAGACCGATTTCAATAGATGGTGATTTTCAATGCCCACCAGTTGCACTGCTGCGAGAGCATCAAGGGTTTCTGCCGGGGAAACCGGTAATCCGGCATGACGTAACACGGCGATAAATTCACAGATGATCGGCTGCATTTTTCAGACTCACCTGGAACGCTGTTTATTGTTAAGTAATTGTGAAATTTGAGGTGTCACAATTTCAATGTCTTCCTGAAATTTCAACAGCAAATTCAGAGTGGATCGCACCCATTGTTGGTCCAGCTGTTCAGTATTCAGTAGTAATAAGGCCCTGGCCCAATCAATGGTTTCACTGACCGCAGGTACTTTTTTTAGCGCAAGTTCACGGAGCGCTCCCACAAATTGAACCAGTTGCAGTCGCAGGACCTCCTCTATTTCCGGCACCTGACTGGCGATGATTCTTGCTTCTGTGCGGGAATCGGGAAAAGGAATATAAAGATGCAGGCAACGTCGTTTAAGGGCATCACCCAGTTCACGGGTATTATTACTGGTGAGAAATACCAGGGGTTTATGCTTTGCCTGAATGGTACCGATTTCAGGAATGGACACCTGGTATTCTGCGAGCATTTCCAGTAGAAAAGCCTCAAATTCCTGATCGGCTTTATCAATTTCATCTATGAGAAGAACAGCTCCATCCTGTTCTTTCAATGCTTGAAGTAGAGGACGGGATTCAAGAAACGCCTCAGAGTAGAATATATCGCCAAACTGGTGCAGACGACTGACGGATTCATCCAGCCCTTCAGCCCCTTTAAGTACTTCGGATAATTGATCTTTCAGAACCTGGGTATACAACAGCTGCTTACCGTATTTCCATTCATACAGGGCTTTGGATTCGTCGAGTCCTTCGTAGCATTGCAAGCGCACCAACGGGCTGCCGAGATATTTAGCAGTAATTTTTGCCAGCTCTGTTTTTCCGACACCGGGAGGTCCTTCCACCAGAATGGGCTTCTGGAGCTGGCAAGCCAGATAGACAGTGGTTGCAATGTTTTTACTGCAGATATAGCCCAGTTGTTCAAATTCCCGGCTGATGGTGTCTGGCGAGTCGACTTTGTGGGGATGTAGTGAAATCACAGCTGCTCTTTATCATTTATTATATTGGCCTGAATCATCCTACCCCATGAATAACGCAAAAAAGAAGTAAAAAATCCGACGGTTTTCACATGTATTCAAAGTAATCGGGCTTCCGGAAAGGATGAATTGTTTCTGGCCTGAAAAAAAGATCTGCCAATAAGCCCTTTGACAGGAACATGCTACTTTTATTCCGTGGTTTTATTTTGCCGCAGAATAGAGAACTGATTCAGGGATCTATTGATGAAGATGATGAAGACGACGATGATGATGAAGAGAAAGCAGTTTCTTCGAGTAGCCTGTGTATCAGGGATGATTCCGTTACTGAATCTTCAGGCTGATTCCGGAAAGCCGCTGGCTGCAGTCTCTGTAGATGAGCCGTTGGCTAAAAGCCTTCACTATGTAGAAAATGCCACTGAAGCTGTGGGTGATCCGAAATACCGAAAAGGGCAGGATTGCGGTAATTTTCTGTTTTTTAATGAGAAAACTAATAACGCCTGTGCCTTGTTCGGGAACCGGCCTGTGAAAAAGGCGGGCTGGTGTAATACCTGGAAACCCGCCAGGAAATAACCGTTTACCCGCTGTCATCAGGGCGTAAAAAGCGTGCAGAAAGACCCTGTTACCCATGTGAGAGAGTGTACAGTCAAATGAAATGGAAAGTTTACGTTTGCGTAAACTTGTCGCTCTTGGTATTGTCCGTTCAGACTTGCAAAAATATGATAACTGATAAGCTACCACACAGCTGTTTACGGCATTAATACGCGACTGCATAAATGCAGGAGCTAGTGCAACGCAGGAGCCGTTGCCGCGTAGGACAGACTGTTCGCGGTCAGTCTCCTGAACAGGCCATTGGTGATGCACATCAGTCATGAGCGCGATAGCTGATCATCTCTTTGTTGATGGTCATTGCATAGAATCAAGCGTGCTTTTATATAGAAGTGCTTGATTCAAAAATGCTTTGATCCGGCAAAAACAGCTCTCACAGTAAAGCTCTTACAGTAAAACAAGAATGCGAGATCCTCATGTCTACTCCAAGCCAGAATATAGTTATTGTTTCCGCTGCCAGAACACCCATGGGTGGTTTTCAGGGAGCGCTTTCTTCCAAATCCGCCACAGAGCTGGGTACCGTGGCTATCCAGTCGGCGCTTGAACGGTCTGGCCTTGATGCCAATTCTGTTTCCGAAGTGTTGATGGGTTGTGTTCTACCTGCAGGTGTTGGCCAGGCCCCGGCACGACAGGCATCTCGCGGTGCAGGCATTCCTGATGGTGTTCCCGCGACAACGGTGAATAAAGTCTGTGGTTCAGGTATGAAAACGGTCATGCTGGCGGCTGCGCAATTACAAACCGGTGAAGCCGATGTGGTGGTTGCCGGTGGCATGGAAAGCATGACCAACGCACCTTATATGCTGGATAAAGCCAGGGGTGGAATGCGTATTGGTCACGGACAGGTAAAAGATCATATGTTTACCGATGGTCTTGAAGATGCCTACGAAGGCAATGCCATGGGCGTATTTGCCCAGCAGACGGCTGATCGATTTAATGTCAGCCGCGAAGCCATGGATGATTATGCCTTCTTGTCACTTGAACGCGCTAAGGCGGCCATTGCAACAGGTGCCTTTGTTGACGAAATTGCCAGTGTAGAAATCAGGAACGGCCGGGTGGATGAGGATGAGCAGCCTGGCAAAGCCAGACCTGAAAAAATCCGCAGTTTAAGACCGGCTTTTGCAAAAGATGGAACGGTAACCGCGGCTAATTCCAGTTCAATTTCCGATGGCGCTGCAGCCCTGGTGCTTATGCGGGAAGACGATGCCCTGTCACGTGGTCTCACTCCACTGGCACGAATTGCCGGGTATCAGAGTCATGCACAGAAGCCTGAAGAGTTCACTCTGGCTCCCATCGATGGTGTGGGAAAACTGCTGAAGAAGCTGGATTGGAAAACCGATGATGTGGATCTTTTTGAAATAAACGAAGCCTTTGCCGTAGTGACCATGATGGCGATGAAAGAGCTGGGTCTGGAGCAGGGCAAGGTTAATGTTAATGGTGGTGCCTGTGCGCTGGGTCATCCGCTGGGAGCCAGTGGTGCACGGATTCTGGTAACACTGTTGTATGCCCTGAAAAAACGGGGCGCCGAAAAAGGGATTGCTTCTCTCTGTATTGGTGGTGGAGAAGCGACGGCTATTGCCGTGGAGATGTTCTAAATTGATCTAAACCAGTACGAATATCGTCATACCAGTTAAGAATTTTTAAATGCGAGGCATCGATGGATTTTAACCTTTCTGAAGATCAGGTCGCCTTTCGTGATCTGGCTCAGCAATTTTCTGAAGCCGAACTGGCACCCCACGCGGCCGAATGGGATTTGAAATCTCATTTCCCTGTGGATGTGATCAAGGCAGCAGGCGCTCTGGGTTTCTGTTCACTGTATACCAGTGAAGAAATGGGAGGTCTTGGTTTGTCACGTCTGGACGCTCATCTTGTTTTTGAACAATTGTCCATGGGTTGTACGGCGACAACCGCCTATCTCACCATTCATAATATGGTGACCTGGATGGTGGGTGAGTTTGGCAGTGATAGCATCAAGGCTGAGTGGGGGGAAGGCTTAACCACGGGTGATAAGCTGGCGTCCTATTGTCTTACTGAACCGGGAGCGGGCAGTGACGCTGCTTCCCTGAAAAGCAGGGCGGTTCGTGACGGTGATGATTACGTTCTTAACGGCTCGAAGATGTTTATTTCCGGCGCTGGCAGCACCGATTTTCTGCTGGTTATGGCCAGAACCGGTGAAGACGGTGCTAAAGGAATTTCTGCCTTTGCCGTTCCAGCCAACCTGGACGGTATCAGCTATGGAAGAAAAGAAGACAAAATGGGCTGGAATGCCCAGCCAACCCGATTAATCACCTTTGAAAATGTACGGATTCCTGTCAGCCATCTTCTGGGTGAAGAAGGGCAGGGCTTTATGTTTGCCATGAAAGGGCTGGATGGTGGGCGTATCAATATTGCCACCTGCTCCCTGGGGACCGCTCAACAAGCATTGAATACTGCCAGAATTTATATGAAGGAAAGGAAACAGTTTGGTCGTGAACTGGCCAGTTTTCAGGCCCTGCAGTTTAAATTAGCTGATATGAATACCGAGCTGGTGGCCGCACGTCAGATGGTTCGAATGGCTGCCTTCAAGCTTGATGAAAAAGATCCTGAAGCTACCTCTTATTGCGCCATGGCCAAACGATTTGCCACAGATGTTGGCTTTAATGTCTGTAATGAAGCGTTGCAGATTCATGGTGGCTATGGCTATATCAAGGAATACCCACTGGAGCGTCATGTTAGGGATACCAGGGTTCATCAGATTCTGGAAGGGACCAATGAGATCATGCGATTAATAATCGCTCGTCGTTTATTATCTGACAGCATTTCCCACAGCGGAATGGAGTTACAGTAACTATGTCTGAGCAATTGCACCTGTCCTTCGAAGGGCATACCGCTATCATCACTATTGATAACCCGCCGGCGAATACCTGGACACCGGAAAGCCTCAGGGAACTCTGTGATATGGTCAGAGAGCTGGATCAGAAACCGGATGTGATCGCACTGATCATTGCATCCGCCTCTGAAAAGTTTTTTAGCGCCGGGGCTGATCTGAAACGCTTCTCAAATATTTCTGCCGATCAGGCTCGTCCGTTTGCCGAAGTATTTGGCGAAGCTTTTGAAGCGCTCAGTAACTTTAAAGGCTTAACCATTGCGGCCATTAATGGCTACTCCATGGGCGGTGGTCTTGAAGTGGCGCTGGCCTGTGATCTGCGTGTGGCTGAAGAACAGGCGGTGATGGCTTTACCTGAAGCGGGTGTTGGTCTGTTGCCCTGTGCTGGTGGCACTCAGAATCTGACGATTCTGGTGGGTGAAGCCTGGACCAAACGCATGATTCTCTGTGGTGAAAAAGTGGGTGCGGAAAAAGCACTGACGATTGGTCTGGTGGAAGAAGTTGTGGGCACAGGAGAAGCTCTGGACAGAGCCAGAGCATTGGCTCAGAAAACCAGTAAGCAAAGCCCTGATTCTGTGAAAGCCTGTAAAAAACTGATTCAGATGGGGCGCAGTGGCTTCAGTCGTGATTCACTGCCTCTTGAACGGGAACTGTTTCTTGGATTATTTGAAGGTAAAAATCAGCAGGAAGGTGTTGATGCGTTCCTTGAAAAACGAAAGCCCCAATGGCATTTTGATTGATAAACCACTGAGCTGAGAGATTGTTACAAAAGGGTTTTGGTCAGGATAGTTTATTGGACTGACTGACCCAAAGACCGACTGAAATATGTTCTGTCATCTAAGATAACAAGAATTAAAAAGGAACGGGATCATGGCAAAAATTGCATTTATAGGTCTGGGCAATATGGGAGCACCCATGGCCCGGAATTTGTTGTCAGCCGGACATGATGTTTGTGGTTACGATCTTGTCGCAGAAACGCTGAAACAGCATGAAGCTGCGGGTGGTTCTACTGCTGACACTGTGCAGAAAGCTGCAGAAGGTGCAGACGTCATCATCAGTATGTTGCCTGCGGGTAAGCATGTTGCATCGCTCTATCTGGGTGAGAAGGGGCTTTTCTCTTTTATATCCCAGAGTGCACTGGTCATTGATTGCAGTACGATTGAGGCCGAGGTAGCCAAGGAAGTAGGCGCTGGTGCCTCTGAAAAGGGTATTCGCTTTATCGATGCTCCGGTATCAGGGGGCACAGCCGGTGCTGCTGCAGGATTGCTGACATTCATGGTTGGGGGGGAATCCCCGGCTGTTGAAATGGCCCGCCCTTATCTGGAGATTATGGGACAGAATATTTTCCATGCCGGTGCAGTGGGAGCAGGGCAGCTGGCAAAAATCTGTAATAACATGCTGTTGGCTGTATTGATGACAGGCACTTCTGAAGCATTAAAACTGGGGATGGATAATGGTCTTGATCCTTCAGTGTTGTCAGAAATTATGCGTAACAGTTCCGGTGGCAACTGGGTACTGGAAAAGTACAATCCTGTTCCGGGTGTTATGCCGAATGTGCCAGCCAGTAATGATTATCAGGGTGGGTTTATGCTGGGGTTAATGGCAAAAGATCTTGGTCTTGCCCTGGGTACCGCTGCCAGCAGTAAATCGGCAACACCTATGGCTTCTCTGGCAGATAATCTGTTCCGCATGCACTCGTCAAGATCGGGTGATCGTCTGGATTTCTCCAGCGTCATACAGTTATTTGATAAAGATAAATAATGCCTATGTGCGGCTATAGGTAAGTGATACGTCTATTTGGATCCACATCAGCAGAATGTGGGTCCAGTTTTCTGAGAGATACAGGGTTCCAGAGAGAACAACGAATACACTCGTAAGGGCTATGATTTGCTGAGTGCTGGGATATATGTTTGATCCATACTCAGATTCATGTTCTTCAGTGTATTCAATCAGCGAGCAGGTGTCATTCTGATCATGCCTTGACCCCAGTAAAACAGGGTTTTCAGAGTCGTCAAACAGTAGCCTACCTTTTTTTCCGTTCTCCTGGGAAGTCTGGCTCAGTGCACACAATAACGCGTTGTTTTCTATATCGAATGTAAGGGTAATAAATCGGCTATCCCCATCTTTATTTATGGCTCTTCGCCGTTTCATATGGATTTAAGAATATCTGCCACAGGGCTGGCAATCATAAATATCATCATCAAAAACGTGTCTGTATTTCGATAACCTCTGGCGCGACTTCTTGCCGCTTGAAACAGGCTGTTTAGCCCCTCCATACGAGCATTGGTATAGGTTGACGTCCAGCGTTGTAATATCCGATCTGCGTGACTTTCTACTGTGCTGAGTGCTTTGCGAATAGGCTCTAGAATATCGCAGTCGCCCAGTGCTTCTTTCGCATACTTTATAAAGTGAGTCAGTCTCCATCGTGCTGCTCTTGGTGTTTCTGCCTTTCTGATCCAGCGGAGTTTCTCTTTGATCTTCCAGGCGATACCAGTCTTCAAGTCGCTCGCCTCAAGCTCCACAAGAGCTTCAATCTGCTTTTTAGTGAGAGGGCCATCTGCTTTCTTCAACACTGCCCAGCGTAGGCTTTTAGGATGGTCTTTCAACTTCCGCTCAGCTTTACGAACATCGTCCACAGCCTTAGTGAATAGCTGAACAACGTGAAACCAGTCAACGGTTACATTGGCCTCTGGGAACTCTTCTTTCGTCGCTGACAGAAACGCTGGAGACATGTCACAGACCACTTCCATCACATTGCTTGCCTGCCCGCCATGCTCTTCGAGGAAGGTTCTGAAATTCTTAACGGTTTCCTTACCTTTGCCGGGTGTTGCGAACACTACCGGTTTGTCATTCCGGTTCATGTCGATGAACACTGTGACGTAGTTGTGACCGCGTTTTGAAGCTGTTTCATCCAGCCCAATAGCACTCAATTCTGATAGATCCATTACCATAAGAGATTGTTTGACATAATGTTTAATCACTCGCCATATGCGTTTGTCATTCACGCCAACATGCTTGGCACAGGCTTTCACCGGCATCTCTCTCACCAGCGTTAGCAGTGCCTGCTCAAACAGTAGAGTGAACTTACTATTCTCTCTTGCCCAGGGAACATTTACACGATGAATGCCGTGTTCCTCACAGCGCGTACGGGGGACTTTTGCTTTAATATAGCAATGGTGCTGAAAGAAGTTCAGGTGCTGCCAGGTAAGCACTTTAAAGTCATGAGCCTGAGAAGCTTTACCGCACTTGGGGCATGGATAGAGACTACCGCGTTCAGCACCTACATTGAGTACCAACTCATTGGGTTTCTTTGTTGTATCGAGATGCTGATCAACTATTTTCCAAGGTGCCTGCAAGCCGAGGCCGAGCATAAATATCTGATTACCATCCATGGATGACTACTTAAACCTGTGAGCTTCCGGGTCGGGGATTATCGGTCATATATCAGCACAAAATCCATAGCAAACAGCGAGGAGCCTTATTTATTTTATAGTCTCTGTTTATGGATCGATGTAGCTGAAAAAAGCCTGCTGATTTGAATTCACTGAAGGTCTGTGAATCCAATATTTCTGCTTCAGGTGCACTGTTTGGCTCTACCTCAGATTGTGTGGGTAAATTTCAGCGATTCACCCCTCTTGGATAAAGATCAAGGCCACCACAATGAAAGTAAATTGCAGTTTTGAACCTTTCTCTGTTTCTGTAGCCGTAGGCTCGACCCTTGAGTCGCTGTATCTTTCCATTCATGCCTTCTGCACGGCCATTGTCGGCTTTCAGAACTATTGCGTTAATAATTCCCCACAGGTGTTCTTTGATCATCTTGGCCACTTTACGAACAGGTTCAAGCCGACACCTCAGTGCCCAGCTCAGCCACCGTTTCCATGCCTTGATAGCCCAAGCTCGTGATGTGTAATTCCACAGTGTCATCGCCATCTCTTTGATGGCCCAGGCTCGTGCTGTTTTCAGCTTTGAATCACGCAACGGCTCGAACGCTTCCCACTTTTCATCGCTCATATTTTCAGGATTTGTTAGCCAGTCAAACCGGGTACCTTTGAGTAAGTCTGACCCTGTAGACATAAGCGCTTTATGCTCTTCTATGCGAACTTTATTGACCGCATTGCCTAAGTACTGGGCAACATGGAACTTGTCAAATGCTATTCGCTCCCTGGCTTCTGGCACATGCAATGTGACTGCCTTGATAAAGGGCTTCCACATATCCATGGTAACGCATTCAATACCGGCTTTCTGGTCTGGCGTCAGGGTCTCAAAGTACTCATTGAGGCTGTCAGCTTTATGGTTGTCGGCCAAATGTAAAACAATGCCTTTTTCATGATCTGTAACCACAGTGACGTACTCACGCCTCTTCTGGAATGAGGTTTCGTCAACGGCTAACCGTTTGGGATTGTCGTGTACTCTGCGTGCCAGACCTCTCGCTACTGCACGCTGTTGGATACCGTCGATGGCATTCCAGCTAAGCTTCATTTGTTGGGCAACTGCACTGGTTGTTGCCTCTTTCAGCCAGTCAATAACAAGTGCTTCAAACAAGGCCGTAAAACCAGAGTTCGGTTCAGCCCATGGAACCTGTATTGTTTTTACACCGTGATCGGAACATTGTGTACGCGGAACATCAGCAATAAGGATGGTTTGAAACTGGCAGGTATCCAGATGCCGCCACTTCTTCTGACGTCGATCGTAACCCGGAGAGGGTTTATCACAAACACTGCATTTAGAAGGCTTTTTGCCATCATGTTCGAGAAAGATTTCGACTTTTCCTTCAGTAATGGAGAGTTCCACGTGAGCGACATGCCACGGAGTTTCAACGCCAAGTATTTTAGAGTAGAGTTCTTTATCGCGCATGTCGGCATCCTTGCCTTGAAGTGTTCAATATAGATTAAATCACCCACTAAAATTAGGGAAGAGCCCACTGTTTTTCAATGGAATACGGACTAACTCATCAGGTAACCATGAATGGCTTGCTAATTCTTCAGGAAATGTCTCAAGATAAGCCACCCCGGAGACTTCGTTGGCTGTAAATATTTTTATGACACTCTGTGTTGTCGAAGAATTTTCTTCAGATGCTTTTGAACCGTTCCCCCTGAGATAGCTTCTCAACTTTGTGGCACTGTGAGCTGTCATGATCAATTCAGAACGGGTTCCATAGCCATCGTCAATATAATGAAACTGACTTTCATGAATTGAGGTGCCGGTATCGTTGATTATAATTTCCTTTTTAATCAGAACGATAACTGCCAGGTGGTCGCGAACAGGCCCACTTAAGTGATAGTCACAGAATACAGCCGGTGATGAAAACCAGAAAAGGCAGAAAAGTACCAGATGTTTGTTAGCTGTTTTTATACTGCGCATGTTTTATTGTTGAAATATACAGAGATATAAAAATAGTACTTTTCAGAACATTTGCACTTTAATTTGATGGGAAAGTTTTGTGTTTTTTTTACCCGTAGAAATAGACATTATTTACTGCTAAAAAAATTTGAACAAATATCGTAATTTTGTCAATTGAGTAAAACATCATTCGTTATAGCCAGGTAAGGTAATAATTTTGACGATTCTGAAGGGGTTTAAGTATGTCGTAGATTCATGGATCGGCACAGCGGTAGCCATGATGTTATTTTTATGTGGGAGCGGGTTGCCTTTAACGCAAAAAATACAGGGTGAAGCCGATGACTTTGGTGGGTTAGCTTATTGGAAGAAAAATGAATGAGCCTCAGGAACAGTTAGTTGGGAGCACTAAAGTCCTATAAAAACTTTGGTGGGTTCCTGCTCCACATATGGCTATTCATGAAAAATGAATGTAGCCTCAGGAACAAATCGCTGTTCTTTGAACAACTGTTACAACATCTTCGAGATCAGACCGGACAGTTTGAACAACTGTTACAACATCTTCGAGATCAGACCGGACAGGACTTTCCCAGCTATTCCCGACGAATTGATTCCGATACCTTAGAGACAACTTAATACAGACTTAAAAATAAGAGCAAAAGAAAGGCCTGCACTCCTATTGAGGCAGCAGAATGGAATTTAATATAACCCTGAAAACCTGGCTATCTTTCGATTTTATGAAGTGTCTAGCTTTATTTTTTCCGGCTTGAATCCATTTGTGATTGCACTAAATAAATCCTCCCAGCTATCAACCATCCAACTGATAAATAAACACGTCATTCTCTTCCAAAGATATTTTCGTGTTCCTCTTGATCGCTTCTTTAATGCTTTTTGAAATTCCGGGCTGGACATCTCCTGGATTTGATCCACCAGAAATGCCAGAAATGTAAGGTAGGCAAAATTCGTCGCCAGATGCTCTTTGCCATGACCGTAATTGTGTTCCAGATGATAACCTTGGTTTTTCAGGGTGTTAAACGTTTGATTTTCAATATGCCATCTGCATCGTCCTCCTCTCATGACACTGTGTACTGTCTCTTCATTTAATTCAATATCTGTTACCCAGCACCAATTATGTTGGTGACCTTTCTTGTCGATTTCAATGTAATCAAGAACATTGACTTTCTCAACCTGATCTTGCAAATTCAGTGAGACGTTATTAGCGAATCGAAAGTTGTGCTTTACTCCATTTTTTTTATCATTGATTTTATGGTGATGGACTTCTCCCTCATCATATAGTGCATTCATCGCCTCAATAAGCGATACATGATTACCATCCTTAGCCACAATGATATAGTGCCAGCCATACTTCTTAATCAGCGCGATAGTAAGGTTGTCAGCGTATAGACCATCCAGAAGGATGATCAGTTTCAGCAGAGGATGTACTCGTTTTACGTGCGCAAAAAAACGTTTTATTGCATTTTTTTCGCAGTCATTTTTGGTGCACCCATCCTGACGAATGGCTATGTTCCCGCCAATAGTTGTATTGCTTACTCCCTATGTTTACAGGGCTACAGACGTGCCTTATAAAGTAGAGATATGACTAAATCTTGTATATTGCATTTGTTTATTGCCCAAAGAACAGCGATTTGTTCTGGGATACCTTCCTATCTCATGAATAGCCATATGTGGAGCAGGAAAATAAAGTTTTTATAGGACTTTAGTGCTCCCAACTATTGACGGGAACATAGCCCTGACGAATAATAGCTTCTGGTTCAAGAGGTATAACTGTTTTCTGATCAGGGTGAGCAATGCAGCCTCCCATCATATTATGGTAGAAGGCTTCATTTTTCTTTCCTTCGTTTTTAATGCAGCAGTCTTTACAGCCACATTTCCCAGAATAAAAAAGTCCGGTGCCATCGATGGGCAGCAGATAATGGTCTTTCAATTTATCACAATTGAATTTGAATCCGTTGAGGGCACCATTTCGTTGAATAATAGAAAATAACTTCTTAAATGGTTTTCGAATATCGTCAGGATTTATTAAATCAACAACTGCTCTCATTTGAGTGTCAGACGGAACTTTTCCATCTTTGACGTGATACAACTTTTCAAGATTATGGCAACGGATTTTATCTACCCGCTCATCATCAAATCCTAACAGAGAATCGTACTTTTGATGCATCATAGCAAAGGCAGACATTAGGAAGTTTTCAAAAGGAATAGGACAACTTCTAGATCGGTGATCCTTAATTCTGCCAAAGCACTCGAATACCTTGTTGATAAGATTTGTGGCATTAAAGTGCTTGCTGTACTTCTTAATAGCGGTAGCCATAATCAGGTAAACGACAGTAATGTAGTAAGTATCTATTTTAGTTGATTAAAATTGTGCGAGGGCTTTTTTTACAACCTGCCTGTGTGCCTTGCAGCAGAAGGGGCTCAGAATTAATCGGGAATTGCTGGGACTTTCCTGTTAATAACAATACCTGCACTCTGATGGATGAGAGTAATGAAATCGCAGTGGTGATCGAATTGCCGGAAAACAGTGATTTGTTACTTCTGCACAGGATGTTAGCGCCACTGCCCTCAGAACCTGATATCCGCAATGGTCGAGCCCAGGGCCATCTCATTTGGCACTAACCATCAAATAACACTTTGAAATAGGCAGAATGTACAATAAAACATTCTGAAAATTTGGCATCCTATGCTTGAATAATAAGGATGCCGTAAGTGACTCTCTTGGATACTTTTTCAGAATTGACCGAAGTTCGTGCAGATAATCATCGCTACCCACTTTCACACCTCGTATTCATTGCCGTTTGCATGATTACCTGCGGTGCTGAAGACTGGAAAATGGTCTCATATCTTGGCAAGAAAAAGTTATCCTGGCTTAAGCTCTATATCCCTTTACCCCACGGAATTCCTTCCCAGCACACCTTTATCAGAGTATTCGAACGCATTGGTCCGGACGAATTTCGTCAATGCTTTATAACCTGGGTAAGCCTGATTGCTCAACGCACCCATGGAGAAGTCATCGCTATTGATGGTAAAACACTGAGACGTTCCTACGACAAAGGGAGCAATAAGGCCGCTATTCATATGGTCAATGCGTGGGCCAGTCAGACTGGAATGGTACTCGGACAACTAAAAACATCAGAAAAGTCGAACGAGATTACAGCCATCCCAGCTCTTCTGGATATGCTGGAAGTGAGTGGCTGTATCATCAGCACTGACGCAATGGGTTGCCAGAAAGCTATTGCTGAAAAAATCAGAGAAAAAGGTGCTGATTACCTTCTAGCTGTTAAAGGAAATCAAAAGTCACTGCACGACGATATCAAACTTTATCTTGATGATCTTGCAACCAGAAAAATCTTACCTGAAAGCACCCAATTTCATGAAACTATTGATAAAGGGCATGGTCGCATAGAAGTTCGACGATGTTGGGTAAGTACTGATATTTGCTGGCTTGAGCAACGTAATGACTGGCGAGATCTTACGATGATCGGAGTCGTGGAAAGTGAGCGTCATGAGGGTGAAAAGGTCAGCCTTGAGCATCGTTATTTTATATCAAGCATGACAACCGATGCCGAGAATTTGGTAGTGGGTTAAACCTGTAGGTTCCGAAAAGTGGCTCTTCCCTAATTTTAGTGGGTGATTTAATCTATATTGAACACTTCAAGGCAAGGATGCCGACATGCGCGATAAAGAACTCTACTCTAAAATACTTGGCGTTGAAACTCCGTGGCATGTCGCTCACGTGGAACTCTCCATTACTGAAGGAAAAGTCGAAATCTTTCTCGAACATGATGGCAAAAAGCCTTCTAAATGCAGTGTTTGTGATAAACCCTCTCCGGGTTACGATCGACGTCAGAAGAAGTGGCGGCATCTGGATACCTGCCAGTTTCAAACCATCCTTATTGCTGATGTTCCGCGTACACAATGTTCCGATCACGGTGTAAAAACAATACAGGTTCCATGGGCTGAACCGAACTCTGGTTTTACGGCCTTGTTTGAAGCACTTGTTATTGACTGGCTGAAAGAGGCAACAACCAGTGCAGTTGCCCAACAAATGAAGCTTAGCTGGAATGCCATCGACGGTATCCAACAGCGTGCAGTAGCGAGAGGTCTGGCACGCAGAGTACACGACAATCCCAAACGGTTAGCCGTTGACGAAACCTCATTCCAGAAGAGGCGTGAGTACGTCACTGTGGTTACAGATCATGAAAAAGGCATTGTTTTACATTTGGCCGACAACCATAAAGCTGACAGCCTCAATGAGTACTTTGAGACCCTGACGCCAGACCAGAAAGCCGGTATTGAATGCGTTACCATGGATATGTGGAAGCCCTTTATCAAGGCAGTCACATTGCATGTGCCAGAAGCCAGGGAGCGAATAGCATTTGACAAGTTCCATGTTGCCCAGTACTTAGGCAATGCGGTCAATAAAGTTCGCATAGAAGAGCATAAAGCGCTTATGTCTACAGGGTCAGACTTACTCAAAGGTACCCGGTTTGACTGGCTAACAAATCCTGAAAATATGAGCGATGAAAAGTGGGAAGCGTTCGAGCCGTTGCGTGATTCAAAGCTGAAAACAGCACGAGCCTGGGCCATCAAAGAGATGGCGATGACACTGTGGAATTACACATCACGAGCTTGGGCTATCAAGGCATGGAAACGGTGGCTGAGCTGGGCACTGAGGTGTCGGCTTGAACCTGTTCGTAAAGTGGCCAAGATGATCAAAGAACACCTGTGGGGAATTATTAACGCAATAGTTCTGAAAGCCGACAATGGCCGTGCAGAAGGCATGAATGGAAAGATACAGCGACTCAAGGGTCGAGCCTACGGCTACAGAAACAGAGAAAGGTTCAAAACTGCAATTTACTTTCATTGTGGTGGCCTTGATCTTTATCCAAGAGGGGTGAATCGCTGAAATTTACCCACACAATCTGAGGTAGAGCCCGAAAGGCTCTTCCCTAATTTTAGTGGGTGATTTAATCTATATTGAACACTTCAAGGCAAGGATGCCGACATGCGCGATAAAGAACTCTACTCTAAAATACTTGGCGTTGAAACTCCGTGGCATGTCGCTCACGTGGAACTCTCCATTACTGAAGGAAAAGTCGAAATCTTTCTCGAACATGATGGCAAAAAGCCTTCTAAATGCAGTGTTTGTGATAAACCCTCTCCGGGTTACGATCGACGTCAGAAGAAGTGGCGGCATCTGGATACCTGCCAGTTTCAAACCATCCTTATTGCTGATGTTCCGCGTACACAATGTTCCGATCACGGTGTAAAAACAATACAGGTTCCATGGGCTGAACCGAACTCTGGTTTTACGGCCTTGTTTGAAGCACTTGTTATTGACTGGCTGAAAGAGGCAACAACCAGTGCAGTTGCCCAACAAATGAAGCTTAGCTGGAATGCCATCGACGGTATCCAACAGCGTGCAGTAGCGAGAGGTCTGGCACGCAGAGTACACGACAATCCCAAACGGTTAGCCGTTGACGAAACCTCATTCCAGAAGAGACGTGAGTACGTCACTGTGGTTACAGATCATGAAAAAGGCATTGTTTTACATTTGGCCGACAACCATAAAGCTGACAGCCTCAATGAGTACTTTGAGACCCTGACGCCAGACCAGAAAGCCGGTATTGAATGCGTTACCATGGATATGTGGAAGCCCTTTATCAAGGCAGTCACATTGCATGTGCCAGAAGCCAGGGAGCGAATAGCATTTGACAAGTTCCATGTTGCCCAGTACTTAGGCAATGCGGTCAATAAAGTTCGCATAGAAGAGCATAAAGCGCTTATGTCTACAGGGTCAGACTTACTCAAAGGTACCCGGTTTGACTGGCTAACAAATCCTGAAAATATGAGCGATGAAAAGTGGGAAGCGTTCGAGCCGTTGCGTGATTCAAAGCTGAAAACAGCACGAGCCTGGGCCATCAAAGAGATGGCGATGACACTGTGGAATTACACATCACGAGCTTGGGCTATCAAGGCATGGAAACGGTGGCTGAGCTGGGCACTGAGGTGTCGGCTTGAACCTGTTCGTAAAGTGGCCAAGATGATCAAAGAACACCTGTGGGGAATTATTAACGCAATAGTTCTGAAAGCCGACAATGGCCGTGCAGAAGGCATGAATGGAAAGATACAGCGACTCAAGGGTCGAGCCTACGGCTACAGACACAGAGAAAGGTTCAAAACTGCAATTTACTTTCATTGTGGTGGCCTTGATCTTTATCCAAGAGGGGTGAATCGCTGAAATTTACCCACACAATCTGAGGTAGAGCCACCGCTTTTTGCTGAAGATATTCCAGTACACGCACTTTGGCAGGAATAATATCAAGTTCTTCTTTGACTTTGGTGTAGAAGGTGTTGATAGCACCTTCTTTTTCGTCATCACTCAGATCAATATGCACCTGATGGCGAGGAATTGTTTTTGATAACGGCTTTCGGCCTTTGTTTGTCTTGTTGTTTTTTTTCGTTTCAGGCTCAGGCTGTTCATCGTCGCACTCAGCCAGCTCTGCCTCATTGAACATTTCGCCCTGGTTACTCTTTTCCGTACTGCGACCGTACAGGCGGGCACGTTCCAGGCGAAGTTACTCTTCCAGAATTCCAATACGTTTTTTTTGTTCAGCAATAACAACCGACTTTTTATCAATGACACTGTCTTTTTCATGAATAACACTCTCCTGAGCATTGATAACCTGAAGCAGGGAGTCAACACTGTCCGGAGTTTCAGCGCTATCAACGGACAAATCCAAGGCGCGATCCGGCTGAAGAATAAGGGGGTCAGTCAATAATTTCATAGCCGTTATTTTAACAAAACAGGGGACAAAATGCGCCTAAAAACAGCTGTCGTAATGACGTTTTTTATGGGGTTTCATAAGACTGATGTCGTATCCATCCAATAGCCAGTTCAGCTGCTGCCCCGTCAGTGTTACCAGGTCGTCTGATTTTTTGGGCCACTTGAATTCGTCTTCCGCCAAACTTTTGTAGTACAGCACAAATCCATTATCTTCCCAGAACAAGCACGTGATTTTATTGCGCTGGCGGTTGGTAAAAACATACAAATATCCGCTAAAAGGGTTATGACCCAGTTCTTGTTCAACCAGTACGGCCAGCCCTTTGAACGACTTCCGAAAATCAACAGGATCACGATAGAGGTACACATCGGTAAGCGTCACTGATGGACGCATGATGGCGGTCATTTCAGCAACTCGATCAGTTGCCCGGCGAGCGAGAGATTATTCTGATCAATGCCGGATACCGTTAACCCGTTGGGTAATGCGACGGTTAGTTCTGGTGAAAGTCGAGTTTCCTGAGACAGGGTAACCGGTACAAAGCCGTTTTTTAATGGACTTGAATGTTGAGAGACACCCAGCTTTTTCTTCCAGTACCAGAATTGAGGCTGCTTGATGTCGTGTTGAGTACACCACTCTTTCTGACTTAAGCCAGAGTCACGCCAGGTTTGAAGTCGTTGTTGCCATTGCTTCGTTAAATCATTAGGTGCTTTCATCATTGCCTCCTCAGTATTGAGAAGCTTATGATTTCCTATCCGAGGTTAATGCGATAGGACGTGGGTTTAATTCGCGCTTACGCTGAACACGTTGATCACCGAAGGGCACGAGCGGTTTCATGCTGAAAAGGATGAAATACTATCCACCGGTATCCGCTGTTCTCACTACCTCCAAACAGACGACACTGGCGCAAGGTATCAGGGGCAAAACGGTTCCTGTAATGTTATCGGGAATGAGCTTTTCTGCTGGTTTGAGAGCACGGACAGCAAGAGTCGCGAAAACTTCTTTGATCTGCTGCACAGACCTTATCAAACCTACACCTTGACCGAAGATGCGCTGGCCTACCAGAAAGAGCACAAATTCCCAGTGAAGTGGCAGCGGGTGTTTCGGCGTTACATTGGCGTGACCTTTCTGAACAAGGAGGCATGGAAGAAATTTATGGATGATCTGGAGCTGACAGGGGCGAGACATCGACAGCAGGCGAGTGCGTCACTGCTCTATGCGAGCCTTATCCATCATGGATTCAGCCGTAATATGACCATCTTTAGTGACGGCGCACCTCAGTTTAACGTCTTTAATCATGCTCAGTGCTGGCTTCATGCGGAAAGACCACTGGCTAAAGTGAATCCGGTGACCGAGCAACAAGCGCAAGCACAATACTGGTGCCTGAACTGGTTTTGGGGCATTTACAGAGACCTGAAGGCGTTCAAAGAGGCACCTACCGAAACTAAGGCCGAACAAATCAGAGCCGATTTTCACAGTCTGATCCGTACAGAGGTCGAGTGCAGAGCTTTACAGAGTGCACTGGGAGGGCTGGCGGTGTTTGAAGAAGAGCTGTTAGAAGTTCTTGATGACCCAAACTTACCTCTGCATAACAACCTCAGTGAAAGTCAGATACGGGAACACGTTAAGCGTCGCAAAGTCAGCGGCGGGACGCGAAGCCAAGCAGGGCGGCAAAGTCGCGACACCTTTGCCAGCTTGAAGAAAACGTATCGCCTGTATGGTCTCTCGTTTTGGGATTATCTGAAAAGCCGACTAATAGGCGACGGGTTGTTCCCGAGATTGAGCAGCCTGATCGAAGAAGCTTCACGCTATCTTCCGTGTGGTGTTGCCAGCAGTTTTTGAAAACTTACGAATTCATAAGCTATTTGCCCGCCGCAGGCGGGCAAATAGCAATTTAATATTCGATTACGTGTGTCTACACACTTACTAGTCATTGGCTATGTTGCGTGTAAGGGTTGAAAACGAAATACTGGTACATTAGTGCGTTTATAATGACTCACTGAAGTGCTAAGAAGGCTGTAAAATACATATACTAGCCTCTTAACAGTCTAATAGTGCTGTTTTTAATGACCAGAACCAACAGGTAGTTGGAACCATATTACTTTCAACCTTTAAGCGCAACATAGCCCTAGTCATTGATGTGATAAAACCCCTCTCGTGAAAAACGTTCCAGTGCCTTAGCCTTAACAGGGTGATTGAGTATTTCCCTGACCATTGCCCCTTCTTTTTCCATGCTTTTATAAAACTCTATTCTGGATTTGACGTATTCATTCAGTTCTTTGAAACCGTTTCCACCTTGATAACTATGACTCCAGGCATCAGTTTGAAATATGCTCGGTAATGGCTGTATTATTCTATTTTCTTTGATAGCCGTGATTAAATATGATATATCCGGCTGTATTTGTAATTGCCTTCCAGAATTAACCAGTGCATCTTCCAATTGGGTCAGTATGCTGTTTACACCTTCCTTTTCTAGTTCTTTATAATTGAACGGCAATTCTAACCACGCTTCCAGGGCGGGAAGCAGAGGAGTTAATTCATGCATTTCACCTTTTAAAGACAACCACTGCCTGTATTTTTCATACAGCCAGTTGAGTGCATCATCTTCAGTTATGATAGAGGTTTCTATTCCAGCATCTGAAGCACCTTTTTTTAATTGTTGGCGCTCTATTAACGTGACAGGGGAGTCATTCTCCCTGGAACGTCTCATCACCTTATGTTCAGTGTTCCAAAAAAAGCCACTCAATACTTTTAAAAATTCATCCTTTACCATACCTTTATATTTTTCTTTGCTTTTACTGGGGATGGGTATTTCCAGAGGTAACCATCCAAGCTTATTCGAAATCTGACGGGCTTCTTCCATGCTCACAGCCAGAAAATCCATGAGCGCATATAAGGTCATTTGTTGTACCATTTTTTCAGGATCAGTGCTGAATGAATGCAGGATGTGCAGAAGTGCACGGCCATTTATGATCCCTTCCATTAATGGTTCAAAATATGTGCTAAGGCTATGAGTACCAAGGCTATGAGTACTTTTGTCCGGCTTTCGGGCTAATTCGGTTAGCCAAGCTTGCAAGGGTGGAAAACCCCTGTGGTTTGTTATGTCTGTAATATCATCGACGGCCTTCATTAATTGATTTCTAACAGGGATCTCTAGCGAGCCCATTAAAACCCCTACCAACTGCTCCTGAGTTTGTCTGCGACTTGATTTTACTGTGTCCTCAAAATCTTTTATTCTGTCTTCATCCGACAGCTCACCTTTCATTAATTTCAATTCAGTATTATGAATCAAATGAATAACCTGGTTCAGCCAATAACACAAAACAGGGGTGTAATCCGGTTGATTCCAGGATCTGGGCATATCAGATGAATACTTTTCATCTTCTTCAGTAGCAGCAGGGTCTTTGATGAAGACTTCCAAAAACCTTTTAGAAGGTTTTATGGCTAGAAATGATTCTAGCAGTCCTTTAATATACTCCGAATCACTTATATCATTAAGTTTATGACCTGATTCCAGTGCATTCATTAGTGGTTGTATTAACCAGGCCGCTGCAAGGGTCTCCTCTATTGATGGTTCAATCAAGCTTTGAATACTGGAATACTCGGGAAACAATGTGTTTCGCAAGGTCTCAATACTGTCGGGTATGACATCGGGCACGCCGGCAGCGTAGTGATACACTGCCATGATTAACCCTTCGAGAACGCTCTGTTCCAGAGATACCCTGATAGAATGACGTTTCTCAACGGTCAGTGCTGTTTTTTCAAACCCCGATCTCTGCTCCGATTCTGCAATACCCAGAACACGTTCAATCAATTTCTGGTTGAGCTGGAAGGGTTCTTCCGGTTGCAATTGTATCAGGCGAACAAATTCAGATACTGATTTTGTTTTACTCTCCTCATGAATATAGTGCAGCATCTCTTGAATTACAGGCATATGAACGGAATTCGATGAATCGGTCAGTTCAAGTTTTTTAATCGGGTGATTCCCTTCTTCCCACTTGAAAACCAACCAGTCATAATGCTGTTCTTCACTTCTATCGTCGGGTAGTTCCAGCCACTGGTTTACCGCCCATTGGTGTATTCTGGGCGGCATACCATCAGGGATTTTCAGAGTAATAACTGGAGGGTTCCAATGGAATTGCTCGGTTGAATGTGGCATTTTTCGCAGTGCTTCCCGGACTCGACGATTGACTTCTCTATCAGTTACCTCTCGTTTAGCGCGAGTAAGACCTTCCTTTTCGGTTAATATCATCAGTGTTCTTTCCATGTCTGATATCATGCTCTTTCTTGTGAGTTCATTGTAGTGTCTTTCACGAATAAGATCTTCTTTCACTTTATCAAGTTTTATAGAACTTTGACTTGCTGAGTGTTTGGCTTCAATAGAGTATTTTCCTAGAGCTTTATTTATTTTTTGTTGCTTTATATAGTGAGCTTTCAGTCGGCCTAGATCGCTGTATCGTGAATTCTGAAGTTCTTCCTCAGTTAAATCTTCCTCAGCACCAGCCGTAAGTGTATGAACTCTTACTTCCAAATCATTGATTCTAGTATTTTGCTTGCCCACTTCCTTATTTTTATCATCTAATTCTGCTTTCAATTCACTGATTTTTTCTTTTAGGTCCTTAAGTTCTTTTTTGTGTGCAGTACTCTCGACCAGAACAGACGGCCTGATTTCTAAAGGTGCAGGTTGAATAGTTGTACTTCTTTTCTTTTCTGTCATTAACTTTATATGTTGACTTAATAATTCAGTAAAGGGATCATTTAAATTATTGTCTGCTGCTGCTGCTGCTGCTGCCTGCTCCCTATGAATTGCTACTGCTTTTTCTGGTGGTTTTGTCCGTTCTAATTTATCGCTAGACCCGGATTCTGCACTCAGATAACTTTTACTATCGCTACTTTCGCTCTCAGTACTTCGACCACTGGGTGCTTCCCTCTGTTGACCGGTTTCAACTGGGCTTTCAGGGCTGGCTGACCAGTATGATTTGAGTTTATCTAACTTATAATCACCGTATTGAGTCTTGATATACTCCTCATAGTTCTGTCCGTCACACGTTCGGAGTAGCCATTCTCCCATAATGATATGATCTTCTTCAGCTTGTTGATGCACTTGAGCAAAAGCCTGATTTTGTATGTCGGGGGATTTATTCCAGCCTTCGCTAAGAAAGAAAATAATCGCAGGTGGGTGAATAGATACCGATTCTTTACCCGTGGTCAATAATCTGGCTCCTCTATCCATCAGTGGTCCAGCCGCTGGAGAATGTGCCTCAGCCGCTATCTGAATTAAACTGACGCCATCTTTGCTTTCTTTCGTCAGTTGTGGGTTTTCATTCAAAATTGATATTAATTCTGACTGATTTGGATTGGGGCTATTACACAGAATTCTGACTCGTTTTAATCGACGTTCTTCATCCTCAGGCGCTACAGTTTTTTGAACTGGGTAAGCCTCAGCAGGGTTCTGTCTTAAATCTGTCTTTCCGGTGAATGGCTCAACTGTTTTTAGTGTCTCTGATTTCTTTCGTTCTTCTTTCCTGCATTTAGTGTCTACTTTTTTTTCCGACTTTGCTTTTGTCGTATCACCTACCCCGTCACTGGGTTCGTCGTCTATTGTTTTTTCACGGACATGTTCAGTCAAAAGCAAGGCTCCTGCTGTATTCCAGCCCATAGTGAATTGTGGGCACTCATTCAGAAGAAAGGCAGATACCCAAAGAACGAACAGTAAACTTTGTTGAATTTTATGTGCTTTAAGGGGGATTTCATAAACGCCCCGAGGTGTGCTTATGCGAGTAACCAGCTGGCCACAGGCATTGCGATGAACTGTACGCCACCGCCAGCCTTCAATAATATCCGGGCTAAGTCCCGGAATGTCACTCTGCTTTTGGCCGGTAAGATTGATAATATGAAGAGAATCAGCAGACGACTTGATAATGCTCGAATGTATCTGGTTGTCTCTCGGGATTTGCAACAACAACACATCATGCTCCAGCCATTCGTTTTGCTGGTACCACTCTTCATCAAGTTCAGCAAATAAGTAGACTCTATCTGGATCCGAAAGATTAACATCCAGCCAGAGCTGGTAAGGTCGATGTTTGCTTTTTTCTGCTATAAGCTCTAAAAGGGGGTGATCGTATTCTGGCAGCCCGGCATCAGGTGCTAGAAACCCTTGGGCTTCTATTGGAAACGGAACAGGAGGCTGTACTCCTGTTAAATAGAACCGATTCTGGTCAATATCAGGGCAGTTATCCGGCTCAGCGTCGGGCAGTTTAGCTCTGAAATTTGTGTAGTCATGAGCCGGATGAGCGATCTGATCTGTCATTGCGACGGCGTTTATAGCTACCATCACAACTAACGACAGCAGGTATCTAAAATAAGGTATATGATATGAAATCATCACATATTTATTGTTTTATAGCGCTGAACTTAATGAAAAGATCAATAAATACCCGGCAGTAATAAAGGGGGTAGAGTATGAAGGAAAATGAGTGACAGCCGTGTTCGCTGCCTCTTCTTCTTCTGAAGAAAATTGAATACCTGTCGTATTAGATAGAACTCTGTCCACCTGAATTCCAGTATCCACAGGGTGAACGCATTGTTTTACGACACCATCCTTACTGTAACTCATATCCCCTCCTTTGATGGTCGTTGACCGATCGCTGGCACAGCGATTGAACTCTCCCGCTACAACATTACTGTTGCTGTTAGTGAACTGGGCTAAAAAAGTATCCAGTAGATGATTCCAGTGGCCGAAGAATCTATTGCCCCTCAGGGTGATATCGTTGCTTTTGCACAGATAAAGATAGTCTTCACACGTACAGTCACCTATGTAGGTGGCAACATAGCCCCCACCGGGCGTGTCCGGGCGCCGATCAGGCTCAGGCTTAGGGTATATACCGGTTTTGGCGCCCATACAGCATTCTGAAACTTCTACGGTACAGATTTCTTCGGCAATAGTGGCGAGTAGAAATGATGCATGTGCCACAGGCAACTTATTGCTGGCTGAGGGGCTTCCCTGAAAATGCGTTCCATAAACCTCAATTTTCGATGCAATAGATACCATTGAACACACGGTATTTTCAGCATGAAATATGCCATTGAAA
Source organism: Endozoicomonas sp. (assembly GCA_965208385.1). Lineage (GTDB taxonomy): Bacteria > Pseudomonadota > Gammaproteobacteria > Pseudomonadales > Endozoicomonadaceae > Endozoicomonas. The sequence continues at coordinate 34,003 of CBDBOO010000009.1, forward strand.
ACTCTGGTGACCGACGTATCGGAAAATATTGTTGTCCCCTCTTTGGTTGTTTGCTTAATATTACTGGAGTCCAGTTGCAGAAAAGATGCTCCCGAATAAATGATACCGTCATAAATTCCAGTATCACCTGTATTCCTGAATGCCGTAACACCCTGAAGAAAGAGTTTACCACCGCTGTGCATTTGAATTGCAGGCAGTTCGTTAAAAGAAGAATCTGCGTCCAATGTCAGGTTGTAGAGTTCCAGCTGTGTCTGAAGAATCAACAGAGGCCCAACCCAGACATTGAAATTGTCATCCAGTCCATCAAACTCAGGTACGCCCCCTCCACTGTAGGCACTGCGACCCACTAAACGGATTGTGCTCGATGGCCCCTGTTCTCCTGCCAACCCACAGATACCAACCCGTGGGGATGATGGCGGTTCTGTGTCTGCGTTTTCATTAACATAGCTTAGTTGCAGGTTGTTTATCGTGTGGGTGCTGCCAGCGTGTAATACAAAAAGGATTCCTCGCGGTGTATTTTCATCCTTATCCCATGGAGTGCTGGCAGCAGGGGAAAAATCGACCCAGAATGACTGGCTGTATTTATCCCCATTCGGACTGACATAGCTTTTGATCACTTCTTGTAGATTGTCATCTTCTTCTACCACAACGGTTCGGGAAAATGTTGCTGCATCACATGCTTTTTCAATAAACGTCTGTCCTTCATCAGTCAGCTTGAATTCTGAGCCAGAACCCAAGGCGTAATCAGGAACCAGGTGCGAGCCAGATCCCAGGGCGGAATCAGGAATCAGGTTGGAGCCAGAGCCGGGTAAAGATCGAGCTGAACGATGTGACCTGCGATTCCTCCGGGTTATTTCACCTGATTCAGCAGAGCCAGTCGTATTCTTGAGTACAGGCCTATCCCAGCATGGAACAGCATTGTTTTTGCTGTCTTTACAGTCCCCCCCTGTTGCTCTGGGGTCTTTTTTATACCTCGAGTCATCACGAGACCTTTCAAGCAGACTTGCTGTTGCAGATTCATCAACGCTTGTTGATACATCTGCTGAGACCAATAATGAATAGAAACAGATACCTGACAGTAGAAGGAGCGAAAGTTTTTTCAGTCTCTTGATGTTGTTCATGATGCTCTCCAGGATCAAACGACAGTCATTGCCAATAGTATCGAACCATGGTGTTCTATTTAAGTTTGTTGATTGGATATAAATGATCCCCTCATCTGTTTCTATTTTACTTGACAGATTTACTTGACAGATTTACTTGACAGATTTACTTGACAGATTTACTTGACAGATTTACTTGACAGAGAGTTTCAAAAAACACACTTAAAATAATGCTTGCTGATTGTTTAATACAGACTCTTGATTAAAACCGCAACGAACGCAACATTCGTTGTTATGATTAAGGCTCAAGCTGCCTTGTTAAACTTTTAATAAATACGTTACGGGAGCCATTAATATCACGATCAACGGTGAATCCATCACCCTTTATAACCTTTGACGAGCCAAGCCGGTCGTTAATGGTGCCATCCCACGTACGGGTTTTTGAGGTGTATGCCTCATTGCAATCGACAACGTGTTTACCGTACTTTTTGGCATACCACTTAAGACGCATCTTAAACCCGTAGTGGTTAAGGTCTAGCATCTGGCGACAAGTGTTTCGGCGAATAATACGAACCTTTTTGTCTTTCCGTGTGACCATCCCTCTGGTTTCAAAGGTGGGTAAAAAGATCACGTCATAGCTAGACACAAGCTCGAACGCCAAGCGGTTATGCAAGTCCAGAATGATGTCATCCTTCTTACACTTCAGGCGATTGATTTTACGGTTAAAGTGAACAATGCAATCTCGCGCCCACTGAGGCATATCAACGAACTTCACGCCCTTTTGCACATTGAGAACTTTTTGTTTTTGACCAATCAGCTTGTCCACTTTCTTCATTAATGGGAACAGCTTTTCTTTGGCAAGGTTATCGCCAGCAATTAAAGCATCCTTATCGCTAAAACAGGTGGCGAAGGTTCTCACTCCGGGATCAATACCAACACAATTTACTCCACCTTGGATTTCGGTATTGAGTTCGATGTGTTGTTGCACCTGAATAAACCAACGACCCTTGTCACAGGTGATAACGCATGATTTGCCAATGGCTTCGTCGGGTACATTTTCAGTCAGATGAATTTTACCCAGCGCATTGACGCAGTGGTTTAGCCTCTTTGGTAGCCGGTCAATTGAGAAAGAATGCTTGCTCCCTTTGCGGCTTTTAAATCCGACCTCTGCAAAACCTCCTTTGGCTCCTTTCAGTTTTTTATTCTTGCTGCAAACCGCTTTAAAGGTGGTTGCCGCTGCAAGTGTTCCATTGTCAGAAATTAATGAATTATAAGCACGACCATTGTCTTTCTGTTCTTGCTCTACCTGTACCTTTATGGAAGGGCGCATGTTGATGAACTTGCCGCTTTCATCCTTGTATTTGTCGTTACGGAAGTGGTTTACAGCTAGATTGTATGAACGTCTATATAATGCAAGTGCGTCCCTGTATGCCGACTCATTTTCCGGATAAAACCTTATCTTTTTTGATGCTACTATTTTTACGCCTTTCAGCGGAACGCTTTCCGTAGTGGCTATTGCAGAATGAGGTAATGAAACCGACAAGCTCTGAGGTATCAAAGGCTTCACAGGAACCATTCGAGTCATCCAGAACTTCGATTTGTCCTCCCGATAATTCAACGAGCCATTTGATAAGCTCGAATCCTGATCGTGCAAGTCGGTCTTTTGTGGCAACCACAATGTGGGTTGGATTTCCGCACATTGCTGATTCCAGAATGGTTTGCAGCCCTTTTCGTTTAAAGTTGAAAGCACTGGCAATGTCACTGATAAATTCTGCGTCAGGATGCCTTTCGAGCAAGATACGCTTTTGCGTATTGATGCTGGATTTTTGCTTCCCTGAGCTAACCCTTGCATAGCATATCTTTCTCTGCTGGTTGATGAATATGCGGTAGTGACCACCGCTCGTTTGCATTATTTTCTCGTAATGACCGCTTTCGATCTTTCGCCTTATTGTCTGGGAGGTTACGCCCTCAATCTTGGCAAGTTTGGTTGTGGATACCCACAAAATAAACGTCTCTGGTTATTAATTCAGAGACAGCATAGCACGCTATGTTGCGTTTGTTGCATTTTTACTGAACTGTTACCGATATTTTTCTTCGACATTGCGATAATGATAGGATCGTTTTTAATAAACGCTAATACTATATTCTTTTATTGGTGGGTTTTATATTTTATTCTGTGATTAAGTTGTGCTAAGTCGAATTAAATGATTGTGGAAAAAATACATTTCTATTAATAAAATCATCAGAAAAAATAAGTATGCAGACACGCATAATAAATGGCTATTTACCCGCCTGTGGCGGGAAAATAGCTTATGAGTTCGTATGTCCGGTACTTATCTGGTTGCAAATTAAAAATTGATATAATAGTAGCGATACTATGGTTTCGTCGATACTATGGTTTTGTCGATACCTGAAATAATGCGGGAACCGTTTTTATGGAATCCTGTTTTACAATTGTTCCGTAATGTGTCGAATCAGCACTTATATGTTCTACATTTGCATCCTCGTCTTCAGTAAAACCGGTATTTTCGTCGGCAGTGACTGAGAGGTAGTTTCGGTAGAACCCTGAGGATGCGGTTACCTTTCTGTTACCTGCCCATATAGGCCATTCAATAAACGATCTAATGGTTGTGCTAAAGCCACAAATCTGATGGTGCCAATCACTACCGGGATTATTGTAAACCGTACAGCCATTTTCCTCCGAAGGGCTATCAACGCTGTAGTAATGATATGGAAAACTGAGAGGTTGAGTCTCCTGCCCGCGCAGGGTCACATTGAGTGGCTGACGGGTTAGATAGTAATAGGTATTTCCGGTAATTTGAGAACTCTCTGCACTCCAGACATGCGATGCATTATAATTGCCCACCACAAACTGATTTCTGAGTAGAGATACAGACGTTAGATTACTCTGGTTCGTCCAGTAGCTGTGCAGTACTGGCAGCAATTTCTTCCCTGTAACGCCATCGACGTAAAAAGTCTGGCCTGTATCGGGTAATGAACCATTGTAAAACAGCGGCCCATTACTTTTATTAATAGTTCTTGCCTGAGGCTTTGAGTAGGACACATAAGGCGTTGCTGTTTGCCAGAAAATCTGTGCGTACGGGTTGTCAATCCATGATGATGACCTTTCGTAATGCTCAAGCACGACGCCATTTATGACAGCGCCCGCCTTCTGGTGTTCCCCTTCTATTGGAATATCAATCGGAATTGTAAGCACACTTTTCCCTTTGACTTGATAGGTTGGCAATTCACTACAACCGGAATGATTGAAAGTAGCTGTTTGTTCTAATTAGTGCCTGTCCGAAAACCCTTAAAACTTAACGCATGATGACCTTCACCCTTGCCGTAATTGATTGAAAATCAACCAGCTCGTTTTTGAAGGTTAATTTTTCAACAAATCCAGAGAAATTCCCTTAGAATTTGTCTTTTTTGATTAAGTGGCATCCTCACGCTGCCGTGATTTTTGTAAAATTGAACTCACTTCCGTATTTCAGCCTGCGAGTCGCAACTTTTTCCGGTCTTGCTCTTGCAAGAGCTTGCCCAATCTATGCAAGTTGCTCCCCAAAACAGCAAGAGCTACATATCGTTTAAAGCCGATCAGCCCTTCGTCCGGACATTTATCAAGACCATGGACTTCCAATGCATTGATATCTGACTCTACAGCCGAATGTTTTCGCTTTGCTCGAACAAACTCAGGATGATATTCGCGCTTTTTATCTTCAGCCGACAGTTTGCCCTTTTTGGGAAGAACAGCCAGATCCAAAAAGGCCTCCAAAGCCACTAAATTTGCCGGACTCCAGAATCCTTTGTCGTAACTGGCCTGAGTCAGATCAGGGAAGCGTTTTTTGGCTCCCTCTGCCATAGATACCGTCACTTTGTCGTCGGTTTCTTTTTGCATGACTTGATGGTTCAGAGTGAAGCCAAATTGGTCCTGTAATACACACACACGCAGCCCCAGCTCAACGGTAACACCCGCTTTACCTTTGCTAATCCATTCAGTATGAGGCTCATGGAATGAGAATATTTTTTCAGAATGAGGTATTTTTTCATCATCAAAAACACGTCGGCAGGTCAGACCAACCTGATAGTGAATGCAGCTGATCCAACGCTTCAGGGCTATCAGTCGATCCTTATCAACACCCTTATTCTCCAGTAGAGATAATGTTAGTTCTGCTTTTTTTGCTATTTTCTGACTGCGATTCAGGTAATAAATGTAGGCATCATCTACTTTGTCCTGACAAGCCTGCTTTTGCACTTTACTGGAAGAGGTCGAGTGCTTAAGTCTGCGAAGTTTGTTGTACCGTTTTTTATGTTGTTTCTGTAGCTCTGCGGACTGTCTCCAGGCGGTTAACTGCTTCTCTGCTGCCAGAACCGTGGCTGTCTCGATCGTTTTACGACAGGCTTCCTCTAACAAGCCGATGTCCGTTGGATATCTCACATTGGTTTTTACGACAAAGGAATCGCAACGGCCCTGTAGCCGTTCATATTTTTTTTTACCAGCTCATGCCCGGCAGAGACAGCAATCTGGCTGATCTCATCAAGAACTTCCGGTGTAAAAAGCGAAATATTGTCCTGTAGGGTTTGCAGGCGATATTGGTACTCGTCATAAGGTCCATGACCTAATATTTGCCGGAGTTTTCCATGCTCGTTAGCCAATTCACGCAGGCGGTCAAAATCACAATTAATCACCAGCCGAAGTGTTCCAAAGACCAGTATTCTCCAGAGATCCATCCCTGGACGACCATTCTTTTTGTCCACAGCTTCCGGAATCATTTTTTCAAGTGCAAGGAAGACCGCTTGTCGTAAATCGGTATTTATATAAAGGTGCTGCAATCCTCTTAAAATACGTGGAATATCGTCCCGAGAGCGAGGGTCGAACTGGATGGCAGAGATGTCGACTTCACCCAAATGTAACTGTGGATTAATTGGTTTACGCATAATTTTTGAAAATAACAGCCGGTAGTTGAAAACTTCAGTATCTATATTGGGCTTCAAGCCCTGATTTTCAAGGGCTTAGGGTTTTCGGACAGGCACTAATTACATAGTACACAGAATGGGTTGTAAGTGACCTTCTTTATCACTCAGTAAACCGGTGATATAAGAACCATCCCCCCTAAAAAAACTCACCGTGTAAAGGCCAGGGCGATCTCATTTGACAAACACCAATCCTGTTGCATATTCAAAAAGCTAGCTTTAAAAACTGAATTTTTGAGAAGTACAGGAAATTAGGCTTATTTTGGTACTTTTGTGTGCTGAATAATTAGCCAAACAGAGAAAGTTAGTGCCAAATGAGATCGCCCTGGTGTAAAGGCTTGTCTGGAGGGTCACCCTTAATAAAAACCGGATAAAACCGATCTCCTTCGATATCAAAAATACCCGGAGTGATGTAACCGTTTTTTTTCTCTTGTCCAAAAATAACATTAATAAAAAGGAATTTACTCTGGAAGTCTCCGGCAATGGTTCTTGTTCCTCTTCGATAATGAAGAGAGTTTGACTGACTCAACGGCGATAAAAAGCCAGTAATAATATTCCTCCCGGGCATTACAACTTCTGTTTTGTTAAAATCAAAGCGTTTGAATCCCGTGTTTATCAAAGCATGTTCTATCTGTCCCTCCTCTATAGATGCAGTAACTACAGAGGCCGAAAGTGCATATGTTAAAAAAAAGATTGATAACAGGTAACCTTTTTTACAACGATCAATCATGTTTAAGTCTCGATCTGTAAGTGTGTGGACACACGTAATCGAATAGTTAATCATTTACCCACCTGTGGTGGGAAAACTGAATTCGTAGGTCTGGGTACTTAGAAAATTGTGGAAATCTATTCAGATATTTCTCTATTCATTATGATCAACACTCAATAACCAGGTGACTCTGTCAATAACTCACCCATATCAATAAGGCTGCAATTGCCAGATATGGCATAAAATAGGCCGTATTCTCAGAATAGGCAGTATTTTCAGAAAGATTTATATGAGTATCAGCTTCGTTTTCTGCGCCCAACCTTAAATTGTCCTGACAGGAAGAGAGAACATGGTTTATCTGTTCGTCATTTGAATGGGCTATACCTGAAGCCGTTGTAACAGGGGTAGAATAATTTAACGTCCCTATGTCTGGGCATCCGATAGTGGCAGTATCAGCAATGATAATATTTCCGTCTGATTGTTTTACATCTACTTTATTTCCCTGATTAAACACTAGAGCTGTATCTAGGCTGGTCAACTTATTGTCACTGAAAAACAGATCCAGTAAGCCATCAAAAACCATACCTGTCAGAGAGTCATCTATGGAATTATCTCTTATCGTTGCAGGGACTCTGGCATCATGGTTGGCAGGTGTTGGAATAAGACTGACAGACTGAGGGAATCGATAAAATTGCGAATGCTCTAACTTCACTGGCAGGCAGTCCGGTGTATAAGGCTTAAAATCAATGGCTTTACTGCAGTGACCAATACAATCAAATCGACTGCCACAAATTTTTACCTGACGGTCTGATGAGATTGCGGGTTTATTACTGTTGATCAGAAACTCAGAATCTATAACGCTTAGATCACCGCCCTGCTGGCGAATCAGGTTAGATCCTCCTGAAAAAGAGCTATTGACGATTTGCAGCATACCTTGAGTCTGGCTGAGCAGTTGAGAGTCAGAATGGTTATTTTCATCTGCTTTAAAATGCAGGTTTTCCAGGTAGCAAGTGCTCTTCTGGCAGTCAATGCCTGTGTCTCCGTCAGCCAGACTGTATAAAATCGTAGCCCTGCTTCTGATACGTTCACCATACCCGGCAATATAGGTGTCTGGTGTATGGTCACCTGAGTCAGAATCGTAATCAGCACTTCCGTTATTTTCAGCATTCCCAGAATTGTCAGCGCTTTCAGAATTGTCAGCACTTCCAGAATGTTCAGCGCTAGCCATAATATCGGGAGGTACACCAACCAGAGTCAGAGTGTAGCCGTTATTCACGATCACTTTCTGACTGGTAGAGAGAGTCAGGTCACCATTGTGCGAATCAATCAATGCCAGAACCTTACCGCTGGTAAGTGTTGTCAGTGGAGCCAGCCCACTGGCTGCATTCAGAAATACCACTTTATTAAAATGCCAGCACCCCAGGTGCAAGTCCCGATCCTGTATTACACCAGGGTTTTCCGAGAGTGTACTGAGCAACTGGGGACTGATAATAAAATTACCTGCACTGCGCCTGGAGCGACAGGAGGATAAACGCTGTCTTGTACCAAAGTCTGTCAATTCGGAGACTAGTGTTGCGGTTTCACTGACTGTACTTATATATTTCCCGTCACGATACTGGATAAACTCACACGACACTATAGTCCCATTATCACTGACTCGGACAGGGTCTAGAACCACTCCCTGCCTATTCGCAGAATAGTATTGGGGTAAATCAGTTGCAGAATGTCTGACATTATTAATATTCCATAGAGGCAATTCGGCTGTTCCATTATTTTGACACTCAAACAACACCTGACCATCAGGGCAGATCGTTTGGCTCTGAGGGCTCTGAGTAATTACGATGTCGGGCAGAGGCTCTCTCTTGATTCGATCATTTTCTTCAACCATATTTCGATCAGCAAGAAGTGAAGAAGATATAAAAATAAATATTAATATACATAAAGATTTTGAATCTGAATTACAAAACAGCATTAGAACTGCTCCAACAAAACCACAGGATATTACTGAAAATTAATATTCGCTTTTAACAATAAAGGGAGTATAGTTGTGGTGCTTGCTGTTACCCTGATTTTTTCGTAGACCGATATTCATTGATTATTTTTTTGGGATGGCAATCCAGTCGTATATTTTGGCGAGCTTCGTCTGAGTTTTTGGACCTTCCAATGCATAGAGCATCCGAGCGGTTTCTCTGGCGAGCTCTCCCTGATTAGATAAATATTCATAAAATTGATATTGTCCAACCCCGCACCACTGGTTATCTATTACTGAGTCATCTTTATCAACAGGCTGTGGTATTTTAGCTCGTCTGAGTGCTTCCAGTAGCTTTCTTGTAGTAGCTCCGATGCGAGCTTTGGCGTAGAGAAAACGAATCAGAAATTCACGATTCAATCTCTGTTTCATTGCATTATTCAATGCTGAGGAAGAATTTTTTTGATTTACCATTAACTGTAGTTCCGGATCCAGCCAGCCGAAAAAACGCTGTTTCATTTCTTCGGTAACGGAAGGCTCTGTATAAAACAGCTGAATCAATTCACCCACATCTGCAGGACAGATTTTCTGTCCCGAGATTGTAACAGTGACACTACGCTTCTGAAGAACAATCCTTATATCTGACAGACTTTTACCATCAGAAATTTCTTCCAGAACCTTTTTTATAACGCCGCTATTGCCTAAAAGTCTCATGGATTGCCAGTCACCCTCCTGGCCAGAGGTTTTAATGGTTCCCTTGATACCAAAAGCTTTAACTCGATGCTGCAGTTTTTAGTTGTTGACTGATACACTTCTGCTCACGCAGCTTTCTGAGCGTGATACTTCAACGAAGCAGTGGGTTCCTGTTTGCCCAGATCGCGACCAGCCATATGCTTACTGGATTCCCTTGTTGGCAACACATCGTCCAAGGCTTTCGTTAAGGATTTCAACGCAGCCTCAGGGTCATCTGATGCGACCACTTCTTTGACCGTATCAACCAATGCTTCAGCTTTGAGGCGTTCGATCAGGCAACCTGCGGGCAACCCGGGTTGTTTGTTTTTGAGTCGGGCTGATTGCTCTGGATGCAGTAACAACAAATGATCGCACAGCAGGCTCAGGATCAAGCCACGCTCAGACCCTTCTTTGCCTTGCTGTTTGCTCAGTCGGTTCCAGCCGCCATACGCTTTCCAGTCCTGAATAAAAACCTCGACCAACCACCTCAGCGAATACAGCCTGGCTATATCAGCGTGGAGCCATGACATATCAGAAGCGACCAGATAACGGTACTCTTCTTCATCTTCATACTTACAAGTAACTCCCTCTGAACTCACCAGTCCGCACAGGGTTAAGCCATCGCGGTCTGCTCTTCAGGTATCAGGAGGTAGCCCATATCTTTCGCCTTTTTTTTCAAATTAGTTAAGACTCTGGCTTTATATTCTTGCTCATAATGATCCTGCCCAAGGTCAATATATTCCGTCTTGTTTTTCAGCATGCTGTATATGAATCGGGCTAATTTATGTGCGGTTGCGGTGATCGCTTTCGGGGCTCCCAAGCGACTGCGCATTCTTCGATAGTAACCACCAAGCGCACTTTTTGAATTCGTCAGAGAGTATGCTGCCATCCTCAAAGCTTTTGATGCCCGGTTGGGTATCCGTTTGGTTTTACAGCTTAGAATTTTATCACCGGATATTTTGTTTTCAGGACTCAAACCAAGCCACGAAGCAAAATGTTTGGCTGTGGGCCATCGATTCATATCAGTTCCTGTTTCCGATAGTATTTTCAGAGCCGTATTTTCATCAATACCATCAATAGCTGTCAGGTCAACACCCGTTACCCGATAGAGCTCAGAACGAACGTCAAAGTCGGGAGAACTGGACGATTTACGTTTTTTAACCGGTTTATCAGGCATGTTGTCAGAATCATCAGCCTTGCTATCAAATTGTTTCAGCTGGCTCGCTAAAGCCCTGTCGCAGGCGCTGATCTTTTCATCATAAACGTCATAAAGTTCAACCGATTGCTGTAGGGCAAACAGATGCTCAGCCCGGTAGTGTCTTTTTAGAGACCTGGCAATTTGCTGTTCTGTCTTTTTGCAATGCGGATCACGATGTTTTGCCAATTGAAGTGGATCTCGCTCCCCTTCAACAATACACCGAATGATCGTCAATCCGGTTTTTCCCGTGATATCGGTAACGACATTATCCAGCAACAGGTTCATCTGTCTTAGAGCTTTTTGCATATGCTGTATATGCGACGCACGGTTTGCTACGAGATTGTCACGTTGCCTCATGTAAGCTCTTAATGCGCAAACCTCCTCATCCGGGCGAAAGGCGGTATTGAGCAATCCATAAGTGTGAAGCTGCTGAATCCACTGACAATCCTCAACGTCAGTTTTACGTCCAGCGACGTTTTTAACGTAGCGCGCATTCACAAGACGAACTTCGAGACCATGGGATTCAAGAATTTCAAAAGCGGGTATCCAGTAAATCCCTGTCGATTCCATCGCAACCGTAGTGATGCCTGCATTTATTAACCATTGCGCCATGTTTTCAAGGTCAGCGGTAAAACAAGGAAACGACCGAACAGGCTGATCATCTAACTCTTGCGGAATAGCTACGTAGTGCGTCTCTGAACCAATATCAATACCAGCCGCATACAGGTTAATGGTTTCTAAATGCCCATCAATTCGTTTCTGGGCTTTGGGAGAAGCAGTCTCAGTTTTTAACTTACTTTTCATAATACCCTCAAAATTCGGTCAAAATGCGGTCAAAGGCATATCCGGAAATAGGGCTGTCGACGATATACAGTCTTACAAACGAGATCGCCAAGCGTCATCAGTGATGGGGTCGTCAACTCCTGAACCATGCTTCTGATCGGGTGAAAAACACCAGTGTGCAAACGGTTTCTGGTCCAGACATGCTCTCATATGATCATAGAATGAATTTAATTTTTGGGAAGGAGTTACTTGTAGATGTGTGACCGCGGAGCGGGCCGGAGTGCTTCAGAGCAACAACGAAACGACGCTTGTTGTGTGCCTTGATGTAGAGGCGAGCTGCGAGCATGGTCACCCGCTTTTCTTTTCCTCCACGAATAATTAACTGCGTTTCAACGCCTTTTTGTCGTGCAAAATAATCCCTGAGGGTGGCTTCTGAATTTCTGCTGGCCACTTTCTGATTGGAGCGCAATTGGCTAACGACTTGCGCCTGACCTGTTACGGCTGTCGCTTCATCCATGAATTTTCCTGTACCGTAGAGCGCATCAGCCAGAACACCTTTAATCACTACTTCAGGAAAATGGTCAACGAATTCCCGGATCATCTGTAATGCCAGCGCTTGAAGCGTTGGAAAGCGGTTGTGGTCGGGTTCTGGACGTTTAGGTCTCAGTTTCTTTGCAACACCCTCTTTCTTGAGGTCTTTGTCGTGTTTTCGCCAAGCGGACAGCTGTGGATCGGGAACGTAAAACCGGAAACCTACAGGAAAGGTGGCAATGTCCGAGACCAAGACCATAAAGATCAGCTCCTGACCATTGATATAGCCACCTGTCGGTTTATCTCTGATTTTATGAGTGCCTTCGATCCGGGTCGTTCTTTTTGATCGTTGTTTGGCTGAATCATCAATCGTCAGAGTCCCTTCAGCAATACCATAATGAGACAGAATATTGCGAACACTGGCCTGCAGCATACGATGCCATGCAATCTTTGCTGAATAGAAAATCCAGCATAGCCGGGTCGACTTGAACTTCCCAAGACTCCTTCGCTCAAAGGCCGCCCAGTTGAGTGTTTCAGTGACAACAATCCCCATAATTAGAGCGGTCAGGACTGTTTTTTGGATCGTTGTGAGTTGAGCAGAAGGCGTAATGCTTTTCAGTGAATCGCTAAAAGAATCCAGAAATACAGTAACAACAGAAAGAGGACGAATTAGCACTAACGACACTTGACGGTTATAAAATGGGAATGCAATCTTACCCTGTCAGCCTGCTGTTGTGTCGTTGATCGTATCTCGCTGGGCTTGATGCAGGAGGCGCAGCAGTAGTCTGGTTTCGATATTCACATCAGAATATCCTGTCAAACGCTAAAAACTGCAGCATCGAGTTTAATAAAACGGACCAAATTATTACTGTTCCAATTATTATCATCGGAAATGAAATTCGGAATAGGAATCCCCTGATCTGCCAGTACTTTCGGAAGGGTTTTACTGGAACAACTAGTGTTCATCAACAGGTGTTGGCAATAGCCAGCCAGTTCTAGCCAGCGTCCTCCTGAACAGGCGCTTCTCAACCAGGGAGCAGGCATGTAGTGAAAGCGCAGCTTCCAGGGTATCCAGCCCTGGGAGTCTGCTAACTGGAAAATATCAGAAGCAGTCCAGTCAGTGTCTCTTGATCCAGGTTTGAGAATCTTATGGCGCTGCATTCTTTTGGCGATGGTGGCCAGAACATCCTTGCTCTCCAAACCAGTTTTTTTCAGGCTGGCAAGAATAAAAAGTGATGATAATTGTGGTTCCCTTTTGACCCGATGCAGCAGACTGAAAACGGATTCTTCGTCAGTCGGTTCGGCACTCAGTCTTTCGACCAAAGCCTGTATATCTGTATCAGTGGCAGAAAGCGCTGAACTCAGCAATTTTAAGGAAGGAGGGGAAACCAGATTCCAGACAACAGGTATAGGCTCGGCTATGTTCCCGTCAATAGTTGGGAGCACTAAAGTCCTATAAAAACTTTATTTTCCTGCTCCACATATGGCTATTCATGAGATAGGAAGGTATCCCAGAACAAATCGCTGTTCTTTGGGCAATAAACAAATGCAATATACAAGATTTAGTCATATCTCTACTTTATAAGGCACGTCTGTAGCCCTGTAAACATAGGGAGTAAGCAATACAACTATTGGCGGGAACATAGCCTATAGGCTCAGTGAGAGAGCTTTTCATAGACAGTGAACATGCTGCCCTGAAAGCTTGTATCTCTTCAGGATCGTCGATGACGTCTGCTGTGAAAGCTGGAAATATTCCAGAAGGAAGAAACAGCCTGCTACCGGTCGATATTTTTCTGGTACTGACCAGTTTGAGTAAAGCGTCTTTACCGTAGATGGGGGCTGTTCCGTCATCAGATTCGACCTCCATATCCGGATGATCTACTGAGTGAAGTTCAACATCACAGTTAGTACTTACATGGGAATGAGTGAGAAATCGATGACAACCTTCAAGAATAAAGCCCTGATAAACCGGGTGAGAACCAGACGCCTCCGAGGAGTGGGACAAGCAGCCCAGCATGACAACCGTTTCAGATTTGCCCAAAAGAATCGGGCGACCATACCAGTCTTGAAAAGCCACCATTTTTCCTGAGGGAAGCTGGGTTATGTAACAGGCTCTTCCTTTGATTTCTCCGATGACCTGTCCGGCGGGCACATCATGACCAGTGCAGAGAGCCACTTTTTTATTCTGAATGTTCAGTTGATAGGTTTCTTCCTGAAAAGCCTGGTTTACTGCTGTAGCAGACTGTTCTGGAGTTAAAGGCGAAAACATCGGCTGGTATGAACGGCCTGCAACAGGTTGGAGATCGCCCTGCCCAGAGTATTTTTTTCTTTTAGCTGGAGGTGGCTGGTCGTATTCAATGAAGTCGTCTGAACTGTCATCTGATTCATCGACATCTTCGGGCAGCCACTCCATACCTATTTCTTCTTCCGAGGCTTCCAAAAGAGAATCGGCATCTGGAGTCACCGGCTTTGTGCTATCACTCACTTGTCGTAAACCCTTATCGGCTGTTCTGGAAAATTGGTCGATCCAGTAATCAGGCCCGTAGTCCAGCCACACGCTATGACCTTTGGGTATTTCGGTGATGCTGATGACAAAGGTAATAACATTTCCGTTATGACTGATAGGCATTAAAGCGGTGTTTGCAGGAACAACGGTTTTATTCAGAGATTGCGCAATGGGGTTTTCAGGATTCAGTTTGTCTACATGGAGTTGATTGGCATTAATCAACGAACAAACATTGCCATATTCAAGGGCTGAAATGCAGTAGCCAAGACGGGCATCTACCAAATACTCAACAACGTCCGAAATCCCATGCTTTTTTTTCAACGCCGCAAGAGTTTTCTCAGTGTTAATTTCACCTGCGTAGTGGCCAAGTATTTCAAAAGGTCTGATATCCCTGTTGGCTTTTACTTCCTGTTGACCCTGTAAGGCTGGAAATTCATTGCCCGCATAGGTTCTGGCGGCCATTCTCTCGTCTAGCCAGGCTTCACGCTGTTCGGTATCCAGCCCTGTGTATTCCCTAGCTTTTTTTCTTATGGCTGGTCGCAAGGATAGCTCTGATATGTCTTTCTGAAAATTCCACGTACACCTCATACCCTGTGTTTTCGGGGGGCAGCGTGTAAGGCCTGGAGCGAACCTTATCAGTGGTTCCCGGTTGTTCCAGGTATGGATGGGTTTCTCAGGAACAGCTCTTTCATCAATACTTACCCGCCTCTGGCTGGAACTGAGCTCCCGTGGTAGAGGCTCCGATGGCCCGTTTTTTAAACTAGTGTTGGGCACCACAGACTTTGGTTTATCCTGCTGACTCTCTGATGGTGATAAGTCAGGTGGGCCGGAATCAATATTATTCCCGATAGGTGGAAGGTCCATTTCTATTCTTTCCGCTTTACAGGTAATAGATTAATTATGGCATGTGTTTATAGGTCGTAATCAATTTACTAAGCACCCAGACATCTGAATTCATAAGCCATTTTCCCGCCGCAGGTGGATAAATGGCTGGTAGTGGGTTAAACCTGTTAAATTGCATGAATATCAATCCCGAATTCCAATTTATTTATCAAAAGACCAATCACGATATCGTGCATTTTCTCTGATTTTGAAAAGCAAATTGTTTTACGAGCTAAACGCTTAATTCTAGTCCTGAAGTTGAGGTTTTTTCTCTCAATTTTTTGTGTATTTGTTTTCCCTACAACATGCTCTGCTGGATTAAGATGCCGATCATATGCACCCCAATTATCAGTATAAAATCTCTTTATATTAAATGGAGCGAGCAGCTCTTTTAGAGTCTTAAATACCTTGTCAGTTCGCTTTCCAAAGGCATAAGCAAGAACCGTATTGGTGGTATGGTCAACTGCGTGCCAAAGCCAGCGCTGGTTAAATTTACTATTAACAAATGACCATTGCTCATCAAGCTCTGCCTCTTCGCAGGCAGGCTCTAGATGTATATTACTCTCATCTCCAAGCTCCATTGTGCGGATATTAGGATTAACTTTGATTAAGCCTTTTTCTTTTTTTTTAAGGTGTTTATGACAGTCGTTTTACTAATACCCAACACCCTCCCTGTATCCCTTACGCCACTGCCATTAATTGCCATCTCAACGATTTTTTCCTTAACTCCAGGCTCGTAGGCTTTGTAACGATATTTGAGCATGAACGTTTTAACATGGCAGTCAATATTACAACACAGGTAGCGCGGTACATTATGGGCGCTAACACCGATGTATTTGATGTTTTGGCTGTCACAAGTACTACAGCGTACTATTGAAGAACAAGTCATATTTAACTCGCTAGTAATACGTCTACTGTCGTATTATAGCTGACTTTTCGGAACCTACAGGTTTAACCCACTACCCATTCTTCCTAACCATCAAACCCTCGTAATCAGTGTCAGGATCAATATAAGGCTGTCGTTTCTTGAGTAAGGTATAAATCACACGAATCAGTTTATGTGCAATGGCAATCAGACTTCGTTTGTGACCCCTGCGGATCACCAAACTCTGATATTTACCCTTGAACTGACTCTTGGTCTTGATCGCTGCATTCGCCACTTCGCACAGTGTCGTTTTGATCATCTTATTCCCTTTTCGGGTTCGACCACTTTTACGCTTGCCTGCGCTTTCATTATTGCCCGGGCAGAGTCCGGCCCAGGAAGCAATCTCCTTCATGCCGCCAAACTGACTCATATCATCACCTATTTCTGCGATCAGCGCTGCGGCACTCATCTCACCCACTCCAGGCAGAGTTTGCAGAATTTGCCAGGCTTCTTTCCAAGACTGAACCGTACTCAGAATCTGGACTTCCAGCTTCTGCTGCTGTTCATTCAGGAAATTAATGTGATCCCGGATATCTTTCAGCACAATAAGATGAGAAGGGGATAACTTCTCGTCTATACTGTCCATCAGCTGTTTCTGTCTGCCTTCAGACGGCCATCCGCTTTCTTGATAATATCCTGAAGGGATTCACCATCAATCAGGGCGTTCACCATGCGCTGACCTGACTTGCCGTTGATGTCACTGATCAGGCCGCCGAGTCGAATACCGCTGTCGTCTAGCGTTTTATGAAGACGGTTCTTCTCATTGGCTATTTGCTTGACCATTGTATCTCGTCGGCGAGTCAGCAAACGCAGCTGTTCCTGATCCGGATGAGGCACAAAACTCGGACGAACCAGACCACAATGGGCAAGGTGGGCGAGCCACTGACTGTCCAGTGTATCGGTCTTGCGACCGGGTACATTCTTGACGTGTCGGGCATTCACCACCCAGGGCTTCAGATCACGACCAATGATGGACGCATAAATACTTTTCCAGTAAACACCCGTACTCTCCATTACGACCAGATCGATCTGATGCTGTTGAAGGAACTGGCACATTAATTCCCGATCTTTGCGGAAAGTACCAAATTCACGGGTTAATACTTGAATGTCGCCTTCTGGCATTTCTTTGCGAACGGCAACCATGACCATCATTTTATGGACATCATTTGATGGAAATCAATGCCTGCACAGTTTTTCACAATGGGTTGCATCGTCTATGCTCCAAAGGTTCACGGAGGAACAGCAGAGCCTGACGGACTGGATCGGATCGCCATAGTCTCACTTGGAGAAAAGGGCTGTTTGCCGTGCATTCAATGTTCCAGAAATGGAGCCTTGATGGTGCCAGTTCTGAACCATGAGATAAGCGAGGTTGCGACGATCCAGCCCAGGTCAATTTGTATTCAGGGTCTAAAAGCCACTGCAAAAACATCGACCACTGTCGGGCTCTGCACCAGACTATTGTGGCAGAGTCTCATTTTCATGGTGCAGGGTGACCGAAAATACGGTCATGAAGATTTGTAGTACAGCACAAAGCCATTATCTTCCCAGAATAAACACTTGATTTTATTGCGGTGGCAGTTGGTAAAAGCATACAAATATCCGCTAAAAGGGTTATGACCCAGTTCTTGTTCAACCAGTACGGCCAGGCCCTTGAACGACTTCCGAACACCAATTCCCCACGTTTCATTAAACCCCTTGGTATCACTAGCGTACGAAGTCGTATATATTTTGTATGCTCGTGATAAATAGTCGAGTTTTTGGGAAAAATTACATATCTCAACACGTAAGCAGCTGTAGCTGCGCCCTGCGTGTGATGCTTCTTATACGCTGTTACCGATGTCGTATAAGCATGGGGAATAGCTGACTTCCGAAAATCAACAGGCTTACGATAAAGGTACACATTGGTGAGCGTTACTGATGGACGCATGATGGCGGTCATTTTAGCAACTCGATCAGTTGCCCGGCGAGCGAGAGATTATTCTGATCAATGCCGGATACCGTTAACCCGTTGGGTAATGCGACGGTTAGTTCTGCTGGTGACGGTCGAATTTCCTGAGACAGGGTAACCGGTACAAAGCCGTTTCTTAATGGACTTGAATGTTGAGAGACACCCAGCTTTTTCTTCCAGTACCAGAATTGAGGCTGCTTGATGTGGTGCTGAGTACACCATTCTTTCTGGCTTAAGCCAGAATCGCGCCAGGTTTGAAGTCGTTGCTGCCACTGCTTCGTTAAATCATTAGGTGCTTTCATCATTGCCTCCTCAGTATTGAGAAGCTTATGATTTCCTATCCGAGGTTAATGCGGTATGACGTGGGTTTAATTCGCGCTTACGGTTAACTTTCTGGAGTACATTGAGTACAACGAGAAAGGTAAGAAATGTTACAACAACAGCTGGGTCACCAGCCTACGCATAGGTCGAAAGCGCTGCATGCCTATCATGAGAGGAGGGCGAGCTAAATGGAAAATTGAAAATGAAACCTTTAATACGCTGAAAACCCAAGGCTACCAACTTGAGCACAATTACGGCCATGGCGATGAACATCTTGCCAGTAATCTGGCGTGTTTAATGTTCCTGGCTTTCCTGATTGACCAGATAGAACAGTTATCCTGCCCTTTGTTTAACAAGGCATGGAAAGGGTGCCGTGCCAAAATAAAATTGTGGGAATGCATTCGCAACCACTTTAATAGATTTGCCATAGACACATGGTGTGAGCTACTCAAGGCGGTTGCCTATATAAAATCAAAGAATAAACACAGGCCAATCACTCATATTCGCAGTCTGATACCTGACACTCGATTCTGCAGTTTTTAAAGTTTGACGAAGAATGATTCTTGTGAACGATTGAACCAGTCTACTACTGTGACTTCTGTACCAAGCCTAGCGAGGCACAATCAACATCACAGCAGCAGGCTGGCAATGTAAGATGGCCCTTGAATACATCATCGTCAAGTGTCGCCTGTGTTGATCCGTTCACTTTCTGTTGTCACCGAATTTCTCGATGCTTTGAGCGATTCATTAACATCCGTCAAGCCTGCAGCTCGACTCACCACAATACAGAAGACCATGTTAGGGGTGATGATTGTAGGTGTCATCATTCAGGGCGATCTCATTTGGCACTAACTTTCTCTGTTTGGCTAATTATTCAGCACACAAAAGTACCAAAATAAGCCTAATTTCCTGTACTTCTCAAAAATTCAGTTTTTAAAGCTAGCTTTTTGAATATGCAACAGGATTGGTGTTTGTCAAATGAGATCGCCCTGTGTCATCATTGCGGAAACCCTCAACTGGGCTGCGTTTGAACGCAGGAGCCTCGGCAAGTTCAAGTCCACTCGGCTGTGCTGGATATTTTATTCCGCAAAAATTGCATGGAACCTCTTGTTGGAGGCCAGTATTCGCAACATCCTGAGCCACTACGATATCAACGGTGGTGCCCTTGATTTTGACGATACAGGCAAGAAAAGATCGAAAAGAACGACCCGGATTGCAGGCACTCACAAGATCAAAGATAAAGCCACTGGTGGTTACTTCAATGGCCAGGAGTTGGTCTTTATGGTTCTGGTCACCGATACCATCACGGTTCCTGTAGGGTTCCGTTTTTTCGTGCCAGACCCTGCGCTGTCCGCCTGGAGAAAACAGGACAAACAGCTTAAGCAGCAGGGGGTTGTTAAAAAACAACGTCCCAAGCGGCCAAAGCCTGATCATCAGCGCTATCCAACTATGCAGGCACTAGCATTAGAGATGGCTCAGGAATTTGTTAACGCTTTTCCTGACGTAAAGATCAAGGGCGTTCTGGCTGATGCTCTCTATGGCACGGGCGAATTTATGGAGAAAGCTTCTGCTATCACAGGCAAGGCGCAGGTAGTCAGCCAGTTACGCTCCAACCAGAAAGTTGCCAGCAGAAATTCTGAGGCTACGGTCAAAGAGTATTTTGCCCGACAGAAAGGCGTAGAAACCCAGTTAATCATCCGGGGAGGCAAACTCAAGAGGGTAACGATGCGGGCTGCTCGACTGTACGTCAAGGCACATGGCAAACGTCGTTTTGTGGTGGCTCTCAAGTATGAAGATGAAGAAGAGTACCGTTATCTTGTTGCCTCTGACATGTCATGGCACCACGCCGATATAGCCCGGCTTTATACGCTGAGGTGGTTGGTCGAGGTTTTTATCCAGGATTGGAAAGCCCATGGAGGCTGGAACAGACTGAGCAAACAGCGAGGTGTAGAGGGTTCCAGGCGTGGCCTGATCCTGAGCCTCCTGTGCGAACATTTACTGTTGCTGCATCCTGAGCAATCCGTCCGGCTTAAGAACAAGCAGCCCGGGTTGCCCGCAGGCTGTCTGATCGAACACCTCAAAGCTGAAGCCCTGGTGGATACCGTCAAAGAAGTGGTGACCTCAGAAGACCCGGAAAGCGCTTTGGAGGCTCTGATCCAAGCCTTGAAGGGCGTTCTGCCCGTACGAGACTCCAGCAGGCACATGGCGGGACGAGACCTTGGCAAACAAGAACCTACGGAATCACTCAAGGCTCATGCCAGAAAATTTGAACTGCTGGATGCGGCCTGATTGTCAAGCATGAAAAACTGCAGAATCGAGTGATACCATTGCCGGTTTCTTGCATATTCAAAAAGCTAGCTTTAAAAACTGAATTTTTGAGAAGTACAGGAAATTAGGCTTATTTTGGTACTTTTGTGTGCTGAATAATTAGCCAAACAGAGAAAGTTAGTGCCAAATGAGATCGCCCTGATACCATTGCCGGTTTCTAATATGCGTTATGAGCATGGCTTTTCAGGCTCAGAGACAAGGCGGAGTGACGAGTCATAGCCTTAGCTATGGCGAGGAACTCCAACGCAGGATCTAAGCCTGAAAAGGCAGCGCAATAGCATAATTAGAATTCGGAAATGGTATGACACGTCATAACAGGAAGGTAGTGCCGGTTTTCAGCGTAGATGATTGACTCCCAAGTCAGCTTATTGGCTGAAAGGTATAGTTTTGTCTTCTAAAGTTAAGGGTATGTTTTTGAAATAGAACTGTCATCGTCGTGTATTTATAGGGAGTGGCTGGTCCTCGTTCACTGGTACGCCAGCCCGGCCCGATCACTTACTATCTGTAAGCTCACTGGGCTTCACTCGGGTGTCGCCTAGCCTCATCTTGAAATCCAATGGGTATAGCAGGTAGTTATAACGGAAAAAGGCGCTGAGAGAACTCAGAGCCTTAATCGCGAATCTGGCGGAGGGGCAGGGATTCGAATCCTGAGTGGGCTACTTCATACCCTTCGTTTTGAGATTGGTCCCACATAGTCCTGAGGAGGTGCTAACTTAAGGTCCCATACTTCTAAGCTGTTGCATTCAAGGCTTTAGAAAGGATTGCCGAAACTAGGGGATTGATGTGAGGTGTTTGTTTGTTCTGAAAGCATCTTTATCGCTATGGCTGATTATCATAATCGGAGTTGCTTGGGGTCAATACAAGTATTTTGAGGTACAGGAATTTCTGCCCGATCTGCACTGGCAGCTGCATATGGAATGGATTTATGCGGATGAATCCAATGGGGAGCCTTGGCCATTGATACAAACCTTGAGCAGGTCGTGGCGGTACGGGAGTCTTAGAGGTCATGAGTTGCCGGAGGCTATCGACCAAAGGTTTTTTTTTGCAGGATATGGTGACGATGTTTCCAGAAACTTCTACATGCAGGCACCCGATCAGCTGATCCAAATCTACATCGAACTTCAAGCACTACCTGTTTCGGGTAAAAGGTACATTGAGCTTCCTTTATGTTTTGATAAAACAGAAATAACTTTTTCCAGCAGAGTATTGTCCGGGCTGGACACCAATGAGCTTCAATGCAGCACAAACCCAGAGACTTTCTCCGCAGCTCTGCAGAAACCTGAACAGGTTTGTTGTCAGCTTATCCTCAACTCAAATCAGCAGATTATCAATCTGGCTATCTCAGGCGGAAGGTTCAATCCAGAACATACTACAGGGCTGCAAAAGGCGACACCCGTAATCGACATAACTGGCCGCATAGCCTTGGTGACTTATTCCCGAAATTCAGAACCTGAAGCCTCAATCCCTTCGCCACTTAGATCTGGTAATTTCTCAGCGCAACGCACCTTAGGTGGCTATGGCTATGGCTATGGCTATGGTGACGAAGATGATGATAAACACGACAAACGCCGAAAGTCGACACAGATTGTATCCTCAGGCATTGACCTGATCATTGTTTTGCCAGGGCTGCCCCATATTCTGGACACTCAAAGTGTGGTGGAAGATTCACAGGAGTCCCAATGGGCAGTGAATTTCGATGCGATCGAGGTTGTGATTTACTTTCAGGTGGGTGATGAGCAGCGTTCCCTGTCACTGAGTCTCGATCAGTGGCAATTACTGGTAGAACATAAAGTGCATCGCTCGCCCCATCTGCTGTATTTCCTGATACGACACCTTTCTGCCGGTCAGCTTCGCCTGAAAGAGTTGTCGGAAGAGCTTCAGTTATGGATAGAACGACAGGAGCTGCTGCAACGGGAGGCTGCTGACGAAGAAGCTTCGGAACAGCTAAGATCCATGACCGCCAGTCTACTTGATGACCTTGAAGCTATTCCTCCTGCACAGGTAACACTTGAGGGTGGGCTGGCAACCCTGTTCGAGAACCAGTTGCAGGACATGGGTTGGATACCTGACAGGGCAAGGGGCAGCCCCGAACAACGTTTGCGTCAGCTGATAAAGGCCGTTGGGCTTGTGTTTCGCAGAAACCTCGCAGCCGATGAGGTAAATCGTTTATGGTCTGAAAATGACAGCAATCTTATATTGACGGCCTTCGAAGAGCAGAGTATTGAAGATCTGAAAGATATGCTGGAGACCCAGATAAAAGTTCTCTGGCTTGAAATCCTCAAACAAACCCAGAAAAAAAACGATGTCAGTCAGAATGTAACCAGAGATTTCCCTGCAGATTACCAGACTGGTACAAATACTACAGAGATAATCCAGACACCACTTCAGACGCCGGAATCCAAGGATCAAAAACAGATCAATTCAGACCCGGCAGGGGCAGAAGGCCCTGCTTCAGGCCATTCACCTTCCTCTCCCACCTCAGCACCTGGTGGCTCCCAGGGTAGTGATTTGAGAAGTAGAGACGTTTTGTTCAGGCCGGATGAAGCCTTGCTTCCTAAAAATGAATCCACTGACTTATCTCTGGTACCCATCGGCCTGAAGTTCTTCAGAAACTGGCTGCTGCATAGCCCCGCTGCTGTTGACTTTTATAGAGCTCTGAGAAGTCTCTTAGAAGCAGGGGATATCTCCGATGAGCGCATTCTGTGGTTTGTTCGATATTTGCAGGCAGAACAGAGTCCATTTCAATCAGATAGTTTATACAGCATGCAGGGTTCACCTGTTCAAGACAACAGCAATATGCAGCTTCAGGTTGTCAGGCATGAAGAAGCTTACAGGAAAAGTTCCTGTGAATGGGCAGAAACTGTAAAACAAACGCTGGTGGAAATTTTTAAGTTATTGCTATCAGAAGAGCAGGAAGGTACAGAGACACAAATCCTTGATTGTGTTGGCAAACTTGCGTGTGCTTTCAGTAAGCTTGACCGCTCACTGGTTCCGGTCACTCTGTCATCACTGACAGTTTGGTTCGAAACACACTGCCAGGAAGGACGACTTGATCAGGTGTCCTATAGCTTCCTCTGGGACATACACCGCAGGCTGTCTTCAGAAGCGGACTGCAGAGCAACTCCTGAGTGGTTCTACTATCTGGTCGAGAGGCCAGGGGGAGCCTTGGTCTCTGGTCCAGAGCTTTTTGAAGTTAGCAGTGAGAGCGAAGTTACCAGTGAAAGCGAAGTTCCGAACATGGAATCCTTGGTTGATCCTGATCCTCCCCGCATAGCCATGTGCGATTCTTTCTATAGCGAGCTAATGACTATGGTCGAAGCTGGAGGCACTGATTTACATCAAAGCATGTATGAGCAAATTGCACGGCACAGTAAAGACGATTTTAGTTCGGATGACAACCTCATACTTCTGCTTGATCTGTACAGTAGAGTTACCGATTTAATAGATGAGACTACGGAGAGAACAGTTTGCTACGGAATCATGAAGGATAAGAATGAATGTTTCCAGCGTTTACGGTCGCTGTCTGAAAAAGTTCAAACTCGTATATGTCAGTCTAGTGAAGACAAGCCGATGGATGACAGTAGAGGATTACAAGCAGCGGAAGTTTTTGCTTCAGAAATAATTGCCCCTATCACCAGTCAGCCACTTTCAACTAACCGGGAGGGGCGCTTAGCAACTAGTACAATGCCTTTATTTTACAAGAGAGCTGCTGATAATAGACCTAAACTCACGGCAAAGATGGCAAACTTGGCAATAGGCAGTGCCGTTCATGGGGCAATTAATTTAATTAGCTTGTATGAACAGCTTGTTCGGCCTGAAAGTTCAGCAGGAACGTGGGTTCAACCAACAATAGCCAATACGGACAAGAAGCGGTGTAATTATTCTGGCTTGAATACAAGCTCTTTTCAGAACCTCAGAAGGATTGTCTTGAAACGGCTTATAGAAAGCCTCCTGAAAAATGGACTATACATGGAGGCAGTAAAATGGTTTAAGAAGCTGGCAGGTGCTGGAGACTGCCAGTTAGAACCATCAATTGAGACCAGAGATTTTATTGAGCGCCAGATACGCAGAGTGCAAACAGCCTTGAATAAGGGCGATCAGCAAAAGGCTGACGCAGTTCTGTGTGAAATAAATCGGCTTATACAATATTTACTTTTACCTCCATGGCTATCTGCCAGGGTTGCGCAAATAAACAGGGTTATGGGCGAATGGTATATGAGTATAGGCAGGATAAATACGGCCTTTTCCCGCTCCTATCTCGGTGCTGAGCATGATGAAGCAGCAAGAAACCTCTGTCTGAGGGTTGGTTTCTGGGCGGCTCAACAACTCGGTCAGCCGCTCACCTTGCAAGATGACCAGGTCAGGTCTGGCCTGCCTTCTCACATGCTTAAACAGTTCCGTGATAAATCTCTGGAGCATACAATAGATGCGGATTTCTTTTCGGACGGGGCAACAGAGCAGGAAGTCTTATTAGCCCTGGAGTATCTAAACTGCCACCGGTTGCAGGGTAATTATGAGCCTTCACAGGCCTGCAACCAGGCAGGAAGACGTTTGCCCTGGCTGTATCCACATCCGGCCGGACCCGAACTGTTAAGCCAGCATGAAACCTTCCTGGCACTGGGTGAAGCATGGTCTTCCACACCTGCTTACCTGTTTAGGAAAGCCATCATTGACCCCATCTCATTCATGCAGATTCTGACCAGGCTGCAGCAGGCCATTAAACAGATTCAACCCAGGATCAACAGCCAGTTCTCAGAATTTCTGACTTCACAGGATGCCAAGGTGATTAGTAATGTCCTGAGGTATTCATCTTTTCTGGAATTCAGTAACCAGATGATCCTTTCAGGCCAGCAGGTTGATAAAAACCTGTTATATCTGTTCATGAAGCTCGGCTTGTTTGCGGACTTGAATATTGAATCACTTACAGCAGGCATTACAGGGCTACCTGAAATAAACATGGCCTATATGGACGGTCTGGCGTTTTCCCTTAACGGCGCTCCTGATAAAGCCTTGGAAAGGCTGGAATTTCAACCTGATTCATCAGTACGTCTACAGACTGCAGTGACAACAAGACAAAAAAGCAAATCAAAACGGCCAAAAAAAACTCCGAAAAACAGAGGAGAGGATGCAAGAAGCCGCATGTTAACTAAAAGAGACGCTACAAATAAAGAGGGCGTGACAAGTGCACATATCGACGAAAAACGTCCCAGCTGGCAAAGATACAGCCCAATAAAAGACGATGGATACGTAAGCGGGGCAAGAGCCTTACCCGTTCAGCAGCCTGACTCTGGTCATATCAGCCTGTTGCATCGGGTCATATCCGTGCTCTATCGTTTATCTGCATCTGGAGACACCGAACTTGGCACTTTGGAGTCTGAGCTGACGCTATCTTCAGGTTCTGGAGATGACAGTGAACTGCTTCTGGGCATCCTGAATCTCAGGGCTGGTAAATACTCCAAAGCGTTGCAGCTCTTCACCAGTTCGGGGCACAGTCTCGGTCATCACCTGGCCGGTTTGCTGCATCTTTCTGGCAGGGCAGGCAGTATCAGCAAAGAAGAAGCTATCAAACATTTCAGTAAGGCCGCAGAGTCGTATTTTGCCCCCTCCGTTGCTCTTCTCTACCAACATCCCCATGAGATTCCCAAGCAGATGAAAAAAATGCTGAGTTATACGCAGGATCATGAACTTCAGCTGCTGAAGGGATGGGGTGAGTCGTCAGATAAAAACCTTCGGGTATTGACGGACATGGAGCCTGACGTCCTCCAGAGCGCTAACCCCAGGGCGCACTTTCGTTTATTGCAGCTCTACGACCAGTTACAGGTCTTTGACCCTGATCACCACTGCTCTCTAATAAGCCGGTTTTTCCGTCACCTCCGGCCAGAGAACAGCATTTACTTTATCGCTGATCCTCACCGGGATCAGTTTGTGCAGCAAGTTAATCAATGCTTGAAGCGGGAATTTTTTTTGAAGGATATCGGACTGGTCATTGATGTACTCAAAAAACTTCCTATGCTGGCCCCGGAAGAAAAAGAGAGAAGTTTAAAGCGTCAGAAGCTGACTGTAGGTCTTAAACTAGGGAGTAAGCTGCCTGGAGCCTCTCGGGATCAATACCTCTCGGCAGTGATAAGCCATATTAAGGTTGACAATCTGCAGAGGTTTTCGCAGCTGTTGTTGCAAATTACTGCTAATTATGAGTCTGGTGGGCTGGCCAGTCTTCTTGCTGATAAGATGCTTCATGGGTCGCAAGATAGTGCAGTTCTGAAAAGTCTTTTCGAGCTTAACGATCTATGTGGAGATTGTCTCGTTGCAGAAATCGCCCGCTCTCACAAGTTTACTATCCCAAACCTGATTGGGAAGACTGCAGCCCCCTCAGGCTGGGCGCAGCACTCTTTCTATTCTTCACTTGATTCACTGCGAAAACGGGAGGGGAATCAGGAGGGGAATCAAGCCAACCAAGAATTGGTTAAGGCGGTTATTGACTACCTTCGACAGCATACGAAGGGGTCACATGAAACCATGCTCTCCTGGCTTGATTGGCTAGCCGGTGGCGAAAAAGAGGAAAAGGCAAAACTATACAGTAGTTACATATTCAGGAGCCTCATGCAACCAGGGGGCAACCAGTGGTCATGTCGTCTGGCTGAAAAATTCATGACACTTGGTTTAGTTACTGAGCAACAAGATCTCGCCAATAGATTGGCCAGCCGTTTGCTGCAAGAATTGCCAAACCGGAACGAGGCTCTAATACACGAGATTTACGATATTATTCTGCTTCTTGATGCCACTCTGCCTAAATACCATGCTCTGATAATTGCTGAGTTTCTGAGGAATGAAGCTATAGCAAAAGCCGAGCCTGCTGCCTGGACACAAATGCTATATCACAGGCTGGCAGACCAGCGCCTTCATTTTCAGGAAGACACTCTTGAAGAAATCGTCCCATTGGTGTTGCCTTATGCAAGGCGGGTAAACAGTTCAATAGCTGAGGGTAGTGCCTGGATTGATGCGGCTGTACACAAAGGGAGCAGTCAGTGCTTGCTGCTAAAAGAACTGACAGGTGATGTTTTCTCATGGCCGTGGCCAGATGTGGAATGGCTAACGGCACTTTACAAAGCCCGCAGCTCTCTGGAAAACTGCTTTTCACAAGAAATGCAGGGCATACTAAACACTCAGCTTGAGCGTTGGACTGACAGCTCTTTTCAGGAGCCTGATATCGGTTTGCTGCAAAAATTTTATCAATTAGTAGCAGGCAACGACTCCAGAGTTTTCTGGGAAAAGCTTGAAGAAAGCCATGCGCTGGATGAGGGCATTATCCATATGCTCAGTCTAGAAGCGGCTAAAAACTGGCTAGTTACCCTAATGACAGAAGATATGCCTGGGGAGGCTTTCAATAAATTGCTGAAGCAGGTAATCAGTGTTCAAGACAACAGTAAGGCCCTGGTAGGTCAGATACTATCAGTGCCACGCCTGCTGAAGATGATAGATCAGCGTGATCTGGCAGAGCTTGCGAAGATTGCTCATAAGCAAAACTGGTCGGCAGAAATCGTGACTGGTTTGCTTAATAACCTTGAATCCGATTTCTTGAGACAGATGGATTTTGCGACGCTGGCACTTTTTCTGCAAATGTCTGGATCGCAGTCAATCAAAAATAATGTGTACAGAGCGCTGTTTGATGCTCATCCAGAGAAGCTGGGTACCGGAGAGATTTTTCAACAGCCGGAGGTCATTGACTTTCTGATCAATCGCAGTGTGTTTCGAGGAGCAGACCTGCTCAGTCTGGACGGGCATCTGATCAAGGCCTCCAGCCATGTACAGAAACAATTGTACCCGACATTGCTTGACCAGATTGAAAAGCAATGGCTATCAGAACACTGCCCGGCCAAGTTCCGCTCTTCCATGCAGGGCTGGCTTGAACAGTTACGAGCAAAGCCTTCATTGCCTTCCTACTTTTATTCAACTTTTTTCAGCACAATGCAGTTGAATGAAGGCGAGATGTCGCGGGTTCTTTCTGAGTATCTGGCCAAGGCTAGCTCCGTGCAAGGGATTGAGCTGGCACTCGTGGTTGAACCATTAAGATTGCTTTCTAAATTTGACTGTGAGAACGCTGGGCTTGAGTCCGATGTTCTATTGAAGGTGGTTCAGGCATGCCATTCCCAACTGAAACGGGACGACCCTCCACTGCAGGACATAGAGGCCTGTTTCGAGTTAAGCCTTCAGGTTGTGAATTTGTCTGATGCGCCAAAATTGTTTCGGGAGCTTAACAAGCTTATCGATACATTTGTGCGTGTGGAGAAGCGTCCGGGTCAATTGCATGAGCAGGTTCTCCACAATACTCTGGACATGAACCAAATCGCTGCAGAAGAGCAGGAGGCCATGACGATGGACCGGCAACGATTATGGCGACGAGTGATAACCACTGCCCGCGTGAAGGAACTTGTTAGTATTGCTGAGGAGGAGGGCGACGATTATGAGCTGATGACAGAGTCCCTGAATCAAGGCAAGAATTCCTGGCAAGCGCTATTACTGAAAACATGGGTGCAAGACGGGGGAAATCCATTTGTTAGCTACTTGAATGCAAAAAAGGTATATAACTGGTTCCGTCGTGAAAGTGTTCGTGGCATGTTACAACGGCCTGTTATTGATGCGATTCGCTCTGAAGTGCGTATTTATGAGAAAGAAGAAAAGAAATGGTCACAGCTTCTGGAGCAGATCGCCAAGAAGCCAAAGGAGATACAAATACCTGTCATTGAAACGACTGCGAGAGAGATACAGCTGAACCTTTTAACCAGAGAGGTCAAAGAGGAATGGTTTAAAAAAATGGATCAAAGCATTGGTGTTATTCTGTCCAGGCGTACTGATAAGAAAGAAGATTTGGATCTGGTTGAAAGCCTCATCAAAAGTGATAGCGCGATCAAATGTATGGGTGAAAGAACTCAGGCCAAAATTCGGAATCATCTGTCTCGCTATTACATTAATATGCTCGAGGGGCTTTCCGTGGAAGAAATTGACATGGAAACGGACACCAGTTGCATTGAAAATACGGAAGCCATAGTGCTTGGCTTTTTACCTGACCTGAAAAACGCTGACCTTAAGATACGTGCCCGGGAAGCATTAGGTTTAAGTTTTCTGTTCAGGCTGGCAGTAGGAATCAGGGGCGACACCCCGGATGGGGTTTTGTGGTCAGTTACTGACAAGGCCACTTCTTTTCTACTGCCAACACTCATTGCCACTGATAGCCTGTTGGCAGATGCTGTTATTTACCTTGTTAAGCACTCTGTTGATAGATCGCCACCCCTTCTGGGGCTGCCATTAATGACTCTTGCTGACATCGTGAAACCCTTGGCTGAAGGGGAGGGCTTTGAAAATAGTATAAGAATACGTTCTTATGAACTTCTGGCACAGCTGAATGCACCAGGCCAGCTATCAGCAGAAGGGGACTCGAAAATTGAAGGGTACTATTGGCGAATGGCTCTCCAGTACGGTAGTTTAACAGCCATTGGAAAATTGAAACTGAACCCAAATACAGCATTTATGATCAGAGGCCTCAAAAAAGCTGCCGCCCGTCTTGAAGACGGAGAGGAGATAAGCTCCAAAGAATTTGATCGCCTTTCGGGCTATGCAAGAAAAGTAGGAGAGGTTGCTAATCTGGAAGAGTATCCGGATTCAGGCAGGGCTCTGTCAGTCTGGAAACGGTTTGAAGAATCATTTAAACAAGCGGGTGATGGTACTGATTTCTATTTGGATGATGTCAAATAAATTTTGGCATAGCGGCTTGCCGTAATTTCTCAAAAACTGCTGCAAAGGCGACAAGGTGAAACACGAGACGCTTTTTCAATCAAGTCCTCCAGCCTCGCCCCCCAGGGCCATCTCATTTGGCACTAACCTCCAATAACACCTTGAAGTAACAGTGTTCTGTACTCATCATCTGCCGCTGCCATTATGCGTCGGTTTTTCACTCCAAGTTTCAGAGAAGTTTCCTGCTTTAACAAGTTAAGTGCTATCTGTCTGTAAACGGCCATGTTCTCAGGACCAAAGCCTTTTCTGATACGACATTCATCTTCTCTAAACCCAATATCCAGAACCCAATGTAAGTTGTTTTCAACCGACCAATGAGCCCGAACAGATCTCATGAAATTCTCGGCATCGGTTGTCATGCTTGATATAAAATAACGACGCTCAAGGCTGACCTTTTCACCCTCATGACGCTCACTTTCCACGACTCCGATCATCGTAAGATCTCGCCAGTCATTACGTTGCTCAAGCCAGCTAATATCAGTACTTACCCAACATCGTCGAGCTTCTATGCGACCATGCCCTTTATCAATAGTTTGGTAGTGGGTTAAACCTGTTAAATTGCATGAATATCAATCCCGAATTCCAATTTATTTATCAAAAGACCAATCACGATATCGTGCATTTTCTCTGATTTTGAAAAGCAAATTGTTTTACGAGCTAAACGCTTAATTCTAGTCCTGAAGTTGAGGTTTTTTCTCTCAATTTTTTGTGTATTTGTTTTCCCTACAACATGCTCTGCTGGATTAAGATGCCGATCATATGCACCCCAATTATCAGTATAAAATCTCTTTATATTAAATGGAGCGAGCAGCTCTTTTAGAGTCTTAAATACCTTGTCAGTTCGCTTTCCAAAGGCATAAGCAAGAACCGTATTGGTGGTATGGTCAACTGCGTGCCAAAGCCAGCGCTGGTTAAATTTACTATTAACAAATGACCATTGCTCATCAAGCTCTGCCTCTTCGCAGGCAGGCTCTAGATGTATATTACTCTCATCTCCAAGCTCCATTGTGCGGATATTAGGATTAACTTTGATTAAGCCTTTTTCTTTTTTTTTAAGGTGTTTATGACAGTCGTTTTACTAATACCCAACACCCTCCCTGTATCCCTTACGCCACTGCCATTAATTGCCATCTCAACGATTTTTTCCTTAACTCCAGGCTCGTAGGCTTTGTAACGATATTTGAGCATGAACGTTTTAACATGGCAGTCAATATTACAACACAGGTAGCGGGTACATTATGGGCGCTAACACCGATGTATTTGATGTTTTGGCTGTCACAAGTACTACAGCGTACTATTGAAGAACAAGTCATATTTCAATGGCACTGACTTAAGCCTTCTTACCTTGATATTCTAAGAGTCTGCGCGCCTGCGCCCTTGGGTGTTGAAGTCTTTTATGGGGTTTTGGCCGTCTTTTAATCGCTCTCGGTTCTTTTCGCCCCGGTCGATCGCCCACGATATGTTCCGAAGCAATTTGCACCATACTGTCAACCAGTGTTGATAGCAATTCTGTTGTCGCCTGTAGCAGAAGCACGTGAAAGACTTGAATGGTTTCCTGAGCCGCTTTAAAGCTTATTTGTCGTGGCAGGTTTTTGAGCTTTACTGCCGCTCGTGCCATTAATGAGCGTATCAAATTATAAACCAACAGGTGCACCGTGATTTCCTTCCTGACCATTTGCGGAGTCTTGCAGCGCAGTATATCCATCGCCATAAGGGATTTGATGGATCGAAAATCCAGCTCTACATGCCAACGTGCCAGATAAAGACTGACTATCTCGGATCGTGGGTATTCCTCTGCGTTCAGCAGGGTAGTCACGATTATTCGTTTTTTGTTTTTAATCACTCGGACAGTCAATTCTTTGGGCACCCATCGCTGGTAGTACTCACGGCTCATCCAGCTTGGGCGGGCTGGTTTTAACAGACGTATTAAGCCGTCTTTCTTTCCCAGTTTCTGGTCGCATTTTCGGAGATCAACGTGCCGGGCACCATTTTTTTCAAATACAACGTCTACGCCACCTAATTGCAGCAGTGCTATCAGGAAGTAATTCTCAAAAATAGCATCACCCAGCAGGATGTCGTTGGTTTTAAGATGGCTCAAAATCTGTCTGAACAAAGCAACTTCCCCCGTCTTTTTGCCTTTGCAGGGAGCCACTGCGTACGAAAGTATTGCGCCACTGCCCAACACCGACAGAATTTCTATTCTCAGCAG
Source organism: Endozoicomonas sp. (assembly GCA_965208385.1). GTDB lineage: Bacteria > Pseudomonadota > Gammaproteobacteria > Pseudomonadales > Endozoicomonadaceae > Endozoicomonas. Next base: position 66,907 of record CBDBOO010000009.1, read on the forward strand.
CGGATTTCCAACCCCTTTTTTTGAGCACCATGTTGAGGGTAAGCACTTTGATTTTCAGTAGTGTCTGGCATCGAAAGCGTAGAGCCATCCGTCATAATGACTCGGCGATTATGCCATGCCCATGACTCAGGGCTGGCGCTGTCCAGATTGTCTCCTGACTCCGTCAAAAGAGCTTTGATGCTGGGTTCCGTAAGTCGCAATCTGGCCTTGCAATATGCGCTGTTGCGGGTCGTATTCGCTTTCTTCCCCATAGCAATTTGATCTCTGGCGTCAGAGATTAGGGTGTTACGGCAGGACTTATTTTCGCCTACAACCTGCTGCATAAACAGACTGAGGGTTTTCAATGGTGGATAGTTTCTAACTCTACTGCCAGTGTACTGAGACTGGAAATTTTCAAGATTATCCTGAGTAAGCACGCTGGAAAGATTGTCGTCACCTGTCTGTGCGTACTGTTTAAGGAGATCGGCAGCAAGGTTGAAGTATTTTGGGCTAAACTTGGTCATGGCTTGCTCGGGGAGAGGAAATATACACGATATTTATAGTCGATTTTCTTCTTGGGCAAGCCTTGTTATTTCTGGGTTGGATTCCTTAAGTCAGTGCCATTGAGTCATATTTAACTCGCTAGCAATACGTCTACTGTCGTATTATAGCTGACTTTTCGGAACCTACAGGTTTAACCCACTACCCTGTTCTGCATAGGCTTTCAACGACGCCAGCTTACCCACTGCCCGACGGAAACGGTTATTCCAGTACATGGTTTTCAGCCATTCATCGGGATCAATTCGCAGTCGCTCAAGAATCGGTGGAGTATCAGCAGGAATGCTACCTCTTTTATCCTGCCGGATTATACGATCTGTCCAGTCTACCAGTTCAAGGTAGCTGCTTAATGCAAAAGGAATGGCTTTGTCTGGATTCTGACCTTGCGAACGTAAGGGCTTTAGTTGATTCGGTTGCTTTTTGGCAACATCACCACGAGTTTGTTCTACACGCTCTTTTACTGAGGTGTAATCGGATGTTTCCGGTGTTTTTGCCATCTTCGCCCTGACGGGGTTCAGGTCAACATACGCCATGCAGGTCAGTAGTGCCGCTTCATCGAGTAATGCCTGACTTTTGTAACGCCCTTCCCAAAACCGACCTTTGCAGCCGTCTCCTTTATTGGCTTCTCTTGCCAGATGTTCGTTCAGACAACGCATAAACCAGCTGATATCCAGCAAACGACTGCGGTACTGTTACGCAAATTGTTCAACTCTTTGCAACTCTGCTTTTCCTAACGAGTCATTGGCAAGGAATCGCTGTACCAGTAGATGACCTGAAAATAGCTGTGTCCAGCGTTGCAACACTTCTCGGCTATCCCATCGTTCTCCCTGTTCCCGATTGATATGCAGCACCACATGATAATGATTCGACATCACTGCATAGGCGCAGATTTCAATGCCGAATACAGCTGTCAGCTCATTGAGCCGGTCAACCACCCACAGACGACGATGCTCATAGTCCTTACCAGAAAATTCATCTTTACCACAGAGAAACGCACGACGAACACAGCGAGCCATACAGTGATAATACGGCGTACTGGTTGGGTCGATGAGGTTTTTGCGGGCTGTGTTCATTGAGGTTCCGGGTGCATGGTTATTGTTGAATTGCCGGAATTAAAGGTAGAAGAGCTGGGCGAAAGGTCAAATTAATTTGTGGCTGTCCTATTTACTCCGTCCTATTTACTCCATCCTATTTACTCCATCCTATTTACTCCACCGAAGTAATTCCAATCGGTCGGCGACTGCCGTCCGGTTTGGGACGCCAAGTTCTCAGCACAGGTTTGGGTTTATACCCTTGAGTGTGAATACGTTTATGAAGAGCTTTTATACGTTCTGGCAAATGCTTGCCGTAACTTGTCCAGCTCTCCCCAGCTCTCCCCAGCTCTCCCCAGCTCTCCCCATCTATCCCTTTGGCTGATCTCCGATTCAAGCGATTGTATGCATTCATCAGTAAGGCCTCAGTGATGTGGTGCAACAGGTTATTGAACCGCAGAGACCGGTTCCTTTTTGCTTTGGTATGTAGACCATCAGCCCTGACGACCCTGCTTCTGCACTCTGTGTTGCAGTCAGGTCCGGCGTGTTGCGCCATTCCCTCTTTGCCATTAGAGCCGTTAGACGACTTCGCTCCACCGGCTCCGCTATGGTCTGGTTGTTTTACCTGCATATTGTTCGTCGGCTTCTTCACTACTATTCGTCTATCTGACTTCCTGCTTGCGTAAATGTTCAGTCTTTGTCGTTCTGACTTCAATGAACCCGACCCGTTTGAAACTCTCTCGTTTGAGAGAACGAATCGCAGACAGGATCTCCCGGCTGTTTTACATGAAGAGGGCGCAAGAGACATCGGTACATGCACCAGGTCTAAGACTCCGGAGAACCGACATAAGTGCTCGCATAATAAGTGCTCGCATAACGCACCTGTGTCATATTGCCTTCCCCCTCACCCAACAGGGTCAGCGTTCTCGATAATGGTTTCGGAGCTCACTCCCTAATAAGAAGCAGAGCCTATACGTTCCCCTGTCAACGCTTAACCATTGCCATTACTGACAACCGCCCATGACTCGGGGTTCCGGCGGTTTGCTAGACCTTACCGGATGAAGGACTTTCACCTTCAATCTCTTGCCGATTTATCTCGGCGCACTGGGTGTCCAATTAATTTCTGTCCAATCCGTATCAGACTAATGTTGTCGTTGAGGAAGTGAATTACCCCTGACAAGTTAGACGTCATTTGACCGGCTATGGCGGGGAAATTTGTTTATGTTCGGTGTCATCACATAGCAAATTCCAGCACCCTTTAATCGCCTGATCGCATATGATACAGTCTACAGTTCCATTTGCTACCAAATGATCCTCACAATACATACCATGCAGGCAGGGCAGAACAAGGATGTTAACCTGTTTTCTACATTTAACACACTCATCAAACATTGCACCGGGAGATAGGTCAGATTTTTTGAGAAAAATAGAATGATTCAGGTAGTCGAGGTCTGTTTTTGGCAAGTCCGTATTTAAATCGTTCAACCTCGGAGTCTGGGAACCTACTGCATATGGCTCTATTCCGGCTGGGGTAAACTGGAAATGAACCAGCGTCAGTTTTTTTTCCATACCCGCATAAAATCCAACCACTGGCACTAATGGAACTGAAATGCCGTCGTGTAGAAACCATTCAGGTTGTTTTTTTTCATTGATAGTAAATATCACCTTGACTTGTTTATCTTGATTAATAATTACATCCATCCCAACCAGGCTGCCTGAAAGCCAGGCCTCAGGCAATTGCAGAGAGTTTACCACGCCTCCATTTGAGTGCAGCATGCCTTGAAAGGTTCTATAAAGGTAAGTTGAGCGACAGGTATAAACATTGCCTCTTTCAGGTTGTTCACTGGCATTCAAGGCACGAGGGCTGGCGACACCAATACAGGTAGATGCACCCTGATCTTGTTGAACAACAAAAGCGAAGCTGTAACAACCGGGAGCGGACATCTCACAGTTCAACCCACACAGTACATTGCCAGAATGTTCTCTCTTACGTGCCAGAGTCATCTTGTCATCTGTGCAGATAAAGCTCCCCCACCCTTTGGTAGGCTCAAAATGTGTCCTTTCTGAACCAGGCGAAGCCGAGGGGATATCTAATACTTCTGACGCAGCTGATGCCCCTGAGACAGCTGACACCCCTGACGTAGCTGGCTCAGAGCACAGGTATTGTTTCAGAATGATTTGTTTTTGATGTTGGGCGTAAAGGCATACACAGGCTTGTAAAGGAAAGCTCAGGTTTTCGAAAGCAACACCCAGAGGTTGGTCATTTTTAAATATTTTGAGTGTTCGGTTGGATACATCTACTTCACATTTTACGTTAACATTCTTTCCCTTCTCCCAGCCCAGCGCATCTAGCCTCTTTGCCAGTTTTTTACCATCCTGGTATAACCACCCTTGGTAGCTGCGCCACAAATACAATCCTTTATGCATATATATATGATTTATTGGATTATTTTTATAATTCTGACTCAGCTGGAAGCCATGATGGGCAACACCGATGCATATTGAAGCGCCAAAATCAACTCTTACCTCAAGAGTCCATTTATGAATGCCAGATCTGATTACTGGTGAAAGTAATGCACATTGATTACCCGTCGCGTCGGAATGCCTATAAATTTCATTTTTCCATTTGATTATCTTTACCCCATTTCCTGCATCCAAAAACCCTGTCTGAACTGTAATATCACTGAGTGCTGGCATTGGGGGCAAACTGTCGGGACCGGCAGCATTGGATGTTTCCCCGAGGACAGGGGGTTGTTCATTCTGTCTGGAAACCGGACTATCACCGGGTTCCGTATCAGAACTTTGTGTTTCCTCACCTCTGTGGTCAGGAGCCACAGTCTCTTCCGAATGTTCATCATCACAGTGATCGTCATTTGTTTCTGTGTGATGCCCGGAGTCTGGTGGTGTGTCAGCAGCTTTACGGGCACTGCTTTTTTGTGGCCATTTCGATTTTTTCCTGGATGCCTGCCAGTTCTGTTCCTCGTGCATCCGATCCATTATGGCTCGAAGATGCTGGTTATGCGGTGTATCAAAGCCATAAGATCCTGAAGTATCCATGCTAAACAGGCGATCCAGTTCTTCAACATGGTTCAGCCCATGAACCCACCCGCGAATTCCATCATCAGCTGTTTGCCACTGATTATTTCTCCACACCAGAATTGTCTTTTTATCAGTGGCAGGATCAAATTCTTCCCGAAAAACCATTATCTCCTGCGGGTGGGTGTTTTGTTCATCTGATACCTGCCGGGTGAAATCTGGTCTGAGAATACCCGGGACTGATTTTTCCAGGCCGTAAAGTGCCATGAAGTTTCGCAGTTCCAGCTTATTCCTGTAACACTGCTCAAAATGAAACACTATTTGAGGCGGCTTGTTTACGGGCAGGATCAGCAGCCTGAGTAGGAATACAGCCAGAGTTTGCTCCACTTTCCGAAAGGGATACCAGTAGAAAGACAGGGTATCATTGTTGCAATGAATGGCCGGAACAGCGGGAATCAGTTGATCTGAATGCCATTGCCTTTCCCTTTCCCTGTTTTCAAATACAAGCAATGGATTGTCCAGAGACAGTGTATCGTATGGGCTATAAACCGGTTGCCTGTTGTCGCTGAATACAACGTACTGGTGTTTTGTCTCAGGATCATCGGGCGAAGGGTAGATATGTAAAACGGTTCCGGGCCTGATGTCTGAAAAAGTCAGTTGATATGGGTCAGAACTGGTTATTTGACAGGGGGACTGGCCCGTACACTCCACGCCCCTGAGCAAAGGCTCTGTGAGTCGCAATGAGCAATCATCGTAGGAGCATTCATTGGGTAATGGTGCAATAAACCACTGATGCTGCGTCGAGAAAACTGAAGAAGATTTTTTGGTTCCTGACAGAGAAATATGGCTATCCAGAAAGGTAGGCTGGCTGAACTGCCATAATGACATTTCCATACCACCAGAAAGTCCGGCTACAGAAATACGGGCAAACAGACTGCATCCGCAAAACAATACAATAATCTTGCTCAGCATTTTTTGGCTCCTCGCTGTTTGCTATGGATTTTGTGCTGATATATGACCGATAATCCCCGACCCGGAAGCTCACAGGTTTAAGTAGTCATCCATGGATGGTAATCAGATATTTATGCTCGGCCTCGGCTTGCAGGCACCTTGGAAAATAGTTGATCAGCATCTCGATACAACAAAGAAACCCAATGAGTTGGTACTCAATGTAGGTGCTGAACGCGGTAGTCTCTATCCATGCCCCAAGTGCGGTAAAGCTTCTCAGGCTCATGACTTTAAAGTGCTTACCTGGCAGCACCTGAACTTCTTTCAGCACCATTGCTATATTAAAGCAAAAGTCCCCCGTACGCGCTGTGAGGAACACGGCATTCATCGTGTAAATGTTCCCTGGGCAAGAGAGAATAGTAAGTTCACTCTACTGTTTGAGCAGGCACTGCTAACGCTGGTGAGAGAGATGCCGGTGAAAGCCTGTGCCAAGCATGTTGGCGTGAATGACAAACGCATATGGCGAGTGATTAAACATTATGTCAAACAATCTCTTATGGTAATGGATCTATCAGAATTGAGTGCTATTGGGCTGGATGAAACAGCTTCAAAACGCGGTCACAACTACGTCACAGTGTTCATCGACATGAACCGGAATGACAAACCGGTAGTGTTCGCAACACCCGGCAAAGGTAAGGAAACCGTTAAGAATTTCAGAACCTTCCTCGAAGAGCATGGCGGGCAGGCAAGCAATGTGATGGAAGTGGTCTGTGACATGTCTCCAGCGTTTCTGTCAGCGACGAAAGAAGAGTTCCCAGAGGCCAATGTAACCGTTGACTGGTTTCACGTTGTTCCGCTATTCACTAAGGCTGTGGACGATGTTCGTAAAGCTGAGCGGAAGTTGAAAGACCATCCTAAAAGCCTACGCTGGGCAGTGTTGAAGAAAGCAGATGGCCCTCTCACTAAAAAGCAGATTGAAGCTCTTGTGGAGCTTGAGGCGAGCGACTTGAAGACTGGTATCGCCTGGAAGATCAAAGAGAAACTCCGCTGGATCAGAAAGGCAGAAACACCAAGAGCAGCACGATGGAGACTGACTCACTTTATAAAGTATGCGAAAGAAGCACTGGGCGACTGCGATATTCTAGAGCCTATTCGCAAAGCACTCAGCACAGTAGAAAGTCACGCAGATCGGATATTACAACGCTGGACGTCAACCTATACCAATGCTCGTATGGAGGGGCTAAACAGCCTGTTTCAAGCGGCAAGAAGTCGCGCCAGAGGTTATCGAAATACAGACACGTTTTTGATGATGATATTTATGATTGCCAGCCCTGTGGCAGATATTCTTAAATCCATATGAAACGGCGAAGAGCCTGAAAAAGCAGGTATTTTATATGACTCTGGTCGTTGGTCAACTGGTGCGTAAGCCCTGTGCTGCTTCCTCCTGTATTAATGACGCCGTGGTTGATTTCTTCAGTCAGTTCGAAACCTGCTTTTGGTACAGATTTTAACGGGATCATTTTCAGTCAAGGAGAAAAAAGGCTACTAATTTCATCAGGTCTGTATGCATTCAGTTAATTTTTCTTGATTACACGGACAGAGGCACTTTCTTCATCGTTACTCTATACCCAAGCGAATTCAAGATGCAGATTTTAACATCTCAAAATTGTCGTTAATTCTGCTATTCAATGAACCACTAATTCCAGGCAAAGTTTCATCCAGGAAATGATTGATTTTTTGTCGAAACTCCTTCGCTGTGGAGAAGTATTTATTATCCCGGGCATATTCATTCATGACCTTCCATAATCGCTCAATTGGGTTCAAATTTGGACTGTAAGGCGGGAGGTGATGGAGCTTTATTAGCAGCTTTTCGGCTGCCTCGACCACCTCCTTTGAGCGATGATAGCCCGCACCATCAAGCACCATATGAATGACATTTTTTGATGCATAAGAACTCCGAACTTTTTCGAAAAACTCGATAATGGCTTCACCATTGACAGTTTTGAATTGATCGAAAGTAGCCGCTGACAAATTGCCCAGTTCAATAGCGCCAACAATATTCAGACGAGTGCGGCTTCCAGTCGTATTGATGACTTTATCAACCCCTTTTCGAATCCACCCTGAGGTGATTTTGGTGGCCTGTGTTGGATGAACCGCATCCATGAAAAGCAAGACCTCATCCTCTGGTAATGAAGCCTTCAGGGCTTCATAGTGTTCGACAAACTCAGTTTGTTTATCGGCATCGAACTTGTGGGGAACTCCTTTTGGTTTTTTGTAGGTGAAGTCTTGTTGATGAAGCCATTTGTTCAGGCCAGACACAGTGTATTTAACGTCCCAGCGTTCAGAAATATAAGCGACAATCTGGTGGGTATGAGCATAAGTATGCTCAGAGATGTGTTCGATTAATTGCTGAGTTTGCTCATCATTCAGGTGGCTTTCGCTGCCGCCATTTTCAGGCTTTAGTTTATCCTTTTTGAGATAATCATCCAGATGACGGCTTATAGTAAATTCACTTTTTCTTAAAGCCTGAGCAATCGATGAAACAGACCAACCTTCCGAGCTCAGCAATACTGCCTTAATGCGATCACACTCTCGGGCATCACGCGTCTTTTTATGGCGTGATTCCAAGGCTGTCTTCTGATCGGGTGTGAGGGTGATCTTTGGCATGACGGTACAGTGAAGAAAAAATGATTTGAAATCAAGTACCTTCAATGGTCACGGGTATATAATTCAATTACTTTCGGAAATAGCTGCAAAAAAAGAGAACTGATTTCAGGAAAAACACGACCATTCAGTTCGATAAACTTCTGGCAAAAGGGAATTATACCATTTCCGTTTTCTAACTACGATAATACAGCCCATTCACGGGAGCATAGGCTGGTTACCCGACCAGCCTCAGAAACAAGCTTGTTCCAACCACAACAACATGCATTTACAATGTCATCATAATTTTTAAAAGATCGGTTGGATAAATCATGCTCCCGAAGCCACTCCCAAATTTCTTCTGCACTATTTAGTTCCGGTGCATAAGGCGGTAAAGGAATCAATGTCAGGTTATCAAAAGTAGGCAAGTCTTTAGAATGATGATATCCCGCATTATCAATTATTACGGCAGCATGCCGTCCTTTATTGGTTAGCTTTGAGATTTCAGACAAATGTAGCGTCATCATTTCTGTATTGATCGTTGGGAGCACTAAAGCAGTTCCAATATCCCTTTCGGGGCAGACAGCAGCAAATACATAAGCATATGTAAATTGTCTCTGCCGAATTATTCCGGGTCTACTTCCTTTAATAGCCCAAATCCTACTGACCGTGTTTTGTTGACCAAAACGACCTTCATCTTGAAACCAAACGTCAACATCTTTTAGGTTTACTTTATCTGGAAGCCTTTGCTGCACCTCTGTTCTGAAGTTTTTTTAAATGCTTCTTGCACTTCTAAATCCTGCTTTGGATGGTGTGTGCGACCAGATATCCACGAAAGACCGACTTTATGGAGTAACTTGTAAACAGTAGAATTAACGCACTCAGTTCCGAAATCTTTTTTTAATACGTCTTTAACATCGCGACCAACGATTCTTCCACCTTCACGTTTCTCTTGAAGATCAAGAACTGTATTTTTAAAATCCTTTTCCTGTTCATTATTGAGTGTATTTTTTCTACCTCGTCCACCTTGATCCTTGAGGGCTTCAGCACCTCCTTGTTTATAGCGCTGCAACCAATCAAACACAGATCGAGGGTTAACCTTTAAAAGGTTTGCCACCTCTTTTTCTGATAAACCTTTTTGAATGAATGCCAGACCAAGCAATCTAATGCATTCTTTGTTATCTGATGCATGACGAGCTTTATCTTGAAAATCTTCGTCATGAAAGCCATTTGGAAGTTCAGGAGTACGAGACATTTGGTAAAAACACACAAGAAAACCTACTTACAGGATAGTTCTGGACAGGCTGATTGTGGGATTGTGTGTGTTTTTTTTCCGTATTTAAAAAATGAAATTGGTATTACAGAGCTATCCCTGCGGATGTATGAAATACGGAAGTTATGTCGGGATTATTCCTAAGTAGTGGATGATGAACTAGATTGAATTATATCGTACCGCAGAAGATCTGAATTTCTTTCAGGTGCAAAACAAGTCAGCTTGAACTTAACGGCAGAGAAATGGATTCTTCCCGACCAGGCTCCGATAGCGCCATCTCTTTGACTCATGCCGGGCCCCCTAGCCCCGATATTAAGGTTACAGGTGACCACGAATCAGTAAAATCCAGGGAAAAGGACTCTTCATCTCCATCTCCACCTCCATCTCCTGCCCTGCCCACCCGAAAAATCACTCAACAGGCTGCCAGCCCCAAACATATCGCTCATCAATCCTACTATATTGAAAGCCCGGAAGAACTTAGTGCTCTTTTGCAACATACCGGGAAAAATGCTGGCTCAGAATACCTTGCCTATATCAGTCACCCGCGTGATCTTGAAAATGAGGACCTTTTACAGCGAACAGTGATCGACCCTGCAACCGGTCAGATTATCCATCCATCAGGACGTTTGGTATCCGATGAGCCCATTATACTGGTTGTCGACTATCGCACCATGAGTGCAGGAGCAGCAGCTGAGTTTAACGGCATATACGATAAGACGGGCATGCTGGGCGAGCACAAACTGGGTAAAAATCTGAAGGTTATCTCTCTGGTTTCGCGAGGTATGTTTTCAGGGGAGCCTGGCCAGACAAACAGTCCCTCTCAAGATTTTACCCGTCGTATTCGCTTGTCCAGCATCAAAAGTTTTGAAGTCTCACCGACTGCAACGGACGAAGTATCGACTCTCGGAAATCTACAAAAACGCACCGTTGACTTCACGGGTGTCAGTGATTGGCGCAATGCCCTGCTTGGTGCTCCAGATCTGGATGGAAACCGCAAAATTATATTCAGACATGGTCCTCTCCATCAACTGGGCTCGGTTCGAGAGGTGATTCTGAAAAACCCACCCGTCGATGATCCTGCCTTTGACTTAAGGCTCAGTGAATTACAACGAACCAGACGACTGGAGATTAACGGTGTTACTCTTGAGATTCCAGAAGATCTTATCTTCAGAAAAGAGGCCTCAACACCCGGGGAAATAACAGAGCTTAAAGCGGCTCTGGATTGGCAGCCAGAAGACAGACCAGTAAACGCAGCGTTGATTAATCTTCAGAATATTCAACAACTGCTTGAGAATAAAGCTCTGGATGAGACAGGCCAACCAGCCGACGTCCAGCCGCTGGCTGAAATGCTAAAAAATAAATCAGGTCTGCGAGTCACATCCCCTCTCTCAAGACAGCAATGGCTGCACCTGCTGCAATGCCTGGTAAATTTGAAGCCAGCAAAACCAATTAACATTTGGGTGGACTGTCCACAGGAACAGCCACTGGAATTTCAGTCGGATGCAGGCAACCCGGAGCCAAACCTCATATCAACTGAGTCAATCAGCGTAATTAAAATCAGAGATCCTGATATAGATCCGGCCTTTCTGGGTAAAAAACCTGATGACCTAACCATTGATATTACGGCGGGGATGGATATCTATGATCTGACAGCCAGCGTCAGCATGATATCCCGTCAGAAAAGCCAGTTCTCCATCACCGATAGTGACTTTATCAAGGCGCTTGGTGAGGGGAAGACTGTTTTTCTCCGTGGACTTGAACACAACCCCGTCTTGTGCCGACAAATTGAGACATTACTGGAATCACCTCCCTCCCTAACCCTCTTCGGTCGAAGATTCAATTTCCCCAAAGCCAGCATTCACCTGATAGTATCCACCGACTCCAGAATGGACAGTCACGGTTTGTGGTCAGGCCTTATCAGTGAAGCCAGAGAAGAAGAGTATGAAAGCCTGCTGAAAAGTTACTGTGAAAAAAACCAATTCAATATTGAACCTGAAAACCTGCTTAATCTGAGAGCAATCATGCAGGCAATGACTCGTCTTCCGGACAGCAGGAATTATCCTTCCCCTGCCCCGATATTGACACCCACACTGCTGAAGCGGATCTATATTCAGGCCCAATCAGAAGCCATGATGGATAGTAATACAGCGGATATACAGAGCCATCACTGGCAGAAAGCCATTCAATCCGTACTACTGAAAGCATACCGGAATGCCCCTCAGACTCACGCCTGGTTAAAAGTAGTGACCCGGCTCAACTTCCCTGATCAACGACTGGATAACGCTCTATGGGTCGACAAGACAGCTCTTGATGAACTCAGCCGGTCATTTTCAGATTTAAACCAGCAGGTTGTCCGCCAGAACTTCTGGTTATTTGCAAATACTCTGGGACCTGGCTGGTTCGCCCATGAAACGATATCCGAATCCACAGAGTATTCGGAGCGACTGTTGAATATGCTCCATGGTTTGTTGGCAAACTTTGCCCCTTGTCAGGCTACCGTGGATGTTGCTCCTATTTCTATCCCGGCAATTCGCCACAAACGGATTGAGAAACGAATTCGGGAAGCGGCCATTGCCCATGGAGGACAAGCACAGGGGTGTCTGAAAGATCTACCCGTTCTGGCAGCCAGAATATCAGATATCCTTGGTCAGGCTCCTGATCAGAAGAAACAGACTGAAGCAGAAGACTTTCTCAATCAGTGGTTCGGCTCGCACACCCCCGCCGTGGTTTCAGCCATCGTTACAAACAAGCCAGACTGGCAAACCTGGTATGCCCGACGACTTAACCGGCTTAAAGAGCGTATCAAGAACAATCCGGTGATCTTTCTACAGGGGGATACGGGTACTGGAAAGAGTTTTGCTGCCGAAACAGCGGCCAATGCATTGGGATCTGCCGTATTCAGAATGACCTGTGCGCCAAACGCACACATGAGCAACCTGTTCGGCCAACAGGTTCTATCAACAACCGATCAGGATGAGTACAGCCAGCACGTGCCGGGCATCATTGAACAATGGGCCCAGTGTCGCCCTTCAGATGATGATTATGTAACACTGGTGATTGATGAAGCCAATTTGATGGAGCCGGGTAGCCTGGATATATTCGCTGGCCTGGACCGGAGCCCTCCAACCATCAGCTGTAATGGCAACACCATTAGAGTGACAACAAAACATCGGGTTATTCTGACAGGTAACCGTGATAGTGAGCCAGGCAGAAACCGACATCGTTTCCTGGTGAATAGTGCTCCAGCGGTGGTTTGGCCAGCTTTACCCGAAGACTATCTGGTTCAAACACTGGTCAGTCCGTTTCTTGCCGAAAGAATCCAGCCATCTGAAAGTAAAGCAGTAATAGACACCTTTATATTACTCTGGCGTTATTATAAAAACCTTGCACCCCATCATGACTTTTCACCCAGGGATGTTCAGGACATACTGAGTCGGCTGTCACATATACTCTCCCCAAACAGTAGTGCTAAAGACACAAAAAAAGCACTCTGGCAGGCTTTCGATCACAGCCTTTCAGGCCGATTACCTCCGTCGATAAGAAGCCAGCTGGATCAGTATAAAATCTGGTTTGAGCACACTCATTCAGAGTGCGAACAGATTCCAGAGTTTGAGCCGGAATTTGAACGTTTTTATTCATCTCTAACTCAAAATGAACAGATCAAGTCCATTGATGAGCGCTATGCCTTTACAAGCTGGAGTAAAGCCATAGCAGCCATTATTTGGCGAGACCTGACTTGTGATCAGGCTGATAAACCCGACTCTCTTTATACAGGACGACAGGCGACGATACTTGAAGGCCCTGCGGGATGTGGCAAGGATGAACTTCTGAATCGGGTAGTCACCCATTGGTGCAAGAATCACCCGGGTGCTGCAACGCCTATCAGAGTCAGCGCCCGAATGAGTAACTGGGAAGAACTTCGTGATCAGATCAAAAGAGCTCAACAAAATGGTCAAATCCTGATCGTATCAGAACTCAATCTAATACCCAGCGAATACCTTGAAGGCGAGCTGAATGACATTCTTGCCTTGAGCGCCTCTCGGGGATTTCATCTAATCGCTACTGTAAATCCAACTGGGTATGGTGACCGTAAGGCTTTTTCAACAGCATTAGCGAGCAGGGTTAATGTTTGCCGTCTGGCCGATCATTCCGGAAAACAGTTACAAAGTCTGGGACAACAGCAATGGCCTGGAGGTCAGTCATCTACCCTCAAGCTGGTATCCTGGCATTGCAACCTGCACAAACAACTCAGAGATCAAAAAAAATTCCCTCAACCAAGTACTGCGGAACTCGTCAGCCTTTTAAGCGACTGTCGGATGAACAACCTGTTTTCCGAAGGGGCCGAAGAACTCTTTAACCAATATTATCATTTCTATCTCAATGAACTCGGCTTAGCCAGTGGACAGGATATAAAGTGTGAATCTTCTGTTAAAGCTGACAGCGCTAAAAAGCAAATACCTGCATTGCTTATGCGCTTATATAAACGGGCTTCGTGGCTCAAGCCATTGTACATAACCCTGGCATCCACTAATGGCTATGATGCCAGAAGCCATCGAATCACCCTTGACTCTCACCTTTCAGCCACAAAAATGGAACAGGAAGCTTGTCGTCTGATCAGTATCCAGGAGTGGACGTCCAGGGGCATGCCGTCAGATTCCCCCGACCGAAACGACCGACTGGCGAATGGCGTGTTTAAACTCTGGCAACAACAACATGCTTTAGCCCTTTTTCCAGAACTAGAGCAAGAGAATCTGGAAGAAATGTTCCCTCTCACCAAAGAGGAAAAGCTGACAATAAAATTACCAGACAACGCTTTCTGGATAAAATTGGTTGAACAAATAATCCATAAAGAGGGTTCTTCCCCCTCTCCAATATTGCTCAGCAACATGCGTTCTCTACTTTGGCAGAAGTTTCAGACTGAAGCTGAAGCAGAAGCAGAAGCAGAAGCAGAAGCAGAAGCAGAAGCAGAAGCAGAATCTAAAGCTAAAGAGAGGGCTGAACAGCAACCAGAAGCTCCCCGCCCTCCTGAAAAGAAAGCGGAAATGTTACACAGCGATTTAACGGCACCACATCAATATAAAATTACTCATGTATTTAGAGACACCGCTTTTAACCGCCAGAGAATGTATGTTGGGTACTTAACTCATAATGAGTCAGGCGACCTAAATTGTGAATATAACGACTATGGAAAACTCGGACTGGAAGTATTTCAGCCAGTGAAAATGGTTGAGCCTTACGAAAAAAGGGCGGATCAGCAAGTGGGGAGTTGCTATAAACGATTACAGAGTGGTGTCTGGCAACCACTAACCGGTTTATCAGCTCATGATCGCCTGGTTTGTCTGGTAACAGAGCCTGATTTTCCTCTTTCTGTTGTACGCGATCGCAGAACAGGTGTATACATGATCTGCCCTCTAGCCCCGGGCTTTAATGAAAAGGTCAGCTTGAAATATGTTATTGAGCCGGAGAAAAGATCTTCAGCAGCACCCTCTCAAGCTTCACTTCCTGACCTTCCACCAATAAAACCGTATGAGCAGTTAGAAGAAATTATCTCAACGCTCAGGGCACTTCCCGATCACAAAAGCCGTATTCGCTGGCTAACCGACTATTGCAGTCAGTTTAAAGTCCCCAGAGATCTTTCAGCACCTTCAAGCAAAGAAAGACTTCAGGAATCCTGCCTTTCAAAACTAGGAGCCTGTGAGCAACGCAGTTGGGTATTTGATTATTTAGCCAGAGCATGTGGTATTCCATCAAGACTGGCCATGAGTGACTGCCATAGATGGTGTGAATACTCGCTTGATGGTGGCTCTCATTGGCAAAGTGTAGATCTTGGCGGCTCCAGTGACAGCCGCACAACCATTAACTGGGAAGCTCAACCAGAACCAGATGTGAGAGATAAAGACATTACACACCTGCTGGGAAGAGTCTATGACGCCTCTCATAATCAAGCCCCTCCCGTCACTGCTGCAGAACTCATAAAAATGCTAGACAGTTGTGAGCCCGGAGATCGGGAGTTTCATGAAAAATCCTACTCCATTGGATTAAGCCTACTGCTACCAAAATTAATATCCCGGGAAGGGCCGATCACACCTGAATATGTCAAAAAGCTTCTATCGGAATGCCACCGTTTAAAGGAAATTGATGAAGACTGGTTCGTGAGCTTTCTCAACGACACTTACCAGGAGACCCACGAAGGAACAATACCCGAGGGCATTTTTCTTGAACTGAGTCGCTTCATTCTGTTTGAAAAAGAGTGGGTAAGCTCTGGTATAGTACCTGATGCTATTCACACATTAGCGGCTGCAGAAAGTGCTACCATCAATGAAAAAGTTTTGGATACTGAATACTACCGCAACCTGACACACCCTCTTCAGCGTGGAGTGGATGTCTATCTCTGTGATGATTTTCTAAGGTATGATGACGAAAGCCCTCCCTTCCTAGTAACAGCCCATTATACCAGAAACTGCTTTTCCCAAAGACTGAGAAAAAACATTGGGGGAGAACAGCCAGACAGGGAATACACCAAAACACCCAGGGGCACACCCGATATTGGCCGATTGACCCGGGGACAGGCTGCCTTTTCAAAATCGGGTCAAAAAATCAAACTCAAACAAGCCATCATCGTGGTTCCAGGCATGAAAGTGAAACTGGAACAGTGCCTGATGCCCTTGCTGAAAGATAAACTGAAGCACTTCTTGCTAAACCACCAAAAGGTCAAGGTGGACGAAAAGTATCAGTTAAGCTTTTTACGAAGCTGTGAAGGGTATCTGTATGAGCAATTCTCTCAATATCTCTATCGCGAACTGAAGGGTGACAGTGGAAATATACTGTTCCTGTATCCTATTGGGCAGGAACAAGACGATCCCGTCGTCACTGTTGTGTACGACGATTCATCTGATACAGAAGAGTTTGAGTCGGATACCGACAGCAGTATTGACAGAAACCCAAACCATCTACCAGAAAACTATCCGATAAAACCGGGTTGGATCAAACCTGAGAACATTAATGAATTTTTAATATTATTGGACGGGGCTCAATATACCCAGTGGCGGGACTTTTCTCATCACCTTCTGGATTTACCGCAAATAGAAAAAGCTTTTTCCTCTGATCGCACTTACTTAATGACAGAAAATGAATGTGAGAAGATTCTGAATCAATGGATAAGTCATTTAGATGTACAGAAATGGTTTCACTCGATGCTGCAGTTTTTAGTTGTTGACTGATACACTTCTGCTCACGCAGCTTTCTGAGCGTGATACTTCAACGAAGCAGTGGGTTCCTGTTTGCCCAGATCGCGACCAGCCATATGCTTACTGGATTCCCTTGTTGGCAACACATCGTCCAAGGCTTTCGTTAAGGATTTCAACGCAGCCTCAGGGTCATCTGATGCGACCACTTCTTTGACCGTATCAACCAATGCTTCAGCTTTGAGGCGTTCGATCAGGCAACCTGCGGGCAACCCGGGTTGTTTGTTTTTGAGTCGGGCTGATTGCTCTGGATGCAGTAACAACAAATGATCGCACAGCAGGCTCAGGATCAAGCCACGCTCAGACCCTTCTTTGCCTTGCTGTTTGCTCAGTCGGTTCCAGCCGCCATACGCTTTCCAGTCCTGAATAAAAACCTCGACCAACCACCTCAGCGAATACAGCCTGGCTATATCAGCGTGGTGCCATGACATATCAGAAGCGACCAGATAACGGTACTCTTCTTCATCTTCATACTTCAGAGCAACAACGAAACGACGCTTGTTGTGTGCCTTGATGTAGAGGCGAGCTGCGAGCATGGTCACCCGCTTTTCTTTTCCTCCACGAATAATTAACTGCGTTTCAACGCCTTTTTGTCGTGCAAAATAATCCCTGAGGGTGGCTTCTGAATTTCTGCTGGCCACTTTCTGATTGGAGCGCAATTGGCTAACGACTTGCGCCTGACCTGTTACGGCTGTCGCTTCATCCATGAATTTTCCTGTACCGTAGAGCGCATCAGCCAGAACACCTTTAATCACTACTTCAGGAAAATGGTCAACGAATTCCCGGATCATCTGTAATGCCAGCGCTTGAAGCGTTGGAAAGCGGTTGTGGTCGGGTTCTGGACGTTTAGGTCTCAGTTTCTTTGCAACACCCTCTTTCTTGAGGTCTTTGTCGTGTTTTCGCCAAGCGGACAGCTGTGGATCGGGAACGTAAAACCGGAAACCTACAGGAAAGGTGGCAATGTCCGAGACCAAGACCATAAAGATCAGCTCCTGACCATTGATATAGCCACCTGTCGGTTTATCTCTGATTTTATGAGTGCCTTCGATCCGGGTCGTTCTTTTTGATCGTTGTTTGGCTGAATCATCAATCGTCAGAGTCCCTTCAGCAATACCATAATGAGACAGAATATTGCGAACACTGGCCTGCAGCATACGATGCCATGCAATCTTTGCTGAATAGAAAATCCAGCATAGCCGGGTCGACTTGAACTTCCCAAGACTCCTTCGCTCAAAGGCCGCCCAGTTGAGTGTTTCAGTGACAACAATCCCCATAATTAGAGCGGTCAGGACTGTTTTTTGGATCGTTGTGAGTTGAGCAGAAGGCGTAATGCTTTTCAGTGAATCGCTCAAAGAATCCAGAAATACAGTAACAACAGAAAGAGGACGAATTAGCACTAGCGACACTTGACGGTTATAAAATGGGAATGCAATCTTACCCTGTCAGCCTGCTGTTGTGTCGTTGATCGTATCTCGCTGGGCTTGATGCAGGAGGCGCAGCAGTAGTCTGGTTTCGATATTCACATCAGAATATCCTGTCAAACGCTAAAAACTGCAGCATCGAGTTTCACAACCTACTGGAGATTCGCCGCCTCATAAAACGATCATAAGTATCTGAAAAGCCACTATAGCAAGGCGATAGCTCGATAGTTCAGTGGGTTGGAACTTTCTAATATTATCTCTATTCGATCTTCTTGGTCTGGGACTAAGTAGGTAAACAATTGCTTTTACATTTTTTTGGTGGTGTTTTTCATCGGTTTTTTGTCAGATTTCATTCACAAAAAGACTTTATTCAATACCCCCAGAGAACAACAATATTGTGTCAGCACTTCCCCAAAGATTAATTCTGAACAGAATTCGCAAGGCTTTCAGAGTATCTGCTATTTTTAACTCTCGTGAAGTCATTCGTATTAACAACTCAGTCAGACCACAATGCCTGCTTCCCAAAAGAAAGCCCTTGCCGATGACCTGATTCAGGTCGTCTCTGACCAAGCGGCTAAAATACCTGACCCTCGTCCTAATCAGATCGACGACAAAATCCCACTGCATGATGCCGTTATGTCTGCTCTGGCCATGTTTCATCTGAAGTTCTCGTCCCTACTCCAGTTTGATGAAGACAGGCGCGAACCAGAAATCGAATACAACCTAAACACCCTATACAGGGTGGGAAAAGTGCCCAGTGACACTCATATTCGCTGCATGCTGGACCCAGTGCCCACTCGAGAAGTGTCTCGGCTGTTTACCGCCTTATTCCATTTTGTTCAGCGCAGTGCCCCCTGTGTCAGCATAGTTGTCGCCTCTTCTGAATTTTCAAACTTAAACAGGGGGCGGTCAGTGAGTAATCAATGTCCCGCTATTCAGAAGAGTTCAAAGAGTCCATCATTCAGAAGATGATGCCACCCAATAACGTGCCGGTTTCTCAATTGGTACGTGATACTGGTATCTCGGATGTGACTCTGTACACTTGGCGAAAGAAAGCAGTTTCTAAAGGAGTGCCTGTGCCAGGCGACGGAAAGAATCCAGATCAGTGGACACCTGAAAACAAATTTGCCGTGATCATTGAAACGGCGGCGTTGAATAAAGCGGAAATAGCTGAATATTGTCGTAAGAAAGGCTTGTTTTCTGAACAAATCCAGCAATGGAAAGGCGCCTTTATTAACAGTGCTTCTTCCCAGCCTGACAGCCAGCTAAAGCAGCGCAAAACATTGTCTAACGAGCAGAAAAAAGACAAGCAAATTATCAAAAAATTAGGCTCTTCCCTAATTTTAGTGGGTGATTTAATCTATATTGAACACTTCAAGGCAAGGATGCCGACATGCGCGATAAAGAACTCTACTCTAAAATACTTGGCGTTGAAACTCCGTGGCATGTCGCTCACGTGGAACTCTCCATTACTGAAGGAAAAGTCGAAATCTTTCTCGAACATGATGGCAAAAAGCCTTCTAAATGCAGTGTTTGTGATAAACCCTCTCCGGGTTACGATCGACGTCAGAAGAAGTGGCGGCATCTGGATACCTGCCAGTTTCAAACCATCCTTATTGCTGATGTTCCGCGTACACAATGTTCCGATCACGGTGTAAAAACAATACAGGTTCCATGGGCTGAACCGAACTCTGGTTTTACGGCCTTGTTTGAAGCACTTGTTATTGACTGGCTGAAAGAGGCAACAACCAGTGCAGTTGCCCAACAAATGAAGCTTAGCTGGAATGCCATCGACGGTATCCAACAGCGTGCAGTAGCGAGAGGTCTGGCACGCAGAGTACACGACAATCCCAAACGGTTAGCCGTTGACGAAACCTCATTCCAGAAGAGGCGTGAGTACGTCACTGTGGTTACAGATCATGAAAAAGGCATTGTTTTACATTTGGCCGACAACCATAAAGCTGACAGCTTCAATGAGTACTTTGAGACCCTGACGCCAGACCAGAAAGCCGGTATTGAATGCGTTACCATGGATATGTGGAAGCCCTTTATCAAGGCAGTCACATTGCATGTGCCAGAAGCCAGGGAGCGAATAGCATTTGACAAGTTCCATGTTGCCCAGTACTTAGGCAATGCGGTCAATAAAGTTCGCATAGAAGAGCATAAAGCGCTTATGTCTACAGGGTCAGACTTACTCAAAGGTACCCGGTTTGACTGGCTAACAAATCCTGAAAATATGAGCGATGAAAAGTGGGAAGCGTTCGAGCCGTTGCGTGATTCAAAGCTGAAAACAGCACGAGCCTGGGCCATCAAAGAGATGGCGATGACACTGTGGAATTACACATCACGAGCTTGGGCTATCAAGGCATGGAAACGGTGGCTGAGCTGGGCACTGAGGTGTCGGCTTGAACCTGTTCGTAAAGTGGCCAAGATGATCAAAGAACACCTGTGGGGAATTATTAACGCAATAGTTCTGAAAGCCGACAATGGCCGTGCAGAAGGCATGAATGGAAAGATACAGCGACTCAAGGGTCGAGCCTACGGCTACAGAAACAGAGAAAGGTTCAAAACTGCAATTTACTTTCATTGTGGTGGCCTTGATCTTTATCCAAGAGGGGTGAATCGCTGAAATTTACCCACACAATCTGAGGTAGAGCCAAAAATTAGAGCGTGAACTGAATCGCAAGGACAAAGCGTTAGCAGAAACTGCCGCCTTGCTGGTACTCGCAAAAAAGGCCCGAGAGATCTGGGGGGCGCCAGAGGACGATTAGTCTCTCTCCCGGATCGACAAAACGCTGTCAGCCTGATTAAACAGGCCACTAAAGACGGAGCTCGCCAGTCAAAAGCCTGAGAGACTCTTGATCTGTCAGAAAGGGTGTGTGGCTTGAATAATGTCAGGCATGCAGGTTGTGAGCCACTGGAAACCCGTAGCGATCCATCTTCGACCAGAAAGCATCCCAATAACCCGTTGACTTCGCCAGAGCTCGTAATGTTAATAGCATTGACGCCCCTTGTTCCTTCCATCGCATGCCTGACTTACACATGCGCTGCTTAACCAGCGTTTTGCAAGCAGCTTCTGTTACACCAGAACCAATTGGTAACTTGTTTTCCAACGCTTCTGGATAAATCATTTGGTGCCAGTGATTTTTGAAATAAGTTCTGGCTTTATCCAGTTTTTCTTTAGAAACAAGACGTTTATTCCCGGGAGCTGCTTTCTTTAATTCCAACCATAAACGTTTTGCCTTACCAGGGGTGTTTTTTAATTCGTGCAGTGTTGATCTTAACCAGGCTTTGCGTTCATTCTGCATTTTTTTACCCGGATATATAGCTTCTGCCGCTTCTGCCACATATTCGCTAACGTGATAAAAATCCAGAATTTGAATCGATGTAACAGGCTCAAGAAACGTCCAATTATCTGGCGCCCCATCAGCAACTCCAACGTAAGTGGCATCAGGAAAACGAGACTTCATTTTCTCAATGTCAGAAGAGAACCGCCTTATAAAAGTTTCTTTTCCGTATTCGGGGGCAGCGGCAGCGTACACCGTGTGCATTCGATTTCCTTCTTCATCATAAAGCGCAATAGTTCCGCACATTGCAATTCTGTAGCCCTCTTTATAAAGCAAGTTTGCACCATCCAGCCCCAAGCTAACTGTGGCTACTGGCTCGGGTAAATCCGGTAATTCATAAGTCCAGGATTCTTCTTTGGCCTGAGCAATACTGGCAACAACTTCTGCCAGGTCTTTAGCGGTTCTTCGATGGATTTTACGTCCGTGGTTTCTTAGAAAATCTTGCTCTACTTCAGTGGAAGGCATGTGGGCAAACTTCCAACTGACCATGCAGGCATGTCGCGGGGTTGAATTAACAACAATTCGTGCAGATTGATCAAGGGGACAATAAATAGCACCGCCTTCACGACTTTGATAGATAAAACGATTGACCCTAACCGCTCCCCATGGAGTTTCATAAACCTTCAATTCTTTTTTACTTTTACTGGTCAACCGAACATTGCCAAGCGTAATGGGAGAACCGTCAGTATCAAGCCACTCAAGTTGCTTTTTTGTTCCCAGTTGTCCCGCTTCATTTAAGGCATCTTGCAAATGATTTTCGAAATCCACCATTGAGCGATTGTGCGGGATTTTGATAACGATTTCTGTGATTTCATCGTTGGATGAAAGGACTGAGCTGTACATATTTCTCAACGCCAAAAAGCCTATACGACCATAATAGTGTAGTCGTTTTTCTTGACATTGTTTAAATCACACACCCGTCAGAAAGAACCCTTCAACGTTGGATAAAAAGTGATGACGTGGCGCCCGACAATCGTAGAAATGCTGACAGGCCTGAGCCTGTTAACAAACTATCTGAAGCAGAACGACAGGCGATTGTTGACGTCTGTAACAGCGACCGTTTTAAAAGCCTTCCACCGAGCCAGATTGTGCCTACATTAGTGGATGAGGGCGTATATATGGGTTCCGAGAGGACATTTTACCGGGTACTTCATGAAACAGATCAACAGCACCATCGTGGTCGTGCGGCTAAAGCAAAGCGGCACAAGCCGACGTCATATCGCGCTACCGGGCCTAACCAGGTGTGGTCTTGGGATATCACGTTTTTACGCTCTCCAGTGCGAGGCCAGTTTTATTACCTGTATCTGGTAATAGACATCTATAGCCGTATGGTTGTTACATGGGAAATTCACGAAAATGAATCGGCAGAGCATGCTTCGGAAATGATCACTAAGGCCTGTATAAAACATGGAATTGCAGCCATGGAGAAACCATTGGTGTTGCATTCAGACAACGGTAGCGCCATGAAAGGCGGCACGATGCTGTCAACTCTGCAGAGCCTTGGTGTTGTGAGTTCATTCAGCCGTCCACGGGTCAGTGATGATAACCCCTATTCCGAGGCCATCTTCAGAACCCTGAAGTACCGTCCAGGGTATCCACGCAAACCCTTTGCTGATATTGAAGCAGCACGTGGCTGGGTGCATGGTTTTGCCCAATGGTACAACGAAGAACACAAGCACAGTGGGCTGAAATTTCTGACACCCGGTCAAAGACACCGGGGTGAAACCGAAATGTTCATGGATAACCGTAGAAAGGTTTATGAACAGGCTAAACAGCGTCACCCGGAACGCTGGGGAAAAAGGCCGACAAGGAACTGGGATCTGCCAGATGAGGTCTGGCTGAATCCAGACAAGCTTGCTGATGAACAGCTAAGCGAAGTCGCTTGAGTTGAGGCGACAACTATGTTGACAAACACCGTTAGCGTTGCCAAGGAAAGTGACCATGTTGCCCTTTTTGAAGCCGTGGATGAACTGGACAAACAGGATAAAGTCACTCGATTTGAGTATACAGACGACCAAGGGCACCGGCACTGGTTCCGATTTGTTAACAAAGTTCCACTGAACAAAACCTACAACGATTTGAAGGTTAACTTTCTGGAGTACATTGAGTACAACGAGAAAGGTAAGAAATGTTACAACAACAGCTGGGTCACCAGCCTACGCATAGGTCGAAAGCGCTGCATGTCTATCATGAGAGGAGGGCGAGCTAAATGGAAAATTGAAAATGAAACCTTTAATACGCTGAAAACCCAAGGCTACCAACTTGAGCACAATTACGGCCATGGCGATGAACATCTTGCCAGTAATCTGGCGTGTTTAATGTTCCTGGCTTTCCTGATTGACCAGATAGAACAGTTATCCTGCCCTTTGTTTAACAAGGCATGGAAAGGGTGCCGTGCCAAAATAAAATTGTGGGAATGCATTCGCAACCACTTTAATAGATTTGCCATAGACACATGGTGTGAGCTACTCAAGGCGGTTGCCTATATGAAATCAAAGAATAAACATAGGCCAATCACTCATATTCGCAGTCTGATACCTGACACGTCATAACAGGAAGGTAGTGCCGGTTTTCAGCGTAGATGATTGACTCCCAAGTCAGCTTATTAGCTGAAAGGTATAGTTTTGTCTTCTAAAGTTAAGGGTATGTTTTTGAAATAGACCTGTCATCGTCGTGTATTTATAGGGAGTGGCTGGACAAATCACACAGTTGACACCTGACCGATAGCATTATCTACACAACTCAAGCTGAAACAGTACAAGAAACGATCCATACCTTTGGCAACACTAACGCTCCGATTGGTTCTATCAGATCAATCAACAAACAGAAGCTATCACCCGTAATCCTGCAAGCCGTAGTGTGGAATCCTATTGATCTTGGGAAATGGCTGGCTCTGCAAAAACTGCAAACAAACTACCAGTGATTAATGAAGTCACTTTGAAACAGTTGATCCTGGAATCGCTAACTGGCAAAGGATCACGGCTATCGTCTCTCTATAATGAGTTTCTGTCCAAGAAAATCTTTCGCGTGCAGTACTTTAGATTTAAATCTAAAGTCATCGTTCTGTTCGAACTAGTCTATCTTGAACTATTTCCTCGAAGAGTCGCATCATGTACATCCTCAAACTGGTAACAGTGATTCTGACATTTTACTTCATCACACTCTATACATACGCCCATGAAAATACAGCTACCTTGTCAGAGCTTTTTCAGCCAAACGAATCATCTTCAGCAGAGGCAGAGTATGTTAACCCGATCATAGCCTCTTTGAGATACATAGCTTCTAGCGTGACTACAGCATCACAAATTATTTCGATAGAGCCTTTACTTGAACGATATCAAAGTCATCTTGATCAAGAGCTTATGAATTTTCAACCTGAGCTTCCTGACCCACTTCCTGCCCATGTTGCCATCATCATGGATGGCAACCGAAGGTGGGCCAAGTTAGAAAATCATCAGGATACCTCATATGGCCATTGCTTTGGTGCCGCACGCCTGAGGCAAATAGTTCAAATCTCTGAAAAAATAGGAATTTCTCAGCTAACTGTTTATGCATTTTCCGAGAACAACTGGCAACGCACCAAGCATGAAGTCGGAATTCTTATGTCCATGATCAAGAGTGTTCTTGACTATTGGCAGCCTGAATTATTAAAACTCAACGTCAAGGTTCATAATCTTGGCAGTGAATCAGGACTCGACAAAGACGTTCTTCAATCCATACAAAACATCATAGAAAAGACAAAAGATAATACGGGTTTAATCTTAAACATTGTATTTAATTATGGCGAACTGCAAGAGGCTGCCGATGCCTGCCAATCTGCTTGTATGAGAGCGGAAGGAACACCTATTACTGCCAGTATATTCAGTGCTCACCTATACACCGGCAAAGTTAAGGGATGGACAAACCCAGATCTGCTGATTAGAACCAGTGGTGAAATGCGTATTAGTGGTTTTTTGCCTTTACAAATCAGCTATTCTGAAATGTTCTTTTCAAATAGCTATTGGCCAGATTTTTCACCTGAAGAGTTTATTACAGGGATCAGGGTATATAGCCAGCGCAAGAGAAGATTTGGTCAATGAAAGTAGGGCTCTTCCCTAATTTTAGTGGGTGATTTAATCTATATTGAACACTTCAAGGCAAGGATGCCGACATGCGCGATAAAGAACTCTACTCTAAAATACTTGGCGTTGAAACTCCGTGGCATGTCGCTCACGTGGAACTCTCCATTACTGAAGGAAAAGTCGAAATCTTTTTCGAACATGATGGCAAAAAGCCTTCTAAATGCAGTGTTTGTGATAAACCCTCTCCGGGTTACGATCGACGTCAGAAGAAGTGGCGGCATCTGGATACCTGCCAGTTTCAAACCATCCTTATTGCTGATGTTCCGCGTACACAATGTTCCGATCACGGTGTAAAAACAATACAGGTTCCATGGGCTGAACCGAACTCTGGTTTTACGGCCTTGTTTGAAGCACTCGTTATTGACTGGCTGAAAGAGCAGGGCGATCTCATTTGACAAACACCAATCCTGTTGCATATTCAAAAAGCTAGCTTTAAAAACTGAATTTTTGCTATCGTATTAATTGTGGATCAGGTTAATTATCGAACCTGATCCAAATAGCCATACTCGTCCAGCCTGCGTAACCAGCGCGGTGCATTCTTCCTAACCATCAAACCCTCGTAATCAGTGTCAGGATCAATATAAGGCTGTCGTTTCTTGAGTAATTTTTGCCGTGAAAATCCCCGAATTCAGGACGCAAGCAGCCGCCCTGCACAGAACAAGGAACTATCGTATTAATTGTGGATCAGGTTAATTATCGAACCTGATCCAAATAGCCATACTCGTCCAGCCTGCGTAACCAGCGCGGTGCATTCTTCCTAACCATCAAACCCTCGTAATCAGTGTCAGGATCAATATAAGGCTGTCGTTTCTTGAGTAAGGTATAAATCACACGAATCAGTTTATGTGCAATGGCAATCAGACTTCGTTTGTGACCCCTGCGGATCACCAGACTCTGATATTTACCCTTGAACTGACTCTTGGTCTTGATCGCTGCATTCGCCACTTCGCACAGTGTCGTTTTGATCATCTTATTCCCTTTTCGGGTTCGACCACTTTTACGCTTGCCTGCGCTTTCATTATTGCCCGGGCAGAGTCCGGCCCAGGAAGCAATCTCCTTCATGCCGCCAAACTGACTCATATCATCACCTATTTCTGCGATCAGTGCTGCGGCACTCATCTCACCGACTCCGGGGAGAGTTTGCAGAATTTGCCAGGCTTCTTTCCAAGACTGAACCGTACTCAGAATCTGGACTTCCAGCTTCTGCTGCTGTTCATTCAGGAAATTAATGTGATCCCGGATATCTTTCAGCACAATAAGATGAGAAGGGGATAACTTCTCGTCCATACTGTCCATCAGCTGTTTTCTGTCTGCCTTCAGACGGCCATCCGCTTTCTTGATAATATCCTGAAGGGATTCACCATCAATCAGGGCGTTCACCATGCGCTGACCTGACTTGCCGTTGATGTCACTGATCAGGCCGCCGAGTCGAATACCGCTGTCGTCTAGCGTTTTATGAAGACGGTTCTTCTCATTGGCTATTTGCTTGACCATTGTATCTCGTCGGCGAGTCAGCAAACGCAGCTGTTCCTGATCCGGATGTGGCACAAAACTCGGACGAACCAGACCACAATGGGCAAGGTGAGCGAGCCACTGACTGTCCAGTGTATCGGTCTTGCGACCGGGTACATTCTTGACGTGTCGGGCATTCACCACCCAGGGCTTCAGATCACGACCAATGATGGACGCATAAATACTTTTCCAGTAAACACCCGTACTCTCCATTACGACCAGATCGATCTGATGCTGTTGAAGGAACTGGCACATTAATTCCCGATCTTTGCGGAAAGTACCAAATTCACGGGTTAATACTTGAATGTCGCCTTCTGGCATTTCTTTGCGAACGGCAACCATGACCATCATTTTATGGACATCAATGCCTGCACAGTTTTTCACAATGGGTTGCATCGTCTATGCTCCAAAGGTTCACGGAGGAACAGCAGAGCCTGACGGACTGGATCGGATCGCCATAGTCTCACTTGGAGAAAAGGGCTGTTTGCCGTGCATTCAATGTTCCAGAAATGGAGCCTTGATGGTGCCAGTTCTGAACCATGAGATAAGCGAGGGTGCGAACGATCCAGCCCAGGTCAATTTGTATTCAGGGTCTAAAAGCCACTGCAAAAACATCGACCACTGTCAGGCTCTGCATCAGATACATTGTGGCAGAGTATTATTTTCATGCTGCAGGGTGACCGAAAATACGGTCATGAAGATTTGTGTGCTGAATAATTAGCCAAACAGAGAAAGTTAGTGCCAAATGAGATCGCCCTGGCTGAAAGAGGCAACAACCAGTGCAGTTGCCCAACAAATGAAGCTTAGCTGGAATGCCATCGACGGTATCCAACAGCGTGCAGTAGCGAGAGGTCTGGCACGCAGAGTACACGACAATCCCAAACGGTTAGCCGTTGACGAAACCTCATTCCAGAAGAGGCGTGAGTACGTCACTGTGGTTACAGATCATGAAAAAGGCATTGTTTTACATTTGGCCGACAACCATAAAGCTGACAGCCTCAATGAGTACTTTGAGACCCTGACGCCAGACCAGAAAGCCGGTATTGAATGCGTTACCATGGATATGTGGAAGCCCTTTATCAAGGCAGTCACATTGCATGTGCCAGAAGCCAGGGAGCGAATAGCATTTGACAAGTTCCATGTTGCCCAGTACTTAGGCAATGCGGTCAATAAAGTTCGCATAGAAGAGCATAAAACGCTTATGTCTACAGGGTCAGACTTACTCAAAGGTACCCGATTTGACTGGCTAACAAATCCTGAAAATATGAGCGATGAAAAGTGGGAAGCGTTCGAGCCGTTGCGTAATTCAAAGCTGAAAACAGCACGAGCCTGGGCCATCAAAGAGATGGCGATGACACTGTGGAATTACACATCACGAGCTTGGGCTATCAAGGCATGGAAACGGTGGCTGAGCTGGGCACTGAGGTGTCGGCTTGAACCTGTTCGTAAAGTGGCCAAGATGATCAAAGAACACCTGTGGGGAATTATTAACGCAATAGTTCTGAAAGCCGACAATGGCCGTGCAGAAGGCATGAATGGAAAGATACAGCGACTCAAGGGTCGAGCCTACGGCTACAGAAACAGAGAAAGGTTCAAAACTGCAATTTACTTTCATTGTGGTGGCCTTGATCTTTATCCAAGAGGGGTGAATCGCTGAAATTTACCCACACAATCTGAGGTAGAGCCGAAAGTAGTAGTGAGACTACATTAAGAAATGTACAAACACTCAACCAGAACGCTCTGCGCGTTCCCGTCTTATATCCCCGCCCGATTGGGCGAGGGTTTACGACGATTTTGCTAACTGGCAAGTTGGTAAGAGCGAGCCCGCCCCTTTCGTTCAACCAGTTTTTCACTTTCAGCTAGGAATAAGAGGGACATCCGAATAAGAGGGACATCCAGTGCGCCGAGATAAATCGGCAAGAGATTGAAGGTGAAAGTCCTTCATCCGGTAAGGTCTAGCAATCCGCCGGAGTGCCGGCCCATCGGAACCCCGAGTCATGGGCGGTTGTCAGTAATGGCAATGGTTAAGTGTTGACAGGGGAAGGTACAGGCTCTGCTTTTAATTTGAGAATGAGCTCCGAAACCATCATCGAGAACGCCGACCTTGTTGGATGAGGGGGAAGGCAATACGACAGAATCACGTTATTGCAAGTGTTCCTGTTGGTTGCCGTGAAAATCCCCGAATTCAGGACGCAAGCAGCCGCCCTGCACAGAACAAGGAACTATCGTATTAATTGTGGATCAGGTTAATTATCGAACCTGATCCAAATAGCCATACTCGTCCAGCCTGCGTAACCAGCGCGGTGCATTCTTCCTAACCATCAAACCCTCGTAATCAGTGTCAGGATCAATATAAGGCTGTCGTTTCTTGAGTAAGGTATAAATCACACGAATCAGTTTATGTGCAATGGCAATCAGACTTCGTTTGTGACCCCTGCGGATCACCAGACTCTGATATTTACCCTTGAACTGACTCTTGGTCTTGATCGCTGCATTCGCCACTTCGCACAGTGTCGTTTTGATCATCTTATTCCCTTTTCGGGTTCGACCACTTTTACGCTTGCCTGCGCTTTCATTATTGCCCGGGCAGAGTCCGGCCCAGGAAGCAATCTCCTTCATGCCGCCAAACTGACTCATATCATCACCTATTTCTGCGATCAGTGCTGCGGCACTCATCTCACCGACTCCGGGGAGAGTTTGCAGAATTTGCCAGGCTTCTTTCCAAGACTGAACCGTACTCAGAATCTGGACTTCCAGCTTCTGCTGCTGTTCATTCAGGAAATTAATGTGATCCCGGATATCTTTCAGCACAATAAGATGAGAAGGGGATAACTTCTCGTCCATACTGTCCATCAGCTGTTTTCTGTCTGCCTTCAGACGGCCATCCGCTTTCTTGATAATATCCTGAAGGGATTCACCATCAATCAGGGCGTTCACCATGCGCTGACCTGACTTGCCGTTGATGTCACTGATCAGGCCGCCGAGTCGAATACCGCTGTCGTCTAGCGTTTTATGAAGACGGTTCTTCTCATTGGCTATTTGCTTGACCATTGTATCTCGTCGGCGAGTCAGCAAACGCAGCTGTTCCTGATCCGGATGTGGCACAAAACTCGGACGAACCAGACCACAATGGGCAAGGTGAGCGAGCCACTGACTGTCCAGTGTATCGGTCTTGCGACCGGGTACATTCTTGACGTGTCGGGCATTCACCACCCAGGGCTTCAGATCACGACCAATGATGGACGCATAAATACTTTTCCAGTAAACACCCGTACTCTCCATTACGACCAGATCGATCTGATGCTGTTGAAGGAACTGGCACATTAATTCCCGATCTTTGCGGAAAGTACCAAATTCACGGGTTAATACTTGAATGTCGCCTTCTGGCATTTCTTTGCGAACGGCAACCATGACCATCATTTTATGGACATCAATGCCTGCACAGTTTTTCACAATGGGTTGCATCGTCTATGCTCCAAAGGTTCACGGAGGAACAGCAGAGCCTGACGGACTGGATCGGATCGCCATAGTCTCACTTGGAGAAAAGGGCTGTTTGCCGTGCATTCAATGTTCCAGAAATGGAGCCTTGATGGTGCCAGTTCTGAACCATGAGATAAGCGAGGGTGCGAACGATCCAGCCCAGGTCAATTTGTATTCAGGGTCTAAAAGCCACTGCAAAAACATCGACCACTGTCAGGCTCTGCATCAGATACATTGTGGCAGAGTATTATTTTCATGCTGCAGGGTGACCGAAAATACGGTCATGAAGATTTGTGTGCTGAATAATTAGCCAAACAGAGAAAGTTAGTGCCAAATGAGATCGCCCTGGCTGAAAGAGGCAACAACCAGTGCAGTTGCCCAACAAATGAAGCTTAGCTGGAATGCCATCGACGGTATCCAACAGCGTGCAGTAGCGAGAGGTCTGGCACGCAGAGTACACGACAATCCCAAACGGTTAGCCGTTGACGAAACCTCATTCCAGAAGAGGCGTGAGTACGTCACTGTGGTTACAGATCATGAAAAAGGCATTGTTTTACATTTGGCCGACAACCATAAAGCTGACAGCCTCAATGAGTACTTTGAGACCCTGACGCCAGACCAGAAAGCCGGTATTGAATGCGTTACCATGGATATGTGGAAGCCCTTTATCAAGGCAGTCACATTGCATGTGCCAGAAGCCAGGGAGCGAATAGCATTTGACAAGTTCCATGTTGCCCAGTACTTAGGCAATGCGGTCAATAAAGTTCGCATAGAAGAGCACAAAGCGCTTATGTCTACAGGGTCAGACTTACTCAAAGGTACCCGGTTTGACTGGCTAACAAATCCTGAAAATATGAGCGATGAAAAGTGGGAAGCGTTCGAGCCGTTGCGTGATTCAAAGCTGAAAACAGCACGAGCCTGGGCCATCAAAGAGATGGCGATGACACTGTGGAATTACACATCACGAGCTTGGGCTATCAAGGCATGGAAACGGTGGCTGAGCTGGGCACTGAGGTGTCGGCTTGAACCTGTTCGTAAAGTGGCCAAGATGATCAAAGAACACCTGTGGGGAATTATTAACGCAATAGTTCTGAAAGCCGACAATGGCCGTGCAGAAGGCATGAATGGAAAGATACAGCGACTCAAGGGTCGAGCCTACGGCTACAGAAACAGAGAAAGGTTCAAAACTGCAATTTACTTTCATTGTGGTGGCCTTGATCTTTATCCAAGAGGGGTGAATCGCTGAAATTTACCCACACAATCTGAGGTAGAGCCGAAAGTAGTAGTGAGACTACATTAAGAAATGTACAAACACTCAACCAGAACGCTCTGCGCGTTCCCGTCTTATATCCCCGCCCGATTGGGCGAGGGTTTACGACGATTTTGCTAACTGGCAAGTTGGTAAGAGCGAGCCCGCCCCTTTCGTTCAACCAGTTTTTCACTTTCAGCTAGGAATAAGAGGGACATCCGAATAAGAGGGACATCCAGTGCGCCGAGATAAATCGGCAAGAGATTGAAGGTGAAAGTCCTTCATCCGGTAAGGTCTAGCAATCCGCCGGAGTGCCGGCCCATCGGAACCCCGAGTCATGGGCGGTTGTCAGTAATGGCAATGGTTAAGTGTTGACAGGGGAAGGTACAGGCTCTGCTTTTAATTTGAGAATGAGCTCCGAAACCATCATCGAGAACGCCGACCTTGTTGGATGAGGGGGAAGGCAATACGACAGAATCACGTTATTGCAAGTGTTCCTGTTGGTTCTCCGGAGTCAGTAGACCTGGTGCATGTACTGATGTCTTTTGTGCACCCTTCTTTCAAATAAGCGGGAGACCCTGTCACTCGATTCTGCAGTTTTTCATGCTTGACAATCAGGCCGCATCCAGCAGTTCAAATTTTCTGGCATGAGCCTTGAGTGATTCCGTAGGTTCTTGTTTGCCAAGGTCTCGTCCCGCCATGTGCCTGCTGGAGTCTCGTACGGGCAGAACGCCCTTCAAGGCTTGGACCAGGGCCTCCAAAGCGCTTTCCGGGTCTTCTGAGGTCACCACTTCTTTGGCGGTATCCACCAGGGCTTCAGCTTTGAGGTGTTCGATCAGACAGCCTGCGGGCAACCCGGGCTGCTTGTTCTTAAGCCGGACGGATTGCTCAGGATGCAGCAACAGTAAATGTTCGCACAGGAGGCTCAGGATCAGGCCACGCCTGGAACCCTCTACACCTCGCTGTTTGCTCAGTCTGTTCCAGCCTCCATGGGCTTTCCAATCCTGGATAAAAACCTCGACCAACCACCTCAGCGTATAAAATCGGGCTATATCGGCGTGGTGCCATGACATGTCAGAGGCAACAAGATAACGGTACTCTTCTTCATCTTCATACTTGAGAGCCACCACAAAACGACGTTTGCCATGTGCCTTGACGTACAGTCGAGCAGCCCGCATCGTTACCCTCTTGGGTTTGCCTCCCCGGATGATTAACTGGGTTTCTACGCCTTTCTGTCGGGCAAAATACTCTTTGACCGTAGCCTCAGAATTTCTGCTGGCAACTTTCTGGTTGGAGCGTAACTGGCTGACTACCTGCGCCTTGCCTGTGATAGCAGAAGCTTTCTCCATAAATTCGCCCGTGCCATAGAGAGCATCAGCCAGAACGCCCTTGATCTTTACGTCAGGAAAAGCGTTAACAAATTCCTGAGCCATCTCTAATGCTAGTGCCTGCATAGTTGGATAGCGCTGATGATCAGGCTTTGGCCGCTTGGGACGTTGTTTTTTAACAACCCCCTGCTGCTTAAGCTGTTTGTCCTGTTTTCTCCAGGCGGACAGCGCAGGGTCTGGCACGAAAAAACGGAACCCTACAGGAACCGTGATGGTATCGGTGACCAGAACCATAAAGACCAACTCCTGGCCATTGAAGTAACCACCAGTGGCTTTATCTTTGATCTTGTGAGTGCCTGCAATCCGGGTCGTTCTTTTCGATCTTTTCTTGCCTGTATCGTCAAAATCAAGGGCACCACCGTTGATATCGTAGTGGCTCAGGATGTTGCGAATACTGGCCTCCAACAAGAGGTTCCATGCAATTTTTGCGGAATAAAATATCCAGCACAGCCGAGTGGACTTGAACTTGCCGAGGCTCCTGCGTTCAAACGCAGCCCAGTTGAGGGTTTCCGCAATGATGACACCTACGATCATCACGCCCAACATGGTCTTCTGTATTGTGGTGAGTCGAGCTGCAGGCTTGACGGATGTTAATGAATCGCTCAAGGCGTCGAGAAATTCGGTGACAACAGAAAGTGAACGGATCAACACAGGCGACACTTGACGATGATGTATTCAAGGGCCATCTTATACCCGACATTCACCACCTAACCTGACATTTTCCTGATTTCTGCTATTTATCAAAAAAGCAAATATCAGGAAACAGCCTTATGCCTCCTATTCAATATCGCACTCAGATTCAGAACATGGATCACCTCGGCCTGGTGGCAGGTATGTGCAAAGAGCTGGGCATAGCCGATCACATTGACAGACGTGCACCCAAGGTAGCGGATGAATGGAATGTCTCCCACGGTGAAGCCATTGTCGGCATGATCCTCAATGGCCTCGGCTTTACGGGGCAATCTCTCCATATGTCCCCCCAGTTCTTTGCCAATAAACCTCTCAACAAACTGATCAGGGAAGGGATTAAACCAGAGCATTTAAACGACAAGATTCTGGGAAGAGCACTGGATGAACTCTTTGATCTGGATGTCAGTAAAGTCTATTTTGAGCTGGCTATCAAGGTTGCAACTCATCTCAAATTGCCTTGCGACGCGCTGAACCTTGATGGCACCGGCTTCCACGTCGATGGTCGTTATAATAGCGATAGCGATCTGGTGTGACACGAGAGCAGAGTCGGTCTGCTCGTAACTGCAATTGAGATGGAGGAGGGCCCTCCGGTGGCGGCTTCTGGAAGCAGCCATCAAACCGCCGTAAGCTGCGCTGATAAAGAGTCAGGGTGGTGAGCGTTACGGAAAAGGCGCAACAAGATTGCGTCAGGTATGAAGTCAGGAGATGAACGCAAGTGAACCACTGATGACGTGTCGTAAGCGTGATCATCGGCATCAAAAATGGGGTAGCAGAACGGCTCCATGAAGAGTTCAGAAGTTATCCAGTTACTGTCTGAACGGTGTCCGGCATATAGGTGGCATGAACTGACTTCAGGCTCTTTTGTGGAACGTGGGAGCCTGTCGCTCTGGTGTTAAGGGAGTGAGCCAAGCAGATGAACTGTAGAGGCTTTGAGTACCAATACAGAGCACAGGGGAGGATCAGTCCGGTGTAGTGATGAAGCTTCTGTAATGGAAGTGGAGCGAAAGGACTGACTTATCCAGTGAAGGAAATAGATCAACCTTTTCAGAAATGAATAATGGGATGAGTCTTATGTCTGAAACAAAACCGTTCACAATTTCTAAAGGGCTTGTTTGGCAAGCCTGGCTGAGAGTGAAAGCCAATAAAGGAACTGCTGGTGTTGATGGTCAGTCCTTGACTGACTTCGAAAGCAATTTAGGCGGCAACCTGTACAAACTATGGAACAGAATGTCATCGGGAAGTTACTTTCCTCCCCCCGTCAAACGTGTAGACATCAAGAAAAAAGATGGAGGCACGAGACCGCTGGGAGTGCCGACAGTAGCAGACCGTGTAGCCCAAACCGTGGTTAAGCTGATAGTAGAGCCATTAGTGGAGCCTGTGTTTCACGAAAACTCCTATGGCTATAGGCCGAATCGTTCAGCGCATCAGGCGTTAGCGGTGGCCCGAAAACGATGTTGGCAAAGAGAATGGGTGATTGATCTGGATATCAAAGGATTTTTTGATAATTTGGATCACAAGCTCATGATGCAAGCGGTGGAACACCACATAAAGGAACCTTGGGTATTACTGTACATCAAACGTTGGTTACAAGCTCCAGTTGAAAACAGAGAAGGTAACAGAGTTGAGCGACCCGCAGGGATAGGCACTCCGCAAGGTGGAGTGATAAGTCCATTGCTGGCAAACTTGTTCATGCATTATGCGTTTGATCATTGGTTAGAGCGTCACATCCAGAATGTCTGGTTTGAGCGTTATGCCGATGATGCGCTAATCCACTGTTGCAGTAAGCAAGAAGCTGAGTTTGTACTGGAAGCAATAAGAGGTCGTTTATTCGACTGTGGTCTTACATTGCATCCGGTGAAAACAAAGCTGGTTTACTGTAAAGCTTCGGGGAGACCGGAGAAGCATGAACACACGTCGTTTGATTTTCTCAGTTATACCTTCCGGGCCAGAATAGTTCGTAGCCGGTATGGGAATTACTTCGCTGGTTTTCTTCCTGCAATGAGCAGAGCTGCGGCTCAGCGCATACGGGATACCATAAAAGAACTGGCTATTCCCACGAAACGATCAGGGTATTCACTTCCAGCGTTGGCAAAGCTGATCAATCCTTATGTTCAGGGTTGGATCAATTACTTTGGAGAATTCTACCCTTCAGAAATGAAGAAGGTTCTGTACTACGTGGAAGAAACACTGGTTCGTTGGGCGATGGGCAAGTACAAGAAATTGCGGGGTCACAAAGTGCGAGCGGCTCGAACGTTGGGACGCATAGCGCGCAGAGTTCCCATGTTAATGGCACATTGGCGAATAGGCATGCTGCCAGCGGTTGGATAAGAAGAGCCGGATGACGGGAGACTGTCAAGTCCGGTTCTGTGAGCGCCTGAAGGGGAGGTTCCTTTGGGCGACTCGACAGCGATGAAGACCTCAACTGCATCAGGCTTTGCAAAGGTTACAGCCGGGATCACCGCCCGGATTTGAACCAGGCCATATTGCTTCTGTTGACTGAAAACCGGGCAGGCATCCCGTTGTTTATGAAAGCAACCAGTGGCAATGTGACTGATAAGACCAGTTTCAAACAGGTGGTTTCCAAGCACTTGAAGAGTTTCAAAGCCGCACTGGAAGCCCGCTATTTTATTGGCGATGCAGCATTGTATGTGGCAGGGACAATCCAGGAACTTGACCAGCAGGATCAGCTGTTTATTTCCAGAGTTCCTCTCAATATTGGTGCCGCCAAAGAGCTGGTAAGGAGTGCGCCTTCACGAACCATGAAAGCAGTGGAGGGGTTTGACCATTACGAAGCTACAGAAGTGTCGTCTAATTATGCGAACGTAGAGCAACGCTGGGTTTTGTTTCGCAACCAGCAACGCCAGGAAACCGAACAGAAGACGCTGACAAGGCGTATGCAGAAAAAGTCTCTGAAAGAGTGCGAGAGACTGGAAAAGTTGAGCAAAAAAGCGTTCCAGTGCGAAGGGGAGGCCATGGAAGCCTTTAGGCAATGGCAGAAGCAGTCTGAACTTTGTCAGGCTGAGGCTCAGGTTATCGCCAAGCCCTGCTACAAGAGCAAAGGACGACCTGTTAATGGAGCGGAACCCGACCACCTGGAATATTACGTAACAAGTTGTTGCTCGATCGCTGTGCAAACCCGGCAGGATGCCGAAGCATCACTGGGTTGTTTTGTGCTGGCTACCAACGACATTAATACTACTCGACTGGACAGCGCTGAACTACTGAGGACGTACAAATCACAGCAACAGGTTGAACGAGGCTTTCGCTTTCTAAAAAGTCCGGACTTTCTGGTGTCTTCCCTCTATCTGAAGAAACCGGAACGCATTGAGGCATTGTTAATGGTGATGACACTTTGCCTGATGGTCTATGCTGCTATCCAACATCGAATCCGTTATGAGTTGAAGAAGCAGAGCCGAACGTTCCCGGACATGAAGAAAAAGCCAGCCCAGAACCCAACGGGCAGATGGATTTTCTGCTGCTTTGATGGCATTTATGTGCAGACGATCAACGGAACGGAGAAGCACGTGATTGGCATCTCGGAGAATCAGGCGACAATTATCTTTATATTAGGGTCAACGTACCAATCAATTTATTCCTGACTCAAGAGGGAGTGTGAGAGCAGCAAGATCAATGCACGGAGGCTTGTCCCTGTCATCTCCGGCTGCTGAAGGTGAGGTTTTTTCTTGTTTGTGTTTTTCATGAATGGATATCCATGAAAGGTTGATTGGGTACTCGTTATCAGGAGAAGTACGTTTATGCTTACAATAAGGTGGTCAAATTTCAAAACCCTTGCGCTGCAGGGGTAGGGGAAATATCAAAGTAGGTGGTGAATGACGGATATAAAAGAACCTGTTCAGATTATCGATATAGCTGAGCTTCCGGCTAAAGCCATAGACATGGCGCGGGATAGTTTCACTACTGGATACCCTGGTGCCCTGAAGCGGTTAGCTAAGAGCCACAATGAACATAGCGCTGCCATATTGGCCAAAGCCATTATCAGCCGGTTTCATTATAAAGTACCGGTTCAGTGTAGTGAGAGAGACTTTATACAACGCATACAGGCGGCTACCCCTTACCAATTGCACCCAGAAACGCTGAACCAGCTTAAACAGCAACTCAGTCGTTACTGCTTCAAGCAGTCCCAGATTATTCAGAATGAGTGCGGATTAAGTTGCAGTAAGAAAGCATCGCTGGCCGAAAACTATCATCCTGTGGCTGCGATCAATCCGAAATCAGTCTCTCTGGAAAAAGGGCAGATCACCCTGATCAAAGCACCGCATGCTTCTGGGAAAACCAAGTTGCTATCGGGGTTGTCGCAACAGGCTTTGCATAAAGGAGATCGAGTTCTGGCCATTACCCATCTGGTGTCTCTGGCTCATGAGTTAGCAAGAAGACTGCAATTAGACAGTTATCTGGATATTCCAGAGCCCTTTATGGCGACGGTTAATCGTCTGGTGACCTGTATCAATAGCCTGTGTGCACCAAATGTCAGCCGGTTTCTGGAATCAGGTAAACCGGATGTTCTTTTTCTGGATGAATTCTCTCAGCACATCTCAGTTTTAGGTACCAGTCCGCACATCAAAGACCCCTCGATACTCTCTCGATATCTTGACTTGATTGAACAAACATCGACAGTGGTGATCTGCGATGCCGATCTGTCCTCATACCATGTACGGTTATTGCAGGAATGGTTTCCAGAGAGACATATCCAGTTTTATGAAATGCCCTGTCTACGAGACAAAAATCTTGTCTGTGAGTTGAGCTCTGGGCAGAAAAATGCAAAGTCTGTGATAGAAAATCAATTACTGCCCTCTATATCTCAGGGACAAAAAGTTGCTATCACCACGGATAACAGAACGTATGCCAGTCAAACTGGAAAAACTGATAAAAAAGCAGTTTCCGGATACAGCGATGTTGCTGATACACGGTAAGAACCGTAACGAATCGGCGCAACGTCCTTTTCTCAAACAGTGCGATCAGGAAGCAGAGCGATATCAGGTCGTGATCTATACACCCGCCATCCAGTCTGGGCTGTCTATAAACGCACACTTTGATCAGGTCTTTGGTTTCTCTCACAACATTGTGTTGCCCACCGATTTTGTGCAGATGCTCCGGCGTTTCCGTACGGTGAAGCAGTTCACCGTCGTCGCTGACCTGATTCCCGGTAAAAAGAGCAACGAAGACTGGCTGGCAAGAGTCAGTGCATTGCAGTGTGCTGAACGCTTTAGCAGCAACTCTGACGGTGTCGTCGTTGGAGAATACGACGGATTCTGTGAAGCAGAACGCAGCAGGCAGATGAAGTTAAAAGGGCTGGGCGGGAACGGTCTGTTCTACCTGATGCAGAACAGGGGATTCTCAATAGAGTATCTTCAGTCCTCTAATCCAACGGAATCCTTTGACCACGGTTGGAAAACCACAGAAGTAGAGGTAGAAAAAGAGGAGAGGGCGGCCATACATCAGCTATTCCCCATGCTTATACGACATCGGTAACAGCGTATAAGAAGCATCACACGCAGGGCGCAGCTACAGCTGCTTACGTGTTGAGATATGTAATTTTTCCCAAAAACTCGACTATTTATCACGAGCATACAAAATATATACGACTTCGTACGCTAGTGATATCAAGGGGTTTAATGAAACGTGGGGAATTGCTGGCCATACATCGGTCACCCATCATTTCATCCAGTCAATATGATGAGCTGGCTCACAAAGTGGAGCCTGGACAGCAGGAACTATGCAGCTGCGAACGCTACCGGATTTGTGAAGAGCTGGGCATTAAAGCAGAGGTTCTATCAGAAACCGATGTGGATTTTTGGAAGAGGGTCGGACTGAGCCGGTTGAGGCGATATATGCAGTATCCGGTTCCTGATGGATATCACTACCCGCCGCAACCGGATACAGAGGGCACGGCGATGTGCCACAGGCGGTTTGAATCCATTGGAGTAGCGGTTTATCAAGAACTGTTGAAACCCTTATTTCCAGACTGGAGTTATCAGCAATCCTGGGGAGAAAAAGAGGCCGAGCTGGTCGTGGATAGGGTCGAGGCTTATCACAAGGAATACCCCTTCATGTTGAATCAGCTCCGACTGATTCCGGATTCAGTCATTCTGAACTCTGCACAGGGAGCAAGTTTCCAGCGCCCGAAATCGGCCTGTAATTTCGTCAACCAGCTGCTGAGAATGGCAGGGCTGAAGATTGAAACAAAACAAATCCGTACAGGATTTGTTGATCCTGAGACAGGCAAAGAGCGTAGAGTCAGGCGTTACTGCATCAATCCGGAGTCTTTGAACTTAGTGAGGCACTATGCTCAATCCAGAGCTTTTCATAAGCAAATCTCCGTGTCACACACCGAAGTGAATAGTATAAAAATAAGACAAGGTGTGACAGCTCGTAATCATGATAAGGAAGGCACTTCTTGCAGTAAATCACAGATCGCAGCCGAGACTCGCAAACTCTCAGAGCAGGAAAGCCTCTTTATGCTAAACAATTCGTCAGGAAATATCGGGAAATCAACCATCAACTCAGAATGATGCCCGGATGACACTATTTAGTGCGGAAGGTTTGCCGAAAAGCTGGAAGCAAAATGAAGATTTTATGGTGAGCTGCTGTCTGTCCAGACGGCTTTTTGGTCATGGCTGGATACACGGCAGTAGCAAAGTGTTGGTGCGGCCTCGTTGCTAAACCCCATGAGTTCAGCCACGTCATAATATCGTGTGCCACCCTGGGTTTTCCTTGCTGGAAGCAGCTCGCCTGTGCTTTCCCACTTTCGTAGTGTTGAGTGATCAGTTCCCAACAAGCGAGCGGCTTCACGACAACTGCCTGTGCCGGTAGTCCGGCTGACGGAAAGCAGAAAGTCGCCCATGATGATTCGGCTGTCAGATTTTGCCAGTTACCTCGATACCCAGCATCAAACTTGCCGTAGTACCTGGGAGAAAGTCAGAGGAGTGCGCTGACCGAAATGCTTTAGTTTATTGTATTTGTTATTTTAACACTTTAAGTATTAATATCATGCTTTAGACAAACCACCTTGTTTGGCATAGAATATAAATTAACACTTTAGGTATTAATATGTCATCCAAGATAAACTGGCTCATCAACCATACATCTCCAGGTTCCCTGGTGCTGCAACCATGGCTGACAGAGAATGGTATCCAGTATTCTTTGGCACAGCGGTATACCAAGAGCGGCTGGCTTAAGAAGCTCAGCTCGGGCGTGTACTATCGGTCGGAACCCAGTGGCAAACTCAAACCTGACTGGCCGGATGCATTACAGGCTATCACTCAGCAACTGGATCTGCCGGTACACCTTGCCGGACTCAGTAGCCTAACTCACCAGGGACTCAGTCATTACCTGCAACTCAATTCAGAGCAGGTCTGGATGGGAGTCAGAAGCAAACAAACCCTGCCAAAATGGTTTCGGGAGTTTTCCGGTAAAACCTGGTTATACAGTGGTAACCACAAACTCAGTGAGTTATCTGAAAAAGATCTCACCACCGTGTTTGTGAAAGGCAAAGAGCTCAGAGCCAGCCGTCCCGAGCTGGCAGCGTATGAAGTGGTGGACGCAATCGGAAAAAATATTCGTTTTGAGCATGCTGCCGAGTTATTTCAGGGGTTAGTCAACCTGAGTCCAAGAAAAGTGCAGTCACTTCTTAATCGCAGCAGTGCCATTCAGACTAACCGTATTTTTCTTTTTCTGAGTCATTATTGTGGCCATCAGTGGGTTAAACGGCTTGATGAATCACAAATCCAGCTTGGGTCTGGTAAACGACAGGTGCTTACCAATGGCAGATACGATGAGCGTTACCAGATAACCGTCCCTCTATCACTCCCTAATCCCGCATCGTAAAAGAAGATCATACGCATGGACAAAGAATCCGTTTATTACCAGCAGGTTTCCCTGTTGATCAGAATGCTGCCTGTTGTAGCAACCGAGCCTGTTTTCGCTCTAAAAGGCGGAACCGCTATCAATCTGTTTGTGCAAGATTTCCCTCGATTATCTGTGGATATTGACCTTGCCTACCTGCCCCTCGAACCAAGGGATGAAGCACTGCAGAATGTTCGCTCAGCACTTGAGCGGATAGCTGGACGGATTAACACCCAGCCTTCAACAAACGCCGTCCTTCAGGACAACCGGCAAGATGAATTAAGAATAATTGTTACCACAGAGTCTGCAACCATCAAGATTGAAGTTTCCCCTGTTGCCAGAGGAACACTACACGACCCTGAGCTGCTACCTGTGGTTGAAGTAGTAGAAGATGAATTTGGTTATGCTGAAATACCTGTCGTCAGCCAGGCAGATTTATATGGTGGAAAACTTTGCGCCGCGATGGATCGTCAGCATCCACGAGATCTGTATGATGTACAACGACTGCTGAGTGCCAATGGCATTTCCAGAGAGCTATTTATTGGTTTTCTAACCTATACATTAAGCCATCCTCGCCCCATACATGAAGTGATGTCACCTCGCTGGAAAGAGCTTGAGCAAACCTTTTACGACGAGTTTGCCGGTATGACTAACGAACCGGTGGAATTGAGCGAACTCATAGAAACCCGCTCTCGTATGGTGGTTGCTCTGCAAGCTCGCTTCACTGAGAAAGACCGGGATTTTCTGTTATCTTTCAAGCGAGGCAAACCGGACTGGTCTCTATTTGATGAACCTTCAGCGGCGGGATTGCCTGCCATTCGGTGGAAACTGATGAATATTCAGCGTCTGTCCAAAAATCAGGATAAGCATCAGCAGCAGCTTGAAAAGTTGGAGAAAGTACTTGAGCACTGGTTGCTCACGACAGAGCGCAAGATTTAGAGAGCTTTCCAGCAAAGCTTCAGCTTTTGCAAGCTCAATCGCAGTAGTTCAAGGCTGGTAATCCGAAGATAAAGGGCGTTATTAGTAGTGGTGTCAGGAATTTTAACGCTGTCACCCTGAGGCAGGCTATGACAATACTCAGAAATAAGTGTCTACCAACGCTGCTCATCAGAGGTTAACTGACCATTGTCCTGTACATCCTGACTTTTGGAGATAGCTTTGTTTACCTGGTTTGCCCAGCTTAAACAGGTACACTGAGCTCTGTGAATAAACCAGTTATCACTAAAATCTTCCGACTCTTCCTTTAAAGAGTGGAGTCATAAAATCCGATAGTCCCGGAAGCGCTTCTGCGGTAATCACACGATAAACAGGAATCAGGTTATCACCTTCTTTCCATACTGGCATGGCTTGCTACTGAAAATAACAAAAGCAAGGGGATAGAGAACTGAAGATTTTTCATCAAACCACCCGAGAATAAAACAGCTATCCTCTTAAGACCTGCAGGTAGCAGGAAAGTTTCCTGAATTCATCAAGTCTGATACTTGGATTTTTCTTTGCCTGTTTCATATGCTTTGCCATACTTGGCGAAAGTTCCTTTCCGGAGTACTTTGGTATGAACTGCCAGCCTCTGACTCTAAAAGAATACATTCGTCCTTCACTTGAAGCGCCTGATAAAGCCAGAGAAATATTACTTCATTCCTGCTGCGCCCCCTGTGCCGGAGAAGTTATGCTTGCGGTACAAGCATCGGGCATCGAACAGACTGTCTTTTTCTACAATCCAAACATCCACCCAATAGAAGAGTACGAACTCCGTAAGGAGGAAAACAAACGTTACTGCGACAAACTAAAGCTGCCATTTATCGACGCAGACTATGACAAAGATAATTGGTTCGATCGAGTCAAAGGTCTGGAAAATGAACCAGAACGAGGGAAACGATGTACCGTCTGTTTTGATATGAGATTTGAGCGCACAGCGCTTTATGCCAGAGAGCATGACTTTTCCGTTATATCCAGTACATTAGGTATTTCCCGCTGGAAAAATATGGAACAGATCAATGATGCAGGTGTGAGGGCGGCGTCCCGTTATCCTGAGATGACCTACTGGACATTCAACTGGCGTAAGCAGGGCGGTAGTCAGCGTATGATTGAGCTGGCCAGGCAAGAGGCTTTTTATCAGCAGGAGTATTGTGGGTGTGTGTACAGTCTGCGGGATACTAACCAGCATCGCATGGAAAATGGCAGATCAAGAGTGAAGCGGCTGGTAAAGTTTTATGGCGATGCTCATGACGATAATGAAAAAACCAACATAT
The DNA here is from genome assembly GCA_965208385.1 of Endozoicomonas sp. Classification (GTDB taxonomy): domain Bacteria; phylum Pseudomonadota; class Gammaproteobacteria; order Pseudomonadales; family Endozoicomonadaceae; genus Endozoicomonas. The sequence goes on from CBDBOO010000009.1 coordinate 110,939, forward strand.
CAAATTTAATCGTTTCAAGTTCATGACCGCTTGAGCAAGAAATAATCTCAGACGAAAGCTCTGTTTTATCTGATTCGTGACAAAAGCGTCATTGTCATCGAGGTCAAATGCTCTTATCTCAGAAGAACCGGTCGTGAAGTGTGGCAGTATAAAACCAGAACATTGCGACAAGCCGGTATGCAAGTGGATAGGAAACTGAACGTTGTCAGAACCATATTAGCGGCTGCTCCTAAGCTCTTTGTTGACTGGGGGCTTTCACTCGATTCTGCAGTTTTTCATGCTTGACAATCAGGCCGCATCCAGCAGTTCAAATTTTCTGGCATGAGCCTTGAGTGATTCCGTAGGTTCTTGTTTGCCAAGGTCTCGTCCCGCCATGTGCCTGCTGGAGTCTCGTACGGGCAGAACGCCCTTCAAGGCTTGGACCAGGGCCTCCAAAGCGCTTTTCGGGTCTTCTGAGGTCACCACTTCTTTGACGGTATCCACCAGGGCTTCAGCTTTGAGGTGTTCGATCAGACAGCCTGCGGGCAACCCGGGCTGCTTGTTCTTAAGCCGGACGGATTGCTCAGGATGCAGCAACAGTAAATGTTCGCACAGGAGGCTCAGGATCAGGCCACGCCTGGAACCCTCTACACCTCGCTGTTTGCTCAGTCTGTTCCAGCCTCCATGGGCTTTCCAATCCTGGATAAAAACCTCGACCAACCACCTCAGCGTATAAAACCGGGCTATATCGGCGTGGTGCCATGACATGTCAGAGGCAACAAGATAACGGTACTCTTCTTCATCTTCATACTTGAGAGCCACCACAAAACGACGTTTGCCATGTGCCTTGACGTACAGTCGAGCAGCCCGCATCGTTACCCTCTTGGGTTTGCCTCCCCGGATGATTAACTGGGTTTCTACGCCTTTCTGTCGGGCAAAATACTCTTTGACCGTAGCCTCAGAATTTCTGCTGGCAACTTTCTGGTTGGAGCGTAACTGGCTGACTACCTGCGCCTTGCCTGTGATAGCAGAAGCTTTCTCCATAAATTCGCCCGTGCCATAGAGAGCATCAGCCAGAACGCCCTTGATCTTTACGTCAGGAAAAGCGTTAACAAATTCCTGAGCCATCTCTAATGCTAGTGCCTGCATAGTTGGATAGCGCTGATGATCAGGCTTTGGCCGCTTGGGACGTTGTTTTTTAACAACCCCCTGCTGCTTAAGCTGTTTGTCCTGTTTTCTCCAGGCGGACAGCGCAGGGTCTGGCACGAAAAAACGGAACCCTACAGGAACCGTGATGGTATCGGTGACCAGAACCATAAAGACCAACTCCTGGCCATTGAAGTAACCACCAGTGGCTTTATCTTTGATCTTGTGAGTGCCTGCAATCCGGGTCGTTCTTTTCGATCTTTTCTTGCCTGTATCGTCAAAATCAAGGGCACCACCGTTGATATCGTAGTGGCTCAGGATGTTGCGAATACTGGCCTCCAACAAGAGGTTCCATGCAATTTTTGCGGAATAAAATATCCAGCACAGCCGAGTGGACTTGAACTTGCCGAGGCTCCTGCGTTCAAACGCAGCCCAGTTGAGGGTTTCCGCAATGATGACACCTACAATCATCACCCCTAACATCAGGGCGATCTCATTTGACAAACACCAATCCTGTTGCATATTCAAAAAGCTAGCTTTAAAAACTGAATTTTTGAGAAGTACAGGAAATTAGGCTTATTTTGGTACTTTTGTGTGCTGAATAATTAGCCAAACAGAGAAAGTTAGTGCCAAATGAGATCGCCCTGCCCCTAACATGGTCTTCTGTATTGTGGTGAGTCGAGCTGCAGGCTTGACGGATGTTAATGAATCGCTCAAAGCATCGAGAAATTCGGTGACAACAGAAAGTGAACGGATCAACACAGGCGACACTTGACGATGATGTATTCAAGGGCCATCTTATACCATTTCCGAATTCTAATTAGGCTATTACGTAGCCTTTTAAGGCTCAGATTCTGCGTTGGAGTTCCTCGCCATAGCTGCGGCTCGTTACTCCGACTTTTCTCTGAACCTGAAGAGCCATGTTCATAACGTATATTAGAAACCGGCAATGGTATTACATTGCCAGCCTGCTGCTGTGATGTTGATTGTGCCTCGCTAGGCTTGGTATAGAAGTCGCAGTAGTAGACTGGTTCAATCGCTCACAAGAATCACCCTTCGTCAAACTCTAAAAACTGCAGAATCGAGTATCAGTGATTGATGACAGTTATGACTTTCATGATTGTATCGTTGATACCTGCGGCCACTTGGCAGGTAACATAATTGATAGCGGATAATTTCAGGAGCACTTTATTCATGTTCAGGAACAAGAATCGGATTGTCTTCTCACCCTCAGATTTTACCCGCTATGTCGAAAGCCCCTTTGCATCCTGGATGGATCGGTCGGTTTTGGAACAACCTGATAGTGCTGCCACAAAAGACCCTGAAGACCCATTAATGCAAGTCTTACAACGTAAAGGATTTGAGCTGGAAGCGGCTATAGAAGCACAGTTTTGCCAAGAGGGGTATTCGCTTCAACGAATTGAAGCCGAATCCAGAGAGCAGGGTTATGAGCTGACACGGCAAGCTCTACGCAGTGATGTTGATGTCATTGCTCAGGCGCACTTAGTGTGTGATCTTGGGGATTGCCTGTTTTCCGGAGTGTCTGATTTCCTGATACGAACACCGGATCGTCAAGGTTTTGAAATCTGGGACGCCAAGCTCAGCACAAAGGTTAAACCTTCTTTTCTGCTGCAGCTATGCAGCTACGCCTTAATGCTCAAAAAAGAGTATGGGATCGAAGTAGAAAAAATCGGTGTCCTGTTAGGTAATGGTGAAAGACAAACATTCAGTCTTTCAGACTACTCGGCTTATTTCAGACAGCAACTGAATGATTTTTTGAGTGCTCAAAAGCAGTTTACACTCAATGGTGCTAACTTAAGGCTCAAACGCCCTATCATAAGGCTTGCCCGAGAAGCAAAATAGCAGTAAAAAGCTGTCAGATTCAGTCCCCCTCGAGCAAGCCATGACTAAGCATAGCCAAGAAATGAGCACAGTTGCTGATGAACTCCTTGGCTCTTCCCTAATTTTAGTGGGTGATTTAATCTATATTGAACACTTCAAGGCAAGGATGCCGACATGCGCGATAAAGAACTCTACTCTAAAATACTTGGCGTTGAAACTCCGTGGCATGTCGCTCACGTGGAACTCTCCATTACTGAAGGAAAAGTCGAAATCTTTCTCGAACATGATGGCAAAAAGCCTTCTAAATGCAGTGTTTGTGATAAACCCTCTCCGGGTTACGATCGACGTCAGAAGAAGTGGCGGCATCTGGATACCTGCCAGTTTCAAACCATCCTTATTGCTGATGTTCCGCGTACACAATGTTCCGATCACGGTGTAAAAACAATACAGGTTCCATGGGCTGAACCGAACTCTGGTTTTACGGCCTTGTTTGAAGCACTCGTTATTGACTGGCTGAAAGAGGCAACAACCAGTGCAGTTGCCCAACAAATGAAGCTTAGCTGGAATGCCATCGACGGTATCCAACAGCGTGCAGTAGCGAGAGGTCTGGCACGCAGAGTACACGACAATCCCAAACGGTTAGCCGTTGACGAAACCTCATTCCAGAAGAGGCGTGAGTACGTCACTGTGGTTACAGATCATGAAAAAGGCATTGTTTTACATTTGGCCGACAACCATAAAGCTGACAGCCTCAATGAGTACTTTGAGACCCTGACGCCAGACCAGAAAGCCGGTATTGAATGCGTTACCATGGATATGTGGAAGCCCTTTATCAAGGCAGTCACATTGCATGTGCCAGAAGCCAGGGAGCGAATAGCATTTGACAAGTTCCATGTTGCCCAGTACTTAGGCAATGCGGTCAATAAAGTTCGCATAGAAGAGCATAAAGCGCTTATGTCTACAGGGTCAGACTTACTCAAAGGTACCCGGTTTGACTGGCTAACAAATCCTGAAAATATGAGCGATGAAAAGTGGGAAGCGTTCGAGCCGTTGCGTGATTCAAAGCTGAAAACAGCACGAGCCTGGGCCATCAAAGAGATGGCGATGACACTGTGGAATTACACATCACGAGCTTGGGCTATCAAGGCATGGAAACGGTGGCTGAGCTGGGCACTGAGGTGTCGGCTTGAACCTGTTCGTAAAGTGGCCAAGATGATCAAAGAACACCTGTGGGGAATTATTAACGCAATAGTTCTGAAAGCCGACAATGGCCGTGCAGAAGGCATGAATGGAAAGATACAGCGACTCAAGGGTCGAGCCTACGGCTACAGAAACAGAGAAAGGTTCAAAACTGCAATTTACTTTCATTGTGGTGGCCTTGATCTTTATCCAAGAGGGGTGAATCGCTGAAATTTACCCACACAATCTGAGGTAGAGCCAAAAATAAATGCTGCTCACCGGCCCATTGGGTGTTTCGTTGCAGAATGGCCTGTTGCGTCATAATGGCTGCTTGGGGTTGCTGCATATCCTGTAGTTTTTCAATAGTGGCATCGTGATACACAGGCAGAAGAGCTGAGGCCATCATAAAGTTTCGGCTGGATTCTGCACTGGAGCTCAGTGCTTGTAGAGCAGAACCCAGTGTCAGACTTCTTTGCAGTGATGCATTGTCTTTCAGAAGCTGCTGATCAAACCAGGCGGTGAGTTGAGGCTTTAACCAGGTAAATGCTTCTGTGCAGGTTAAGGATACTGGCTGACCTTTTCGATAGATTAAAGTACCAAATACTTCGGATGGGAATTCCAGAGCCGTCATTATGTCCGCCGTATTGAACACGTCGTTGACAGTTTTGAATTTCAGGTCAATGCCAATCAAGGTGCATTCCTTGATGTAGTTTCGCCACGATTGAACCAGAGCTGAATTATTCTGAAACTGTTTCATAGCCGTGCTGCGTGCTTCCATTAAACGGGTCAGGCTGGAGAGATAACCGTTGCGGGTAAGCTTTGATGCATCTGTGGTGTGAAAGGCTTGCTCGAAGGTTTCGGTCAGTTTCCAGGTCAGGGTTGAAAGCATACTGGCAGTCAAAGCAATGCCAAACGGTACATTATCTACCTTGCGATTGGTGTCGGTGTACACGTCGTAAATATCCACATCGATGCCTTTGTATCTCATCCCGTTTGTGGGTAATCCGAACAGTGCTGAATAAATAATCAGACTTAACAGTAGGTGCTGAAAAGCTGGAAACTTCCCGGCCATTAATCCCTGTAAAACCAGATAAAAGACGCCAATAGTAAAACCAATCTTAATGGTCATTAAAAAGTCGGGAGCACTCATAATCATCACTAACCCGTTCAGCACGGTGTAGAGAAAGTGAGCATCTCCGATGGAGTAAATGGTATCCATCAGTTGTAACTCCAAAAAAACTACTAAGTAGCAGCTATGTCTTGCGACAGAAGGGGTAGAGGTAGTAGTGCTACTATATTTGCCTACTATCAGCCTGATTTGACCAAATTGCTGAGATTGAACTAGTAGTGATATTGTCATCGCTTGTAGGGGACAGCACAGGTGCATCTTATTTCTGTGTTATCAGTAGGGCGTTGGAACCCAATCCTGTGAGTCAGGTGGTAGTTAAAAAGCATCACTTTCAGGCGGGGTTTTCCGCATTACGTTTAGGACAGTAAAAATGATTTCGCACTACTAAATAGTAGAGAAACAGTACTTACATCATCATGAGGAAGTCAGACGGTGATAGATATTAGCTGATTAAAACCGTCTAAAAAGGCCAAATAGTAGTCATTTCGGTGTTAATACAACACTGTTTTAGAAAAAGAGCACTATTTGAATTTTGCTTGCCAAGCAAGGACCAGAATGGTCAACAGCTTTGGGATTAACTCTGACGAATAGAGCAACTGTATATTCTGGGCCGTTTCAGGAGGTTGAACTTGAGTGGCTAGAGAAGAAAGCAATGCTTGATTGTGTTCACTTAGGTCAACCACACTATCCAGCTGATTAGCAGCCAGCCAGTGTCCCACACCATTATGAACGAGCATAATATCATTTGAAGAAAAGTCAGTCGGAAACTCAGAGTCAGAATTATTTACGAGACTTTCAGAACCACTGCCGTCAGGGTTGTAAACCTGAAATGACACTTGCCCAGATTGGCTGTTGAAATAGAGAATGACTACACGTTTATTAAACATCCAGGACAATAATCGAGCAAGCCCTGTATCTGCCCACTCTCCACTTTGAAGTTCAGCAATGAGTTGATCAAACTGCTCTCCAGCATAAGCCGGAAATTGGGTAACAACCTGATCATAGTTAGCGTGTAGCTGGTTAATCAAAACTGTATGAAGATCTGAGGTGTTTAACCCCAGCTGATAGGCGACGGCATGAAAGAAGCAGTGACCATCGTCGGGTGTAGAGTGAAGTTGAATATTATGGGCAAGTAGCAGTTGCTGTAATGCTTGATGATACAAAGGTAATAGTTCTGGAGATAGGTAACCAGTTTCATGTTCATGAGGAGGATAAAATATTGGCTCTTTTAAATCTGCAGTTTCTGGTGCATAAACGCGTTGGTTGGGGATGGTTTTGTAATGCCTCAGTAGCTTAGCTGTGTCCGGATAAATGCTAGATAATTCATGTTGATATTTATTGTCTTTGCGTTGTACGACTTTAAAGCGCCCTTGAGTTTTCATCGCTTTAAGAAAGGCGGGATACCAAGGTTCAAATCCAGATGCCATAACGAATTTTAATGACGGAAATCCGGTTAAGAGATTAATAGTTTTGTCCAGAGATTTTTCTTCAAGATAACTGTAGCTCAGGTCAATCTGGGTGATCTTATGATTCTCATCATGTTTAAGAAAGTGCGCCAGGGCATCATTAGTGAGACCTAATGTGCTGAGATCGAGTGAACCAAAGCTTGCATCTTGATTTGTAGCCATTGGGTCTAATGTCGAATCACCTGTCGTAGAAATTCTATTTTGATATATTATTTCGTATTCTAGACTTTTATTAAATATTTGGGATTCTGTGTTGTTTTTGGAACTGACATCAGAAGAGATATCAAGGGTTTCAAAATTGCTTTCTAGGGGTGCGTTAGGTGGTGTTGCCTTTGTCTTTTTGACTGAGTAATAAGGTTTTGCCAGTTGAGGGCGTGGGTTAAATAAAATACGAGATAACTTGGTAGATATAGCAGGAATCTCAACAGCGTATTGAGCATCAGTACGTTTATAAATATTAAATTTGTTACTCTGACGAACATATAAGTAAAACTCTTTAAACCAAGGTTCAAAACCAGAAACGATAATGTTTTTAATTTCGGTTTTTTCTAATTCAGAAAAAAAACGATCTCTTTTATTGTCCGCAGGAATCATACTCCAACTTAGGTCGACGGTTCTAACATTTTTGCAATCGTTACAGGCTTTCAAGTGTGAAAAAAGTTGGTCTGGATGGCTACTCATTGAAAGATCTAATGTTGTGAATGGGCTTTCAGGTTTTTTGTTTCGCTCACGGCTTTGTCGAAGAAATAAATTTGCCTGCTGAGATAATGACATTGGTGTCATAATGCGTATCTGGTTGCGACAAGAGTCTTCGTCATCAACAGGGTGCTTGTTAATATCATGCAATCTGTCGTGAGGAATATGTTGTATTTCCATATTCCAGCCAGCAGTTTCAATAGTGTGGCGATTGAATAATGGCATTCCATAAGCCGTTACGTACATCATATCAACGCTACCTGACTCAGCGACTTGTTGGAACACTTGCAAAGCAGGATAACTGCCGGTCATAACCTCATGTGACAAGAGACCTTGAGCTACAACTATTACTAGATTTTCATTTTCAGTAAACTGTTTTATTATCTTTCCAGCTCTTGCTGCATCCTCAACGTGAAAAGAGATATCAGGGAATTTCGTTTTAGCTGCCTCAATTAATTTTCTATTGATGTCGATGCCGCATACAGTTACTGGTACTTCTAATTTTTGTCGTAGCCTAGCACGACCAGCAAAGCACTCCACCCCCTGTGCGCAGCCAAGAAAAATGAGTGTAATACCATGTTGAGCTTTTTGTAGATAGGAGGGGTTTGACTGGACTGTAGCAATCATATGGTTAAGTATAACAAAACACATGTTTATATGAAATTCACTAACTCTCGGAATGTAATTTCCTGTAGCAAGAGGAGAGTAATCTCTTATGGTTCGGTCTAATGTAATCGGATTTATTTCTGATAGTGAGTGGGCTAAATCCGTTTCACTTTTTGTTGCTAGCCCCAAGTGAAGCATCTGATCTGCAATTTTCATAGGGCCTTCAGTCATCATGCGCTTAGGGATGAAGGTAATATATGAGCTGTCAATAAAGTACATTACAAAAAATGAAAGTTTATAAGTGTGGCCCATATCTGGCGTATACGTCCTTGGATCTTTATCAAATAGTAAATAGTCAATTGAGCTCACTTCTTTATTGAAAAAATTAAGCAAGTATTTCCCAGGAGGTACGAAGTGAGTTATTTGGATTGCGTCGTTGAAACTATGATAATCTTTGGACGGAATCACTGTTTGAATATCTTCAGACAATATGGATGCCAAAGTAATCCAAGGATTTGAGTATATGCTATCTAACTCTTTTTCTGACAGTAAACCGCTATAAACTGGCACTTTAAACCAAGCAGCTATGATCAAGACTAAAATCAGTATTGGTTTGGATGAGCACTCACTGAGCATGACGCACCCTCAAAATAACTACGAATTACTTGAGTGATCAAATATAGACAAGTATGAATAAGGGGGAGGCAGTTAAGGTCGTGGAGATTCTTAATGTGGTTGGTAAACAGGAGATGTAGAGGGTTCAAATAAATATATGGCTGTCCTCACTCAATTATTCCAATTATTTTCCATTTCCGAATTCTAATTAGTGCCTGTCCGAAAACCCTAAGCCCTTGAAAATCAGGGCTTGAAGCCCAATATAGATACTGAAGTTTTCAACTACCGGCTGTTATTTTCAAAAATTATGCGTAAACCAATTAATCCACAGTTACATTTGGGTGAAGTCGACATCTCTGCCATCCAGTTCGACCCTCGCTCTCGGGACGATATTCCACGTATTTTAAGAGGATTGCAGCACCTTTATATAAATACCGATTTACGACAAGCGGTCTTCCTTGCACTTGAAAAAATGATTCCGGAAGCTGTGGACAAAAAGAATGGTCGTCCAGGGATGGATCTCTGGAGAATACTGGTCTTTGGAACACTTCGGCTGGTGATTAATTGTGATTTTGACCGCCTGCGTGAATTGGCTAACGAGCATGGAAAACTCCGGCAAATATTAGGTCATGGACCTTATGACGAGTACCAATATCGCCTGCAAACCCTACAGGACAATATTTCGCTTTTTACACCGGAAGTTCTTGATGAGATCAGCCAGATTGCTGTCTCTGCCGGGCATGAGCTGGTAAAAAAAAATATGAACGGCTACAGGGCCGTTGCGATTCCTTTGTCGTAAAAACCAATGTGAGATATCCAACGGACATCGGCTTGTTAGAGGAAGCCTGTCGTAAAACGATCGAGACAGCCACGGTTCTGGCAGCAGAGAAGCAGTTAACCGCCTGGAGACAGTCCGCAGAGCTACAGAAACAACATAAAAAACGGTACAACAAACTTCGCAGACTTAAGCACTCGACCTCTTCCAGTAAAGTGCAAAAGCAGGCTTGTCAGGACAAAGTAGATGATGCCTACATTTATTACCTGAATCGCAGTCAGAAAATAGCAAAAAAAGCAGAACTAACATTATCTCTACTGGAGAATAAGGGTGTTGATAAGGATCGACTGATAGCCCTGAAGCGTTGGATCAGCTGCATTCACTATCAGGTTGGTCTGACCTGCCGACGTGTTTTTGATGATGAAAAAATACCTCATTCTGAAAAAATATTCTCATTCCATGAGCCTCATACTGAATGGATTAGCAAAGGTAAAGCGGGTGTTCCCGTTGAGCTGGGGCTGCGTGTGTGTGTATTACAGGACCAATTTGGCTTCACTCTGAACCATCAAGTCATGCAAAAAGAAACCGACGACAAAGTGACGGTATCTATGGCAGAGGGAGCCAAAAAACGCTTCCCTGATCTGACTCAGGCCAGTTACGACAAAGGATTCTGGAGTCCGGCAAATTTAGTGGCTTTGGAGGCCTTTTTGGATCTGGCTGTTCTTCCCAAAAAGGGCAAACTGTCGGCTGAAGATAAAAAGCGCGAATATCATCCTGAGTTTGTTCGAGCAAAGCGAAAACATTCGGCTGTAGAGTCAGATATCAATGCATTGGAAGTCCATGGTCTTGATAAATGTCCGGACGAAGGGCTGATCGGCTGGGTGTGTGGCTTGAATAATGTCAGGCATGCAGGTTGTGAGCCACTGGAAACCCGTAGCGATCCATCTTCGACCAGAAAGCATCCCAATAACCCGTTGACTTCGCCAGAGCTCGTAATGTTAATAGCATTGACGCCCCTTGTTCCTTCCATCGCATGCCTGACTTACACATGCGCTGCTTAACCAGCGTTTTGCAAGCAGCTTCTGTTACACCAGAACCAATTGGTAACTTGTTTTCCAACGCTTCTGGATAAATCATTTGGTGCCAGTGATTTTTGAAATAAGTTCTGGCTTTATCCAGTTTTTCTTTAGAAACAAGACGTTTATTCCCGGGAGCTGCTTTCTTTAATTCCAACCATAAACGTTTTGCCTTACCAGGGGTGTTTTTTAATTCGTGCAGTGTTGATCTTAACCAGGCTTTGCGTTCATTCTGCATTTTTTTACCCGGATATATAGCTTCTGCCGCTTCTGCCACATATTCGCTAACGTGATAAAAATCCAGAATTTGAATCGATGTAACAGGCTCAAGAAACGTCCAATTATCTGGCGCCCCATCAGCAACTCCAACGTAAGTGGCATCAGGAAAACGAGACTTCATTTTCTCAATGTCAGAAGAGAACCGCCTTATAAAAGTTTCTTTTCCGTATTCGGGGGCAGCGGCAGCGTACACCGTGTGCATTCGATTTCCTTCTTCATCATAAAGCGCAATAGTTCCGCACATTGCAATTCTGTAGCCCTCTTTATAAAGCAAGTTTGCACCATCCAGCCCCAAGCTAACTGTGGCTACTGGCTCGGGTAAATCCGGTAATTCATAAGTCCAGGATTCTTCTTTGGCCTGAGCAATACTGGCAACAACTTCTGCCAGGTCTTTAGCGGTTCTTCGATGGATTTTACGTCCGTGGTTTCTTAGAAAATCTTGCTCTACTTCAGTGGAAGGCATGTGGGCAAACTTCCAACTGACCATGCAGGCATGTCGCGGGGTTGAATTAACAACAATTCGTGCAGATTGATCAAGGGGACAATAAATAGCACCGCCTTCACGACTTTGATAGATAAAACGATTGACCCTAACCGCTCCCCATGGAGTTTCATAAACCTTCAATTCTTTTTTACTTTTACTGGTCAACCGAACATTGCCAAGCGTAATGGGAGAACCGTCAGTATCAAGCCACTCAAGTTGCTTTTTTGTTCCCAGTTGTCCCGCTTCATTTAAGGCATCTTGCAAATGATTTTCGAAATCCACCATTGAGCGATTGTGCGGGATTTTGATAACGATTTCTGTGATTTCATCGTTGGATGAAAGGACTGAGCTGTACATATTTCTCAACGCCAAAAAGCCTATACGACCATACTAGTGTAGTCGTTTTTCTTGACATTGTTTAAATCACACACCCGATCGGCTTTAAACGACATGTAGCTCTTGCTGTTTTGGGGAGCAACTTGCATAGATTGGGCAAGCTCTTGCAAGAGCAAGACCGGAAAAAGTTGCGACTCGCAGGCTGAAATACGGAAGTGAGTTCAATTTTACAAAAATCACGGCAGCGTGAGGATGCCACTTAATCAAAAAAGACAAATTCTAAGGGAATTTCTCTGGATTTGTTGAAAAATTAACCTTCAAAAACGAGCTGGTTGATTTTCAATCAATTACGGCAAGGGTGAAGGTCATCATGCGTTAAGTTTTAAGGGTTTTCGGACAGGCACTAAATAACAGGAATGGGGCAATTACGCGGATTTATTGGCGGTTACCCTGTAGCTATAATCATCTTTGTGGCGAATCGGATAACTCGAAAGCTCATTCCTTATCTGAATCGCCCTTTACCTGACAGAGAGGATTTTTAACGATAAATATAGTCAATCTTGGAATTTCTCCCTGGGCCTGACAGGGGGCTACCAGTACCTGAGGATTAGATTCTATAGACAACGTTCCTGCTTCCCCCGTCATAATGACACCACCCAGCTCGTGGATCGGAGGTTGGAACGCTGACGTCTCCAGAGAGAGCTGAATAGCTTGAGCCAATTGAGAATCATCAGTCTGGTCATAGTTGAATTCCGATGGCAACTGAACCAGAGATTCTTGTTGCTGTCGCATTTGTGACAGTTGTCGCTGGGTAAAAAGTTTTTCTGCAACCAATTTTCCGCTAAGCAGCAGTCTTTGAAGTTGTATTTTCACGGCTTCTACACTCCCGGCATTGTTCAGCTCCGGGAACTCTTCAAGCAGTAACCGGGCGACAGCCAGTGACGGATCCTGCGGAGCATCAAGGAAAAGTTTTTGAAGGTATTCGGCGATGGCATTCTGTATCAAAGTGACATTAGGACTCATTACCCCTTCAGCCCTCTGTTCATTAGTGGTCACCAGTAATAGACCGGCAATGGCCTGTTCCAGATTCTCCGGTTGGGCCAGATAGCTGTACAGCGTTTCGGGCACCCATTCCAACAAGGCGTGCATAACCTGATAGCCATGAAGCTGAATAATCCTGTTCAACAACTTCAACAACCGAGGGTGGGCAAAGAGTGCCAGCAACCGGTTGATGTACTCAGATCCGGTGCTCTGATCGGGTATCTCATTCTGAATCTGGGGAAGAGCTGCTAAAAACTGGCTGGCCAGTACCAGAAGCTCATTGACCTGGAAAGAATCACAGGCATTGTCAGCATGACTGATCATTGCCAGCCAGTTCGAATTTCTCTGGAGAATACGCAGAAGAGTCCAGGCCACAGATTCAGCCTGAATACCCCCCGGAAGCCGACCATGCCGTCTTTGCCAGGAAGACAGGTATACAACCAGAGCATCGAGAAGAGGCTGCAATTGCTCATCCAACAACGTCATCACTGGCAGATTCCATTGTGCCGGATCGGTGGAAACGACGATGGCCAGGGCAATCACCGAGCCACCTTCCAACAGATGAACCAAATGAGTATTTTGCGCGAGCACGCCTTGCACCGTATTGACTTGCACCGAATTACTGCCATTGATGACCCCTGAAGCCAACAGGGGAATCAAAGCCGGTGACAGGCTGTTCATCTCAATGACTAGGTCGACAAATGTATCGCTATTTATCAGCTGATCTATCTGCCCAAACAGGCCAATATTTTTTTCAAGGCAATACTTCAGTAACCGGTATAGTTGATCCACCTGAAGACGGTTTAGAAACAAGGTCATTCCCGGCAGGCTCTGCATTCTCAACAACAATTGTATAAACTGGTTGTGCTCTGACAGACTGCCAGTCTGTGAGTCACTAGTCATCAGCCGATTCAGAGCTTCCAGTAATACTGGTTTGTCACGAAACTCCTCGAGTAGTTTCTCTATTGTCAACGCCTGTGACTGACGGAAGTTGGTCTGTCTCAACCACTGCAGTAAATTCGGGTGATTTTCCTCCCAGGCCCTCTCCATATCCTGTTGGATTTTCAACAGAGGCCATACCGGCTCAAACCGGAGGTAGTCGGGAATCAGATTCTCCGTTCTGGTCTTGAGCCAGTGAGGAAGTAAGGAGTAGGGAGCGTCCTTCCCGGTTATCTTGAGCAGGGACAGGCTGAGCAGATCCAGTATCTGCCATTCAAGAGGCATAGCCAGCCCGGCCGGGCTGAAAGCCAAAAGAAGAAGCAAGGCTGCTGCTTTATTTGATCGATTGTTCGCTTTGTTTTTCTTGTTCAATACCATCACCCGAACATGTGTCCGAGCGCAAAGCATAGTCAAGAAATCCATAATGATGATTTTCTTACACCCGGATACGATCCTGTACTCTAACCGTGTCGGAAGGGAACTTTATGGCTCTACCCTAGACTAAACTGCAATGGCACTGACTTAAGCCGCTTTTCCTTGGTATTGCTTTAATCTACGCGCCTGCGCTCTTGGGTGTTGTAGCCTTCTATGCGGCTTTGGGCGTCTCTTTACAGCCCTCGGTTCTGACCTTCCCGGACGGTTGCCAACAACATGCTGACCTATTATTTTCAGCATGTTGCCGATCTTCTCTTCAAGCCAGTCACCGGATGCTCCCAGTAACGTTTGATGGAAGGATACAAGCGTCTCCTGTGCTGATTTAAAACTAATTTCTCTGGGAGTTTTGTCAATGTGTTCTGCCGCCTTACCCATAAGGGCGCGTATCACATTGTAAACCAGCAGGTTCACTGAAATTTCTTTTCTCGCCATTTCAGGACTTTTGCAGCGAAGCATATCCATTTTCATGGTGGTTTTGATCACATCAAAATCTGTCTCAACATGCCAGCGCTCCAAGTACAGCGCAATAATTTCGGTCCGGGAATTTTATTTTTAACCGCACGAATAACCAGTTCTTCAGCCATCTGATCGTAAAGTTCCTGGCTCATCCATTCAGGCTTGACTGGTCGCTTCAGTTTGAACAAACCGTCTTTGTTGGCCAACTTCTGGTAGCACTTTCTGAAATCAATAATCCGTGAACCGTTTTTCTCGAACACGACGTCTGCTTTGGCCTGAAGCACCATAGCCAACAGGAAATAATTCTCAAAGTTCGCATCTCCCAACAGGATATCACCAACACGCAGATGAAATAGCAACCTTCTGAGCAAGGCTTGTTCTCCCGTTTCTTTGCCTTCATAGGGAGCCACCGCAAAATCCAGCAGCGCACCACTGCCAAGGCACATCAGAATAAGAACTCTGAGAATAGGGAAACCCAGTCTTTTTTTTGGGTGCTGAGTTGAGGGTATTCGCTTTGGTTCTTCTCGGTATCTGGCATTAAAAGTGTTGAGCCGTCAGTGATCAGAACCCGGCGTTGATGCCGAAGGTATGATTCCGCTGAGGCATTGTCGAGGTTGTTGCCGGACGTACGAAGCAGCGTCTTTATTGATTCTTCCGTTAACCGCTGTCGTGCTTTGCTATACGCACTGGTACCGGTATTATACCAATTCCGTTTTTTAACTAAAACAAGA
>CBDBOO010000010.1:0-32810 GCA_965208385.1 Endozoicomonas sp.
TAGCTATACCGCCAACTCCACCAAAAGCCAAAACACCGGAAATACTATAACCCAAGGTTTGAAGCACCACTAAGGAGGTGGTAATAATGACTGCTATTCTAAGCAGCCGCCCTATTGCGATGGTTGTTGTGGGATCCGTCTTTTTTGTAGTGCTACGGGAAGCATCCAGAAAATTATTTTCAATACTCCGAATAAACCTCACCAGGGTCCAGCCCAAAAGGCTGATAACCAAAACTTCCCGAATCATTGTGAAACTGGAAAATAACGGATTGCCCGTAGACTGCATGACGATTTCTATTGCCCAGCCAACGCCTATAACCCATATTGCAATACTGACAGGCTTTCGCGACGCAACCAGAAGAGCGTCATCCCACAGATTTTTTGTGGCTTTTATTCTCTTTTCGAGTTTTCGAAAAATCTTTAAACTCAGGTAATTGGCAATACCGGTAATGAATACAATGATAAAAACCTGAATATGCCATTCATCTAAACCCAACCCATCTATTGCTAACAAGTCCATCTGACTCCGCCACTCAGTTGTAAGAATACCAATAGGATTATTATTGTTGTCTATGACAACGCTTGTAGAATATCCCTGACATGCAGAAATCGCATAGAAGAATGCAATACATTCCAGTCAGGTCGATTCATTGACAACAGCCTGGATGGTCCAACACCTCGAATAGATTGGCTTTTTGAATGTTCCAGTACTTCTTTTACGCCATCCCTGTTACTGAGAATCAGTAAATCACAACCTGCAGACAGTGCCTTCTCTGTGCGCTCCACATAGCTTCCGCCTGATGCAGCCCCTTCCATAGTTAGACAATCACTGATGGTTAGCCCACCAAATCCCAGTCTATCCCTCAGGATATCCTCTTGCCAGACTCGAGAAAAACCAGCCGGAAAATCATCTACCTCTGGAAAAACAATATGCGCAGGCATGACAGCCTCAACACCATATTCAATAAGTGCTTTAAATGGCTGCATGTCGTGCTGTTCAATCTCATCAAATGGACGACCATCAACAGGGAGACTCAAATGTGAATCATCATCAACATTACCATGACCGGGAAAGTGCTTTATGACCGCTGACATTCCTGCTTCATGCATCCCTGCAACCCAGGCTTTTGCCAATGCAATAACCTGCTCAGCTGACTGCCCAAAAGCCCGGTCTCCCACAATAGCTGTCTTGCCAATATCAATATCCAGAACCGGACCAATACAGAGATCAATACCACAGGATAATAACTCTGATGCCATTAACCATCCGGCATCCCGGGTCAGCGTTACTGCACTTTTTTGATCTTCTTTATATTGAGCCCCATATTTCGCAGCCGCTGGCAATCGAATAAAATCTTCTTTGAATCGTTGAACCCGCCCTCCTTCCTGATCAACTGTCAGCAACAGATCAGAACGGATTGAACGAATATCCTTAACAAGAGCGACAAGCTGATTTCGTGATTGAAAATTTCTGGAAAATAACAGTGCTCCGGCGACAGCAGGGTTCTGCAAGAGCTCCTGCTCTTCAACCGTTAAATGAATCCCTTCAAGATCGATTATTAATACGCCAGTATTCATAGAATTCCATGTAAAAGCAGGCTGGTAAATATAAGGCTAATTATTCAGGGACAATATTAACTTCAATGCCAGCTTCGATTCGATCAAACAGATCAATGATATCTGCACCTTTCATACGAATACAGCCTCTTGATCCTGGGACCCCCATCACAGCGGAATCCGGTGAGCCGTGAATATAGATATAACGCCGCATAGTATCTACTGATCCCAGACGATTAAAGCCTTTTTCCAATCCGCTAAGCCATAAAATCCGGGACAATATCCAGTCCTTTCTCTTCGGGTACTGCGCCCTGATCTCTGCAGAATAAATTTCTCCGCTTGATCTTCGACCGACAAATACAGAGTCTCTGGGGTATCCATCACCAATTTTAGCCCGGATCAAATGCCTTCCCATTGGAGTCTGCCAACTCCCCTCTTGCTGACCAACGCCTTTACTGCCGGTTGAGATAGAATATTTTATTGCAGTGTCATTATTTCGATGAAGAACCAACATCTGACTTTTTATATGAATGGTTATATTCACTGTATGTTCCTGCTAACCTGCCATGCACTTTATAGATACAATATTACAGGTGTGAACGAAGTCCTGCAGCCATAAATGGAACCATTTTGCGCAAAATATCCTCAAGCTCATACTGAGTTCCATAATCATTCTCAGCGATAGCTCTTAATGCATTAGCTCCGGACATAGTAAACACCGTTGCCCCAAGAATAAAATTAACTCTCCAGAACATATCTCCGGCAGGCAGCTCAGGGCATGAACGAATCAGAATCTGGAAATAACGTTCAAACACGGTTCCATAAACCTCATTCAGGTATTTCTTCAGATGCCCCTGACCCTGACTGTAACCCAAACCAATCAGACGCATAAAAATAGTAAGATCATTCGCCCCTCTGGGCTTTACTGCCATAACCTGATCAACCAGCATATGCAGTGATTTTTCCAGATCAGGAATTGACTGATTATCTTCAGCGGCATCAAGAGCTATAGATAGATTTTCTGTAAAAGGATCTAAAAATCGAGAAAAGACTGCATGAATTAACGCTTTTTTTGAACCGAAGTGATAGTTTACCGCAGCAAGATTCACAGCAGCCCTGCTGGTAATACTTCTTAATGAGGTTTCTGCAAATCCGTGCTCAGCAAAGAGCTGTTCGGCAGCATCAAGTATCCTTTCGACAGTAACTGACTGAGACATGTAAACAAAAACACCAATAATATAAAACAGATGTTTAAAACTTACGTATGACAACATGCACTGTCAAGCGTCGTCCAATCCATCCATACAATAAAAATGAAGCATAAAATGCCATTCAACGAATAAAACCTGTCTGTAAAAACTGCCTTTAATAGCAAAATTTCAGAACTGAATGCCAGATTGCCTGTAAAACATCGAAGTAACAAGTTGACTGTTAATTTCTGCTAACTGAGTATCAGAAAGTTGAAAGATTCAAAATACTGTATATAATCACAGATACTGTATAAAAACACAGATCAATATTATGGTTAAGCTCACAAAACGTCAGGCAGAAATACTGAACCTCATAAAAGTACATATAGAGGAAACAGGCTTCCCACCAACACGTGCCGAAATCGCCAGAACTCTTGGTTTTCGATCAGCCAATGCAGCAGAAGAACATCTTAGAGCCCTCGCTAGAAAAGGCGCTATTGAAATAACTCCCGGTGCATCAAGAGGCATTCGTATACCAGAAAGTGAAAACAAAGGGCTTCCCATCATTGGACAGGTTGCAGCAGGCAGCCCAATATTGGCTCAAGAGCACATTGAGAATCACCTTGAACTGAACCCTTCGTTTTTTTCACCAAAAGCAGATTTTATGCTCAGGGTAAAAGGCATGAGCATGAAGGACATAGGCATTCTTGATGGCGACTTACTGGCTGTTCATAAAACAAATATTGCCAGTAACGGTCAAATCGTTGTAGCAAGAATTGAAGACGAAGTAACCGTAAAACGTTTTGAACAAATCAAAAACAAAATCTATCTCCATCCGGAGAATGAAGAGTTCTCAACCATAGAAGTTGATTTAAATGAAGACCTTTTTGCCATTGAAGGTCTCAGTGTCGGGATTATTCGAAACTAATCGATATCTCGACACAGGAATTATTATTTATAAAGGAGGGCTTGCTATGCAAGCAGCAGCAATTTATCCCCAGAGCACGGTTACCGAACACCCTTCAAACTGGGAACAGACATGCTCTATTGATGAACTTGTAATTTCAGGCCCTTCATGGAAAATCAACCGACTGCTTACACCGGTATTGAATGAACTCGCCAATGATCAGGAACAACGCTGGTTGACGCTGATTCTTCCCAACGAGCAAGCCCCGGAGACATTACGCTGGTTAAAATCTTCAGGTATATCCAACAACAAACTCCAGGTTTTAAACCTTCCCGCCAGCAAGGACTCCATTGAGCTAACCAGAAAAGCACTGGCATCCGGCACCAGTCACACGGTTGTCAGCTGGGTCAATCAATTGGATAAAGACATTCTGAAGGAACTGGACAAAGCTGCAAAATATGGTCAGTGCAACGGCTTAGCTATCAGAAACCGATGACTATAAAACTCAGGAGAGATAACAAGCCTGAACACAGGCCTGTTTTTGATCAATGGAGCACACGATTTCCATTACTTTCTTCGTTTTCATGAGGCTCTTTCTCATGAGCTTCATCATCGGTTTTACGACTAACTTCATGAATGCAGGCATCAATCATGGCTTTTGCAACATCAAAATAATCCCCCTGTAGATAATCGAGTATTTCTTCAGAAAACGTCATTTTCAAGAGTGGTTCCGCATTTTCTTCATCACTTCTTCTGAGTACTATTTCCCCAGAAGGCAGTTCAACGATTTCCAGAAAAGACGTCGACATAAATAAACCTGAAACAGTTAATAACTCATATATTCTGCTGCAAGGATGAATAGCTTGCAAGAAATTGAGGCGCAATCTGTGAACTATTGCTGAATTATACCATTACCGGTTTCTAATAGGCGTTATGAGCATGGTTTTTAAGGCTAAGAGACAAGCCTTAGTCTTAGCTAAGGCGATGAACTCCAACGCAGGATCTAAGTCTGAAAAACCAGCCCAATGACATAATTAAAACTCGAAGATGGTAATACCTACCACTCCAGGCTGTAATTTCGACTGAATGACACCAGATCTTTCATTTGCTTAAGAACCGTTCTTACAGAATCGGGATTCATGAAATCAATAGCAGAAGACTCCCTCAGGGGAATTGTCTGACTCTTTACTGACCACTGAGATGCATCAATAAGATAAAGACTCGCCGAAAAAGCCAGTAAAGACGAAAGCCAGGTATCTGTCCTGGTTAACTGAATCAGGTGCGCTGCCTCAGAAGAAAGAATATCGATTTGTTCAAGCCTTATAACGAGATCTTCAACTACTGGCAATTTTTCAACTGTCTGTGAATGATGCCCGATAACTTCGGCAAGCATTGATCGAAAAGCAGCAGCAATGCTCTGTATGCACGCATCCCTGAAAGCAGGCCCTGCCGATTCTTCAGCCAGATCCCAGGCATCAAGCTGTACCCGGGCATGGAACAGCATCTTATTGGTATAACCCTGCCAGCTATGCACTAGATAAAGCCTCAGAAGATGAACTTATTTTCAAAACATTATGTCAGAAGTGCTACTAGTACTCCATTCGGCTCGAAATGATATTTTTCGTAAAATAGATCATCCTGATAACTCCATCGAAAAGAACGACGGAGTTACGATGTTAATCAAATATCATGTCCGATTGACTGTGGATGAGCGGATAATGCTTGAAACCCTGATCAAGCGGGATAAACCCAGAGTTGCTCAGCACAAGAAACGTCGAGCTGGAATTCTTTTAGCCATTGATGAAAACCAATCTCCCCTGACTCACCAACAGGTAGCCAAAGCTTTCTGTGTCAGGGTGGTTACTATCTGCCGCCTTCGTCAGCGCCTCGTTGAAGAAGGCTTGGAAGTAGCCATTAATGGCAAGCATGCTGGTAATAGTCACAAGCGCAAACTGGACGGTGAAGGACAAGCTCACCTTATCGCCATTGCCTGCTCGCCTCCACCGGAAGGTCGGTGTCGTTGGACGCTGAACTTACTACGAGACAAAATGGTTGAGCTACAGTATGTTGACGAAATCTCCAGAAGCACCGTTCATGCCGAGTTAAAAAAAACGAACTTAAACCTTGGCTGAAGAAAGAATGGTGTATCCCTGAAGAGGAAAGTGCCCATTTTGTCAGTGCTATGGAGGAGGTTCTGGATCTTTACCAACAACCTTATGACCCCAAGCGTCCCTTGGTTTGTCTCGACGAAAGCAATAAACAGTTAATCATTGAGGTACGTAAACCTATCGCTATAGAGCCTGGTAAGCCCGAGCGCTATGACACGGAGTATGACCGCAATGGCGTCAGTAATATCTTCATGATATTCGAGCCCCTGGCAGGCTGGCGACATGTTGAGATCACTGATCGCAGAACGGCTGTAGACTGGGCGCATCAGGTCAAAGAGTTAGTGGACGGTCGTTACAAAGAGGCGGATAAAATTGTACTGGTACAGGACAACCTGAACACCCATACAGCGGCGTCCCTTTATAAAGCCTTTAGCCCTGAAGAGGCGCACCGAATTGCGAACAAACTTGAGTTTCACTACACGCCAAAACACGGCAGCTGGCTGGATATGGCTGAAATAGAGTTGAGCATACTGAGTCGCCAATGTTTGAACTGTCGTATACCGGATCAGGATACGCTTCGCCGTGAAGTGGAAGCTTGGGAGGCAGAGCGCAATGCTTGTAAATCTGCGATGGAGTGGAGTTTCACCACAGAGAATGCGCGAACTAAGCTGAAAAAGCTTTATCCTGTGTTGCCAGAACTCGCTTGCACTGGATAATGAAAAGCCTCATTGATTGAGGCAGTAAACAATCAAACCATCGTTCAGCTTCTTCATTGAAAGCTGGCTAATGGTGGAGTGTGTGCCAAATTTCTTATCTATCGTAGAAATCTGAAATATCAAGTGTTTGAATATGTATATCGTCTCTGAATTGGATGAATAGAAATTATCTGGTCGGTCATACGTTCCTCAGTCTCAAATTCAGAAAAACGCAGTACTAGAGCACTTCATAAAAACAAAACAAGTATCAACAGAAAGAACTTCTAGGAAGTCTTGCGTTTCTTAGCTTGCTTTTGTTCCCACTGACCATCCTGAAATACTGCACTCCATCCTGAAGCTTTGCCTTCTATTTCACTCATCACATAGCTTTGCTTTGTCTTTCGACTGTAGCGAATGATAGCAGGATTGCCATCTGGATCCTGTCGCGGTGCATCCAGAAGGTAATGATATTTACGATCAATCGTAGCTTGATGTGGTAATAGTTCAGCAACCAGCGGTGCCCGTGTTTCCCGATTTTTTGGGAATTGGCTGGCAGCCAGGAAAAGCCCTGCAGCACCATCACGTAGAATGTAATGATCATCCACCTTGACGCATTTAAGCTCAGGCATGGGAACTGGATCCATTTTAGGAGGCGCAGCTTCTCCACTTTTTAACAACTTGCGTGTGTTTTTACACTCGGAATTGGTGCAGCCAAAATATTTTCCAAAGCGCCCGGTCTTGAGCTGCATTTCACTGCCGCACTTGTCACAGTCAAGCAATGGACCATCGTAGCCTTTCAATTTGAAGTTACCCTGCTCCACCTCAAAACCGGTGCAATCAGGGTTGTTACCACAAACATGCAGCTTGCGCTTCTCATCAATAAGATAACTTTCCATAGCGGTGGCGCATTTTTGACAACGATGCATTGCCCGCAGAGCATTTACTTCTGCAAATTCATCATCAGCCTCAACCGCTTCTTCTCCGGGCACGAGATTAATGGTGCTCTTGCAACGCTCTTTTGGTGGTAAAGCGTATCCGGAACAACCCAGAAAGACACCAGTGGACGCAGTACGAATCATCATTGCACGGTTACAGGTTGGACACTCAATATCCGTCAACGAAGGCTCATTCGCCCTCATGCCGCCATCTTCAAGCTCCGCTTTCTCTAGCTGCCCACTGAAATGCTCATAAAAATCATTCAGAACCCCTTTCCAGTTGGCATCGCCATCTGCAATGCCATCCAGCTGTTCTTCCATTTTGGCCGTAAAGCTGTAATCCATCAGATCATGAAAGGATTCACTGAGACGATCGGTTACGATATCGCCCATTTTTTCTGCATAGAAACGACGATTTTTGACAGAAACATAACCCCTGTCCTGAATCGTGGAAATAATGGATGCGTATGTGGATGGTCTACCTATACCCTGCTTTTCAAGTTCTTTTACCAGGGCAGCTTCACTGAAGCGTGCCGGAGGACGGGTAAACAGTTGCTTGGGATCCAGCTTTTCCAGATTGAGAGAACAGCCTTTCTCAAGATCAGGCAAAACAATATCATCCCCTTTACGCGATATAGGAGAATGAACCCTGGTATAACCATCGAATTTCAGGGTTCGGCCTTTGGCTCGCAAATCAAACCCTTTAACATTAATTGTCAGTGACGTACTCAAGTATTCCGCTGGAGTCATTTGACAGGCGACGAATTGCCTCCAAATTAACTCATAGAGACGCTCAGCATCCCTCTCAAGCCCTTTTAAGCTACCCGGCTTGGTCAGAACGCTTGACGGCCTGATCGCTTCGTGAGCCTCCTGTGCGCCCTCCTTACTGGAATAGCGATTTGACGTTTCAGGACAATATCGATCTCCAAATTCATCCGTAATATAACTACGAACGTTATCTACAGCTTCCTGACTCAGGTTGGTCGAATCTGTTCTCATATACGTAATATGACCGGCTTCATACAAACGCTGAGCCAGCATCATGGTTTTCTTGACCCCGAAACCCATGCGAGTGCTTGCAGCCTGTTGGAGTGTAGAAGTAATAAACGGAGCCGAGGGCTTACTGCGAGTGGGTTTCTCTTCCTTTCTGGTCAGCAGAAATTGAGATCCTTTCAGTTTGCCAAGAACAACATCAACAGGCGCCTTGCTGGTAGGCCTGAAAGCAGCGCCATTCTCCTTTACCACCTGAAATCTTAATTCGTCACCGCTTTCTGATTTTAAATCGGCATAGACTTCCCAGAACTCTTCAGGCACAAAACTCCGAACTTCCCGTTCCCGTTCAACTACCAGCTTAACGGCTACGGACTGTACCCGTCCTGCTGACAGCCCTCTGGCTATCTTTGCCCATAACAACGGCGAAACCATATATCCCACAACACGATCAAGGAAACGCCTTGCCTGCTGTGCATCTACTCGATCCTGATTCAAATGCCCCGGATCATCAAATGCTGACTGTATTGCATTCTTGGTTATTTCGTTAAAAACAACCCTGCGATAGCGATCCTCATCACCGCCAATAGTTTCACGAAGGTGCCAGGCTATAGCCTCTCCTTCACGGTCCAAATCAGTCGCGAGATAAATCTGGTCAGCATCTTCTGCAAGACGGCGTAATTCATCCACCACCTTTTCCTTGCCAGGTAAAATTTCATACCTGGCCTGCCAATCCTTATCAGGATTGATACCCATACGCTCAACCAACTGCTTACGAGCCTTGATTTTTTTGCGTCTGGCGCGCTCTTCAGGTGCCAGCTTGCGTGATTCAGCCGCAGCTTTTGCCCGCGCTTTGGTATCAACGGGTTTCTTGGCTCCACCGGAAGTAGGCAGATCCCTGATATGACCAACACTGGACTTAACAATAAAGTTCTTGCCCAGATATTTGTTAATGGTCTTCGCCTTGGCTGGCGACTCAACAATGACTAACGATTTGCCCATGCTGACTTACACGTCCTGTAATCTGTTCCGTTGTCTTGACTTGCCATACCTGAGAGCATGTTAAATACTCAACCTACTGGAAATTAAGGTAATTTGAAACATATGATTTCGTCAAAACAAGAAAAGCCGGGATTGGAATTGATTCAATATATAAAGTGAAGTGGATAATCGGTCAAGAAAAACTATAAAAACTGCTATAAAAACATTCAATTCCGGCCGGGAAACTCATTTTTTTTGAAATCGTATTCATTTAACCACCCTCTACCCCTGGGTTGAATCGAATCACTATTCCAGCGAGCCTTCCCATCATCTCCCATCATCTCCCATCAGCACCAGCTGCTGATAATTCTCAGGTTTATTTTGATCCGGAAAATATCCTCGCATGATACTGTGGCTCATACCAGCCCAGACATTCTTTAAAACTTCAGCAGTTTCAGCGTATTGGCTGGCCAGCTGATCATTAGTCTCAGTGGAATGCTTCATTTGCCTTTCCAGACAATAACCAATGTACATTGTCGCCAGTTCCTGCATGATAGCCAGACATCGGTGCTCTTTAATACCTGGATCATATGCTAATTGAGTTTTTCCCTGTAAGAATTTAACCCTGGTCTGCCTTAGGACATTAGTATTTGTTCCGTCAGCTTGATGGGCTGTTTTCCGGATATTTTCAATCCACGTCACAACATCATCATCTACGTCATAGTCAGAAATGATTGGCAACAGCTGTTCAAGCAAATCCACTGAACGAAAGTCATACTTCGACAAGATCCTTCGCCCTTCACCTCGCAACAGGTAATTTCGACATGCTTTGAATCTTGTTTTAACATCCTGACGAGTGTCAAAAGATTCCTGGCACGAGATCTGCCCAAGCCTTTCCACATACTCCTCATAGCTTGGTTGCGCCTCTTCAGAAAAATCAATTAGCGGCCAGGCTTCAGAGCCCAACTCAGATGCCTTTAACGATAAATTTACTGGCAACTTTTCTTTACCCAGCTTCAACACATCTGATGTCACTAATTCGCGCTCTTCAAGGGTAGAAAGTAACTGGGCAGCCGGTTGTGCAATGAATTCCCGAAAGCGATCAAAGTGACCATTATTAATATTAATTGATGCATTCAGTCTAGATTTTGTTTTCAACGTGATGGAATCCGCGCGGCACCCTACCATTCCTGAGGCAATCAGCGAGAGCTTGACTCTGGCTTGATATTCCTCAGCATCTTCCTGCTCCAGCATTCCAATCTGTGAATCTACCAAATCCGTATAAATGCATTCAATATTTTTTGAATTAGCCCTGAACCCTATATAATTCTGCTTAAAGTCATTGATTACACCCAGACGGGATTCAGCTGACTTTCCTGCGGTTTGATCCCCGCCGCCTCGTTCCTCCATCTCAGGATCCAGTGACGACCTCTCTCTTACTGACGCAGTTTGTCTGGAAGAAGAAACTGTTCTATCCATGATGGCTTTCTCGGAAAATTCATCATGAGAGCTACCCTGGAAATGAGATTTCGCGTTGACGATTCTGACTTTTTTAAACCCCAGAAATCGCGCTATTCTCAACCAACGCCCAACCATCGCCCCTGGAGCTAGCGATCTGGCTTGAACACCTTCAGATATCGTCGATCTACTGGTTCTGCGCAGCATTTTATTTTATCTCAACCCTTCTCTAAATCCTTTGTCTAAATCCTTTCTCTAAATCATAGCGGCAGAAGTTAATCAGGGTTAAGCAGGCAATGAAGTGTTCAAGGGAAAAACAGCCATGGGTAACTGTAACGAACCCGACAGATCGTATGGATGTCTGATGCGCATTTATCGGTATAAAAAAACCCGGATAAATCCGGGTTTTTTTATTCTCTGATATCAAAGTCGTTCAAAAACCGTACTGATACCCTGCCCAAGACCAACACACATGGTTGCAAGCCCCAGAGTCCCGGAATTCTGCTTCATTACATTCAACAGAGTTCCTGATATTCTGGCACCAGAACAGCCAAACGGATGACCCAGAGCAATAGCGCCACCGTTCAGATTGACCATTTCATCCATCTTGTCCAGAACCTTGAGATCTTTCAGGACAGGCAGAGCCTGAGCCGCAAAAGCCTCGTTCAGCTCTACATGACTGATATCATCCATGGTCAGACCTGCACGCTTCAGAGCCTTCTTAGTGCTTGGTACTGGACCGTAACCCATAATAGCCGGATCAACCCCCGCCACAGCCATTGCCCTGACCACAGCCATAGGCTCCAGCCCCAGGGCTTTTGCCCGCTCTGCAGACATTACAATCATGCAGGATGCACCATCCGTAATCTGGGATGACGTACCCGCTGTCACCGTACCCTTCGGATTGAAAGCAGGGCGCAATTGAGACAGGGATTCTAAAGATGTCTCCGGACGAATGGTTTCGTCCTGGCTGAACAACTTCAAATTACCATCGGCATCATGGCCCTGCATCGGGATAATTTCATCATTGAAACGACCCTCCTGAGTAGCAGCCCATGCACGCTGATGAGAGCGCACACCGAATTCATCCTGCGCCTGACGGGAAATTCCGTGCATGGTGCCCAGCATTTCAGCGGTCAACCCCATCATTCCGGATGCCTTGGCAGCGTACTTGGACAAACGAGGGTTTGGATCCACACCATGCATCATGCCCACATGACCCATATGCTCAACACCACCCACCACAAAAACATCACCATTATTGGTCTGAATGGACTGTACTGCGGTATGAAGTGCACTCATGGAGGAGCCACAAAGACGGCTTACCGTTTGACCCGCTGAAGTATGGGGAATAGGCGTCAGCAAGGACGCCATTCTGGCAATATTCCACCCCTGCTCGAGGGTCTGATTGACACAACCCCAGATAACATCTTCCACTTCAGCCGGGTCCAGTGCTGAATTGCGATTGAGCAACCCACTGATCAATTCGCCAGACAGTGTGTCTGCACGAACATTGCGATACATACCACCCTTGGAGCGACCCATGGGGGTACGGCCATAATCGACGATAACCGCGTCTCTCGGATTCAGGCTCATAATATTGTCTCTCTTCTAATCCCTGGCTCTAGTCTGTATTTTACTCTTGAAAAGCATCTGGTTCGTTTATGCGCCGTAGAACGATTTACCTTCACGAGCCATTTCACGCAGCTTTTCTGTTGGAGCATACAGCGGACTGATATGAGCATATTTATCGGCCAGCTCAACAAACTTGTCGACACCCATGCTGTCAATGTATTTCAGCGCACCACCACGGAAAACCGGGAAGCCAATACCATAAATCAGCGCCATGTCAGCTTCAGCAGCAGACTCAACAATGCCATCTTCCAGAGTACGAACAGTTTCCATGCACAACGGGATCATCATGCGATCGACAATCTCATCAGTTTCAAACTCTTTTCGATCCGCACAGACCTCTGACAACAAACCATAAACCGCTTCATCAACGATTTTCTTGGGTTTGCCTTTTTTGTCCTGTTCGTATTTATAAAAACCAGCGTTGGCTTTCTGGCCGAAACGACCATTTTCAAACATAACATCAGAAGCCGTTTTACCATCTTTGGCCATACGATCTGGATATCCCTCTGCCATCACCTTCTCAGCGTGAGAACCGGTATCCATCCCTACAACATCCAGCAGATAAGCCGGACCCATAGGCCAGCCAAACTTCTCCATCACCTTATCGACCTGCTGAAAATCAGCACCGTCTCGCATCAAAGCGGCAAAACCGCCAAAGTACGGAAAGAGAACCCGATTTACCATAAATCCAGGGCAGTCATTAACAACAATGGGCGTTTTCCCCATTTTCTTTGCGTATTTGACGACAGTTGCGATCGTTTCTTCACTGGACTTTTCACCACGAATAACTTCAACCAGAGGCATTCTGTGGACAGGATTAAAGAAGTGCATACCACAGAACTTTTCCGGGCGTTTCAAGTCTTTAGCCAGCTCAGTTATGGAAATGGTTGAAGTATTGGAAGTGAGAACCGTCTCGTCACTCACCTGCCCTTCAACTTCAGCCAGTACTGATTTTTTCACATTAACGTTTTCAACGACCGCTTCAACAACCACATCGACGTCTTTGAAATCACCGAACGACAGGGTTGGCACGATACTGTTAAGAACCCCACCCATTTTAGCGGCATCCATACGGCCACGAGAGACGAGCTTAGACAACAACTTACCGGCTTCTGACAAACCAAGATCCAGACCAGCCTGATTAATATCCTTCATCAGAATGGGTGTACCCTTAGAGGCTGATTGATAAGCAATACCACCCCCCATGATACCGGCACCTAATACGGCTGCCTTATCTACCTTTCCAGCCAGTTTTGCAGAAGCTTTGGCTTTTTTCTTCAGATACTGATCACTCAGGAACAGACCCACAAGAGAAGCACAAACAGAGGTTTTGGCCAGCTTGATAAAGCCTTTGGCTTCTACAGCCAGTGCAGCGTCACGCTCAAGGAATGCATGTTTCTGAATGGTTTTAACAGCCTGAACCGGAGCAGGCATATGAGGACCGGCCTGCTGACGAACCATGGCAACGGCCGTTTCAAACGACATCATTGATTCAATGGGAGAAAGCAGTAACTTCCCTTTTTTCTCCTGTTTGCGCGCTCTGAAATCCAGGCGCCCTGCCAATGCTTCCTTGACTACATCAACAGCCGAACCCAATAGTTTTTCAGGTGCTACGACTGCATCCACTGCACCCACTTTCAGTGCTGCATCCGGACGGAAATCCTTACCGGAAGCAATCCATTCTGCTGCATTATCCGCACCAATCAGTCTTGGCAATCGAACAGTACCGCCCCATCCCGGATAGATACCCAGCTTCACTTCTGGCAAACCAACTTTTGCTTCTGTAGACATGATTCGATAGTCAGCACACAGACAAATTTCGAATCCACCTCCCAGGGCAATATTATTGATGGCCACAGCGGTGGGCATATCCAGATCTTCAAAGCTGGAGAACACGCCGTTTACCGTCATCACCTGATCGAATATAACATCATCGCTCTGCTCAAACGTTTTAGTGAATTCTGTGATGTCTGCACCAACGATGAAAACATCCTTGCCA
Source organism: Endozoicomonas sp. (assembly GCA_965208385.1). Lineage (GTDB taxonomy): Bacteria > Pseudomonadota > Gammaproteobacteria > Pseudomonadales > Endozoicomonadaceae > Endozoicomonas. The sequence continues at coordinate 14,456 of CBDBOO010000010.1, forward strand.
CTGGTCAGCACAACGCCTTTAACACTGGCATCCGCTTTGATAGCTTTAATTGCCGCATCCAGGTCTTCGATTGCAGGTTTGCTGAACTTGTTGATAGATTCGCCCTGCAGGTCAAACCTGAGTTCGGCAATTCCATCCTCCAGAGGCAGGACCTTGAACGCCTTCCCTTCGTAGATCATGAATCTCTCTCCGTACGGATTGAAGATGTGTTTTGTTATTACAGCCTTCCCGGCTTCAGTTTGGCAAATCCTGATGAAACGTTTCAACTACTTTGGACTTGCTGGCCATCCTGACTTAATTCATACAACTGTTTGAATTTGTGCTTACCTTCTGTGAAATAATGTTCGATGTCAAGAGCCAGACGTTCATTCTTGTTGATCTTTCTCATCTATTGACAATTCAGCCGCCCTGAATTCGATAATAGTGTCTGACCTTATAAAATAACCGGATTTCCAGAACAAAATACAGGAACAAAAAGCTATCAAGCCTTACAATAGTAAGTGCTTCAGCTATCATGGCATAGTCTTGAATGATTCAGTGAACCGCTGATATGATTCCTGAATGATTTCAGATTGAGAAGAGAAAAATCAAAGCTTCGATCCAGTCACTCAGCCTTAACAAAACAATGAGCGCCTGACTGGCGTCGTATCGTTAAACCGGCCCGAATGAAAACAACTTTTCATTCACCCAAGGGAGACAGTCAATGAGCCTCTACAAGCACATATTGGTTGCTATCGACCTTTCCGATGAAGCAGATGAAGTATTAGCCAAAGCAAGGTCACTGGCGGAGAACTATGAATCCAGGCTAACGCTTGTTCATGTTGTAGAACCACTGAGCGTGGCATACGGAAGCGATATTCCACTTGATCTTACTACCCTCCAGGATGAGATCACTCAACAGGCACGGGAGCGTATAGAAAAACTGGCAGATTCTATCCATCTCGACAAAGGTGAACAGCATGTTGTTTACGGCCGTCCCGAACGGGAAGTTCACAGAATAGCGGAAGAATCCAATGTCGATCTTATTGTGGTAGGAAGCCACGGAAGACATGGCCTGGCCCTGATACTGGGTTCAACATCCACCAGCATACTGCACGGTGCATGCTGTGACGTACTGGCGGTTAGAGTAGGCAAAAACAATCACCATTAATCCTGACACCCCGTTCCTGTGAATCAGGAACGGGGCAGGATCAATGCAAAACGCTACATATTATCCAGCTCTTCCCATCGCTCCATCTTCGCTTCAATCAATTCATTAATTTCAGCCAAGCGTTCCAGTGTCAACTGAACTTCGGATTGATCTCCTGCATAAAAGTCAGCCTCCGCGGTTTTTGCTTCCAATTCAGCCAGCGAAGTTTCAAGGCGCTCAATGTCCTCAGGCAATGTATCGAGTTCCCTCTGCAGCTTATAACTCAGCTTTTTCTTAGCGGGCTTTACTTCGGCTTCCCTGTCCACCTGTTTTTCATCATTTCTTGCCGCTTTCTCTGACTCAGGTTCTGCCACCAGCTGACTTATCTTGCCACCCTGATGCAACCAGTCATCAAAACCACCAACATATTCACTGATTCGGCCACGGGGCTCAAACACCAGAGTGCTGGAAACCACATTATCCAGAAAAGCACGATCGTGACTTACCAGTAAGATTGTTCCGGTAAATTCCACCAGCAAAGATTCCAGCAATTCCAGAGTTTCCACATCCAGATCATTGGTCGGTTCATCCATGACCAGTAAATTGGCTGGCTTAATGAATAAACGGGCCAGAAGAAGCCTGTTGCGCTCGCCACCAGACAACGCTTTCACAGGCACCCGACAGCGATTAGCTGGAAAAAGAAAATCTCCGAGATAGCTGATCACATGGCGACTGGCACCATTGACCGTAATACTTTCACGCCCTTCAGCGACATTATCAATGACCGTTTTTTCAAGATCCAGCTGATTGCGCAACTGATCAAAATAGGCCACTTCCAGCTTGGTACCTGATTTCAGCGATCCACTCTGTGGGTTGAGCTTTCCAAGAAGGATACTGAGCAGGGTGGACTTACCCGCTCCGTTAGCACCAATCAACCCAATCTTGTCGCCTCTCATGACTCTCAGATTAAAGTCTCTGATTACCGTATTGCTACCAAAGGACTGGGTGATATTTTTTGCTTCAAGTACCAGTTTACCTGAGCTACTTCCCTGCTCCAGACCAAAATTGGCCTTACCCTGGACGTTACGCCTTTCCATACGCTCACCTCGCAATGCCTGCAAGGCACGTACCCGACCTTCATTTCGCGTACGGCGGGCTTTTATTCCCTGACGAATCCAGACTTCTTCCTGGGCCAGCTTTTTGTCAAACAACGCGTTCTGTTCCGCTTCAACTTCCAGGGCGTGAGCCTTGCGATCAAGAAACGTACTGTAATTACACTCCCAACTGGTGAGCTGACCTCGATCCAATTCAACAATCCGGGTAGCCAAAGACTGTAAAAAAGATCGATCGTGCGTGATAAATAATAAAGCCCCCTGAAAATCCAGCAGCTGTTTTTCCAGCCAGTCTATAGCGATAATATCGAGATGGTTAGTCGGCTCATCAAGCAATAGAAGATCCGGATCGCAGACCAGTGCCCTTGCCAGCTCGACCCTGCGACGCCAGCCACCGGAAAGCTCTTTCATTTGCTTCTCAGCAGGCAAACCAAGTTTTTGAATAACGGTGTCGACTTTCAGCGAAAGACTCCAGCCATCGACTGCTTCCAGCTTTTGCTGAACCTGCGCCAATGCATTCATGTCTTCATCGGTAGTGATATTCATCGACAATTGATGAAAACGACTGATTAAGTCCCCAACCTGCTCAAGCCCTGAGGCAACAACGTCATAAACCTTCTGATCATCCTGATCAGGAAGATCCTGATTAAGTACGCCGACTTTTAATCCGGGCTTACGCCATATTGTTCCGTCATCAGCATGAATCTGATCAGAAACCAGCTTCATCATGGTGGACTTTCCTGCGCCATTACGACCCAGCAGACAGACACGCTCACCTCTGCGAATCTGGAATTCAGAGCAATCCAGCAATGGCTTATCACCATAAGCCAGGCTGATATTATCGAATCTAAGTAGTGGCATCACTTTCCCGGCCATCGGTTATTCAATACACCGGCTATCAAGAAAGCCAGTGCTGTAATGCGCGCTAGCATACCGCCATCATTTACCAATAGAAAGCGGGTGCCTTGAAATGAGATAAATGGCAATCAGTGAAAAAATCTGGACAAGCATCAGAGGTAGAAAAGCCAGTTGATAATCAACAACCCCAACGGATACCCCTCGCAGTGCAGCCCTATAATCCAGGATCATACCGATTAACGGCTGCATAAGAGGTCCTCCAAGCAGCATGGAAGCATTAGTCACAGCCAGTACAACCCCCATTGATTTAGTTTGCCCAATGGATTTCACCAGAGTAAAAGTCAGTATATAACCAACACAGCTGAACCCGGTCAGGTAGCAAAACAACTTCATCACCCACAATGAACACGGACAATAAATCAATAACGCCGAACACAAAGGAGCAATTGCCGCTGTCAGCAGCATCAGAGAAATATAACGACCTGTTATTGACGACAGATAGCCAAGCAGTGGCGCCCCAATGGCAGCCCCTATAAAGATCAACGCTATGGCATCTGCCGCCGCATCTTCATCGGGAAATCGTTCTGTAAAAAAGGGTATCCCCCAAAGTCCGGCAAAACAGCTGACCATGGCAAACAATCCAAACCCATAGATGCAGCATAATAAAAACAGGTATCGATTAAACGGAGCCTGTTCTGAATGCTCTGTATCTTCCGGTGAACCAGACTCAGGGTTATCAATAGAAGAAGTAAAATCTCGAACCCAGAGAGCACTGGCAACGGCAAGAACAAACCCAATAAGGGCAATATATTCCATGGCACAACGCCATCCACAGAATTCCATGAGTTCAGGAATCACTATAGGACCAAGTGCTCCCCCAGCAAGAGCGAAGGTTTCAATGAACCCTGTCAACACTGGAAACAACCGTTTGGGAAACCAGCGACCGATCAAAATAAGCGTCAGCACAATGGAAGGAGCCGTAGCAATACCCATCAACCCCCTGGCCAGGGATGCCTCGATCATTGAATCTGAGATACTGAACCAGTAACAAGCCAAAGCCATAAGTAGATTACAGACCACCAGAATAACCGGTGATGCAAAACGCTCGGCAATATACCCTCCTGGAATCTGGCAACTCAAATAGATATAGAGAAAACTGCTGGTCAGAATGCCAACGTCTGTAAGATCCAATCGCAAACTCTGGATCAGTTGAGGCACCATAACCGATGGCGACCCTTGAAGCATAAATTGATAGGAACAAAAAAGTGCTGCCAGGGTACAGACAACCGTAGCCTTGGCGTATTTTCCAGTGACATCAGACACTGCACACTCTCCCTGTCGAAACAGCCTTAATTCATAAGAGAGACGTTAGAGTATATCAGTGATAAATAGTTCATCCGCACTGATCGCATGACAGATGATTTATTGAGGATAAACAAGGAGAAAGTATGCGGTTTAGAATTCAACGCTCTGGCAGAAGAACGGGTATTGTCATGGGTTGATAATGTCGACGACTGAGGCCATCCCGACGCCGGGGTATTCCATCTCTAAAACCATTGCAGCCCCTGTCAAAAATGACATCTCTGAATGCAATGTGCCATAACACAACATTGACGCCAGCTTACCCACAAATGGCATATGACTGACCAGCAGTGTATTCCCTCTGTCAGGCAGCTGATTAATCACATCACCCGCTATACCGCTGGGAGTGATAGAATCCAGCACCGTCACCCTGCACTGTTGATGGTCAGATATTACTTCTGCAGATTGCCGGGCTCTGAGATAAGGGCTGGTAAAAATGCTGTCCAGAGATATACCCGAAAGTTTTTCAGACGTTCTTCCGACTTCCGCAATACCTGCTGTGGTGAGCGGCCGGGCTTCGTCTGAAGGCGCAGACCAGGACGCTGCGCCATGTCTCATAATGACAAGTATCATTCCGGAGATTCAAACTCTCTGTCTGTACCGGATTCCACTTCAGCGACAGGTTGAGTTTTCTCATTCGGCCAGTCTGAAAAAGGATAGGGTTTGGTTTCAGAGTTGTAGGTAATGTATTGAATTATCTGAAAGAAAAAATGATTCAGACCATTACTCAAATCCAGTAATCGCTCGTTAGGTGCTCCTTTTACAAAACCATGTACTACCTGAACTATTGCAACAACAAGAATCAGCAATCCGGCCACATGCGCCAGCATATAAAACAGAACCATGAACAACAATCGGAGCCAGCGTGATTCTGATTTCAGGTTATTCATCACATTCTCATCCATATCCCCTATTCTCCCGGTTCTCTGCTGTCTGTTTATAAAACAATTATTAGTAAGGACTATAAACGAATTCTACCGAACGACACAGTAACAAACACTGTTTTACTGATTATTGACGAACCATAAATTCAACATCTGTTTTCTGCTCTTTCAACATCATGCCTTTAACCAGGGTTTCGATCTTGCAGCCCTCGAAAATGATGCCATAAAGACCGTCAACCAGTGGCATATAGACATTTAATTCATCCGCTTTTTGCTTAACCTGCTTCAGGGTATTCACTCCTTCAGCCACCTGCCCAAGCTCTCCCTGAGCAGTTTCCAGATCCTTGCCTTCACCCAGGGCATAGCCCACTCGATAATTCCGACTTAAACTGGACGTGCAGGTCGCAATCAAGTCGCCAACGCCTGCCAGTCCAAGAAAAGTCATCGGGTCAGCGCCGAGTTTGACGGCAAACCGGCTCATTTCTGCAAGGCTTCGTGTAATCAGCATGCTTTTTGTATTTTCGCCCATTCCCAGAGCTGCACCAATACCCGACACTATGGCATAAATATTTTTAAGCGCCCCAGCCAATTCAACACCGTAAACATCGGTATTGGAATAAACCCTGAAATAATCACAATGCAAAACTTCCTGAATGGTCTGGCACAATTGATCGTCTTCACTGGCTATAACGGTTGCCGTCACCGCTTTCGCGATCACTTCCCTGGCCAGATTGGGGCCACTTAGAACACCAAGCCTGAAATCAGAAATTTCTTCTTTCAGGATTTCACTCATCAGGTCAAACGTTTCTGGTTCAATACCCTTGGTTGTACTGATAACAATTTTACCTTCCAGTAAGCCACGGGTATTCACCACGACTTCACGGAAAGATTTACTGGGAATAGCTATAAATACGATTTCAGCATCACTCACCACTTCATCGAGATTGCTGGAAGCGGATACGGCGCTGTTTATGGTGAATTCAGGTAAATACCGTCGATTAATGTGATCCCGGTTAATACTCTCAACCTGCTGAGCATCCCGCATCCACAGTCTCACGTTATGGCCCTTGGTAGCGGATATATCTGCCAGAGCCGTACCAAAACTGCCTCCACCGAGAACTGCTATGGTATACTGCCTGCTACCGTTAATCGGTATCTCTGTCATGGGTTTCGATCCGTACATTCTGTATCGTTAGTTACTATTGATAAAATGATTAATGCAAATATCTGAACAGTCATACTGTCCGCATAGACTCAGCGAACACTAAAAACTGAATTTGTGGAACCTGACTCAATGATAACTCAGCTAATGAAAGAGAACAGCAACTTACAGTTCTGTAACCATATCAGTTACAGAACGACTCACTAACACGCTGACAATTATTTATTCCTTCTGCTCATTCGCAACGATTAGCAGGAAGAAGCAGGAAGAAACAGTCAAAACCGGATTAGAAAATTACCTGATACAATTAAGACTCAAGATTTTGCCAGTGTTGTCTTTTTGTTACAAATGAGACATCTGCATTATTACTGACAAAATCCGGTGGTATAGTTCTTCTCCGGAACGATAGTAATGAATTCCGTTTGCCTGCAAAAGCTATTGAGCAGCAATCAGAACCCATTTTTTTGCGCTTATACAGCCTTTACTATCTTGCAGGTGCTGGACACTCCAGGAACATATGTACTAATGAAGCAACAATCCTTCAATAAAGACGATCTTCTTCGATGCTCACAAGGTGAGCTATTCGGACCTGGCAACGCCCAGCTTCCTGCACCTAATATGCTAATGCTCGACCGCATCGTACGCATTTCTGACGAAGGCGGGTCTTTTGGCAAAGGTGAAATTATTGCAGAGCTGGACATAACACCGGATCTCTGGTTTTTTGATTGTCACTTCCCGGGTGACCCGGTAATGCCAGGCTGCCTCGGACTTGATGCCATGTGGCAACTGGTCGGATTTTATCTGGGCTGGCAGGGTAATCCCGGGCGCGGACGTGCTCTGGGCAGTGGTGCGGTTAAATTTACCGGCCAGATTCTGCCAACCAATAAAAAAGTGACTTATCACATTAATCTTAAACGGGTAATCTCTCGCAAACTGGTGCTGGGGATTGCTGATGGCAGCGTCAGTGTTGATGGCAGGGAAATTTATACTGCCGAAGGCCTTCGTGTAGGTCTTTTCCAGAACACTGATTCTTTCTGACTTTTTTACAGGCTATTCAGGTTGACACAAATGAAACGTGTTGTAGTTACAGGGATTGGCATAACTTCCTGTCTGGGTATAACCCAAGACGAAGTCGCTGAGTCTCTCAAGCAGGGACGTTCTGGCATTCGCTTTAACGAAAGCTACAAAGAACATGGTTTCCGCAGCCAGGTTTCAGGCACCGTTGATATAGACTTCAGCGAGCACATTGACCGTAAGGCCTTGCGCTTTATGGGTAACGCTGCTGCCTATGCCTATATTGCCATGAAGCAGGCCATTGCTGACTCTGGTCTCAGTGACGATCAGGTATCGAACCCTCGTACCGGACTGGTAGCAGCTTCTGGTGGAGCATCATCAGAAAACATCGTTGAATCCGCTGATATTATGCGTGAGAAGGGTGTTAAGCGTGTAGGTCCATATCGCGTCACCCGGACCATGGGCAGTACCATTTCGGCCTGTCTGGCGACGCCTTTTAAAATCAAGGGCATTAACTATTCCATTACTTCAGCCTGTGCAACCAGCGCGCACTGTATGGGCAATGCGGTAGAACAGATCCAGCTGGGCAAACAGGATGTCGTCTTTGCCGGTGGTGGTGAAGAAGAACACTGGACTCAAACCGGTCTCTTTGATGCCATGGGTGCTCTCAGTTCGAAATATAATGAAACACCCGACAAAGCTTCCCGGGCCTACGATGCAGACCGTGATGGTTTTGTTATCGCCGGTGGTGGTGGCATGGTTGTTCTTGAGGAACTGGAACATGCCAAAGCCCGTGGTGCCAAGATTTATGCGGAAGTAGTGGGTTATTCAGCCACGTCGGATGGTTATGACATGGTCGCACCTTCCGGTGAAGGCGCTGCACGCTGCATGCGCCAGGCTCTCGAAACCGTCGATGGTCCTGTTGACTACATCAACACCCATGGCACCAGTACGCCTGTAGGAGATATGGCAGAACTGAAAGCACTTCGTGAAGTGTTTGGTAACGAGATGCCCACCATCAGCTCAACCAAATCCCTCTCAGGGCATTCACTGGGTGCTGCCGGTGTACAGGAAGCCATTTACTGCATGCTGATGATGAAGCATAACTTTATTGCTGCATCAGCCAACGTCGAGAATCTTGATGAAAAGGCTGAAGGAATGCCAGTGTTAGTCGGTAAAGCTCGCGAGCAGAAGCTGAACAAAATACTGTCTAACAGCTTTGGTTTTGGCGGCACTAATGCCTGCCTGGTGTTTCAACGCTACCAGGACTGAGATAGACAGGCCACAAAAGACTGTCAATAAAGCTCTCCATCAGGAGAGCTTTATTGTTTTTGTTATCGAATTTTTTTGTTTGAAAGCATCAAGCTCACTCATTACATTGATTTACGCCAATCCTTCTAAGTTTGCTTCCCTGCGTTAAGCTTTTCGTGATTCTGATGGAATGACAGAAAAAGCACAGCCATCCGATCAGTCATTACCGCACCCAGAAAGTCCTGCAGCGTTCTGTGAGTACAGCAAACTCTAAAATATTTAATAGCAGATAGTATTCAGAAACAAACAGTTTCCTTGTCTATACTCATTTTTCATTTTTGTCAGGCATACTGCTAATGCGTATAAGCACTGGATTACTGTTTATTTATATTCCCATTATTTTTTCTGATCTGGCTGTAGGAGGCTCCAACTTCATGGAGCCTGTTTTATCAGGCTTCCAGCATGGGAGTTTTCCTGTTGGGGCAAAAATGCATTTTGATCCCCCTCTAAATCCGAATAAAATAGTGTTAAGCACTGAGGGTTTGATTCTGCCTGGATTTGCTTCCGATAAAAGCGTACCTCTGTGGCTATTAAATTCCGGCATGGACAACCAATTTGATCCTGCACTTTACCTCCCCATCGATAATTCTGTTTTTATTGAGGTGAACCCTACTGCTACCAAAAAAGCTACCGAAAAAAGTAGCCAATCCGACAAAAGCGCTGATTACTACCGCAAAGTGGAAGCTCCTTCCTCTGAAGCGTTATATTCAGAGGAAAGCAGTATGTGGTATAGCGACTTTATTGAAAGCAGCGTTGTAACTCCATCCCCTACCCCCTCTCCTGCCGAAATACAAATCTTCATGACCGTATTTTCGGTCACCCTGCAGCATGAAAATAATACTCTGCCACAATGTATCTGATGCAGAGCCTGACAGTGGTCGATGTTTTTGCAGTGGCTTTTAGACCCTGAATACAAATTGACCTGGGCTGGATCGTTCGCACCCTCGCTTATCTCATGGTTCAGAACTGGCACCATCAAGGCTCCATTTCTGGAACATTGAATGCACGGCAAACAGCCCTTTTCTCCAAGTGAGACTATGGCGATCCGATCCAGTCCGTCAGGCTCTGCTGTTCCTCCGTGAACCTTTGGAGCATAGACGATGCAACCCATTGTGAAAAACTGTGCAGGCATTGATGTCCATAAAATGATGGTCATGGTTGCCGTTCGCAAAGAAATGCCAGAAGGCGACATTCAAGTATTAACCCGTGAATTTGGTACTTTCCGCAAAGATCGGGAATTAATGTGCCAGTTCCTTCAACAGCATCAGATCGATCTGGTCGTAATGGAGAGTACGGGTGTTTACTGGAAAAGTATTTATGCGTCCATCATTGGTCGTGATCTGAAGCCCTGGGTGGTGAATGCCCGACACGTCAAGAATGTACCCGGTCGCAAGACCGATACACTGGACAGTCAGTGGCTCGCTCACCTTGCCCATTGTGGTCTGGTTCGTCCGAGTTTTGTGCCACATCCGGATCAGGAACAGCTGCGTTTGCTGACTCGCCGACGAGATACAATGGTCAAGCAAATAGCCAATGAGAAGAACCGTCTTCATAAAACGCTAGACGACAGCGGTATTCGACTCGGCGGCCTGATCAGTGACATCAACGGCAAGTCAGGTCAGCGCATGGTGAACGCCCTGATTGATGGTGAATCCCTTCAGGATATTATCAAGAAAGCGGATGGCCGTCTGAAGGCAGACAGAAAACAGCTGATGGACAGTATGGACGAGAAGTTATCCCCTTCTCATCTTATTGTGCTGAAAGATATCCGGGATCACATTAATTTCCTGAATGAACAGCAGCAGAAGCTGGAAGTCCAGATTCTGAGTACGGTTCAGTCTTGGAAAGAAGCCTGGCAAATTCTGCAAACTCTCCCCGGAGTCGGTGAGATGAGTGCCGCAGCACTGATCGCAGAAATAGGTGATGATATGAGTCAGTTTGGCGGCATGAAGGAGATTGCTTCCTGGGCCGGACTCTGCCCGGGCAAGTAATGAAAGCGCTGGCAAGCGTAACAAGTGGTCGAATCCCGAAAAGGGAATAAGATGGTCAAAACGACACTGTGCGAAGTGGCGAATGCAGCGATCAAGACCAAGAGTCAGTTCAAGGGTAAATATCCGAGTCTGGCGATCCGCAGGGGTCACAAATTAAGTCTGATTGCCATTGCACATAGAACTGATTCGTGCGATTTATACCTGACTCAAGAAACGACAGCCTGATATTGATCCTGACACTGATTGCGAGCGTTTGATGGTTAGGAAGAATCGCACCGCGCTGGATACGCAGGCTGGACGAGTATGGCTATTTGGATCAGGCTCGATAATTAACGATAATTAACCTGATCCACAATTAATACGATAGTTCCTTGTTCTGTGCAGGGCGGCTGCTTGCGTCCTGAATTCGGGGATTTTCACGGCAAAGCCTGAAACAACTGACATTGGCTTTCTGGTTTGATCGAAACTCTGGTGTAATCCAAAGCAATGAACAATTTTACGACATTTATCAGGCGCTACAGGATTGGCTGATCAAACAATCTCAAAATTAATCCCATCCTTTGAACAAGGTAATGTCTATGTTGATGGCGCTTTATGCCCTTCAGGGTCTTGAAGGATATAAAATTTTTCTTCGTCAAACCGGTCAGGGCCTAGCCCCAACCAAAACAGTGGATGGCAGGAGCCGCAGGCAAAATATTAAACGCCTGCAGCCCCTACTAACTTCAATACAGGTCTCCAGAGATCATTGAATGCTGATATCAAGATTGTTTTGATTGATTGCTACGGTAATTCTCTTAATCGGTAATCCCTGACTGCTTCTTACCAAACATTCTCTCGCCATTTCAGGTAACAGCCGCCTGTTGATAATCTGTTCTATTGCTCTAGCGCCAGTCAAAGGATTTTGATTCCAGAGAACAATCTGCTCAATAGCCTTCTCATCCACAATGAACTCAGCCTGGTAACGATCTGAAACATTCTTTCTTATCCTTGCCAGAGATAATTGACAGATCTGTTTCATATCATGCTCATTCAATGGCAGGTAAGAAATGACAATGACACGACCCAGAAATGCCGGTTTAAAGCATTTCAGTAAGTCGCCCTCTATAGCCATAACGATTTCAGCAGATTCTGGCAGCTGCTGATGCTCTGCTTTAAAGGGTTCAAAGGTTTCAACAAAGTCTGTAATCGCTGAATCCGCTGCATTGGAGGTCATAATAATCAGGGTATTGTGGAAATCAATCACTCTGCCTTCGCTGTCGGCAATACTGCCTTTATCAAAGATCTGGTAGAAAACATCCTGCACTCCCGGATGCGCTTTTTCCATTTCATCCAGTAGCAATACCGAGTGCGGATTCCTTCGCACAGCTTCCGTGAGAACACCTCCTTCACCGTATCCCACGTAGCCAGCCGGTGCCCCAAGTAGCATGGACACTTTGTGCTCCTCTTTGAACTCAGTCATATTGATGACCGTAAGATTTTTTTCACCTCCGTAAAGCTGTTCTGCCAGCGCCAGCCCGGTTTCAGATTTTCCCACACCGGAAGGACCACACATCAAAAACACACCAACAGGTCGCCGTATATCGCCAAGACCCGATCGGTTAATACGGATGGAGCGGGCAATTTCCCCGATGGCCCCAGCCTGACCAATAACCCGCTGGTTCAATTTATCTTCCAGAGTCAAAAGCTGTTCCGTTTCGCTGGCCATCAGATGTCGGGCTGGAATGCCTGACCAGCTTTCAATTACCTGAGCAATGGCATCTGCATTAACATATGAGGATATCAGCGGATCATCTCCCTGCACCCGAATCACATGTTCTTCCAGACTCTGAAGCTTCTGTTGTTTATCAGTGTCTAACTGATACGCCTGACCTTCTGTTTGCGCTGATTCACATCGACTTCTTATTTCCCGGGACAACGACTGCACTTCACCAATCAGCAACTGCTCCTGCTTCCATTGATCCTTGAGAAGCTGCAGTTGTTGATATAATGCCGCTGATTCAGTGTCTAATGTCTGAATTCGTTCCAGACATTCATTTCCCGTGACCAGCTCTACTTCCAGTATTTTTTTTCTTCTTCCAGGTATCGAATTTTTTCTTCCACCCGGGCGATTTGTGTCGGTACCGCGTGTCCAGACAGACTCACTCTGGAACAGGCTGTATCAAGCAGACTGATCGCTTTGTCAGGCAGTTGTCGTTCGGAAAGGTAACGAACAGATAATTTCACTGCAGCGCAGACTGCCGACTCCCGAATCTGAACGCTATGATGTTTTTCAAGAGTACGGGCAACACCACGAACCATGGCTATGGCAGACTCTTCATCGGGTTCCGCTACTTTTACGACCTGAAATCGTCGTGTTAACGCGGCATCACTTTCAAAATATTTTTTATACTCTGACCAGGTGGTTGCAGCAATGGTACGAAGTTCGCCTCTGGCCAATGCAGGTTTCAACAGGTTCGCTGCATCGCTCTGGCCTGCCGCGCCACCAGCTCCGATCAAACAGTGCGCTTCATCAATGAACAAAATAATCGGTGTAGCAGAACCCTGTACTTCATTGATCACATCCTGAAGACGTTTTTCGAACTCGCCTTTGATACTGGCGCCGGCCTGAAGCAGTGCCAGATCCAATGTGCGCAATTCAACGCCTTTTAGATTTCCCGGCGTTTCATTGCGATGAATGCTCAAGGCGAGCCCTTCGGCAATCGCTGTTTTTCCAACCCCGGGATCACCCACCAGAATAGGGTTGTTTTGACGTCTTCTGGCAAGAATATCAATAACCTGTCTGATCTCATCTTGCCTCCCTACACCGGATCAATACCACCTTCTGCCGCTTTCTTCGTTAGATTCTGCGTATATTTATCAAGGGCAACGGAGGTTGATGCTGTCTGGATTAAAGACCTTTGAGAAACGTCTGCTATTGCCGATTCAGCCAATGCCTGCAAGCTTTCTGATGAGATTTTCTGGAGTTCACTCAATACTGATGAACTCCCCACGGTCAGAGCATCCTTCTTCAACAACGCCTGAACCAGATGAGAAAAATGAATATGATTTCGTTCATTCAATGAAGCCTGTAACCAGGCATCTTCCATTAATGTCACTAAAGAGGATGACAATGCCGGTGCGCCCTCATGCCCTGTCGCCAAGTGTTCAAGCTGTTGCTCAAGGTCAATCCGCATAACACTCTTATTGAGTGAAAACTGTCGAACCAGTGCCTCAACTTCAGAGACAGATCCGTCCATCAGTTGCCAGAACCAATGCTCTACTTCGACGTAAAAATGCCCTCGCCCTGCACAATTTCCTGCAGCAGACTCCAGTGAAGACAGCAATGGTCCGGATAGCTTGTCGATAAGTTGTCTCAATGCCTGTTTCATAATTTCTTACTGACTCTGTAGTATTCATGGCGTTGTGAAATATCAACTTGGACCACTTGTTCAGAATAATGACTGATCCAAAGGCAGCTTGAATGGGAGACCGCAATCTGGATATTGTTTATGAATCATCCGATCCTTGCCCTTAAACCCTGACAGAAAAGGGCTCTTAACAGACAGCACACAGATATCGGGTGCTTTTGTTTAAACCGAACAAACTCGACTTTCCTGATTTGATATTCCAGGCCACTGATAATCATGCCCTCGACAGCGCTGAAGATGATCCCGAATCATTGATACCCGAACAATCAACGCATGCTATGCAACCACCGTTTAATATCACACTGAAACAAAATGGTTGCATCCAGCGTAGTCGGCAAACAATCAATCCAGTACCTGATAACCCAACATTATTGGAAGTGCAGAACGCAATAACCATAACAACCAATCCCGGGAGGTCCAGATGTAAATCTCCATAAATCTGGTGAATTAAGTTTTTCTTTTTTGGGGGGGGAGAGAACGAGAGCGAACAACAATCCAGCATCTTCAGATACGACCGGGGAAATAGCATTTAGACGCGCCAGTGGACAGGCAGGAAGCCATTTGTGTAGCTTTTTTGAGACCATTTCCTAAATCTTCTGACCAACACTCAGACGTCACATGACTCTTATTTGCAAAAATGCAGAAGAATAATTGCATTCGACCAGTCATTGAGTCTTTAAATCGTCATGATCTGATTAAAAAATGTAAAGATTTATTGCAGAAATGCGCCCTCAGAGCCAATACTAACGATATTTTATTTTAATCATTAAAGAATTATTAATAGTATTTTTAAATATCTTTTGTTTTCTCACAGGAGTTTCACCACAAAAATTTCGAATTGCGAAGCCCTCCTGACACTGTCTAAGAATTAACCGAAACAGCAGCCCTTTTAAAAAACAAAATTACAACACACTAACATAGAATGAAAAATAATCACCCTGACCGTCATCAATAACTTAAAGGCATAAATTCTGTACAGTTCGTCACCACTTTTACTTACTCACGGACATCAAAATGTCTCAAACCATGACGCAGCCCATTACATTTTCTCAGGAAAAATCCGGAACCTGGGGCAAGCGAGACACAGAATGGATGCTGGCTCTATTCGGCACAGCTATCGGAGCAGGTGTTCTGTTCCTGCCTATCAACGCAGGTCTGGGTGGCATCTGGCCGCTGATTCTGATGACTATTATCATCGGTCCAATGACTTTTCTGGCGCACCGTGGGCTGACTCGTTTGTGTCTGTCTTCCAAGAAACGCTGACTCCAACATTACTGCTACTGTTACCGAACACTTCGGTCAGAAAGCCGGCGCCCTGATCACTCTGGGTTACTTCGCTTCTATCTACCCAATCCTGCTGATCTACGGCATTGGTATCACCAACACGTTTCTTCCCTGATGGTTAATCAGCTGGGCATGGCTGAACCTAACCGCGCTATCCTGAGCTTTGTTCTGGTTGCTGGTCTGGTTCTGTCATGGTTGCTGGTCAGAAGACCGTTCTGAAAGTAACCAACGCCATGGTTTATCCTCTGATTCTGGTTCTGCTGGGTACTTCTATCTACCTGATCCCAGAGTGGAACATGGCTCAGTTTGACGCACCGTTCGAAATGGGTAGCTTCCTGAAAACTATGTTCCTGACCATTCCGGTTCTGGTATTTGCTTTCAACCACTCTCCAGCAGTTTCTTCTTTCTCTACTGCTTATCGCAAAGAGCTGGGCGAAAATGCTGAGCCACAGGCCAGCAAGGTTCTGAAGCGCACCACCATGATGCTGGTTGGCTTCACCATGTTCTTCGTATACAGCTGTGTACTGACTCTGTCTCCAGCTGAACTGATGGAAGCTAAAGCCGCTAACCTGTCTATACTGTCTTACTTCGCTGAAAACACTGACAGCGCTATCTTTGGCTGGTTGGCTCAGATCGTTGCTATCGTTGCTATCTCTTCTTCCTTCTTCGGTCACTACATGGGTACCCGTGAAGGTCTGCAGGGCATGATGGTTAACCGCGCTAAAGCACAGGGCAAGACTGTAAACACCAAGACTGTTGATCGCGCTATCATCGTCTTCATCACTCTGTCTCTGTGGGCTGTTGCTTACGCTAACGTCAGCGTTATGGGTATGATCGAATCCATGGTTGCACCTATCCTGGCTATGATCCTGTTCATCCTGCCGGTACTGGCCGTAAAGAAAGTACCTTCTATGAAGAAGTACGAATCTAAAGTGAACGTATTTACTCTGATCATGGGTATCATCGCAATCACTGGCTTCATTACTTCTCAGCTGGTCTAATCCTGCTGATATAAGTACCTCCGAGATTCGGAAATTCGGGAGTAGCAGTGCTACTCCCGTAATTTTTTTCCCGCCCTGTTAACTGGCACAATACACTCCACCTATTCACGAATAACTTTTTTTAAACCTTCTACAACAATGCAGAGAAGTTATCCGTGAACAGGTACTCACTTCATTTCTAAAAGTCTTTCCAGGTAGTTACTTATATGCTGAGCATTTTTGATATCTTCAAAACAGGTATTGGTCCATCCAGCTCTCACACAGTTGGTCCTATGTGGGCTGGTCAGCGTTTCCTGGCTGAATTAGAAGATAAAGGTATTCTTCCCAGCATCAGCTCTATCCGTGTAGGCCTGTACGGCTCTCTGGCCCTGACTGGTATTGGTCACGGTACTGACAAAGCCTCTCTACTGGGTCTGGCCGGATACCGTCCTGATACCATTGATCCTGATGAAGCGGATCAGATTTTTGAAGAGATCAAAACAAACTAAAAAAATCAAACTGGCCGGTAAGCATGAAATTGCTTTCGATTACGACAGCCAGCTGATTTTCCATAATGGTGAAACACTGCCGGAACACCCCAATGGCATGCGTATTTTTGCATCTGACAAAAATGGTATCGTAGTTTATTACAAATCCTATCTGTCCGTTGGTGGTGGTTTTATTGTTTGTGCCGATGAGTTTACTAAACAGCAAAATAACAGCAATAAAGCACCGAAAGCACTGGCGCTCCTGTTGTTCCTTATCGTTTCAAGAATGCCGCGGAACTGATTGCCATGTGTAAAGACAACAATCATGACCATTGCAGAGCTGTCCATTGAAAACGAACTGAAGCACGTCACGATGGCAACCTGGCGACTTGTTTATCAACGCCAAGATTGATGGTATTTGGGATGTTATGCGTAGCCTGCATCGACCGTGGTCTGCGTATGGAAGGCACATTTGCCTGGTCAGCGGCCTGAAGCGTCGTTCTGCCAGCATGCACAAAACATTGACCGCTAATCCTGAAGCGATGCTCAACGATCACTTTTGCCATTATGGATTGGGTGACTCTGTTCGCCATGGCTGTCAACGAAGAGAATGCCTGTGGTGGTCGTGTTGTTACCGCTCCGACCAACGGTGCTGCCGGTAGTTATTCCAGCGATTCTGGCTTACTACACCCGCTTTATTCCCCGCATGCTCTTCTGAACAGAAGCAACAGGGTGTCCGTGATTTCATTGCAACTGCTGCTGCCATTGGTGCCATCATCAAGATGAACGCATCCATTTCCGGTGCTGAAGCCGGTTGTCAGGCAGAAGTAGGTTCAGCCTGCTCTATGGCAGCTGCTGCCCTGGTCGCCGTTAAAGGGTGGCAATTGATCAGGTAGAGAATGCCGCTGAAATCGGCATGGAACATCACCTGGGCATGACCTGTGACCCTATCGCCGGTCTGGTTCAGATTCCCTGCATTGAGCGTAACGGCATGGCAGCTATTAAAGCCATTACCGCTGCCCGATCTGGCTATGCGTGGTGATGGTAACCATGCGGTATCCCTGGATAGCTGCGTTGAAACCATGTACCGTACCGGGCTTGATTTACAGGCCAAGTATCGTGAAACATCTCTGGGCGGACTGGCCCTATATGCCAGAGAATATTCAACCAAAACCGCCTGATTCGTGTGTACCATTTGCAGCAGCAAATGGTACTACTTTCTAACCCGATGCTCAGCAGTTTTGTGATAGGCCCGTCGCCTTTGAAGATGCTGCGTTGTTGCAACAATATCCTGAAAAATATCATACAGAACAAATAAAATTCACTTCCTGCCAGTTTATCGATTAGCGGCAACATTATTCGTCAATCACTCT
>CBDBOO010000011.1:0-49256 GCA_965208385.1 Endozoicomonas sp.
TATCGATGGAATATAGAACGGGTATTAACGGGTCACTGAGTCCAGCATTTCCTGTGCATGGGTGAGAGTCGATTCTGTAATCTCAATGCCGCCGAGCATTCGGGCAATTTCCCGGGTTCGTGATTGATCAGACAGTGCATGAATACGGGTATTGGAAGAGGCGTTGCTGACTTTTTTATTCACATAAAGATGATGATGCCCCTGTGAGGCTACCTGTGGCTGATGGGTGACACAGAGTACCTGCCCGCTCCCGCCAAGTTCCCGCAGCATGTTGCCGACAATTTCGGCAGTGCCTCCCCCTATGCCCACATCCACCTCATCGAAAACCATTGTTGGTGTATGAGCCGTTTGTGCAATGATCACCTGAATGGCCAGGCTTATGCGGGATAATTCACCTCCGGAAGCCACTTTTGCCAAAGGGCGAGGAGGTTGCCCCGGGTTGGTGGTAACCAGAAATTCGATATCTTCAAAGCCGGAAGGGGAGACTGTACGACGGTTGATTTCTGTCAGCGCAATTTTCACCTGACCTTTGGGCATGCCGAGTAAACTGATTCGTTCACTGATGATTTTTTCCAGTTTCCTGGCGGCTCTGGTACGCTTTTTTGAGAGTTTTTCCGAGGCTTCCTGATGCTGTTTTTTTAATAGTTCCAGTGTGGTTTCAAGCTCGACCAGCTGTTCGTCATGGCATTGAATTTTTTCCAGATCGTCACTGATCTGCTGTTGTTTTTCCAGCAACTGCTCGGGTTGAATTCGATGCTTCCGGGCCAGTTCATAAATGGCTCCCAGCCGTTCTTGCATAAGATGCATTTTTTCAGGATCAGCATCAAAATGATCGATGAAGTGGTGGAGCTCTCCCACAGCTTCTTCCACCTGAATCTGTGCTGTTGAGAGCATTTCCAGTGTGTTATTGATCGCTTTGCTGTCAATTTGCAGATCACTGAGGAGGTGAATGCTGGTGGACAACTGTTGCAGAAGATTACCGGCTTCATCATCGGAGCAAACCTGATTAACCTGATGGCAGGCTGATAATGTTGCTCCCGCCTGAGACAGTTGTTTCAGTTCACGCTCGAGCTCGGCCACTTCCCCTTCCTGCAGATTGAGTTGGTCCAGCTCATGAAGCTGATAGCTGAGAAGCTGAATGCGCTCGTCTCTTTCCTGTCTTTGGGAAAGCAGGGATTCGATGTCGTTGCTGGTCTGATTATGTTGGTGAGCCAGGCGGGCGACTGTTTTCGCCAAAACGTTCGTACCAGAGTATTGGTTCAGTAACAGATGATGTGTGGCTTTTTTTAACAGGGACTGATGTTCATGCTGACCATGGATATCAATGAGAAATTCCCCAATGGATTTCAAATCGGATAATGGTGTTGGCGTACCGTTAATGTATCCCCTGGAACGGCCTTCTTTAGTGATTACGCGTCGAAGTATGCACTCACTATCATTGTCGTAATCTCTTTCTCTCAACCACTGAAGCGCTTCCGGATTATGGCTGAGATCAAAACAGGCTCGAATATCTGCACGGTCTTTGCCGTTTCTGACGCAGTTACTGTCGGCCCTGTCTCCCAGAGAAAGGCCAAGGGCGTCCAGCATAATGGATTTTCCGGCTCCCGTTTCGCCGGTAATGACGGTCATACCCGGATCGATGTCCAGATCCAGCTGATCTACGATGGCGAAATTGCTGATGGATATTTGGTTCAGCATAATGACTTCCGGAATTCCCGTCTGCAAGTTACAGAATTTTGAATTAACTGTTTATTTATACAGTAACCTGAAGATCATGACGCGTAAAGAATGTTGTTGATAAAAATCCCCTTGAAACCTGTTCTGTCATCCCCATATATGCACTCAATTATGAAATTTTAAAGAACTGCAGAGTGTTAAGCAGATCTGATACATCCGGAGAATCGTCAGTATGACCGTGGAAAACACCAAACCAGATGAGCTGACTGAAGAACAGGTCACTGAAGCAACTGTTGAAGATAGCGTGAAAAGCAGCTTGGAAAACACTGCGGAGCCGGTACTGGAAGACGTCCTTGAGGGCACCCTGGAACTGGACACCGGTGAAGATGTGTTTGATCAGCGCATAGATGATCTCACCGACGAGCTGGATAAGGCTCGTGATATGGCGTTACGAGCCCAGGCCGAAATGATGAACATCAAGCGTCGGGCGGAGCAGGATGTTGAAAAAGCGCACAAATTTGCACTTGATAAATTCGTTGATGCACTGATACCGGTAGTCGACAGTCTTGAAAAAGGCATTGAGAGTGCCGAACAGGCTGAGGGCAGTCACGAGGCCATTCTTGAAGGTATGGACTTGACACTAAAGCAGTTTCTGTCGGCTCTTGAACGATTCAAGGTTGAGCAGATCAATCCGGAAGGTCAGCCATTTGATCCTAATTACCACCAGGCCATGTCAATGGTACCCAATCCGGATATGGAGCCTAATACGGTGATGAATGTATTTCAGAAAGGTTACAGCCTTAATGGTCGCCTGGTTCGTCCTGCGATGGTGGTTGTTTCTAAATAAACAGTAAATAAGTTAGCGGATCGCCCTTGAAAAAAAAATGGACGATCCCATATACCAGAGCAAAGGTCGTAAGCAAGCGCAAACAATTGTTGGCAAGCGCATCAGACCAAATGTTTAGCGAAAGAACAGTGAATACAGTTCCGGACATCGGAGCGACGGAGAATCAGATATGGGCAAAATAATCGGTATTGATCTGGGCACCACCAACTCTTGTGTGGCAATCCTGGATGGCGAAAAAGCAAAGGTTATTGAAAACGCTGAAGGTACACGTACTACACCTTCTATCGTTGCTTACGCAGATGATAATGAAATTCTGGTAGGTCAGCCTGCCAAGCGTCAGGCCGTCACCAACCCTGATAACACTTTGTTTGCGATCAAACGTTTGATCGGTCGCCGTTTCAAGGACAAGGTTGTCCAGAAAGATATCGAAATGGTTCCCTACAAAATTGTCGAAGCAGACAATGGCGATGCCTGGGTTGAAGCGAGAGGCGACAAAAAAGCACCACCCCAGATTTCAGCTGAAATTCTGAAGAAAATGAAAAAGACCGCAGAAGATTATCTGGGCGAGTCTGTGACCGAAGCGGTCATTACCGTGCCTGCCTACTTCAACGATTCCCAGCGTCAGGCCACTAAAGACGCAGGCCGAATTGCCGGTCTGGACGTTAAGCGGATTATCAACGAGCCGACAGCTGCAGCACTGGCTTACGGCATGGACAAACGTAAAGGCGACCAGACCATCGCAGTTTATGACCTGGGTGGTGGTACCTTTGACGTTTCCATTATCGAAATTGCCGATGTTGATGGTGAGCACCAGTTTGAAGTACTGGCCACTAACGGCGACACCTTCCTGGGTGGTGAAGATTTCGACATGCGCATGATTGATTATCTGGCGGACGAATTCAAAAAGGACCAGGGCATTGATCTGAAAGGTGATCCTCTGGCCATGCAGCGTCTGAAAGAAGCGGCTGAAAAAGCCAAAATCGAACTGTCTTCTACCCAGCAGACTGACGTTAACCTGCCTTACATTACCGCTGATGCCACTGGTCCCAAGCACCTGAACGTTAAAGTAACCCGTTCAAAGCTGGAGTCTCTGGTTGAAGAACTGGTGATGCGTTCTCTGGAACCCTGCCGAGTGGCCATGAAAGATTCTGATCTTGATCTGTCCGAGATCGATGAAGTGATTCTGGTAGGTGGTCAGACTCGTATGCCAATGGTTCAGAAGAAAGTAGCTGAATTCTTTGGTAAAGAACCCCGTAAGGACGTTAACCCTGATGAAGCCGTTGCCATGGGTGCTTCCATCCAGGCTGCAGTTCTGGCTGGTGACGTTAAAGACGTACTGCTGCTGGACGTTACCCCGCTGACCCTGGGTATCGAAACCATGGGCGGTGTCATGACGTCTCTGATTGACAAGAACACGACCATCCCGACCAAAAAGTCTCAGGTGTTCTCCACCGCGGATGATAACCAGACTGCAGTGACCATCCATGTTTGTCAGGGTGAGCGCAAACAAGCGGGTAGTAACAAATCACTGGGCCGTTTTGACCTGAGCGATATTCCTCCATCGCCCCGTGGCATGCCTCAAATCGAAGTCAGCTTCGATCTGGATGCCAACGGTATTTTGAACGTGTCCGCCAAAGACAAGGCAACAGGTAAAGAGCAGTCCATCGTAATCAAGGCTTCTTCCGGTCTGTCTGATGATGAAATAGATCAGATGGTTCAGGATGCAGAAGCAAATGCTGCTGAAGACCAGAAGTTTGAGGAACTGGCTGCTGCCCGTAACCAGGCTGATGGTCTGGTACATGCTACCCGCAAAACGCTTGAAGAAGCGGGTGACAAGGCTACTGATGAAGAGAAAGAGGCCATCACCAAAGCGGCAGATGAGTTGGAAACTGCTGCAAAAGGTGATGACAAGGACGACATTGAAGCCAAGACCAAAGTTTTGTCTGAAGCGTCCGCCGGCCTGGCTCAGAAAATGTATGCTGAAGCAGCTCCAGAAGGACAGGCTCCGGAAGATGGCGCACAGGCTGAATCCGCTGCTGCAGACGATGCCGTAGATGCAGAGTTCGAAGAAGTTAAAGATGAGAAGAAGTAAAACAGCATAAATCCCGGCGATTTATGTTGTAGTGCTTTGATACCAATCAGACGACGCGGGAGATTCTCCCGCGTTGTCGTATGTTAAAAATGATTATTTCGCCGGTCTGGTTGCTCACTATGGGCGTCTGGCAGATAGCTCAGGGTTTTATTAATGGCAAAACGAGATTATTACGAAGTACTGGGTGTTGATAAGGGTGCTTCGGGCAAAGATATCAAAAAGGCCTATCGTCGGATGGCCATGAAGTATCACCCTGATCGCAACACCGATGGCAAGGATACTGAAGAACAGTTCAAAGAGGTGAATGAAGCCTTTGAAGTACTGTCTGACGACCAGAAACGAGGTGCTTACGATCAATACGGTCATGCCGGTGTAGACCCGAGCATGGGCGGTGCTGGCGGTTTCGGCGGTGGTGGTAACTTCGGCGATATCTTTGGCGATGTTTTTGGCGATATCTTTGGTGGCGCTGGCGGTGGCCGGGGGCACAGTTCAGTTCAGCGTGGGGCAGACCTTCGCTATCAGCTGGAACTGAGTCTTGAAGAAGCGGTCAAGGGCGTTTCCAAAAAAATTCGTATTCCAACCCTGGTGGGTTGTCAGCAGTGTGATGGTTCAGGAGCGAAGAAAGGCACAAGACCAACGGGTTGCACCACCTGTGGGGGTGTTGGTCAGGTTCGGATGCAGCAGGGCTTTTTCTCTGTACAGCAGGCCTGCCCGGATTGCCGTGGCACTGGCAAGATGATCAAAGACCCTTGTCGTGCATGTCACGGAGAAGGACGGGTTCAGGAATACAAGACACTGTCTGTTAAAATACCTCCGGGTGTAGACACCGGTGATCGTATCCGTCTTGCCGGAGAAGGTGAAGCGGGTGGAAATGGTGGTCCTGCCGGTGATCTGTATGTACAGGTCAGCGTGGCGGATCATGCAATTTTCCAGCGGGATGGCAAACACCTCTATTGTGAGGTTCCAATTACGTTTGTGGATGCCGCTCTGGGTGGAGAACTGGAAGTACCCACTCTTGAAGGTCGGGTCAAATTGAAAATTCCGGCAGAAACCCAGACCGGAAAGCTGTTCCGGTTGCGAGGGAAAGGTGTGGTTCCTGTTCGTGGAGGCAGTGCCGGTGACTTGATGTGCCGGGTCGTGGTAGAAACGCCTATCAAGCTGACATCAAAGCAGAAAGAGCTGCTGCAGGAGTTGAATGACACCTTCGATAGCGAAGATCGTAAAAAACAATCACCCAAAAAAGAATCATTCTTTGAAGGTGTGAAAAAGTTTTTTGATGATATGACGTCTTGATATTGCTTCTGACTGTCGGCTACTTTTAGCTGACAGTCAGACTCTTCATTCACTTTTGATTCATTGTTCATTTACTATCAGTTTCTTCCCTTGATCATTGTGCCGGCATTATCCGGAAGCCATTGCAGTCCTGCTCTCTGAAGTCATAGTACGCGAGATAAGATATTTCCAGACGGGACATTTCGCAGAAATTCACCTCATCAACATTCCATAATCTGAGCATTCGACTGTCATTAACATAATGCCTGTCAACGATCGTTCTCGAGGAAAAACGAAAGTTGGAATTAAGAAAGATAACAGTGGAAGAAATATTTTTTGGTAATCGACCAAAGTCGTTTGAACTGAAAGCATAAGACTCTGCAAATGCTTTGGAGTCTTCATCGTATAAAGAGATTTGATTGAGTGCGGTATTATAGGTTGAATTATCAGGGCTAAAATATAATGTCGAGGAATCGAGCAAAAAATTTCCCCCGTTAATAACTACGATAACCTTCCCTGCAAGTTCTGCTGCTGTAGGCCAGTTCCATTGTACAGGCGTGTAATACCATTGCCGGTTTTAATGAAATTAAGGGACTGACTGAAATTAAGAAAATCACCATCCTCTGTTTCCAGTAAATAGGGTTCGTAACAGTTATGGCAGGCTACTTGGGATGTCTGATTAAATGGCACCGTCCAGGCATCCGGATGAATATAAAGCTCATTCAATGCAGGGAGGATTTAGCTTTCATCTATTTCTTCACTGGCATGAATAACCGCATAGGGGAGGCAGCTGATAATAACCGCGATGAGGGGGAATGAGAGTCCTTTCATTATGATTCACTGTGAATTTTCTTACTCTTCAGTCTAGACATTTCTGTGAATTGTCATTAGTGGTTTAATATCGCCAGCACTACCCATAAATATGACTAGCAATGGGATTTTTAAATATTTCGACCAAGTCCTTTCTCAGTGTGAATCAAATTACGAAAGGACTTCACCCCCCCCCCCAACTTCGTGGAAGACAGTGCTGACTCTTCAGCCCATGAGGCACCTGTCAATCAGGAGCCTCCCCTTATCTTCCGGGATAATCGTTGATTATTTTAACGGTCTTCCGGAGCTATATGTTTAACGTCGGCAGCAAATGCTCTCAGTTCCGAGAGACTGTACCGGGTATGCACCCGGTTTTCAGACGGTGGTTGATGTCCAATACTCAAGCCGGTGCGTCTTGCCACCCTGGGTCTGATTGGGCGGGGTGTGAAACCTCCGCCACAGTTCGGGCAGACATTTTCAAGAACATCATTAACACAGCTCTGGCAGAAGGTGCATTCGTAGGTGCAGATCATTGCATCCAGGGCATCGGGTGGTAAATCCTTATCACAGCACTCACAGTTGGGGCGAAGTTCCAGCATATTTGACTCCATTCATTTTCTTTGTGTTGATCATTGAAAGGTCAGGATTACAATGATTTTTCCTGATCAATAGATGGCTGTTTAAGATCCAGCCATCTTTTATATGGGTTAAGACAGTAACAGCAGTTTTTTCAATTGGCCGCGTATGTAAAAGTTATACAGACCTACCCGGACTATCCAGTTCATTCCTGCCAGTTTCAGATACCGAAAGCTTCGTTCCTTAAGCCGACTGTAAAGATCCCTGCGCACCTGCAGATCAATCTTGTCCATTCCAGCATTTCCCAGATTCATTTGATTCACCGAGGCTTCCAGCTCCGATGGATCGGGCGAAGTAATATTCAGGGGTAAATGCTGGCCATCTTCACGATCATCGTCAGCAGATTCCAGGATATGACGAATCATATTTATGCCTTTTATCCGCCCGACCATATAGTCATGATGCCGGAAATTCTTATCCAGGAATCCCATAAATGATACCAGGGGGTCACTGGCCAGTTCGTGGTCTTTGGCTGTAATGGTATAAACCTTCATCAGATCTTTATGGGTCAATTTGGCGCTGGACTCAAGAACTGCAATGCTATTGATCCAGACTGATTGCTGTGTGGGGGTAAGGGGCGTGTGAGTGGGGAGATCGTCCTGGTATTGATCATAGAGCCTGCTCTGATCCTTTGTATATTGCTGTAAATTATCTCCGTAAATAACGCTGATTAATTCAGTCGTGGACTGCATCATGGCTTGAAGGGCAGGCTCATCTGCATGAATGATTATTTTGAGAAGCTGTTTTGCCTGCTCATCAAGGCGTTTTATCTCACCATTGATTTGATCGGTCCGTAGCCAGTCCTGAAAACGGGATTGCCAGAAAACACTGCCTGCCAGACGTTTGGCTGTACTGACAATATTGGTATTGTCGGCGTTAAAGTTATAATCAGCCGTACTGTCTTTACTATTGGGGGAAATGTAGAAATAGAAACGACGTTTATAGTCATTGTGATCTGTATCTATTTCGGCGGTCAGCTTTCGAGCCATTCCCAGGGGGTAATTGTTGAATACGCCCCCGTCCATATAACTGAACATACCTGAAGGAAAAACCTGACTGAAGTCTATGGCTCCGGAATCCCTGTATGCTTCTTCCTGCCAGTTCCGTTGTAACGTCAAGGGTGAAAATGCAAATGGGAAGGCTCCGCAGCAACGTGCTGCCTTAACGATCCGTGACCAGGTTGCTTTATTGTCATCATCGTTAGAGATAGTTTGGGTAAAACGATCCTGATGTCTTGTCTGAATAAACTGCCCTTGATTCAGTCCGACTTCAGTATTGCTGAATGTCTTTAGTTCGTAGTCCACACCATTCAGGTTAGACATGGCCAGGCCAATTCTGATTTTTTCAGCACTGGCTGCGTGTCGTTCTTTTTGTGGCTCAGTCTGTTGATATCGGGACATAATAAGATCATTGGCTATGTGTTCAACAAAGCCTGAAGACAAAATAGCGGTATTCGGTTTATCACCGGGGTGATGATCCAATAACCCTTTTATATCGACTTTTTCAACCCAGGCCTGATAACCGACATTATTTTCCGGGTCATCCAGCTCCGCTCCCTCAAACATCAATTTCTGTGCCACCAACGCTGCTGTCATACCTCCGGCACTGGCGCCTGTGAGTACATCAATTTCAATGCGTTCATTTTCAGGATGGTTGTTATGCAGCTTTATGGCGTTGATAATTTCATACAGGGTTCCGGCTTCATAAGAACCAAGACTGACGGCACCGGATATGGCTATAGCTATGCGGTAGGTCACTGTAGTTTCCGATGTTAAGGTTATTGTTAAGGTTAAGGTTAAGGTTATTGTTATAGTTATAGTTGGTGCTTTGCCGGTTATTCCAAAGAACGACAGCGGTTAATTTCCATGAAACCGGTTGAATAATAATAAGCGTCATTGAGCGTCTATCGAGTACTATTTTTAAATACTACTCAGGTTTAAATACTACTCAGGCTTGATGACAAATCTTATAGCCATCAACTGACCCGATGAATTTTTCATATTATTTTGAAGATCCAATAATCCTTATTGTGTATCCAAATCGCAATAGCTTTAAGCAAATAATAATTGCTCCTTTGGAAAAGTTTCCGAATATGAATGGCTACAAATCTTATTCAACGGCATGATTCACAACTCAATATAACCATAATAATCAACAGGTTATATTAATCAGGGAACTAATTATTAAAGACAGGCTCTAATAGTGATCTGGAGGCGTATCAGAAGGGAGTCTGACAGTGAATCCTACATCGTTGGCACATTTTACAAGCACGAAGGATTGTACGGGCCTGCAACGTCAGATTCTGGCTGATGAACGTGTGTTGTATTCTGCAATGGGCAAAACCACCGGTGTCTCCATTATTGATGCGCTTCCTTACAACATTATTGCACTTGATCCTTCCGTACGTTCCCTGTTGATGTCTGAATCTCTCCTTAAAAACCTTCAATGTCCTGCATCATGGGCCGTCTCATCTTTAAATCCCGTATCAGGTTATCAAGATTCATTGGCTCTCTATCAGACCATTATTAAAAAAGCATTGCTGTCGGAAAAAAAGAAAACAGCGAACAAGCATGAATTGGATGATGATCGTCAAAAGCTGCAGATTACCCCTTTCTCTGCTAAGGGAGAAGAGCTAACTGGCGGAGAGAGTGATGATACTCAGGGTGCTGAGAATCATAGTTTATCAGTTCCCACCGAACAGCAAAAAAAACAATTATTAGTTTTCTACAATCCTTCCAGTACACAGAGCATGACTCTGATTTGTAACGGTAAACGGCTAAAAATAAAAGCTAAATGCGCAGTCATCCTCCAGGCTGTTGAAGATAAAGCTGTTCCATTGTCACTGGAGTGGCAGATTGTTGCAGAATATAAAACAAGCCAGAAAAGAATACAGACCAACCCCCTTATCAGAGACTGTCTACCTGATATTGAAGACTCTACGGAACTCCCTCAGCATTCACCAGAGGGTGAATACTTCATTACACCCCGAATGGTGGAAACTCTGGTTAAACCTAAACGGGGAACCTTACCTCCACTGCAAACACTGTCATGTACAGATGAAATTAATCAATGGTTTTCTGGCACGAACTTAAGTTTAGATGATTGGGAGAATAACTTTTTACTTTATTCGAACACCAGCAATCATATGATTACTGTTCAGGTAGTGCATAGAAACAATGACCTGGTTGTTTATATGCATGAAGGACTTGATTACGACAATCCGGTAGCAACCACCCTGAGAAATATGGTGATAGAGTCATTGCAGAGAACGGTTACTAATAAAAACGTGTATTTTTTAACACCTGGTTTTAAATTTCAGCAAGATCATAGCTGTTGTCCGGTATTAGCCATAAAGGCTATGCATGCATTCAGAAAAAAACACGTCTGCGATGAATTGGTTGAACTTGCAAAGCATAAAGGACAACCTCTGCTTAGTCTCAGTGTTATGACAGGAAGACCTTCCAGAAAAGCAACATCACTCAAACCTGAATTAACGGATACGAGTAAGCTCCGGGTTGAGGAAATGCCAGCAATATTACTAAAAAACAACCAGAACCCTGATTTAGAATTGTCTGAAGAGCAGCTGAAAACGGTTGTCAGTGGTAAAGGTGAACAGGGACTGACTTTAAAACAATATCTGGAACGTCATCAGTCTCCTGTTACAAGGCAAGGTAGCTCAGAGAGTGTCAGGCATTACAACTTATCAGCATCGGGAAAGTGTTATAAATATCTCATTAAATGGGAGCATCCTGATTTACAGGCAATGGACCCTGTTGATGAAGTTGATATGGAAGTGGAAGTAGCAATGAAAGAACAAGTAGCAATGAAAGAACAAGTAGCAACGAAAGAACAAGTAGCAATGAAAGAGCAAGGCAGCATGTCATTACGGCCCCGTCGAAAGCGCTCTGCAGCTCATCAGTTATTATCAGAATCACCGGCCAAACGTTCAAGATCCGGCTCAGTGAGTTGTCATCCGACGAGTAAGAAGACTCAATCAAAAAAAGATGAGATCGGTATTGTCTCGCCAACATTGGCAAAAAAAATCGCCAGACAATTAGTTGATATTGAACGAAAAAGGTTAGAGAAGAAAGAAGTCAGAGAAACCGACCCCAGACATCTGCAAAGACAATTAACAAGAGTGACAAATGAATTAACAGCTGCGAAGAAACACATTTTGTCATTAGAATCTGAAAAAAAACGAACATCGCATTTAAAAGTAAAGGCAGAGCTTAAGAAAACCATGGACAATCTTAGACAGGAAAAGGAAAAAAACAAATCATTATTAGAAGAAAATAAAAAAATAAGAATGGCTCATAGAAAAGCTGGCATAGATCATACGATTATGACTGAAAAGCTTTCAGAGATAAATGTCAAAATGGATGCTTTGCAAGCTTCCCCTGCAGCAAATACAGATAAACAGGAACAGAGCAAAAAAGAAATTGCAAGATTAAATGAATCACTGAAAAAGGAGGTTGCAACTCATCAGGCTAAAGATGAGGAACTTCGTGAACACCGCAGGCTGAGTGCGACCAAAATTAATCAGCTTCAGCAGGAAAAATTGGAACAGGGCTTGTTATTAACTGAAGTAGCCCAATCCGTGATAGCTGTCGCAGAAAAGCTTCCTCAGGCAACCCAGCAGCAGTTACTTTCGACATTAAACCCGATAAATTCATTTCTGGCTGCAACATATGGCCAATGGATGATGCATACTTTTGGCGCTGATTCTTCAACATCATCAGGTTCTGACAAATGACCTTGTGAAAAAGACGTTTGCGGGAATAGAGCGTTACTCACCGGCATCAGATTATTCTTATGATGAAGGGTTGCCGACAAAATGATGGAAGTATGGGTAGAAGTGTTTTATTTGAAAAACAACGTACATTGTTGAACATAACTCATAATAAGTTTAAATATTACAGCTAATATTGGCCTTGTTTAGGAGGTAGATCATGCTTTGGGAACAGTGGATGGCTTTTATAACAGCGTCGGTGGTTCTGTTTCTGTTGCCTGGACCGGATATGCTGTTGGTGGCTGGCTGGAGTGCAGCTAAAGGATTCAAGGCAGGTATTCAGGCATCAATGGGCACCGTATCGGGAATTCTGGTACACACCCTGGCGACATCTATGGGATTGGCAGCATTGCTTGCGGCATCGGCCACCGCTTTTCTGCTGGTTAAATATGCAGGTGCTGTTTACCTTGTCTATCTGGGTGTGATGACTTTGCGGCATCGTGAAAATAGAGCAGAAGGTACCTCTGTAGACAGAAAAGCAGGAAATCCGTTTGTTCAGGCACTGTTAACTAATGTGCTGAACCCTAAGGTGATTTTGTTCTTTTTGGCATTTCTGCCCCAGTTCATCGAGCCTTCAGGTAATACGACAAATCAGCTGTTAATGCTGGGCAGTGCCTTTGCATTAATTGCGACCATTGGCTATCTGGTTCTTGTTTTTATCGCCTGCAGAGCCGGTGAAAAGATCGGGAGTAATGCCAAAGTTAAAGCCTTTATTCGCTGGCTGGGTGGCTTGGTATTAATTGGCTTTGGCCTCAGGCTGGCAATGGTCAGCAGAGGCTAGAATTGCAGCGATTAAAGCGTTGTTTAACCCTCTCAATAGTTCATTGAGAGGGTTGCTTTACTTCAGGCTCCCCGGATTTTGCACATCTCTTTATATTCATCTTCGAGAAAGAATTTATCGTCTCCGAAGGCTGGCTTCAGGTCATCCAGCCAGGTGGCTTTTTCATCATATTTCGCAAAAAACGGGCGGTAGCACCAATCCGGATTACGCCCCTGGAGGAAGCGCAATGCGAACACTTTTTCGCCGTTGATTTCAGCAACACCTGTAATTTCAACCTTGCCTGATCCGGCACTCATTGACGGACCATGAACAGTACGACCAAGGCCTGACATCTGGGTGATGGCTTCCCGATAAATGTCATAGGCGCGAGCCAGAGGCACTTCAAAATAGTGTTTGGCACCTGTATCCCGGGCGACAAAGAAATAATATGGAATAATGCCCATGGATAATTGGGTTTGCCAGTTTTTTACCCATACATTGGCATCGTCGTTGATATGACGAGTCAACGGTGCCTGAGCCCGGATATTCACACCCGTGGCTCGAATACGCTTTACTGCTTCCTTACAGATGTCTGTTTTCATTTCAGCGTAATGATCGAAATGAGCCATGAATGCCAGATGTTTACCTGAATCAACAATTTTTTTAAACAGTGCCAGAAGCTCTTCGGCATCATCATCACTGACAAAACGATAGGGCCAGAAAGTCAGTGTTTTAGAACCAATGCGAATATTCCGGATGTGATCGAATTCCGGTTCCAGCAGGGGTTCAAGATAAGCCTTTAAAATTTTGGTTTTCATGACCAGTGGATCACCACCGGTGAACAGCAAATCGGTAAGCTCATGATGAGCTTGCAGGTACGCCTGCATGGTTGAGGCATCTGTTGCCGCCATTTTCAGTTCACTGTCACCGATAAACTGGGCCCAGCGAAAGCAGAAGGTACAGTAACTGTGGCAGGTCTGGCCCTGACTGGGGAAATACAGCGCTGTTTCACGGTATTTGTGCTGCATGCCCTGAACCAGATTGCCATCAATCATGGGCAGGTTCATAGCCTGCTGACCGGCCGGATGAGGGTTCATTCCCAGCTGGATTTCACGAGCCGCTTTTTTAATGTCAGAAAGGGCTGCACCTTGACGGTGTAACCCGGCCATAAGTTCAAAGTCGTGTACTTTGAGCATCTCTTTCTGTGGGAACATGAGTCTGAAAACAGGATCAGCAGGAATGTTATTCCAGTCGATTAGCTCGTTTATTACATACTCATTAACTCTGAAAGGCATGACGCTTGCGACAACCCGAATGTCGAACTGCATCTCTTGAGGTAATGCTCTGAACTGATCAATCATGTCTAGGTTCCGTTCTGTATAAACAGTGTATGGACGCGTTGATTCGTAGGTAGATGCAATGGGTGTGTGATTTAAACAATGTCAAGAAAAACGACTACACTAGTATGGTCGTATAGGCTTTTTGGCGTTGAGAAATATGTACAGCTCAGTCCTTTCATCCAACGATGAAATCACAGAAATCGTTATCAAAACCCCGCACAATCGCTCAATGGTGGATTTCGAAAATCATTTGCAAGATGCCTTAAATGAAGCGGGACAACTGGGAACAAAAAAGCAACTTGAGTGGCTTGATACTGACGGTTCTCCCATTACGCTTGGCAATGTTCGGTTGACCAGTAAAAGTAAAAAAGAATTGAAGGTTTATGAAACTCCATGGGGAGCGGTTAGGGTCAATCGTTTTATCTATCAAAGTCGTGAAGGCGGTGCTATTTATTGTCCCCTTGATCAATCTGCACGAATTGTTGTTAATTCAACCCCGCGACATGCCTGCATGGTCAGTTGGAAGTTTGCCCACATGCCTTCCACTGAAGTAGAGCAAGATTTTCTAAGAAACCACGGACGTAAAATCCATCGAAGAACCGCTAAAGACCTGGCAGAAGTTGTTGCCAGTATTGCTCAGGCCAAAGAAGAATCCTGGACTTATGAATTACCGGATTTACCCGAGCCAGTAGCCACAGTTAGCTTGGGGCTGGATGGTGCAAACTTGCTTTATAAAGAGGGCTACAGAATTGCAATGTGCGGAACTATTGCGCTTTATGATGAAGAAGGAAATCGAATGCACACGGTGTACGCTGCCGCTGCCCCCGAATACGGAAAAGAAACTTTTATAAGGCGGTTCTCTTCTGACATTGAGAAAATGAAGTCTCGTTTTCCTGATGCCACTTACGTTGGAGTTGCTGATGGGGCGCCAGATAATTGGACGTTTCTTGAGCCTGTTACATCGATTCAAATTCTGGATTTTTATCACGTTAGCGAATATGTGGCAGAAGCGGCAGAAGCTATATATCCGGGTAAAAAAATGCAGAATGAACGCAAAGCCTGGTTAAGATCAACACTGCACGAATTAAAAAACACCCCTGGTAAGGCAAAACGTTTATGGTTGGAATTAAAGAAAGCAGCTCCCGGGAATAAACGTCTTGTTTCTAAAGAAAAACTGGATAAAGCCAGAACTTATTTCAAAAATCACTGGCACCAAATGATTTATCCAGAAGCGTTGGAAAACAAGTTACCAATTGGTTCTGGTGTAACAGAAGCTGCTTGCAAAACGCTGGTTAAGCAGCGCATGTGTAAGTCAGGCATGCGATGGAAGGAACAAGGGGCGTCAATGCTATTAACATTACGAGCTCTGGCGAAGTCAACGGGTTATTGGGATGCTTTCTGGTCGAAGATGGATCGCTACGGGTTTCCAGTGGCTCACAACCTGCATGCCTGACATTATTCAAGCCACACACCCGATGCAATCAATGGTTCTTCATGGGTATAGGCGTTCATTAAACCCTCATAGTTGTGTCTTGAACTTATAATACCATTTCCGAATTCTAATTATGCTATTGCGCTGCCTTTTCAGACTCAGATCCTGCGTTGGAGTTCCTCGCCATAGCTAAGGCTATGACTCGTCACTCCGCCTTGTCTCTGAGTCTGAAAAGCCATGCTCATAACGCATATTAGAACCGGCAATGGTATAAGAGGGGTATTCTTTCACATTGTCCGATGCAGAATAATGAGATAAAACCGATGTCAGAGTAACGGATATGTTCAACATTTAATGATACAGGCGGGATTGATGAATGTTTTCACTTTAAATCTCCTCCGAATATCGTAAGGTGATAGTAATTTCTGCCATGGACACTTGAAAAAAAAGGACCCAGGCTCAAAATAATTTTTTTTAGAGAGTAGTGAAAAGGAATATGTCTTCAAAACGCTATCCATTAAGTCATCGAAACCGGCTGAAAATTATTATTTCATTGCTGTCCCTTATGGCTGTCGTTGAGCTGATAAACAGTTTGACCGGTCGTAGCCTCAGTCATTTTGGTATTGTTCCCAGGCAAATCAGTGGCCTGTCAGGTATTTTTCTGTCACCTTTTATTCATGGGAATATCTGGCATCTGATTTCTAATTCGGTGCCATTTGCTGTGTTGGGTTATCTCCTGCTAATGCATGGGGCTATACGCTTTTTACTGGTAAACCTCTGGGTCATGATTGTGGGTGGCGGACTTGTCTGGTTATTTGGCCGAGAAGCTATACACGTGGGTGCCAGTGGTCTCGTCTATGGTTACTTTGCTTATTTGCTGGTGGCGGGTTTTATAGCCAGAGAGTTCAAACTCCTGCTGATCAGCCTGTTCGTCATGATGGCTTATGGTGGCATGATCTGGGGTGTGTTGCCGAGTTCACCCTATATTTCCTGGGAAGGGCATCTGTTTGGGGCTGTTGCTGGAGTCATTGCTGCTTTTATCTGGGGGAAAACAGTTAAGCAGCAATGACGTATATTCTCTACCGGCGGCTAATTCAGCATAGGCTTCATGAATCGACCGGTATGGGATTCTGCCACTTCCGAGACAGTCTCCGGTGTACCGGAGGCAATGATTTGACCACCCCCTTCACCGCCTTCCGGACCTAGATCCACAACCCAGTCGGCCGTTTTAATAACGTCCAGATTATGTTCGATAACCACAACAGTATTGCCGTGGTCCCGGAGTCGATGCAAGACCACCAGAAGCTGTTGAATATCGTGGAAATGCAAACCGGTCGTCGGTTCATCAAGAATATAAAGTGTTTTACCGGTATCTCGTTTTGACAGCTCTTTGGCCAGTTTTACCCGCTGAGCCTCACCACCGGACAGTGTCGTTGCATTCTGTCCCAGGTGTATATACGACAAACCAACATCCATTAATGTTTGCAGTTTACGATTCACTGCAGGAATGGCTTCAAAATATTCAACAGCTTCCTCGACGGTCATTTCAAGAACTTCGTGGATACTTTTGCCCTTATATTTTACTTCCAGTGTTTCCCGGTTGTAACGTTTTCCCTTGCAGACATCACAGGGTACATAAATATCAGGCAGGAAGTGCATCTCTACTTTAATGACACCATCACCCTGACAGGCTTCACATCGACCACCCTTAACGTTAAAGCTGAAACGTCCCGGTTTATAACCTCTTGAGCGAGCTTCCTGAGTACCTGCAAACAGTTCACGAATGGCCGTGAATATACCGGTGTAAGTTGCCGGATTTGATCGGGGAGTACGACCAATAGGGCTTTGGTCAATATCTATACATTTGTCAAAGTGATCAATGCCTGACAGCTTTTTATAGGGAGCAGCAGTGAGTGTCGATGCCTTATTCAAAGCAGTGGCTGCAATTGGGTACAGGGTACTGTTGATCAGGGTGGATTTACCTGAGCCGGACACTCCGGTGACACAGGTCATGACGCCCACAGGAATTTCGAGATTGACGTTCTTCAGATTGTTGCCACTGCAACCACTCAATTTGAGCATCTTCTTTTTATCGATGGGTGTCCGCTGCGCCGGAATTTCTATTTTTTTCACACCACAGAGATATTGTCCGGTTAATGATTTCTGATTATCCATAACCTGGGCAGGTGTCCCCTGGGCGATAACCTCTCCACCGTGAATACCCGCTCCCGGACCAATATCAATAACATGATCAGCTGAACGAATGGCGTCTTCATCATGCTCAACGACAATGACTGTGTTACCAAGATCCCGCAACCGGGTGAGTGTCGTCAGTAAACGTTCATTATCCCGTTGGTGCAGGCCAATACTGGGCTCGTCGAGAATGTACATAACACCCACAAGACCTGCACCAATCTGGCTGGCAAGACGGATGCGCTGGGCTTCACCACCGGAAAGCGTGTCTGCGCTTCGGTCCAGGGTCAGATAGTTCAGACCGACATTCACCAGAAAACTCAGGCGATCACAAATTTCCTTGAGAATCTTGCTGGCAATTTCACCGCGACGACCCGGAAGTTCCAGAGTCTGGAAATAGGTCAGTGCTTTTTCCACCGGAAGTCTGACCAGTTCGGGAAGTGTTTCTTCCTGGACAAAAACATTACGTGCTTCTTTGCTAAGTCGGGCACCTTTGCAGCTCGGGCAGTTCTGCGTGCTCAGGTATTTGGACAGTTCCTCCCGGACAGACTGGGATTCGGTGTCTTTGTAACGACGCTCAAAGTTAGGCATGATACCTTCGAAACGATGCCGCTTTTTATAGACATCACCCCGATCATTCACATAACTGAAATCGATCATTTCATCACCTGAACCACGCAGAATAATGTTCTGTTGCTCGGCGGTGAGATCATCAAAAGGCGTGTCTATGCTGAAACCATAATTGGCGGCAAGAGATTTAAGCAAGTGAAAATAGTAGACACTGCGTCGGTCCCAGCCTCGAATGGCACCCTCAGCCAGAGTTAATTCAGGGTGCTGGACAATACGGTCTTCATCGAAGAACTGCTTTACCCCTAAACCGTCGCAGGTTGGACAGGCACCCGCCGGATTGTTAAAGGAAAACATGCGGGGTTCCAACTCGTTGATGCTGTAGCCGCATTGTGGGCAGGCAAACCGGGCTGAAAAAACAATGTCGTCAGAGTCATCTTCCATGTGACTGATAGAGACCAGCCCGTCTGTAAGTTCCAGGGCGGTTTCAAAGGATTCGGAGAGTCTCAACTGCAAATCTTTTCGTACTTTAAACCGGTCCACCACCACTTCGATGGTGTGTTTCTTCTTTTTGTCCAGTGCTGGCGGATTATCCAGATCTGTAACAATGCCATTGATCCGTGCCCGAATAAAACCATTGCTGCGCAGTTCGCTGAACACGTGCAGGTGTTCACCTTTTCGGTCACGAACCACCGGGGCCAGCAACATCAATTTGGTACCTTCCGGCATCGCCAATACCTGATCCACCATCTGACTGACGGTTTGGGCTTCCAGGGGGAGATGATGAGTGGGGCAGCGCGGAGTACCGGTTCGTGCGAACAGCAAACGAAGGTAGTCGTAAATTTCGGTGATGGTACCGACAGTGGAGCGAGGATTATGGCTGGTGGATTTTTGTTCTATGGAGATGGCGGGAGATAAACCTTCAATATGATCAACATCCGGCTTTTCCATCATGGAAAGAAACTGACGGGCATAAGCAGAAAGGGATTCTACGTACCGGCGTTGACCTTCAGCGTAGAGCGTATCGAAGGCAAGAGATGATTTTCCGGAGCCGGACAGCCCCGTAATAACGATCAGGCTGTCGCGAGGTATTTCCAGATCAATGTTTTTTAAATTGTGTGTTCTTGCACCCTGTACCGTTATATTCTCCACACCTGCTCCTCAATGCTGCATTGGCGAACCGGTTATTATACTGTGAGATTCGGGATCAGAACCAGTACAAAGAGGCCGCACTGAGTATTGAGCCACTATTTACCATTAGCATCACCACATGCCAGTTCAATAGTCTTGAGGCGCATTGGCAATCTTTAGCCAGAGCGGCCAGAGAGAGTACTGCCATGCCGGAATGCAACAGTAAGTGAGATAATTCCGACAGTGAATACCATTCCAGATAAACGGGTATCTCTGCTGCATGAATAAAAGCTCCCAGCACATACGCCGTAAAGAAAAACACGTCCTTTGCCGTTGGTTCATGACAGTGATAACGAGAAGGATCGATTTTTTCCAGTGATTTTTTTATATGTAATACCAGCATGCCAATGTTTTGGAGACTCGGCCAAAGGGAGACCGGTTCCACGGTGATCCTATTCAGTATGCTGTTGTTGATAGAAGCCGCTGAGGTCAGTTTTCCCTGGTCTGGTTCGACAATATGGTATTCATACATTGGCCTGGGTGCCCCCGACCAGGAAGGGCAATCGGTCACCGACAGGGTAATGGATACAGGGTTGAGATTAGAGTGAAAAAAAAGGACCGCACTGGCGGTTTCCTGCTGTCCCGGTATTTCTATTGGTATACCTGCAGAAGTGTCATTAGCCTCTGCTTTATCCAATACCATCAATTGAAAAACACCAAACAGAATCATCAAAAAACGGTGGTTCATATTCAGACTCTTAAGACAGTACTGAATATTAATAGCGGTCTTTTTTTCTTATGACCTGCGACTATATGTCGCTGCTCTTTACTCGCCAGTTTCCTTCGTAGATACCTTTATCAAGAAACAGTTTGATGGAAGGGGGGAGGGCATACCACTGCTCAAAATGCTGTTGAACAAACAGGGCTCCATTAAAGAGGGGCGGATAAGCCTTCAGGTAAGCGTCCATGGTTCCTTCCACTTTTGCCTGCTGAATTTTATTCAGACTATTCAACAACAAAAAACTGAAAAAATCGGTATTGGCATGAGCAGCATAGAGAACATCATTGTTGTATCGCTGGAGTTCTGTCTTTTTTTGGGCATATCCCTTGGAGGCCATACTATATACATGTACGCCTACGTCCGCTTTAGGCAGATGATAAGCATAAACATCCTGCATATAAATATCGGTGTCCATATAGATCATGCCCGGATGATTGTACTCAGGCAGTGGTTCACCATCCGCTGCGGCAGCCGTTAATATAGCCTCCTGTCCTTTTACCATCAGAGCAAGTCTGGCGAGATTGCTGGCTGTGGCAAACAGGTGCTTGAATTTTCGAGACTTCATTGCTCTCTCAGTCAGATTAACCAGTTCATCTGAAACCGAGAGACTTGAAACATAAAGATCATCCAGACCGGCTTTTGTCAGATCCAGAACCAGAAGCCCTCTGTAGAGGCTGGGCAGCCTTTTTATTTCCCTGATTCCATACTGGCTGAGAACCCTGGGTATATACCAGAGTACAACAGGAACCCCCTTGGACAGCCAGTGATTCAGGTTGAGCTCATGCTCATAGCCCAGGGCTGAACCCAGCCAGATGAAATTGAGCGGGATATCTGCATGGCTGAGATATAACGGTGAAGGCAGGATTTCGGGATCTTTGATGGCTGGGCTGGGCGAATAATATTTGGACCATGTTGATGAAGGCCTGATATCAACCGGTGGGATAGCGGCAAAGCTTTCTGTTGGTATTGAGTGACTGACCAGCACGGTTATAACGCTCGCCCAGTACATTTTCAGGACATTACTGGAATGGGCTCTGGCTATACCAGAGTGAAATGTAAGCAACACCGACAAGCCGGTGACGATCAGACACCTGAAGATATCGGTTTTTGAAATGATCCATAGAGTCTTGTTAATTTTCATCAGCTCAATGTAGCAAAGGATTTACATTTTTCACTGATTCAGGGCCAAGCTATGTCGAAATGGCGATAATCGGGACAAATATGATTGCACGTTAGTACCATCATGGTTATTCGATAAACCTGTAATCAGTATTTTAAATGCAGGCAGATGGTGTGGGTTGTGTGGAACAAGGGCGTTGGATTGAGTAATACCTCTAAGGCAAACAGGGCAAATTCCTGTTAGACTTGCCCGTCCAATTCTCATCATGTCCCCTGTCGGGAAGTCATTTAATTAAATATGTCTGTTGTTGAACTTAAGGCCGCATTTTCTTTAACCCTGGTATTTGTGTTTCGCATGCTGGGGCTCTTCATGGTTTTGCCGGTACTGGCATTGTTCGCTGACGATTTAGTGGGGGCAACGCCCGCATTGATCGGGCTGGCCATTGGCGGTTATGGCTTTACCCAGGCGCTGTTACAGATACCCTTTGGCTGGCTTTCAGACAGGTACGGGCGAAAGCCGGTTATTCTGGCTGGATTGCTGATATTTTTACTGGGCAGTTTACTGGCAGCCCAGGCTGAAACTATCGAAGGAATTATTGCCGGGCGCGTACTTCAGG
Source organism: Endozoicomonas sp. (assembly GCA_965208385.1). Classification (GTDB taxonomy): domain Bacteria; phylum Pseudomonadota; class Gammaproteobacteria; order Pseudomonadales; family Endozoicomonadaceae; genus Endozoicomonas. Next base: position 22,064 of record CBDBOO010000011.1, read on the forward strand.
GGTGTGGTGCCATTGCCGGTGCAGTGACAGCCCTGCTGGCTGATTTGACCCGGGACCAGCATCGCACCAAGGCCATGGCCATGATTGGTATGGGCATAGGTCTGGCATTCTGTCTGGCAATGATCATTGGCCCGCTCATCAGTAGCTGGTGGGGGCTCTCGGGGCTGTTTATTTCAAACGCAGTCATGGCGGTTAGTGCCATGCTTGTGGTGATGTTGCTGGTACCCACACCGGTGACATCCAGACAGGATCTGAACAGCTCGGTACGAACGGAAGGGTTTAGCGGTGTTTTTGCTAACCAGCAGTTACTTCGCCATGTGTTTGGTATTTTTGCGTTGCATTTCACCCTTATGGCTTTATTCATATTTATTCCCGAGGCACTGGAAACCAGTGCAGGTTTACCCCGGGAAGATCATGGTTGGGTCTATCTTGCTGTTATGGGAATTTCATTCGTACTTATAATTCCTCTTATTATCGTCAGTGAGCGTCGCAAACTTTTGAAGCAGTGTTACTGCTTTGCCGTTACCCTGTTGCTGCTGGCCATAATGGCAATGTATCAGGGGGCTTTAGAAGCCCGATGGCTTCTGGCTGGATTGTTCATATTTTTTACCGGTTTCAATTTTCTTGAGGCTTCCCTGCCCTCTCTTGTGAGTAAACTGTCACCGGCTGGCACGCGGGGCACCGCCATGGGAGTGTACTCTACCAGCCAGTTCTTAGGTGCCGCACTGGGCGGTAGCCTTGGTGGGCTGGCTATGCAACACTGGGGGATTGCGGGTGCGTTGATGGTTTGTACAATCCCCATTGCACTCTGGTGGCTATTGTCTGTTACCATGAAACAACCCCCTTATGTTAGTAGTATGGTTATAGCTTTGAATTCATCTTCAGAGCATGAAACTCTTGCCATTGGGGATCAGTTGGCGGTCATTCCGGGTGTCAGGGAAGTGACCGTGCTTGCCGAAGAAAAAACGGCCTATCTTAAAGTAGATAAACACAATTTAGACCTGCCAGCATTGCAACGTTTTGGTGAGTGCTGAAGAGAATACAGAGAAGAATACAGAGAAGAATACAGAGAAGAATACAGAAATTTAGATCATTCTGACATTCTGGCTAATGGTTTGATAATTCCTGGTTCTGGATTTTTGATTTTTGGTAATCTTGGTAATCTTGGTAATTTTGATAATCTTGATAAATAGTGGAGATGATTAATGGCTCGTGGCGTAAATAAGGTAATTCTGATTGGCAATCTGGGTAATGATCCGGATGTCCGTTTCACACCCAATGGCAGTGCAGTGGCAAACCTGAGCGTTGCGACCAGTGAATCCTGGAAAGATCGCAACACAGGACAGCAGCAGGACCGTACCGAATGGCATCGAGTTGTGGTCTTCGGCAAGCTGGCAGAAATTGCACAGCAGTACCTGCGCAAAGGATCCAAGATTTATCTGGAAGGTAAGCTGCAAACCCGTAAATGGCAGGATCAGCAGGGACAGGATAAGTACACGACAGAAATAGTCGTTGACGGGTTCAGTGGCCAGATGCAGATGTTGGACGGTCGTCAGGAAGGTGGTATGCCTGCTTCCGGTGGTTTCCAGCAACAGCAGCCACCACAGCAACAATCACAGCAGTACGGTGGTGCAGCCCAACCGTCCTCCGCGCCTCAGCAGCAACCCGCATCGCAACAGCGCGCGCCTCAACCCGCTGCTCAGCAAGCTCCCCAGCAGCAAGCGCAGCAACCACAAGCTCAACCTGCAGGTGGCTTTGACGATTTTGATGATGATATTCCTTTTTAGGGAACATATTTTTCAAAAAGGTTGATTATAGAAAGGGAAAGGCTCGTATGTCGGGCTTTTCTCTTTTTTTTTTGGCAATCTGTAAGAATTAGTGCCTAGAATTCGCTGTGTATGCTTTTTGATTTACCTCTGAGTCGGGGCAGTTGGCAACCTTTAGAGTTTGAACCGTACATCAAGATCTGACTGTCGTTTGAGCTTCTGAGAAATCCGCTATCAATCAATATCTGGCGATTGGTAATAGTCGGATTCCTATGAGTGAAAAATTTGAACGCACAGAATCGCACCTTCTGTTTCAATATCAACCAGCTGTCAGTGATCAGCGGCAAATTGAGGCACCAAGGCATATTTTGGTTGCATTGCCGCCCCCTCCGGATGTAATCGTACATCTGGGTATGATCCGGAATAATATTGAGATGCAGTGGTAAGTTGAAGCGATTCAAAAGATAAAAATAATTCCAATAGGCCTGAAAAAAAAGCAGCATCTGTTTTTTACTGGCAATGAATTCACGATTGAAGCTATTCTGGAATCTTTTCAGTAAAGATTGAATAGCTTTTACTGGAATCGCTTTTCTTGTGGGCTGAATATAAGCATAAAGCCTTATTTCCGAGTAACTGTCCGGCCCGGGGTCAATTGTTTGTATTGCGCCAGTTAACTTTCCGTCCTGGTAGATAGCCCATAACCCGCAGACAGGGCTCATGCAGGCTGTTCTCAGATGATTGAAACAGACATCAGCAGACAGAAGTTTGCCCGTTACCAGGCAGACAGGACTTTCCAGCCTGGAGGCAACATCGACGAAAGCATTCCAGAAGTTGGGTGAGGGGTATTCACCATAAATTTCAATAAGCTCCCAGTAAGCCAATGATTCAGAGTGATATGGCTCCAGTGTCTGATTGTCAACATTGACACTATCATCAATCTCATTAGTACCCGTCATAAAGATTGGTTCCAGATTTGTAATGTGTTTGATGTATTGCTCCCAGCATTCACTGTCTGGATTGATCGTACCGTCAATTTCAGGCTGGCAGATTTGGAAATCACTTTCTTCTCCGGCAAACAGAATCGGCGAACAAAAGCAGGTACTGATCAACAATAATAATGTTATTTTCATTTTGTTTTCGCTTGGTAGGGTTATCAGGTTGCTGCTTTCGATTACTTTTGTCAGGCTGATCAATACTGCTGGCAGACCGGTTTCATCTTTGTCAGGTCTGGGCATTCAGTCTGGTTCAGGCTGATGGGATAAATGGCTCCGTTTTTCAGTAAAAATTCAGACAGTTGCCATTGCCCATACAGTAAAGCCAGATTGAGGGGGAATATTCCTGAAGCATCTCTGGTATTCAACGCTGTAATTATCGGTTCCATAGAGGGTTCCTGACAAAACCAGGAGCCAAGCCAGCAGTCGGTTTTTCTGGATTGATGATCCTGGATCTGTTGCTTCAGTATCAGGGTTCCTTCGGGCTATGTTGCGTGTAAGGGTTGAAAACGAAATACTGGTACATTAGTGCGTTTATAATGACTCACTGAAGTGCTAAGAAGGCTGTAAAATACATATACTAGCCTCTTAACAGTCTAATAGTGCTGTTTTTAATGACCAGAACCAACAGGTAGTTGGAACCATATTACTTTCAACCTTTAAGCGCAACATAGCCGTTCCTTCGTCTCTCGGAACAGGTTTATAAAAGAACCAAACGCTGGGGATGAGTGTCAGGATCTCTTCCTGAGCCGTAAACGACAGGTCATCAAACAAATGTTCAAAATTATTCGCAATGATGATGTGATGAATGATATTTCGGTTCTTTGGATTTGTGGTGGTCAAACTGTGCTGTCTGGTAAACACAAGGGTTTCGGTTTCAATACTCATGAAATTTGCACTATCAGCAATAAGAAGCCAGGCAAGTTCCTCAACCAGATCTTCAGGACTGTTGCTATAGAGTGATCTGACAGCAGATAAAAGACAGTTGGCTGCAAGGCATCCTGTCTTTATTTCCTGTTCATGGGCGTCACCCAGAAGCAACTGAAACTGTCGTCTCCTGTCTGCAAGATATTGGCTATACAGCTCATTACCTAACTGTTCTTTCACAAATGCTAGATTCTGCCGGTCGGCTCTGGCCAGGGGAGAGTCAGAAACAGGTTCAAAGAATTCAGCACAGGCGTTTGAGTCACTGGCCAGATCAATAAGAAGGGAAATAAGCCCGAAATTAAACTCGGTTTCAACCGGGTGACTAATGGTGACTGTCCGTGTAAATAAATGCGCTCCGTGATTTAAAAAGGTAATGAGGATGTTTTTTCTTTTGGCCGAGGTAAAATGATTCTCCTTATATTTAATCAGGAATAATGCGAATAGGGATCCTTTGAGATCTCCCCAACGACCTTCTGAGTTCTGACTCAGGCTGTAAACCTGATGATGGAGTAAACGGGGATGTTCCATTATAAGCTCCCGAAGATCCAGTGCGCGGGCATGTATGCTATAGTCCCACTGCTCTTCAAGCAGCGATATGTCAGCTTTACTCACTGGGGAGTCATCAACAAACTGGTAAAAATCGATCGAAGTAATATCCAGAGACTTTGATGCCTGTGACATAAATAAGAGCAGTTCAGTAAAAATACAACAAACGCAACATAGCGTGCTATGCTGTCTCTGAATTAATAACCAGAGACGTTTATTTTGTGGGTATCCACAACCAAACTTGCCAAGATTGAGGGCGTAACCTCCCAGACAATAAGGCGAAAGATCGAAAGCGGTCATTACGAGAAAATAATGCAAACGAGCGGTGGTCACTACCGCATATTCATCAACCAGCAGAGAAAGATATGCTATGCAAGGGTTAGCTCAGGGAAGCAAAAATCCAGCATCAATACGCAAAAGCGTATCTTGCTCGAAAGGCATCCTGACGCAGAATTTATCAGTGACATTGCCAGTGCTTTCAACTTTAAACGAAAAGGGCTGCAAACCATTCTGGAATCAGCAATGTGCGGAAATCCAACCCACATTGTGGTTGCCACAAAAGACCGACTTGCACGATCAGGATTCGAGCTTATCAAATGGCTCGTTGAATTATCGGGAGGACAAATCGAAGTTCTGGATGACTCGAATGGTTCCTGTGAAGCCTTTGATACCTCAGAGCTTATCGGTTTCATTACCTCATTCTGCAATAGCCACTACGGAAAGCGTTCCGCTGAAAGGCGTAAAAATAGTAGCATCAAAAAAGATAAGGTTTTATCCGGAAAATGAGTCGGCATACAGGGACGCACTTGCATTATATAGACGTTCATACAATCTAGCTGTAAACCGCTTCCGTAACGACAAATACAAGGATGAAAGCGGCAAGTTCATCAACATGCGCCCTTCCATAAAGGCACAGGTAGAGCAAGAACAGAAAGACAATGGTCGTGCTTATAATTCATTAATTTCTGACAATGGAACACTTGCAGCGGCAACCACCTTTAAAGCGGTTTGCAGCAAGAATAAAAAACTGAAAGGAGCCAAAGGAGGTTTTGCAGAGGTCGGATTTAAAAGCCGCAAAGGGAGCAAGCATTCTTTCTCAATTGACCGGCTACCAAAGGGGCTAAACCCCTGCGTCAATGCGCTGGGTAAAATTCATCTGACTGAAAATGTACCCGACGAAGCCATTGGCAAATCATGCGTTATCACCTGTGACAAGGGTCGTTGGTTTATTCAGGTGCAACAACACATCGAACTCAATAGCGAAATCCAAGGTGGAGTAAATTGTGTTGGTATTGATCCCGGAGTGAGAACCTTCGCCACCTGTTTTAGCGATAAGGATGCTTTAATTGCTGGCGATAACCTTGCCAAAGAAAAGCTGTTCCCATTAATGAAGAAAGTGGACAAGCTGATTGGTCAAAAACAAAAAGTTCTCAATGTGCAAAAGGGCGTGAAGTTCGTTGATATGCCTCAGTGGGCGCGAGATTGCATTGTTCACTTTAACCGTAAAATCAATCGCCTGAAGTGTAAGAAGGATGACATCATTCTGGACTTGCATAACCGCTTGGCGTTCGAGCTTGTGTCTAGCTATGACGTGATCTTTTTACCCACCTTTGAAACCAGAGGGATGGTCACACGGAAAGACAAAAAGGTTCGTATTATTCGCCGAAACACTTGTCGCCAGATGCTAGACCTTAACCACTACGGGTTTAAGATGCGTCTTAAGTGGTATGCCAAAAAGTACGGTAAACACGTTGTCGATTGCAATGAGGCATACACCTCAAAAACCCGTACGTGGGATGGCACCATTAACGACCGGCTTGGCTCGTCAAAGGTTATAAAGGGTGATGGATTCACCGTTGATCGTGATATTAATGGCTCCCGTAACGTATTTATTAAAAGTTTAACAAGGCAGCTTGAGCCTTAATCATAACAACGAATGTTGCGTTCGTTGCGGTTTTAATCAAGAGTAACAGAGTAAGACAATTCCATGAATTACAGATACTCTTTTTCTTGCTACATCGATGCATTGTTGTGTTAGCCGCTATGTGCAGGTGGACAAATTATTGTTGTCGGAATTGTTGTCGGAATTGTTGTCGGAATTGTTGTCGGAATTGTTGTCGGAATTGTTGTCGGAATTGTTGTCGGAATTGTTGTCGGAATTGTTGTCGGAAATAGTGTAGCCAAAAATAAACAGGGAAGATGGATTTGTTGAACCTGACACTCAACGGAGCTCTTTACAACGGAGCTTTCTATAACGGAACTCTGTATGCCAGATAATTTTACTGAGACAACACCGGATCGTGGCACCTTGCGCCAGATGCTGCGTGAACGCCGCCGTTCTTTAGCGCTTGAACAGCAAGAGCAGGCCCGGTGTGCCCTGGTAGACATTCTGACAAAACTGGAACTGTTCGTTGCCTGTGAACATGTTGCGCTTTATCTGGCCAATGATGGTGAAATTTGCCCGCAAAGGGTTGCAGAATGGTTATGGCAACAAGGTAAAACCTGTTACTTACCCGTTCTTGATATAGAAAAACCGCATTTTTTAAAATTTGTCGAATACCATTCCACAACAACCCTGGTAAAAAACCGTTTTGGTATTCCTGAACCTGAACCCGATAATGCGAAGGCCATTTCGCCTGACGCACTGGATCTGGTTCTAATGCCCCTGACAGGTTTCGATACACAGGGAGAAAGACTGGGAATGGGGGGTGGTTTTTATGACCGGACGTTTGAATTTACCCGAAATGCAGCAAAACCATTACTGATTGGTCTGGCTCATGAATGTCAGAAAGTCGAACAGATTCCGGTAGCTGAGTGGGATGTACCTCTGGCCGGTATTGCTACCGACCAGGGATATTACGATTGCTCTAGCACTTCCGAATTATAATTATGCTATTGCGCTGCCTTTTCAGACTCATAACGCCTGTTAGAAACCGGCAATGGTATTATTCCTCAACATAAAGATCGGTAAAGAAATTTGTAGTACCGGGTACTACTGCATAATGATCGAATTCCGTCACGCCCTGATCACGTAACAATTGCTCATCGATGCAGTGGTTACCGGTAAATTCCTGACTGTTGCTGGTAAGCATGGCATAGGCCGCATCCGCCATAATAGCGGGCGTTCTGGATACCTTGAACAGTTCCTTACCGCCAGCCTCGAATTCTACAGCGGCTGTGGCAATAGTGGTTCTTGGCCAGAGCGAGTTTACCGCAACACCCGCAGTTCTGAATTCTTCCGCCAGACCCAGTGTCAGCATGGACATTCCATATTTGGTAATGGTGTATGGTGTGTAATCCTTAAACCATTTACTGTCCATATTGAGTGGCGGTGACAGGTTAATAATATGACCATTGTCTGATTTTTTCAGATGTGGCAGCGCCAGCTGGCTACTGAGCAACACTGCCCGGGTGTTGACCTGATGCATCAGGTCAAAGCGTTTGATGGGTGTGTGTTCGGCTTTGGTCAATCGAATCGCACCGGCATTATTAATTAAGCAGTCGATTCCACCAAAACGATCGACAGTCTGCTCGATCATGCTGGCAACGGACGCTTCATCCCGTACATCCATTTGCACCGCCAGAGCCTGGCCACCAGCGGCGACAACTTCTTCCGCAACCGAGTGAATGGTACCGGGCAGCTTTGGGTGGGGATCAGAGGATTTTGCTGCAATAACGAGGTTGGCACCGTCAGCAGCACAACGAAGGGCAATTTCACGGCCAATGCCCCGACTGGCACCACTGATAATAATGGTTTTACCGGACAGATTACTCATACCAAAATTCCTGTCTATTGCTCTGTTATTGTTGATTCTGGTTGCTAAAACTACCAAGCAAGCGCTTGGTCTGTAAAGCGGGAAATTACCAAAACACGTACAGTCTGCAGGGAAGTACTGGTTTTTTGCTGTATTAAATGGAATGACTGGTCTGCTAAACGTAGTCGAAAAACGGTAAGAAATACGATTTTCCGACTATTGCTCTATGTGCATTTGAAATATACCGGCAGTCTTTCTCAAGGTATATCCGTTGTATTTGAAGGTGCAGAATCATTGTCTGCACCTGTTCACACCTTCAATGGAAATGATAAAGGCAGCCAATGGAAACGGTATAGACTGCCGGGGTATTCAATATCGCACACTCACGACAGTTGTTTTACTCCCATGTTATAGAGAGTGAAAGCGTAGATATCAGAGTACTGTTCAATAATCTTGCTGGTGGGGGTTCCGGCACCGTGCCCGGCATCGGTTTCAATGCGAATCAGGGTAGGATTGAAGCCCTTTTGCTTTGATTGTAATTCAGCCGCAAACTTGAATGAGTGCGCGGGTACAACCCGGTCATCATGATCACCAGTGGTCACCAGGGTGGCCGGATACTCAATGTCATCACGGACATTGTGTACCGGTGAATAACTCTCAAGGTATTCAAACATCTCGGCATTGTCCCCGGAAGTGCCATAGTCGTAAGCCCAGCCTGCACCGGAGGTAAATGTGTGATAGCGCAGCATATCAAGAACACCTACGGCGGGCAGCGCAACCTTGAACAGATCTGGTCGCTGGGTCATGGTTGCACCGACCAGAAGGCCACCATTGGAACCGCCACTGATGGCGAGATATTCACTGGATGAATAATTCTCTGCGATTAAATATTCAGCCGCAGCGATAAAGTCATCAAAGACATTCTGTTTTTGCAGCCTGGTACCGGCAATATGCCACTCTTTACCGTACTCACCACCACCACGAAGATTAGCCACGGCGTAAATTCCGCCCAGTTCCAGCCACTGGGCAATAGTGGCGCTGAAGTAAGGCGTCAGACTGACGTTAAAACCACCGTAACCATAAAGAATGGTGGGATTTTTGCCGTCTTTCACCAGATCTTTGCGATGAGTGATTATCATGGGAATTCTGGTGCCATCTTTAGAGTGATAAAACACCTGGGAAGAGACAAACCATTCAGGGTCGAACCGGGCGCCCGACTCTTGATAAACCGTTGATACACCGGTTTCAGGATCAAGCTCAAAGATGGTATCCGGCGTCTTGTAGTTGCTGAATTGAAAATGAAGTCTGCTCTGTTCTTTTTTCCCGTCAAAACCTTTAGCCGTACCGGCATCAGGCAGCGTGATCTCACGAATCAGCTGACCTTGCAGGTCATATTGTTTGACCTGGGAAATGGCATCAATCATATAGTGGGCAAAAATATAGCCACTGCCCGTTAAAGCTTCAATAACGTTCGGGGTTTCCGGTATCACGTCCCGCCAGTGCTCAGGCAATGGGTTTCTGGCAGATACACGGACTACTTTCTGATTAGGGGCATCAAGGTTGGTAACCAGATACAGGGTATCAGCACTGTTATCCAGAAAGTGGGTATCGGAATCAGTGTTGTCCAGAACCGTTATCAACGGATTGCTGGCTTGTTGCAGGTCTTTCAGAAATAACTTGTTTCCGGAAGTTGATTCCATGGCATAGATAAGCAGATACCGATCATCTTCCGTTACTTCACCAGAAACATAACGGTGCTTTTCACTGGCCGATCCACCAAAAATAAGTTCATCGGCTTTCTGGGGAGTGGTCAGGGTGTGGAAGTACAATTTATGCTGGTCGGTTTTTGCCGAGAGTTCACTGCCTTCAGGTTTATCATAACTGGAATAATAGAAACCCTGATTACCCAGCCAGGACAGATCACTGAACTTTACATCCACCAGGGGATCTTCAAGAATTTCTCCGGATTCAGTATCAATGATAAAAATTTTCTGCCAGTCACTGCCACCTTCAGAAATCTGGTAAGCAGCCAGTTTTCCATCTTTTGAAAAACAGATATCACTGAGTGACGTGGTGCCATCTTCACTGAAAGTATTAGGGTCTAAAAATACTTCTGACTGATCGTTTTCGGTCTTTCGATACAGAACATACTGATTCTGTAACCCGTCGTTCTTATAGAAATAGGTGTGCTCCCCTTCTATAAAAGGTGCAGATATCTTTTCATAGTCTAATAATGTTTTGAGACGTTTTTGCAGGGCATTTCTATAGGGAATCTGTGACAGAAAATCATGAGTGACCCTGTTTTGGGATTCTATCCATTGGGCTGTCTCGGTGCTTCTATCATCTTCCAGCCAGCGATACGGATCGGGAATCTGAATTCCGAAATAATTATTAACAATGGAGTCGCTTCGGGTGTGAGGGTATTGCAATGCTGTTTTAAGAATATGCTCAGAGTCGAGGTGGTTATCGATACCGGAGTCACTGTTTGTTGGCAGTGTGGTGTCCACAATACTTCTTTTTGTCATTTTTCCTCGGGACAATCGGGTTATGTTTTTGCTTCAATAACTTATAGTCTGATTGTCTTAATGTCCAGAAGCCTGACAGGAAACAGTCTGTCCTACGCGGCAACTGCTCCTGCGTTGTGCACCCATGCAGTCGTGCGGTCGTAGCAAATTGGTTTGAGTATTCGCTTTTGAGAGGCAAAATCCGGGAAAGCTTAATCAGGGGAGGGGGAAGTCAGAGAAGAGTGACGATTGGGCAAAAAACTTCCGTGTTTCTTGCGGAATTTACATCCTGAATTAATGTCTAGATAAAAGATGTTGTAGCAGTAGTAATAACAGCTATGACAAAAACGGCCAGTAAAATTGTCATGCCATCGGCTTTTTTCTCTACCATGTTCCAGCTCCTCTTATTCTCTTATTATTGTTATTGCTGTAATTCGGTTCCCGACTACTAACATACATCTGTCGTTAAACCGGCAGCCATCTGTGACCATGGATTTCTCTACAGTTACAGCGGATATAGCGGATATAGCGGAGTTATAGTCTAGTGCTACTTTGTATCTTTTTTGTGACAGAACAGAATGTAGCAGAAAGGCTGCCTTTGTACAAAGGTGCATTTTTATGCAAACAAACAGAATTTAACCGTTTTGTGAAACAGGTTGCATTATTGAGAAAATAATTGGGGGAAAACGTCACGGTTTTTCTATTCGGTATGAGAGAGTGGTGCTCAGGGGATTTCTGGTGCGCCACTGATTGTTCTATTATCGCTAATCAGTGGCTAGGCAATTATTCGTACTGAACCAGAAGTTCGATACCGGCATGTCGGTCTTTTGCCTCTTTTGATAAGAGTCTTTGCTTTAGCTCATCAAAATCATTTCCATCGGAAGCGAGAAGATAGTGATTGCTATCGATAGTTATTTTACCAGACACTGTTAATTGAGCGAGCTCAGCTATTTTCTCGTTAGTGGAAATGCTGATATTGGCGATGGTTGAGTTGCATTGCCAATCAATGTGAACGCTGTCTTTTATCAAATAAACTAACGCTGAATCTGTAATGCAGTCGATAGCACCATTTTCTTTTGGTTCAAGCTGTTTTGAATAGTAAACCTCGCCTGTATTATTATTAACAAGCTTCAGTTTTGCATTTTGACCTGATCGAAATTTCACTTCCCAGGATTTGACGGACATTAACGATGCCAGCTTTTTCAGGCTGGGTGTAACCGATTGAACAGAGGGTGTGTCCTGAGCTGCAGAAACCGAAAAAGCAGCTCCGCAAAAATAGGTGAGCAACAGGACAAACAGTTTGTTTTTCATGAATCAACATTCCTTGTTGTGTAAATGATCCATCCGAGAGTATTCAAGTGAAAATCTGTTTTCAAGTACTTTATATTGGGATGTTACGATTCTGGGTAATGGTTCACAAAATATATATACTGTCGCCTATCAATAACGATAAAAAATGGAACAGTTTCGGAGAATAGATGTTTTCGGCATTCATACAGGGTTTTAGCATTGGTGGCGGTTTAATTCTGGCCATAGGCACACAAAATGCGTTTTTACTGACACAGGGTTTGCGACGCCAGCATCATTTACTGGTCGCTACTATTTGTATTATCTGTGATATAAGCCTTATTTTTGCTGGTGTGATGGGGTTGGGCACGCTCATTGTCAGTAATGAACTGTTGCTGGAAATAGCGCGCTGGGGAGGTGCGGCATTTCTTGGCTGGATGGGATTCAAGGCACTGTTGAAAGTCTTTAAAGAAGAACATCTGGAATCTGGAAGTCAGACCCTTTCCAATCGAAAGGCGGTCATCACAACGACACTGGCCGTTACACTACTGAACCCTCATGTTTATCTTGATACCGTGGTCATGATTGGCAGCATTGGCGCACAGTTTGAAGACCTGAGACTGATATTTGCACTGGGGGCTTCAACGGCTTCGGTGATCTGGTTTTACGGTCTTGGTCTGGGTGCAGCAAAGCTGGCACCCCTGATGACCAATCCAAAAATATGGAAGATTATCGATGGTGTGATCTGCCTGGTGATGTGGTCCGTAGCCATAGTTTTAATAAGAGGCTGATGATCCAGAATGATTTGTTTTTGAGGTGCAGACCTTCTTATCGACACATTTTCATAGACTAAGCTGAAATCCAGAGCATCAGTAAAATTCTCAGGGAGTGAGTATGAAGTCTGGAAGATGGGTTTTAGTCATTTTAATGGCGTTTGCAGGATTGGTCCGGGCAGCCCCTTTGAATGAAATACCCGATGAGGAGGATGACATTCCCCTTGAACTGCCTACTACTGATGAAGTTCAGGCGCATCCCGATGACTGGTGGTCTACAGGTTTACTGGTGGGAACGGTACCCTCGAAAGAGTGGGTTGAAGGGATTATTTTCACCTCTGGGGAAATCCAGTTTAATGCAGTCGGGGGAATAAAAAGAATCAGGAAGTCACTGATCGATGATTACCCGGTAAAAGAATTTCGGATCTCTGTTCAGGATAGCGATAAAGATCTCTGGGGAGAGGTTGAAAAACTGAAAGTAAAAAGACCTGTTGTTTTGAGGTATCGCTACCCTTTCTATGCTTATGTACCTTTCAGTACTGACAGTCGCTACATATTGGAAGATGTTCTGGAACCGGATCTTGATTTCACGGCCAGTCATTCCTACAAGCACTACCCCCAGGGTGTCGAATGGAAAGAAAGAAAGAAGTACATTGTCAATGGCGGTAAGACGGTAGCTGGTGTCATTGTGCAGGTTGAAAGAACCCGTGGAATGTTATGGGGAGCCTATTGTTCTGTAGATATACACTTTGGTGGTACAAAAAACATAGCCTACTTCACCGATTATTATGATCGACAATTGGTCAGTAATGATAAAAACGATGGTTACCATGAGGAGTATGTATCCAGAACTCTCAAAACCTATAGAGCTGAGCCCAATATTGGTCGTCTTATTACCTATAGTGAGTCCATGTGCCAATATGCAGAAGATGCGGCCAGAACATTGACTGAAGTGGATGTCACCTATTCTCGCTGGGAGGAATCCGAAGAGGAACTGTTATCAGGCACTTTGTATAAAATTCAGATGACAGATCAGGATGAAGGGGGTGACGAAAATTGAGCGATGTCTGTGCTGTTGCATCCATGGATTCAGCACAGATTGTTTTTAATGATCATCAGATGGAAACTCTATACCCAAAGGCGACGGGTATACCCATTGGATTTCATGATGAGGCTAGGCGTCAACCGAGTGAAGCCCCGTGAGCTTACAAGTAGTAAGTGATCGGGGTGAGTGAGGGCAGACAACAACGTATCATCTTGAAAGGCGATGGGTATATACGCAGGTGATCAGGCTCCAATAGATTTAAACAGGGCTTCAATACCCATTTTACCGGCCATTTTCTTTGTTTCCTGACTGGATGACTCATCAAACCCGGAATACACCAGATCTTCCTGAGGCAGTTCTTCAAGAAAGCGACTGGGCATGGTATCGATGACCTCGCCAAATTGCTTCCGCTGCCCTGCCAGGGTTATGGTCAGAGATTTTCTGGCACGGGTAATACCCACGTAAGTGAGTCGGCGTTCTTCCTCAACATTATCCTGCTCAACGCTGGTTCTGTGAGGTAACAGATCTTCTTCCAGTCCCATCATATAAACGTGAGGGTATTCCAGTCCTTTGGATGCATGAAGGGTTAGCAGCTGTACACGATCAGCGTCTTCTTCTTCCTCGTTTCTTTCGAGCATATCTCTGAGAATCAGGCTGGCAATGGCTTCTTCAACGGTACGATCTTCATCTCCCCGCTCCAGGGATTGTTGCAGGGCATCCACAAGAAACCAGACATTGGCCATACGCTTTTCGGCCTGGGCCGGAGTGGAAGAATGCTGCATCAGGTAGTTTTCGTAGTCGGCGTCTTCAATCATTTCCCTGAGTATCTGCATGGGGTCATCATCCGTCTGGATTTTCCGGGAAACGCCATCCAGCCAGAGAGTGAATTTTTTCAGTCGTTCCACGTATTGGGGAGCAAGGTCTTCTTCCAGGGCTTTTTCCTGGGTAGCCTGATACATACTGACATGATGTTTGTTGGCATAGTTGCCCAGTTTTTCCAGTGTCGTCGGGCCTATTTCCCTTTTAGGGGTATTAACCACCCGAAGGAATGCGTTGTCATCATCCTGATTGATCAGTAATCGCAGGTAGGCCATGATGTCTTTGACTTCTGACCGGGCGAAAAATGAAGTGCCGCCGTTTATATGATAAGGAATACCATGGTGTTGCAGCTTGATTTCCAGTAATCGGGATTGAAAATTACCACGGTAGAGAACGGCGTAATCCTTGTAGCCATTCTCATGACGTAATCTGTGAGTCAGAATTTCTGTAGCGATTCGTTCACATTCAATTTCATCATTTCGGCATTTGATGACCCGGATTTCATCCCCCATACCCAGTTCGCTCCAGAGTGTTTTTTCAAACTCGTGAGGATTATTGGCGATCAAGGTATTGGCCGCTTTCAATATGCGGCTGGTAGAGCGGTAATTCTGCTCCAGCTTAATGACCCTCAGACTGGGGTAGTCATTTTTAAGCAGAGCCAGGTTTTCTGGCCGGGCGCCACGCCAAGCATAGATTGACTGGTCATCATCACCGACTACGGTAAGCTTGCGTCGATCTCCCACCAGCTTTTTCACCAGTTCATACTGGGCGCCGTTGGTATCCTGATATTCATCCACCAGCATATAGTGAACTTTATCCTGCCAGCGCTTCAAAACGTCCGGATGCGTACGAAAGAGCTCTACGGGTTTCAGAATCAGATCGTCGAAGTCCACGGAATTATAGGCTTTCAACATCCGTTCATAGTGTTCATACACCATGGCGGCAGTCTGTTCCCATGGTTGCCGGGCACTGGCCAGGGCATTCTCCGGAGAGATCAGTTCATTTTTCCAGTTGGAAATAGCGTGTTGAATCTGATCCACGCCATTGTCTTCTGCACTCATATCACGATGCATCAGATCAGTAATAAGGGACGTGGCATCCTGCTGGTCAAAAATGGAAAAACCGGGTTTATACCCCAGAATCTTGTATTCTTTGCGAATAATGTTCAAACCCAGATTATGAAAGGTGGAAACGGTCAGTCCACGGGACGCTTTACCTTTTACCAGTTTCCCCACACGCGCCTTCATTTCCCTGGATGCTTTATTGGTGAAAGTCACTGCAACGATATGTCGGGCATTGATACCACATTGCTCAATCAGGTAGGCAATTTTAGTGGTGATAACACTGGTCTTGCCACTGCCAGCGCCAGCAAGAACCAGTAATGGGGTATCAATGTATTTTACGGCCTGCGCCTGTCTGTCGTTGAGTCTTTGCACTTTTTTAGAGAAGCCGATGAATGAAAGGCTTCAGTATATCAGTATTCCTGCCCCTTGAATCCACAGAACCTTCTGCTAAACCTATTCTACTACTTTCCTGTGACGTTAAGCTCAGAGACCCTGATGAAAATTAGAATGGCATTAATCTGTACGCTGTTATGGTGTATCTGCATGTCTGCTTTGGCTATTCCATTACCCGATTCCATAGCCCCCGACTTTGAAGCGACAGCCGTGATTCCTGTAAAAAACAATCCTGCCGGTAAGATTGTTGAAGGTTTGAGGCTTTCCAGCCTGTTTGGAACCAGAAGAATCATGTTGCTCACCTATCCGAAAAACTGCACGTTCATTTGCCCCACTGAATTAATTACCCTGAATAAAAAACTGGATAAGTTTAAAGCTCTGGGATACGAAGTGTTGGTGTTATCCACCGATGAAGCCTCTCTGGAGAAGGACCCTGAAGCGTCTCATCAGGCATGGCGACTGAAATCAGCTAAACCGGAAGAAGGCTCACCAATGAATCCTATAGGTATTGGTAATGTCGGATTCATTATGCTGTCTGACCCTGATCGGAAAATAATCAAAACCTATGGCATCGAAGGTGCTGATGGCCTGGCCCTGAGAGCCACATTCTTTATTGATTTAAAAGGCAGGGTTCGTATTGCAGAGATCCAGTCGAACAGCATTGGTCGTGATGTGGAAGACCTGTACAGGAAGGCGGCGGCTGTTGTTTTCGAGGAGGAACATGAGGGGAAAACAGTACCTGCGGAAGGCTGGCAACCCGGTGATCCTGGCATGAAACCTGGGCATGAAGGTGTTCGGAAACAGGTTAAGCGACAAGGCTGATTTAATAACATATCAACGATCTTTTAAGGCAATAAAATGTCAACGGAAATCTCTCCGGGTTGATCAGGATTCAAGCCTCTGTATCGCATTGCTGAAATTGATTTGAAATGATTGCGTTTAATGAGGTTATCGAGTGTTTCATGATCGGTATAGACAGAGTGTCGGGTAATGATCACCCGGCCTCCGGGGGTTAAATGATCTCTGGCATGAGCGAGATAACGAGCCATGGCGTTATATCCAGGATCACAGATACCCTGTTCCGGCAAAGAGGGGAAATAGTCTGCGGGTACATTATGGGATGGTTGATTCCAGATGATCGTATCAAAGCGTTCCTGGTGCCGTATATCCGAATAGACATTCGAAACCCTGGTATCTATCAAATGAGAAAGGCGATTCTTACGGGCATTGTCACGGGTACAGAGAATGGCCTGTGGGTTGATATCTACGGCTAAGGTTTTAATTTGAAAATATCTGGCTGCGTATAATGAAAGTATGCCGCATCCACAACCCATTTCCAGCCAGTTTTCCTGATAGTTATAAGGAAGCCATTCAACCATGGCAGCAATTCTGGGGTATTGACCGGGTGAGATAAGCCCCGGGTAAACAGCTATTTCGAGATCACTCACTTTCAAAAAATCAATACGCCTACTTTCTGCAGAGGCATTGATCTGACTCAGGTGTTGTTCCAATGCAGCTGGATTATTCATAGGGTCTAAAGGCAGTTGAATGCCAGGGCATCGTTAGTATTTGTTTTCCCGGCATATATCTATAACGGGGTTCGTGATTCCAGTCGACGGTATTGTAATGCCTCGGCCAGATGTTTTTGTTGAACTGTCTGTGAGGATTCCAGATCAGCCAGTGTTCGGGAAACCCTCAGAATTCTATGCACGGCTCTTGCCGAACAAGACAAACGGTCACAAACCCGGGTAATAAAGATTTGTTCTGCCCTGTCAAGATGACAGTGTTTCTTCATCTCATTGGGGGATAGTTGTGCATTCGTTACTCCCTGCCGTTTTAACTGAATTTTTCGGGCATTGATGACTTTTTTCCTGAGACTGAGTGAATCCACGGTGCTGGCATCGGATTCGTGTTCGAGAATCGTTCTGGTATCTTGCGACACTAATTCGACCTGCAGATCAATTCTATCCAGAAGAGGCCCGGAGATTTTATTGATATAGCGTTTTACCTGGTCGGGGCTACACCGACAGGAACGTCGTTTGTCTCCCAGGTAGCCACAGGGGCACGGATTCATGGCGGCAATGAGCTGAAAGGATGCCGGATATTTTTCCTGACCTCTGGCTCTGCTTATGACTACTTCCCGACTCTCAAGTGGTTCCCGGAGAATCTCCAGCGCCTGTCGATGAAATTCCGGCATTTCATCAAGAAATAGTACGCCATGATGGGCAAAGGTAATTTCTCCCGGTCTTAAATTGCTGCCCCCGCCCACCAGTGACACAGACGATGACGAGTGATGTGGTGTTCGAAAAGGGCGCTGTTTCCATGTACCTGGCTGCGAGTGGCTGGTCAGTGAGTGAATTGCTGCAACTTCAAGCGCTTCCTGTTCTGACAAGGGAGGTAATATTCCGGGCATCCGGCTGGCGAGCATGGTCTTTCCTGTACCGGGTGGGCCAAAAAAGATCATATGATGCCCTCCTGCTGCAGCCACTATCAGAGCTCGCTTGGCCTGAGGCTGTCCCCGGACATCCTGCAAATCGGGGTATTGAATAGACTGTTCAGTTGCAGGTGCTGTTGACGGTGTAATATGGGTTTGCCCGGTAAGGCAGGAGCAGACTTCCATCAGTGAACCGGCCGCTATGACAGAGGTGCCACTTGAAATAGCAGCCACCGGTGCGTTTTGATCTGGAACAATCAATTCCCTGTCTGCCTGACCACAAGCTACCGACGCAGGAAGAATTCCGGTGACTGGACGGAGGCTGCCTGACAGTGCCAGTTCTCCCAGAAACTCCCTGTTTTCTAGACTAGAGGCAGGAAGCTGTCCGGATGCTGAAAGAATGCCCAGAGCTATAGGAAGATCAAAACGCCCTCCCTCTTTTGGGAGATCTGCCGGAGCCAGATTGACGGTAATACGTCCGTCCGGAAAGTCATAACCACTATTGATAATGGCACTGCGCACACGGTCTTTACTTTCTCTTACTGCAGCTTCAGGCAAGCCAACTATGCTCAGCCCTGGTAAACCGGCGGAGAGGTGAACCTCAACAGCGACAGCAGGCGCTGTGATTCCGGTTTTAGCTCTTGAAAATACCTGGGCCAGTCTGGACATTTAATACGTTCATTACTGATGAAATGAATAGGAGATCATAGCAGCTGAGGATATGCCGTGATGAGGTATAAAAAAGGTTTGTGAAAAGGTTTGTGAAAAGGTTTGTGAAAAGGCGCGTTTATTTGAATAACGCATGGACCTGCAGAGAAACTGCAGCGAGCAGCAGTGTCATTAAACCTGTGGTTGGCACACTGCCCGAATTACACTCTATGGATTGAGGGTTTTCTTCAATACAGCAGATTTTACCATCGTCATTGATACAGCCCGCGTTCAGGCATTCATCCGCGCAGATTCTTTGTCTGATAGATAGATTACTGTCTGCTTTTGCGGTGCAGATTCCAGGGTTGCCTGTCCTCTGGTAGCAGGAGTCGACGGTCAGGCTGTCACATCGGGATACAGTGACAGAGCCATTATCCAGAAAGCAAAAAGTACAGTTTTTCACATCCAGACAGTTACTTTCTACCTGCCTTCTGGATGGGAATAACTGACACTTATCATCTACGTCAGTCATGATACACACTAAGTCATGCTGAACCATCAGGACAGGCGGCCCATCAGATGCTGTCACGGGAATATAGCATGTTCCTGCTTCTGAACAGTCAGTCTCTATCTGATGCGTTTGTAATTCAGGTATGACTTCCCTTTTGCTGGAAGAGTATTCCTGTGTATCCGATACGGGTACAGATATGCGTTTGACTCTGTTGAAGTCAGGTGGAACAACCATGTTTTCAAGTGCCGATAAAATCTCTGTTAGATGCTTCCTGTTACCAATGAGTAACAGGTTTGGGGTAATCTTATGAAAATCAGCGGTTGTGCAGAATACCCTCTCACCCCGAGGGGAGGATGCCTTGATACACATATCTGACGATTTTAAAAACTGGCTGAGTTTATTTGCACAGGATGTAGAGGTGATAACCCGGCTGAGGTATGAGGAGCGGGCCCCTGAGACATCCGTATCCGCATATCCGTAGCAGATGGGTTCAAATACCGAATAGTCACTGTCCGAAGAAGGAATAAAACTCACAACATTCCGCTGGAATCCTGACAGGATATTTTCCTGATGAGTCCATTCATTGATCAGGTTGTCACTGGCACTGGCACTGGCACTGGCACTGACATCGGAAAAAGCAGGCAGGGATAAATACATTAATAGATAGAAGGCTGTTGTACAGACTGTGGCGGCCAGCCTATTAATGGTTTTCATGTTATACAACCTCGCAAACTGTACAGAATCAGCGACTACTTGCGGAGGAAAGTATAGATGAATATCAGGTATTTTTTATATTGTGAACAGAGCTGATTTTATATCCAGATAGAGAGTGTTTCTCTAAAGTGATTGGAGATGCGGAAAGGCGAGTACAGACAACAACTCTGCATCTACAGGGTACGAAGAATGCAGTTTCAATTGTTGGTGGGCAGGGTAAGAAATAATCCTCGAGGAGCAATCGTCCTATTGCTCCTCGTTGTCACTGGATACGCCGATGCCATCAGGCTCT
Organism: Endozoicomonas sp.; assembly: GCA_965208385.1. Classification (GTDB taxonomy): domain Bacteria; phylum Pseudomonadota; class Gammaproteobacteria; order Pseudomonadales; family Endozoicomonadaceae; genus Endozoicomonas. Next base: position 42,534 of record CBDBOO010000011.1, read on the forward strand.
CAGAGACGTCTTGAGAAGAGAAGAGAAGAGAAGAGAAGAGAAGAGAATAGAAATTAATCGTCTTTTGACATCTCATTCACTTGTTTTTCCAATGCTTCCAGACGTTCCCTTGTGTGTTTCAAAACGGCCACTTGAGTATCAAATTCGTCACGGCTGACCAGATCAAAACGGGACAGGGCACTGCCCACCAGTGCTTTCATATTACTTTCGATATCTTCCCGGGTACGGCTTTTTTCGCCACCGAACATTTCTCCGGCTTTGCCTGCGATAGTGTTAATCAGTGCGGCTTTATTAATCATGATGTCTCGAGTCTGCAGGATAAAAACAGATTCGAAGCATAACACAGTTAACTATTGTTATGAGGCCATGACGTTATGAGGCCATGACGTTATGAGGTCATAGCAGCCAGAATCAGTTCGTCTTCATCCACATCCACATCCATATTATCCAATGAGTCATCTTCCAGGGCTTCGACACTGAGTTCGATTTTGCTGTCGAGTAAATCATCGGATGAGTCGTCATTATTCTCTCCATCACTATTCTGACCAGCATTGCGAGCCAGTTTTATTTGCAGCCTCAGGTTATTCGGCGAGTCGGCGTTTTTCAGTGCTTCGTCCAGACTGATCAGATTTTCCTGATACAAGGAAAAAAGAGCACCGTCGAATGTCTGCATTCCCAACTCTTCGGATTTAGACATTATTTCCTTTATTTGTTCGAACTTGCCTTTAAGAATACTCTCCTTAATCGTAGGTGTGCCTAGCAGGACCTCTACCGCCGCAACCCGTTTCTGATCCAGAGTAGGGATCAGGCGTTGGGAAATAAAAGCCTGCAGGTTCATGGAAAGATCCATCAACAGCTGCGTTCTTCTTTCTTCAGGGAAAAAGTTGATGATGCGATCTAGCGCCTGATTGGCGTTGTTGGCATGCAGGGTGGAAATGCACAAATGCCCGGTCTCGGCAAAAGCCAGAGCGTGTTCCATTGTCTCACGATCCCTTATCTCACCGATTAGAATAACATCAGGCGCTTGTCGTAAGGTGTTTTTGAGAGCATCTTTGAAGCTGCGGGTATCGACACCCACTTCCCGCTGATTGACGATGCAGCGTTTATGGCGGTGAATAAACTCAACAGGATCTTCAATGGTAATAATATGCCCGCTGCTGTTACTGTTTCTGTGATCAATCAAGGCCGCCAGAGAGGTAGATTTACCCGAGCCTGTGCCCCCAACAAAAAGCACCAGCCCTCTCTTTGCCATGATGATTTCAGGTAAAATATTTGGCATTCGCAAATCTTTAATGTTGGGTATTTCTGTTTTTATATTTCTGGCAACAATAGAAACTTCATTGCGCTGTTTGAAGATGTTGATTCGGAATCGACCCTGATTATGAAGAGAGAGCGCCAGGTTCATCTCAAGCTCACGGTCAAAGGTCTCCCGTTGCTCCTGATCCATTATTTCGTGAGCAATAGCCGCAATTTCGCCGGATTCCAGGGGCTTTTTACCCAGAGGTTTTAACACTCCGTGAAATTTTGCGCAGGGAGGGGCTCCTGTGCTCAGATAAAGATCGGAACCATCCCTGGCGGCCAGTACTCTCAAATAATTCTTGAATTCCAAACGACTGCTTCCTGTACTTCATTATGATAATTATGAGATGAGCTTACTATAATAATGTTTATTAATAATGCTTGTTAATAGTGCCTGATATATTTTAAAAAACGAAACAGTTGATAACAACCAGTACAGTTTTTGAAGCAGGTCACATTAATCACTATTTGTGACAATATAAATCGGTTGAAGGTATTTGATTTTATCGATTCAGGAATATACCGGCTGCTGCCAGTGAGAGAAATATAGCCATATTCGTATCAATGGCTAAGGCGGCACTATTCTGATGCAATGTCTCGTGTCGGGAGCTGTTCCGGTTATTTTCTGGTGTTGGATTAGCCATTGTCGCTTTGGGTTCTTCCTGAGATGAAGCCCCACTGGAGATCATTGTTGTTGATGTACCTGTTGTTGATGTAGCTGTTGTTGATGTACCTGTCGTTGATACAACTTTACCGCATGTGATGCCATTTTCAAAGTTGAATCCTGTTCCACCTTCGATGATTCCCTGGCAGGCAATACCGGAGGCCCACCAACTGTTTCCATTGTTATTGACAGGGCAGGACTGAAAACTATCTTCGCCAAGATCAAGACCTGTCTGTGTTACTCCAAAGAACAGATTATTACTCAGGCAGAGCTGATTCAGACCTGGTCCATTCCGGGTTTGCCAGCCCTCATCTGCCCCGCTATACCAGTGGTATTCTTGTGGGGATTTGAAAAACACGGTATCTCCGTCACCATTATCCTGACGACAAATATCATCTATTTTTTGAATGAACTGGAGGTTTGGCAGTGTTTCTCCACCGGCATCACCGGTATCTGGACAGCCAAAGAAACGATTGTTGGTGGCATAAATCCTGGAATGAGAGGCTTGAATGGTATTACCAGACGCTGTGACCAGAGAAGAATCTCTGATGAATATATCAGCGCCGGTTGTTTGTTCAGGATTATGAACGGCAAAGATACCTGCGCCCTGTAAGTTGGCAATCAATGCCCGGTCAGCCTCCAGTGTGGCGCAGTCAAGAAGAATGCCTTTGCCCTGATAGTTGATGCTCTGGCTGGCTCCCCTGAGAAGAATCTCGGCAACGCCACCTGCGCGTATGCCAGTACCACCGGGCATGTTATGAATGACCGAACTGTAGTTGTCCAGAGATACGGTATTGGCATAATCATTCAGGTTGATCGATGGCTGAACATTGCCTCCTTCTGCGCTGCCTTCTTCTGCGCTGCCTTCTTCTGCGCTGCCTTCTTCTGCACTGCTGTCTTCCGGATCAGACGGAGCATTTGGCGTTGCATATATTACTGATTTGATATCTCTTCCGTTGTCGTTGGGCTTCTCTGTTATGACTGAAGCACGACTGAGCTGGGTGAAATTGAGTTCGAGAAGGCTGCCCTGGGTGACGTTAATCAATGCACCATCGCTGGTAAAGTCTTCACCATTGATAGCGATATTTCCAAGGTACAGACCTGCTCTATTGGAAAGATTAAACTGATCGCGGACAGACTCGCTCTGCACCGTTACAACAGCCCGGCTGTCAGAGAGCACTGAAAGCCCGTAGAAACAAGCGTCTGTACAACTGTCAGGATCCATTCTCTGACCGGATGTTGCGACTTCATTCGGTTCAACAACCAGACGCCCGAGGCTGCAGATACCGAGATGCGTTGCAGGTAATTGAATAGACAGGTCTCCGCTCAGAGTGTATTGACCGTTTTCTGCCAGTAAAACAAGTACTTTTCTCAGAGCTGGAGAATGAGGTGATGCTGGAGTGGTTGGGAGAAGTACTTCCGGTGTTGGAGCAGGTGTAGCTGTTGAACGGCTTCCGGTGCTGATAGCCAGCGATGCTGAAGGGGTGGCTGTTGTTGGATTGACTGTTGTTGGATTGACTGTTGTTGGATTGACTGTTGATGGATTGGCTGCCAGTGTTGATGTATCCGGTAAAATACTCTTCGTACTGCTGGAATAGGTTCCCTCATTTAATAGCTGGATAATCTGTGGGCCAAGTTCAGTACCCGAAGGAATGAGTTGAACCAGCGCATAGAGCTCTGGCTCACAACCAGCATCCTGTGCCAGTTGATGAATGTTTGTTGTTGGAATAACAGGTGTCGGCTGTTCAGTGGCTAATACCGGGAAACCGAGAAATGAATATAAGCTTGAAATTATTACCATTGACCGTTTCATAATAGTTACCTGATCAGTCCTTCCAGAAGCCAGTGCTCATACTTCGCTATTGCATTCTAGTCAGAACCCGCGAGCTTGTCTGAGATTTACCTTACGAACATTACTGAGCTTTTCTAACAGAACTCTTCGATATCTCTAACAGAGCTATACACCATCGCCAACAAAACGCTGCACCATCTGAGTGCGTTTAAATGAATGCGACTGTCTTTTAGTGCTTCAACCTGGTGCAGTCATTATTAATGACTGCACCACCTGCTCATTTATTTGTTTTCCAATGCGCTGATTCAGGGATTGATTTCATAGTTGGCACGCAGGCTGCATAGGTAGATACAGCTCAGCGCTAACCGCTGAAAATTCTCACCGGCAGGCTCCCCTTCGAGAACAAAGCTTTTTTGAAGGAGATGAACAGCGTAGACTGGAGTGGCTTCGGCTTATCCAGGTTACCCCTCCCGGATGAATAAGAAACAGGAGAAGATTTCATGAAGTTGGTCTCAGCCATTATCAAGCCCTTTAAGCTTGATGACGTGCGCGAAGCACTGTCAGAAATCGGTGTGCAGGGTATTACCGTCACAGAAGTTAAAGGTTTCGGTCGCCAGAAAGGACACACTGAGTTATATCGCGGTGCAGAATATGTTGTTGATTTTTTACCCAAAGTAAAGATTGAAGTCGCTATTTCCGACGAACTGCTGGACCAGGTCATTGAGTCCATTACCAATGCGGCCAATACCGGCAAAATTGGCGATGGGAAAATTTTTGTTACATCCCTGGAACAGGCGATTCGAATCAGAACCGGTGAAACCGGTATCGATGCCATCTGATATACGTTCTTGAAATAATCGCTCGGAAGTAAAAGCGATTCGAAAACAGATTAAGTCGTGAAAGTAATGTGTGAGAGTAATTGACCACTCTTTCAGAATAAAAAACGCTTTCATAAAAAAAGAATCGATTTACTGGGAGGGGTCCCGTGGAAAACATCAATCAGTTGTCGTATGCGCTCGACACATTTTACTTCCTGATGTGTGGTGCACTGGTTATGTGGATGGCCGCTGGCTTTGCCATGCTTGAAGCCGGTCTGGTGCGTTCAAAGAATACCGTAGAAATATTAACCAAAAATATTGCCCTTTTCGCCATTGCCTGCACCATGTATCTGTTGTTCGGTTACCAGATTATGTATCCGGGCGCTAACGAAGGCGGCATCATGCCTTTGTTTGGTACCCTGCTCGGTACTGAAAACACAGTTGAAGCTGTGACGGCCGGGGGCGATGATGCACCTTATTATTCATTACGCTCTGACTTCTTTTTCCAGGTTGTATTCGTTGCAACAGCCATGTCCATTGTGTCAGGTGCAGTGGCTGAGCGAATGAAACTCTGGGCATTTCTCTTATTTGCTGTCTTTATGACCGGCTTCATTTATCCAGTGCAGGGTTTCTGGAAATGGGGTGGCGGTTTCCTTAATTCAGCGGGTTTTCAGGATTTTGCAGGATCTGGTGTCGTTCATTTGGCGGGTGCCTCTGCAGCCCTGGCGGGTGTTCTGTTGCTGGGAGCGCGCAAGGGTAAATACGGTGCCAACGGTGCCAACGGTGCCAATGCGATACCGGGCGCCAATCTGCCCATGGCCACCCTCGGTACTTTCATTCTGTGGCTGGGATGGTTTGGATTTAACGGTGGCTCACAGCTGAAAATTTCTGATGTGGAAAACGCCAATGCCGTTGCCCAGATATTTGTTAATACCAATGCCGGAGCTGCAGGTGGTGTGATAGCCGCCTTGGTTGTTGCCCGGATTCTGTTTGGCAAGGCTGATTTAACCATGGCTCTGAACGGTGCACTGGCTGGACTGGTGGCAATCACCGCTGAACCATTAACACCCACTGCACTGGCGGCAACGTTAATCGGTGGTGCCGGTGGCGTGCTGGTGGTCTTCGCTATTCTGGCTCTCGACAAACTTCGAATTGATGACCCGGTTGGTGCTATTTCCGTACACGGTGTTGTGGGTATCTGGGGACTGTTGGCGGTACCGTTAACAAACAGTGCAGCGACTTTAACGGCTCAATTGTTAGGGGCTGCAACGATATTTGCCTGGGTATTTATTGCTTCCCTGGTCGTCTGGGGTCTTATAAAAGTTGTTATGGGGCTGCGTATTTCCGAAGAAGAAGAATATGAAGGCGCTGATCTTACAGAATGTGGCATGGAAGCTTATCCGGAGTTTACAGGCAAATCCTGAGAGATCTGAAGCGGGATTTCAGAGTGGGTTTCATTCTGTCGGTGCGTCCATATCGTGACATAAAACGACAACGTGACAAAACAGGCCTTGGCAGTACAGCGTTATCTGTTGTATTTCCGAGGCCTGTTTATGTACCACAGAATATTGGGGAAGTGGCTGCGAGCCTATTGAATCAACGGCTTGCATATCGCTGATGAACGAGACTGTTGAAAGCGGTGGCATGAGTGAAAGAAGTGGCATGAGTGAAAGCGGCGGCATGAGTCGTCGCGGTCTGCTGCGTATGTTGGGGGGACGGGAAGTTAAACCCGTTCCTCTACCTGACATTCCCTTGCCCAAACCTCCCTGGGCAAGAGATAATCGCAGTTTTCTGGCCCTCTGTGATCGTTGTAACCTGTGCCGGGATGTTTGCCCTGAACGAGTTATAAGACCATTAGCCAGCCCGGATCAGGTCTTAAATGGTATAGCTGTTTTAAGCCTCGACTATGGGCAATGTACTTTCTGCGAACAGTGCGTTGATGTTTGTCCGACCAGTGCTCTGGATCGTGAACTTGGTCAGAAGATACAGGCTCGGGCGAAGGTCTCCGGTCAATGTGCCAGGGCTTTAGGAACACCCTGTGATATCTGTGCCGACAGTTGTACGGAACAGGCGATTTCTCTGGGGGACAGAGCGGAACCATCTATCGACAATGAACGCTGCAGTGGGTGTGGTGAATGTGCATTGTCTTG
>CBDBOO010000012.1:0-110956 GCA_965208385.1 Endozoicomonas sp.
TACTGCTGCAGCGTCAGAACAGGTGTGTTGTTCTCCTGAGAAGGGGAGTCCACCCGCTCCAATAAGGCATCAATACGCAGCAAGGATAATTGTGCACTCATCATATCCTGACGCGGTTGTTCGACCTGAGCTTCCAGATCAGAAGGATTTGGCTCCAGTTCAACCAGTGGGTCGCCTTGCTGCACAGAACTGCCTTCTTGCACATAGATGGTTCTCACCCGCGCCACCTGAACCGGACTGATGGTTTTGACATGGCCGTCCGGAATAATCCGCCCTTCCGCTACAACAACCACATCCATTTTACCGAACCATGCCCAAATAACCGCAATCACCAAAAGCAAACAAATGCTCAGCGTCAGCAGGTGTTTTAATGGGGAGGCAGGTGTTTCCAGCACTTCTACCGCAGCGGGAAGGAATTCCTTTTCGGTGCTTCTGTGAACCTGAAAAACTCGCTTCATGGCTTTAAACATGGTTCAGGTTTCCGGACTGGATTTGCCAGAGTCGTGCATAACGACCATTCAACTGGATCAGCTCATTGTGGGTACCGTCTTCTTTTATCCGGCCATGATCGAGCACAATAATCCGGTCACATTGTCGTATGGTGGAGAGCCGGTGAGCGATGGTTATCACCGTTCGGGACTGACGGATAGCACCCATATTATGTTGCAGAATACGCTCCGATTCATAATCCAGTGCGGATGTGGCTTCATCAAAGATCAGGATATGAGGGTTGGTGATCAGCGCCCGTGCGATGGCAATACGCTGGCGTTGACCGCCGGATAAACCAATACCTCGCTCTCCCAGTTCAGTGTCATAGCCCCGTGCCAGTTGCAGGATAAAATCATGGGCCCCGGCCAGTTCTGCGGCCGCTTTTACAGTTTCCATGGGGAGAGTAGGGTCAGCATGGGCAATGTTTTCCCGCACGGTGCCATTAAACAAGGTGTTTTCCTGTAGGACGACGCTGATCTGGCGTCGTAGCCATGACGGATCAAGCAAGGCTATATTATGGGCTCTTCCCTTGTTTCAGTGGGTGATTTCAGCGATTAACGCTACTGGGATAAAGATCTAATCCACCGAGGTGAAAGTAGATCGCTGTCTTGTATCGTTCCCGGCTTCTATATCCACAAGCACGACTTTTCAGACTCTGTATCTTGCTGTTGATGCCTTCTGCTCGCCCATTGTTAGCATCGAGAACTATCGCATTCACTATACCCCACAAGTGCTCCTTGACAGTTCTTGCCACTTTCTTGATTGGCTCAAGACGACAACGTTGAGCCCAGCTCAACCAACGCTCCCAGGCTTTGATAGCCCAAGCTCTGGATTTGTAATCCCATAACGACATGGCTAACTCTCTGATCGCCCAGGCACGTGCCGTTTTAAGTGTTGAGTTTCTCAGTGGTTCAAAGTTGTCCCACTTTTCCTCAGTCATATTTTCAGGGTTCGTCAGCCAATCAAAACGGGTTCCCTTGAGAAGCTCTACACCCTCTGCCAGAAGAGTTTTATTCTCTTCTATGCGCACCTGGTTAACAGCCTTGCCAAGGGACTGGGCAACATGAAATTTGTCGAACGCTATTTTCAGATCAGCTTCCGGGATGTTCCTCCTGACTGACTTGATATACGCTTTAGACATGTCCATTGAAACGCACTCAATCCCTGATTTTTGCTCCTCAGGCAAGGTATCAAAATACTCGTTGAGGCTGTCACTCTTACGATCATCAGCCACATGTACGACAACGCCTTCGATATGATCCGTGACGACCGTAACGTACTCATGCCGCTTCTGGAACGATGTCTCATCAACCGCTATACGCTTGGGAGGCTTAACCTCTCTGCGTGCCAAGCCTCGCTTGACCGCACGCTGCTGAATGCCGTCTATAGCGTTCCAACTAAGCTTCATCTGTTGTGCAACGGCCTTGGTCGTGGCCTCTTTCAGCCAGTCAATAACCAGAGCTTCAAACAGCGCTGTATAACGGGAACCCGGTTCAGCCCATGGAACCTGTGTGGCTAACACCCCGTGTTCAGGGCAATTGGTACGAGGAACGCTGGCAACAAGAATGGTTTGAAACTGGCAGGTATCCAGGTGACGCCACTTCTGAACAACGTGATCATAACCTGGACAGGGTTTGCCACAACTGCTGCATTTACAGGGCTTTTTGCCATTATGCTCGATGTAGACTGACACCTGCGATTCCGCAATAGAAAGCTCCACATCTGACACTGACCATGGGCTTTGAATACCCAGTATCTGGGAGTACAGCTGTTTGTCACGCATCTCGGCATCCTTGCTTTGAGAGATTTACTCTATCCTAAATTACCCACTCAAATTGAGGAAGAACCATATTATGACCATCTATTAAGATCTTTCCGGACGTTGGGATATAAAGTCGAAGCAGCAACTTGGCCAGAGTGGATTTGCCGGAACCGGACTCCCCCACAATGCCCAATGATTGGCCGACGGGGACAGTGACGGTGATATCAGACAGGGTATTTTGCAATTCAGCGTGATAACTGAAGTTGACATGATCCAGAATGATTTCACCTTTCAACCTGTCCATAGGCGGCTTATCAAGGTTTTGCTGAGGTTCCTGAGGGGTATTCAGCACATCACCCAATCGGGCAATGGAAATGCGGAATTGCTGGAAGTCCTGCCAGAGCTGCGACAGGCGTAAAATAGGTTGAGCTACCTGTCCCGAGAGCATATTAAACGCAATGAGTTCACCAATGGTCAGCTGCCCTGATATCACCTCCTGAGCCCCAAACCAGAGCAGTAACACCACCACGATCTTGTTAATCAACAACACCAGCTGACTCCCCACACTGCTCAGTACTGTGCTGTCAAAACTGGCCTTGGCATATCCGGCCAGATACCGCTCCCAGCGTGCCTGCATTCTGGGTTCCACGGCCGTCGATTTCAGTGTTTCCATACCGGTGATAGTCTCGGTGAGAAACGATTGGTTAATGGCGCTGCGTTCAAATCGATCCTTCGCCCGGCGGTGTAACCCCGGTGTCACCAGCACTGACAATAGAATATAAAAGGGCACTGACGCCAGTACAATCCAGGTTAGAAACGAAGAGTAGAAATACATCAGGGCAAACAACACGACGGTAAAAAATAAATCCAGTATCAACGTCAGGGCATTGTTGGTGAGAAACTCCCGAATATTTTCCAGTTCCCGTACTCTGGCGACAACTTGTCCCACTGGCCGGGCACTGAAAAAGGCGATGGGGATTTTTAGCAAATGTTCAAACAACCGGCTCCCTAACTCGACATCCACCCGACAGCTGGTGTGAGAGAATAGATACATTCTTAGTGTGCCCAGAGTCACTTCAAATAGCGTCATCACCAACAGGGCGACAGCGATAATATCCAGAGTGGATAGTGCCCGATGCACCAATACGGTATCCATCACTACCTGAAAACAAATGGGCGTTACCAGCGCAAACAGTTGTAGAAAAAACGACGCCAGCACGACTTCACCCAACACTTTACGGTATTTGATGATGACCGGCACAAACCAACTGATGCCAAAACGTTTGAAGGTATGACTTAGATTGAATCGTCGGGTCATCAATAAAGCTTCACCGTTCCATTGCTCCCAGAGTTCCGCAATGGTCAGAGAGGCTGGAGGTTGATCGAAGAACTGCAAAAGAGCAGTGCTGTTTTCTGCATCAATGCTTCCTACAAGGAAAAATTCATTATTGTGCCCTTTGGCAATAAACGGCACGGGTGTTTTTTCCAGTTGATTGGGCTGTACCGTCACCGAGCGGGCTTTCATATCCAGCCGTTGGGCAACCCGCACCAAATCCTGGAACTCCACCGGGTCTTCTTTGCCGGACAGTTCATGGGCGAGAGAGTGGGTATCAATATTTTTTTCATGATATTTCAGGAGCAAAGCAAGAGAGCAGACCGCGGAGTCGAGTACCGAGTCAGACATGGACAATAGTTCGCTGTGTTGGCAAGTTGAGGATAAAGATAGATGGTTAATCCATCGACAGCGGAATCATTAATCTCCAGAGGTTATTGTTGGGCGTCGGGTTAACAAAGAATGCGTTATACTGAGGCCACTGTACGGTGGCCAATAAAGTGAGTGCAGAGTTGGTTTTTACCTCTGGGCACTATTTTTTTGCAACCGCCGTTTTGTCGGGAAGAAACCAGCGAGATGGGTACGCTGCTAACGTGGCTCGACAAAAAGCACCCGTGATATTGCCGTGAGGCAACTGGGACTCCCTGCGAGCGATCTGTTTTTATGCCCTCACCAAACAGGGTAATCTTCCGCCGGACAACATTCTGTTGCTGGCATTGCTGATGGCTGATTAGTTTCAGGCATTCTCTCTTTGACTGCTTCTGGCAGGCGCTTTCTGGTTATTTGATTATCATCGCTCAGTGTATCGAGCCGGATGGTCAGATTGATGTTTGTCGGAAGCAGGTTTTTCACCAAAACGACAGAAACCGGGTTAACCGTTTGGTTTGATCCGGACTCTCTGCTCAACTTTGCCTTAATTTCACTGCGAATTATCTGTTTTCAAAACAGGCTGATCATTCGCTCAATAAAAAGCCTTCCAAGAGACAGGCTTTAGGTCTATTGGCATCCGTGCCACACAGCAGAACCGCTGTCGTCTAATGGTTTATTTATCGACAAAACCACATCACCGCCGCAAAACAGGAGGCAACTCTGCGGTTATCAACGTCACAAACGCCATACCAAACCCGGTCTTTATATAAAAAGGCAATGAGGGGCGCGTTAGTAACAGCTGGCATCTGTGCTGTTCTATAAAGAGCATAACTGCCCGCAACCCTTGCGTTACAAGGCTGTCCCGCCTGGCTGGTGCGTGAACCAGCATCCACATTGAACCAATAACAGGGTAATCAGGACGGATAGTTCCAAATGTACCGGATCAAGGACGGAAAGGGTGAGTTTATGCCTAAATTATCACAGTAACAAATAATCGGAATTATGGTTATGGCAGGCAGTTAAACTATGCTGGGCGCAATGCGCTGCTGACTACTGCAATGAAAGGTCAGAACCATACCATTGCAACGCACACTCTGACCGTTGGAAGCTGTTTTGCGAATGGGCAAGTACCCATCAAGGCATCAAAGAAGCCCATCAAATCAGTAACCACACCCTCAAAAATTACGCAGAGTATTTAAAAGCCAGACTCAACGGACAGGGAATATCTATTGCCGTGTCTACAGCACAAAACCGATTATCCACCTGTAACACGGTTCTTCAAAGCCCTACGTGGCAACAATGATATTGCCATCAACCCCGCTGAAGCTCTTGAACGCTAAACGGTGTCATGTCCGTACAGAAGCACCGGAGCTCAGCCGTGCAAAACTCGCCCTTGTGCAACAGGAACTCTGCCATCAGGGACACAGCCGTATCGCTGCCATATTAGGCTTATGTCGTGAACTTGGCTTACGTTCCCGTGAAGCAGCGTTACTGGACTGCCAGAAAGCTCTGACTCAGGCGAGAGAGCAGGGTGTTATTGATATAGAGCGAGGTACCAAAGGCGGCAGAGGCAAATCCACTGCTACCAGCCCCAGTCGTGTTCAGAGATTAGTGCCCATCAGGGACAGTGCCATGACAGCCCTTCAAATACCGCAGCAACATTACAAAAACGCAAAGATAACCTGGTGCCTGAACACCAACGCCTGCCAGATTTTCTGTCGGCTGTCCGTCATTACAGTGGTGCGGTTTTGAAAAAGCACGGGCTGAACAATCGCCATGATCTGAGAGCTGCTTATGCCTGTGAGCGGTATTATCAGATCACGGATACGACTGCGCCTGTCATTGCTGGCAGGCGAGCAGTGCCTGAAATCAGTAGACAGAGAAGCCAGAGAAATCATTGCTCAGGAGCTTGGGCATAGACGCACCGATGTGATGGCCAGTTATATTTCTTCTTGTAGGTAAGCATGAGGTGACTATTGCAGACTGGCTCTGATATCTTTGATGGTAATAAACAATTTGTCAGTGCTATCGGTGAATGGCATGAAACCAAATTTCTCATAAAACGCAGCCACTCCGGACTTAGCGTCTACAACAACCAATGGGAACCCAACGGTATCACTGGCTTGCAGGAGTTTATGCAAAGCATCAATTAACAACCACTCTCCATGACCCTGCCCTGAATAGCGTTTATCCACGGCTAAACGGGCAATCAGACCTGCTGAACCGGCACTGCTGTGCTTTTTTTGTAATTTGGCGGGAAGTGCCCGCAAATCCAGAGGAATCATGGTCAGAGTGTAATATCCGACAATAGTTTCGGGACAACCTGAATCCTCCAGCACGAAGGTTCGGGTATTATCATTGCCCGCCTGTTGCCTCGCCATCATCTGTAGATAATGGTTTAGAACAGAAACACCACAATCAAAGCGTTGGCGATCGTGTTTGCTCTTATCAAGAATCACCGATTTCATGTGTTGTCAGCCTCTTTATAACGCTGGGCTGCTTGCTTCAGTCGAGAATTGGGTTTTACCTCTTCATCCAGAGCTTGTACAAGCAGCATGGCGTCTTGCTGGCTCAGTTTCAGGGATCGTTCTCTGTCCATGATTTGCCTCGCTTTCTCAATAGCGGCGGACAAAACAAAGGCGTTAATGCTGGAAACCCCGATAATAGCCGCAGCCTGAGCTAATAGCTCTTTTGTGTCGGTATCAATACGGGCTGTGATTCTGGGTAATGATGTTGCCATAAATCCTCCTTCTGGCGTGTCAAAGTGGCACATTGATTATTATTCAATTGACTTGGGAATTCAAATAATGTGTCACACTGGCACATCGATTCAGTGATCAATGATGACACCAGGCTAGGGAAGGCATTATTACGTGCTACACAAATGACCCTATATATAGTCAATGCTGTTGAAATAAACTATTATGACTATATATAAATACATTGTGCGGTGCTGATGAAAAGTATTGGGCAAGAATGCAAAGCCCGGCGAAAAGCCAGAAGCTGGAACCAGACAGAGGCGGCCAGGCAGGCAAAGACTACTCGCAGCGTTATTTCTGCCATTGAGAATGATCGTTATAGAGGGGCACTTTGGGCGTTGAATAACTATCTTGGCTTACTGGGGCTTGAGCTGGCGGTTAAAGAGGCTGCAAGGCCAACATGGGATGAACTGGATGATCTGTTTGGAGAAGAGCATTGAACCGTTTTGAAGATTGGCCGGAAAAAATGAACCTTGTTCGGGTGCTGACACCTTCGGGGCAGTCTGGGGTCTTGAGCTTTGAGCGGGGCTCCTATGCATTTGCCTATGGTGAGCAGTCAGAGGAAGTGTCGCTGACGATGCCGTGGCGAGTGGCCTCTTATAATAGCGGTGCATTGCATCCGGTGTTTCAGATGAATATTCCGGAAGGCTACGTTCGTGAACGGCTAACAGAAAGGCTCAGGCGCTACACCAAGGTCAATGATATGTTGTTCCTTGCACTTCAGCAGAATCGGGGAATTGGGCGACTCTCTTATGAGAGTGATCTACCTAGTTCCCATCCAAAAACAGAATGCAAAAAACAAACCTGTCTTTAGGTTTAAAAAATATTGACCCTTCAGGCAGGTTTTCTGGCTATTAATATAAGCCAGAGTTTATAAGTTGCTAATTTTAGCCATATTAACCCCTCTGACCGTTGCCAGCTCTCCCAGTGACCAACTTTTTTACGCTATGCAGGGTGCAGGATAACGACTCAGAATCACAAAGTTGTAACAAACCACTGCTGCCCAGCACCAAGCCTCAAAATGCTCTTCTCCATGACAAGGGCATACAGAGAGCCCAAAACATCGCTTTAGCCACGAAATCCCTGCTTCAATACCTGCCCGGAAGCAATAGAGTTTCCGGTAGACATATGGGCTCTTGACCATATCTTCTACTTTCAGCCCCCTCTTTTTATGAAAGGCGACATCGCTAACACCCAATGCTTTTGCATCCTCAAGATTGGCACTGCTGGCATAACCGCCATCCACCGTTGCCTGTCGTGGCGCTCGATCATAAATATCTATTTGTCGCTCAAGCATGGGGATGAACCGATCTGAATCTGCCGGGTTACCCGTTTCAATAACCAGGTCGAGAATCATTCGGCTTTTGCCTTGCGTCAGGTTGAGCTTATGCCCGTATTGAACATCACGACGATCTTTCACAATAATATCTGTATGAGGTTCGTACAGGCTGACAATTTTCTCCTGTGCCGGGACTTTTTCGCCTTTGAATACACGACGCTCAGTCTGGGAAACAACGGCTTCAACCAACGGTAACAACTGATCCACGTCTGATAACCATTGAGCAACCGGCGCAGTGTCGAAACAGTCTCCCTGCTTCAGTGCGTTTTCCAGATCAAACCGGGCTTTGAGCAGAACCTTTCGAGTCTTGCGGGTCAGTTGCAATAGCTTCTCGTAATGCTGCTTTTGTTGCTCCTTCTTCTTTGCGTATGAACACTCTTTGGCGGTTTTCTTTATGACCTTCTTGTGGTGAGTAAACTGGTAAAGAGGCTCTGCTGTGAAGCTAAGCCCCTGCTCAAGTAGGCGACACATTTCTTTAACAGAAGTGGCAAGGAGGTCGCTGTCGTAAGGTGACTTAATATTGGATGCAGTGACTGTGCTATCAATTGCAGCCACTCTCCCTGTTTCAATCTTCAGTTCCCTGGCTGTTTTTAACTGCGCCCGGTGTATGCGCTGATACGTCGTTGCAGTAATCGAGCAAACAAGGGATTGCAGGGAGGATTTGTGCGGAGTCTGCTTGGGAGAAAGGCGGCAGAAGGCTCGGTATAGTGGGGAATCCATCAGAGCGAAAGCAAGGTACTCAAAGCTGAATTGAGTGCGCTGCCTTAAAAAGGCGATTCGTAATACGGATTCAGCGCTCAATGCATCTCTCCCCGTGTCGTGGGTGGCTTCGCTACGAATATCGTCAAACACCCAATCAATGAACTGAGGGTGAGCATTCAGCCATTGAGAAAGACTGCAAAGTTCGTGATAAATTGCATGATCTCTGTATGGTAAATCCGGACTACACTGTGGGGTGCGTTTTTTGCGCATTTTAAAGCCCTCTGCTTTTCCGCTTTCCTACAGAATTGCTGTCTGAGGAAATATGAATGCTGAAAAGCAGTAGGGTTTTATTATTTTCTATGTTTGCAGGCTCAGAGGTTACAGCGGGTTACGTTTTTGGATGAGAACTACCTATGGAACCTGTGGGTCATGAAAGCCTTGAGTCATTGGTTAACTGGGATAGCCGGGACAGTGCTTTTGAGTACCTGCTGGATAAATACCTGCTTAACACGGCGGCGGTTTCAGGCGTCCAGCCCAAACTGTTGGTCAATACAGAAAAAACGGGAGAGCGTGGGACTCTGGTTGAGCCGGAACTGATTGTTAAAACCGGTGGCGAAGCGTATGAAAACCTTGCCTTGAATGAGTTTGTCTGCATGAGTATTGCCCGTGACTGCGGGATCAGTGTGCCGGAGTTCTGGTTATCCCGAAACGAAGAGTTGTTCATCATGAAGCGATTTGACCTTCAGGATGGCCAGGCTCTGGGTATGGAAGACTTCGCCGTTCTAATGAAAAAATCAGGCGACGACAAGTATCTCGGTTCTTATGAGCATGTTGCCAAAGTCGTGCAATTATACACGAGAGATGCCCGGCAAATGGATCAGATTTTTGATTACGTGGCGATCAGCTGTTTGTTAGGCAACGGTGATGCACATCTTAAAAACTTCTCACTGTTGTACGACAACATCAACCCTCTGGCAGGTTTACGGCTTTCTCCACTGTATGATGTTGTCAACACGACAGTGTATGCTCTGGACTCCCATGATCTTGCCCTGAAAATGGATCAAAGCAGAGAGTTTCCGGATAAGGATCGGCTGGTTCGTTATGGCAAAAGTATTGGCGTAAAAAATCCGGCGGAACGTCTGGAAGAAATGGCTGATATAGCCAGGGATTTTATTGCAGACTTTGATCGCTGGGCGTCTTTCCCGGAACTGAAAACAGCCTTGGAAAAGTCGATTGCCAAAGCCATGTCGGTGACTGGTTCAGGTGTCAGGCACAATATCAAACGCAGTAAAAAAAGGAAGTCTGACCGGTATCTATAAAACAAAAACTGTCGCCTGACCTCTTCTGCGTCAAGAAGTGTTGTTGATATTGCAAGAAAAAGACAATAAAGGCTGTTGATTTTATTCCGGAGAATACGTGACCTGAAGTCGTTCCGGTGAGGAGGGGGACGGGAAAGCTCAGCCCCTGATGCCCATAGAATAATAAGAATAAGAACACAGCACAGGCATCACAGGGAAGGTGAGTCCACGGAAGATAAGAAAAACCAAGCATTGAGCACAGGAACAAAGTGATTCTGCCTCGCCATTGTTATCAATGTTGCGGGGTGTTTTGTTATCGCTGTATTTTGTCCTGCCAATAATCAGACCGCCCGTTGAGTGGACTTTTTGCGTCTGCTTGATTTTCAAGACAGTAACCACACAACGAGGCGCAAAAATCCGCACAACCGGTGGAACACGGGGAAGCGAAGCGAGGGGCGGTGTTCGCCCCTTCACCCCGAAGGGGTGATAAAATCATGCCGCTTTCTCATATTTTCTAATCCAGTAAATTCACTATAAATTTCCTGCCGAATAATTTGTCCTGACCTATAATCAGCTACAGATTCTGAGAAGCCAGTCTCTTAACCAGTGCAGTCTAAATCAGCACTGCCGCTTCTCACCATGTCCCGTTCATGGCAAATAAACGGTGCAGCTCTATAGAGAGCAGATAAGCTTTTTTGAAGCCAGTAGATCATAGATCGAACGCTTGAGCTTCGCACAGTGGCCAGCTAAGTCAGCAAACCCGGCAGTCATGACTTGCGTAACCCTGTGGAGGTGCTTCGGGAAGAGCGAAGCGACCGGGTTGATAACCGGAAGGTAATATCTGTAATGCTATTACAGGACGGTGAATAGACTTCCTATCCAACCAAGCAGTTTCTTCTGTGAGGTTATTTTTAGCCCTGTTTTTGCTCTGTAAAGAGCAGGACAGCGGATTCCTACCAACAGCTACCTCGGTAGCAGTTTATCCCAACGTATTTTTCATCACAGTCGATTTGAAGACATTTTATCTTGCTTCAGGGCTTGGTAAGACCTGTGGCTTCATTTCAGTCTTTATATACCAACGGCTTGCCATATAATGGCAGGTAAGACATATATTCTCAGGCTTGCTCAAATCATGTTTAAAACCATTGATGACCTTAAACAGCAGCTGGATGCTTTGCGCCCGCTGCCGAAACACAGTGTCCAGTCCCTGCATGAAGCATTGGTGCTGGAATGGACTTACCACTCGAATGCCATTGAAGGTAATACCCTGACTCTCAAGGAAACCAAGGTAGTGCTGGAAGGTATTACCGTGGGTGGCAAGTCCATGAGAGAACATTTTGAAGCGATCAACCACAAAGAAGCCATTGAATGGGTAGAGTCTGTTGTTGCGAAGGATGAACCATTCAGTGAACGATTGATCAAATCGATACACCAGTTAGTGTTGAAAAACATTGATGACAGCAACGCCGGACGCTATCGACAGGAGAATGTAATGATTGCCGGTGCAGAACATACACCGCCAGATCATTTACACCTGCCAACGCTTATGGCTGAGCTGGTGCAGTGGTATCAACAACAGAACTGCCATCCGGTAGAACGGGCGGCTCGGTTGCATGTGGATTTTGTCGGCATTCATCCCTTTGTGGATGGTAATGGCAGAACTGCACGCCTGCTGATGAATTTCGATCTGATGATCAGTGGCTACCTGCCAGTGATTATTAAGGCGGAACATCGTCTTGCTTACTATGAAGCATTGGATAAAGCGCATACGACACAGCAATATCAGGATTATATAGCTATGGTAGTGACTGCTCAGGAAGAAGCCTTGCAGCGGTATCTCAGCATTGTCAGTTAATTATGAGCGGATAAAACCCTTTATTCGTTCTCACACTCGGGTTGCCAGCAACCCAATACCCCATGGTCACATCGGTGACTAAATCCACATGGTATTGAATAGCCTGCTTCGGGTTGTTTAGTACTTATTCTGCATGGCAGAGCTTATCTGTCATGTGGCAGTGAAGTTCTGCTTTTTTTTTGCTCATAGAGCGTCAATCAAGAGAGAACTTCCATGACTCACCAAGACGGTGCCAAAGATTTAGTGGCTCGCTTCGCTGAACGCTACGGCTTTCGTGAAGACGAATTACTGAATACACTGGCTCAGACTGCTTTCAGACAGCAAAATGGTTCGCTACCTACTCGGGAGCAGTTGCTTTCTTTGTTGTCTGTAGCTGATCAATATCAACTCAATCCATTCATCCGTCAGCTCTGGGGTTTACCCGACAGAAAAGGCGGGATTTTACCTGTGATCTCTGTGGATGGCTGGATCAAAATCATGAACTCCTATCCCGAAAGCGATGGTATGGAGTTTGTTTATTCAGACCAGATGGTTCGTATGGATGACGATACCAAGAATTGCCACGAATGGGTT
The DNA here is from genome assembly GCA_965208385.1 of Endozoicomonas sp. Lineage (GTDB taxonomy): Bacteria > Pseudomonadota > Gammaproteobacteria > Pseudomonadales > Endozoicomonadaceae > Endozoicomonas. The sequence goes on from CBDBOO010000012.1 coordinate 12,480, forward strand.
GATTGTGTTGTGTACAGAAAAGATCGTAGCCATCCAGTCAGAGTGCGGGAATACCTGGATGAATTATATCGACCAGCTCCCGTTAAGAATGGTAAGAAATTTCCCGGCCCCTGGCAGACCTGTCCCAAAAGAATGTTGAGGCACAAGGCTCAGGCACAGGGAATCAGATTGGCTTACGGTCTCAGCGGACTGTTTGAACCTGACGAAGCGGAACGTATTTTGGAAACCCAGTTGGGTGAGCCAGAGCCTCCGTCTTTGCAAGTGCAGGCTGTAGCGGATTGTCCGGCGGTTGTAAAACCGGACAAAGCCGAAACCGCACAACAGAACGTTGAAACTGTATCACCACAATTAAAGGACAAAACACTACTACCGGATTCAGAAGAATCCAAAAAACTGGGTATCACAGAAGCACCTGTTGATGCTGATGTGATTGAAATGGATGCCGTAGAAGTACCCGATCCTTCAGACATTGACTCGCAAATTCTGTCGTTTATCGAACAGGTAGTTGGTCGTGCCAGAGATACAGGTGCTTTCGCCGCAGCGCAGGGTTTTGCTCAGGAGCGTTTTAAGAGCGATGCTAATGCATTGAACTATTGCCTGTTCAGGATTGATCAGGCGCAGGCTGCCACTCATCCTCCCGTGTCTTCAGCGGCTTAAATGATGTGTTTCAGGACTCTCAGGAGTAAATACCATGAAGCAGGTCAATATTGAGCAGGGGTCACAACAGTGGCTCGACTGGCGCAGATGTGGTGTTTCTGCCAGTGATGCGGCTGTGCTCTTGCCAAAAAAAGTAGGGCAGTCGCCTTATAAATCCCGTTGGCAACTCTGGGCTGAAAAATCAGGCATTCTCAAGGAACCGGATTTATCGGCTAATCCTCATGTGCTCCGTGGTATTGAGCAGGAGGATGATGCCCGCAACCAGATGGAACAGGCTCTGAATGATGCGCCCCTTCTGCCAGTGTGTGCAGAGTGGGAGCAGAATCCGGTGTTAAGAGCAAGTTTTGATGGGTTAACCAAAGACGGTGTTCCCGTTGAACTCAAATGTCCCTGTGAAAAAGTGTACAACGATGTAAAAACTCTTAAGGATAAATCAGAGGGCTATCGTCGTGCTTTTTATCAGGTGCAGTTTCAGCTGTTGGTGGCGGATGCGGCAATGGGCTGGCTTTGTTTTTATCGGCAAGGCTTACCGTTGTTGCCTGTGTGTATTCGTCGTGATGACGCTTTGATCCAGCAGCTACAGCAGGAAGCCATTAATTTCTGGAATCAGGTTGAGGAAGGTGATGAACCGGACAAAGACCCGACTCTGGATGTGTACGTGCCAACGGAACAGCAGGAGCGAATCCAGTGGCAACAACTGGCAACAGCTTACCGCCAACGCCAGAAACGTCTGGACAAACTAAAGGATGAACTCGAAGCGGGAAAATCTCATCAGAAACAGTTGCAGCAACAGCTACAGCAGTTGATGGGGGATTTTAAAGCCGGTGAGTTTGATGGACTTCGTGTGTGTCAGAGTGTCTGCAGAGGCACTGTTGATTACCAGCAGGCTTTGGAATCACTGTGCCAGCAGCACCAGATCAATCTACCTGATATTGAGTCGTTTCGGCGCAAGAGCAGGCAGCAAGTCAAAGTCACACTTGTAGAAAAGAATCTACAAGACAGTGATTCAACCATAGAAACTATTGGCAGCGAATATTTGGCTTTAAATCAGTCCGTTAGCCACCAAAGCTTCTATTTCTGATTAACGTTTTATGAACCCGGATGGGGCAGACAGTTTTCCCCATCGTGGGAATCTTCTGCCCTTTTTTTGTGATTTCAAAATCAATTCAACGGCAGGAGATTGAAATGACTCAAGACGTTCAACAGGCTCGGGCTAACGAATGTCATAGCCCAGACGGAATTTTGCAGCCAGCTTTCTATGAACTCAACGAAGCATTCGGGCTGGACAGCACTCAGCTGATTCTTCTCGAAGGTTACAAAGACTGCGGACACCCAGCGGTGCCTGCACAACAACCCTATGTGTTTGATCGTGACAGGCTGCGTAAGCTGCTTGCTTTCTTTGATGATCCGATGGGCGATGGTTTGTATTTATGTGGACCGACAGGTTGTGGCAAAACCAGTCTGGTCTGTCAGGCAGCCGCAAGGTTGCACTGGCCTGTGCAAATGATTCCGGTACATGGAAGGCTTGAGCTGGATGACATGCTGGGGCAGAAGGTATTGGACAATGGCAGTACACCTTTTTTGTATGGTGCGCTGAGCATTGCGGTCAGGGACGGTCATATTCTGATTCTGGATGAAATGGATATCGCAGACCCCAGTGAACTCGCCGGATTGTACGATCTGCTGGATGGTGCGCCTTTGGTATTGGCGCAAAACGGTGGTGAGATCATTCCGGTACATCCACGATTTCGTTTTGTAGCTACGGGCAACAGTGCGGGATCGGGCGATGGTTCAGGACTGTATCAGGGCGTGCTTCGGCAATCATTAGCCTGGTTAGACAGGTTCAGATGTATTGATGTTGATTATCCTGATGACACCACGGAGCTGTCGATTCTGGAGCAAATAGTGCCAGACCTGCCGGTGTTAGTCCGTGAGGGTATGGTGAAGCTCGCTAATGAGATTCGTCGTCTTTTCACGGGTTCGCAGGAAGGTGAAGCCCAGCTCAGTTGTACTCTTGTCCACCCGTGGACTGGTGCGCTGGGCAAAGCTATCACTGCGGTTTAAGGGTGCGCCTTGTGTGTTTGAATATGCGCTGGAGCAAACTTTGACTGCACGGGTCGAACCTGCTGAACGAGCAAGCCATACATCGACTGGCAGAGGACATATTTGGTGATTTGTGGCGTGGAGGTGAAGAGTCATGAGTTGTGCAACTGTTACTCAAATTCTCAATAAAATGTCTGTCATTTCAGTGGATTGCTCAGTCTGGTCTGGCTCCCGTCGCCTGAAACCGGAAGATTTGGCATTAGGGCAGGGCGGTCAGTTACCACCGGATGATGTGGTGTCACTGGGTTCAAAAAAACTCTGTGACCGTGAAGTGCTCAAACCGTTTTTGCGACTGCGAGAGCAAGCTTGCCGGGTCTGTTCCCGTGAAGGCGTTCGCTTTCTGGGTGGCTATGCGGTCAGTGACTTACTGGTGGACTCCATCAGTAGTGAGCTGGATCAGGTACAGGCTGACTTTAATCAGCAGAAACAGGATTTTCTGGCGCAATATGACCGGCATATACAGGAGTGGGTTTCCGCCCACCCTGATTTTGCCGATGCTATACGGCGTGCCGTGCCTGACGTGCAAAAGGTCAGCCAGCGTTTTGGTTTTGATTACACTGTTTACAAAGTCACGGAAGCCCCCAAGCCGGATACCCTGAACCATCAGGTCAGCAAGCTTGGGAATACATTAAGGGATGAAATCAGCCGGGATGCTCAGACTCTGTTTGAGCAGACTTTTTCTGGCAAACAGAAGGTCAGCCGCAAAGCGATCAGACCGATCCTGAAGCTGAGAGATAAACTGCACAGCTTGGCTTTTGTTGATCAGGGCATTGCACCTGTCGTACAGCGACTGGATGCCGGTTTAATGCAGATTCCCAAACAAGGTTCCCTTGAGGGTGAAGCATTAACTCAGTTGATGGAGCGAGTGCTGTTGTTGTGTTCTGTTGAACAGATGCAACGCTGTGCTGATGGATTAGCCATCATAACGGAGCCTGTGAAGATGCAGGATTCTGATCAGATGGTAAATCCAGTGAAGACACCAGAAGCAGATGTTCAGGAGAACTCTGTACCCACACAACCCGTTGTGACTCCGGCAGAGGAAGTGCCCGCCGCAGCAACGTTTTACTTTTAATCCGGCGGGCTGATTTCAGTCCATTTTCCCAGGCGGGACACAGTGCCCGCTGTTTATGAGCAGGGGGAACTGTGTCTCGTTTTTTATCCATCAATAAAGGAGGAATACGACATGGTTCCCACTTTACAAAGATCGCTACCGATTGTCGGTGCCGCGATAGGAAGAAAGCTCGGCGTTCAGGTCGAAGTATCTGGCAGACAAGCGTTTACCGATGGTCAACGGATTGTGTTGCCAGTCTTTGATCCTGAACGACCAGAGCAGGAATTAAAGAGCTGGGGCTTCCTTCACCATGAGGCAGCCCATATCCGCTATACGGATTTCGAGCTGGATCAAAGCGGCTCTGCCTTTCGACAACGGCTGACCAATATCATTGAAGATATTCGGATTGAACGGGCTCTAAGTCAGGAATATCCGGGCACAGCCTACACATTGTCTGAAGTCGTGCGCCAGTTAGTCGCTGAAGGTCGCTTAGTGGCTCCAGCAAAGAGTGACCCACCTGTGAAGGTATTACATGACTCTGTGCTGGCAACGTTGCGATATGAAGTGCTGGGACAGAAGGCATTAAAGGAAGAGGCAGCCAAGGCTCAACAAGTCATGAAACCTGCTTTCCAGCCAAGTTACTGAAAGGTTTGAAGGCTGCATTGGATGGAGTACCGCAACTGGACAGTACCCGAGCAGCTCAGAACATGGTAGATCAGATCATCACCCTGTTTCAGAAAGAACAGGATAATTCTGAAAACAGTAACCACACAGGGAACGATGACAAAACAGATTCACCGTCGTCTGATCAATCTGATTACCAGGAACCGGATTTAGATTCCGTATCTTCACAAGGTACTGATGATAAAACCGATTCTTTATCATCAGAAAATCAGAAAACAGTGAATGCACAGGGAAAGCTAGAGCAAGAGGAGAAAACTGATTCTACACAAAGTAATGATGTTAAATCCGCAACTACACAGGAAAACGGAAACGCTTCAGAGGAGACAAACACTGAAGCCCCGTCAGATTCTCAGGAAGAAAACATCAAAGCTGTGCTGGAATCCGATGACCATGACTGGCCGGAAGACACCTTCGAGCAACTGTCAGAAGAATTGACCAGCTGGAGTGGAGGACAGCAAGGAGGGTTGTCAGCCGTAACCACAACCCCTTCAGTGGATCGTGTTCAGGTTGTTGATATGGACAGGGAGGAAGGGCAACGATTGCTCTGGAAAACCAAGACGGAATCCGCCCGTTTGGCAGCCCAGCTCACCGGACTGGTTCAGGCAAAAACGCTGTGCAGGGACAGAACAGGCAAGCGTGGTAAAAAGCTGGATGGTAAACGGCTGCATCGCATGGCTATTGGAGATAACCGCTTGTTCTGCAAACGATCAGAATCGGTCACAGTAGATGCAACGGTTCACCTCTGTCTGGATATTTCGTCGTCTATGGCTTCAAGGATGGGACTGGCAAGAGAGGCGGTACTGGCTCTGGCGTATGCCTTGAACCAGATCAATGGAGTTTCTGTGTCTGTTTCCGCTTATCCCGGTAAAAGCGACAGTGGTGTGTTTGAGGTAATGAAACCGAATGACCGGCTTCAGGATGTGGCTGCGGTTTTATCAGCTCTCAATGCTCATGACTCTACGCCAATGGCAACAGGGCTGTGGCACGCAGTGCATCAGGTACTTCTGGTCAAATCAGAGCGCCGATTGATCATAATGATTACCGACGGTGCGCCGGATTGTGACCATCATCAGCCAGTAATGGAACTGGTAAAGCGGTGTGAGCAGTCAGGCATTGAAGTGGTTGGCTTGGGAATCAATGTTAACTCCGTGGAAAAGCTGTTCCCGCAGAGTGTAGTGGTTACTAAGCTGAGTGAGTTGAAATCAGCACTGTTTGAGTGCTCAAGGCTTTGGTTGGCTGCCTGAACTGAAAAGGTTAAGGGTTGGCTGTTGTCAGCCCTTTTTTAATCCAGTGAGTGACAGAGTGCCCAGCCTAATGAACACCCTGCCGAGGTACACCCGCAAAGGTGACCCAACTTCACAACCAGCCCCTGCCAATATGTCAAAGTTAAAGGCCGACGGTGAAATTACTTGGAAACATATATGATTCTGTCATTCGTGGGTAAATATTTTTTTGAAATCACTACTATCCGGCTAATCATTTATCAATACATAAAAATACAAAACAGACAGAGCAATAGTTGTTATTTTTAGTTACTGCCAAACTCAGCTCCATCCGCACAAGCTGCTTCAAAAGCCAGACTGACAATATTGCCTCTTTTTGAGCCAGCTTCCTGTTGACTGACCAGCGCTCTCAACAACACACTTTCAGCTTCAATTTCAGTTCGGCTTGCCCGTTCCTGACTACGAGCCATGAAATAACCAATTAATGTGCTGGTATTGATAAACGCCAGTCGTACATCCGAAAGGTGTCTCTGGATCGGGGTGAGTAGCTGTAGGTGTTGACTGATAACATCGCCAAGCGTCATACCGGCGTTTTGTTGCTCGGGCATTTCAACTTTAATATTGGGAGTATGGCTCTCAAGAGAATTTGGGTCCGCCAGAATGCCATAGATTTCCCGTACTTTTTCCGCTTTTAGCAAGGATTCAGTATCAGTCGCCCAGCTTTTCGCTTCAGACCAGTTCTCAAAAGTTCGGGTACGGTTAATCTGTTTGCCGTTCATGCGAATGCGGGCTATTGCCTTAATTTTCTCTTTGCCGTTCCGTGTCGTGCGGGTCTGGAAGGTTGCCATGTTTATCACCACAGTATCTCAGGAGCAACAATATAGCGTTACCTGCACAGGCCTGAAACCCATGGTAGTTATGGCTTGTTACACAAATGGTGTACCAAAAAAAATGCACTGTGTACCCGATTTGGTACAAAAATGAGTACTAATTATTTCAGTACCATCGTTTTTCTTTGCGAGAGTTGGGCTAGCAGTGGTACATGGCTGAGTACTAACTGGAATAATGGTACTCATTTCTGCCAAGTTTTCGCCAAGAATGGAGAGCCAAATATGCCCGTATATGGCACATGGGGTGTTATTTACCGAAATGTAAAATTCAGAGGCAAGACTTGATACTTGTTGCAAGCCCTTGGTACACAAAGCTTTCAGCCAAAAAGAAACCCGCCGTTCTGGGGGAAGAACTGACGGGCTAAGACCATTAGGAGTGAAACATAGGTACACAATCCAAGTACCATGGTCATTGCTGACCAAGACTGATTTGATCGTAGGGGGAAGTCGATCAAACCAGCACGGGTAAGTATGATTCAGAATCTGAAAGCGTCCACTTTCCTTTAAGATTAATTCAGAATAATAGTCATAGGATAAATTGGTTTTTGTCTTGTTTACGATTGTTCAATGACGAGACAGGTTGTCTCCAGTGGAATGGTCAGTATTATTATTGGGAGCCACACCATTGTCTCCTTGCCAGTCTCGGTCTCCACCCATCTGCCTGAGTTCCTGCATTTTTCTGGGAGACAGATAAAACTCACCTTCTTTCCCTTCAAGGGCGCCATGACCATGCCAGGGCAGTAGCTTGTAATCCGAATGGTGAGTGTAATCCAGAAAAGGGTACTTAATGATCCTGAAGTAAGGCGAGTAATCGAAATCTCTTGGCGTACAAAGCCTCGGGTTTCTCTGAAATAACTGCACACCATTTTCACTGGTCTGCTTTACCAGTGGCAGAATTGGAAAATGAATAAAGCTGAAGGCTTCAGCAATCATGCTGGAACATACCGTTTTGGTTTCCTGACCAGGGGAATGCTGGAAGAGGGTAGAGCCCAGTCGTTTTGGCATCAGGGAATAGGGAAAGAAAAAACGTGCCAGATCAAGAACCTGTCGAACATCATAATCGAGCCCGAGTCGACTGACGGCATAATGAATTACCTGCTGGCTATCGCCATAACTTAAACCGTTAGGGCGACATATTCTAAGGTGGTCACCTTCATAGCGACTTAAAGGATGAACCACTGATCCGAAGCCGAGCTCACTTTCGATGATGAGTTGTTCATCCGGTGATCCGTCGTAGGCTTCCCTGACGGTTTGTCGAATCCGGTCGTCTTCTATATCGTGAAGTCGACCGATATAGATCATGGCATGGGACCAGGGGCTCTGTGTTATCTGTTTAATAACCTTGCTGATTCTTGAACGGCCATCAACCAGTAGAACATCACAGGGTTTGATTTCATGGCGAATCCGTTCAAAATCACAAAGAGGGCTTTTGATATCGTGGCTGTCCTGCATTAGCCAATTGGTCAGTAAACCAGCTAACGATTTAAACATTTGCATGAAATCTTCCCTGTGCATGGCTTATTACCTTAGATTAGCATCTCAGTGCCAATCGATGATCAATCGAGATATAAGTGATCCCTATTTGCACGATATAATGCTTTCACTACAAAATTGCTACAGCCTAAAATTAAACCAGAAACTAATGGGAGACGGCCTATGACGGAGGAAACCCCCTCAGGTGCTATTTTTGCTGGACTGAAGTCGTTGCCTAAAAAGAAAGGTCTGCCGCCGGTTAATGACTGGAATCCAGATTTGTGCGGCGATATAGATATGCGGATCTGTCGCGATGGCCGTTGGTTGTATAATGGCTCGCCCATAGGACGGGAATCGATGGTTCGACTGTTTTCAACGATTCTCAGGCATGATGAAGATGATTGTTTTTATATGGTTACGCCTGTAGAAAAGGTGCGTATTCAGGTAGACGATGCGCCTTTTCTGATCATTGGTATGTCGGTAGAAAATGACCGGATTATTTTTACTACTAATGTCGGGGATCAGGTGGTTCTGGATGAAGATCATCCAATCAGAGTTCAGGAAGACTCTGAAACATCAGAACCTGCACCCTATATAAGAGTCAGAGACCGTCTGGATGGTCTCATTCATCGTAATGTTTTTTATCAGCTGGTTGAAATGGCCAGAGAAAGAAAAGCCCCGGGAAGAACGGAGCTTTATATTTCAAGTATGGGTAATGATTTTGTGATCGGTCATTACTAATACCCGTTACAGTTTCCAGCTATGCTATTGCACAGCCAGAAACCATAATTGGCGTAACACGTAGCCGTCACTTAAGTGATGGCTTTACCAGAGCGTCTGCCGAATAATTGCCGCTTAATCCAGCGGAACGGCATCAGGAAATAGTTTATCCATTGACCGGATAAAATCAGAAAGCAGGGCGTAATTATTAAGGTCAACAGCGTGGCAAAGGCCAGGCCACCGGCGATAGAAGTGGAGAGCTGGCTCCACCACTGGGCTGATGGGCCTCCGATTTCAAGCTGGTGATTAAAGAGATCAATATTGGTCGAAAGCACCATTGGCATTAATCCCAGAATGGTGGTTACTGTGGTTAACATAACCGGACGGATTCTCTGAGCTCCAGTTCGGAGAATGGCCTCACGGGAAGACATTCCCTGACGTCTTAATACATTAAACGTATCAATCAACACAATATTGTTATTCACCACAATCCCGGCCAGAGAAATAACGCCAATACCACACATGACAATACCAAACGGTTGACCTGCCACCAGCAGTCCAAGAAAAACGCCACCGGTTGAAAGAATCACTGCAGACATGATTAACAGTGCCTGGTAGAAGCTGTTGAACTGGGTCACCAGAATCATCGCCATCACAAACAAGGCAATACTGAAGGCCTTTACCAGGAAGTCACCGCTTTCTTTCTGATCTTCATTCTGTCCCTTGAAGCGAAAGCGTACGTCAGGAGGCAGTTTCATATCAGCCAGAATAGCTTTCAGTTTTGGCAGTTCATTATTCAATAAAGCGCCTTCAACCAGGTCTGCACTGACCGAGACGGTTCGTTTACCGTTGAGGTGCTTGATGTTATCTACCTTGGGGGCAATATAACGCTGACTGAAATTGCTGATGGGTACCAGCCCTGAACCGGTCATCAACCGAAGCTGATCAATACTTTCAAGATGCCGGTCTGATTCGGGAAAACGTATCCGTATATCAACTTCATCAGTGCTGTCATCCGGACGATAACTACCCACAGTTAACCCTGAAGTAACCAGTCTTACCATGGCACCGGTGCTGGATACATCGGCACCATATCGGGCTGCATCGGAACGATCAACATCCAGCCGCCACTCATAACCCGGTGTCGGTCCGTTGTCGCTGACATTAGTAAACTGATCGAGTTGCGATATTTCGGCTTTCACACTGCGAACGGTTTCATAGAGGGAATCAAGATTCTCTGCACTGACCACCAGCTCCAGAGCCTTTCCCTGGGGAGGTCCATCTTTCTGGCGCTCAACGCTGATATCCAGTCCAACCAGATCCGACAGGCGTTCTTCTATTTCTTCAGCAATCAGAAAAGCCTTCCGGCGATATTGCCAGCTCACCATATTTAGCCGGATGGTGCCGACCTGTTGATTGCTACCGGTACGGGCATAAAGCGTTTCTACTTCCGGATGCCCCAGTAAACGCGATTCAACCGTTTTCAGAATACTGTTTTTCTCATCAATGGCCAGGTTGCTGCTGTTGACCTTGATCGTCACCGTTATCTGGTTTGTATCAACGTCGGGGAAAAACTCGACACCTTTACCGAAATTGATGAATGCAGCATAAATGGCTACTACAAACAGAAAGCCTGAAATCAATATTTTCATAGGATGTCTGATAGTCACCGACAATAAGCGAATATAGCTTCCTATCATTCCGGGCACCTTCATGATGTCTCCGGTTTCTGCTTGAAGCAGGGCATTCTGCTGAGCTTCAGAAAGTGTTCTGGGTTTACCGATTATTGCACCGATGGTGGGAATAAAAATAAGTGCCATCACCAGTGATGCAGACAGTGTAGCGATCAGAGTGAGGGGCAGATATTTCATCATTTCACCCATAATGCCCGGCCAGAACATCAATGGGAAAAAAGCGGCAAGCGTCGTTGCCGTGGAGGCAATGATAGGCCATGCCATTCTAAGGGACGCTTCTGTGTAGGCCTGCTTGCGATGTATACCCTCGCTCATTTTTCGGTCGGCGTATTCAGTGACAACAATAGCCCCGTCCACCAACATCCCCACTGCCATCATCAGAGAAAACAGCACCACCATATTGATGGTTAATCCCATCATGCCAATGATCAGGATTCCCGCCAGAAATGAACCAGGAATAGCTATACCGACGAGCAGGGCAGTTCGGGCACCCAAGGCGCCAATAATAATGGTGACCACCAGGATAACAGCGGCAAGCACGCTGTTCTGCAGGTCGTTGACCATATCCAGAATCTCTACAGACTGATCACCCACATAGTTAACGATTAAGGTTTCAGGCGCCTGCTTTTTGCCTTCAGCAAGAATGGCTTTAACCAGCGCAACGGTTTCAATAATGTTTTCACCGGGGCGCTTTTTTATCTCGAGGGCTACGCTGGCATGACTGTTCATTCGCGCGTAACCACCGCCGTCCCTGAAGGTGCTTAAAACGGTAGCAATATCGGCAAACGTAATAACACGGTCGCCACTCACTTTTACAGGCTGAGAAAGAATATCTGCCGGTGTTTTGTACACCGCCGGTACTTTTACAGAGAATCGGCCATGACCATTATCCAGATTACCGGCAGCCACCAGCTGGTTGTTCTTTGACACCAGGTTAATAACATCACCGGCTACCAGACCATAACTTTCCAGTTTTAATGGATCGATAATGACATCAATAACTTCTTCCCGATCGCCTGCAATATCAACTTCTAGAATCTGCTTGCGCGCTTCCAGTTCATCCTTCAGGGCTCGAGCCATTTTAATCAGAGCCCGTTCCGGTATATTTCCTGACAGAACAGCAGTAATGACTGGCTGCATACTGGCAAAGGAAACCTGTTTAACCACGGGCTCATCTGTACCGTCGGGCAACTTGCTCTTGGCAAGGTTCACCTTATCCCGAACATCGGCCAGAACTTCATCCGTATCAAGACCAGCAACAAACTCCAGGGTAATGGAAGCATGGGACTGTGAAGCAGTCGCCTTCAGTTCCTTTATTCCTTCTATGCCCCGCAATTCTTTTTCCAGAGGCAGAACCAGTAACCGTTCGGAATCTTCCGGTGAAATACCGTCATGGCTGATTGATACGTAGATAACCGGAATAGTAATGTCCGGGCTCGATTCCTTGGGAATTGTCACGTAAGTGACAAAACCGGAAATTAATATCAGAACGAATAGCATCAATACCGTTCTGGAGCGGAGCAGGGAGGTTGCAATAAAATTTTGCATAGCGACTTATTCCCCTGCCAGCAGTGACGACTCTGATTGATTGACTTGCACAGAATCGCCCACATTGACAAAACCCTGTCCCCGGGTGATTACTCTTGCATCTTCCGGAATACCGCTGACCCAGATTTTATTACTTTCGGTTTTCACAATATCAACGGGAGTAAACTGCACATGACTGGTCGGATCTACCCACTTTATTCCCGGCATACCTTCATTATTCAGTGCCAGAAATGCAGAACTGATCTCAATGGCTGGTATTTGATCCATCATAAGTGTGGCTTCAACACTCAGACCTGCCGGTAGTTTCATGCCGGGATTTGACATAGCCAGTTCAACAGAAAATGTTCGGGTTGTGTCTTCTGCCTGTCTGGCTATATAGCGGATAACCGCCTCTGCCTGTTGACCATTTATAAACCGTACAGTGGCCCGGTCGCCTTCACTGAACTCACTGATGTTCAGCTGTGGTACATCTATGGAAATAATAAGGGGATCCAGATCCAGAATTTCGGCCACGGGCTTACCTTTATCAATAAAGTCACCGAGCTCCGCGTGACGTATATTGAGTATCCCGGATACCGGGGCGGTGATACGGGTATTGGCAAATCGAACCCTGAGTTGTTCGAGCTGTGATTGTGCCTTGCGAAGAGTCACTTCACGCAGGCTCAGTTCTGTTTCTGCAAGATGATTCTTTGAGTTCAGGGATTTGGCTGAATCATAATCTTCCTGAGCTTTCTGTACCTGTGCATTGGCCGAAATCAGTTCCGCTTCAAGACTGCCTTCAAAAAGCCGGACGATTTCATCGCCGACTGAAAGTAAGGCGCCCCGTTTGGCACTGATACCGGTGACACGGGCAGCCAGCTCTGAGCTGACAGTCACTGTTTTGTCCGTGGTTGTTCTGCCATAGAGAGTAAGAGTTCTTGAAACCAGTTTCGGGTGAATCTGGCTGGCCGTAACAGAAGCAATACCGGCCTCTGCCTGCATGGTGGTATCGACTGCTTTCTGCTTATGAGCATCCTCAATATCGGTGACATCGGCAGTAGCAAGATAAGATACGATGCCAATCGCAACGATTGATGCAATTAACCAGGAACGATTAATTTCCGTTATGAGCTGTATTAATTTATTCATAGAAGATACTTTTTTAGTTATGTCCGGATGTCGTCTTATTGTTATTAACGCCTGTCCTGTTGGATACTAAAGCGTGGCAAATCAGGTATAGGCCAAAGTCTTATGATTATTCGAGTATGACTACATCCGGCAGATATTCTGGCTACAGGGATTCTCTCAACATATTCCTTACCATGGCAACAGTAAATTACAATCTGTTTACATTATGGTGAAATGAAAAAGAGAAATAACACGGGTAATTAATAGCCAGTGTTATTTGAAATCATTAATTATAGAGAGTATTGGGCAATAACCGGAGCATGATCAGAAGGCTTATCCATAGCCCGGATTGAATAATCAATGGTGGTTGAAGAGCATTGACTGAATAAGGTATCTGTAGCAAGTATGCCGTCAATTCTTAACCCTCGACGAGGTTCCCGATCGAAGCCTTTGCTGCGATAATCAAACCAGCTATAACACTCTTCATTTCCGTTCACCAGTTCACGGAAACAATCTCTAAGCCCCCATGAAAGCAAAGTATCAAACCATTCCCTTTCTTCTGGTAAAAAGCTGCATTTACCGGTTCTTAACCAGCGTTTGGCATTATCCGCACCAATGCCAATATCATCATCGGTGTGAGAAATATTAAAATCACCCATTACTGCCAGGGGTTCATCAGAAGAGCACTGAGTATTGAGGTGTGACTGAAGATCTCGATAAAACTGTTTCTTTGCAGGAAACTTGGTTTCATGGTTCCGGCTTTCTCCCTGCGGAAAATAGCCGTTAATCACCGTGATTGTTCTGCCATCCGACATTGGATACTTACCAATAATCAGACGTCGCTGACTGTCCTCATTATCGGAACTGAATCCTTTCTGAATGGAAAGGGGTTTTTCCAGACTCATCAGAGCAACACCATAATGCGTTTTCTGCCCATGGTAACTGACGTGATAGCCCATGTCGGTAATGGCATCTACGGGAAATTCAGGATCAAAGACCTTGATTTCCTGTAATCCGATGACATCGGGTTTGTGTTCATCTATCAGTCGTTGTAACTGATGAAGGCGAGCCCTGATACCGTTAACATTAAAAGTGACAAGTTTCATGTGAGCTATGCATCATTGTTATTCGTGATTGCATCATAGCTCAGAGTCTTCGTTGAATATAGCTGTTGCTTTTTAAGGTGCCGGCATATTATCTGATCTCACCCCGGTCACTGACTGTGTAGCTCCCGGGGCCTCTCACGTTTGCCGCCTGGTTATAGATCTAATGCCAGGCTATGGCTGCACTATTGTTCATATGACAACGGTCTTCATATGGCAACGGGAGCTGTTTCAATTCAGGAAGAAATACTGAGTTCACGCTCTGTTTTTAATCCCAACTTTTTAAATAGCATGGCTGCTGGGCAGATACCGCTGAATCCAAACTGCAAAAGATTGGCCCCAATAAATACTGTCAGCCAGATAAAGTAAGGATGAACGATGTGACTTAAGCCTAAAGACAACAACACCATAAAGCCTGCAAAGGAAAATACCGCTTTTTCTACTGTCATGATTTACTCTCCCGGGTTAACAGATTCAGTGTTCAATCAATAACTGAAACGAACACGCAGCCATACATTGGAATTATTTTCATGCTGGCTGAAAAAAGTATGTTTTTGTTTGCCATAAAACAGATTGGCGCCAGTCGCTACCGACCACTGATCATCCACACGATAGGTGACACTTGGTTTGATGTACGCGTCCTGGTCGCTGGGAGACCAGAATGTAAATAATGATCCTGTCAGTTTCTTCTGCCCGGGTTGCCAGGTCAGTCGCAGGGACAACAGTTGCCTGTATTCATCGGTTTCATACTGTGGATAGGGCGAATTCGCTATTAATCGGTCATAGTCCAGTGTTCGTTCTAAATAAAACTGAACCCCGGCCGTTAGATTCGATGCCATTTCCTGTTCATAGCCAATTAACCATCTCTGTTGTGCATTCGGTATTAAAGGATCACTGCCGCTACGATCTTCAAGGCTGTCATACCAGGCAAATTCTGCATTGAATAATCCTTTTCCCATTGGTGTACGGAGGCTGGCGCCCAGACTGTTGAGTTTCGGATACGTCATATTCCCCTGACTGGTCATACCAAGGGGAGACGTCCAATATCCGGAGTAACCGTATAGGGTATATTCGATGCCTCTACCAAGCGTTGAAACACGGGCTGACCAGGTATCACCAGAGGGTTCATGAGGATTGAACTCTGAATCTGGAGCGATATTCCCGGCAGTTGCTGGCGAGAAAAAAGAGAACCGTTCTCCATTCAAACTATGATCCGGCGTAAATGATGGCGTCCAGATCAAATCAATACTGTAGCGATCAGCAAAACCACTCAGTTTAAAACTATCGGATGGTGCTTTGAGGTATTCATCATCCCTGCCGGAAAAAAATGACTGCCAGTCTTTCGGGAACAGATCATTCAGAAAGACATAGTCGCCTGTACCCCATGTAAGTACCTGACGGCCGGCTCTTATATCGATGCTGTTTATGGGGCTAAAGGATATATTCAACTCCCGTGTCAGCCAGCCGCTGTCCTGAACCACATCGTCATGACCGGCATCACCGGAGAAATCAAGACGCCATTGATCAGTAATGTATTCCAGTTCAAGTCGCCCGCGAATCTCGGCAAGTGTCGTATTCCCACTGATTGCAGGATCGTTGTGCAAACGCTTTCCATAAGCGGCTTCTATAAAACCATTCCAATGGAAAGGTGACTGTACCTCATCTTCCCAGTCATCCTCCCAGCCATCATCACTGGCGGTGACAGAGGTGATGGCGAAACAGGTCAGAGTTGAAATCAAGGTTGAGAGCAGAATAGGCAGGCGGTTTTTTTCCATTTTCATCGACTCCTGAGCCATTGATCAGGAGGAACACGCATGCTGCGTTCACTGAAAACACCATCGGGAATCCCTACATCATACTGAATGCCACGCAGCTGCATTTCCGTTGAACTGTTCCGCACTAAATTGCTGATTCGGGCATGAACCACCGTTGCATGGTTCTGTATTTTTTCGACCTTCAAGACTTCCATGCGGCGATAGATATTGGCTTTTCTATCTCTATATTCAACTTTTTCAGGAATAAATGATTCTTTGTTTATCCAGCTTGTATAGCTTTCAAATTCTACATCCCCCGGCTTTTTAGGGGTGCTTTTAATGACATAATGATCAGACGTGTTTTCTACCAATTGGTGTTGATCTGCTGAAGGATCTCTTCCTGATACATCTTCATAAAAGAAGTCAGATCCTACAAAAGAGGTACGCTGATCACCTGCAGCAATTCTTTCTAGAAGATCCAGTCCTGGTAGATAAAGCCAACGGTCGTCATTACTGCCAGGATGACGGACAACACGGAATACTGTGCCACGAACATCACTGGGGCGAGAGAAAAATACCAGCATATCCTGTCTGCCACCCCGGGTATGATTTTTCCGTAAAATTGTGAACTGTCTTACCTGTTTTCGACCCTGGGCATCCACTATCCTCATACGAGCTTCAGCCCGGCCATCATTACCACTGTAATAGGAGGCCAAATTGGCTTTCTGAATAATGTCAGTGACCTCCGGTACCTCCGAAGCCAGTGCCGGTGGCATCAGAACTGAATGGCTGAGGACAACCAGTACACCCAGTGATAACGATAGTAATTTTAAAATGTTCATAACGTTCACCTCAGGCTTTTAGAATGTAACTTTTAGAATGTAACTTTTAGAATGTAACGATGCGCTACCCGCAAAAGAGCAGGGAGCATGACTATGGTGACAAGCGCTGAAGCCACCATAATGCCGGCAAGGAAAATACCGACGGTAATGTACGGCACCAGCGGTGCAAAAAGCAGAGGCGTGAAGCCAATGGCAATCACAATGGCATTTCTGGCTATGGCCCGTCCTGGCTCCTGGAACATTTCCTCGAGAGTGAGACGAACGGAACCTTTTTGTTTATGTATTTCTCGCATGCGTTCAAGAAAATGAATGGCGAAGTCTATAGATAGCCCCAGGGTCAAAGCAGATAATACGGCGATGGGCATGTCATAATCCTTACCCACCCAACCGATGACCCCGTAGATAAATGTAATAGTGAAAGTCAGGGGTAGCATGGCCAGAATCCCGTATTTCACGGAACGAAACAACAGGATCATCATGACAAATACAACGGCGAAGGAGGAGAGCAGGCTATCGAGCATGCCGCTGACCATAGCGTCCTGCCAGACAACATTTAAATAGGCTTTTCCTGCCCAGCCAATAGTGAGTCCTTCAGGAAGCGGATTGTCATTAATATAGTTATCAACGAATTCAACGACATTCGACATGTGCTGGTTATCACCATTGGTTAACTGCAACCACATTAAGCTGCTGCGATAATCCGGTGTCACAAAATGCCAGAGATCCTGTGGGCGATGAGAAGACTGGTACTGTAGAAGGACCTGTGCAACGGCATTAGATGTTTTTGGTAGTGTGAAATCGGTTTGATCACCACCCCTGAGTTCACGATTCACGGTTTTGATAACATCGGGCAGGGCGTTGATTTTACCCACCAAACCGCTATCCAGCAGAGCCTGCTGTAGTGCACTCATCCATTGCAATGTGCCGGTATCCTGAAATATACGGCTATTGTCTAATGCTTTTTCTGATAGCTCGAGTAATTGCTCCAACCAGATAATTTCGTTTCCGGATGCAGAATAAAGTTGATCATCAAGTCGGATTATCAACTCGCTGATTTCAATGGATAAATTTTCGGTAGCGGGGAGGGGAGTGAAGCCGGTTAGATCGACATTCTCAAGTCTGGCCTGGGTAACAATCTTGTGGACCTGCATTTCAAATTCAGTGCGATCAGCATTGTCATTTTCTTTTTCTTTTTCTTTTTCAAGAACAAGCCAGGCGTCATAAGTACCGGCAAAATGCTGATTAAGCACTTTGTCAGCAATCCTGATTTCATGACTGGCTTTAAACCAGTTAACGGGATTGTCATTAATCTCGATTCTCTGCATGCCCATAATGCTGACAGCAAAAATTCCAGCAAATATCAACAGAATCAGTCTGGGCGCTCCCGTAGCCACCTTACCAATCAGTGGAAGCCATTGACCGAGACGTCCTCCGCCTTCCCGTTTGTGCATGGTCTTCTGCAGGGCGATCAATGATTCTGGTTTCATCCGGGATATGTAGGCCGGTATAAATAACAGGGTCAGTACAAAGGCGAGGAAAATACCGAAACCAATAAATGCACCGAATATTCTCACCGGTGGTATCGGTGTCAACATCAGCGACAGAAAACCCACTGCCGAGGTGATGGAGGTATAAAGCATGGGGGTAAACAGATGATTAATGACTTCTGTAATTACTTTTTTCGGATCTTTCCCCGGCCGGAAACGATCAGCAAATTCAGACAAGATATGAGTGGAGTCGACAACCGCTATAGGCATAAGAAAAATGGCGATCATGGATGACATAATATGAACGGTAAAGCCCATACCAATTAACAAACCCATGGTGATCAATACGGTGGCCATTGCAACAATCATGGGTCCAATAACCAGTGGTAAACTGCGGAAAAATAACCACATCAACAGAAAAATCATTAGCCCTGCCATGGGAGCAGCTATGGCCATCTGAACAAACATTTCCACACCAAACTGATCTTCAGCAACAGGGAGCCCCGTGATGTAATAGTTGTCACTGCTTTCAAGAGTGTTAAACAGAGTTCGGATATTTTCTGCAATCTGGTAACTCATATCCTTTGATTGGATGGGAACATAAATGGCGGCGGCCATACCATCTTCGGATACCAGTGTATCGGCCAGCATAGGGAGACGCTCTACAGACGTACGAATTTTCTGGCTTTGCTGCAGGCTGATTGGAGCATCTTTCATCAGCCATTCAAATCGAATAGTGCCTGCAGTGTCAGACGTTATATTGTCGACTGTACTGAGAGCCATCAGATCTTCCTGAATAACGCCGTCAATATCCAGGATCTTGAGTGTCAGCTTATTGAGTGACTGCAGTGACTCAGGGTTGTATATGCTTGTTGCATCACTGTTGCTTACTATGCCGACAACAATCATGTCTCGCATGGTAAACTGTTGTTTAATTTTATTGTGAAAGACTCGTGAAGGCGCCTCTGCCGAAAGCATGTTTTCAGGATCTGTATCTATATTCAGCTTGGGAATCATTGCAGCACAGGCAACAACAAGAAACAGAATCCATGCATAAATGGTTTTTGGTCGTTCAAGAGCGAGGCGAATCGTCAATTGTTTTAACATGATCATGCCATATTAGGTTATTCTAATATAGGTAATGCTATATTAGTATTTTCTAATATTCAATGTTTATTTATGCGCTGCTTCATGTTGATGTGACGTGATAACACTATACCCAAAGGATTTGGAGTTGCTACAAGGCAGCAAGGGAGTGAAGCCCCGGGAGCTTAGACAAACTAAGTGATCGGGCCGGGCTGGCGTACCAGTGAACGAGCGCCGCAACGCAGTAGCAACTTCAAAGGCGACGGGTATATGCATCCTGTGCACCAGGAGAAAGCATTAGGCAGTGCGCTTATTTATACTCATTTTGGAGAGACTATGTCTGGGTTAGAGTCAGGGTCAGGATTAGAATCAGAATCAGAGCAGTTGGACGTTGATATCACAACGATGAGGGGCAGGGCTCGCACTGTCATCCCTCTTTTGAAAGCGGTCAGTAATGAAAACAGGCTGTTGATTCTCTGTTATCTTGGCCAGGGTGAAATGTCTGTGACGGAATTGAATGACTATTTTGATCTCAGTCAGTCTGCTTTATCTCAGCAACTGGCAAAGCTGCGTGAAGATGGACTGGTAACCACACGGAGAGATTCTCAAACCATCTATTATTCCCTTGCCAGTGATGAAGCCGCACGACTCATTGAGTTCCTTCACAGTGAATTCTGTAAATAGGCCATAATTCATCAAACAGCTGGCTGAGGAGTAGGGGGGTGGGGGGTAACGCCAAATAACTTTTAACGTCTGCATAATTATAAATTCATCCTGAGATAAGCCAGAGTAATGCACTGAATCATAAGACGGAATTCATGTCACAACATCAATTTAACATAATATATATTATGCGCACCATCGTAAAACCTATATGGATCTTTAATGAAGAATAATGTGGGAGATACTTTGAAACTTTTTTTTAACTATTCTTGAAACAATTGCACAAACAATCGCTAATAATCGTTGTTAATGTTTCTTAAAGTAACAGTCAGGTTACATTTTCTTTTTTTTCACCCCAATAGTCATTAAATATTTGCCAGAACAGTAGAAAACTGTCTACTATTTGATCTGGCATTGCTGTTGCCAATCCGTTGTGCGGTCTAGCCTAGAGAGAAGTACGACTAGTAGTAAACGACGCGACTAGCTCACAACTTACTCTAAAAATCCATTAAACAGGTAGCTAGCCAATGACTTTAAAAGGCCTCATTAAACTAACCCAGGTTATGCAGGAATATCCGCTAACAACTATTCAATGGCAAATTCTGCTTGTTGTAGCAGAAAACCCCGGTGAAACCATCACTGATCTTGTCAATGAAGAACTGCTGACATGTGGTACTCCCAGCGATATAGCCGTCAGTGTTAAGAGACTTGGTGAAGGTCGTCATGATCGTCCAGGTCTTGGTTTGATCAAAAAAGTTCAGCATGAAGACGACGGTCGTTACTTCAAGCTCACACTGACTGCCAAGGGTAAAAAACTGGTCGAAAAAATTAAGCAAAAGTCTCGTAACTTGAAATGATTGCAGTCAGTAATCGGGCTCTGTAATGCTAAATGGTCTTTTATTAATACCTGAAATAGCTTGAGCCCCTTTGCTTGATCTTTCCCTGAAAAGCCATCAACCCACCTGCCCTATCGGGTTCTGCCTGATAAAACACCTCATTCAAGTAGTCCGAACTATTTCATATTCGAAAACGAAACACTCTTTTCAATATCTATCAGCTATAATTATTATGAGCTAATACAGGGATGTATCTGCACCATGAATCCAGAATCAGGGATGATCTATGAACTCACCTTTGGGCTTCTTAAACGGAACGAGGCATCCAGATTTGCCTATGATCTGGCGAAAAAAGCAGGCCTCAGCAGAAAAAAGGCCTTGGTAAAATCGGCAAGAGCGTTCCTGGGAAGACGAGTTTCTATTCCTGGCAAGCAGTTAACTCAGCCTGAAGGTAGTGCTTTAAAAGCGAAAGTTAATGTGTTGGCTGAAAAAAAAATAGTATCCCGAATTGCGACTCAATCGGGTTTTGATCTGGTTAGAACCCGTGGCAAAAGTCGTGAAGAAGCAAAAAAAATCATTGTCAGAACCTGGCCATACAAAAGCATCGACTACCCTGGTCACGCGGCTCTTAGTGTTAAAAATGCCCTTAAAGCCAAAAAGGAACGAATCTATTTCAGCTTTTGGCCGTCTTCAGATCCTGCACCAAAGACTCTACTCAATCGCTTAATAAATATCATTGATTCCGATTACGCCAAGAAACCTGCATATCTGGCTCGCAGTTATCGTGCTGATAAATTAAGTGAGATCGGTCCAAAAACCCAGGCTCGATTAATGACTGGCGCTGGCAAATTCTCTTATCTGGTGAAGCACTTTGAAGCATTTAAAAAGGTTGTTGGAGAAACTAGTCTGACTCCGGAGCAATTACCGGCAATCAAAGACAAACCTCTTGCACCCAGGACAAGGCAGTCACGTCTCAAAAAAAGTGTCTACTGGGGAATGAAAGCAGATAAAGTGTTCATTCCAGTCTTTGGAGCCAATCAAAACCTTCAATCCAAAGAATCCACGTTTAATCTGTTTGGTCTCAATGAGCAAAAAATGGAAGCATTTTATCGACAAGTGACGAAAGAAGTAGATGATCAGACAAGGAACTTCCAATTAGTCAGTGGTACCAGTAACTGCACGGCTCTGGTTCTGGATGCATTAAAACAGGGCGGAGCAGAACATTTCACAAAAACCAACGATGCATGGTTGGTTTCTGATCCAAATATCGGACACATGGTTGCAGTCAGGCTGCAAGAACGTATTGACGCATTAAACAGCAGCGCAGACACTATTTCAGCACGCTTTAATCATGTTCTGGAACGTCCTGAATTTGCTCATTGTCTCAATACTGAAACACAGTTACCAGATTTCAGGAAAATATTGAAAGTTCATACTGGCTTAACATTAAATGATCATGGCAGGCTTGATCGGGCTCTTCATCGTGCAATAATCGCTCTGCAAAAGACCCCCTCTTCCACAGATGCTCTTATGCCTAAAACAATAATATTGGTGGAGACGCTGGACAAGGCTCTTTCGGGAGCAAGTGACAAAGAAGTACTGCGATTGTTGCCTGCACTGGTGGCTTTTGAGCACACCAGGCAGAGATTCAAGAATGCCTGCGAGAAAGAAGCCTTAATGGCAGCACCCGGTTTGAAGCAGCGCCCACTCACCCAGGGATAACCAGACAATAATTGTCACCTGCTTCTTCCCCTTTCGAATTCCTATCGATGATAATCCACTTACCTTCGCACGCACCCTCTCATTGATTGAACGGTATACTCGCATAAGTACCCAGACGTTTGTAATCGAATACGATCACTCGCGAATCCTGCCAGTAGCGGAAGCTTTGCTGGAAAAAGCGATTGTCTAAATACTTGGCGCGGTGTTGGATTATTGCGTGTTGTGCTCAGTTTTTACCAGATTCGCTAGCGCTAAAAGGAGGGCTGAGAACCTGACTCATCCAATAGACCACATAACCAACAAATCCGATTGTACTGAGGATCAGTATAATGCGTTGTTGTTTTGTGAGAGACGGAGAAAATGAATCCGTCATAGCCTTCAAAGCACCAGTGACGAGACACAGTACGCTCGATGTCGGAGTTTGATTTGATCTTCGTCGTGAATTTGAGGATGGAACACCAACTCCCTGCATTTGTGCAGCAGATACTGGTAGAACCTCCGCTGCTCGGTATGCCCGATGCAGCGCCTCATGAGGACTGACAGAGCCTTGAAAAAACGCATTGATGCTTTCTGCATACGTTGGAAAAGACGAACCCTGGGCTGAATATGTCAGGCTGTTATGGGCGGTAATAATAAAAAGTCCAATGTCTGACAGGTAGATAATAACCGCATTCAATCCTGCTACATTAATGACTTTATAGCTCTGGCTATTCGGTGTGTTTTGCCTGATGACGATTGGTTCACAGGCTTCAGCTGTCGTATTGCCTGGAGTAATATGAAGTTCCATGTATCCTTTGTCGGTAGGTGGGTATGGATGATAGTTACAAGACGCCTGCTCGTTAAATATTTGTCCTGAATTCATAACAACCTGTAGATATACAGTATGAAAATCCTGAAGGCTGGGGCAGATATCAGAATATGGTGCATTCTGAATAGCAAGAGAGTACAGGTTTAGATAGGTTGGATTTTCAGGATCGAAATCTGAATCATTGTGAATTAACAGCCATAGCTTGAACAACAACCACAATCGAATATAGGCAGGCAGCGGGTCTGATTCAGACATAGTCAACATATCCGGTAAATGTGGATTAAGAATTATGTATTGAAAGGTTGCCATTTGGGTTGCTACGGCTATAGATTCAACGCTGGTAGGATTTGTTTGAGTAAATATCGATTCAAAAATTGATTGAAGGTACACCATTTGAAAACCTGAGGGCGATATTTGTGTTGAAACCCAACCATTTATATGAGTATTTAAGTATGCTGTATCACTTGTCTGCAACTGTAAGAATTCCTGAAAATAGTGAGCGGTTTGTTCGCTATGAACCGTGTCAGAAAGTGTAGACAGGAGAGAAGAACAAGGAGCGGCGGGCTGAATGGATGTTGTAATGAGGGTAACTACCTCGCCAGCCGTTAAACTACGTTGACAACAACTACATTTCACCCCTGAATCCGCTAGCGTGAACTCCTTTTGATTGCAGTCAGGACACGTCAGACCAATGTTGTCGGCGAAGCTTTTTGTGACAATTAGATTTGTGGCAATTAGAAAAGTGGTTAAAAGGAGGGTCAGTCTGTACATTCTTGCACCATGCATCAGTTGGTGAGCAAGGGATGAAGTGATTCTCTTGCCATTGTGAGCAGGCGAACCATTGCTTTCGCTCATTTTTCGATACCTTAATTTCGATACCTTAAGCCCCCAGGGCGATCTCATTTGACAAACACCAATCCTGTTGCATATTCAAAAAGCTAGCTTTAAAAACTGAATTTTTGAGAAGTACAGGAAATTAGGCTTATTTTGGTACTTTTGTGTGCTGAATAATTAGCCAAACAGAGAAAGTTAGTGCCAAATGAGATCGCCCTGCTTAAGCCCCTCCTTTCTGGTGATTTTCCAGCGTTGGTTTATATAAAAGCAATGACCATCCTGAACAATTCTACTGCTCCAGAAAAGATAGTTCAAAAGGTGAATGATCATTTTCTTTTGCAGATTTTCAGTGCAGATGTTTTCTGAGCTCTCTTCTGATTCTTTGTTATCACACCTCGACTGGCAGATGCCGGGAAGCCTCTGAACCTGAAGGAAACAGCTGCAAGAAATAACGGCTGCCCTACCCCGTCCGCGTATACCGGTTTTTATTGGATTAGTGAGCAAGCGACACGAGTACAGAGAACTATTCTGACTTTTAAATACATCGAGCAATAAACCTGTACGCACAAATACGTTTTTCACTGATCCTCAGCGCCTGATTTCCTACATTGCTGCCCGTTTAAACCTATTTCATGCTTTTCTGCTTAATACTCATATTTACTGCCGGTAAGATCAGTTACCGGCAGTAAAGTTAATGTTTGAATACTGATAATACCAGTATTATAATACTAGTATTATCAGTATCTACTTCATGCATGAATTTGGGTAAAAAGCCTTATGAACAGCAATGATCAGGAAAGTCAGCGCCGGGAGCGGGTATTTAGACTGCTGGATGATATGAAAGAGAGCGGTGAGCGCATTAATGCCGATAAAATCGCCAGAATGGCAAAAATGGGCAAGCAGACGGTTTTACCTTTCTACAAAGAATGGCGAATGCTGGAAGATGTGACAGAACAACAGAAAGAAGATATTCCCGAGGATCTCGTTCGGTCATTACAAAGAGGCATAGCGATCTGGAAGCATGAGTTGAAAGTGTCTCAGCTTGAACAGGAGGAGCAGGCAAACCGGGAGATTGATGAATTACAGATGACGGTTCATCTGATGAGCGAAGAAAGATCAGCCCTTGAAAAGACAATAAATGATCTGAAAGCAGATAATCAGCAGCTCAAGGATACCCTTAGAAAACAGACCAGTGAGTGTCATCAAAACGAGAAAAATCTTGCTGAACTGCAAGCCAGACATCAGGGAGAACAACAAAGAGCCAGTACCCTTGAACAGCAGGTCGAGAATCTAAAAAAAGAACATGTCAGTGCCCTGTCCTCCTGTGAAACCAAGCTGGAAAAACGTCATCAGGAACAAATGGATCACTGGCTGAAGAGCCTTGATGATGAGCGACAACAAAAACGCGATCTGGAAAAGGATATCTCGAATCTCAACGAAACCCGGCTCTCTCAGGAGCGGGAATTAAATTCGGTGGGTCATCAACTGGAATCCAAAGGGTATGCCTTTATAAAGGCATGCGAAGAGCGCAATGAGTTTAAAACAGAACTTCATCTCTGCAGAAAACACCAGGAAATCCTGAAAGAAATCCAGTCCATCACCGGTATAAGCGAAGAATTGCCTGAATATATCAGATCGCTACTCAATACCCAGGGCGCCTATGACAACGTACAAAACCGATTGAATGATGCTCTGGACGAAAAAGTGAAACTGGAAAGCGTGAACAAAAAGCAGGAACAGAAGCTGGAGCAAACCACCGAACTGGAAAAAGAATTGAACCACTCAAAAGGCTATATACAGGCGCTGGAGCAGACTCTGTCTGTGAACAAAAAGCCGGCTGACCAACAAACGGCTGAACCTTCATGAGCATGCCTGTGGATCCAGACAAAAATACAGTGATTCTGCCCAGCCAGCCTCCAATTGATTACACCGTTAATCCCACTGACCTGTCGAGAACAGACAACCTCATGGGAGCAGAAAATGACAGTGATGCGCTTATGCTGTTTCTCAATAAATCAGGGGCACGATCACCGGAAACCCTGCGCAGATATGAAAGGGAGACTTTGAGATTCACGGTCTATCTCTATGGTGAAATACATATCGGATATCAAGCCGTTCGACTGAAGCATCTGCAGCAATACCTGCTTTTCATACAGAACCTGCCTGCCCGATGGCTTGAACCAGGCGTTATCCTTAAGCAGCCTGAACGCATCCTGTTTAAAGACTCAATAAAACCGGGCAAGAGTACCGACCAGGTGATCGACGTACTGTCATCTTTTTTTTCATTTCTCGATAAAAATCGATACACCATTGGCAACCCCGCTACATCACTGGTTCGCACAGGGGAGAAGAAAGCGCGCGGAGTAAGAGTTGTTCGATATTTTTTCGATGAAGAATGGCGCTATGTTCTGGAATGCCTTGATGCCATGGCAACAGGTTCCAGAAAAAATGAATCTTACCGGGCACGTTACATGTTATCGCTCAGTTATGGGCTGGCACTGCGTGAATCAGAATTAACGGAACACTCCTGTGCCGATATTCACCCGGACGGCGACAAAGGCTATTACCTGAATGTTCTTGGAAAGGGAAAAAAACTGAGACAACTCCCTGTTAACAGCCATTTACAACAACAAATCAGGCACTTCAGAGAATATCACGGGCTCACCGGAATCTACGGAGACCCAATGCCCCTTGCACCAAAATCCAAAAGAAAGAACCGGGAACTGGTCTCCATGAGCAGTCGGGGACTTCGATACTGGTGGCAGTCGTTCATGCAGTATTGTGCATCGCGCACTGCTGATGAACATCTCGCTGCACGGCTCACAAGTATTCCTTTTCATGCCTTGAGACACACAGCCCTGACACACCTTGCCAGAAAGATGGATATTGAGGATCTGGCTATTTTTGCAGGACACGACTCCATCAATACCACCAGTCAATATTATCATGCAGAAGCTCATCGGCTAAAAAAGCTCACGGATGCTCATCATATTTAAGATCAGTCCGATGTGAATCTGATAATCTTAATAAAATAAAGCTGCATCATGCTCAAGGATGAACATGGTTTCCTGTAAAGGTTGTTCAAAACCAGTACGAGGTACAAAACTCAAAGCGCTGGGTGGAATCTGGCATCCCCATTGTTTTAATTGCAGAACCTGTAAACACCCCATTGGAACCGGCTCATACCTTGTTTTTGGTCAACGACCGTTTCACAGTCACTGCCTGATATGCCCGGGTTGTAGAAAGCCAATAGCCGATCATTATGTCAGCCACGACGAAATGCCCTGGCATGCCCTCTGTTATAAAAAGCAATTTGTCCCATTATGTTCGGTCTGTCGTGATCCCCTGACGCAGGAATACCTGGTTGATTTCTGGGGTAACGCTTTCTGCAATACCCATAACCATTATTCAAATTGTTCCAGTTGCGGTCGGGTGGTTTGCAAAAATCTCACAGATGGCGGCATGCAGCACCCTGATGGTGTGGTGATCTGTAATATATGCAGCCTCAGAGGTGTTGCCACTCAGGAAAGAGCCATTAATTTAATGGCTGAAATGCGTTCTGCCCTGGCCTCTGTGGGGCTAAAACTGAATGCAATCACCATTCCTGTCCATCTCTGTGGCAGGGATGAGCTGAACGAAGCCAGCCGACATGATTTTCATGAAAACCGCCCTATTCTGGGATTAGCCCGCTGGACTATCAGCTCCAGGGGGGATCGGATTATCAGTCGTGATTTTAAAGACATTCTGATTCAGATAAATCTACCGGAAGAACACTTTCGAACGGTGGCTATCCACGAGCTGACCCATGCCTGGTTTTTTTATAATGACTATCAAGACATGCCGTTAGAAGTTGAAGAAGGAATGTGTGTATTAATGGAATACATCTGGCTTAAAAGCCTGAATAGCAAAGATGCCGATTATCGAAGAACCGCAATAGAAGAAAGTACTGACCCGGTTTATGGCGATGGATTCCGGGCTGCAAGAGACTCACTGAAGCTAATGCCCCTGAATGTACTTCTGGATTATATAAAAGGAAAAAACAAATTCCCTACCCGTCTTGCAGCCTTCTTTTATCATTAATGACTGGATTCAGTGGTCAGCCTGAGAAAGGAAACGATTCCTGCTATCTATGATTATCTCACTACTATCTCCAGCCCATGAATGCTTCTTCCCACAACAACCGGTAGACTCTGAATAATAATCATAATGAATGAGCGGAATTGACTCATGCCAACACCTGAAGCCTCATCGTACTTAGGTAAAAAAACAACACGCTGCCTGTGTGGTGTTGTCAATATAACCGTCTCTGAAGTGAATCCAAAATTCACGGCATGTCACTGCAGTACCTGCACAGTCTGGGGAGGCGGGCCATTTTTTGCCCTTCAGTGTGGAACAGACATCACGTTTGAGGGTAGAGACACGATAAAAGAGTTTGCGTCGTCCCCCTGGGCCACACGCGGTTTTTGCATGAATTGCGGTACACACCTCTTTTATCGTCTGAATAAAACGGGTTCTTATAATATTCCTTTAGGATTACTACCCGATCTTGAAAATCTGGTTATGGATATGCAATATTTCAGTGACAAGCGCCCTGACTATTATTGTTTTTCTAACCAGACCAAAGAGATGACGGAAGCTGAGATAATGGCTTATATGAATTCACAGACCTGACAAATAAATAAGGTACTGCCCGTTCATGACCTGTCAAAATATCAGGCTGACTAGCTATGAAAACCGCTATGACAACCGCTGTGTAGAAAAATCATATTATGAATGAACTAAAAACCGTAGCTCTTTTCCTGGTGACCGCTGTTGCCGAAATCCTTGGCTGCTATTTACCCTACCTCTGGCTTAAACAGGGTAAAAGTGTATGGCTGCTCATCCCGGCTGCTATCAGCCTTACGCTTTTTGCATGGTTATTATCACTCCATCCCACAGCATCTGGTAGAACCTATGCGGCCTATGGAGGTGTCTATATTCTGGTCGCTATCTGCTGGCTCTGGGCGGTTGATGGGGTGCAACCGGGTCTTTGGGACATTGTCGGGGCATTAGTGGCCTTCACTGGCATGGCCATTATTATGTTTGCCCCGAGATAAACAAAATCCGTCAGGTTCAACTCTACTATCTTTGATGCAGCTTCTTTCTGACGCAGTACTGCTCCAGCTTTAACTCCATCAATTCATGAACCAGTTGATGTAAGCTCTCTTTTTGTGCAGTCAGAACTTCTGACTTGAACGTAAATCGTTCATCAATAATTTCGAAAAAACTATCTTGTCCCTTGATAAAAGCTTTGACTGGATTGGTCTTCCAGTAGCTATGCCATCCTGCATCGTTGCCAACCATGGACTGTTGTTTTTCTGGAAGCTCAGAAGCAAATAAAACAGGATGCCTCTTAAGCAAATGCCAGCTTCTGTCAGCCAATACTTTAGTTGTTGGTGGATTGATAAAACCATCCAACTCCAAAAAAGCATTTAACAAAACCATCTTGAAACACTTTGACATGGAGGCATTTTCAACACCCTGTACTAAAAAATCCTGATGAATCAGCGATGTGTCAGTCTCAAGTTTATCAAGATCGCTCTCCTTAGAAAGTAAGTCATACCAACCGGTATAATGCTTTTGAATTTCACTGAATCCGGTACCTGTC
Organism: Endozoicomonas sp.; assembly: GCA_965208385.1. Taxonomy (GTDB): domain Bacteria; phylum Pseudomonadota; class Gammaproteobacteria; order Pseudomonadales; family Endozoicomonadaceae; genus Endozoicomonas. The sequence goes on from CBDBOO010000012.1 coordinate 42,412, forward strand.
TCGGCAATATAATGATAAAACTCAGTCGCTGTAGGTCGGTGTCCCAACAGGGCTTTAAGAGACTGATACTCATCCTGAATACTGGCTTTTTGCTTCCTTGCCATTTGTTCCAGAAACTTAATTACCTGCGGATCAAAATTGGCAAAACAACCATCTGGCAGTGTACTTGAGCTGCTACTGATCTGTTTCGTAACCTGCCTGATAGAGTGACTGTTATGCAAGGCGACCGGCTTGGTCAGAAAAGATGGCTCTACCTCAGATTGTGTGGGTAAATTTCAGCGATTCACCCCTCTTGGATAAAGATCAAGGCCACCACAATGAAAGTAAATTGCAGTTTTGAACCTTTCTCTGTTTCTGTAGCCGTAGGCTCGACCCTTGAGTCGCTGTATCTTTCCATTCATGCCTTCTGCACGGCCATTGTCGGCTTTCAGAACTATTGCGTTAATAATTCCCCACAGGTGTTCTTTGATCATCTTGGCCACTTTACGAACAGGTTCAAGCCGACACCTCAGTGCCCAGCTCAGCCACCGTTTCCATGCCTTGATAGCCCAAGCTCGTGATGTGTAATTCCACAGTGTCATCGCCATCTCTTTGATGGCCCAGGCTCGTGCTGTTTTCAGCTTTGAATCACGCAACGGCTCGAACGCTTCCCACTTTTCATCGCTCATATTTTCAGGATTTGTTAGCCAGTCAAACCGGGTACCTTTGAGTAAGTCTGACCCTGTAGACATAAGCGCTTTATGCTCTTCTATGCGAACTTTATTGACCGCATTGCCTAAGTACTGGGCAACATGGAACTTGTCAAATGCTATTCGCTCCCTGGCTTCTGGCACATGCAATGTGACTGCCTTGATAAAGGGCTTCCACATATCCATGGTAACGCATTCAATACCGGCTTTCTGGTCTGGCGTCAGGGTCTCAAAGTACTCATTGAGGCTGTCAGCTTTATGGTTGTCGGCCAAATGTAAAACAATGCCTTTTTCATGATCTGTAACCACAGTGACGTACTCACGCCTCTTCTGGAATGAGGTTTCGTCAACGGCTAACCGTTTGGGATTGTCGTGTACTCTGCGTGCCAGACCTCTCGCTACTGCACGCTGTTGGATACCGTCGATGGCATTCCAGCTAAGCTTCATTTGTTGGGCAACTGCACTGGTTGTTGCCTCTTTCAGCCAGTCAATAACAAGTGCTTCAAACAAGGCCGTAAAACCAGAGTTCGGTTCAGCCCATGGAACCTGTATTGTTTTTACACCGTGATCGGAACATTGTGTACGCGGAACATCAGCAATAAGGATGGTTTGAAACTGGCAGGTATCCAGATGCCGCCACTTCTTCTGACGTCGATCGTAACCCGGAGAGGGTTTATCACAAACACTGCATTTAGAAGGCTTTTTGCCATCATGTTCGAGAAAGATTTCGACTTTTCCTTCAGTAATGGAGAGTTCCACGTGAGCGACATGCCACGGAGTTTCAACGCCAAGTATTTTAGAGTAGAGTTCTTTATCGCGCATGTCGGCATCCTTGCCTTGAAGTGTTCAATATAGATTAAATCACCCACTAAAATTAGGGAAGAGCCGAAAAGATTTATGGTTGCCAATAAAGTCAGCCAATAAAGTCAGCCAATAAAGTCAGCCAATAAAGTCAGCCAATAAAGTCAGCCAATAAAGTCACTTGACCATATCTTTTACTTCCAGTCCCCTCTTTCTTGTCATTGCCAGGGTCGAAAAGACAGCCGGTAATACATAATCCGATGATTCTTTTCCTTCTTCCAATAGCTGGATTCTTCCATAAGCAGTTCGGAACGAGATCCATCTTTAGGCTGCCTCCAGCCACGAAAGATCATCACTTCACCAGTATCGATTTGCCAGCCAGCGTGTTCAGATGGCTCGCTCAGAATCTCCTGTCCTTGATGGTCAAGAACGGCTAAAACCCAGCTTCCAGGAAACTGATCTTTATTGCCCGTGAAAGCGAATTCCAGATCCACACGATTATTGAAGTAGCCGAAATCAAGTTTTACCCTGAAGGTAAAGGGAATACCACCCGCTTCATAGTGGGTATCTACTATTGTCATCTTTAGTGAGCTTTCACGCCCGGAAGTATTGGAGAAATCCAGCCTGAGGTAAAACTCCAGCTGTTTTTTGTCTGCACTGGACTGCATCAGTAAGCCGGGACTCCCTTGTACTGGCTGCAGAACCGTACCATCGGAAAAATGTACCCACTGAGAGGCCTGTTCGCGGTTTTGGGGAAGGGCGGCTTTCGAGAGAGCCTCCGCCAGTTGCAGGACAAGCTGGCGAACGCCCTCTTCATTCATGTCACGGATGTCACCCAGCTCTTTCGTGCATTGTTGCAGGTGGAGGTCCAGTTTTTCCGGGGCGAATCTCTGATTGCAATGAGCGCAGGTTTCCGGTTGCTGCTCACAGGACTTCATATGGTCGGCGATTTCGCTGAGTGTGCTTGAATGCTGACACCAGGGGCATTCAACCGGGAGGTTGGCGACCTGCCTTTGGCTACTTCTATCTGATTCAGTGGTGTCAAAATCTAAGTTACACGATGGGCAGGTGTTCTTCTCCAGTCTTTCTCTACAAGTTTTGCAAAAGCTGTGTTCATTGTTACATCCAAGCCTGACTGCTTCGGACAGAACTGACATGCAGATAGTGCATTGCAGGACGCTAGCGGAATTCGTCAGAAGAGCCGGTACGTACTTTCCGACATCTGCCATGTAGACATAGACAATTTCCTGGTCATTCCCTGGCATCAAACCGTGATCCTGACAGTCTTCTTCACTGCGATACACACGATAGCCTATCAGGATATAGCCATTTCCCGCCTGAGGGGTATTAGCCTCAGAGCCGGGTGGGTCGATATTTACTTCAATCTGGGTTGCTACGACAGCGATGGGCTGAGGAGAGAGAGTCTGATTCGGAAGCGTGTTGTGGCTGGTTTCTTCCTGTTCCTCATCATTGATGGTGGAAGCCTCGCACGCTGCCAGCAGGTGTGCTTGCCCTTTATTTTCATCATGACCATCTCCACCACCACACCCACCGGTAAAGCAGCAGAATAAGGTATTGAGTAATGTTCTCGAACGCCTCTGCCTGGAGTCGGAGCTCTGCCCTGTTGAAGTGGAGCGATAGGAGGCGGTTCTTTTCCCGCCCCCGTCATCCATCAGTTCAGGGGGCTGTGGATCTCCCCAGCCGTAAATCAGGGTTAACAGCCCTGACAGCAGGTTTTCCAGCTGCACATAGTTGATCAGGATAACACCACCGGATTCGGGCGATAGTGCAGGGAAACGACCGTGTTTCCATTCATCCCAGCCGTCATCTTTTGGGCTGTAGGTGTTCTCTAACAGTGTTGAGTTCTGGCTGGAGGGAAAAAGACTCAGAGGAAGAACCATCGATGAATTAGCACCGGTACTGTTTTGGCTGTGCACAGAAGTACAGATGCCCAGTGCTGCAAAGAAACTGACAATGACGTGTGATAATCGCATTTTACCTTCGGAAGTAATGTTGGTAATGTGGCTAACTTTCGTATTCGATGACTTCAGAATAGAGCAATTCCGGACTGATTATGAAAAGCGACATCGTTAACTCCCAATGATTTTGCATCCTCAAGATTGGCACTGCTGGCATACCCGCCATCCACCGCCGCTTGGCGTGGCGCTCGTTCATAAATCAATGGCACTGACTTAAGGAATCCAACCCAGAAATAACAAGGCTTGCCCAAGAAGAAAATCGACTATAAAAGTCGTATACATTTCCTCTCCCCGAGCAAGCCATGACCCAGTTTAGCCCAGAATACTTCAACCTTGCTGGCGATGTCCTTAAACAGTACGCACAGACAGGAGACGACAATCTCTCCAGCGTGCTTACTCAGGATAATCTTGAAAATTTCCAGTCTCAGTACACTGGCGATAGAGTTAGAAACTATCGTTGAACCAAGCCGCTACGCGACGAAAACAAGCACCGCTGCGAATGTCCAATACTTCCTGATTCCACAACAACCCGTTGTGGCTTATTCCGGAAGTCCATTCAATGAACAGTACCGAACAAAAACGATTTGAACAACTGTACCAAAATCACCTGCAAACCTTGGTACTCCAAGGAAAAAGCAAGTCCACTATTGATCTTTATAGCCGACCACTGCGGCGTCTAGCCACCTTCTTTGACCGCTGCCCCGACACCCTCACTCCTGATGATCTTAAAACCTATTTTGCTGCTCTGGTGCAATCTCATTCATGGAGCACCGTCAAAACCGACCGTAACGGAATTCAGTTTTTCTGGAAACATATCCTTAAGAAACACTGGAACTTTGTAGAAATCATCAAGCCCCCCACCGTCAAACGGCTTCCCGTTATTCTCACCGCATCAGAAATAGAACGCCTGCTCAATAAAGCCAGAAAGCTACGGTATTACACCATTCTGCTCACGCTTTACAGTATGGGGTTGAGGTTGAGTGAAGGCCTTAACCTGACCACAGCTGACATCGATTCCGAACGAATGAAGGTTCATTTACGAGGTTGTAAAGGCGGTAAAGATCGCTATGTCGACCTTCCCCTTCGTACGCTCAAAGCCCTGCGACGGTATTGGGCGACTCATCAGAACCCACGATTTCTGTTTCCTGAAGGACAAACCGCCAAACAACGACATAAAGCCACTCAATCCATGAGTTTGTCCTGTACCCAGAAAGCCATGAAGCAATTGGTCGAAGACGCCAGAATCAATAAAAAAGTCAGTCCTCACAGTTTACGACACAGTTTTGCTACCCACCTGCTGGAGCAAGGACTGAGCCTTAGAGCTATTCAGACGTTGCTCGGACACATGTGCCCTAAAACAACGGCTGTCTATACCCAGCTCACTGAAACCATCCAACTGAATACCCAAAAAACCATGAATCATATGATCGACGCTCTCAACCTAAAAGGAGACGATCAATGAATCTCGCTGACATTGCCGATGAGTATGGTGATCGGTTTCTGAAAAAATACGAGCCGTGTTTATTACCGGGTCATCGAAAAGCACTTAAAGCCATCCAACTCTGTCGAACTCCAGGTTCAGGCATGACATTACTGGAATGCAATGGCTGTGGCAGTCGGGATCAAAAGCTCATGTCTTGCGGACACCGTAACTGCAATCGTTGCCAGAACACCGACACCAGCCAGTGGCTGGCACGGCAAAGTCAAAAGCTGCTGCCGGTGGAATACTTTATGGTGACTTTTACCTTACCCGCTCAACTTCGAACGCTGGCATGGCAGCACCAGCGAACGGTTTATGACCTCTTATTCAGAATCGCTTCAGACACCCTGAAAGAGTTTGGCGCGAATCCTAAAAACATGGACGCAGATCTGGGCATGACCGGTGTATTGCATACCCACAGTCGTCGGTTGGATTACCATCCCCATGTACACTTTGTCGTAGCCGGCGGAGGCATCAACACTCGAAGAAATGAGTGGCGAAAACTCAAGGGCAAATATCTGTTCAATGGTAAGAATCTGGCCAAAGTGTTTCGAGCCAAACTCCTGAAAGCACTGGATGAACACAAACTTTTATCACCAAAGCTAAAGGTCACAGTCCCGAAAGAATGGGTCGTTAACTGCAAACACGTCGGTAAAGGATTGACTGCCCTAAAGTATCTTTCTCGCTACCTTTATAGAGGCGTGATCAGCGATAAAAACATTCTGTCCAGTCGACAAGGACAAGTCACCTTTGCCTACATCAACAGCGAAACCGGCAAAACAGACACCCGAACTCTGTCTGGTGAAGATTTTTTGTGGTTGGTATTAAAACACGTCCTTCCCAAACGCTTCCGACGATCTCGGGATTACGGATTTCTACACAGCAATGCAAAGAAGCGACTGTTTTTGGTGCAGCTACTTCTGAACGTCATTATCAGCCCAATAAAAGCCATTATTCGACCGGTATTCAAATGCAGAAAGTGTGGCGAATCCATGAAGCACATTGCATTCCGTTTTATGAAACCGACCTGAGTTAACAAACAGAAATCTTCACCGCCATTCACAAGAACGGAGGGAATAACAGACCGTCTTACAGAATAACAAAGCATCAGACTACTATAATGCAGTGGTCGGACGGCCTACATCTTGAATAAAGAGCGTTCCGGAAAAACGCTCTGATTCAATGTCTACCCAAGAAGTAAACTTCAATAGACTACCCTCACCAGAAATCAACCCGGGCTTGTGCAACAACAGGATAAGATTGCGGCTGGGCGCAATCTATCGGGCTTCCTTATTCGTTAGAAACTATCGTTAGAAACTATCGTTAGAAACTATCGTTAGAAACTATCGTTGAACCAAGCCGCTACGCGACGAAAACAAGCACCGCTGCGAATGTCCAATACTTCCTGATTCCACAACAACCCGTTGTGGCTTATTCCGGAAGTCCATTCAATGAACAGTACCGAACAAAAACGATTTGAACAACTGTACCAAAAACACCTGCAAGCCTTGGTACTCCAAGGAAAAAGCAAGTCCACTATTGATCTTTATAGCCGACCACTGCGGCGTCTAGCCACCTTCTTTGACCGCTGCCCCGACACACTCACTCCTGATGATCTTAAAACCTATTTTGCTGCTCTGGTGCAATCTCATTCATGGAGCACCGTCAAAACCGACCGTAACGGGATTCAGTTTTTCTGGAAACATATCCTTAAGAAACACTGGAACTTTGTAGAAATCATCAAGCCCCCCACCGTCAAACGGCTTCCCGTTATTCTCACCGCATCAGAAATAGAACGCCTGCTCAATAAAGCCAGAAAGCTACGGTATTACACCATTCTGCTCACGCTTTACAGTATGGGGTTGAGGTTGAGTGAAGGCCTTAACCTGACCACAGCTGACATCGATTCCGAACAAATGAGGGTTCATTTACGAGGTTGTAAAGGCGGTAAAGATCGCTATGTCAACCTTCCCCTTCGTACGCTCAAAGCCCTGCGACGGTATTGGGCTACTCATCAGAACTCACGATTTCTGTTTCCTGAAGGACAAACCGCCACACAACGACATAATGCCACTCAATCCATGAGTTTGTCCTGTACCCAGAAAGCCATGAAGCAACTGGTCGAAGACGCCAGAATCAATAAAAAAGTCAGTCCTCACAGTTTACGACACAGTTTTGCTACCCACCTGCTGGAGCAAGGACTGAGCCTTAGAGCTATTCAGACGTTGCTCGGACACATGTGCCCTAAAACAACGGCTGTCTATACCCAGCTCACTGAAACCATCCAACTGAATACCCAAAAAACCATGAATCATATGATCGACGCTCTCAAACTAAAAGGAGACGATCAATGAATCTCGCTGACATTGCCGATGAGTATGGTGATCGGTTTCTGAAAAAATACGAACATCGTTTATTACCGGGTCATCGCAAAGCACTTAAAGCCATCCAACTCTGTCGAACTCCAGGTTCAGGCATGACATTACTGGAATGCAATGGCTGTGGCAGTCGGGATCAAAAGCCCATGTCTTGCGGACACCGTCACTGTAATCGTTGCCAGAACACCGACACCAGCCAGTGGCTGGCACGGCAAAGTCAAAAGCTGCTGCCGGTGGAATACTTTATGGTGACGTTTACCTTACCCGCTCAACTTCGAACGCTGGCATGGCAGCACCAGCGAACGGTTTATGACCTCTTATTCAGAATCGCTTCAGACACCCTGAAAGAGTTTGGCGCAAATCCTAAAAACATGGACGCGGATCTGGGCATGACCGGTGTATTGCATACCCACAGTCGTCGGTTGGATTACCATCCCCATGTACACTTTGTCGTAGCCGGCGGAGGCATCAACACTCGAAGAAATGAGTGGCGAAAACTCAAGGGCAAATATCTGTTCAATGGTAAGAATCTGGCCAAAGTGTTTCGAGCCAAACTCCTGAAAGCACTGGATGAACACAAACTTTTATCACCAAAGCTAAAGGTCACAGTCCCGAAAGAATGGGTCGTTAACTGCAAACACGTCGGTAAAGGATTGACCGCCCTAAAGTATCTTTCTCGCTACCTTTATAGAGGCGTGATCAGCGATAAAAACATTCTGTCCAGTCGACAAGGACAAGTCACCTTTGCCTACATCAACAGCGAAACCGGCAAAACAGACACCCGAACTCTGTCTGGTGAAGATTTTTTGTGGTTGGTATTAAAACACGTCCTTCCCAAACGCTTCCGACGATCTCGGGATTACGGATTTCTACACAGCAATGCAAAGAAGCGACTGTTTTTGGTGCAGCTACTTCTGAACGTCATTATCAGCCCAATAAAAGCCATTATTCGACCGGTATTCAAATGCAGAAAGTGTGGCGAATCCATGAAGCACATTGCATTCCGTTTTATGAAACCGACCTGAGTTAACAAACAGAAATCTTCACCGCCATTCACAAGAACGGAGGGAATAACAGACCGTCTTACAGAATAATAAAGCGTCAGACTACTATTAAGCAGTGGTCGGATGGCTCACATCTTGAATAAAGAGCGTTCAGAAAAAGCGCTCTGATTTAATACCCTCAAGAAAAGATATCTTCAATAGACCACCTTCACCATAAATCAACCCGGGCTTGTGCAACAACAGGATAAGATTGCGGCTGGGCGCAATCTATCCTTATTCGTTAGAAACTATCGTTAGAAACTATCGTTAGAAACTATCGTTAGAAACTATCGTTAGAAACTATCGTTAGAAACTATCGTTAGAAACTATCGTTAGAAACTATCGTTAGAAACTATCGTTAGAAACTATCGTTAGAAACTATCGTTAGAAACTATCCACCATTGAAAACCCTCAGTCTGTTTATGCAGCAGGTTGCGGGCGAAAATAAGTCCTGCCGAAATACCCTGATCTCTGACGGCAGAGATCAAATTGCTATGGGGAAGAAAGCTGATTTCTGTCTGTGTTGGGCAGTGGAGTAACCCTGTCGTACGCAGTGACCCCCTGTAAAGGCAAAAAGACGGGGGAAGTCGCTTTGTTCAGACAGCTTTTGAGTCACCTTAAAGCCAACGATATCCTGCTGGATGATGCCATTTTTGAGAATTACTTCCTGATGGCACTGCTGCAATTGGGTGACGTAGACGTTGTGTTTGAAAAAATGGTGCCCGGCACGTTGATTTCCGAAAATGCGACCAGAAACCGGGAAAGAAAGACGGCTTAATACGTCTGTTAAAACCAGCCCGCCCAAGCTGGATGAGCAGTGAGTATTACCAGCGATGGGTGCCCAAAGAATTGACTGTCCGAGTGATTAAAAACAAAAAACGAATAATCGTTACTACCCTGCTGAACGCAGAGGAATACCCACGATCCGAGATAGTCAGTCTATATCTGGCACGTTGGCATGTAGAGCTGGATTTTCGATCCATCAAATCCCTTATGGCGATGGATATACTGCGCTGCAAGACTCCGCAGATGGTCAGGAAAGAAATCACGGTGCACTTGCTGGTTTATAACCTGATACGTTCATTAATGGCACGAGCGGCAGTAAAGTTCAAAAGTTTGCCACGACAAATAAGCTTTAAAGCGGCTCAGGAAACCATTCAAGTCTTTCACGTGCTTCTGCTACAGGCGACAACAGAATTGCTATCAACACTGGTTGACAGTATGGTGCAAATTGCTTCGGAACATATCCTGGGCGATCGACCGGGGCGAAAAGAACCGAGAGCGATTAAAAAACAGCCAAAACCCCATAAAAGACTTCAACACTCAAGGGCACAAGCTCGAAGATTCTTGGAATACCAAGGGAAGAAATCTTAAGTCAGTGCCATTGATTGCAGGGATTATATCAATGAGCACTCACTTGTAAATAGCCATGTTAAAAGCCATGTTAAAAGCCACCAGGATACGTATATATCCAACACCAGAGCAGGCGGAGTTTTTAAACCGTCAGTTTGGTGCTGTGCGTATGGTCTGGAACAAAGCATTGGCCATCAAGGCCCACTACTACAAGGTTCGAAAGCAAAACCTTTCACCCAGAAAAGACCTGAAACCACTGCTGGCCACTGCTAAGAGAAGCCGCAAGTACTCGTGGCTGAAAGACTCTGATTCTATTGCCTTGCAGCAATCCGTCATTAATCTGGACAAGGCATTTCAGAATTTTTTCAATCCTAAGCTTGCGACTCACTTTCCTCGTTTCAAATCAAAACATGGCAAACAAAGCAGCTACCATTGCATGTCGGTGGCTGTAGGCGAAAACTGGATCAAGATTCCCAAGTGCAAGCCCATCCGGGCAAAGGTTCACAGAGAGATAACCGGAAAAATAAAGTCCATCACCCTAAGTCGAACGCCAACAGGTAAATGTTATGCGTCTGTTCTGGCTGAAGACGATATGCCTGAAGCAAAACCAGTAGTAGACATTAAAGAAAGCGGCGTTATTGGTGTGGATGTTGGCTTGACTGACATTGCTATCACCAGTACCGGAGTTAAAACCGGCAACCCTCGATTTATAAAAAATGCACAGCGCAATCTGAAGCGAAAGAAAAAGAAATTATCCCGATGTAGAAAAGGCTCGAAGGGCAGAGGCAAAGCCCGATTACTCGTAGCAAAGGCGCATGAGCGTGTAGCTTTTGCCCGTAATGACTTCCAGAACAAACTATCCAGGCAACTCGTTGACGAAACCCAAGCGGCAATTTGTGTGGAAACACTGAAGGTCAAAAACATGCTCAAGAATCATTGCCTTGCCCGATCCATTGCCGATGCTGGCTGGCATTCCCTCATAACCAAGCTCGACTACAAAGCGAAGCAGGAAGGTAAGTATCTGGTGAAGATAGACCAGTGGTTTGCCTCCTCTAAAACTTGCTCTTGTTGTGGTCATAAAGTGGATGAAATGCCATTGTCTGTTCGCAGCTGGGACTGCCCTAACTGCAAGATAATCGGTATTGATCGTGATGTGAATGCCGCCTGCAATATCAAGAAGCAAGGTATATTGAAGTTAAAAGCGGAAGGGCTGTCCGTTTCTGCCAGTCCGTTTCTGCCGGTCCGTTTCTGCCAGTCCTTTTCTGCCAATGGAGGCAAGCGTAAATCTAGCGCACTGCTAGTTGCTGCCTGAGAAGTTGGAAGCCTCGGCCTTTAGGGCGGGGAGCAGTCACAGTATGAAGTCATAATCATGACTATCGGTAATGCAGGTTAAGCGATAAAAATGCAATGAAACGTGTAAATTTCACCCGTCAGTTCACGTATATTTGCACTGAAGTACATCCCGTGTTTTCACCCTGCTCAAGTGCTCCGTGCCGATTAATCATTGTTTCTGTCTTTCAGCAGTGAGGACCAGTCCATGGTTTCCAGATATTCCCGATAGGCTGTGCACAGTAAATCGGGGGTGATCACCAGCGCAGACGGCTCGCCAAACGCCTTTTTTACTCTCTCCGGGTTCAGGGCTGGATTTTTTCCATCGGTAACACTATTGCCTATACATCCTGAAAGCTTTAAAATTGTAGCTTGAAGTTCAGGGGCAGACTTCATTTGAGGTATAAGCGGATAACAACCAGGCAATGGAGCTATTATTTTTATCGGGGTTTTGATTTTCTCATTAACGAGGCAGCGCCATGTTTTCTGTGTATCTTGCCGGACTAACCAAGTCAGGAATGCACGTAAAGTAATGTTTTGTTTTCTGGTATAGAATAATCGGATATGAAACTGATCGCTATTATCTAGATCCGCCAGCTCTTTCATCCCCGGTATTTTGTTTTGCACCGTTTGGTCATTCACGAAAGCGTCAAAAACATCCTTTAACTGCTGGACTGTTTTGACTCTCGTATATGTACCAGTAAACGGTAGACTGTAAAATACCGGACGTGCCTTTTGGCCCTCCTGGCTCACTGGGAAGGCCGCTTGTTTTTGCGCCATCCGTTCGATGCTGGGCGGTTTACCGCTGCTGACCCGGCTCCACTCATTGCCTACCGATGTCTGATGCAGTGCTGTTAGCAGTGTTTTGGATTTTCCTTGCAGGTCGATTATTTCTGACGGTTCAACCGTTAGTGACTCCTCTGAAAAAGTCCACTGCCTTGGTTGCGTCAACTGCTGGTAAAAATCGTTCAGCATGGTTTCGGCCTGTTCACCCCGGGAAGCATCCTGTGCCAGTTGTTCTAACAGAGGTAATACGGTTCCGGCGGGGGGAATACCTTGCTTAATCAACCCCAGACACCGGCCAACCATGGTTCTATAGCGCGGCTCACTCAGAGCCCCTGACTCCCACAGATTGTGTATTTTCAAGAGAAAATTTAAACCCAGGATTTGAAGCTTGAGATACCACTCATCAAAACGTTGATCATTGCGCTTCTCTTCAACCTGCTGTTGCCAGCTCAGGAATAGATCGGGCAAAGCCTGATCCAGTTCAAAGCCCTTGTTTAAAAGGCGCTCAAAACGTCCTTTTATGAGAAGATTGTAGAATATGGGGTATTTTTCCACAAAATCGGTGGTCAGAAAATCCTGAAATCGTTGCCATGCCCTCGCAGTGTCCGGTCCCTGAAAGCACGCGTCATAAAGTTTCAACAGCTCATCTCTTTCAGTCAATTCTTCAGAAAATATAGCCTCACCCACCCGCTGACTTCTCGAGGATTCCAAGGTTGTTATTTCGGGAGGAAAATTGGATGCCTGTTCCGTCCAGGTGCATTGTCCACCACCGCCCAGATCTACCCTGCGCCAGTGGTTGCCGCTATCCGGGCTGATTTCCACATATTGATGGGCGTCATTGCTGAGCATACGAGCCGGCACGCCAAAGTACTGACTCAATACCTGAAACACCTGGCTTCGGTGACTGCAATTGCCCTGTTTTTCCCGAATCAGATTCACCAGCAGGTTCAGACCACTGCCCGGAACATCCCGGGTATCACCAAACCTTTTGCACCATTGAGCCAGAGCCAGTAACTGCTGGCACTTCCCGGGCTTGTCTCTTATGGTTTGCAGTTCATAACAGGTGTCGTGAATACCGGCTTTCGGGCTGAACACATCGTCATCAAGACGCTGGCGAATCGCCGGGTCACAAAGCCCATCGCAGACCTGAATAGCGTCACTGGGCTCCAGCGGTTTCAGCCCGGCCTGATCCGGTTTGATGATAAAGTCCAGCGTCGCTTCATGGGCATCTTCGGGAGCCTCTTTTGCCAGTTTGACCAGCAGTTGTCCGGTCTCCCTGCCCCGGGCCACCTCCAGTGGGAAATGATTTTGCCTGCAGCGCAGGTGAATCAGCTGGTCCCGGGCGCTGAGTCCCGGCAGGGGGAGCCATTTATCTTTACGAAGACGGAATTGACCGCTGCCCAGTTGCTGCCCTTCTGAAAGAGTGATATTCCTGTCCGGCCAGTGAGGAAGAAGTAAGGGTTCTACTGCCCCTTCATCGCAGGGAACGTTCACTTCCTGTAATTGCCCCCTGATCATCGCCAGTTTTTTTACCTGGAGCCGGTAGTGATCCGTATCAAACTGCTTCCCGGCAAAGAATTTTTTGATATTATAGTGCACTGGCTGGGTGATAATTCCACCAAAAGCTCCGGGCACAACCGGGTCACTGCCGGTTTGATGTTCGGCTTTCAGAACATAGACCGCCATCGTCTGTAGTTCAGACGGATCAGAATTATCTGGCAGAAACAGTGTGTTTTTTGATGAGTTAAAAGCCGGTCGTTCGCCCACTGGCAGCAGTTGCACCGTCACAGGCGTATTCCCCTGCCTGTTGATCCAGAGAGAGAGCTCTAGTTGTCTCTTGTATCGTCCATCGTCCATCGGTTCAGACGACTGAGTGGCCATCACGGTTTCTTCCAGCGTTTCAGGGCTCCATTGCAACGATTGCAGGGCCAGTCCGTAGGTGGATTGAAAACGCTGTTGCCAGTTTTTCTGTTCATAGCTCTGCAAGGCCTCCACTCCCCGGAACAGGTCGTTCAGTGTGAGCTGAATGGGGGCGTGACGTTTTGCCAGCTGATCAGACAGCACTCGGTAACGTTGTGACAGCCATTCATTCAGAACAGATTGACCGGGGTAGCGCCGTTGCAGAATACCGTTCAGGTCGTCTCTGTCCAGAGGGTTCAGCACGATCTGGGAGCAGCGATTTTTTAAGGCCGTGGATAAGGGTTCACGCCCGCCAAAGGAGGGCGGGTTCATGGTCGCAAACAGGGCAAACCCCGGTTGGGCATCGCCGGTGAGTACTTCATTAAATAACTCCTCCAGATACCCGCTGGGCAGCAGGTTGAGTTCACTGATCACCAGCTTCTGTCCCTGTTCCATGGCGGTTTTTATAAGGCCGACCTGAGCATCCCACTGGGCGGGGTTGGCATTGATGTGAACCGATGTGGCTGACGAAGAGGGGGCTGACGGTTGCTGCTGCTGCCAAAGGCCGAGAACCCGACTCAGGATCAGGTCTTTCCCCCAGCCTGCCGGACCATCAACCAGCAACCCAATCCGCCCCCGGGAAGCGCTGCCTTGTTGTTTGTCCAAAAACAGCCAGTAATGGCGTACCAGCTCCACCACCGGCCCTGTGTCCAGGTCAATGTCCGAATTGATCTGGCGAAGTTGATTCAGAAAGCATTGAAACGCCAGTTGTCGAGGTTCGATGAGATGCTTATCTTCAGGCTCGTTTGTGGGAAAATGCCCTTGGTACCAGTGTTCGAGTGCCGTTGCCCGGGGCTGGTGCGTTGAAGGTATCGCGCCCGCCAGGCTGTCTGAAAAAGCCTGCCAGACCAGTGTGCTGGCCTGAGAGTTTGTGATGTCGTCTTTACCATAATGCCTGAGCGTCTGTTTCATACGGGCCAGGACATCCTGCAAATCCCGGGGAGACAGGTCGTCGGACAACAGGTTTCCATAGTGTTGATAGAGGCTGAGTATGGCCTGGGTCGTGTGCGATTTTAGTTCAGGTGACCAGCTTTGAGGCAAGGCCGGCTGAATAATCAGTTCGGCCAGAGTGTCGGGGGACAGGGGGCGATAATAGAGCGTAAGCATGCGTTTTTTAAGGGCACTGTCCATGTGTCGGCCATCATAATGATCCGGATTTCCGGTGAGGATGACCCGGTGGCGATCAGACAGCGGATAGACTTTCCCCTGAAAACAGAGTTGTGGCGGCTTTCCGGTGAGTCCGGCCAGCGGTGCCAATACGCCCTCCCGCACCAGATTGGCCTCATCCAGAATCAATACTGGTGGGTTGTCATTCATGGCCCATTCCAATATGGGCCCCGGAACAAATAAGGTGCTCCGGTCGTCATCTATCAATTCATTCAGGGTTTGTTGACCGTAGAGACTTTCGGGGGTGGTTTCCGGCCCCAAGCTCAGCACCGTTGGTTCGGGCATGGTTTCCCAGCCTTTTCTTTGTCTCAGCTCTCCCACCACGGCCTGAGCCATATGGCTTTTACCGGCACCCGCCACCCCTTGCAGAAAGACCAGCGGATGCTGGCTGACCCGTGCAGCCAGCCGCTTGACCCGGCGTTGCTGTCGCCGGTGACTGCCTGCCTGACCGGTGACCAGAGAGGCTGGCAGGTCTTTGAAATCTCCCGCCAGTAAGGTTTCCGAAAACACATCTTTTAATGTGCCGTAAATTCTGGTGGCTGCCTGCTCAGGCGACTGTTGGTGAATGATATGGGTTATGGTGGTTTCAAGAGTTTTCAGCTGCTCGCTCACAGGTGCTGAACCTTTTCGCTGATCACCGGCAACCAGCAAGGCATCTCGTAACCGGGTTCGCACTCTGTCGTCAAAATAGCAGCAGCTTTTACTGCTGAACGGGTCTATGTTCAACTGCTGCCCCAGCTCTGCCTGTCTGTTTTCAGCGACACAGCCCACCAAAAAACGGGCCAATACGTTAATATTTTCCGCTATTGGCAGTTCATAGGCATTGGGTAGTTGCTGACCCCATTCATTGGTCGGACAATGCCGTGCCAGTGACCAGAAGTGCTTTTGCAACAGGTCACGATCAACCCCGGGATGATCCTGAAGCCACTGCTGCAACGCCCTGCGGTCGGCTCTATCTTCCGCTGGCACATCCGGATACAGTCGACGTATTTGGGTTTTGAGATAACCGTACACTTCGTCATCGCCCCGATAGCTTTTTACCAGCAGGGTGTGCAGGGCTTTTCTGTGATGAACCGGGAGTATCTGACTTGCGCCGTCCTGCTGCCTTTCCTGCTCAACCTGTTGGATCAGTACATCCTGAAAATCCAGTGCCTCCCAGGGCACAGTGCCGGGATAAGTCTTGCGGGTACTGGGCGGTAATGCCCTTAACAGGGTGATGAGCTGTTCCTGTTCTGGCGGTGGTGCGGCTGATTTTGTCGCCTGTTGCAGCGCTCGCTGCCATAACAGGGATAATGAAGAGCACGCTTCCTGTTGTTCGGGTCTGAGGTGTTCGGGCCAGAGGAAGGTGACCTGAGCCTTTGGCAGGCATATTTTGTGCCCGCTGACAAACACATAGGGCGGGGTCGCCAACAGGCTTTCCAGCCGTGCAGCCAGTGCCGGATGGCTATCCATGCCATGCAGTACTACCGGCGTGCCATCTTTAAGGGCCTTCAGGAGTTCCGTTTCTTCCTGCTCAAACTGAAAGGCATTCTCACTGGCCATGCGGGTTTGGTACCAAAGGCTCTCCCACTGATCCCGTGCCGTAAGTCGATAAACGTTGTGTGTGTCATTAAACTCATCCAGTGCCGTTGATTCGTGGGTATACGTCCTGCACTGAACGCCGGATGTGCAGGATGAAAGGTTGGGTAAGACACCACCCTTAACATTAGCCTCATCAACAATCTCCGGTTTTCTTCTGAGCCGATCCACCCGGCGGAGCAGGCGCAACCACTGCTGATCGGTGAGCTCTTCGGTAATACGAAGCTGCTGGCAATCGCCCAGTAATTCAGACAGGGTATCTACCGATCGGGGAATGCCTCCATCAACCTGGGTATTGCTCAGGGCGGGTTCAAGAGAATCACCATTGAGACAAACAAAAGCAGGCTTTGTATCGTGTGGTGGACAGGGGGCCGTACCGGAGTTCGACAAAAGACGCTGTTTTAGGGCACTCAATTCGTCACTGCTCGTCTCCTTGCGGGAAAAATGCACAGAATCAGGTAACCTGACCCACTGTCCATTGGCCCGATAGCCACCTTCGCGAAGGGCTGTGGCGAGGGTGTCGACAAATTCACCCTTACCCCAGGGGGCATCGTGCAGAATAACGGACTGATCACCGGACAGCTCAGCCAATTTCCCGGGACAAAAACAGACTTGCCCCTGATCGTTCAGGGTTAGGCCACCGAACAACAAGGTTCGCCAGTTATCCCCCGCTGCAAAATCAACGTGTACGGTTTGAACAGTCAGACTCAAAGCCTCACTACCGGAGGAAGAGCAAGAGACAACCTTCGCCTGCAGCAGAGCACGGTTCGACAGCACCTCACCGTTCTTTTCACCGTGCCTTTCCTGACCAGACTGCCTCTCACTCAGAGAGCCTTTATTGGTGTCCGCTTTGATGTCGGCAACGGATTGCCAGGAGGAAAACGCCTGCAGACGGCGCCAGCAGTCGGGGCCAGGTCGCCCCGGGCCAGTCATCAACATATTCGATTTAATCAATACGATTCTGTGTACTTTAGGGCTCAGTGGACGTCCCTCGCATTCAGGCGGGTCGTCCAGTAAATCGTTAAGGCTGGCAATTTGCCCCGGAGTCATGGAGGTGAGGTCCAGCACCAATGTCATCGGCTCATCGGAAAACAAAAGGCCATCAGACACCGTGACCTGTCCTTCTTCAGGGCCTTCTTCAGGAAAAACGACCGAGCGAATCAGGTGATGTTCATCCAGCGCTTGAGGGGAAGACAGGGTAATAACCGGGGCATTCGGGTACTGATTTCGATAATGAGCCAGCACCCGCTGTCGGTCTACATCATTATCAATGGAAAAGACCGTAGTATCCGCAGACTGAGAGCGCTCTTCGTGCTTGCCCCTTTTTGCTGGCAGGTGGCTTTGCGCCAGCACTGTTGAGGTTGTTCTTTTTCGATTTTCGTTTTTACCCTGTGTACCTTCGGGAGGTGGCAACGTCTGCGGTGAAGCCAAAGGGCGGCTTGAAGGCTGGATAGGATCCATAGTTATCCTGAAATAGAGTGTTTATACATTCAGTTAGAACGCCTTCAAAAGCTTCATCATAATGAAGAACGATGACCTGAAGTTGGCCGTAGCCATCAGCGCATATCCATAAACTCAGGTTAGCAAAAGGAAGGAAGGAAGGAAGGAAGGAAGTGATTAGAGTGACAGCAGTCACTATTTTACTGTCCTTGACTCTCTGACTATTATGTCCTCTTCTCAGATAACACCCGAATGCAAACACCTTATTCAACTTGCAGCGAAGAAACTTAAAGGGGCTGAACGAAGAGCGTTCACCGCTGAGGTGGCTGAAACCCTCTGTTTTGGTAGCCCGCGTTTGACAGAATTGGAGTTTGGCTTTGGCCGTCACACCACGGAACTTGGGCTGCATGAGAAACGAACAGGACTCATCTGTTATGGGAATATGCCCCGCAAGGTAAGCTAAAAGCGGAATTTGTAATAAATCCTTATCTTCACCCAGTCCTGAATCATGATTGCATCAGACATACAGACCACTGTCGTGTTGCTTGCCATTATCGGTGAGCAGCAGGAGCAAGCTGTTGGGATGCAAAAGCAAATCACGAAGCTGGAAGAGGAAAACAAAGAGCTGGCAAGCAGGCTTAAAACAAACAGCAAAAACAGCAAAAACAGCAAAAACAGCAAAAACAGCAAAAACAGCAAAAACAGCAGTAAGCCACCATCCACTGATGGCTATGCCAAAGCAACTGCCAAAGATCCAAATTCTACTGATCCCTCTGCTGATGAAGAAGACCAAAGTGATAAGCCCAACCCTAAAAGTCTACGGCAACGGTCTGGTCGTAAGCCCGGCGGACAAAAAGGTCATAAGGGTACAACCCTTAAGCAAGTTGCAAAACCCGATCGTACTCATTATCACCCGGTAATAGATTGTGCAGTCTGCCAGCGGTCATTATGCTCTGGCTCAGCCTCTGAGCTGATAGAACGACAGGTATTTGAACCTGGTCGCTTTGGTGCTTTCGAAGTCACAACTCATGTTGCAGAAGTTAAAGAGTGCAGCTGTGGTCACACGAACAAAGCACGTTTCCCTGAAGGCGTAGATTCACACGTACAGTACGGACCAATCACCCAATCTCTGGCCGTGTACCTTTATCAGTACCAGCTTGTACCGTATAAGCGCATATCGCAGTTTTTCATGGATATTTTCGGTCTGGAAGTGAGTCCCGGCTCAATCTGTGCGTTTCAGGAAAATGCCTATGAAAATTTAGGCTCTACGGAGCAAGCCATTGCCGATGCATTGAAGGAAGCGCCTATCGCAGGTGCCGATGAAACAGGCATGAGAGTGGCGGGTTCGTTATGGTGGATGCATGTTATGCGCACTGACTTGTGGACGCTGTATCATCTCGACCCCAGTAAAGGATACTCGGCCATAGAGGAAATGGGTGTTCTTCTGGTGTTTGCCGGAATATTGGTACACGACCATTACAAGGCTTACTTTCGTTACGCTGCTTTTCATGTGCTCTGCAATGCACATAACCTGAGAGAACTACAAGGAGTTGTAGACAGAGATTGCAATCATCTTGCAGCACGTCTTCAGCGCCTGCTGAGACTAGCCTGGCACCTAAGTAAAGGTTTCAGGAAGATTGGAATGAATGCCATGCCAGAAAGTATCCGTCAGCGCATTGATTCTCTTTTCGATCGAACTGCCAAATTAGCGCAAAGCAAGGAGGCAGAGTACATGGAGCTAGACGACAGCGACTCGGTCTCAATAAAACAAAAAATACCAAGGCTTTTAATCTCTTCAGGCGATTGGTAAATTTCAAGGAAGAAGCCTTAAGATTTATGAACAATTTCGACATTCCCTTCGACATTCCCTTCGACATTCCCTTCGACATTCCCTTCGACAATAACGGCAGTGAGCAAGATGTCAGAAATGGCAAGGTGAAACAGAAAATATCGGGCTGCTTCAGGAGCAAAAAAGGAGCCAAATACTATTGTCGAGTACGAAGTTATATTTCATCGGCAAGAAAGCAGGGTCAGAATACTTTCGAAGCCCTGCTTATAGCCCTAAAGAATTACGACAACCGTCCTTTGCTGGGTGCTGAATAGTTACAAAACCGTAGCTCTTTTCCTGGTGACCTCTGTTGCCGAAATCCTTGGCTGCTATTTACCCTACCTCTGGCTTAAACAGGGTAAAAGTGTATGGCTGCTCATCCCGGCTGCTATCAGCCTTACGCTTTTTGCATGGTTATTATCACTCCATCCCACAGCATCTGGTAGAACCTATGCGGCCTATGGAGGTGTCTATATTCTGGTCGCTATCTGCTGGCTCTGGGCGGTTGATGGGGTGCAACCGGGTCTTTGGGACATTGTCGGGGCATTAGTGGCCTTCACTGGCATGGCCATTATTATGTTTGCCCCGAGATAAACAAAATCCGTCAGGTTCAACTCTACTATCTTTGATGCAGCTTCTTTCTGACGCAGTACTGCTCCAGCTTTAACTCCATCAATTCATGAACCAGTTGATGTAAGCTCTCTTTTTGTGCAGTCAGAACTTCTGACTTGAACGTAAATCGTTCATCAATAATTTCGAAAAAACTATCTTGTCCCTTGATAAAAGCTTTGACTGGATTGGTCTTCCAGTAGCTATGCCATCCTGCATCGTTGCCAACCATGGACTGTTGTTTTTCTGGAAGCTCAGAAGCAAATAAAACAGGATGCCTCTTAAGCAAATGCCAGCTTCTGTCAGCCAATACTTTAGTTGTTGGTGGATTGATAAAACCATCCAACTCCAAAAAAGCATTTAACAAAACCATCTTGAAACACTTTGACATGGAGGCATTTTCAACACCCTGTACTAAAAAATCCTGATGAATCAGCGATGTGTCAGTCTCAAGTTTATCAAGATCGCTCTCCTTAGAAAGTAAGTCATACCAACCGGTATAATGCTTTTGAATTTCACTGAATCCGGTACCTGTCTCGGCAATATAATGATAAAACTCAGTCGCTGTAGGTCGGTGTCCCAACAGGGCTTTAAGAGACTGATACTCATCCTGAATACTGGCTTTTTGCTTCCTTGCCATTTGTTCCAGAAACTTAATTACCTGCGGATCAAAATTGGCAAAACAACCATCTGGCAGTGTACTTGAGCTGCTACTGATCTGTTTCGTAACCTGCCTGATTGAGTGACTGTTATACAAGGCGACCGGCTTGGTCAGAAAGGATTTATGGTTGCCAATAAAGTCAATGATAATCAAATGCTGCTTGTTTTTATGCAAGCGCAGCCCTCTTCCAAGTTGTTGCAGAAATAAAATCTTTGACTCGGTGGGTCGCAGCATTAATACAGTATCAATGGCGGGCAAGTCAGTCCCTTCATTGAACAGGTCTACAGAGAATAAAACATCCAGTTCGCCCATATCTAACTGATTCAGAGCTTCATGCCGTCTTATGCTGGAATCACTGTATACAGCCGCAGCTCGAAAGCCTGCCCTGGTAAAAACAGTCGCCATAAAGTCAGCATGACGTTTGGATATACAAAAGCCCAATGTCCTTTGCTGCTTATTATCCTGCCAATGGTTGAGAATATGATCAGCCCGTTTATGGGAAGCAAAGGCACTTTCTAATGCCCCTGTATCAAATTTGCCATTACGCCATGGGATTTCGTCGTAATCCACATATTGGTCATTAATTCCGTAGTAATGAAAAGGTGCTAACAGTCGGGCATTAATACCATGTTCCAGATTTCTCTCAAATACGAGATTGTTGTCACAGAGACTAAGAATATCTGCCTGATCAGTTCGTTCTGGTGTGGCGGTCATACCCAGCAAAAATCTGGGCTCAAAATACTTCAGGAGATTTCGATAGGTTTTTGCATTGGCATGATGAAATTCATCCACAATAATATAATTGAAATGATCTTTAGCAAACTGGTGAAGGTGCTCAATACGTCCAAGAGTTTGCACTGAAGCAAATAGCATATCCGACTCAGTGTTGCGTTGTTTGCCATTATAAAATCCTGAACGGGCATCCGGTCGAATCCTCACAAAGGTTTGCTGCGCCTGAAGCAAAATTTCTTCCCGGTGTGCCACGAAGAGCACCTTTTCAGCTTTACATTGCTGTGTGTCAAAGGCTGCGAGCCAGGTTTTACCTAATCCGGTTGCCAGAACCACCAGTCCTCTCTGATAACCATCCAGCCTTGTCTGTTGTAATGCCTGCAATGCTTCTGTCTGGATATTGCTGGGCGTAGGGGCTTCAACAAGCTCTTCTGCTTCCACTGCCACCAGCCGCATTTTACGACGACGTTTCAGATAGTCATCAATCCAATCATGGCTTAAATGCTGAACAAGTCTATGACTGAATATTTCGTGAAACTGTCGCCG
Source organism: Endozoicomonas sp. (assembly GCA_965208385.1). GTDB lineage: Bacteria > Pseudomonadota > Gammaproteobacteria > Pseudomonadales > Endozoicomonadaceae > Endozoicomonas. Next base: position 64,767 of record CBDBOO010000012.1, read on the forward strand.
TATATGACAGAATTGCTGAACATAGACATCATCCACATTTCCCTTGCACTCCAACCGCAGGTTCCATTCGTGTCCGGTTGTTAATGCAGCCTTGCTGATATTACTCGAACCAACATATGAGCAACCTTCTACCCAATCCCCTTTATGGATATGGATAAAAATGTATGATTTCATGTGAAAGCTTTGCTGACCATCACATTGATAAAGCCGTATGTCGGCACCCCGCTCCTGCAGTAACATCAATTCCCGTAAGGATTGGGGATCAGTAACGTCCAGATAGTCGGACGTCAGAATTTTGATAACAGCACCACGATCCACCGCGTCACTTAATGCACCGAATATTAGCTTCAGGCCACTAATCCGGATAAAAGCCACTGAAATTTCAATTTCTTCCGCCCTGTTAATGGCGTCAACCAACTTAGGCAACAATGGATCATTTAATCCACCCGTGGTCAGAAAAGCCGAGTTAGTATCAGAGGTACTCTGTGGGTCCAGGGGTCTGGCTTCCATGCAACATCAGGCCTTTTTAAGAATAGCGTTTAACCAGTGTTCATTTTCACGATCTGGGCGAAGATCTGTAGTAATCCAAATCTGTGTTATATGAAGATCTGTTTGTTTTAGAATTTTTTTCAGTTCCGATTCGTTCAGATTGGTGAAATGTCTGCCATCGCGCTCTACTTCTCCAGCTCCCAGCTTAAACGAGCAATAAAAGACGCCATTGTCTTTCAGTTTCTCAGATAAATAGTTAAAGGTCTTAGTCAGTTCTGCATATGGAACATGCAATAACGAGGCACAGGCCCAGATGCCATCAAACCTGTATTCAGATTGATAATTCAGAAACAGTGATGTTGTCACATCAATGCCTGTCAATTTTCCCGCTTTTTGTGCCAACCGGGCGCAGGCATCAAATGCAGAGACTGTATGGCCCAGGTTTAAAAACGACAATGAGTCGCGACCAGAACCACAGCCCGCGTCGAGAATATGAGCCTTTTCTGGTAACCGGGATAAAAATTGTTGAGACAAGCTGCCAGTATCAAGCGAAACGGTAGATTCAAAAAATGAATCTGAATTTTGCTCATAATATTCAATAGTATGAGGCATTTCTAAGCAAGCCAACATGTGAAACACGTTTTTCTATAGTGCCACTATGAGCTGCTGTTTTAAATCAAACGACAGAGAATTTATTTGATTGAGAAAAAACGGCTGTATCGGTAGGTGTCAATGTATGTGTAACCACCTGTTCTGAACTAAGCTTTACCAGTTCTTCAGGTAGACGTCCGTCTGGCATCCGGTCAAAAAACATCTTAAGTACATGAACTACTTTCTGGTAATCCGATTCATCTCTGACCCTGATATAGTCAAGGTCGTTATAAAGCGATAGAAAGTTTTGAAAATCCACCTGATTCCCATATATCGAGGGATCCAGCATCAGCTGATGCTGACATTCGGCATCGTTTTCCAATCGGCTCCTGTAATGCCTCAGGGCAAGGTGATCAGTGGGACGAATAGCGGGGGCATGTACGTACCGGTTGTCAGGATAGGTGCAGATATCGAGTCTCCCTAACACATCGGATTTAAATACGAGCCCGGGGGGCACCCCTGGATTTCTCTTGTCTTCAAGGCGGCCAAACACCAGTCTGGCACTGCCTGTTTGTATATTCTCTGCCAGCCGGCCACTGCCGGTCACTATAATTGCTTTCCTCACGCGTTCGCAGTATGAATCCAGTGAACCATGACAATGAAGCAGATTGAGCAGAGATTGCGCTATCCCTCGACCTTTTGACCGTGGCAGGTAGTTCAGTGCATGAAATAGCTGATACTGATTTTCATGCCTGTCAGTCATGTCGTATGGAAACGGTGGCCAGTAAGAAATCAACCTGCCGTTAATCAGCCGGGTATGGTTTTCCCAGCCCAGTGAGTAGGGAAACTTAAGGGTGGCTTTTAGATAAGCCTGTTTTCTTTCTACTCGCTGACCTGCTGGTTCTGAAAGTTTTCCGGATATCTTTTCACACATAGCATCATGACAGTTGAAGTACTCTGCCAGTGAAAATCCATAACTCAGGGATGTGAAGCCGATGGTTTCTCAAGTCTGAAAAGTGGATTCCGGATCACGTCCGGGATGACGGTAATAAGTGTACGGAATGACGATGATAAGAGACCAGGACGATGACAAAAAGAGAGCGAAATGACGACAAGTAGAGAGTGAAATGATGAAAACTCAGATCAGGATGAAGGAAAATATATCTGGCCCCTTTTCATCATGGCTTATGGCTAACCAGGCAGTTAGTTATAGTAACAGTCTTTCCCTCTCATTATTTGAATGCACTACAAATGATGGGGGTAGAGTAGAGAATCGAGATGACAGAAATGTGAATCTGACTGCTTTAACAGCGCTGAGAAAAGCCAGTGCCTTTCTAAACAGACGGTGCCTTCTAATAAAAACTGCCTTCTAATAAAAAGTGCCTTGCTATCTTCGGATCATACGAAATGAGGAAGAAAAAACGGGTCTTAACGTTGTCACATAATTAATTCTATTAGGTCCTGGTTCCTGTTTCAGATCAAAACAATGAAGAAGAGCTCGTACACCCTGCTCTATCTCCATTTTACCCAGTTTTCGACCGCCACAACTTCTTGCTCCAGCCAAAAAAGGCAGGAAAGCTTTTCGGTCATAACTGTCATTGATAAATTCAGGTCGTTCAGGATTAAACTCCAACGGCTTTGTCCAATAATCCGGATGCGTGTGAAGTCCAACAATAGAAATCAACATGTGCTGATTTTTTTTTAACTGCGTTTGATTCAGTTTAAAATCCTGATTGGCTTTTCTGGTAACGATGGGAACCGGTGGATAGAGTCGCCACATTTCATATAAAAAACTTTTGAACTCAACAGATTCGGGAGCATTATTATTTCGGAGATGCTGTTGTAATTCAGGTTGTTTTGAGAGTAATTCGACGGCCCAACTGAGGCTTGATGCGGTTGTTTCTGTGGCGGCCAACAGGTTTTGAGCTAACTCTTCAACAGGGCTGAATGTGGGGCACAGTGAAGGGCTGAGTGAAGGGCAAAGCTTCATACTTCTGGCAAGTGTTTCTAAAAACCTTGCCCCTTCAGTGGATTTGAAAAACCGATTTTTTGTTATCGCCAGTTCTTTTTTTAATGTTTCAACTGAGAATTGTGATAAAGAATGCAGTGCAGGTGTCCAGGATATTGCTTGTCTTATCTGTAATAGCTGTAATATTTTATTGGCATGATTTGCGTCCCAGCCAATATCTTCATTAATACCAAAGGCTCGTAATACAACTTCTGTTGCTGCAGATAAAAAGGCGTTATACAGCTCTTGAGGTGAATTAACAGGGTTTGATGTCAGATGTTTGCAGTAAATATCAAAGACAGCATCAGGATTTTTCAAGTCTGCTGCCTTATTATAAAAAGTCTGCGTTAATGCCTGCCTACTTTCCCATTCTTTACCGTTAGTACTAAACCGGCCTTTTGCAAAACCTTCCAGAAATTCATAATCTTTTTCAAAAACATGATGGTTTCTGAATATTTGAAAAGCGGCTTCCGGACAATCAATAAAGGTCATAGGAAAAGGCTTTAACGGGATGTTCCGGTCTGTTCTTTGATAGACATCCGTCAGTAATTCGATAAGTCGTTGTTCAGATTTAATGTCCAGCTGCTTCATTTCTGTTGCAGATCCCTGCTTTCGTCCCTTTATAGGTGGGCGTTTATGTGATTTTCGATTTCCCTGGAAGGTCCGTTTCCGATAAACAGGAAGATCTGCACAGCAATCCGAGATTCCGCGCACCAGTTGAGCAATGGCTTTTCGATCATTACTTACCAGTACATTAACCAGTGCGGCTTCAGGATGATCCCAGTCAGGAATAGGATCTTCATTATTATCAAGCCAGTTATTGATCACAGTGCTGTTTGTGAGCATCCAGCCCGCATACCCCACTAACTTATCCTCTCTGGTCACGCATATATGACTTTTATGCACCAATTGTGAACTCAAAGTAGACAGCATGGCAGCAAAACCATATTGATTAAATGGCGGGTGTTGACTGACCAACTCGGCGATATTAATAAAATTCTCCGGAGTCCAACTGGCTATCGTCAACTTGTAACTCATGTAGAACTCCTTCCCTGGCAATTTATGTGTGGCTATTTATTTATACAATAGTTTTTCAAAGAAATATATTAAGTGGCCGATAGTCAGCGAATTGATACTCCAGGTCATGGGGGGTTGTAGGCCATATTGCTCTAATAATTTATTAATCAAGGATGAACAAATGTTTGAGTTAACGGGTAAAGATATTCCCTTTCAGAGGACATCTCTGAGTCGAGCGATATTTACAGTGTGCTGTCTCGGATTGTCCGCTACGAGCACTTCCTTAAAAGTGTCTGCTGACGAAGTGTGTGTTTCTACTGAATTAAATGAAATTACTGCTGACCAGTCCAATGATAACTGTTCAATCGGTGCCGGAGGAAGTGCTCAAATCGATTCCACTGGAAGCATTGGACATATTGAGGTTGATGGTACAACAGATGGACACATCGTTAATAATGGCAATGTTAATCGAATAGAAGTTAGTTCATCCAGTAGTTTAAATGGAGGAATTACAAATTCCGGAACTATAACTGCGGATAGAAATTACTATGGGATACTCACGGAACAAGGAAGTAGCGTTAATGGTATACATAATACGACTAATGGTCTCATTCAAAATGGGGTTATTATTGATAGTTCAGCAATAAATAATAATTCCTCTTTGAATAATGACACAGCCATACAAAATGATGGCCAGATCATTTCTGAAAATGATGGGGAAGGTTATGGCCTGCTTATTTATGAAAGTACTATCAACGGAGATATTGTCAATGATTCTGAAGGAATCATAGCAGGCGATAAAGGTATCACTATTGTAGAATCTGTCATTAATGGTGCCGTAATTAATCGGGGGGATGTATCAGGGGAAGGTGATAAAGGTATAAGAATTTATGGTGAAGTAAGAGATGGTGTCATTAATCAGGGCACCATACGTGGCGGTGTGACACTTCTTAACGACTCTGGCAGTGCATATTTCGAAAATTCTGGTGCAGTATACGGTGATATTCAGATGGAATCTGATGAATCATTGTTAAGCATCAAAGGTGGTAGCGTAGAAGGTGATATCAGTTCAGGTGATAAAGGTATTAGTGTTAGCATTGATGGCGAAATGAATGTCGCCAATTATCAGGGTGGATTTCAGGGGCTTTTAAGTTTCCAGATATCACCCCTGGGACAAATGAGTTTTGCCAATACTGAATCATTTTCCCTGGAGGATTCTCAATTTGTGGATAGCGCCACAAATAAGCGAATTCAGAATACGGGTAAGGTGTCCATCGCCTCAAATGCAAACGCAACACTCACTGGTGATTATTCCCAGTCAGGGAATGGTCAAATAGAGATTCAAGCCGAGAGTGCCACCAATTATGGGCGTTTGACCATTGAGGGAACGGCTGATTTAAGCCAGAACAATATGATGAGTTTGTCCGTGACCTCTGAAGATAATTTCCGCAATGGAGACATATTGGATGATGTACTGACTGCCGGTACCCTCATTGTTGGCGATGAGCTCACCCTTACTGATAACAGTGCATTGCTGGACTTTACGGCAGTGGCGGATACTGAAACCAATACCGTCGATATTGTCACCAGCCTGAGAAGCCTTTTGCCACTACTGGATGAAGGCGGTGCTCATACAGGACTTATCCAGGGGGTGGGTAAGAGTATAGAAAAGCATTTAACTCAGACGGACCTGCATGAATCTATTGAAAGAATAACAAGTGAACTACTCTCCCTGGGGAGTGCTGAAGAGGTTACCGAGGCTGTTCATCAGATGGTGCCCCTGCTTTCAGGCAGTACTATATTGTCAGGTGCGGCAAGTCAGCACGGCCTTGCAACAATTGTTAATCAGCGTATTTTGAGTTCACCGGGAGCGACTTCATTTTCCGGTTACACTTCATTTTCCGGTTACACTTCATTTTCCGGTTACAATGTAGTGCAGTCTCTTAATTCAAAAAACATATTATCACCGACCAAAGGCTTTGATGTCATTGATGTGACTAAATCACAATCGTTGTGGATAGCACCTTATGGTCAAAAATCTGAATACAAAAAACAGGGCGAAATATCTGGTTATGACGTTTCCACTTCAGGGTTTGCCTTTGGAGTGGATGCTAATTGGAAGCCTGACATTAGAATTGGTCTTGCTTTCAGTCATTCAAAAGCAGATGTAACAGGAAAAGACAGGTTAAATCGCCATGACGTCGATATTTCCAGTTATCAGGTTCAAGGATATGGTCGCTGGGAAATAAGTGAACGAACCAGGTTGTATGGTCGAATCACTTACGGCGAGAACAAAATGGATGGCAGCCGTGATATTAAATTTGGCTCCATCAGTGAAACCGCTGAATCTGATTATAAAGGATGGTTTGCTAATATCTCGGGAACATTGAGCCAAAAATTCAAGTTATCTAAAGACTGGGGATTAACCGCTAATGCTGAGGTTAGTTACCGTTATGTCCGGGATGATGCATACCAGGAGACAGGCGCCGATGGTTTCAATCTGGCTGTTCAATCCTATGGCTCAAATTCCATGAATGTAGGAGTAAATGGACAACTCGATCGTACTTTTGAGCTGAAAAAGAAACAGCTGACGTTTAGTCTTTACGGTGGTCTTACTAATGATTTTGCCAATGGCCAGCCAAAGTTGAAGGCTTCATTTGTTAATAGTACCCAGCCTTATTTTAGCACCGAAGGGCTTAAGCCTCATGAAGTCACCTGGAGTACTGGTATAGCATTACTGTTAACCGGAGAGAGCGCATGGCAAGGTCGTATTGGCTATGGAATAAAAGGCCAGAAAGACTACAGAAGTCAGGCGTTGTTTATGAAGATCAGTCATGCTTTTTAAGTGAATTATGTTCAAAATGGACTGAAGTGAAACAGAGACTGTAGATTGCAGCCTCTCTCACCCAAAAGCTCACCCAATGTGTGAGCTATCAAATCAGACACTGGAAAATTTAGCCTGATCCAACAGAGACTGATAATACCCGGTAACATCTACACATTCAGGAGGTATTAAGAATTTTTCCATTTTGAAAAAGTGCTTTATTGCCTCTCGCCGCTTGGCTATATCCAAAAAAGCAGGGGCATTCATATAGTCAATCAGGATGCTGTCTACAAAAGGTAGACAGCCCTTGTTGTTATAGAGCTTCCACTCCAGAGATAAGCTCTGGTTTGCAGGAGCGTACTGTTTGACCAGTTCAGCCACTGGAAGCCTTTGCTGCTCAAGAAAGCGAATAAGTAATTGATAAGACCAATCCTTCTCTTGCATTCCCAGAGGCGTAGATATTGAGAGTTTGCCCCCCTGGATTATGCCTTTCATTAATCTTTTTACTACGAAACTCAGGTTATGACCCTGCTGCAGATTGGAGTGTACAAAGTTGCATAGACAGTTGTTCCAGTGTTCCGTTGCAGGTTGAACGATTTTGAGCTCGTCATAATCTGTGAGGGCTGAAGGGCATGAGCCGTTGCGGAGAGGTTCCAGTTTGAATTTTGAGAGTAAAACGCGAGTACAGGAGGTCCAGTTTTTTTTAATCAGTTCCGGGCTTAATTCCGGATAACACTCAGAGACTGTTTGAGCAAGATGCGCAACCCTGGCAAGATTAGAACTGATCCTGTGAATATCCCCTCCCCTGGCGACCTGAGTACTGACAACGGCCATCAATTGTTTCTCTGCTGTATTTGCTTCTGGTTTGGGTAACTGGGCGGATTCCATTTTTTGAGCAAGATAATAACTCACCGCTGGTTCACACCATTCAACAAAACCTGCCTCAATCAGTGACTGAGGCAGAGCAATCTTCAAGATATCTTGCGTTTCATCAAGAGCTCGTTCATGTACTTTGACAAGTTGTCTGGTCATTTCAGTGGATGACAGGTTTTGGCGCATAGCAGAAGTAACAAATGCATTGAGACTACACTGAAAAGGTTCACTATCCGCACAAGTGACCCTTAAGGTGTCCAGTGGATTCCATTTATCTGTAAGTCCTTTCAGTTCTTCAGGCAAGCTTTCTCTCATAGAGTGAAAGCAATGGTAAATAAGCGAATAGCTGATATTTTCACTGTTACCACGAACATCTTGCTTTAATTCAGGAAAGCTCAATAGTAGTTGACTGCGATACTCACTTTGAGGTTTATCACGGCTAAAAGTAAAAAAGCGTTTGAGTATGCGCATAGCATCTTTTTCTGGAAGCCCATTCAGCTCAGTCTTAAACAAGCTTATTAAAAGCTCTTTGAGCGAGGGTTGCTGACATCCCTGCAGATCTATATTCATTAAGTCAAAAGCTTTCAAACCCAGAGAGCACCAGGTAGTACCTTCAGAGTATTGGCTGGATATTCGAACGGGAATAATTGCCTGGCAATGACACAGATGGTTCACTCTGAAGCAGTCATACTGATCCAGCTGTTGCAGGCATGCTTCTGGAGTTATTCCCTTATGTAGCATGTCGGATATTTCCTGACGCAAAGCCTTGAAATAAGTATCGGTATCAGGACGAAAGCAAAATATTCTATCAATATTATTTGGGCGGTCTTCTCTCTGTAGCATTTGGCTGGCATCAGGATCAAGACTTAGAACACAATGCAGACTGGCAGAACCCCAGACTAAGTCAGGCCTTAATAGGTCAGGATAGAGCTTATCAGGAGATATTTTCTGATCAATCAACCAGTCAATGGTTCGTCCCAGCTTTCTTGAATATTCCAGATCACCCTTATGAGCTTGAAAGCTCGCTGCTACGAGAAGTCTATAGGCATTTCTTTCTGACTCTTGAAACAGCTCCGGTGGAAGCTCCATCTTTGTAAAATGATCTACTACCGAGAATTCGATAGTTTGCCTATGAGGGTAGGCATAATACCTGCTGCAATTCTCGAGATGAGTGCGACAATTCTGGCTGGTCATTGGTGTACTTGTATTAAGGGCAGGGTCTACCAGCCAGAGTTGCTGGTTCTCAAGCAAGGCAAGTGTCGTATCAGGTTTGTCTCCAGACAGATACGTTGTAAAAACATCACCGGCCTTCAGGCCAGTAATTGCCGTTGGATTATCCTGATCTGATACCAAGAGAAAATAGTGATTGGGGTGCTCTTCATCGGTGCTTGAACAGCCTGATGATATAACGACCTCAATCATCCATACATGTTGACAAAGCCTGCCCTTTTGCATCCATGTGGCCAGCCAGCTGTAACAAAAACCATCACACTGTACGATTTTTATCTGTCTGGTTGCACAGGCTTTGGTCAGTATATTGAAGCATTTGTCTTGCTGACTTTCTGATGGAAAGCGTTGTTCAACCAGGGACTGAAAAAACTGCAGAATGCCCTGGGATTTTATCGCCAGCCGATCTTTATTGAAATCACGCTGACTGGCAGCGAACAAGTCGAGAAGGTCATGGGTTTGGTTTTCTGTGTCAATAGCCTTCAGTTCGTCTCTAACAGACTGCTGTGAATAACAAGCTCTAGAGGATTTAGCGCAATGATTAACCTGAGGTAACATGCGTAATTGTCGTTCACTTAAGGTCTGAAACTGTTCATATACTGGCATTTGTCGTGTACTTTTTCTGGTCTTTTTTGTCGGTGGTATTCCGCTATCAGTTACCGCAGAAATATTCACGAGGCTTCTCTTTCCTGGCTTGCTTACAGGACTGCCCTGCTCTTCTTGCTCTTCTTTAAGACGAGCAGGGCAAATAACAGGACTGCTTGAGGTCAGTGATTCCATCATGACTATTACCTGAAGTTTTGAAGACCAGTGGACATTGTTGTAAGCTGGTTTCTTATTCGACTGAGAATGCTCATTGACGGTACTGGAGACTGCTTTAATTGAGTTAATCTCGTATATATACTCATCCACTCAAGATTAATGTCTGTGTGACGTTTATCCATTCGTCTCTTGTAATTACCCTCTTTTGCTCTTTCACTTTCGCTCTGCTCTTTTATAGTCTGAGAAATGCTCTTTAAGATCTGGTCACACTCTTTGAGTAGTGTTTGGATAGCTGCAGGATCATCTGCTTGGCGCTCTGCCAGTTGCCGTGGCTGAACAGTTTCTGTTACATTGGATCTCGTGAAAGTTACTGAACACCCTGGTAATGTCTCATGAGGTGTCATAACAGGGCGTTGAGACATACCTGTAAGTAAAAATTTCTGTTGACTTAATGACACAGGAGAAGCTGGCAAAATCCCACCTGGCGTGTAAGGAGCCGGAGTGGAGCTGAGGCTTGAGTGAGGATATGATACAGGTCGAAGCTGTGCCTGCGCTCCTACCTGTAACTGTGATAATTCTGTTCTTAGCCTAAAAGATTCTGCTTTATATTGTTCTTCTTTTTGACGCCACTCTTCCTGCTGTACTTTTAATACCTGAGAAGTACGCTGCTCAGAAAGTTGCGAAGAGGTAACGCTCAATCCCTGAGCGCTCAGCTGTGATTGAAAATCAGAAGTTATGGTGTCTATGCTTCTTTGCACCGCCTGAGACTGTTGTTCAAAGTTTGCTTTAAGCTGTTCAACCTGAGCCAACTTGTCAGTCAGCTGCCGTTTTTCTTCCTGATACAATTGCTCGCTGGTAGCAGTAGACTCTTTGAGCGCAGTATTTTCTTCTTGCAATGACCTTATCCTGTTACATATTACCTCTTGATCATCAATACACCCAAAACTGGCCTCGAGAATAGATATTGTCAAATCAATATTATCTTTCTTATGTTTTAGTCGTGATATTTCAGTAATTAACTCTTCCTGATGATTATGATAGGAGTCCAGTGTTTCTTTTAATGATTCCAGTTCTCTTTTCTTATCTTCAAGGCTATCGTCGATTTTTTTTGGTACCTGTTCATTAAGTTCTTCAACGTCAGCCTTCAGTGCTTCTGACAGGCTTATAAATTGAGCCAGTCTGGATTGCGTTTCTTCAAGCACCCTGATTTGTTCTTGTTTAGCTGTAGTAGTTCCTTTCAGTTCTTCATCGAGAATGGAAGCTCTGGATCTCTCCAGTCTCAGCGTTTTTTCAAGTTGTTGAGTCTGAGCCTCAAAAGAATCACATTTACTTTGCAACTCAGCATTCTTACGAGTCAATTCCATAATTTCAGAGGTCAATGCTTGGGATTGATCTTTTGATTCAATGTCTTTTTCCAGTTTTTCTGCATAGCTTTTCATATTTTCATATTTATCTTCGAGATCCGACAGTCGCTCTTCTAGAATTTCACTTTCCTTTTTGAAGTGAATTCTTTTTTCATCGATATCTGCATTGTTTGATTCCAGATCGCCCAATTCTTTTTGGGCTACAAGAAATCGTTTTTTTAGTGCCTCGATGTCTTCTTTTAATGTCTCTATTTCACTGTTTTTATTTACAATACAAGTCTCAAATCGAGCTATTTGTTCACCTCGGTCTTCACCTAAACTGGGGTCTCTGGTAAATAATTCTGACCAGTACAAGACATTGAATGATGCTTCTGTTTCAGCATCTTTCTTTTCAATCCTGTTCGTCTGAGTGCTCTTATCTTTTCCCGGAATAAAGGTTTGTACTCCCTTTGAGGCATAGGATTGATCCGGCGGAATGGTCACATCAGTTTGTATAGACTGCGCCTGCCTATAATCTTTATCTGTTAGGGTTGTGGTATCCATCACATCAGGAACGGCCTGGGTAGCAATGTCCTTGCCAGCCCCAACAGCTTTAAACAGCGAATCAACGCCGCAAGACAACTCTGTTTGAGTATCTGCTTCTGAAGTCACTTCCATAGGCTCATGATGGCCAGCTGCACTGACCAGTGCAGGCGACAAGGGTGATTCACTTTCAGGCTCACTTTTAATTCGGGATTTGATGACTCCATCGCGAACAAATTGATAATCGTCAGGAATGGTCATGCCATGATGAAGAGAGTGAAGTCCGGGTTGAAACAGTTGAAGCCAGTCTCTCCAGTCGACTATTTTGTCACCGATCATCAAGGTGGTTTTTTGATGCCAGAAACCTGAATCAATCAGCAAGGCAAGCGTCTCTTTTTCAGTATCGCTCAAAGCACTCTCATGACCAAACGCCAGTAACAGGGAGTAATAGTTATACTCCGAATTCATCATATCCCCTTCACCGACATTGAATTCAGTGTCCAGCTTACACTCGTCGTTTCTGGGCCATATTGAGACAAAGTTATTAGCAATGCTCCATACCAGCTTTGAAACTTTATCGTGAGGGGCAGAATCTTCCTTACAGAGTTCACCTAACCATCCTTTCCAGTCTGCTCCAAACAATATTTTGGACGGCAATTCTGGCTTTGAAGCTTGCAATGGAGCAGGGATACTCTTTAGCTCACTTTCATTCACAGGAACGGGTATACCCATAACCAGGTCGACAATGTGGGTTTCTATCCCTTCCCTTTTACAACGGTTAGCCAGCTGAATGATCAATCGATGATGATCATTATTGGGTGACAATGGTGAATTATCATTCAGCGCTCTTTTTAGAAGAATCAGATTTTTCTTTATTGTCTGTAGATGCCAGCCAGACAATGTCTGCCAATTAGCTATCAGCTTTGGCCAGTCATTCTGGGTAATTTTATGGGCTGGTTCTTTTTTGCTGCTTTTACATTCATCTTCCAGCATCCGAACTGCATCCAACAGGTAGTTAGCCGGCTTTAATAAACAGCCTGCTTTTATCTTTTTTTGAAAAAATGATTTTTCCCTGGCACCCGGCTTAATTTTGTTTAAATAGCAGGCTTCCCTGTAATCAAGTTCGAGGAAGAAGGTTCCAACGGCTGAGCAAAGGGCTGGATATACAGAAATGAAGGGGGCTACTTCCAGCCATTGTTCAACTGGTGCAATGTTATTTCGGCTGGGCTTACTTTCAAACGCCTTTAGTTCTAGGAAATGATCAGGCTTAACCTCTTCTCCGCTATATGGCTCATAGTTCATTGGAGAGGAGTGTGTGCTGGTGGAAGATAATGATGACCCAGCAACCATTCCAAAGGTCTCGAAAGGTAGAGCTGTGCTTACATTGCCCTGTGACCATAAGGGGGCAGCTAGCGTAGCGGCTTTAGAACGTGTAGGGATACGTTTAGGTGAACTGGGCTCAGTTTTGAAACGGACTTGTTTGGAAGCACGAACGTCGTCAGTTTCGGATTTTGATCGTCTCTGTTTAGTGCCTTGTGGGGCTTTATATGAGCGGGTACTGCCAGACCCGGTGCTATCCGTATGCATAATCCTGTAATCCCTTATTCAGAATCCATACTATTCAGACTGCAAAATAACTAAAAGGTTCCGGCACTTTTTAATAAAGCCATTGTCTAAAAAAGTTACCAATGGATTGCAAATGGCACAGTTATGGACGCAGCAGGCCCATCAAGGGTAATTCCAGAGATTAAAACAGAAGCACCAGATACACATTTGGAGCTTGCCGATACCAATGACTACACTTTTGTCCGTTGGTCTACGCGTAAAAGAATGCCTGTTCCTTTCTATGCTGATCTTTTGCAGCAAGAGATTGCTTTTTCTCAAAGTAAGCCCAAAAAAAGAAAAATACAGACTTCTGGTGAACAAAAAGCTTCCGGTCATGGCGGTCAATCATCTAAGCATCCAGTTAAAAAACCGGTTATAGATCCTGATTATCAGATGGATTCTGATATCTCAGAAGACGATAGCTCTTGTGATGAAGTAGAAACTAATATAACAGAAGCTATCAAAACAGAAGCTATCAAAACAGAAGCTATCAAAACAGAAGCTATCAAAACAGAAGCTATCAAAACAGAAGCTATCAAAACAGAAGCTATCAAAACAGAAGCTATCAAAACAGAAGCTATCAAAACAGAAGCTATCAAAACAGAAGCTTTTGAGAGTGAAGCAGAGGCACCCAGACGCAGAAAGAGACCACGAAAAATTGACCGATGCAAACTGACAATACTTCGGGATCAACGCTTTGATACTCAAGCATTGCCTACCATTGAAGGTATTTTCCAGAAAGCGGGCTCAAAAAATGTATCTGATCTGATTGCGCCCCGTTTGATGGGGGGAGGTCCGCATAGAAAGGATGCCAGAGATCAGGCTATTCAGCAGTATTTGCAGGTAATGCTTGAGCGTCGCCATCCCCCTTCCAATGAAAGAGATAAGTTACTGAACATTAGAGTCATGGCTGAAGCCGCTAGAACACTGGGTTGTGTCCGCTGTGATGGCTGGTGTTATAACTGGCTGGCAGAGTGGTCTCAGGCAGAGGGTTGTCAGCAAATAAGAATGGTTGAACTCACCAGCAAAGTTAAAGAATACGAACATAACCATTACTTTCTTCTTGTTCCGTGCAAACCCGAACATAAATTTGACTCTGGTTGGAATGATGTAGGCGATAAAAAGCTGTATGTGCATGGAAAACTGGACAGTGATAAGTTTTCCAGATTGGCTGGAAGTGGTTTCTGGCTTATTGACCCAGCTCTGAATCAAGTGATTCCATTTTCTGATGAATATTTTTCAGACTATATCGAAAGATACTGCAGGGTTTATGAAAGAGATACACCAACCCAGGTATCCATTAAGACAGTGTATGACCTTGATAAAGAGGGTTCACAATCATCGCCACAGGATATAGCCCAGATAAAGCAGCGAGCCTTGTACTTACTGCCATTTGCAATTGTAGTTCAGAGAGAATATGACTTTAAAAAAAGCCTTCATCAGTATCCCCAGTTATTTAATGATCTTGGATTCACACCCCATGATGCCTGCCCTGAGCTATTTCGTGAAGGGGTAAAATGGACTATTGGTGCCTTGTTTTGCCTGTTCAGTCAGGATGGTGAGTTCAAAGATATACTGCCTGAAGGGCGTCCTTGCAACCTTGATATTCTGAAATGCTATCGCACCGAATCCAAAGAATACTTTAGTGCTTTGCAGAAAGAGATGATCAAAATGCTTGAGTGTGGCTTCAGTCCTGAAGATTGTCTGGGCTTTCTGGGTCCCAAGAGGGAAACAGCACATTTCTGTAACATCCCTTGCCAGGCACCTATTCCTGAAGAGATTTATCAGGCTGAAAAGGTTGAGTATCAGCTGAGTGGGCCATTAGACTGGCAGGGATTGGGTAGAATGGCTTTTGAATTTATGGGGATAGACCATAATACCATTAAGCCAGACTTTGCTGACCTCGTGCTCAGAGAAACTGAAATCCATGATGATTACACACCTGATAGGCTAAATGATGCTTTTATCAGTTTTTTTTCTTATGGCATGGGCAGTGAAAAAAATCAATATCAGTACCGAGAAGACATGATCTTTAATCGACCTGAATTAAAAGACAGTGTTTGTGCACGACCCAGGAAAATTTCCACTCATCTAATGAAACACTGTATTCATCAAGCCAGAAATCATATGGCTGAAAGTCTGAAGTCTGTAGTCGATTTATGTGAACCTATCCATACTCTCCATGTGTGTAAAGCAGACAGCACTCCCTATAATGAAGCAATGGTTAATTTCCTGCAGAATTGTATTCATGACTTCATGAGCCCGGAAGAAATTGTCATTGCCCTGAATCAGGTAATACCTGGAACTCGTAGAACACAGAGATTGGCAATTGAATTGCCAAAAGCGCTGTATGACAAGTCATTTGATTGCTGGAGTGTGGAATCTGTTAATGTCTTGATGGCACTGTATAAAACGAATAAGTGGGTGAAAGAGACGTCAATTGAGCATCAAAAAAACTTTCTAAAATCCAAAATAAAACATCTGGAGTCAATGTCTAACAACAGACAGGCCCAGAGAGATATGACAGAATACCTGCTGAGGCAGACCCATTTTGTGGAAAAAGTCGCATACTGTTATCCTCAGTTTTCAGCAGGAAAGATTAGACAGAGAATTGCGTCTTGCATGCGCTTCTTGATGAGTGAGTTTGATAGCCCGATTGCCAGGATTCAAACTGGAAGAAATCATCTTTTTTGTCTGCAGGAGTACGATGAGCCTGCTCTGTTGAAAGAGTCTGCCCCGGAACTTCCCGGGACGCTTCGATGTAATGTTGAAGAATTCCTCAGCGAGGGACATAACCTCTGTTTTGTTGCCAGACGTCGGTTTTGCCAGGGAAGAACTAAAGAAAGATGTATGGCAGTGACAAACCCTTATCGGGCGGAACAGACATGTGACTGGTCATTTACTGATATGCTTGAGTTAATGCGAAACCCTGATGAAACCAATATGGATTGCATGAAGCGCCTGGTCGAACGGTATGGAGATGAAAATGAAAGTCTCAAGATGGAGTATGGAGTTTTTCTGGCCAAAGAAGATGTGAGTGCATACGACGGCCTACTTATGGATTATATTCACGGCCCTGGAAAATCGACTAAATTTCTTTCCAGATTAAGATCTTTTAATTTATATGCTAAACGGAACCTCCCTCAAACGGATAAAAACTGGAAAGGGTCTTACAGGGAACTTAAAGATCTGGCTGAAATGGCTATAAATCCTGAGCCTTGCCAAGTCAGTCCATCGTATTGTCCGACATAAAACCAATGGACAGCATAGAGTTCTTAAGTAACCAGCCACCCGTTTTTGCCCGCCTTACTCCCTTTGCACGCGGGCTCTGGACGAACAAATATTCGATTATAAACGTCAGGGTACTTAGCCACTCCTTTATAGTCATGACCTGAGGTTCACGTTGAATCAAGCTATCTCGACTGAATGAAGTTTTGCTTAATTCGGTGGCTACTCAGAGCATCGCCTTTTTTTACATCGTGCAGGAGAGGCATACTCAAACGCATCATCTTGTTCCGATAAAGACTCAGCACTGATGCTTGAAGGGTTATAATCCGGATCTGAATCAACTGCCCTTCGTGTTCTCAGACTCACGTTTTTTAAGGTGGGACTCTTAGAAAGTTCAAGCTTCAGCTTTTTCTTCTCCAGGAAGCAATCCGCGCCTCTTACGGAGCACAAACGCTTGCCTGGAATATTCAGCCTGCCTTCAGGAGATTTACACGCCCGATTTTTGGATTTCCTCTTAATACCTCGGACACTGGACCGAGTGCATTCAGGAGTTATACCATCGAGTCTTCTCTATATTTTTTTCTCCCTCCCTATATATAACGCATTCAACATTGAACCCCACAGCCAAAAGCAACTCCCCTCCCTGATAAATTGACTAAGCTACATCTTTACAGCCAAGGTGTCAGGAAATTATGCATGTATATTAGACATTCATTTTTCATCTTTTACTTGTCCTGTTTTTCTCAGATTGTTGACTCATCTGGCTTGGACCTCATTCTTGAATCAGGTGTATCACATTCACAGATAGGGATTAAAACACCTATCCATTTCATTCCTGAAGTTTCTGAGTATGCACAGGGTTTATCGTGTTTTGATGAAAAATGTCACCTGTATCTGGATCAGCAAAAACTAGCCGCTGGCTTGATATTATCGTCACATCAATGGGCTGAAACGGCTGATTATCCGGTCATACTCCTGACAGACTATTCTGTTGACAAAAAAGCCAGTCATTTAATACACAGAGCTTTTACCGGACAGAATCCCGTAAACCGGTCGGATACAGATTCCCTTCCCCAAAAACTGGTGATTCCAGAGCTTGCTTTTCAAAGTAAAGATGAAACCTTATTACTCGTACTGGAATCGGAATTCAGATGGTACCGGGTTAAACATGTAATGCCATTTGAACACCTCCTGATCAAAAACAGTATTCCCATGGAACACAGAAAAACCCTATACCTCTGGCAATCTGAGGGAGAAATGCATTGGGCTGATAGTGTTAATGTCATCCCGCATCAGCCGTTTGTTCTTATGCTACAAGAATATGAAGGGGGGATTCGAATAGACAGTATATGGATGGTGGAGCCCGAGGAAAGCGGTAATGGCGGCAAAGGAACCGGAGCGGGATATCAAGAGGATAGTAGCAGCGAAGCCTGGAAGTCAGTGTCACATACTAAAAAAAGATCGTCAGATAGCTCCTCAGGTGCAACAGCTTCAGGTGGCGGCGAGCCACCCAGAAGGCCTTTTTCCAAAGCGGACCAGTCTGTACCACGGGATGCCATTGAAGTTTTAGCGACTGATTTAGACAAACTTGGCATTAATAAATTTCCAGCTGAATTAGGAAAGGCTAAGAATAAAATTCAAGTAGAAAGAATTCTTAATACTGCCATAGAAAAATGCAATTCTCATCGCAAGGCTCATCGGCGTGATTTTAATTATGGATCGAAAGCTGTTGTAGATATGATAAAGATCATCGATCGATCCTGGGAGAGCTTTAAAGGAGGCATTCTTTACTCAAGGCTTCAAATTCTGGCAAGACCTAATCTCAGATAGCGAATAATTGAATCTGTAGAAGCAACATTAAAACCTCCTGGGCAGTTAATACTGTTAAAGCTGGAAGTTAGATTAATACCTATCGCCTTAGGTGTTAATCTTGCGTTAGTTGAACTGCTACATAAATTTACTAATTCACTTCATCAATAATTCTTTATAACTGCATATAAAACAATATCTTACCTCGTTAAATTAATGCTTAATCTTGATGCTGGTCAAAATTACTGACAACCAGATCTGTAAAATAATTGGCTTCTCCATATTTAAGTTTTAAACAATAACTTCAATAGAGCAGTCAAAATGACAGACAATGTTTTTACAGGCAGGAAGGTCACTATAGGCAGTTTCATTGCCTTGGCATTCGCCATTATATTCTTTTCAGGCTTTCTTAAATCCAATGAATGGTATGGTGTTTTTGATTTTACCACGTTGAATGGCTCATTCGGTAAGGTGGTTTACGCTGTCCAGGATTCTGCTGAGGGTGTTGAAGCCAGTACTTATACTTTCCGTGGTAAAGGCGGGAGTGGTGCACGGGACGGATTTATTTTTGCCTTCACCCTGATTCCAACCGTTATGTTTGCCTTGGCTATGATTCAGGTGCTGGAACATTACGGTGCTCTGGATGCCGCCCGCAAACTGCTATCTCCCTTATTGAAGCCTTTGCTGGGTATTCCCGGGGACACGGGCCTTGCGTTGATCGCTTCGCTACAATCTACGGATGCCGGGGCCTCGATGACGCGAGGGCTAATGGATGAAGGCAAGCTGACTGAAAAAGAAGCCAATGTCTTCACCATGTTCCAGTTCTCCGCTGGTGCAACCATCGTTAACTTTTTCTCTTCCGGTGCCGTGCTGTTCACTCTGGCCAACCTTGATGGCACAACCGCAGTACCTGCTTCTATTGGTCTCTGTCTTGTGGTTATGTTTGTACTGAAAATTTTTGGTGCCAACATGATGCGTTTGTATCTTACCTTTGCTGAAAAGAAAGCAGGCAAGGATGAACTGAACACTAACACTCAGGGAGCAGCATAATGTCTGAAGATACTAAGAAACCAATGGTCACCGATGTATTTGTAGCAGGTGCCCGCAAAGGCTGGAACATTGCTGTTTCCAGTACAGTTCCAAACGTTCTCATGGCATTTGTTGTTATCAAGGCACTGAAAATCACCGGTGCCCTGGACATGATGGGCACTCTGTTTGCACCGATCATGGGACTGGTCGGTCTGCCTGGTGAAGCTGCTGCGGTTTTAATGGGCGCATGGATGTCCATGGGTGGTGCAGTGGGTGTGGTGATATCCCTGTTTGATTCTGGCCTGCTGACAGGTGAGCATATTGCCATTCTTGCGCCAGCCATTTATCTGATGGGGTCCCAGATTCAGTATGCCGGACGTATCCTCGGTGTCATTGGTACAGAAGCCAAACTGATTCCAGTGATGATTGGCTTCTCTGTTTTGAACGCTTTCATCGCCATGTTCCTGATGAATATCTTCGTCTGATTATCTTCTCTGGCAGGGGCTATAGCCCCTGCACTCAATAATTTAACGAATTAAGGAGCCACTATGAGTTTTTCTTTACAGGCCTATCTGGATGAACTGCGCCCACTGATCAATGTGGATTGCGGCACACTGACCAGAGAAGGTATTGAACAGATTGCAGATATTATGTCTGAAAAATATCTGCAGCTTGGCTGGCACGTAAAGCGTGTTGATCTGGGAGAAGCTGGGTCAGGTCTGGAAGTGCGCAACAAGCCGGAAACAGAACAGATTGATGTCATGCTGGTTGGCCATATGGATACTGTCTTCCCTGTTGGAACTGTGGCTGAAAGGCCCATGTCAGTGGATGGATCAAAAGCTTACGGTCCTGGCGTGTCCGATATGAAATCCGGTTTACTGAATATTGTTCATGCTCTTCGCAGTATGGATAAGGAAACTCTGGATAAACTATCAATCTGTGTTTGCATGAATCCGGACGAAGAAATTGGTTCTATTTACTCTTCCGGGTGGCTGGACAGTGTTGCTCTGAAATCCAAGCAGGTGCTGGTGGCTGAAGCGGCCCGTGCCGATGGTTCCCTGGTAAAAGCCCGTAAAGGGATGGCTCGCTACGAACTGGAATTCAAAGGAAAAGCGGCTCATGCAGGTAATGAACCTGAAAATGGACGCAGTGCTATCACCGAAATGGCGCACTGGATTATTGCTATTAATAAGATGACCGACTTCCAGACAGGCACCACATTTAACTCTGGTGTGGTAGAAGGTGGCAGCGGTGCCAATGTTGTGGCAGATTACGCCAAAAACATCGTCGATGTGCGCTTCTGGGATAATGATGAGTATGCAGAAGCAGATCGAAAAATCAGTGAAATGACAGAAAAGCCATTTACTGATGGTGTGACTGTGGTCGCCAAACGGGTAGCCCATCAGGGCGATCTCATTTGGCACTAACTTTCTCTGTTTGGCTAATTATTCAGCACACAAAAGTACCAAAATAAGCCTAATTTCCTGTACTTCTCAAAAATTCAGTTTTTAAAGCTAGCTTTTTGAATATGCAACAGGATTGGTGTTTGTCAAATGAGATCGCCCTGGGTAGCCCATAAACCGGCTATGGTGCCAACTGAAGCCACAGAAGCCCTTGAAACAGGTTGAAGAAGCGGGTTCTGAAGTGGGGATTGATATCCAGTGGAAATCTGTGGGCGGTGGCTCTGATGCCAATAACACCGCAGCACTTGGCATTCCAAGTCTGGATGGTCTTGGGCCAATTGGTGGTGGATTCCACAGCACCGATGAATACCTTGAATTGTACTCCATAGAGCCTCGTATTCGTCTTCTGAAGGCAGTACTGACCAAACTCTCAAACTAATGTATCAAGCAGAAAAGCGCCTTTAAATCAGGAGTTTTTCTGCCTGTTCCCAGATGATTACATGAAGAATAAGAGCCGGAGAAATAAAACCGGAAAATAAAGTAGCTACTCTCCCCTTTAAACCCTCCCCTTTAAACCCTCCCCTTTAAACCCTCCCCTTTAAACCCTCCCCTTTAAACCCTCCCCTTTAAACCCTCCCCTTTAAACCCTCCCCTTTAAACCCTCCTCCTTTAAAAAGTAAAATGAAATTTTATTTAATCAGATTGCCTTCCGTATCAAAAAACGCATAGGGTCCTGACCATTCATCGATATACAACAAATCACTACTGACGGTATCGTTCTGCAGATCGAATAAGCGAACAGAAGCGGGTTCCATAGTGAACGACGGTTTCCCATCGATTCTATGATCCAGTGTTACTGCGTGATTGTGGGCAGGTCCTACCCAGACAGGCCAGTGTTTCCACAGCGCAGTAATGGGTCGGTGCAGATGTCCGCAAACAATCCCCTTAACCTGAGAATACCCTTCAAGTACATCAGCAAGCTGATCACTATTTTGCAGGTTCTGAGCATCCATATGTTGAATACCCACTGCCATCGGTGGGTGATGAAAAGCCAGAAGAGTCTGCTCATGATGGGTCTTAAGCTGTTCTGCCAGCCAGGTCAATTGCCTTTGATCAAAGTATCCGTACGGTTTACCTTCAAGCAAAGAATCCATGACCAGAACTTGCCAGTTGTTACCCAGAGACAGGCGATAACTGCACCAGTCAGTCTCTGCAGAAAGGTAATCGTGATCATGGAACACTTCCCGCAGAGGTTCACGACGATCATGATTTCCTAAGGCCAGTTTGTATGGCATATCAAGCTGATCCAGCAGGGAGCGCGTCAGATAATAAGCGTCAAGATTACCAAGATCAGCTATATCACCAGTGATCAGAACATGCTCAATCTTTCGGTTTGACCGGGAAAAGCGATTCAATGCACTGATCGCTTTTTCCAGGGCAGATACCGTATCAACTCGACCATAAGCCATGTGACCGGATTCACGGATGTGCAAATCAGTGACCTGAGCAATGAGCATCGTTTATGACTCCAGATAAATGTGGTGTTTGGTGGGAATACTCAAAGCAACACGCTGGCCTGTTTTGAATCGGTTACGACCATCACTGACAACCTGTACAGAATTCCTTGCTGCACCGGATACGGATATAAGGGAACGGCTACCAAGGAAAACACAACGCTCAACGACCCCCATCAAATCATGATCATCACTATCAACAGGGGTAAGGGTAATATCCTCAGGGCGCACCAGTAGAGACATTTTTTCTTCTCTCACCGCTCTTTCTTCACTTACAACAAGAGAGCCGCCAGGTAATTGCATACGACCTGTTGAAAGCACTCCATCAAAGTGATTTATAGTTCCCACAAAATCTGCAACAAAGGCATTATCCGGTTCATAGTAAACTTTTTCTGGTACATCACACTGAGCAATCTGTCCGCTATTCATAACGACAATTCTATCCCCCAGTGCCATGGCCTCTTCCTGATCATGAGTTACATAGATTGCTGTAATGCCTAACTGTTTCAGCAATTCACTGATTTCAATACGCAGTCTTTCTCTCAACAGGGCATCCAGTGCTGACAGGGGCTCATCCAGAAGAAGAACCCGGGGCTCAATGATTATGGCTCTGGCCAGTGCCACGCGCTGCTTCTGCCCACCGGATAACTGATTGATACGACGGTGAGAGAGTTCTTCCAGATGAAACATTTCCAGCATTTCCATGAGCTTGCGAGTTTTAATCTCAGTACTGATTTTTCTGACTTTAAGCCCATACAGAATATTCTCCGATACGGTCATATTCGGGAACAGGGCATAACTCTGGAATACCATTCCGATGTTTCGTTTCTCGATGGGCAATGCCGTCACATCCTGATCATCAAAAAAAATCTGCCCTCCGCAATCTGGATGATCCAGACCGGCAATCAGCCGCAACGTTGTGGTTTTACCGCACCCGGACGGCCCAAGAAAGACAACAGTTTCACCGGCGTTGATGGTCAGATTCACGGGCAGCAACGCCCGGGTACCATCAGGAAATGTTTTACTGCAATTTTTCAGTGTGATACGACTTCCCTGCTGCATTACTGTTTCTTCCTGCTGATAAAACTGCGGTTATTTATCATCTGGGCGGCCATCAACAGTGGCATGATCATACCCAGAAATATCAATGTATAGGCTGAGCCAATCTCCAGACGCATGGAAGCATAGGAGTCAGCCAGGCCAACGGGCAATGTCCGGGTTAATGGTGTGTGAAGCATCCATGTGAGATTAAACTCACCTATAGACAGGGTCATTGTCATCAAAATACCACTGAGAATACCCGGCCAGGCGTTTGGTATAACAACCTGAAAAAAACGTTGCCGGAAACCGGCTCCAAGGCTGGCCGCTCCTTCTTCCAGCGTAACAAAATCAAAACTCTGCAATACAGCAACGATGGGACGAATCATAAATGGCAGGGTGTACAGCACATGGCCCAGCAAGATGAATCCCCAGTGAGTTCGTAACCATGAAATACTGCCATAGCTACTGATTAACGCCAGTGCGAGCGCCATGCCTGGTATGGCAATAGGCAGCACCAGAAGCTCTTCCAATATCCGGCTGAGCCTGCCCGGATAGCGAGCCAGCGCGTAAGCTGCAGGTACTCCAATCAATAGATTTACGGCAACACAGGCCAGGGCAATCATCATGGACAGACTGATGGTTTCTGAATAGAGCATCCAGACTTCATTCACCCATCGCAGTGTCAATCCGCTTTTCAGACCAATAAAATAATTTTCTGTCAAACCGGCCAATATCGACATAACCACCGGCACAAACATGAATAGACAAACAATGACGGTAAAACCCAACTGCAGCCAGAATAGAATCTTTCTCTGGTTTAACAGACCTTTCATTCAACCCACTCCTTCTCAAACCAAAACGTCTCAAATATGGACATTGACCGATGAACTTCGGGTTCGGGCCAGGAAAAGCATCAGCCAGGTGATCAAACCCAGAATAACGCTGAGTGCAGCAGCCATGGCAAAGTTGGCGTTCAGGGTGAATTCGGTATAGATGGTCATTGGCAGCACATTGATTCGTGTTGCCAGAGTAAACGCTGTACCAAATGCCCCCATAGAGGTGGCAAAACAAATAGCGGCTGTCGCAGTGAGTGCCGGAGCTAAAGCGGGCAGGGTTACATCTTTCATTACCTGCCAGGGTGAAGCACCTAATGATCTGGCGGCTTCCGGCAAAGCCGGGTCCAGCTTTCTGGCAGCACTCATCACAGTCAGCAGAACCCGGGGAATGGAAAAATAGACATAACCAACAAAGAGTCCTGTCATGGAATAGGCAAAGGTCCAGCGGTTACCAGTCATCAATAAACTGGCCTCCGCCAGTAGTCCCTGTCGCCCTCCCAGCATAATGACCATAAAACCTACCACCACTCCGGGAAAGGCCAGTGGAAAGGTCAACAGGGAAATCATTAACGAAGATCCCGGGAAATGATTACGGCTCAGAAAGAGCCCGGCAACGACACCAATCAGCAGAGTGAAAAATGTAACGACAATGGACAGGACAACGGTTGAGAGCAGGCTTTTCCAATATCGGGGTTCCTGTAAAATGAGTTGGTAAGCTTCAGCACTGTTTTCAAGACTAAAACCAATCAGCCTTACCCCCGGCAAAAGAAAAAATGCCACCCCGAAAATCAACAGAGGCGTCAACAAAATATATTTTCTGGACATACTGTGAGTACCCCGCTCTACCCTGCAATACAATGAAGCAGATACGATCAATCTGCTCCATCTCTCATCCGGGATCAGTTGACTTCAGAGAGGTATCGTTGGGTAAATCCTTTCTGCACTGCTGCCATTTGCTGATAATCCACAGCCGTGGCGCGGGCATACTCAGATTCGGGAAGGAATTTTGCGCTGACTTCAGGTGACATGGCGCCGGGTCGAATGGGGCGAAGAAAAGCATTTGCCCAGGTTTTCTGGCCCGCATCGGACAGGATGTAATCGAGAATTTTTTTGCCTTTTTCTGTATTGGGAGAGTTTTCCACCAGACTCATCACATAGGGCACAACAATACTGCCTTCCCTGGGAATGACAAACTGTACATTGCTCCGGTCGGTGTATTTAGCGCGGTATGCGTTAAAGTCATAGTCTAGAAGAATAGGGATTTCACCTGACAGAACCCGGGCATAAGAGGTTTGTTTGGGAACAATAGGATCGTTTTTGGCCAGTTTACTGAAATATTTAATACCCGGTGTAAAATCATCCAGTGAGCCCCCCATCGCTTGATTGACCGCAACAGCACCAGCATAACCCACAAAAGCCGAGCTTGGATCAAGATAGCCGACCATGCCCTTGTACTCAGGTTTCAGCAGATCTTTCCAGCTTTGGGGAACCGGTTTGCCTTCAAGAGCATCGACGTTAACGAAGAATCCCAGCGTTCCGGAGTGAATCGCAAACCATTTACCATCAGGATCTTTCAAACCTTTGGGAATTTCATCCCAGTGTTTTGGTTTATAGGCGCTGACCACTTTCTTCTGTGCCGCCAGAATTCCAAAAGAGACACCGTAATAAGCGACATCGGCAACCGGATTGTCTTTTTCGGCCAACAACTGAGACAGAGTCTGGCCCGAATTTTTATTGTCCATGGGAACCGTGAACCCAAGATCTTTTTTGATATTCCGCAGCTGGGTTCCCCAGTCAGCCCATTGGGGTGGGCAGTTATAGCAAATAGCATCCACCGCAAGTGCCGGCAATGATGCCATCAAACTGCCGAGTAGCAGTCCCTTGCCCAGTAAACGTTTGATCGTTGTTGTTTTCATAGTCTGATTTCCTATAGGATTTCGGTGATTTGTCTGGCTGTTTCAGTAACATGCTTTGTTGTCACATCGGGTGGGCAGGCGATGGTTCCCTGAAATAAATAATCACAGGGAAGAACATAGCTGCCGGATAGGCCACTGCCCTGCAACCGATTGAGTAACGCATCGACACCGATCTGCCCCATATCCCGATGGGGTACCCGGATACTGGCCAGTGAGGGTGTCAGCATTTGACCAATAGCCATCCCGTCAAAACCGATAACGGATTGATCTTCAGGCACATTAAGTCCCCTGCCCTTCAGGACTTTAATCAGTCCAATAGCGAGCAGATCATTGGTACAAAACCAGGCGGTTGCGCGGGATTTAACTGGAAGATGTTCAGTTAATTCGTCAACAAGATTGTTCGTGTCAGAAGTATGGATAGGGTAAACATCAGCAGTGGCAACGCCCGCTTCACTCAGTGCATTCTGAAAACCTGCGACTCGCTGCTGAGCCCGGTCAGAGTGTTCAAAGGGAGTAGAAAGGATACCCATTCGATGGTGACCCAGTTGTAGCAGTTTTCGCGCAGCTACTCCCCCCGCGTAGATGTTATCTACATGGACGCTGTCGTGTCCTTTAAGTTCGGGGTTATGAATCAGGCAGTGAGGTACTTTTTCATCGTTCAGAAGAGTAAGGGAAGCATTTTGAAGTGTTGAAGTGACTGTCAGCAGAATACCCTGCACCTGATGCTGCAGTAAGGTATTAACTGCTTCTAGCTCGCGGGATGACTGATAACCTGTATCCAAAATCATCAGAATATAGTTGAAATGACGGGCACGTTGTTGAATGCCAGCAATAATTTCAGCGAATACAGGATTTTCCAGACTGGGAACGATCACACCAAGGGTACGGGTTGTTGAAACTTTCAGTGCTCGCCCCAGCAGATTAGGTCGATAATTGTGCTGATCAATAATGCGCTCAATGCGCTGGGCAGTTTCTGCCGACATTTTTCCGCGTCCGTTTAGAAAACGTGACACGGTTGTGGCAGAAACACCGGCTTTCAGTGCAATATCCTTGATCGTCATACCCATCATCCAAACAGCAATTACCTTGAATGATGGTGGAGGTTCATTGCATCTTTATGACGGTTTAACGTTTTCCCTGTTAATCCGGTGGCTTAATGATTTATTTAAACGAAAAGCCAGTTTCAACTGGTTGATGGAATTTCATTATAAATTGCCGGCTTTATATCAATTAACTGAGTGTTATTAAGACAATCCAGCCCTCTGACAGTAACCTGCCCCGCTTCAATTTTCTCAATGGGCAACACAGCGGCTCCAATAGGATTAGGGCGATGTGGTGAGCGCAAAGCAAATACCCCCTTTATATCCTGCTCATTACCGACGGCCTGATGAATGGCTGCTCTATTTACTTTGGCAAGCCAGTATAAAATCAGAACATATTGACCAGGCTCAAGACCTGAAAGTCCAGCTTGATACTCATCATACAGAGCGATCTGGCACAAAGGCCCATTGGGTTGAATGTTATTAGGGCATTCTTCAATGGTATTGTAAGGCGTTTTTACGTTACCGATAAATTTCAACTCTGCTTTCATTGGGTATTTCTCTTCTACGACTGTTTGCTTTTCATGGCGGAGACTGTGTATAAAAAGATGGTCATCAGGATGATCAAACCACCCGTAATACTTGCCACAGGGGGAACTTCACTGAAAAAAACAAAAGCCCAGACAGGTGCCAGAACCGTTTCAAGCATCAGAGTCATCGACACCTCTGCCGCTGTGATGTAACGGGTGGCGACCATGGACATTACCCGACCAAAAGGTGCTGTGAATAAACCCATAACACTCATAATGATCCAGGTATCCATACTGTAAGCAGAGGGCTTGGCGAAAATAAACATGATGATCGCCAGCAGCAAACCACCAAGTCCAACGCTGGCCATGCGGCTGACATCCTGATACTTACGCAACAGGGTAAACATCAGTGACAAACAGATTACCGAGAAAACCGCCAGCACATCACCTAGCCAGTTTCCTGATCCAAACGATCCAGATAAGACAGTGGCAATGCCCACCATTACAGCCACAATGGCAAACCAGGTGGAACGACTGGTTTTTTCTTTCAGGAAAAACCAGCTGAACACAGCAGCAATTGCGGGCGTTGCACTGAGTATCAGAAAGGTATTGGCAATGGATGTGGTTTTAATACTGAACACCAGACCTGAAGCACTGCCTGACATTAATACTCCGGCGAACAACAATGGCCACCCACTGTCTTTAACGGCTCGTAATAAACCGCGTTTATCGTTTAACTGAAGTACAACTGGCATTGAGATAGCCGTAAATAAACCAAATAAAAATGCGGTGTCAAATCCGCTGACACCGGCAAAACGGATGAACACAGGATCGATACTCATCAGCACTGCCCCCAGAGAGGCAATGGCAAAACCCAGCGTTCTGGAATTGCTCTTGTTAAGTGATTTTAATACTGTGCTTGTCATATCTACATCTCTGATAAATAATACTCATCAGTATGATTTCTTATTTCACAAGCAACGTCAATAAAAATCATACCGATAAGTATGATTTGTTTGCATGAAAGGATAGTATGGGAAAAATTGAACAGAACAAAGAAGGAAAAAGACGAGCAATCCTGGCTGCAGCCCGGGATGTTTTCTTATCTGAAGGGTATGTGCTTGCCAGCATGGATAAAATCGCCGCTCAAGCTCAAATCACGAAACAAACGATCTACAGGTACTTTCCATCGAAAGTTGACTTATTCAAAGCCACGTTAAGTCAAATTGGTGAAAAACAGAGTGAGAATTTTCTTGTTCATTTACAAGAGTCTGATAATAGAGAAGCATTACTTGGTTTTGCCAGGGATTTCATTCACTTTCATTTATCCGATGAGCACCTCGCTACTTTTCGTCTACTGGTTGCAGAAAGTACCAAAGCGCCAGAAATAACCAGTAGTTTTATGACGGTAGGTTCTGATGATTCGGAGACAACCTTATCTTCCTTTTTCTCTGAACGATTTGGTATTGAAGAAACTGAAACTACCAGCCATTTATGGATGGGCATGCTGCTTACACTGAGATCTGAAGTACTAGTGGGTATGGCAAAACCCGGTAAGAAACAGATTGAGGATCATGCAAGGAAGTCGACAGATTTTTTACTGGCAGCTATTTCTTGATGACTGGTGCTCGTCAGGCAGCGGGCTTCCCGTTTGCGTAACATATAACTCATAGCCAATCGGGAAATAAACAGACATCTGCACATAGAAAAACTGTTCACTTTTCACTTGCTGATCGATGGGCAATAGCAGCTCGTGAACTTCTGTCTGCTCACCGTTCAATATCAACTTCGAACTTAAAGTGATTCGTATATCAAGCTTTTTTGTTTTCCTTTGCCGTGAAAATCCCCGAATTCAGGACGCAAGCAGCCGCCCTGCACAGAACAAGGAACTATCGTATTAATTGTGGATCAGGTTAATTATCGAACCTGATCCAAATAGCCATACTCGTCCAGCCTGCGTAACCAGCGCGGTGCATTCTTCCTAACCATCAAACCCTCGTAATCAGTGTCAGGATCAATATAAGGCTGTCGTTTCTTGAGTAAGGTATAAATCACACGAATCAGTTTATGTGCAATGGCAATCAGACTTCGTTTGTGACCCCTGCGGATCACCAGACTCTGATATTTACCCTTGAACTGACTCTTGGTCTTGATCGCTGCATTCGCCACTTCGCACAGTGTCGTTTTGATCATCTTATTCCCTTTTCGGGTTCGACCACTTTTACGCTTGCCTGCGCTTTCATTATTGCCCGGGCAGAGTCCGGCCCAGGAAGCAATCTCCTTCATGCCGCCAAACTGACTCATATCATCACCTATTTCTGCGATCAGTGCTGCGGCACTCATCTCACCGACTCCGGGGAGAGTTTGCAGAATTTGCCAGGCTTCTTTCCAAGACTGAACCGTACTCAGAATCTGGACTTCCAGCTTCTGCTGCTGTTCATTCAGGAAATTAATGTGATCCCGGATATCTTTCAGCACAATAAGATGAGAAGGGGATAACTTCTCGTCCATACTGTCCATCAGCTGTTTTCTGTCTGCCTTCAGACGGCCATCCGCTTTCTTGATAATATCCTGAAGGGATTCACCATCAATCAGGGCGTTCACCATGCGCTGACCTGACTTGCCGTTGATGTCACTGATCAGGCCGCCGAGTCGAATACCGCTGTCGTCTAGCGTTTTATGAAGACGGTTCTTCTCATTGGCTATTTGCTTGACCATTGTATCTCGTCGGCGAGTCAGCAAACGCAGCTGTTCCTGATCCGGATGTGGCACAAAACTCGGACGAACCAGACCACAATGGGCAAGGTGAGCGAGCCACTGACTGTCCAGTGTATCGGTCTTGCGACCGGGTACATTCTTGACGTGTCGGGCATTCACCACCCAGGGCTTCAGATCACGACCAATGATGGACGCATAAATACTTTTCCAGTAAACACCCGTACTCTCCATTACGACCAGATCGATCTGATGCTGTTGAAGGAACTGGCACATTAATTCCCGATCTTTGCGGAAAGTACCAAATTCACGGGTTAATACTTGAATGTCGCCTTCTGGCATTTCTTTGCGAACGGCAACCATGACCATCATTTTATGGACATCAATGCCTGCACAGTTTTTCACAATGGGTTGCATCGTCTATGCTCCAAAGGTTCACGGAGGAACAGCAGAGCCTGACGGACTGGATCGGATCGCCATAGTCTCACTTGGAGAAAAGGGCTGTTTGCCGTGCATTCAATGTTCCAGAAATGGAGCCTTGATGGTGCCAGTTCTGAACCATGAGATAAGCGAGGGTGCGAACGATCCAGCCCAGGTCAATTTGTATTCAGGGTCTAAAAGCCACTGCAAAAACATCGACCACTGTCAGGCTCTGCATCAGATACATTGTGGCAGAGTATTATTTTCATGCTGCAGGGTGACCGAAAATACGGTCATGAAGATTTGTATTTATAAACGCTATATAGAACAGCGATCAGTGTTACTGATGTCAGCCCTTATCTGATCTATCAATACATTGTACGCGCATTAAAAATCCTACTTTTGTTAAAACCTGGACGGAATCAGGATAACTGTTGATTAATAAGTCGCCATTTTCGAGGAACCATGACGAAACAGGCATTCCGGTTAACCCAAATATTTTTTCCAATTTAAAATTCTCATTAACAAAATGTATTGCGCCAAAGTTTTGAGAACCATGTGCCAGGCCTGATACAACGACTGCACCAAACTGCATTACATGGATATTCTGTACATTAATATCTCCAATTATTATTATCTGGTTGTTTTCATCAATCAGGACTAATTCTCCACCAAACTCCCCTCGGTTACTTCCTGCTAAAATTTTATTTCCAAAGTCAACTGTCACACCTGGCTGTATGGTATAGTGTTTTATTTTAATAGTATCATTGATTTTTTTACTTTCAAAAGTCTGAAACGAATGTATGTACTTGGCAGTAGCTCTATCTAGCAAATTAAATTTTTCATATACATTGGCTGGGTTCGGCCCTCCCCTTTCTTCAATGTAGCGATCAAACTCCATCTCTGTGAAGTGGGTTTTAAATTTATTTTTATAGTATTTTTTGTTTAACGAGATGTCTTGATTTTTAGGATCACATGAAATATCAGTCTTGTAGCTGGCATCATCATTCATACGTCCTCGTACTGTTAACTAATACTAAGCAAAAAATGGAAATATTACGTTTAACTGAAGCAAGAGAACAGCTCATTCTAGAGTCTCGATAAAATTGCAGTGAGGCGTAATATTATCCTTGCTCGTTAGCTTACACTATACAATTTCATTAAATTAATGCTGTTATTCTCAACCTACAGGCAGGCTTCTGTATCAAGTTTGAACAGTCAAATTACTTTTTTCCTGTATTATGTTTTATGTTCCCGCCAATAGTTGTATTGCTTACTCCCTATGTTTACAGGGCTACAGACGTGCCTTATAAGTAGAGATATCGACTAAATCTTGTATATTTGCCCAAAGAACAGCGATTTGTTCTGGGATACCTTCCTATCTCATGAATAGCCATATGTGGAGCAGGAAAATAAAGTTTTTATAGGACTTTAGTGCTCTGTATCAACTATTGACGGGAACATAGCCATTATGTTTTATGACTTGATTATCAGTAATCCAATAATTCGCTCATTAACCGGGAGCACTTATTTTTTCTCGAAGGATAAAATAGTCGAAAAATTGCCAGCTCTTTAAATGCCGGATGCAGCGGAACCTCATTATTGGACATCCTGCTGAAACTTATAGATGGCTCATTACTGCTGAAGACAAAATTTCAAAACATCAGTCGCTCGCATTATTCCTCATCCGGGTGCACTTCCGTAGATTTTATACATATTGCTGATGCCCAAATCTTTCTGCTTCAGGTTTACGAAAAATTTTGCGGTTGTAACACCAAAAGGCATTTGTGCAACACCGGAATCCGTTCCCGTAGGAGTAATGATCGCAAACGGTGGTGTTTTATAAGGTTTCAGTTTTTTGCCTTTTGCCGATTTCAGTATCGCATCGGCCAGCATCGTTCCCTGCACACTGGCAATATAGCCATGCTTATGAAGATCGAGAGCTGCGCAATCGCCTAACGCATACAAGTTCTCATAGCCTTTACCTGCATAAATAAATCCACCTTTATCAGACCGTTGTCGTCGACAATATCCGGAAGTTCAGTCTGTAAAAATTCGGTATTAGGAACCATTCCAATACAGGTATAAACCATGTCAGCCCGAATAGATTCATTGCTATTGGCACAACGATACACATCCCCATATTTCATGAACCTACGGCCAAATTTTACTTTCACCCCTCTGGCGGTTAATTGCTCCAGTGCTTTACGTTGCGCCTTGGGTTTCATGTCATCTAACAGCGTATTGCTTGAATGGGCTAAAGTGATATCTTTATGGGGAAAAGCGCTGGCAATTTCACCGGCAAACTCCACCCCTACGGCCCCGCCACCGATGACCAAAACCGATTTTGCGGCGGCCAGTGAGCTGTGTTCATTCAGCATTTCCTGATTCCGCTCAGAATAATCAAATCTGGAATTTGACTTTGCCAGTGACAGTGACGGATAGCGGCTTCCTGATGAAATAATGGCCTGATTAAAGCAGATGACATCCCCGTTTTCGAGTCGTACTTCCTTATCATTCATAGATACGACACTGCCTTGAATAAATTCTCCATCAATAAAGTCACCGTAGAGTTTGCGTGAGGTATTACCCAACGCTTCAGGTGCAGTGACGTTACGTAATACGGCAAACGTCACCTCAAAATAATTCTTTCTATCAAGCAACGTGACACTGATGCCCTTTTTGGTTAACTTCTGAGCTGCGGCGACGCCGCCAAAACCACCGCCAATAATGAGCACATCTGTTTTCTTATGCATAACCACCTTCCAGCATTGAAGTATTAGTAACAATTAAATTCACCTGACTTAAAACTAAAGGTAACATTAGACTCTATCTAATTTGATTTAATAATTACTATAAACACATAAGCTTTTATCTAAGGTGGGGTTATGACGCTGGATCAACTTAAATCGCTGCAAGCCATCGTTGAAGGCGGTTCTCTGAGAGTGGCTGCGGAAAATCTACATCGAACTCAGCCGACAATCAGCGTTGCTATAAAGAACCTTGAAGACGAACTTGGTCTGAAATTATTCGATCGTGACCAATATAGAAACAAGCTGACGCCGCAGGGTAAAACACTGTATGAAAAAGCTAAATTAGTATTAAGCCAGGCCCAATCCTTTAAAAATCTGGCAGAGCAACTGGCCGCCGGGGAAGAGACCGAAGTAGGCATTGCTTTTACGTCAGCGATTCCGGTATCTCCCATTATCAGTACCATCAGACAGTGTAAAGAGGAGTTCCCAGGCACCCGGCTGGAAGTTTATTCTGAAAATGGAATGGGGCCATTGGACTTACTGGAAAATGGACAAGCCTCTATTCTGATCATCCCCTGGGTTCAAAATATTGAAAAACTGGAATCCATGCATTTTATGAATCTGCGTTTCAAGTCGGTCATTGCAGCAGACTCTCCCTTATTACAAAAATATGAGGTAGTGCCTAAAGCGGTTATGAAAACTCACTCCCAGGTCATCATCAGTGGCCGTAAGTCTTCAAACACCAGCTATGGAGTGCTCGAAGGCGGTGATCAGTGGAGAGTGAATGATTTCCAGACTAAAAAAGAAATCATTATGCAAGGCATGGGCTGGGGGAACTTACCTGAACATCTGATAAAAGACGAACTTGCAAAGGGACTACTCTCTCCCCTGAAAGTTGAAGGTGATGTTGAAAAGCCGAACATCGAATTGCGAGTTGTCAGACTGGATTCAGAACCGGTTGGCCCGGTTGCACAACGGATTTGGGAGCTGTTTCAAGAGAGGAGCAAGATATAGATTCTTAAAACAGAAGTGTTATTTCAATATTTTCACCATCACAGCATTGACAAGAGACTGACGGTCTCTTAATGTAACCATAAGAGACCGTTGGTTACTTATGTGGTGTTTATGAATTGGCAGCGAGCAAGAACAGACGATAAGAAGAATGAGAGAAAAGAAGCTATTTATAAAGCTGCTTTGTCTCTTTTTAAAAATAAGGGCTATGAAAATGTGAGTTTCAACGGCATAGCCTCAGAAGCTGGATTTACCAAATCCAATATGTACAGATACTTCAGTTCTAAAGAAGAGATCTTTTTGAACATTTTTATGGATCTGTTTGAAGATTGGTATCTGGACTGTACTCAGCGACTGCAAAAACTCCAGCAGAATGCGGAGGTTGAACAGTTTGCAAACACCTGGGTGGCTTCCTATACGTCACACCCACAGTTCCTGGATCTGACATCCATACTTTTTATATCGCTTGAAAGCAACAGTACTTATGAGCATTTACTGGAGTTCAAGAAGCGCTCAATGGACTTGCTTTACCAACTTGCTATTGAGATCAGCAAGATCTATCCAGATATTCAAGGAGAAAAAGCATTTAGGTTTCTAACACTCAGTTTTGCCGCGACAGCAAATTATTGGGCAGCAGAATCCAGACAAAATGAGGCTCTCAATAAAATCTATCAACTTGAACAGTTCAAAGAGCTAAAACCAGATTTTGAAAAAAACCTGACGGCATCAGTAGAAATAATCATTCGGGGGATACAAGGCATTTAAAAGAAGGAAGATAAATAGAACGGTATTAACTATTCCATTTCAGCGTTTAAAAGCACTCAATATAAAAATAAGGTAAATTCATATGACACATCATATCGAACAAACAATAACAGTTAGTATTCCTGCCGCTGAACTCTGGCAGGTATTGGAAGATTTCAGCAGTGTTGAAAAATTCGCAACAACCATAAAAACATCTCCAATCATAAATGAAATAAATTCAGGCCTGGGAGCCAAACGATTGTGTACCTTTAATGACGGCTCAAGTCTGGTGGAAGAAATTATTGAATTTCAAGACGGGCAAGGTTTTAAAATGAAACTTTCGGAGTTCTCGCTGCCGTTAAAAAATATGAATGCCGAAATGCGGGTGAAAGAGATTGATGCCAACAGCAGCGAACTCTACATGTCATCAGACTTTGTAGTAAAAGCGGGTCCATTAGGATGGTTACTGGGCATTTTAGTCATGCGACCAATGATGAAAGGCGTTTTCAAAAAACTTATGACGGGTTTGGCTTACCACACCGTGACTGGAGAACGAATTGGTGAAAAATTACCACCGAATGAAGCACTGGATAAAATAGTGATCCGTTAACTTGAAAATCTCCGGGCTGTCTACCAAAGCATTAGTCCTATGATAGAAGGCTCCAGAAAGCTCAATCTGATCGGCTATGAGCGACAACGCATCGACAGGCTATGTTCCCGCCAATAGTTGTATTGCTTACTCCCTATGTTTACAGGGCTACAGACGTGCCTTATAAAGTAGAGATATGACTAAATCTTGTATATTGCATTTGTTTATTGCCCAAAGAACAGCGATTTGTTCTGGGATACCTTCCTATCTCATGAATAGCCATATGTGGAGCAGGAAAATAAAGTTTTTATAGGACTTTAGTGCTCCCAACTATTGACGGGAACATAGCCGCATCGACACGTGTATGGGAAATCAACAGAATATTGCGACGGGAATCATGACTATAAATCAATGGCGCTGACGTTATAAACGTCTGGCCAAAAACATTGACTATATTCTATGGTTTTACACGATTGGTATTTCATCCATATGAAAAAAACATCAGTCCCATTTGGTATTTATTTGCTGTTTATACCAATGGCTGATTCCTCAGTTATGTATGAGCCCAGTGCAGCAGAAGCTTCTTACACTAGCTCAATGGATAAACTGTCTTCATATTGGCAGGAACCAGAAATTCATCATCGAGCGGTCTCATTTTATTCAAGAGAAATAGCCTTACAAAAAGCCATTGAAGCGCTCATGGAAAGTGGGAATTATACCGTTCAAGCTTTTCTCAAATTACTCATGCAATATTTTCAATCCGATTATGTTTCGACCGAAGGAGAAAATCAAACCACCATAGTTTTCACGCTACCAACCAACTTACTCATTCAATATGGACAGGGAGGCAGCAAAGGACAGTCGGGATCACAAGCGAAAACATCAGAAACTCCAAAAAGTTCATTACCATCAAAAAATAAACGAACATCCTCCACTACTGTCAATGACAAAGAATACACCATCACTGTTACAGAATATGATGACCGGCAACAATTAATGATATCAGCTATAGAGCATCATTTATTGCAACCCCCAGTAAAAATTGGAGAAGGTGAAACGTCTACAGTCTATCGGGTAAATGTTGATGGAAAAAATTATGCTCTTAAAAAATCCAGGATGGCTTATCATCAGGCGCTTAAACAGGAAGCCCTCCAAATGCTTGATCTTGACCATCCCAACATCCTGAAAATATATGCTTTGGCTTATTCATCAAATGAAACTTTTCTTCTTATGGAATACTGTCCTCAAGATTTATGGGGCATTCTCTTTCATGCTAAACAGGGGCATACCCCACAGATTGGCGACGCTTTGGGCTGGCTATCACAAATTCTATCAGGCCTTAGTTACCTGCATACATCAGGGCTGGTTCATGATGACATCAAAGTAGAGAATATTTTTCTAACAGAAGACAACACAATAGTCATTGCTGATTTCGGATTTATGGGAATAACAAGAAGCAGAAGAACACGATCAAGAAATCTGTTTACAGCGGCTTATTCCGATCCGTATGATGAAAACAGAAGTGATTTTCTGAGCTATACGACCGATATCTGGTCGCTGGGAATATTAATCACCCTGCTGTTGGCCCCGGAAAGAATGGCTAAAATATTATACCCAGAATTCCATCGCGCCAGAAAACCGCATCCTTCTGAGATATGGGAGAAGACAGTAGCCATTGCCCATGAAGCCAATGCAGTCGATGAGTTTGAAGCTCAGCTGGGGTTAGATTTGGGGGGCATAAAAAACAATGCCGATCTACCAGATAAACTGCAATGGTTAAAATTGAGCCAGGCGGCTTTGCTTCACGGTATAGCTAACTTTTGTCTGAGAAAAAATCCCCATAAGCGCCCTTCTGCTGAACAGTTATTTGATCTTATCAGCACATACACAGCACTTGCATATTCTGGCGAAGCGTGAACACCTTTTCTGGTAAGTCGTGAACACCTATTCTGGTTGCGACAGGCGAAGCCTGAGAATGTGGGAGGCTCTATGAGCTGAAATCATTCGTTGAAATCCAGTGGGTTCGACTCCCACCCGGCAAAGACTAACCATCAGTCGGAAGCGAGTATTGCATAGCCAGTGGTAACGCTGGTTGTGAAGCGTATACAGCAGGTACTAAAGCCGCGGGATTGAGTCTCGATATGGTGCGCCCGTTGGGGACTTCATTTTCCGGATTATGGGGTCAGCATTGGTTAGCCGTCACGGTAAGGCGAAACCAGCCCGACCGGGATCAATGACCGGGGCAAAGGTACAGGATGGATTTCTCAGGAACCTGCGAGATCCAGTGCTGACCTGAGTTAAACAGCCATTGGTTCTCTGGCTGAATAGAACCAGTCCGTCGGGTTGAGCTTCAGATCTGGCGGAGCGAACAGGAAGCAAAACTCAGGAACCCGGGAGCGAATAAATAAGTGACCGGGCAGTAGGTACTGGAAGTCTTAGTGTCCCATAGTACTGATGACAACGGGGAACTCCGCTCGGGAGGACCCGGACGAGGAAAGGGGGCATCGTAGTTATTGACCCGTTTGTGGGAAACACATGAGGTGCTCAGAAACCGATGTTTGTGTCAACGAAACAGAGACGGATAGCCACACTGGCCAGAGAAAATCCAGCCATGGCCTTTACTTCTCTTAATCATCACATGGATTACAACTGGCTTTTACAAGCGTATCAACAGACTCGCAAGGATGGTGCGACAGGTGTGGATGGTCAAACGGCAGAGATGTATGCGAGACAGCTGGAGTCAAACCTCCTTAATCTGCTGGATCGGATAAAATCCGGTCGATACCGTGCTCCTGCCGTACGACGCACGTACATTGATAAAGGAAAAGGTCAGAGAAGAGCTTTGGGTATTCCCACCTTCGAGGACAAAATTGTTCAAAGGGCGGTGGTAATGCTATTGGAGCCCATCTATGAGCAGGATTTCTATTACTGCTCTTTTGGTTTTCGGAAACAAAGATCTGCTCACGATGCGTTGCAAAGCCTGCGTGCCCATATCATGAGAGATAAAGGCGACTGGGTGCTGGATGCGGACATACAAAAGTATTTCGATACGATTGACCATGGACGCCTAAGGCAATTTCTTGCCAGACGAGTGGCTGATGGTGTGGTAAGAAAACTGATTGATAAATGGTTGAAGGCCGGTATTCTTGAGTCTGGGGAGCTTGTCTACCCGACGCAGGGAACGCCTCAAGGAGGGGTAATTTCACCCCTGTTAGCCAATATTTATCTTCACTATGTATTGGATGACTGGTTTGCACAGACAGTCCAGCCGAAAATGCGAGGACGGTGTAGTCTGACCCGCTTTGCTGATGACTTTGTTATGGTGTTTGAAAATTATGATGACTGTCGTCAAGTTGAAGAGGTACTACCAAAGCGCTTTGAACGATTTGGTCTGACACTGCATCCGGAGAAGACGCAGCGCGTAGACTTTCGGCTCTACAGCCGGAAAGACAACCAGCGTTGTGGTATTCCGGTCACGTTTGATTTCCTTGGATTCACGCACTACTGGGGTAAATCCCGTAGGGGCTATTTTGTCGTTAACCAGAAAACTGCGAAAGGGCGAATTGCCAGAACACTGAAGAAGTTCAATGACTACTGTCGGAAGTTCAGACACAAGCCATTGAATGAACAATATGCAGCATTGAACCGAAAACTTCGGGGACACTACGCGTACTTCGGTATCACAGGTAACGCCAAATCCTTAGAGAAAGTCCACCATACAGTGATGAAAATCTGGCATAAATGGCTCTGTCGGCGTTCGCAAAAGAGCTATATACCATGGGATAAATTCAACCTGTTCCTGGAGCGTTTCCCCCTGTCACCGCCCAAAATCCATCATCAGTATTACCGAAGCCGTCGGCTAGTGAA
Organism: Endozoicomonas sp.; assembly: GCA_965208385.1. GTDB lineage: Bacteria > Pseudomonadota > Gammaproteobacteria > Pseudomonadales > Endozoicomonadaceae > Endozoicomonas. Next base: position 104,494 of record CBDBOO010000012.1, read on the forward strand.
CCAGTAACTATGAGGAACCGGATGCCTTAATTGGGCTCGTCCGGGTCTGTGAGGGTTGAGGGCGGTGACGTCCTCTTCTACTCGGATTTAGCGTGAACACTCATTCTGGCAACTCGTGAACACTTTTGGCTGATTTCCAGAATCGGTGTTCACGATCCAGAATCACCGTTCACGCTTCCAGAATTCTTTTTTTCAAGAGGAAATTTCATCTCTTAAGCATTAATTTCATAGAACTTCTGCCGCTCTACCTTTTCATGACATCACAAGTAAAGGCGGCATGTTAGTAAAAAACGGATTATCAATGCGTAAAATCAGAGAAATTCTCAGACTCAAATACGACTGCAATCTCAGCATCAGACAGATCTCAGCCAGCACCCGAGTCAGTGTTGGAGCCGTCACCAAATACCTGCAATTCTTTGTTAAATCGGAATTGTCCTGGCCCCTTCCTGAGGAGGCTGAGACACCTTTGTCATCAATAAGCTCATGCCGGAATCGGCTAATAATCGCCGGAAAGGGTTGATTGATCCCGACTGGGTTGAAACTCATCGTGAGCACAAACGCAAAGGTATGACCAAACAGTTGCTCTGGGAAGAGTACTCATGCTGGCGACGAGCAGTTCACGGAACGTGGTACTGATCTTGGGGGTAGCGCCTGAGCCAGAAAAGAGGTGTAATAGCCCAGCTTGCCGAGGATGGTTTTCTGTTCTTGAGTAGGCATGGCGGTTTCAAATTTGAAGGTTCGGAACCGCCATCTTGCGCCTTTTTCTGGCAATTATTAAACCCTGCTCACTCTAAACTCGAAACAAACGAATAAAAGTGATAGAAAAGTTAAGCTGTACAGGTAACCCATAATGTTTTTCATTATTGGCACCTAAAGATGAGTGGCATTTCTCCAGAGAAGATTTCTTTTGGCTGGTGCTGCAGCATGTATTACCCGGTCGATTGGCTATGTTCCCGTCAATAGTTGGGAGCACTAAAGTCCTATAAAAACTTTATTTTCCTGCTCCACATATGGCTATTCATGAGATAGGAAGGTATCCCAGAACAAATCGCTGTTCTTTGGGCAATAAACAAATGCAATATACAAGATTTAGTCATATCTCTACTTTATAAGGCACGTCTGTAGCCCTGTAAACATAGGGAGTAAGCAATACAACTATTGGCGGGAACATAGCCTGATATGTGCGTGTTAATTACGACTTGTTTCTTGATGGCTCATGCTGTTCATAGTGTGGTAAACAGGCATCAAACTCCTCCCAGTTCGCCTTAGATGTTACAAAATTATGAGAAATTGGTCGTTCAGAAATCTCGGAATCGATAACCCCTAGACGTATTCTATACTTTGCTGGTTTTTCAGAATTAGAGCTATAAATAGGCGTCGCACACTTTTTGCAAAAATGTCTTTTTTTGCCCTCAACCTTTTCATAAAAGCCAAGTTGACCTTCACAGTCAATAACTTGTAAATCGTCGGCATTTACAAAGCCATTCGTAGCATAAGCTGTACCACTGGCTTTCCTGCAAAGAGAACAATGACAATGAATTATATCCGTTATACCGCCATTCAGTTCAACCTGAATAGCACCACATAAACAACTTCCTTTATACATAATTGCCTTCTTACCCTGCCTTTTAAGTTAATTTTTGTTTGAGCACATAGGATAGAAATATCTGATGGATCGCCCTGTTATATGCAGGTTCTCAGTTTGACAGCAATAGAATCCATCTGCTCTCTGGATAGTTGCTCGATGTTTTTAAGACCGTATTTTATGCTGCCGTTTTCAATATAAGCGAACTTTCGTGATGTTATGTCATTTGGGTTTTTTTGAGGAAAAATATTCAGGTGTGCATGTGCAACACCATAACCGTGTACAACCATTCCCACTCGTTCGCACTTAGAAATTTCTCGTATGTTTCGTCCAATTTTTTGGGCAACAATCATGATGTGTGCGGAAAGGTCGTCTTCTATATCAGTAAAGTGATCAATGTGTTTTTTTGGTATAACCATACATGATTCAGGATACGGCGATCTGAAGGGTATCAATGCAAGCACCAGGGCGATCTCATTTGACAAACACCAATCCTGTTGCATATTCAAAAAGCTAGCTTTAAAAACTGAATTTTTGAGAAGTACAGGAAATTAGGCTTATTTTGGTACTTTTGTGTGCTGAATAATTAGCCAAACAGAGAAAGTTAGTGCCAAATGAGATCGCCCTGATGCAAGCACCCTTTCATCCTCAAAAACGATACTTGCCGGGGATTCCCCATTTACAATTTTACAAAACGTGCATTCTGTTGACATATTATTTATTACCTTAAGCGCATAACGCCTCAATAATGGCCCGACTGGGGTGTGTGATTTAAACAATGTCAAGAAAAACGACTACACTAGTATGGTCGTATAGGCTTTTTGGCGTTGAGAAATATGTACAGCTCAGTCCTTTCATCCAACGATGAAATCACAGAAATCGTTATCAAAATCCCGCACAATCGCTCAATGGTGGATTTCGAAAATCATTTGCAAGATGCCTTAAATGAAGCGGGACAACTGGGAACAAAAAAGCAACTTGAGTGGCTTGATACTGACGGTTCTCCCATTACGCTTGGCAATGTTCGGTTGACCAGTAAAAGTAAAAAAGAATTGAAGGTTTATGAAACTCCATGGGGAGCGGTTAGGGTCAATCGTTTTATCTATCAAAGTCGTGAAGGCGGTGCTATTTATTGTCCCCTTGATCAATCTGCACGAATTGTTGTTAATTCAACCCCGCGACATGCCTGCATGGTCAGTTGGAAGTTTGCCCACATGCCTTCCACTGAAGTAGAGCAAGATTTTCTAAGAAACCACGGACGTAAAATCCATCGAAGAACCGCTAAAGACCTGGCAGAAGTTGTTGCCAGTATTGCTCAGGCCAAAGAAGAATCCTGGACTTATGAATTACCGGATTTACCCGAGCCAGTAGCCACAGTTAGCTTGGGGCTGGATGGTGCAAACTTGCTTTATAAAGAGGGCTACAGAATTGCAATGTGCGGAACTATTGCGCTTTATGATGAAGAAGGAAATCGAATGCACACGGTGTACGCTGCCGCTGCCCCCGAATACGGAAAAGAAACTTTTATAAGGCGGTTCTCTTCTGACATTGAGAAAATGAAGTCTCGTTTTCCTGATGCCACTTACGTTGGAGTTGCTGATGGGGCGCCAGATAATTGGACGTTTCTTGAGCCTGTTACATCGATTCAAATTCTGGATTTTTATCACGTTAGCGAATATGTGGCAGAAGCGGCAGAAGCTATATATCCGGGTAAAAAAATGCAGAATGAACGCAAAGCCTGGTTAAGATCAACACTGCACGAATTAAAAAACACCCCTGGTAAGGCAAAACGTTTATGGTTGGAATTAAAGAAAGCAGCTCCCGGGAATAAACGTCTTGTTTCTAAAGAAAAACTGGATAAAGCCAGAACTTATTTCAAAAATCACTGGCACCAAATGATTTATCCAGAAGCGTTGGAAAACAAGTTACCAATTGGTTCTGGTGTAACAGAAGCTGCTTGCAAAACGCTGGTTAAGCAGCGCATGTGTAAGTCAGGCATGCGATGGAAGGAACAAGGGGCGTCAATGCTATTAACATTACGAGCTCTGGCGAAGTCAACGGGTTATTGGGATGCTTTCTGGTCGAAGATGGATCGCTACGGGTTTCCAGTGGCTCACAACCTGCATGCCTGACATTATTCAAGCCACACACCCAGCAGGAGGAGGTATCGTGACAGATACACATCGATTCATCATTTAACCCCCGCATGCATAGGCCGCAGCGTAACTGCGATTCTATGCATGCGCATGTTATGTGCTTATTCAATTATAGTAACCTTGTTAGACATAAAGGTTTTCGTGTTATTCAGTAGGTTAATTGCCACATGTCGTATCCCCGAGAGCAGCTCTATAGTATCACCTCGCCGGATCCGACAGTTATCATCTCTCATGCCAAGTTGAGTAGACCGTCGGAACTTCCCCGCCAGCCCATGGCACCAATGGTTACAAGGCATCAATGGTTACAAGGCATCCCTTTAATTCTAAAAGCTGTAAAAGCTCAGGAATAGCCGTAATTTCATTGCTCTTCTCGCTAGTCTTTGCCTGACCTAAAACAACATTGTGATCAACTTTCCACACCTGACGGGGATCTTGAATAACTGAAAGTTGCTCAATCAAATTTATTGCGTTCATTGCTGCAGCCTAATATCCGTCATATGACGTATAAGACCACAAGATTAATCTTAATATGTATAAAAGATGGTTACTAATTGTCGTTAAGGCCAGTGATAGCGAGGGCTTTTATGCTCTTTCCCTGACACGCTACCGCCCCAAGATTCTACTGAATAGGCTTCAGTGGAGCAGAGTTCCTTTTGGCTCAAGAGATACGTCTAAATTGTTGGATTATATTGCCTGTTTTATAATTTAATTTGGAGTGGTTTTCTGTTTTTTTGAGCACTGGTTCAAAAAAGGCCAGCATAAATCTGGCATAAGTCACCTATAGCATTCATGTATTTCCTGTGCTTCAAGATGCTGGGTTGCTGACTGTTTGCCTCAACAGGTACCCTGCCCTATCCAATCTCATACTGTATAGCCCTGTCACTGCGTTCGTCTGACACGTGCCTGTCTCTTAAATTATTTTGGATATTGAAAGGGCATCAAGAGACAGGTCTATCTGAAGTGGCAAGAGTGAGCCAATGATGAGCCAGTCGGAACAGTGATGACAAAAACTGACCGAGTTGTGCGATCTCAACACTCTGTGGGTCTATCGATTACCCTGTTGCAGGGTGAGATTGACCAATTTAATAACCAGAGCTGATGCAGCAGCTCTAAAGTCTGCCTCACGGAATATTTTTTGGATGACCCATAAGTCCCTATGCTCTGATCGATACAGGTAAAACAGATAATCCCAACTTCAGAACCATAGCTGATGCTGAAATGGCGATCCGGTTTTTAGCTGAGTATGCGAAACACAGGCTGACAGTAAAACTCTACACCAAAAATAGTGTTCGGAATTTTCGGCTTATTTACCGACTACAGAAAAAGCTAAACATTCATAGACTGTCATTATATCTTAAAGAAACACGGTCAATATTTATCAATCCAAAACCTTTCAATTTTGAAAAGGTAATGGGAACATCTGTGTGCAGTAACTTGATAGCAATTCCCTCCATTCTTTTTCAAGTAGCTGTAATTAATACTTGTCTGGTGATGGAACACATATAAAAACAGGGACAAGCAATGACAAAAGTTACCCCTATGAATATTATGCTGTTGGCATCAGTGCTAGCCTTAGGCGCTGTTTTCTATGGCTACGCAAATAACTGGACTGAGCCAGAACAACCCAACCCCGATCCAACGACACAAACATTACCCACTCTAAGCTCTCAACTCCCACCTGTTCCTGACTTTCAAGGCAATAATACTTTAGCGGGTCTGCAGCATGATTTTGATGTTTTCTCCTGGGAGTCTTTCATAGCACTTAACTGGCCAGCAACATCTGATGGCTCAATCAATAACAGTTTGGTGATTGGTCAGAAACCTGAAACCATGACGGTGTGGCAGCACTACAAAGAAAGCCGGGATATTTTTCTGCCTGATGGCAAAAAGCCACCCCCATGGGGGCAAAGCTATCCACCACCTGCTACATGTGGCGGAGATGATGGTAAACCCGTATTAAGCCAGGTGGGCAAAACACCCAATGTATTAGACGAAAGCGGCCAACCTTTCCAGACCGGACCATTGATTGACCAGAACGGTCAATACACACGTTTCGAAATACTGACCAACGAGGTCATGTTTAATTACATTCGGGAGAACGGACTTTACAGTCAGGCTGGTCAAACAGCTTATGGCAAAGCGGCGAACTTTCCCGAGAGTACAAAACAGACAACGGGGTCTATCATGCTCAAGGCTTCCTGGAAGGTCGTAGGTAAAAATGATGACCCTGACCGATTCCACACCACCGAAGCTTATGTGTACGATAACCCGGATGAAAATGCCGGCGTTGTTGAAAAGTGCACACTGCAGACTGTCGGGCTTGTTGGCTTTCATATTGGTACAAAGACTGAAGGCACTCCCCAGTGGCTATGGTCTACGTTTGAGCATGTAGACAACGCGCCCACTCAAGATGAAGCCATTACCAAAGCGCATTACAATTATTTCACACCTGAGTGTGATAATTGCACTGCAATAAATACCCCTCCTGCCAGGCCCTGGAACCCTGCAACAGCCTATACCAAGCCCACACAGGTGATGCGTGTTATTCCCATAAGTGACGATACCAAAGTATTAAACACCCGCTATCAGGCGGCATTAAATGCCAAAGTATCGGGCAATGTCTGGAGTAACTATGAGTTAGTCAGCACCCAATGGCCGACAGATGCCGATAGTGTTGTCGATCCTACTGGAAACCCTGCCCCGCCCTTTCTTGCCAATACAA
>CBDBOO010000013.1:0-19805 GCA_965208385.1 Endozoicomonas sp.
GGTAATATCTGAATCAAAGACCGGACGAGAGCGCAACTTTTCCAAATCATACTGTTTCAAAGGAATAGCATCCGGATCACTGCTGTCACCCACTACTTCTGAAGCAAACAACTGAGCAACCTTTTTGCGATCTTCCCGGTTTCTGGAGACCACTTCCATTTCACCGGTTTTGGGATCCCAGGTCAGCGCGGACTCTCTTACTGGTTTAATAATTCGGGGATTTAAAGCTTTCTGTCCGAGCTCATTCACAAGGCTGGGCAGCCCTTCCCGATAGATCATGATCTGGTAAAGCGTATGAGAGTGATCACCGTCCACCAGCTCCCGATCATACACTTCAAGCAGCAGTTCATCCGTATTGCCAAAGTACGTCTTCAGCTGGTCATGAAAGGAACCATGAAGTTTAGTCTTATCAAGATCGCAAGGGTGTTGTAACCGGTAGCCTTCCCACATTCTCGAATTCCGATGTGCATCGTGGAAGTGATAGTGTTCAGCCCTTTTGAACGCTTGAGGATCATGATGAAAGACCCAGGCTGCCCGATCGTACGGATTATCCAGTGCTTTTAAACTGATCTTGTCGTTCACCTGAGTCATCAAAATATCCTGACCCAAATCATCTTCACTCAAACGTTGGACGCGTTCTGAAACGGCCCTCATCTTTTCCAGATCGCCTGCGTTGAGATTTTTCACTTCTTGAATAATTCTGGCGCAGGGAATGTCTGGATTCTCCCAACGATCAGGATAAGGCACCGGGATAGCCTGGAAGAGATCTTTACAGTATTGCCGACTGGTATTGCGGATAACTTTTGCGAGTGCTGCCATGTTCACCACCTTTCCTTGAGTAATGAGTTAACAAACAGATACTGCTTATTTATACAGCCTGTATATTCATACAGTATAATTAAATTAGGTGTCAATAGGCTTTATGAAACTCGTTGAACATGCAGTTACCCCCAAACCACCCATTTTCCCTCTTTAATACGCCGTGGCTTTAAGCAAAAAGAGTTCGCAAAATAAGAAGAACTTAATCTAAAAGAAAATCGTCATGGAAGAACTTCTATCACAGAATTACGACACAACCCTCAAAGACGAAGTCATTGACCTTCTGGCCACCGCCATCCTGCGTAAACAGCAACGAAACCAGAATAAAGAGCCCTCAGCCCTCAATAAAGAGCCAGACCGACTGGATAACTCCGCCACCTCATGCATGACTGTGAACACTACTGATAAAACGACAGAGGGTGATTATGACTGAGGCAACGATTGCCGCCAGAGTGCTGGCTTTGCAAAAAATGAACACTGAAGAACTTCGTAAGCTATGGCTTGAGCTGAATGACAAGCATGCGCCTGATCTGGATTTACGGATCCTGCGCCAGCGACTGGCGACCCGGATTCAGGTGCTGGTATTGGGGGGCATGACTGACAACTCTAAGAATCGGCTGAAAAAGGCCACCAAGCATTCGGAACATAAAAAGACCACCAATAGTCGAACGGTACGACCTCCCCTGGGCACCATCCTGACTCGTGAGCATCAGGGAGAAGAGCACCGGGTCATCGTGACACCTCAAGGCTTTGAGTATCAGGGGGCGATTTATAAAAGTCTGACCAAAATCGCCAACATGATTACTGGGTCGAATTGGAGTGGACCAGTGTTCTTTGGGTTGAAAGGAGGCAGCAATGAAAAAGGTAAAGAATAAAACGACGGTGGTTAAAAAACGTTGTGCCATTTATACACGTAAGTCATCGGAGGAAGGGTTGGAGCAGGAATTTAACTCTCTCCATGCCCAGCGGGATGCCGGTGAAGCGTATATCAACTCCCAGAAACACGAAGGCTGGGTGTTGATGCCGGATTACTACGATGACGGAGGGTTTTCCGGGGGCAATGTGGAGCGCCCAGCCCTGCAGCGACTGGTTCGGGATGTTAAAGCTGGATTGATCGATATTGTGGTGGTTTACAAGGTGGATCGTCTGAGTCGCTCTTTAGCGGATTTCGCCCTGCTGGTGGATCTGTTTGATAAGCATGAAGTGTCGTTTGTCTCGGTGACCCAACAATTTAATACCACCAGCAGTATGGGAAGATTGACGCTCAATATTTTGCTTTCGTTTGCTCAGTTTGAACGGGAAGTCACCAGTGAGCGAATCCGCGACAAATTCCTGTTATCCAAAAAGAAAGGCATGTGGATGGGTGGCAACCCTCCCCTGGGCTATGACGTGAATGAGCGCAAACTAACGGTCAATGAGAAAGAAGCTGAACTGGTGAAGTTGATCTTCAGGACGTTTGTGAAGACCCGCTCCATTATCGCCACCTGCGAAACACTCAATCAGAAAGGGTACAAAACCAAAGCGATCTCACTTTGCATGACGGTACGGTACGGGGAGGGTTGCCCTTTGCCAAGAATACGGTGTATCGGATTCTCAAAAACCGGATCTACATTGGCGAAATCGGTAACAAGGGTGAATGGTATCCCGGCGAACACCCAGCCATTGTCACCATGGATCTATGGGCCAAAGCTCATGGCACCTTTGATGTGCATGCCCAATTGCGCTCCAGAGAGTCCCGCTCCCGAAAGAACCCGTCCTTCCTGAAGGGGTTATTGTTTGGCCCGGATGGCCATGCCCTGTCCACCAGCAGTACCCGTAAGAACGGCAAGCAGTTCCGCTATTACGTGAGCTACACCGCACAGGCCAAGGGTTACAAAAAAAGCCCCCTGCCACCCCTGTCGGCCAGCACCGTGGAAACCATGGTGCTTGAAGGAAACACGCAAACGGCTGGAAAGCCCGGAGCTGCTGTTCAATGTCTGGCAACAGGCCAGTCAGGTGGACGAGTCTGTTGATCTTGAAATGATCAGAACAGCCCTGAGTGATCTCGCCTCTATCTGGGATGAACTCTTCGCTCCGGAAAAACGACGGCTTATTGAGCTCCTGATCAAACGTGTTGTGCTCGAAGCGGAGCAAGTCAGCATTTACTACCAACCCGAAGGCATGAACGCCATCACCTCTGAATTACAAGGAAACCTATAATGGCCAGAATCCAGAAAATCGGCAAAGAGACTGTTGAGTATCTGAAGGAAGAAAACCTGATTAAGGTGACCGTTCCCATCAAGATTATTCAGTGGGGAGGCAAGGCTACCATTCAAACCCCAGATGGAGCCATTGACCAGCCAGAGATGCAGAAGCTGCAACAAGCATTGATTCAAGGTCATCGCTGGATCAAGTTACTGGAGTCAGGAAAATTCAAAAGCGTGCGTCAGTTAGCTGAAAAAGAAAAAATCGATAAAGCCAGGATTTCAAAATGTATTCGTCTGACCTGTCTGGCTCCCGATATTCAGGAAGCAATTTTGTGCAGCAATGGAGAATGGGCTTTGAATATGACTGTTTGCATGAAACCATTCCCGATGCTCTGGTCGGAACAAAGAAAGTATTTTAAAGAATCAGCACTTAAGTCACAGAAATAATGCCTCTTGTGCAACCTGACATAAGCCAAGATAATAAAAGATTATCACTTAATGTATGAAGGTAGATGATTATGATCTAGTGAGAATAAATCAGGATGATTTTTTTGCATTTCGCTATAAATAGATATTGGCATTACCCAATGCTGCAGTGCTTCAGGCGCACCTTCCACATGTGAAATCAGCAAGAACTGTACTTGGTCTGGCAAATCCTCGACAAGATGTTCTGAACTTCGAATATAGAAAACTGCTTCATAGCTGTTCCAAGTTAAAAACAAGCTATCTCCCAGATATAATATCGTGTTTTTATCTAAGGAATTATTTTTGTTGGATATTGAAACAACATCACCTGGCTGCAGTTTTTCAATAGTATCATTCAGACAAGTGATATGTAAGTCCTCCATTTCACCATTCCGAGGCGTCCTGAAATCTGAAACCCCAAATGCTAGATAGAACATTATGTAAGAGCAAGGGGGGATACTTCCCTGAAAATCTGTTGTTTGTTTCTGAGCGTTCCATTCAATTATTGATTGCCATCCAAACGAAAGCAGGTTAAGTAACCTTCGACTTGTACTCCAGGGTAACTGCATTTTCCTCCCTCCGGTTACGAACTCTATCTCTTCAAGCGTAATTGGCCCTCCGCCACTCGTCAGCGAGTTCGTTCGCTGACCATCAATAGATATAAGATAGAATTTGAAGTAATGTCCTGATGGTTTATTTGCGGAACTCATCCAGATCCCATTTTCTTCAGTAAGAATCTTGATGGTCAGAGCCATAACATCGAAAGCAAGCGCAAAGGATATTACAAATACAGTAAAACGATCTATATACTTCAGCAGCATGTCATGTAGCCTTGATTTTTTGGTAGCTTCTCAATAAGTGCTGGTAAACCAAAGTACCAATTTTACCTAAGCCCTTGGGAGGCAAGGATTATGCACCATGGTTTTACACGGTTATTTCCGATCTCCAGCCACTTATTGAGAAGCTACATTTTTTGTTGGTAATTTTTTCCCAATGTTTTGACAATAAAGTTCGCTAGCAGTTCCGAGTACCTACCGGAAAAACAGTCACGAACCCCCAGAAGAGCCACCAACCAAACAATGAACTAACCGTACTGATTTATAAAAAGAAACTGAAGTGGAGGAAGTGCACCCCTACTTCCTCCACTTTTTAAGAGAAGAGAGAAAAAGGAGAGAAAAACGTACAAAATTGATGCTGAACGACGAAGGCTAAAAACTACGGGGAATGGAAAAAAGCCCCTATACGTAGGGCCAGATAAAACAAAGCCCCAACGACATATGTCGCTAGGGCTTTTATGTATGGCGGACCGGACGGGACTCGAACCCGCGACCTCCGGCGTGACAGGCCGGCATTCTAACCAACTGAACTACCGGTCCGCTGCTTTTTCACACTCACAACTACTGCATTTAAGTGTGGTCACTGCATTTCTAACAGGAATAACATGTCAGATAAAATTGGTGGGTGATGACGGGATCGAACCGCCGACCCTCTGCTTGTAAGGCAGATGCTCTCCCAGCTGAGCTAATCACCCATGTCAGTGGTTGGGCATTCTACCGATTTAAGTATTTCTGTCAATGATTTTAAGCGGAGATTTACTAAAATAACTGCTTACTTTGAAACATTATCGATAAGCTATCTATATAAGGAAACACGAGCACAAGTCTCTATTATCTTTAAGAAGTAGGTGAACGCTACTTCAGTATCAGTTACCTAAATGAAGATATGCTTTAACTCGTCCTTCTTCTTTCAACTTGTCCAGCCTAACCTGCTGTATGACAATCTTATTCTTTGTATCCAGAACCACCAACCAATTCAGCAATTTCTGGTATGCAGCATCTTCAACCCATACCGACAGCCCTTTTTTGTCTGGTTGCACACGGCTCAATGTGATGCCCGCTTTTCTGGCTGCGCCACTGACTACCGACGAAAATTCTCTTTGACCGATTCCACTTCTTTGCTTTTTCTGGAGTTCTTTAGCCTGACTCAAATTATCCTGTAACCAACTATGAACCATTTGTTGATGTTGATAGTCGTCTTTGTTTTTTTCCGACCACTGGATAACGGGGTCCCAGATTACAAGATATAAAAAACTGACAATCAGAGCCGTAAATAAAATTTGTAGCGCTCTTCGATCATTGGCTGAACGCAACTCATACCAGTTTTTAAATTCCTGCCAGAGTGGGCTTTGTTGTAATACCTGCGTGAGTTTCTGCATGCCTTCACCTTAAAATTGTCATTCTGGCAACGACTGCTGTCTTGCCCTGATTAGCGCTTTCAAGTTTGGCGTTAAGCCCTGACCCTTTCAGTTCTGCCAAAAAGAGCTCAACAACTTCCAGGTTTTCAGCCTGAAATTCAAACGCCAACTGCCCAGTGGAATCATTAAAATCAAGGCTCTGTGGAGCAATACCGGCTTCCGTTCCCAGAGAAACCGAGACGCTCGATATTTTTTGTAATATGGGTAAAAAAGGAACTCCCCCTTGCTGCGTTCCAAAGTTCTTCAGCCTGTTTTCAAGAACTCTTTTTACACTAAAGGACAGTTGATGATTTTCCTGAGCCTTTGATGCCTGTTGATCATTTGGAAATACACCCAGGTACTCTGACATGGTTTGTTGCCACAAATCTTCAGCTCGCTGCTGATATAATATTGCCTCGCCGGTGGTCACTCCCAATTCAAGTACTATCCAGCAGATAAGAACAGCCAGTACAGGCTTCCAACGACGCATTCTCTGCCCAGCCTTTCGAGGGCACTGGTATGGACCAACACGCAAGTCGACCAGTGTTGATTTTCTTTTTCTTTCAAAGAATCCTGAGACAAAAAACTCGAAGACTGTACCTTCTATCAACTCATCACTTATCAGCCAGCCTTGCTCTGTTAACCAGTTTTTCAACCCCTCAACTCTGTCGTATGGTGGAGCAAAGGGACCATCCGAATATGAAAGCCTGATCTGAGTTAAATTATTGTGTGCTGACTCATTTGCTAAATCTTGAAGGATGCTATCATCATGCTGCGTTTTTTGAGTGATTTGTTCAAATGCATATTGAACCGCATTATAATCAATGTTGATCCCTACAGAATCTGGCGATGTCATCATGACCGCCCCTGAATCAAGCAATAGATCAATGACACCAGGCTCTCTCCGAAGTAATTGCACCTCAGAAAATATATGATCTGGAACCAGCTTCTGCTCATCGAATAATGCCAATAGAAGCTGCATTTCCTGATGGGGAATAGCTGAAACCGACACTTTATCTTCTTTTCTGTATAAATGACTGGAAAGATGCATAGTATCAACATCTTGTGCCAGTTGTTCTTCGATCATGTAAGACAGCGCTGTTGACAGGTGCTTGCGCTGCCCGGGATTAATTGCCAGTTCTCTGTGTACAACCAAGGCCCCGGATAGTAATAATACTATCTGATCAGGGAGCAACTCTTCCTCATCGGTTGTTGGCTGTTCTGATTGCCATCCAGCATACAATTCACCAATAGTGCTCACATGCAAGTCACTGAGCAGTTTGCCAGATACCGAATATATTCCCCACTGAACAGGGCTGTCATTGCCAACCTGAGTGACTGGCGGAGGTATGCGTATTAGCAATATTTTCTTCATTAATTGACCTCAGGATTCCTTTTTGGTCGTTACCCAATAATTGCTTGGCCCAATTTCTCTTCCCACCACCAGCACCTGCCCCTCTGCATTACGATATAGCAGAGTTTTTAGGTAGAAGGTCGTATCTCGATAAGTCGCTTTTATTAACACCCCAAAATAACTGCTTGAAAAGCTAATGAGCGACGACTGAAAGACACCTGTTTTTCCATTCAATGACGGTATTTTATTCAAGGCCTCAATATTCTCTAGCCCTTTATCGCCTCTTGCTTCAATAATCGCACGAGCATCCCCTTCAGAGAATTTTTTAGACAAGGACCTGATTACTTCGGGTAGAGCAGTATTGAGATTCATTTTGGTGTTTTTTGGCAGCACGGTAATCAGAGGAATTAATCTCTCGATTTCCTCTTCACCAAAACCCTGAATTAATTTAATTTCAGAAATAGCTGCCATTTCTGTATCCGGGGTTCTTCTTGGTGGCTCCAGGGCTAAATAGGTTAAATCTTCTGCCCCAGCTTCAGTGGCCTCTTGATTGGCATCGACCCAATCCTGAATTTTATAAACTAATTGAGGGTCTAAAGTCAGATTCAAGAAAAGGTTCTGCAATATTTCAATCGCGTTATTTTTTTTGTTTTTTCCTGGTTCACTGTCACCGACTTTGGGTTGTATCGGATTCCCTCCCTCTCCATCAGCCAACCAGTTCAGATTAAATCGACTCTGTTCATCAATAATAGTCAGTTCAATAGAGCCCTGTTCAACGGGGTAACCAATAGTTGTGGCATTCCATTTTTCTTTCAGATGGTCAACCATCTTTTTTTTCTTTTTATCATCTTCAAAATCCTGTTCAAGAAGGAGAGCCACATATTGTTCTGCTCCCAGAGCGTAGTGTCTGGCTTGAATCCGCTCAAGATAGTGTGCATTTTTTTCTGTATGCAACCACAGGTTTGTCACTATTTGTGATGCCATTAATGTAATCAACGCAAAAAGCAATAAGACGTAAATCAGGGCTACGCCTTTTTGATGTTTAAAATGATTCACCAGCGCCTCCCTCGTTCTTCTCTCTGGAATGGCTGTGATTCACGACCGGTTTTTCTCTCTCCAACTTTATCAACAGGTATCGGATCCCGTCCATCAGCCTTTGTCTGGCTGGCTTTGTAGGTCATCAATGGAAACATCGATGCAATGGAACCCATAGTTTCATGCTTTAATGTTATCTCGAGTGCTAAAGGCATGATCTGATTTTTATTTAAAGGCTGACCTCCAACCTCATTGCTTACTGATGGCGGCCAGGAGGTCTTCCATTGTTTTTTCTCATCCATGAATCGAAATTTCATTCCAAGCACACCAGATAAAACAACCTGTCTGACCCTTACAGGTTCTTGTGAACGATCCAACATAAGCCAGTAATAGCGAATTAACTCATTGCTTTCCAATGCATAAGCCACTCTTTGAAGTGTGCTACGAATCTCTCCCAGTGGGTTTCTCCAGCCAGAGCGGGTAAATTCAATCTGATAACCATCTTTCGAAGGTGCAAGAATGGCAGCAACTTTGTCACCATATTCATTCCTGATTCCTCTGGAAACAATTTGGAACAGATCTTTTTCCAGAATAACTTCAGCCCTTTGAATAACATCCAGTTGAGCCAGTACATCATCAGTGACCCGCTTGGCTTTACTGACTGAATCAAATAATTTATACGCAGCTGAGCTGATCATGGCGAAAATAACAATGGCGATCATTAACTCCAGCAATGTAAATCCAAGATGTCTATTCACTTTTTTATCCTCCGGATATAAGAGGATATCTTTGATAAAGCTGCGACATCTTTCTCCGGAGGTGAAGAACCGGCGAACACCTCAACATCGACCATTCGGAAATTGGCTAGAGACGTTTCCCTTACTGTTTCACGAACGTACCATTCCTGCCCTGCATAGGTTTCTATTCTGGCTTTGATTCCTGGCTCATTCCAGCGTTGCTCTGCCTGAATAACATTAAGGGAATGATCTGCAATTTGAGAGGAAAGTACCTTCTCCTGAAGATACCGGGTCTGCCTGATGCTGTTACCATCAGTGAGTAACAACATTCCGGCAGCCAGAGCAAAAATAGCCAGCGCAACCATAACCTCTATCAGAGTAAACCCTGAAGCTTTAGCGCATGACTTCGACATCGGACAATCCATCTGTCAATAAAAATACTGATTGAGTGCGATCATCAACCGGAACGATGTGAAGTTTGAATGGCGTCGTTGTACGGTCGGAAAAAAATACGATCATAGGTCCCTCGTCATCACCCTTGTCATCACCCTTGTCATCGCTACGTTCTTTCCCTTCCCCAAACTCCACCCAGATATTCAGTTTTTCTGGTATCTGATACGCCTTATACGGTGAGTTATCCAACAACAGCCACTCCTTTTCCTCAACCGGAAGCCGCCACCACCGATATTGACCATCCTTGCCAATAGAGAAGCCATATTCTGCATTTTCCAGCAATGCCCGATCCCTGATCTGGGCGAACAGCACTTCCAGTCTTGATGACTGCCCCTGAACAATTTTATGTAAGCTGCCGGTAATTGGGCTCAACAGGGTTATACCCAGCAAAACACCCACAATCAGTAATACCACCAGCATTTCAATCAGAGTAAAACCTGAGTGGTGCCGCTTCATTCTATGTCCCAGTTTCCTATATCAGCATTCAGCTCTTCCCCTCCTTCCCGGCCATCTGCGCCCAGAGAGTAAAGATCAAATTTGCCACGATTACCCGGTTGCAAATACATATATGGGTTACTCCAGGGATCGGACGGTGTTTTTTTCAAATAACCTTCCGGATTCCAGTTTCTGGCTTCTGGTGCAACTGTGGGTTTTTTAACCAATGCGTCCAACCCCTGATCAATACTGGGATAGAAGCCGTTATCAAGACGAAACAGTTCCAAAGCCTGGGAAATGGTTTCAATATCCGATTTTGCTACGATGACTTTCGCCTGATCTGGTCGACTGAGAATTTTGGGAGCAACCATTGCCGCCAGAATACCCAGAATCACCACCACAACCATGATCTCTATGAGTGTGAATCCTTTTTCACCATTCTTGTGCATCTCGGTATACCTCTGTCCTTTAGACTTGATCTCTACTTAGTTTAATAGTTGATTCATATTCAAAATCGGCAGAAGAATCGCCAATACAATCACCATTACAACGCCACCCATAACCACCAACATCAGAGGTTCAAACAGTCCGAGCATTAATGTAATTCTGCCATCCAGTTCCATTTGCTGGTTATGTGCGGTTCTGTCCAACATTTCATCAAGCTCACCGGTAGATTCACCGCTGGCGATCATATGAAGCATTAATGGTGGAAAATACCCCGTTTCGGTGAGAGCCCTGTACAAACTGGATCCCTCACTGACTCTTCGAGCGGCATCTCTCACAGCCATCCTGATAGCATCGTTATCAACCACTTGTGCAGCAATCATAAGTGCTTCAACTAATGAAACACCACTTCGCGTAAGAATACTGAGCGTACTGGCAAAACGAGCCGCACTGGCTGTTCTGGAAAAACGACCTATCAATGGAAGTTTAAGCAATATTTTATGCCAGGACAGTCGGACAGATTTTCTTTTTAACGCTTGTTTTGCTGCAATAATGCCAATGCCAATCAATCCAAAAATAATTGGCCAGTAAGCTTGAAAGCCTTCGCTAGTCGCAATAAGAAGTTGTGTAATAATTGGTAGCTCCTGCCCTGTATCCACAAATACCTTAACTACATCCGGTACCACATAACCCAGAAGAAAGCTGACAATACCCAGTGAAGCCATCATCAGGATAACGGGGTATAACAGAGCCTGCTGAATTTTCTGACCGGAACGCATCTTGGCTTCGGTATAGTCAGCCAATCGGTTCAACACCTTATCGAGAAACCCGGCATGCTCACCGGCTGCTACGGTGGCCCGGTACATTTGAGGAAATATATGAGGAAAGCCTTCCAGACTCTGAGCCAGGGTATACCCTTCCATAATCCTGGAACGAACCGCCAGAAGCATGTTTTTCAAACGCCTTTTTTCCTGTTGTGCTGCCACACCGTTCAATGCCTCTTCTATTGGCATTGCCGCTTGTATCAATGTGGCCAGCTGACGGGTCACCGTTGCAAGTTCAACGGCAGAGATACCCGAACGAAACAGGCTGAACCCGCCCTCGCCAGAGCCTGGTTTCTGCTCATTAATCTGATTAACAGACAGTGGGGTTAGCCCTTTATCACGAAGCACCTGACGTATCTGACGCCCGCTATCAGCCTCAAGAGTGCCTTTTTCCTGTCTGCCTGTTTTATCCAGGGCAATATATTCAAAAGCTGCCATAATGTCGGGCTACCAGCCTCCGGAGCCAATCAATCTTTTTGTGTTACTCGTAATACTTCTTCCAAGGTGGTCACTCCATCGAGCACCTTCCTGCAACCATCATCCCGAATACTGTCAGAATCCTGTCTTACATAATCGGTTATATCCTGCTCCCCTTTATCGTCATGAATCATGCGCCGGATCTGTTCATCAACCTTCACAACTTCATAGATACCCGTTCGTCCTCTATATCCACTAAAATTACAGTTTTTACAGCCGCGGGCATGGTAAATCAGTGTTTCAGAGGGAGCTGAAATACCTAACTGTTGACACTCTGCTGCATCCGGGCTGTATGCTTCCTTACAATCTCCACAAAGCACCCGGATCAGACGCTGCGCAATAACTCCAAGCAAACTGGAAGCCAGTAAAAAAGGTTCGATCCCCATATCCTGTAATCGTGTTAGAGCGCCAATAGCTGTATTAGTATGCAGGGTTGATAACACCAGATGACCGGTTAAACTGGCTTGAATAGCAATTTCAGCCGTTTCCCTGTCCCTTATTTCACCCACCATTACAACATCGGGATCCTGTCTCAGAATAGCCCTTAAACCTCGGGCGAAGGTCATATCTACCTTTGTGTTTACCTGAGTCTGGCCAATGCCTTCCAGGTTATATTCAATGGGATCTTCTACTGTCAGGATATTTCTGGTTTTATCGTTAAGCGTCGTCAGACTGGCATAGAGTGATGTGGTTTTGCCGGATCCGGTGGGACCGGTCACGAGAATAATGCCATAAGGTCTCTGTAATAATTCTTCTACCTGGGTTCTGTCCTGATTAGCCATGCCAAGGTGTTTTAGCTCCAGCCGCCCTGCCGCCTTGTCCAGCAAACGCAGTACTACCCGCTCACCATTGCTCGATGGAAGGGTTGAGACACGAACATCCACTTCTTTACCAGCCACTCTAAGGGAGATACGACCATCCTGAGGGATGCGCTTCTCTGCGATATCCAGGCGAGCCATGACCTTGATCCGGGAAACCAGCAGAGCAGCCAGTGTTCTCTGCAATGATAATATCTCACGCAGCACACCATCGACTCTAAGCCTTACTACAAGAGTTGTTTCAAATGTTTCAATATGAACATCGGAAGCACCTTCCTTGATGGCTTCTGTCAATAAGGCGTTAATCAACCGTATAACAGGAGCATCATCACTCTGTTCCAGTAAATCCTCGGTTACGGGCACAGCATCGGCCAGACTGGTTAAATCCATATCATCGCTGATACCCACCGCATCCTGGAGGGCTTCAGAACTGTCGTTGTGATAGCATTCAGCCAAAACTTCAGAAAATTTTTCTTTGGGAACCTGCCTGTATAGCAGAGCTTTACCAGAAAACCGGCAAACTTCAGAAAAAATATCCGGAGAAGGGCTGATATTAAAATACAGTGCAAAACGATCCTGTTCGGCAACCAGGACAACACCGTGCCTTTTAGCGAATGAAAATGGTAACCGAATCGTTGAAAAGTCCTTGTTTTCAATCACTCTTTCATCTTCGAATAATGCCTGACCGGTCAAGAGACGCTCCTTCACTAGAAATACAGTTCACACCATTTTTGATAGTTAGCCTGACAAACTCGAAATACTGCGCCAGCCTGTTAATAATGTCTTACTCTTACAGCAAGATTCTGAAGTATTTTCAGCAGGATACCTTTCAAATCTTGCTGTATTAGAAAAATCAGATGCATTCGATTCTTTAAAAAACAGAACTCTTATGCTTTTATTTAGACTAAAGAATAGCCTAAGACCCTGAACATTTTTCCTTAACAGAGAAAGTCATGAATGCATTGGGTAGGAACACCTATTTAAAATGGGGTCACAGAACAAATCGTCGACTACTGACTTTGACTCTATTGATTGCCATGTCTGCCAGCATCGGACTTAAGGGATATTGGCTTTTCAATGAACTTCGAAACAATCAATCTCAAACTGAAGTTGTTACAAGCGATAAACTCAATGAAACGCCTCAATTAAAATTGGACGATTTCAAATTACTGTTCGGATATAACGATCAACCTGAAGCCAAGTCAGATTCAGCCGATATTCCCAAAACAAGACTCAGTCTTGTTTTGAGAGGGGCTCTGGCAGGTATTGAAAATAAGAACTACGCCAGTGCAATTATTCAGGGCAGCAGTCAGGATAAACTCTATGAAATTGGAGAAACTGTCCCCGGAGGTGCAACTCTGGCTGAAGTCTACTCGGATCATGTTGTTCTTAATCTGGGCGGACAACTGGAAACCCTGTCTTTCCCTGAATCCGGAAAAGATTCAAGAGCACTACAGGAGTACCAGCCCATTACGGAAACTAAACAAAATACAGATACTCGTCCCGGCTATAATAACACCCCGGACGGCAAATCTCTTGAAGATCGCATGCAGGATTTACGAGATAAGCTGCAACAAGCGAATCAAGGAAACTGATACAAGAATTACAACTTGTTAATAAACGGTCGAGCAATGAAATTCAGAGAAATCACTTTGTCGCGAGCGACAAACACACTGATTCCTTTCCTGTTGATATTTGTTTTGGAAAGCCTTCATGCAGCTCCGGTGAGTACTACCGCCTCAGCTGGAAATACGGTCAAACCCGCAACCGAGAAAGCAAAGGCGAAGACAATACCAACGGATAAACTCTGGACATTGAATCAGCAAAATTCTGATATCCGTGAATTTATTTCCCAGATTGCAAAAATCACTGGTGAAACCTTCGTTATTGATCCCCGAATCAAAGGCGGAAACACTGTTACAGTGATTTCTTCAAAACCTCTGAGTAAAGATGAAGTCTACGATGTATTCCTTGAAGTTCTGACAGCCAATGGATACACCGTCATTCCTAAAGGCAAGATAATGAATGTGGTGCCAAGCACTACTGCGAAAACAGCCAGTCCAGACAATAAAAACAAGCCGGCTGGTGCAGTGATGACCACACGAGTCATAGAATTACACAGCGTTTCGTCCGTGGAAGTTATACCCATCATTCGACCTTTGATCGCTCAATATGGTCATGCTGCAGCCTCTGCATCCAGCAATGCCGTTATAGTTAGTGATTTGGCTGACAATGTTGACAGAATAACCAGACTTGTCAGAGAACTGGATGCAGCAGGCAATAACGATTATGAAGTAATCCAGTTACAACATGCCTGGGTAGGCGATGTGTCAAAAATAATTTCTGACACACTGGTCACCGGTAAAGGGCAATTGCCCAGTGGCCTACAGGTCATTGCCGATGAACGCAGCAACCGTTTAGTCATCAAAGGTAATGCCAGTAAGAGAGCAAGAGTTCGAAAACTGGTTCACACCCTGGATCGTGAAGGTATACGTAAATCAACCACCAAAGTAATGTTTCTCAGTTTTGCCGATGCTAAGAATCTGGCAGACATTCTTTCAGAGGCATCGAGCACTATACAGGACAGTCAGAGCAAGAAAGGAAATTCAGGCGATGGTACCCCTATCACACCATCACCCTCTGCCAAGATCCAGCCAAAGGGGCAACCAACCACAAAGTCAGGTACAAACAGCAGGTCATCAAGTACCAATGTTTTTGTTAAAGCGGATGAATCCCAAAATGCGCTTGTAATGATTGCCGATCCGGACACCTTACAGGAAATGGAAAAAATTGTCCGCCAACTGGATATTCCACGGGCACAGGTTTTACTTGAAGCTGTTATTGTTGAAGTCTCAGGAGGAATTGATGACGCTCTCGGGATTCAATGGGGAATAGACGGTAAAAACACAATTCGTGGCGATGGTAGAGATGGGGCACTAAGCAGTGTTACCGGTAAAATATTCAATAATGGCAATGTCAATCTTGGTTCACTGGCTCTGAGAGCAGAGAATTTTGGTGTATTAGTTAGCGCACTCAGCTCAAAAACCAATAACAATATTCTCTCCACGCCCAGTATGCTCACCCTGGATAATCAGGAAGCCGAATTTCTCGTGGGTAAGAATGTACCGATAGTAACGGGAGAACAACAGACCAACAGCGGCAATCCCATTACGACTAACGAGCGCAAAGACGTGGGCATAAAACTCAAAATAACGCCCCATATAAACGAAGGGAATAGCCTCAGACTGGAGCTGGAGCAGGAAATATCTTCACTGGATAAAAATTCAGAGCAAATTGTTGCCAGGGATCTTGTTTACAGTAATCGGACACTGAAAACCACTGTATTGATTGATGATGGACAAACCGTTGTTATTGGCGGACTGATTGAAGATAACAAGACCGGTAGAAAGAATAAGATCCCAATACTTGGTGACATTCCTATTATTGGTAACCTCTTTCGTTATGAAAGCGATGTAAATTCAAAAAGAAACCTTATGCTTTTTATCAGACCCACCATTATGCGAAATTCAGCAACATTGGTAAGAGCCACCCAGGATCGCTTCACCAAACTGAAACTCATCGAAGGCGTGGATAAAAGCAGGCCTGTCAATCTCCCTGACAAGCCCGAAGACTTGTTCGAAAAAGAAGCTTATGATCTCAGATCTGAAGACAGATCATTCTGGAAAAACTAGAAAAACAGACTGACAGAGGAAATTCAACTTTCCTCTGTCAGTCATAAGACCGATCCTGCAGCCTTAGTTACCTTACCTTCGTTTAAAGCACACTGGCTATAAAACCTGCACCAAAGATAAGAAAAAAACGCCCTGTTAATGGTGGCAGCCGAACCAGCTGACTACCCTCAGTTTTATGAAAAACAAGCTCTAAAGGCCGCCAAATAAATATCAGAGATGGTAACAGGTACAGAGCATTGTGAACCTTCCCCTGCCAGAACAAGTAAAAACTGATCGGATAAACCGATAATAAAAGCAGTGCATATATTAGCTTTGCTCTTTCACTGCCAATTCTCACAGTGAATGTGCGAATGCCATGTTGACCGTCATCAAGAAAATCTCGAATTTCATTTGCCATTAACAACGCTGAAGCCAGAAGGCTGACGGGAAGTGAAATCCATATCACCAGATTGCTCCAGTACCCAGTAACTGCATAATATGAGCCACTTACCATCAATACACCAGTAAACAGAAATACTGCAGGCACCCCCAAACCTCTCTGCTTATAGTAAATAGGCTCGCCTGTATAGCTGTAGCCACCAAGCACACCAAATATCCCAAGCACAAGTAATGGCCAACCGACATCAATTACTAACCAGATACCTATCAAACAGGCAATCAACGTACAGCAACCTGCCAGTAGAAAATTTCGTTTTATCTGCCTTATTACCGGTTGTGCTTCTGGTTCAGGGTAATTTCTCCAGAGCTGGATATCTGCATAGTCATTAGCCAGATTGCTGGCGGCCTGCAGAAGCACTCCAGCCAGTATGACCAAAAAAGATTTGATGGTATTACCATTACCATGACTAAAAGCAAGAGCAACTCCCAAACCACAGGTAATCAATGCAACAGAGTATGAGAATGGTCTCAAAGCACAAACCAATCTGTACTTGTCCGAATTCAGATTTTGCGTTTCCACAGACAGGATCCATAAAGAAGGATTTGAAATCGTATTTTATAGCAAAGAACGAATACTATAGAGACATACCACTAAACAATAAAAAAAGGCTAAGTTGCCCTTAAAGGTTGATGTACACACGTTCCAGAATTTTGTTGAATAAACGATCAGCTGTTAATGTGTTAGCTTCCGTTAATGCTCGTCGCCATCCCAGGTAATGAGAAAGGTATTTCGTAGCAACACCATGAAAAACCCCTGCAATCCACTGCTTCAGATGACTGTGATATGAGTTAACATGCTGTAGGTGAAAAACTCCATCCAATACATGTTGTCCAGAGGATGTCACCAATTCTTTAAACTGAAAACGTAACCGCCTCGCTAATTTTTCGTGTGCTAGGCTGGCATCTGCACAAACAATGGTTTCAGCACCTATTCGACCATTCAGATGACGGTATAGTTCATCTGCACTCTCGTTTTCCAAAATAGCATCCGCTGTATGCTTTTCTCTGTCGCGCGCCACCATAACAGGCACCTGTCGACATTTTGATTTTGGATCGCTGCCTCGTTTTCTTGCAGGCCTTGGCAGGTTATACCTCTGACCTTTAAATGATTCACGGAAAAACGTTTCATCCAGTTCAGCGATACCAAGAAGCTCTTCTGCCTGATCGTCCTCAATGGCTTGTAAAAAACGATGCCGCCAGCGAAAAGAGGTTGTAACCATTCTACTAACCACTTTAACGTCACCATTTAAGGCAATAATTTTCCCTATCCGGCTATGCTTTTGGTGGATCATGGTTACGCATTTCACAAAGCTGCTTCTCACTCATTAACCAAGGCAAATAAGGAGTGAGATCTTCAGGTGGCTTCCTGTCATTTGCAGCACAAGCTTCAAGATAGGAGCCCAGCCAGATTTTTGGGTTAATCCCCCAAAGCTTAAGCGTCATGAAAACACTGAATAGAAAAGCGGTTAAGTCAGCACTCCAGTCACTGCCAGATCCATAGTAATTCTTCCTGCCAAGCACTCCTGTGCGAATGGCTTGTTCAGCAGAGTTGTTATCCATAGGGATGCTGGGATTAGTGACAAAACGGGTCAGCCCTTCCCAGTGATTCTGCAGGCTTACAAGTAACTCCCTCTGAACTCACCAGTCCGCACAGGGTTAAGCCATCGCGGTCTGCTCTTCAGGTATCAGGAGGTAGCCCATATCTTTCGCCTTTTTTTTCAAATTAGTTAAGACTCTGGCTTTATATTCTTGCTCATAATGATCCTGCCCAAGGTCAATATATTCCGTCTTGTTTTTCAGCATGCTGTATATGAATCGGGCTAATTTATGTGCGGTTGCGGTGATCGCTTTCGGGGCTCCCAAGCGACTGCGCATTCTTCGATAGTAACCACCAAGCGCACTTTTTGAATTCGTCAGAGAGTATGCTGCCATCCTCAAAGCTTTTGATACCCGGTTGGGTATCCGTTTGGTTTTACAGCTTAGAATTTTATCACCGGATATTTTGTTTTCAGGACTCAAACCAAGCCACGAAGCAAAATGTTTGGCTGTGGGCCATCGATTCATATCAGTTCCTGTTTCCGATAGTATTTTCAGAGCCGTATTTTCATCAATACCATCAATAGCTGTCAGGTCAACACCCGTTACCCGATAGAGCTCAGAACGAACGTCAAAGTCAGGAGAACTGGACGATTTACGTTTTTTAACCGGTTTATCAGGCATGTTGTCAGAATCATCAGCCTTGCTATCAAATTGTTTCAGCTGGCTCGCTAAAGCCCTGTCGCAGGCGCTGATCTTTTCATCATAAACGTCATAAAGTTCAACCGATTGCTGTAGGGCAAACAGATGCTCAGCCCGGTAGTGTCCTTTTAGAGACCTGGCAATTTGCTGTTCTGTCTTTTTGCAATGCGGATCACGATGTTTCGCCAATTGAAGTGGATCTCGCTCCCCTTCAACAATACACCGAATGATCGTCAATCCGGTTTTTCCCGTGATATCGGTAACGACATTATCCAGCAACAGGTTCATCTGTCTTAGAGCTTTTTGCATATGCTGTATATGCGACGCACGGTTTGCTACGAGATTGTCACGTTGCCTCATGTAATACCATTGCCGGTTTCTAATATGCGTTATGAGCATGGCTTTTCAGACTCAGAGACAAGGCGGAGTGACGAGTCATAGCCGTAGCTATGGCGAGGAACTCCAACGCAGGATCTGAGTCTGAAAAGGCAGCGCAATAGCATAATTAGAATTCGGAAATGGTATAAGCTCTTAATGCGCAAACCTCCTCATCCGGGCGAAAGGCGGTATTGAGCAATCCATAAGTGTGAAGCTGCTGAATCCACTGACAATCCTCAACGTCAGTTTTACGTCCAGCGACGTTTTTAACGTAGCGTGCATTCACAAGACGAACTTCGAGACCATGGGATTCAAGAATTTCAAAAGCGGGTATCCAGTAAATCCCTGTCGATTCCATCGCAACCGTAGTGATGCCTGCATTTATTAACCATTGCGCCATGTTTTCAAGGTCAGCGGTAAAACAAGGAAACGACCGAACAGGCTGATCATCTAACTCTTGCGGAATAGCTACGTAGTGCGTCTCTGAACCAATATCAATACCAGCCGCATACAGGTTAATGGTTTCTAGGTAGTGGGTTAAACCTGTAGGTTCCGAAAAGTCAGCTATAATACGACAGTAGGCGTATTGCTAGCGAGTTAAATATGACTTGTTCTTCAATAGTACGCTGTAGTACTTGTGACAGCCAAAACATCAAATACATCGGTGTTAGCGCCCATAATGTACCGCGCTACCTGTGTTGTAATATTGACTGCCATGTTAAAACGTTCATGCTCAAATATCGTTACAAAGCCTACGAGCCTGGAGTTAAGGAAAAAAT
>CBDBOO010000014.1:0-51455 GCA_965208385.1 Endozoicomonas sp.
AGCCACCTGGATTGCCAACCAGACAAAGAGAGTGTTTGGAGAGCAAGGAAGTTTCCTCGTTGACTATTATCATCTCTCTGAGCACTTCGCTGATGCAGCAGAAGAGTGTGTCGGGTTTAACAAGGAAACACGTGTACAGTGGCGGCATATCCAGCAGGAACGCATGAAATCTGGCAATGTTAATGCCGTCATGGCAGAGCTTGATCCGCATAGAAACGGAAAGAAAGGCAAAGCAGCCAATAAACCAGAGGAGTGTCACCGATATATCCGAAACCGTCCAGGGCAATTCGAATATGCTGCAGCAGAAGCAGCCAATCTTCCCATTGGCTCTGGCGAAATAGAAAGTTCTAACAGTGCAGTAGTGCAGATGCGACTAAAAATACCGGGTGCTTGGTGGAAGCCTTCCATCGCAGGAGCAATGCTTTGCTTAAGAACATTGCGTTCTAACGGGGACTGGGATCAGTACTGGCAGCAAGCTGGATAATGGGTAGATGGAACACTTTTAATTACACCCCTTCTGATAGCTCTTCCGATGAAAGAATTAACGAGGAATCTAGTGAAGAATCTGAAGAAGAATCAGACCAATCTTCAGAAGTCAGTCTGGATAAGGCTGCAGAGAACAGGGAAACTGTCCTCTATCATCATCTAAATGAAGATGGCCTGATTAAACTGCCCGAAATTTCTCATGATATTGCCCAGTTTTTCTCTGTTCAAATCGGCCATGATCCGGATCAGCCTGCCATTGCCTTCAACAGTCATCATATTAATCTACGTGAAGAAATTTTGGAGGCTCTACAGAACTTTCGCGTTTTTTCACCTGAAGAGAGTCATAGTGGTAGATACAGTACTGTTGATATTTTCGAAGCAGACCCGGCTTCCTTTGCGTTCAAAAGGCCCAGTATTAAGAGTAATCCATCTGATGACTGCCAGACAGTGACGGAGTCAGCCATCAGGCCAGGTCTACTCAAGAGTGCCCGGGAACTGACTAATGAGCTCAGAATTCTCAGCCTTTTGAATCACAATCATATTGTACCTCTCTTTGCAGCGGTTCCCATTCATCTTGACGGAAGTATCAACAGCTGGATGCTGATCATGGAAGCAGCAGGCAGAGAACTTCACTTCTTCTTGTATGAAACACAGGGCCACAGAGATACTATCAATACTCATGCTGTAGTATTAGCCAAACAGTTACTCTCCGCCGTCATCTATCTGCATTCATTACACATACTTCACTGCGATATCAAACCAGAAAATATTCTCATTACTCTAAGCGCCGAGCCTGTTTTAAAGCTGATTGATTTTGGCTTCGCCTGCACGGTTATCGAAGCGAAACAACAATGTATTCGAAAAGGTACTCCTGGCTCAATGGCACCCGAACTGTGCACAGAGATCCAGTCTGTTGAGTCTCAGCACTTCCCCAAAGATTAATTCTGAACAGAATTCGCAAGGCTTTCAGAGTATCTGCTATTTTTAACTCTCGTGAAGTCATTCGTATTAACAACTCAGTCAGACCACAATGCCTGCTTCCCAAAAGAAAGCCCTTGCCGATGACCTGATTCAGGTCGTCTCTGACCACGCGGCTAAAATACCTGACCCTCGTCCTAATCAGATCGACGACAAAATCCCACTGCATGATGCCGTTATGTCTGCTCTGGCCATGTTTCATCTGAAGTTCTCGTCCCTACTCCAGTTTGATGAAGACAGGCGCGAACCAGAAATCGAATACAACCTAAACACCCTATACAGGGTGGGAAAAGTGCCCAGTGACACTCATATTCGCTGCATGCTGGACCCAGTGCCCACTCGAGAACTGTCTCGGCTGTTTACCGCCTTATTCCATTTTGTTCAGCGCAGTGGACGATTGAAACAGTTCAGATATTTTAAGGAGGGTTATCTTGCTCCAATGGATGGCACCGGGCACTTCAGCTCTGGAAAGATCAGTTGTAGCGAGTGCTGCATCAAGAAACCCGACAGCGAAAACCCACTGTATTATC
This sequence comes from Endozoicomonas sp., assembly GCA_965208385.1. Lineage (GTDB taxonomy): Bacteria > Pseudomonadota > Gammaproteobacteria > Pseudomonadales > Endozoicomonadaceae > Endozoicomonas. The sequence continues at coordinate 1,995 of CBDBOO010000014.1, forward strand.
ACCAACTGCTGGGCATCTGCATCGTTAAACCTGGGATTAAGGAAGTCTTGCCACTGATGCCTGAACCCATCATTCAACAGGTAGATGCCTCTAAAAACGATTGCGAAGTCAATGCCCTGAAGCGAGCGCTTGAACACATTCACAAGGATCACCCGAAGCTAAGATTGGTATTGAATCTTGATGACCTATATTCCAAGGGCCCCACCATTACACTGATTCGGTCTTATAACCATCACTACATTAGCGTTGCCAAGGAAAGTGACCATGTTGCCCTTTTTGAAGCCGTGGATGAACTGGACAAACAGGATAAAGTCACTCGATTTGAGTATACAGACGACCAAGGGCACCGGCACTGGTTCCGATTTGTTAACAAAGTTCCACTGAACAAAACCTATAACGATTTGATGGTTAACTTTCTGGAGTACATTGAGTACAACGAGAAAGGTGAGAAATGTTACAACAACAGCTGGGTCACCAGCCTACGCATAGGTCGAAAGCGCTGCATGTCTATCATGAGAGGAGGGCGAGCTAAATAGAAAATTGAAAATGAAACCTTTAATACGCTGAAAACCCAAGGCTACCAACTTGAACACAACTACGGCCATGGCGATGAACATCTTGCCAGTAATCTGGCGTGTTTAATGTTCCTGGCTTTCCTGATTGACCAGATTGAACAGCTATCCTGCCCCTTGTTTAACAAGGCATGGAAAGGGTGCCGTGCCAAAATAAAATTGTGGGAATGCATTCGCAATCACTTCAATAGATTTGCCATAGACACATGGTGTGAGCTACTCAAGGCGGTTGCCTATATAAAATCAAAGAATAAACACAGGCCAATCACTCATATTCGCAGTCTGATACCTGACACGTCATAACAGGAAGGTAGTACCGGTTTTCAGCGTAGATGATTGACTCCCAAGTCAGCTTATTAGCTGAAAGGTATAGTTTTGTCTTCTAACCGACATTCACCACCTAACCTGACATTTTCCTGATTTCTGCTATTTATCAAAAAAGCAAATATCAGGAAACAGCCTTATGCCTCCTATTCAATATCGCACCCAGATTCAGAACATGGATCACCTCGGCCTGGTGGCAGGTATGTGCAAAGAGCTGGGCATAGCCGATCACATTGACAGACGTGCACCCAAGGTAGCGGATGAATGGAATGTCTCCCACGGTGAAGCCATTGTCGGCATGATCCTCAATGGCCTCGGCTTTACGGGGCAATCTCTCCATATGTTCCCCCAGTTCTTTGCCAATAAACCTCTCAACAAACTGATCAGGGAAGGGATTAAACCAGAGCATTTAAACGACAAGATTCTGGGAAGAGCACTGGATGAACTCTTTGATCTGGATGTCAGTAAAGTCTATTTTGAGCTGGCTATCAAGGTTGCAACTCATCTCAAATTGCCTTGCGACGCGCTGAACCTTGATGGCACCGGCTTCCACGTCGATGGTCGTTATAATAGCGATAGCGATCTGAGCGATGAAGACCTCAACTGCATCAGGCTTTGCAAAGGTTACAGCCGGGATCACCGCCCGGATCTGAACCAGGCCATATTGCTTCTGTTGACTGAAAACCGGGCAGGCATCCCGTTGTTTATGAAAGCAACCAGTGGCAATGTGACTGATAAGACCAGTTTCAAACAGGTGGTTTCCAAGCACTTGAAGAGTTTCAAAGCCGCACTGGAAGCCCGCTATTTTATTGGCGATGCAGCATTGTATGTGGCAGGGACAATCCAGGAACTTGACCAGCAGGATCAGCTGTTTATTTCCAGAGTTCCTCTCAATATTGGTGCCGCCAAAGAGCTGGTAAGGAGTGCGCCTTCACGAACCATGAAAGCAGTGGAGGGGTTTGACCATTACGAAGCTACAGAAGTGTCGTCTAATTATGCGAACGTAGAGCAACGCTGGGTTTTGTTTCGCAACCAGCAACGCCAGGAAACCGAACAGAAGACGCTGACAAGGCGTATGCAGAAAAAGTCTCTGAAAGAGTGCGAGAGACTGGAAAAGTTGAGCAAAAAAGCGTTCCAGTGCGAAGGGGAGGCCATGGAAGCCTTTAGGCAATGGCAGAAGCAGTCTGAACTTTGTCAGGCTGAGGCTCAGGTTATCGCCAAGCCCTGCTACAAGAGCAAAGGACGACCTGTTAATGGAGCGGAACCCGACCACCTGGAATATTACGTAACAAGTTGTTGCTCGATCGCTGTGCAAACCCGGCAGGATGCCGAAGCATCACTGGGTTGTTTTGTGCTGGCTACCAACGACATTAATACTACTCGACTGGACAGCGCTGAACTACTGAGGACGTACAAATCACAGCAACAGGTTGAACGAGGCTTTCGCTTTCTAAAAAGTCCGGACTTTCTGGTGTCTTCCCTCTATCTGAAGAAACCGGAACGCATTGAGGCATTGTTAATGGTGATGACACTTTGCCTGATGGTCTATGCTGCTATCCAACATCGAATCCGTTATGAGTTGAAGAAGCAGAGCCGAACGTTCCCGGGCATGAAGAAAAAGCCAGCCCAGAACCCAACGGGCAGATGGATTTTCTGCTGCTTTGATGGCATTTATGTGCAGACGATCAACGGAACGGAGAAGCACGTGATTGGCATCTCGGAGAATCAGGCGACAATTATCTTTATATTAGGGTCAACGTACCAATCAATTTATTCCTGACTCAAGAGGGAGTGTGAGAGCAGCAAGATCAATGCACGGAGGCTTGTCCCTGTCATCTCCGGCTGCTGAAGGTGAGGTTTTTTCTTGTTTGTGTTTTTCATGAATGGATATCCATGAAAGGTTGATTGGGTACTCGTTATCAGGAGAAGTACGTTTATGCTTACAATAAGGTGGTCAAATTTCAAAACCCTTGCGCTGCAGGGGTAGGGGAAATATCAAAGTAGGTGGTGAATGACGGTTCTAAAGTTAAGGGTATGTTTTTGAAATAGACCTGTCATCGTCGTGTATTTATAGGAAGTGGCTGGTTGAGTCTGGATCAGCCAGTATTCAGTCCGATATTTATTCACTGGGCACGGTGGTAAGCCGGTTGGCAAAATGTGATTTGATTCAATCTTCTATCTCTTCCTGCGCCGAAGACGGTGATCACCCCTTTGATCAAATAGCACGTAAGGAACCTGAAAATCTCTCAAACTTTCTTGCCGCGCACTGCTCCTGTTGGCTCTACCTCAGATTGTGTGGGTAAATTTCAGCGATTCACCCCTCTTGGATAAAGATCAAGGCCACCACAATGAAAGTAAATTGCAGTTTTGAACCTTTCTCTGTTTCTGTAGCCGTAGGCTCGACCCTTGAGTCGCTGTATCTTTCCATTCATGCCTTCTGCACGGCCATTGTCGGCTTTCAGAACTATTGCGTTAATAATTCCCCACAGGTGTTCTTTGATCATCTTGGCCACTTTACGAACAGGTTCAAGCCGACACCTCAGTGCCCAGCTCAGCCACCGTTTCCATGCCTTGATAGCCCAAGCTCGTGATGTGTAATTCCACAGTGTCATCGCCATCTCTTTGATGGCCCAGGCTCGTGCTGTTTTCAGCTTTGAATCACGCAACGGCTCGAACGCTTCCCACTTTTCATCGCTCATATTTTCAGGATTTGTTAGCCAGTCAAACCGGGTACCTTTGAGTAAGTCTGACCCTGTAGACATAAGCGCTTTATGCTCTTCTATGCGAACTTTATTGACCGCATTGCCTAAGTACTGGGCAACATGGAACTTGTCAAATGCTATTCGCTCCCTGGCTTCTGGCACATGCAATGTGACTGCCTTGATAAAGGGCTTCCACATATCCATGGTAACGCATTCAATACCGGCTTTCTGGTCTGGCGTCAGGGTCTCAAAGTACTCATTGAGGCTGTCAGCTTTATGGTTGTCGGCCAAATGTAAAACAATGCCTTTTTCATGATCTGTAACCACAGTGACGTACTCACGCCTCTTCTGGAATGAGGTTTCGTCAACGGCTAACCGTTTGGGATTGTCGTGTACTCTGCGTGCCAGACCTCTCGCTACTGCACGCTGTTGGATACCGTCGATGGCATTCCAGCTAAGCTTCATTTGTTGGGCAACTGCACTGGTTGTTGCCTCTTTCAGCCAGTCAATAACAAGTGCTTCAAACAAGGCCGTAAAACCAGAGTTCGGTTCAGCCCATGGAACCTGTATTGTTTTTACACCGTGATCGGAACATTGTGTACGCGGAACATCAGCAATAAGGATGGTTTGAAACTGGCAGGTATCCAGATGCCGCCACTTCTTCTAACGTCGATCGTAACCCGGAGAGGGTTTATCACAAACACTGCATTTAGAAGGCTTTTTGCCATCATGTTCGAGAAAGATTTCGACTTTTCCTTCAGTAATGGAGAGTTCCACGTGAGCGACATGCCACGGAGTTTCAACGCCAAGTATTTTAGAGTAGAGTTCTTTATCGCGCATGTCAGCATCCTTGCCTTGAAGTGTTCAATATAGATCAATGGCACTGACTTAAGGAATCCAACCCAGAAATAACAAGGCTTGCCCAAGAAGAAAATCGACTATAAAAGTCGTATACATTTCCTCTCCCCGAGCAAGCCATGACCAAGTTTAGCCCAGAATACTTCAACCTTGCTGGCGATGTCCTTAAACAGTACGCACAGACAGGTGACGACAATCTTTCCAGCGTGCTTACTCAGGATAATCTTGAAAATTTCAAGTCTCAGTACATTGGCGGTAGAGTTAGAAACTATCCGCCATCGAAAACCCTCAGTCTGTTTATGCAGCAGGTTGCGGGCGAAAATAAATCCTGCCGTAACACCCTAATCTCTGACGCCAGAGATCAAATTGCTATGGGGAAGAAAGCGAATACGACCCGCAACAGCGCATATTGCAAGGCCAGATTGCGACTTACGGAACCCAGCATCAAAGCTCTTTTGACGGAGTCAGGAGACAATCTGGACAGCGCCAGCCCTGAGTCGTGGGCATGGCATAATCGCCGAGTCATTATGACGGACGGCTCTACGCTTTCGATGCCAGACACTACTGAAAATCAAAGTGCTTACCCTCAACATGGCGCTCAAAAAAAGGGGTTGGAAATCCGCTGCTGAGAATAGAAATTCTGTCGGTGTTGGGCAGTGGCGCAATACTTTCGTACGCAGTGGCTCCCTGCAAAGGCAAAAAGACGGGGGAAGTTGCTTTGTTCAGACAGCTTTTGAGCCATCTTAAAACCAACGACATCCTGCTGGGTGATGCTATTTTTGAGAATTACTTCCTGATAGCACTGCTGCAATTAGGTGGCGTAGACGTTGTATTTGAAAAAAATGGTGCCCGGCACGTTGATCTCCGAAAATGCGACCAGAAACTGGGAAAGAAAGACGGCTTAATACGTCTGTTAAAACCAGCCCGCCCAAGCTGGATGAGCCGTGAGTACTACCAGCGATGGGTGCCCAAAGAATTGACTGTCCGAGTGATTAAAAACAAAAAACGAATAATCGTTACTACCCTGCTGAACGCAGAGGAATACCCACGATCCGAGATAGTCAGTCTTTATCTGGCACGTTGGCATGTAGAGCTGGATTTTCGATCCATCAAATCCCTTATGGCGATGGATATACTGCGCTGCAAGACTCCGCAAATGGTCAGGAAGGAAATCACGGTGCACCTGTTGGTTTATAATTTGATACGCTCATTAATGGCACGAGCGGCAGTAAAGCTCAAAAACCTGCCACGACAAATAAGCTTTAAAGCGGCTCAGGAAACCATTCAAGTCTTTCACGTGCTTCTGCTACAGGCGACAACAGAATTGCTATCAACACTGGTTGACAGTATGGTGCAAATTGCTTCGGAACATATCGTGGGCGATCGACCGGGGCGAAAAGAACCGAGAGCGATTAAAAGACGGCCAAAACCCCATAAAAGACTTCAACACCCAAGGGCGCAGGCGCGCAGACTCTTAGAATATCAAGGTAAGAAGGCTTAAGTCAGTGCCATTGCAATATAGATTAAATCACCCACTAAAATTAGGGAAGAGCCCTCCTGTTTAAAAGAAGACGAGCGTATTCGCTTATGTCAAACAGGCCACTGTCAAACAGGCCGCAATCCCAATAATGCGGAGATCGATTTTATTATTCAGCGTTCTCCCTTTGAATTACTGCAATGGCTGGCTATTTTTATGACCCGGGCCAATCCAGAAGACCGTATTTCACTAGAAGCTGTGAGTGGTATTCTGGAAAAAAGGCCATTGTCAGAAACGTCATCTACATCAGATTAACCTGCTTATACTCAATAACACTAAAAGCTGTTTACAGATCAACCTGAAAAGCTACAGCAGCCCTATAATATAAATAGTAACAACTTTTTTTTGCCTATAAACACATAGTACCTTGCACATTATCTCCAGAAAATCGACAATCACACACCAAGAACTGCAGGGAAGCATTATGTGCAACAATATGAATAAGGAATATTAACATGCTGCAATTCCTTAAAAAGTTTTCCGCCTCAATATTTATTACAGTCCTGATAGCCTTTGGCTTAAAATATTTCATTGAAATTAAACTTGAACTCAAACTGAATGAACTGATCGTCAAGTCCTCTCCTTATGCAAAAATCAGATTCGATGCCGTTCATATTGATTTTAGAGGAAAGATAGATCTCACCAACTTGACGGTACAGCCAAAAAAGACTGATTCCCGTACCTATCACATTAATAATCTATCCCTTACCTTCCCTGACATTCTGTATATGTATCAACAGGGTATTGGTCTGGGTGATACCTCTATGCCAAAACGCCTGTCAATCAATCTGGAAGGACTGGAAATGGCTGCGCTGGACAACATCCTGTTTCAGGAACTATTAGGGGAATATACAAAGCAACATTTTAAGCCAGTTCTAGCGCCCTCTTGCGGCGATCCATTCAGCGACGTCCGGTTCCAGAAAGATGTGATAGTTTTTCAGGGTAACTCCCTCATTAACCTAGGTCTTCAGTACAATTTTCACCCATTCAGTCAGGAAATTGATATTGTTATGGATAGTGAACTGCCCGGGATTGGCTTCACGAATCTTACCGCCAGAGTTAATAACCTTAAGGATCTCTCTCTTTCCAGTTTGAATGACAGTCTGGAAATCAGTGAATTGACTTTTTCCTATCTGGATGATGGCTATTTAAGCAGAATGGTTACTCACTGTTCTTTAAATTCCAATATCAGTATTGCTCAATATGCAAACAACGAATCATCCAAAGACAATCAATATTATATTGATTTATGGGGCATTATTCCCAACAAGGAAATAAGAATGGCTTATTCCGATTTCCTGGAAAATCCCGAATCAATCTATTTATCAGCAGCACTGCCTGCAGGTTTTATCACTTCGGATCTCAGTAAATACAGTCAAAAGGATTGGGCGGCTGTTTTGAATATCAATTTGAATGTAAATGATCAATCTGTCACGCCTCTCCAGTTTGATATGGTGTCCCCTGCATTTTTGGCTTTTATAGAAAAGAATAAAACTCAGAAGATTCCGGCCCCATCAGAAGCAGACACGGAAAATAACCCCGCTGCACGGCAGGTTGTAAAAATGAACAACTCCCGGGATGCATACACAGGCAACAATAAAAAATTTCGTCCCATTGAATTAAGTGAGCTATCAGATTATATCGAAAAGCCGATCTGTATAGAGGTTTTAAAGGGTCGAATTTTTGAGGGTGTTCTCATATCGCTGGATGATGAAAAAGTCATGCTGAAAACCTCAACCTCTGGTGGTCATGCTCTCCTTCCCATTAAGCTCTCCCGGATCAAATCAGCACAGGTTAAAATATAGCCTCTTCCATCTTTACTGGTAACCCTGCTCTTTTTCCCATAAGAGCAGGGGACTCTATGACGAGTCGATCAAACTTCCTTAATCCTGGATTCAGCCGTTGGACAGGATAAATCAGATCATCCCGCTGAAGCGTAGAATATACAGACCAAGTGCAATGGCCGGCATGGACAATAATGTTGAAAGAACAATGATGTTTGCAGCCAGGGCACTATTCCCATTAAACGACTTTGCCATAACAAAACTGGCCGCTGCGGTGGGACAGGCAAAAGCTAAAAACAGAACACCCAGCTCCATATCCCTGAAGCCAAGCCACCAGACAACAGGCACAAATAATAAAGGCATGATTGCAGTTTTGAACAGCGCTGCCCAACATGAAGCGACACTGGTTTCAGCCAGAGATTTCAAACTAAGACTACCACCAATACAGATGAGAGCCAGAGGCAAGGTAATAGAAGAAAAGTAGCGTCCGGCTTTGTCCAGAACCGGTGGCAGGGACCACCCATTATAACCGGCAACAACACCGAGAATCACCGCCATAATAAGAGGATTACGCACCAGACTCGATATCAGAAAACGCCATTCAAATTGAGCGCCAATGTCACGACTATAGTATCCAAGAATCAACACTGACAGAATATTAAACAGTGGCACCAGAAATGCCATAATCACTGACATGGCGGCAACCCCCTGATCACCGTACAGGCTTGCTATCAGAGCAAGACCCACTATTGCCAGATTTCCTCTTGCTGCTCCCTGTACAAAAACACCTCTGTCGCATTGTTGAAGTTTAATTCCAATCGACAGTAGCCAAGACAGAATAAAAGAAAAAACAGAAAAGATCACCGCAACCATCACGAGCTTTATATTAATCACTGTTTCAGGATCAACTCCGGACAAGCTGAGAAACAGCAGTGCAGGCAAACAAATATGAAACAACAATCGAGATGATGTGGCGATAAAATGATCGTCAATAAATTGAGCTTTTTTCAACAAATACCCAGCCAGAAGCATGACGCACACAGGGAGCATCACACTGGCAGTGAACTGCAATGTCGGTATTATCATAATATTCTTGAGAATTAAGTATCAGTGACTGTAATCCGTCTCAGTCTGGATTATATTTTTCCCGGTGCTTAATGATACCAGGCGGCTCAACTCGGCATAGGATCGTCCACTGTCTTCATGAAGCTGGTTGAAAAAGGCCTGGGCCTGTTTTAATGACTTCTGGGTATTCACACCACCCTCAATGACTTTCCAGGTACGTAAATAACCTTCCACATCCCGGCTCAACAAAAAGGTATCTTTGCCAAGGGCTCTCAAAGCGTAGGGTCCCGTATTACCGCCCAGCCTTGATCCTTTCTTTTTCAGTAACTGCCACAATCCAATGATATCGGAAGATGGCCAATGGGCGATGAGTTCCGAAAAACTGCCGGTTTTCTGCTGAAGATCACTGATCATCATGGCATTCTCCCGGATACTCCAAACCTTTTTAAGATGTCTGATAATTTTAGGATCGGATGCTTTACGCTCTAGCATTTCATCGGGCATCATCAACAACTTTTCGACATCAAATCCCCAGAACATCTCTTCAAAAGCAGGCCATTTTTGATCTACAACCCGCCAGACAAAACCGGATTGAAATACTTTTCGGGTAAACTCTGCAAGATATCGGTCTGTTCCGAGCCTTGCCAGTTCTGCGTTTTCAGACACAGCAATCAACAGCATTTCCAGTGGCTGTTCACCACCCTTGCGTTCACAGGCTCGATCATAAATGGTCTGATAGACTTCCGGCTTCACAGATAATGATCCTCAGCAGACATAACCAGTGTTCACTGGTCGTTTTTCTCGCAGGTACCGGCAAGTCACTTCAACTCTCTCTCTACAACCAATGTAGAATCCGGCAGTTCAGCACGAATAGCCAGCGCATAAGACAGCACCGACATCAGCGTAGCACCCAGCATAATCACAGCCAGAGGAATCAGTGTGCCATCATGCATACTCGACAACAGCAATCCTCCCATGGCACCAAAACTGGCATTGAGCATACCAATCACTGCATTGGCAGTGCCACTGTAATCAGGAAAATAGACCAAACAACAACTCACCGCATTGGCCGTAATAAGTCCCAGAGAACAAATGCTGATTAGGATAAACAGACAAACGGAAAAAAGATCCGGCTGAATGACTGTGCAGCTGATAAACAGGCCAATGCTACCAACCAACTGCAACCCAAGCCCGATTCTCAGGAGCTGTTCCGGTTCATAAAAGTTGAGAAAGTACACATTGATGCGATTAACAACCATTAATGCCAACACATTAATACCAAATAATACCGGGTAAATTCTGGTGGGAATTTCAAAAAACTCAAGATAGACAAAAGAAGAAGCTGTCAGGAAAGTAAACAGATTAGCAAAACAAAAGGCAACGCTAAGTATATACCCCATGGCACGCCTGTGATTAAAAACCTTGCCATAGGAGCGCAGAATACCCGTAACCCCTGACGCCTTTACCCGGCTTTCTTTCAGTCGTGTTTCCGGCATGTACATAATAAGCATCAGTAAAACCATGGAAGCATAAGCAAGCAGCAGCACGAATATGCTGCGCCAGCCTGAAAAAATCAGCATAAGGGTTCCCACACCCGGTGCAATCAATGGCGCAGCCATCATAATAATGGAGATAAGCGACAACATCCGTACGGTATCCTTGCCAGAGTACAGATCCCTGACAATCGCTGCTGTTATAACGGTTGCACCGCCACCTCCAACAGCCTGTATAAACCTGAGCACCAGAAGCTGTTCTACTGAGTTACTGAAGATAGTCGCTGCACAGGCAATCAAATATATAACCAGTCCGGTAATAGCCACAGGCTTACGACCGATGCTGTCTGATATGGGGCCACCAATAATCTGGCCGAAAGCAAAGCCCAAAAGGTACAGACTGATGGATATCTGTATTCTGTCAATACTGGTGGCATAGTCTTCCGCCATGGCAGGTAATGCGGGAAGATAAGTATCAATTGCAAAAGGTGATGTGGCTACCAGGGCTGCCAGCATGACGGCAAGACGCCAAGATGGACGCCCATTGACTGACGGTTCCATTGCATTTTCCAGTCTGATTTTTGTTATATCGCATTTGTCGCTTGTTGCGCAGAGGGAGATTAACACATGTGACTGCTCCCCGCCCTAAAAGCCGAGGCTTCCAACTTCTCAGGCAGCAACTAGGAGCCTGACCGAGAACAGGCTTATCTGTTAAGATAGGCCTCAAATCTTGATTCTAATAATGCCAAATGTTGCCACCACCAAAATTTAAGGACAGCCCTGTTGAATTTAATCAGCACTTGCTGTTTCCGACCAATATTTTTGATCTACTTCCCAAGCAGCATGACTGCTATGTCTATGAAACTATTTTTCAGTACATAGATACCTCTGAAGTTGAGAGCAAGTACCATCATCTCGGCCAACATGCCTATCCTCCCAAGCTGATCATTTCCATCCTGATCTACGCCTATAGCCATGGTGTGTTCAGCTCTCGTGAAATTGAAAAGCGATGCCGACAGGACCTGGCTTTCATGTACATCGCCCAAATGAACTGCCCTAATTTCAGGGTTCTGGGCGACTTCCGTAAAGATCACCTGACATTCTTCCATGATTGCTTTAAGCAAAGTGTCAAACTCGCTCTGGAGCTTAAAATGGCCTCTCTTGGCCATATCAGTCTTGACGGGTCTAAATTCAAAGCCAGTACGTCAAAGCACAAAGCCATGAGCTATGGTCGACTTAAGGCTAAAGAAGCAGAGCTGAGTGCTGAGATTGATGATCTGATCAATAAAGCCCGCCAGTGTGATCAGGAAGAAGACGACACTTATCAGGAGGCTAATGGCTACAGTATTCCTGAAGACTTGCAATTCAAACAAGAGCGTCTCGAGAAAATTAAGAAAGCCAAAAAGGCGCTTGAAGAGCGTGAAGAAACGCTTAATCCGGGCGAACTGATAGACGACAAAAAACAAATCAGCTTTTCAGATCATGACGCCCGGATCATGAGCAAAAAAGGACACTGTGAATACAGCTACAACGCACAAATCAGCGTTGATAAAGATAACCAAATTATCGTTGGCCAACACGTCAGCCAGAGCGCGAATGATTTACAGGAAGTAGAGCCAGCCCTGGCGGCATTATCCGAGACCACCGAGGGTGAAACTGTGGATAAGATGAGCTTGGACAATGGCTACAATTCGGGCTCAAATCTACAGACCCTGGACGAGAGTGGTATTGATGCCTATGTCGCCACGGACCGTCAGGAAAAGGCCGCAGGGACAGGCCTTGAAAATTCTGACCGGAAGTTTGTCAAAGCCGATTTTACTTACGATGCCGACGCGGATGTATTTATCTGTCCCGCCAGAAAAAAGCTCGTCACCAAGCCCCAGAGCAAGGCCAAAAGGAAAGGTTATCGTGCAGATAAAGATATATGCACAGAGTGTCCCTATCGCTCAAGATGCAGCGGCTCAAAGAAAGAAGCTGGCCGGGTGATTCGTACAGACAAATTTGAAGTCGTGCGACAGGCCATGAATAAAAAGATGGAGACAAAAGAAGCGAAGGCGGTATACGTCCATCGCAAGGTAATTGCAGAGCCACCGTTTGGTCAGATTAAGAATTCCGGTTTCCGGGGCTTTAGCCTCAGAGGTAAAGAGAAAGTAGATGCGGAATTCTCACTGGTATGCGCGGCGCACAATATGAAAAAATGTGCGACAGCGGTATCCACGGGATCAATCCGTCTTGAAGATGTAAAAAGGTTGAGAAATGCAGCATAAAGGGTAAGAAAAGGCTTGAAATGGTTAAGTATGACTAAAACTCTTCCAAAATCGATCAAATGTTGATCGATTTTGAATTCTAGCTTTTTACTTTGACAGTGCGGGTTAATTCTCGGTCTGGCTCCTAGCAGTGCGCTAGATTTACGCTTGCCTCCATTGGCAGAAACGGACAGCCCTTCCGCTTTTAACTTCAATATGCCTTGCTTCTTGATATTGCAGGCGGCATTCACATCACGATCAATACCGATTATCTTGCAGTTAGGGCAGTCCCAGCTGCGAACAGACAATGGCATTTCATCCACTTTATGACCACAACAAGAGCAAGTTTTAGAGGATGCAAACCACTGGTCTATCTTCACCAGATACTTACCTTCCTGCTTCGCTTTGTAGTCGAGCTTGGTTATGAGGGAATGCCAGCCAGCATCGGCAATGGATCGGGCAAGGCAATGATTCTTGAGCATGTTTTTGACCTTCAGTGTTTCCACACAAATTGCCGCTTGGGTTTCGTCAACGAGTTGCCTGGATAGTTTGTGCTGGAAGTCATTACGGGCAAAAGCTACACGCTCATGCGCCTTTGCTACGAGTAATCGGGCTTTGCCTCTGCCCTTCGAGCCTTTTCTACATCGGGATAATTTCTTTTGCTTTCGCTTCAGATTGCGCTGTGCATTTTTTATAAATCGAGGGTTGCCGGTTTTAACTCCGGTACTGGTGATAGCAGTGTCAGTCAAGCCAACATCCACACCAATAACGCCGCTTTCTTTAATGTCTACTACTGGTTTTGCTTCAGGCATATCGTCTTCAGCCAGAACAGACGCATAACATTTACCTGTTGGCGTTCGACTTAGGGTGATGGACTTGATTTTGCCGGTTATCTCTCTGTGAACCTTTGCCCGGATGAGCTTGCACTTGGGAATCTTGATCCAGTTTTCGCCTACAGCCACCGACATGCAATGGTAGCTGCTTTGTTTGCCATGTTTTGATTTGAAACGAGGAAAGTGAGTCGCAAGCTTAGGATTGAAAAAATTCTGAAATGCCTTGTCCAGATTAATGACGGATTGCTGCAAGGCAATAGAATCAGAGTCTTTCAGCCACGAGTACTGCGGCTTCTCTTAGCAGTGGCCAGCAGTGGTTTCAGGTCTTTTCTGGGTGAAAGGTTTTGCTTTCGAACCTTGTAGTAGTGGGCCTTGATGGCCAATGCTTTGTTCCAGACCATACGCACAGCACCAAACTGACGGTTTAAAAACTCCGCCTGCTCTGGTGTTGGATATATACGTATCCTGGTGGCTTTTAACATGGCTATTTACAAGTGAGTGCTCATTGCCATAATCCCTGCAATAATATACATATTTCAGGTTGATTCAAGTGAGTGTGCGTGATAAAGATTTACTGCATGATTATCTATGCAAACGGCATAGTGTTACAAAGCTAGTGGTTCATTTGGTGTTCACCACAAAGTACCGACGAAGGCTATTTGATGGCTAAAGGCTATTTGATGGCTATATGATCCTGCAATTAAAAGAAGCCTTTGAAAGCTCTTGTGAAAAACTTGAATGCGATTTACTGGAAATGGATGGCGAACAAGATCATGTACACTTGCTCATCGCTTACCCGCCAAAACTGGCTATCAGCGTTATGGATAATAATCTGAAATCCACATCATCCAGACGATTAAGGATTTTAAATACGCACCTTATGACACAGAGTAAATCAGGTAGATTATGGTCACGCTCTTACTTTGCTTGTAGTGCAGGAGGTGCGACCATTGAAACACTGAAGGAGTATGTAAATAGTCAGAGCACACCTGACTGACTGCATACAAACACGCAACCGGAATGCTCGCCGCATTCCCGTCTTATATCCCCGCCCGATTGGGCGAGGGTTTACGACGATTTTGCTAAGTCTGAATCAGTCTGTTTTCATCTAACTGTTCCTGACATTCACCTAAACTATAAAACTTCTGTTTACTTTGTGTTCACTCACCACTGGATGATAAAGTTCCACAACAAAAAATCCATGGAAGAATCAGGCGAACGGAATTACCCATTCCTGTGCCGTTTTGTTATCCACCATGATAACGGGAGACAAGCGTGACAATTGCAAACGGAATTAACTTTAAAGAAATAACTATTGTCGGTGGCACCCATGGCAATGAATTTCTGGGGCCCTACCTTATTCGAAAAATAGAGAACTCAGGTATTTACCAGAATAATGCTCTGCCGGTGAACACGCTTCTGGCCAATCCGGAAGCATTTAACAGGGGAACCCGGTTTATCGACAAGGATCTGAATCGCTCTTTTTCCAGGGATATCCTTGGGTCGGGTGAAAAGCTTTACGAGCATCAGAGAGCCCGGGATATCCACTCCAGATTATCAAACGTAAAACCGTTCATCATCGATTTACACAGCACAACATCCAACATGGGGATAACCCTGATCGTTCGCAACGAGAAAGGTCTAAACCTTCATGCCGCCTCTTATGTTCAACAAAATATTCCGGAAGCACGCATTCTGATCAGTGACGTCGATGTCAACGAGAACCGATCCCTGAACAGCATTTCAGATTTCGGACTGACCGTTGAGGTGGGTTCTATTCCTAATGCTGTGGTTCGGCAGGATTTATTTGAAGCGACAGAGAAAGTTGTTGATCTTCTGGTCCGATTTCTAACCTTGTGTCAGACCAGAGAAGAACCTCGTTTAAGCCCTGATGTAGTAGCCTATAAAGCCAGGGAGCGCATTTCATACCCCCGGAACCGTCAAGGTGAACTGACAGCCATGATACATGAGTCCCTACAGGACAGGGATTATCGACTACTGGAACCCGGACAGCCTGTTTTCAAAACCTTTGATAATGAAGAACTACTCTATGACGGAGAACCTGGGCACGCTGTTTTTATTAATGAGGCGGCTTACTACCGGGAAGATGTCGCTTTCATTCTCACGGATCGGGTTACCATAACCGTTGATCGTTAAAGAACACTCTATAACCAGGAGCCTGCAGCAGCAGGTGATCGGCCGGGCTGACGTGCCAGTGAGTGAGAGCCAACACTTAAGGAAGAACGCATCTTCTTGAAAGGCGATGGGTATACAGTATTAATCTTTCAGCCTTGCCATGATATGGTGACTGTTTCACACATATTATTTACAGGAAGGCTATTGGGTTGGGATACACACCATCGCCCTGGTTCGGAATGCTCTAATCAGGCTCCGCAGCATCCAGACCATCATCCTGACACCATGGAGAGCGCATGACACTATTTATTAATCGCCAGACAGTTAATCGCCAGACAGTTATTCGCCAGATAGCAATTCTGCCGTTACTGCTGTTGATCAGTCTATTAACCGCCTGTGGTTTTCAACTCAGGGGACAGCTGGATATTGCCAGCGAAGTGTCACAGCTTGCCATTTCTGGTGGTGATCTGAGCTATGTACGTCAACTCTCACAAGCATTGCAAAATAATGGCATTGAAATCTCAGATAATGCGCCTTATCGCCTTCAGGTGCTGGATGTCACACAGGATTCAGATAATCAGGCCCGAGCCACGGCCGGTTATAATGAGCATCTGCTGTCTTTGAAAATCACCTATCGACTGGAAACAGCCGATGGGCTGCAACTGTTCGAACCCTTTAAATTGAGCAGTGAACGCTATATCACTCTTGATCAGAACCAGGTTAATGCAGGTTTTTCTGAAGAAGACATTAACTTCAAAGAACTGAAGCAGGATCTCATCAATACAACGGTACGAAGAATTGGTGGCATTTCCGGTGACAAACTCAGGGAAGAAGAAGCCCGCGTGCGTAAAATCAGACAGATGAAACAGGAAAAAACTGCCGAAACTGAGGCTCAATAACCCGGAACATGAAACTTCATCCCGACCAACTGGGCGCCCATCTGCGGCGCCAGCTCTCTCCCATCTATATTGTCAGCGGTGATGAACCCCTTCAGGTTTCTGAATGCTGTGACCAGATTCGCTCTCAGGCTAGAAAGCAGGGTTTTTCGGAACGTCACGTTTTCCACGTCGATAACTCGTTTGACTGGAGTGAATTACTGGAGAATGCCAATAGCTTGTCCCTGTTTTCAGACAAACAGATTCTGGAACTAAGGATGCCTAACGGTAAGCCCGGTGATACCGGCCGTAAAACGTTGCTGGAATACATAAAAAACCCCTCCCCGGACAATTTACTGCTTATCATCACCGACCGGCTGGATAATGCCATTCAGAAGTCAAAATGGTTCAAATCTCTGGATCAGTCCGGTACTTTTATACCTGTCTGGCCTATTGAAACCGGTAAACTTCCTGACTGGATCTCCCAACGGCTGAAAATGGATGGATACACTGCCAGCCGCAGCGTTCTCAGCCTCATCGCCGAACGGGTTGAAGGTAATCTACTGGCTGCGTCCCAGGAAATAGAAAAGTTAAAACTCCTTGCCAAAGACAAAACCATTGACGAAGAAACAGTACGGGATTCCGTATCGGACAGTGCCCGCTATGACGTTTTTCAGCTGGCCGATGTGGCGCTGGAAGGCAATATAAAAAGTTGTGTCCGAATTCTTGGCATTCTTAAAGGCGAAGGGATTGAAGCGCCCATTGTATTATGGGCAATGGCCAGAGAGATACGCCTGCTGAGTCATCTGAGCCGGTTAAAATCCAGAGGACTGTCTACAGAACTGGCCATCGACCAGTCTGCCAGAGCCATGGGCTTTTCACCTTTTATTCTCAAGCGTCGGCGCGCCATTCTGGATAAAGCCATAACCCGGCACAGCGAGAAAAACTTCAGACAAATGTTATTACAGACAGGACAAATTGATCGAAGCATCAAGGGACTGGACAAGAACAATGTCTGGGATAATCTTCTTGAGCTGACGCTGTTTCTCGCAGGAATGCCCCTAGGAGCCTGACCGAGAATAGACTGTCCTACTGCGGTCGTAGCAAATTGGTCTGAAAATTCGCTTTTGTTCGTTAAATAGCTCGCTATTCGCCTCTCAAAACCAAATTTTCATCCTCAATTTTCTACGATCCTCGCTACGGACGCTATTCTCGGTCAAGCTCCTAGGCATAAAACTCTAAAAACCTGATTCGCTGAGCCATATCGGAGCAATTAACCATTTTTGATCTTTATTGATAATATCCCAATCAATGATTTTTCTGCTCATTTTGACGATTTGCGGCACGCCATCAATCAAGGCCCAGTTAAACTGCTGAACGACTTCAACAGAAACATCATCATAGGTATTCTCAAATAACCAGGTTTCCCGGACGGTGCGCACAACCATAGCCGATTGTCTGTCGCCGGACACCAGGATAGCCCGCCCCATAATTTCAATCTCAAACTTCTTGCCCGTTTGATGGTAAGTACCCATCTTCTGGCTGATTTGATCATACCTTTCCTGAAATCGGAAACCATCAGGCATAACAAATGTCGCTACAATATCTTTGGCAAGAGCCCCCCTCATTCGGGAAATCTTCAGATTACGAACCGCCTGGTTCCGTTCCTCCATCAAAATCTGGACAATCTGATCATCCAGATTGGCGACCGATTCCGGTAATTGACGATGCTCACACCCACCAAGAATCAGCAACAACGGTAATAAAGTCAGCAAAAAATATCGGTACATCATTAACCAATGCCCGTTGCTGCAGGAAATAAGAGGGGAGTGTTGCAAGGGGAGTATGTAGGCATTATTACAACTTAGAGTTAGAACCGGGATACATATTTTTTGCTCTCTGGCTACCAATTCACTCTGACAGCCCGCAAACCTCTCGGTCATCACCTATAGTACTAAAGGAATACCCTTAATAGAAGCATTTGAAGCATGCTAAACGTTTCATGTGGTTGTTCAGTCAAGTCCGGAAAGGGCTTTACGCTCTAGGCAGTCAAGGGAGGTAGCAGCATTAACGTGGTCGGAGACAGAAATGGAATTCAGAATATTAATCATTATTGCAGCACTGTTTCTATCAGGCTGTGCAACCCGTAACGAAACCTCGTATAACGAGCAATGGTCAAAAGCCAAAAATTTGACTCATTCCGCAGGTCTGGATAGTCAAATATACGATCAACAACTTCCCGCTTCAGCTTATAACAAAGAAGGCAAATTGCTGGATTACAAACTGGGTAATATCTCACACCCGGCTTACGGCAATGCCAGCGGTATTGTCGGTGTGAATGTGCAACCCTATGGTGCTTTCGAACATCTCTACTGGGGCTGGGCTATTCCCGGAGCCAGTCATCATAAAGAACATCGACTTTTTGCCTGGATGCCAGAACAAATGGCAGAGAACATTAAGGCAGCAAGGGAAACAATGGAAGCCATGCTCAGTCGAGCGGCACTGGCCATCCTGGAAGAGATGCATTACAAACATAAACCTGTTAAAACACCTTTTGAATATGAAGGGCAGTCTTTCAGGCAATGGTATCTGGGAAGTGAAGGGGAACACTGTTCACTGGAAAAAATGAACTGTGTGCTCAGTCTTTATATTCCTGAACCCAGAGAAGACTTCGAAGCTCCCAGTTTCTCGTTTTACAGCATAGCCAGCGAACCTTCCTGGTTTTTCCATGCCAATGACGAAAAACGCTACCCCCGTCTGGTACTCAGTGAAGGCGATGGTATGAAAAGTATCCGGGAAAATGTTTTCTATCAGAAACTGAGTGCCCGATTGCCTGGCTGGGTTTACATATATCTAGCTCCCAATGAAGTGGGAACCGGTGATGAGAACAAAACGGTTGCTTATCCATATCTTCTGGAAAAAGGACAGCCGCTGCTCTTTGTTCGTCCTTTGAAATAACACGGCTCCGCAATCTGTTTAAAAATGACTATGTACGGCCATTTGATCGCTGATCAAATGGCCGTTGTTTTGAGAGAGTAAAACCGGTTTAGTCCCGCAAAAATCAAGTCAATAATAATCCCAAGAGAACGTCCCTGACACAGCGGGTCACCAGTTATATCTGCATATTCATTTCATAAAACACTCATTGTTCACTTTTTCTTCAATTTTCATAATAAAATCACAATAGTTTTTTGTAAAATACCATTTATTACCATAGAATCCGCCCTCAATAAGGATACAGAAAATAGTCTTGTCACTCATCGTCAGCATGTGTGATGGAAGACGGCTAAAAAATGGAATTTATTCAATGTGCAGACGTTGTGAGAAAGAATCAAAATTACACACAGTAAAGCGTAATTTTATTGAAAAAAACATTACTTACAGAGCACTAAAAAAAGTGAAATGCTCGCAATGTGGTCATATGTTTTTCCTTAAAAACGGTATGGAAATTGAAAAAGGGTTTTTAACCTGATTTTTCCACACCGGTTAATGATGCGCGTTTCTTCGATAGATTTTAAAGATTTCAGTTAATACCCGGATCGATCATTTTGCTTGAAAAAAGCTGACATCATAATTATGAAGGCGAATATTTTTTTCGCCAAAAAATCACAGAACAACGGCCCACCCGCTTAATTCTTTGATCGCGACAACACTTTTTTAAGCCATGCTCTTAGCTTTTTGCTTTTCCAAAAAAGTCCCCACTGAATTTTTTGGAGTCCGTGACAGTGTTTTCATCAATGAAAAAGGGACATCCATCAGCTGATGTTTGTTTCCCAGGTCATTGAGCATTCCGAGCCAGAGATGTGCAGTCATTTCCGCATCGGCCAGAGCCCGGTGAAACACACCTTCTGTGGGCAGCTGGTTGTACTTCACCAGCGTACCCAGCTGATGATTGGGGGCATTCTGATACAAGCGTCGGGCAATCAGCATCGAGCAGGCAAATGTGCCTTCGTAGCTGGATCGGGCATTCGCCAGCTCGGCATCCAGAAACTTCTTGTCGAACGAAGCATTGTGAGCAACAAGATTATGACCGTCGATAAATTCACCGAACTCTTTCATTACCGACGCACAGGAACCAGCATTCTTCACCATGGCATTGGAAATACCGGTATAACTCTCGATAAACGAACTGATCCACTGATCCGGATTCATCAGCTTCTGAAAGCGATCAGTGATCTGGCCGTTTTCCAGTAATACAGCACCAATCTCAATGGCCCTGTCGCCCATATCAGGGGACAGACCGGTAGTTTCAAAGTCGAGCACAATCACTGTATTGGCACTGCGCTTATTCAATGAATTTGAAGTCATACCTCATCCTTCAACCTATCAACAACCGATCAACATTTATATTTCTTTCTTACGAAATACCCTCAATGAGAATATATCAAGTTTTCGGTTCTCTTTGGGTTGGATTTAAGCAATTAATTCGTACTTGAGAAAGATTCCCCTGCACAACTACGAATAATGTTAAAACACATGAACCAGTATTCCAGGTATTTTTTCATTACTTCCTATTATTGGTATAGGCTCATACCGTTCCATCTCGTATATCACATTGATTTTACGACTACAGCCCATCCTCTATAAACGGTACACTCCTACACAATCTCACACAGAACTGCCGGACAACGGGTCAATAATCCAACCCGTAACTAACACAGCTCCGGCACTTCGATTTTGATAAAGAAGTGACCATGCCAAACACCCAGTCGTCTAACAACCTTGCCGCTTTCATCTGGTCTGTCGCTGATTTGCTGCGCGGTGATTTCAAGCAATCTCAGTACGGGCGCATCATCCTGCCGTTCACGCTCCTGCGTCGTCTGGAGTGTGTGCTGGAACCATCCAAAGACGCGGTGCTGGCACAGTACGACAAAGTAAAAGCCATGAACCTGCCGGAAGACGGTATGGAGAAAATGCTTCTACGTTCAACCGGTGGCCTGTCGTTCTACAACACCTCGCCCATGAATCTGTCGAAGCTGGGTCAGGGGGATATCAAGAACAACCTGGAAACCTACATCCAGTGTTTCTCCAAAGATGCACGGGAAATCTTCGAACATTTCCGGTTCGATGAATTTATCGGCACCCTGAACGAAGCCAACCTGCTCTATAAAGTTGTGGGCAAGTTTGCCAATACCGATCTGCGCCCGGAGCGGGTCAGCAACCACGATATGGGTTTGGTGTTTGAAGAACTGATCCGCCGGTTTGCGGAAGGCTCCAATGAAACCGCCGGTGAACACTTCACCCCACGGGATATCGTTCGCCTCACCACCTCGCTGGTGTTTATGGAAGACGACGATGCCTTAACAAAAGAAGGCATTATCCGCACCATCTACGACCCCACAGCGGGTACCGGCGGCTTTCTGTCGTCCGGTATGGAATATGTACACAGCCTCAACCCGAAAGCGGTGATGCGTGCCTTTGGACAGGAACTGAATCCGGAATCCTACGCCATCTGTAAAGCCGATATGCTGATCAAGGGTCAGGATGTCAGCCGCATCAAACTGGGCAACACCCTGTCTAACGACCAATTGGTGGCCGACCAGTTCGACTACATGCTCTCTAATCCACCGTTCGGTGTGGACTGGAAGAAGATTGAAGGCGACATCAAAGACGAACACACCGTCAAAGGTTTCGACGGTCGTTTTGGCCCCGGTCTGCCAAGAGTGTCTGACGGTTCACTGCTGTTTCTGATGCATCTGATCAGCAAGCTTAGAGATAACACCGGCTCTTCACAAAAGCCTGGCGGCAGAATTGGCATCATCCTCAACGGTTCGCCTTTGTTTACCGGTGGTGCGGGTTCCGGTGAAAGTGAGATTCGCCGTTATATTCTCGAAGCCGACCTGCTCGAAGCCATTGTCGCCCTGCCCACCGATATGTTCTATAACACAGGCATTGCCACCTATGTTTGGATTCTCTCTAACAAGAAAGACGCTGAACGCAAAGGTAAAGTACAACTGATTAACGGCGTAAACCTGTGCGGCAAAATGCGTAAGTCGCTGGGTTCCAAACGCAACCTGATGAGCGACGATGATATTAAAACCATCACCCGCAGCTTCGGTGCGTTTGAAGTGGTTGAACCGCAGGTGCTGAACAAGCCTGCTGAACAAAAGAGTAACCGTGGAAGGCAATCAGCCAATGCCAAGGTTGAAGCACCCAAGACGTTCGCCAGCAAAATCTTTGACCATCATGAATTCGGCTACCGTCGTATGACAATTGAACGCCCGTTGCGACTGTCTGCCCAGATCACCGATGAAGCCGTGACAGGCTTACAGTTTGCACCCAAACCGTTTAATGCCGTGATGCGCTGGATTCACAGCGAATATGGGAACAAGTGCCATACCGTTCTGTCAGACAACGAAGAAGCCATTCGCGCCAAGATCAAAACCGACTTTAAAGAACTGAAAGAGAAGCAGATCAAAGAACTGCTCAGTGAAAAAGTCTGGCTATTCCAGCAGGGTCTGATGACTAAAGCCAAAGCCTTGCAGATTGAATTAGGCAGTGAACAAAGCAACGATTTCAATGAATTTGAAAACACGCTGAAAGCGGCCTACAAAGCCACAGGCATCAAGCTGGAAACCAAGGAAAAGAAACAGTTCCTTGATGCTATTACCTTCAAAAACCCGGAAGCCGAACCAGTCGTTAAGAAAGTTCTCAAGGAAGAAGAGCAGCCTTTATACGGTGCATTCACCTATAAGGGTAAAATCGTAGAATTCCAACCCGACGGCGACCTGCGGGATAACGAAAACGTCCCCCTCGATCCATCGGTCAGTACCAGCACACTGATTGAAACCTACTTTAACCGTGAAGTGGCACCCCATGTGCCCGATGCCTGGATCAATGCCGACAAGTGCGATGCCCAGGATGGTGAAATCGGCATTATCGGTTACGAAATTCCCTTTAACCGGCACTTCTATCAGTACCAGCCGCCCCGGGCACTGGAAGCCATTGATGCTGATCTGGATGCGGTGAGTGCTAAAATCATGAACCTGTTGCGGGAGGTTCATTCATGAGCAAGACCACTGATCTGAGTTTTGACAGTGAATACAAAAGCTGGCTGAAGGCGTTAAAACAAAAGGTACTAACGACCCAGTTAAAAGCAGCCGTTCAGGTCAATTCTACCCTGTTGGCTTTTTACTGGGAGCTGGGAGAAGACATCGTTCAACGTCAGCAGCAGTCAAGCTGGGGCGATGGTTTTTTGAAGCAGCTCAGTCAGGATTTAATGGCGGAATTTCCGGAGATTAAAGGGTTTTCACTCAGTAATATCAAATACATTCGGCAGTGGCACCTGTTCTACAGCGAGGAAGCACAAAAAAGCCAACAGCTTGTTGGCCAATTAACCCAAATACCCTGGGGACATAATCTCAAAATCATCAGCAAGTGCCAAAGCTTCACTGAGGCCCTGTATTACGTACGAAATACCATAGAGCACGGCTGGAGCCGGAACGTTCTCACTCACCAGATTGAACATATCACCGTCATTCCCGAGACCACTGCCGTCATTCCCGAGACCACTGCCGTCATTCCCGAGACCACTGCCGTCATTCCCGAGACCACTGCCGTCATTCCCGCGAAGGCGGGAATCTACAGGGTATCCAGCAATGCCTAAACAACCTTGTGTCTACATATTAGCAAGTAAAAAGAATGGCACTCTCTATATAGGAGTAACCAGTAATCTTGCTCAACGAATCTGGCAACACAAAAATGACCAAACAGCCGGTTTCACTCAGCAGTATCAGGTTCACATGCTTGTTTATTATGAAATGTATGAAACCATGGAATATGCGATAACCCGCGAGAAACAGCTCAAAAAATGGAACCGACAGTGGAAAATCAATTTGATTGAAGAAAAAAACCTTCATTGGAATGACCTATGGGAGAGCATCCAATGATTGGCTGTACTGCTGTATATGTAACTACTGCCGTTTCTGCGTACTCGGTCGTCATTCCCGAGACCACTGCTGTCATTCCCAAGACCACTGCCGTCATTCCCGCGAAGGCGGGAATCTACCTCACCCACAAACGAGAAATATGCGGGTTAAGGCGTTCATCGTTAACCATGGATTCCCGCCTTCGCGGGAATGACGGGGAGGGGGATGACTGCCGTTTGGTAGACATTGAGCAGGAGCTGGGTGGTGCTCTGGAACCTGGGAGTGATGTGTGATGGACAATCAAACTATTTTTGAAATCCCCTTTAACCGCCACTTCTACCAGTACCAGCCGCCACGGACACTCGACGCAATAGACGCTGACCTGGATGCAGTGAGCAAACGGATTATGGGGCTGCTGGCTGAGGTGCATTCGTGATGGCTGGGAAGTATGTGGCTTATCCGGAGTATAAGGATTCTGGGGTTGAGTGGTTGGGTGAGAATTCCAACTCATGGGTGGTTAGTAAGGTGAAGCACCTGTAGCGCCATAGTTCAGGTGGGCTGGACTCCACCGACAAAAAATGAACGTGCAACTTTGAATCAAAACTATTTATCTGGGCAAAATATCAGGAAAGTACCTTATTCGATACCGCTAATAAAGATTTCTGTAGCGCCAATAAAGCAGCTTGATGGATTTGAGTAAACCTAAGATTGTTCAAAACTGGTATATCTTTAAATTGTCAGTATGGAACTGTTGCGATTGCGTTCAGTATGATATGTCCCCAAATGATGGGGTTTGCATCCCGTTTATATTGTTTTAGATGCAAAGCAAGGAGTGATCAAACCGTTTTGTCCTACCAAAGTTTTTTGAGAATGCATCAAGAAATATTTATGCGACTTTTGGCTGGAATTCTGGAGCATCGTGAGCAATTGATTGGGACGATATAAAGGAGCATATATTCTGTTCTCGCTTCGATTGGATGAGCACGAAAATATAGCCAACTTCCTCGACCACGAAACCGCCAAAATCGACACCCTGATCGAAGAACAGCAATCCCTGATCCGGCTGCTGAAAGAAAAACGACAGGCGGTGATCAGTCATGCCGTCACCAAAGGTTTGAACCCCGATGCACCGATGAAGGATTCCGGTGTGGAGTGGCTGGGGGAAGTGCCGGGGCATTGGGGACGTTACCTATACAACGCCGCTAGATAAAATTGGCAAGGAAGTATTCTGTTGACTAATAACCACAACTGCCGATTTTGTTGATGAGCATGGGGTATTTGAAAATGCCAGCAATTAGAAAGTTAAAGGGATGGTCTGTCGATCTCAGTGCGGCAAAAACTCTTACTCAAAGAATTCTATGACCTTCTGATTGATGGTCAACTTTGCGGAAGAGAAAGTTGGCGACTATACTTTTAACACCCGAAAGCGAATACTAGCCTAGGTGAAGGTGATCATGTGTTGCAAAGATGAAGTGTTCGCACCGGGACACAACGATCATGCTTATGTGAAATCGTTTCGAAAACAAATCATAAAGTCAGTTAACGAATATCTTGCTGCATGTTATTGAAGTCTCCAGCGTCATAAAAATGCAACTACAGTTTGCTCGCGGCTCAACGTATGACAATGGCGAAGGTTTAAACGTCGAATATTAATTCTTGGATTTCTGGTAGTAAACCCTCCTGTCGACTGAACAAGAAGTGATTAAGTTAGTTTCTTAGCGGCAAAAACTAGCAACGGTTTCGATTGGACTAAAAAATGCAAGCAGTCTTGCTAGAACATTGATGCAAGAACGCCGCACCGCCCTAATCTCCGCCGCCGTCACCGGCAAAATCGACGTCCGCAACTGGGTAAATCCCAAACAAAAAGAACAAACCACCGAGGCCACTGCATGAGCAAAACGCCCGCTTCATCAAAAGCGACAGATCAGCCAACCGCCCTGTTCGGTGAAATCAAAACCCTGATCCAGTCCGCCAAACAGCGGGCAGCGGTGGCGGTGAATGCCGAATTGACCCTGCTCTACTGGCAGGTGGGGCAGCGGATTAATACCGAAGTGCTCAAAGGCGAACGGGCAGATTATGGCAAGCAAATCATCACTGAGCTGGCCAAAAATCTGACAGTGACCTTTGGTAGAGGCTGGAGTAGCAAGCAGATCCATCATTGTCTCCGCTTTGCGGAGACTTTTCCCAATCCTGAGATTGTCTCCGCAGTGCGGAGACAATTGAGCTGGACTCATATCAAGGCACTGATCTATATCGAAGATTCTCTGAAAAGAGACTTCTACTACCTGATGGCTGCCAGGGACGGTTGGTCAACCAGAACCTTGCTGAATCGCATGGGTAGCCTGATGTACGAGCGTACAATGCTTTCCAGAAAACCGGAAAAAACTATAGAACATGAGCTGACTCAACTGCGGGAGAAAGGCCGTATCAATGAGAGCTTCGTTCTGAAAGAGCCTTACCTGCTGGACTTTCTTGATCTGAACGACACCTTTCTGGAGAAAGATCTTGAGGATGCCATCTTGCGAGAGATGCAGCACTTCTTGCTGGAAATGGGGATGGGCTTCACGTTTGTCGCCCGTCAGCACAGAGTTCTGATTGACGATGATGATTTCTATATTGATCTGTTGTTCTACAACAGAAACCTGAAGCGATTGGTCGCCCTTGAATTGAAAAAAGGCAATTTCAAGGCAGAATACAAAGGCCAGATGGAGTTGTACCTGCGCTGGCTGGACAAACATAATCGCCAGCCGGGAGAAGAACCACCCATTGGCATCATCCTGTGTGCAGGGAAAAAGCGGGAGCAAATAGAATTGTTGGGGCTGGATCAGGGGGATATCCATGTAGCGGATTACATGACCAACATGCCTGCCAAAGAGGTGCTGGAAGAACGCTTCCAGCAAGCCGTCCACAACGCCCGTAAACGCCTTGAAAATAAGAGTGAGCAGTAACCATGAGCAAGGATGCGACTCTTGATAAAACAAGAGAAATCAACTTCCAGAACGACATCATCGCCCGGATGCAAACCAATGGCTGGCAGTTGGGTTCGGGGAATCAGTACCGCAGGGGCACTATTTGCAAAGGAAGCATGTGATGAAATTGACCGAATACGCGTTTTTACAACAGTTAGCCGCTTTGGCCTTTGTGGATGCGCTGTACCTGTTTGGCTCCCGCGCCCGTGGCGATGCCCGTGAACGGTCGGACATTGATTTAGCGGTGGTTTGCCCTGCCGCTACCAATGACCAGTGGTTGCAGGTCTTGGCTATTATCGAGCAAGCCGATACTCTGTTAACCATTGACTGTGTACGTCTGGATGCTGAACCGCCAGCCAGTACGCTGAGAGCCGCTATCGAACAGGACAGGCAGGTATTGTATGAGCGTTGATTTAAAGCTGGACGCACTGGGTAAGGCGTTGCAACGATTTCACGAATCCTTGCAGTTTGAGGAGTCACAACCTTTAGTGATTGATGCATCCATTCAGAGGTTTGAGTTTTCCATCGAACTAAGCTGGAAAACCCTGAAAGCCTGCCTCGCTCAGGAAGGTATCACCGCCAATACGCCCAGAGAATGCCTGCAACAGGCGTTTGCCGCTCACTGGTTCGACGATGAACAAGCCTGGCTGAGTATGCTGAAAGACCGCAATCTGACGTCACACACCTACAAAGAAGACCTCGCTTTAGAGATTTACCGTCGTTTGCCCGGCCACTATCAGGCCATGGGAACTCTGCATACCTTTCTGTCTTCCCGCTTCGGAAATCAGTAATACCCGATTATCTCCACACTGTGGAGACAATGTTCAAAATGTGAGTAGTTAAATGGACAGCACCCAGGAACGGATTTTTCAAGACGATATCATCACCCAAATGCAGGCCAATGGCTGGCAGTCAGGTTCGGGCGATCAGTATCATCGGGAAACCGCTTTGTACCAGCGCGATGTGCTGGATTTTGTGCAGCAGACTCAGCCAAAAGAGTGGGCGAAGTTCTGCAAGGTGTTCCCCAACGATTCGGAACAGCACTTTATTAATCATCTGGTCACCCAGCTTAAAAAGGCTGCCCCCAACGCCATTGATAAAGAGTTGCGCAGTTACGGCACTCTGGGCGTGTTGCGCCACGGGTTGAAGATTCGCAATGCCCGTTTCTCGCTGTGTCAGTTTATGCCGGAGCATTCGCTGAACCCGGAGACACTGGCTCGCTATAAACAAAACATTTGTCGTATTGTGCCGGAGCTGGTTTACAGCCCATACGCTACCGATGCTCATTTAGCAGAAACCGGCAAGAAGGCGAAGGCATGGCGCATTGATCTGGTGCTGTTTGTGAACGGTTTGCCGGTATCGACGCTGGAGCTGAAGTCGGAATTTAAACAGTCCGTCGATAACGCCATTCGCCAGTACAAAACCACCCGCTTACCGAAAGACCCGGAAACCAAAAAGCCGGAACCCCTGCTCACCTTTAAACGGGGCGCACTGGTGCATTTCGCCGTGAGTCAGTTTGAAGTGCATATGGCCACTAAATTGGCAGGCGGTAATACCTACTTTCTGCCGTTTAACAAAGGCACAGCGGAAGGCGGTGCTGGTAATGATGTGCCGGACGATTCCAACAAATACGCAACAGACTACCTGTGGAACGAGGTGCTGACGCCCGACAACCTGCTGAATATTATCGGTCGTTTTGTGCATCTGGAAATTAAAGAGACTGAAAACGCGGTTGGTCTTAAGTCGAAAAAAGAAACCCTGATCTTCCCCCGTTACCATCAATGGGATGTGGTGAACCGCTTAGTCGGTGCCGCCAAAACCGAAGGCACTGGCAACAAGTATCTGGTGCAGCACAGTGCCGGTTCCGGTAAATCAAACTCCATCGCCTGGACGGCGCATCAGCTTTCTACGTTGTACGACGAGGAAGGCAACAAGAAGTTTCATTCCATTATCGTGGTCACCGACCGCACGGTGCTGGACGACCAGTTGCAGGACACTATCTACCAGTTTGAACACGCCGATGGTGTGGTGGGCAAGATCAATAACAAGGAAGGCGACGGTTCCAAATCTGAGAAGCTGGCAACGGCACTGGAAAACGCCCAACCGATTATTATCGTCACCATTCAAACCTTCCCCCATGTGCTGTCGGCCATCGAAAACAGCACCAGCCTGAAAGAACGCTGTTACGGCGTGATTGCCGATGAGGCGCATTCTTCGCAAACCGGCTCTACCGCACGGCAGTTGAAAGAAGTGTTGATGGTGGATTCAGATGAAGCGGTTGATGAAGATCAGCCGCTGTCATCGGAAGATATTCTCGACGCTACGATAGCCGCTCGTAAAGGGGCAGCAGTAACCTGAATTACTATGCGTTTACGGCAACCCCCAAGGCGAAGACGCTGGAGCTGTTTGGTCGCGGCCTGATCCGTCACAACCGGCTTCACAGAAGAACCTACCCGAAGCCTTTCATGTGTATTCCATGCGTCAGGCCATTGAGGAAGGCTTTATTCTCGATGTGCTGAAAAACTACACCAATTACAAGGTGGCGTATCAGCTCGCCCAGAAGATAGAAACCGCCGATGAAGAAGTGGACAGCAAAAAGGCCAAGGTGAAACTAAATCGGTGGGTGCGGCTCCACGATTACAATATTTCCCAGAAAGTGAAAGTGATTGTTGATCATTTCAAAGAGCATGTGAAGGGCTTGCTGGGTGGTCAGGCGAAGGCGATGGTGGTGACCAGTTCCCGTAAAGAAGCGGTGCGTTATAAGCTGGCGTTTGATAAGTATCTGACCCAGAACGCTTCTCATAAAGGGCACAAACAGAGCACCATACAGGTGATGATTGCCTTCTCTGGCGAGGTTGAATTCCAGAAGCATGACCCAGACAGTCTCGCGCTGCTAGACCAGAAGTTCAACGAGAAAGGTATGAACCCCGGTCTGAAAGGCCGAGACATGCGCAAAGCCTTCGACACCGATGATTACCAGATCATGTTGGTAGCCAACAAGTTCCAGACCGGCTTTGATCAACCCAAACTCTGCGCCATGTATGTGGATAAACCGTTGGGCGGTGTGGAATGTGTGCAGACGCTGTCACGCCTGAACCGTACCTACCCCGGCAAAGAAGTCACCGGCACCTTTGTGCTGGATTTCTTTAATGAACCGGAAGAAATTCTTAACGCCTTTCAACCGTATTATCAAACGGCGGAGCTGGAAGATGTATCGGACGAAAACAAGATATTTGAGCTAAATGAAAAGCTGCGTGCCAGTGGTATTTTTCTTTGGAACGAAGTCGAACAGTTCTGTGATGCATTCCTGACCAAGAGCAAAAGCAATGCGGCCATCAGTAACATCTGCAAACCTGCTGTAGACCGTTGGCAGAAGCGGTACAGCTCCGCCATTGAAGCGTATATCACCGCCAGGGAAATGTTCGAGCGCACCAAAAAAACCAAAGACGCAGTGCTAATCGCCAACGCCGAGAACAGCTTCAAAGAGTGCAAAGAAGAGAAAGACCGGCTGGAAATTTTCAAGAAAGACCTCGGCACTTTCACTCGCTTCTACGAGTTTATGTCTCAAATAGTCGACTACGACGACAAGGAACTGGAAAAGCTCAGTCTGTACGCCCGCTACCTGCGCCCGCTGCTACGGGAGAAGGTGGTTCAGGAAGACGAGATAGACCTGGATAACGTGGTCATGAGCCACTATCGCCTGTCTAAAATCCGCGAGCAGGACATCAAGCTGCAGGAAGACGCTGAAGGCTATAACCTGGAACCGGGCAGCGATGTGGGCAGTGCCAAAGCCAAGGATAAAAAAGAGGAGTTTCTGTCGCAGATTGTAGCGCGGCTGAATGAGTTGTTTATTACTGACAAACTGTCGGACGGCGACCTGATTAACTTCCTGAATTACGGGCGGGATAAAATTAATGAAAACAAAACAGTCATGTATCAGGTAAATAACAATACGAAGGAACAAGCTCTGTTGGGCGATTTTCCTCAGGCTGTTGATAATGCCGTAATGGACTGTAGTGCAGCACATCAAGAGATGATGATGCAGTATCTATCCAACCCAGAGACAGCACGCGGTATCAGAGAGATATTATTCGATATGGTGAAGAAAGGAGCATTATGACGCCATCGTCGTTGAACAAGTGCAATGCCAAGGCAGTGGTTACGCTCGACCTTTAAACCAACGTTCTGTCTCCGACATTTCTAACCCGGAACTGATCCTCGGATTTGTCCGGGTTGTATTTGATATGTTAAAGGGGTAACGGATTTATGAACTATACGCTTATACCCGTCACCTTTGGGTATATACCTGTATCAGTCTGATTTCAAAAAGTCCGATCTTGGCTTTCATGCAGTGAGGGCTTTGGAACATGCCGAACTAATTGATGAAGCTGCCTTTAATTTTTTACGGAACAATACATCCTGTTCATTTCATTTGCTGAAAAAAATGGATGAAGTCACTGATACCGGCCACAAATACCGTAAATATAGAACCCAGCAAGAGCCCGAATTTTTCTATAAGGGAGAGGGTTATTATATTGCCCGCAACCGGGGGATCAACAACACTCTGGGTTTTATTCAGGAAATTGAACACAGATTCTCTGAAATAAAAATCACAGTCGGTGTGTCTAAAGCTTGATGGGAAATAGTGAAAGATGGCGCGCCCTAGAGGATTCGAACCTCTGACCTCTGCCTCCGGAGGGCAGCGCTCTATCCAGCTGAGCTAAGGGCGCAGTGCGGAATGTCAGCCAATTAGCTGTTCCAGCGGTGGCCAATAATACTGATCAGAGGTATTGATGTCTATGGTTTTTTATAACCTGAATGTTCAGGAAATGACTGTCTGAATAACTTCCGGAGAAGCAAATATTCAATCTTTGCAAATACTGCCTCCGTCGCTCTAGGGAACCTCCGCACTATCCACTGTGTAAACCGCTGTTTTAGCGAGATCAATTGATCTATAATCGCCCCTGCTTACAATAATTCGGCTAGTTTGGTGCAGACCAATAACAAGCACATATAAGTGTAAAAGAGTCCGCACCTTAGCACGATAGTCATAAAGAGGATGAGCGAGTGTCACGGGTAACTCACATGCGTGCTTTGATAGTTTTAGTTGGGGGATTTTTTGCGGCACTGGCATTTGCCAAGCCCGGCGCAGATCTCGATAAGGTTTCTCTTCAGGAAATCAGTGAGCGTATTGCTCCTGTCAGTACTGTTTGTACAGTGGGCGATGACTGTGCTGATGCTGCTGGTGTCGTAGCATCTGCCAGCAGCGGCCCTCGCTCAGGCGATGCAGTATTTAATAAATATTGTACTGCCTGCCACACCAGTGGCTTGCTTGGCGCCCCTAAAAAGGGCGACCTTGCTGCATGGCAGGAAAAAGAAACCGCTGCAGGTGGTTTCAGCAAATTACTGGCCAATTCTATCAGTGGTATCAAAAGCATGCCTCCCAAGGGAACATGTTCTGATTGTTCCGATGAGGAGCTAAGCAAAACCATTGAGTATATGAGTGGCTTAAAACCCTGATCCCGGATAATGATTGTAAAACCGGATAATTAAAAAAAGTTTCAGCGATGAAACTTTTTTTTTGCTCAGGGACGAGCTATATACTGGAAATGTCGGGAACAATTTCCAGTACTTGCTCAGGGACGAGCTATATACTGGAAATGTCGGGAACAATTTCCAGTACTTGCTCAGGGACGAGCTATATGCTGGAAATGTCGGGAACAATTTCCAGTACTTGCTCACAGATCAGCTGTTTGCTGAAAATAAAAAACAGGATTCACAGATGTCCTTCTGACTATTCTGCATAATCGCTCGGTGAATACTGAAACCCTTCCGGCTTAACGGCCAGAACCGAGCAGTAAATGCTGTTCAGAATATTTTCTGCGGTATTGCCTATTAATACACCCTGGGTATGACGACCAAGGGTTCCCATAACAATCACATCAATATTAATTTCATTGGCCAGCCTCTGAAGTTCTATCGCTGGTTTTCCCTTCATCAGGTGTACTCTGACATTGTCTGATTCTGAAGAGATATCAACTTCCTGCATCAATTCATCCAGCTTGTGTTGATGGCGCTGGCAGGTGGTTTCCTGAAGTTCATACAATTCTTCATCAGACAGCATTTTCAATGATCGCTTACTGACAGGCAGATGCCAGACACTGGCCAGATGCAATTCTGCGCCTTCCTGGGTAGCCAGATATAAACCATACTGAATAAGACACCGATTCAGTTTGTGAGCTTCCGAGTCAGGATCTCCAGCATCCAGGGCAACCATAATCTTACCGGTGAAATCGGGTAATTGATTTCGGTCAGCCATCATCAATATTGGAACCGGACATTTACGTAACAACGCCAGATCATTGCCGGTTAACTGTTTTTTTGCCAGCGCGCCACTGGGATCTGCAAGTTTGATAACAAGGTCAATGGCATTATCCTTTATCACCCGGTAAATAGTTTGTCTGGGACGTCCGGAAACAATCATGGTTTCTACAACCAGTCCGTCATCCCACGCCAGAGCCCTGAGTCGAGATAACTCTTCCTCCAGCTGCCCTCTGAATATTTCTTCCAGTTTCTTTTCCAGAGGCAGAAATTGAAGCTTATGCATGGTTTCCAGGCTGGTATCAAATATCACCACCAGCAGTCTGGCCCTGTTATCCGAGGCCAGTCTGAACGCCTGTTTTAATTCCATATCACTTGTATGCAAGCGAGTAATGGCTAGCAGAATCGAGCGAAATGCATGCATGGGTTCCCCCTCAAATCATGAATGAAGCATCAAATGAGACAGAATCAGTATCGCAGGTTGCTGGAAATCTGCCTGAGCAATTTCCGTATTTTTCCTTCAGGCAGCAACCATCGCATTTTTAATTGAATGCTTCCTCAGACGCCTCAATCCCTGAATCACAAGGAAGATAGCCGTGATAATAACCATTCCATTTATTAAAACACTGCTGTCGCTGGAAAAGAGGATGTTAAATTTCAGATAATACCCCGATAGCAACCCCAGCAGTGTCACGCCACCCATTACCTGCAGTAATGCAGCGCTTTTGAATGCGTCTTTTTGTATAAGGCTCAATAGTGCCGAGAAGAGCAATCCAAAGACAAAGCCCAGAATGGCAGCACCTCCCAGAAGAACGCTATAAACGGCCGCTAGAGCAAATGCCAATGGTACACCCCAGACAACGGCACTCCAGATATCATTGACCCATGTTCGTCCATTGCGTTTCTCCAGCCAGATATTAATACCACTCACCGATATAACCGTCAGGGCAATTCCTGCTAACACATACAGAACCAGAATGGGCCAGCCACCAAAGCTACCAAAATGAAGTCGATAAACGGAGTAAATAATCTGACGGGCAACAGGCCCTGTTGCCAGTCCCTGATTACCCAGATAGCTACCATCTGCAGCAAATCGATACATTTCGGCGTAGCTCAGTCGCCCAGGCAGGGTTGCTGCAATTTCTATGTTCTGTCCGGTAGTTCCCGGTTTGTTCACAATCAGATAAATGGGTGTTGCCTGAGGATTTTCAATCTTCAGATTTTTGAACGCAGAGGCAAAATCCAGTGGTTGTACTGGCGCACTGACAACGGGATCTTTTCCATAGATATCTGCAATCAGCGCTTCCCTGTCACCATCATAGAAAACAGACGCGGCTGTGATCACCAGAATACCGGCCAATCCGAAAAAGGCTCCCGTCAATGCGATCATGAAGTGAAAGGGCAGCCCCCAGACTGAAAGACGATTATGAATATCCGCCTGCTCAAGACGACGATTTCCTCCTAATCGAAGTCGGAATGCATCTTTGAATATTCTGGAATGAGCCAGAACGCCTGAAATAATCAGACTTAACAACATAACCCCGAAAGCACTCACCAGAATCAACCCGATTGTTTCCGGTAAATACAGACTCACATGGAGTTTTTCAATCAGGTAGGCCCAGCCCTCTACCGGTTCTTCAATTAATGCGCCATCGATATCAAGATACCATTCCTGCTCTCTATCACTGAGGTGTGCTCTGGGTAACGATTCCGTTGGCAATACAACATAAAGTGCTTCCGGACTCTTTTCCTGTTGGTCCATATAGTGATCAACTGATTTACTGATTGAAGCTTCCGATAATAATGAATATTCCGGAACTTCAGGCTGTTCCCAGCGCTCTATATAATCGCCCAGAACGGCCAGAGTACCGGTCAGGCAAATCAGATACATGAAGGCACCAGTCACCAGACCGATCACCGAGTGCGATGACAGCATCTGTTTGATCAGAACTTTTGAAGGTTTAAATGTCATCATTCCATTCACCTATACATTCCTTTCACCGATATATTCCTTTCACTGATACTTTCCTCACCAATACATTCCTCACCAAAACACTCCTCACCAATACATTCCCAGAGTTCCCATTAAACCTGCCATCATCAGCACCAGTGTTGACCGCCTGAGTGACTGGAAACAACACCAGATAGCCAGCAAAGCCCACAAGACCGGATAGCCAAGGGCAGCAATAATCATTGCATCCCTTTGCTCAACCGGAAGACTGATGGCAATAAACAGGATTACCGGACAACTGACCAGCCCGGCCAAAGGCCCGACGACCAGGAAAGTGCCTGCTCTATGCCTGACACTCGTCGTTAGCATAGGTTTTGCCTCAGCCTGTTGATCACGCCATTTTTGAGGTCGGTATTCTGAACCGATAACGATCATTAGCCCTGCAACAATCCCGGGAATGATCGACAGGTAAACAACGCCAAATTCGGCACCGGCAAACTGTATCCAGTAAATTCCTGAAATCATCAGGACAAGCCAGCCCATCCAGAGAATTAATCCTTTCAGTTTTGATTGACTTTCCCACCCCAGTCGAAGTGCTGAAACGCCGATGCAACCAAGCATCAGCGCCATCACCATCTGCAACATTGGGAGATCATTCTGTATTTGATCCAATGTCATTGTTACTCAGCCAGTTAATTGTGTGGGTTAGAATGAGTAACGCAGTCGTGTAACAATCGAACGTCTTTCTCCGGGGAAACAATCGCCACGAGACAGACAGCTGGCGTTATATTTTTTATCCGCCAGATTGCGTAGATTTAACGTCAGATCCCACTGTCCGGTTTCATAACCCATCATAAAATCAGCCAGTGTGTAGGCATCGGTTTTTATGGTGTCTGCACCACCATAACTCTCTCCCATATGCCGTATTCCTGCTCCGGATTTAAAGCCAGCCCAGTCACCTGCAGGCCGATATCCCAACCACGCAGATGCCTGATTTTCAGGAACACTGGCCAGTTGAAATCCTTTAGCGCTGCGTGTATCCAGCTTGCTGAGATTAACTTCAAGATTGAAATCCCCCAGTTTGGCCAAAGCCTCCAGCTCAACACCTTTGACTTCGGCTTCGCCACTCTGCTGTTCAATATTTCCGGGAAGCGACGAAGGATCAGACAGATTACTCTGTCTGATATCGAAGTATGATGCCGTCAGCAGCATGGGAAATCCGTCTGGCTGGTATTTAACACCCAGTTCAAACTGACGACCTTCCTGTGGTTGCAACGGCTCACCCCCACCGTTATCGCCGATAACCGGTTCAAAGGATTCGGCATAACTGAAATAAGGGGATACACCATTCTCAAATTGATACAGAACACCCGCACTGCTGCTGATGGCATCGTCTTTCTGGGTTTTACCCCCTGTCTCTGATTCTGCTTCATCGATTCGAACGCCCAGGGTAAAGCGCCAGTTATCAAGACTGATCAGGTCACTGAAATAAATTCCCCGATCTATTGTGTTTGTGACGGGGCCATCTTTATAGAGCGAATTCAACAGAGCTTCCGGAGGCACGTTACCGTAATCAGGATTAAACGGGTTAAGCCAGAATTGATCACCGAAGAGGGCATCAGGTCCACGCGTGGCAAAATCAAAGCCAACAGCCGCCGCGTAATATCCGCCTTTGCCTGTTTCAACATCCTGATACTGTGCACCGATCAACAATTCATGCTCCAGATCACCGGTCAGGAATCCTGCGCGCAGACGGGCATCAATAGCGTACTGTTCTGACGTGGCATCGTTGCGATAAAACGTTCTTGGTACCAGCCCGCCTTTGTACAGACTGCCATCCGGGTTATAAACATAACGGTCACCCCCGATAAACGATGTCCATGCCTGCTGATAATCGGCTTTTGCATCGGTATAGCGAGAAGTCACTTCCAACATCCAGTCCTGTGTTAACTGATGTTCAGCCAGCAGGGTTACTGAAGTGGTTTCAGCATTGTAATGGTTGTAATCAGGATCACCTGTGTAGGTTCCGGTATCCAGCGTCTGGCCATTTGGTGCTGGTGTAAGAGTACCGGCAAGGGGCAGGAACTGTGCGCCCGTATCCGAATCGGTGGATGTATGATTAAGCAACAGGGTCAGACTGGTGTCATCGGTAGGTAGCCAGGTGATGGAAGGCGCAAATACCCGGGTTTTATCGCTTACATGATCCACCTGGGTATCGGTATCCCGATAGACGGCCACCAGTCGATATAGCCACTGCCCTTTTTCATCCAATGCTCCGGTTGAATCAAAGCCAAACTGCTTACGATCAAAACTACCCGCTTCCAGAAACATTTCAGTGTGAGATTCTTCTTTGGGAAGTTTGCTCACAACATTGATAATTCCACCTGGTGAGCCTTTTCCATACAGAACCGAAGCAGGGCCTTTTAAAATTTCAACCTGTTCCAGCGTATACAAATGTGGTCGGGTATTATTGTAATTACCGAATAACGACTGAAGACTATCCTGATACTGCGGTACATCAAAACCACGCACTTTCACCCAATCACCCCGGGTGGAAAATCCATAAGGTTTGCCCGTAACACCCGCACTGTAAACAAACGTGTCGTCCAGCGAGGCGGCACCTTTATCAATTATCTGCTGTTCATTTTCTATGGAGACAGAACGGGCCATTTCCATAACAGGCGTGTCTGATTTAATCGCCGAGTAACGGGAAAAATTGCCGGTAATGACAATCTTATCCAGCTTTTCTACACCCTTCCCTTCCTCTTGACTGGTTTCTGCAGCCGCAGCACCTTGAGAAATCACTGCACTGATGGCTGCAGCGAGAATCGTTTTATACCCTTTCTTCACCCTAAAACTCCTGTTACACCCACCCATGGTGGTGTTGGTTATTATTTTGTGCGAATGATAATGATTGTCATTTATATTCTCAATATAAAATTAAATTATTTTTATCAGTACAAAACCAACGTAAAATATTCTTCATGGATGACTCGTTAAAAAACAACAGGAATAAACGCATGAAAAATCATAATGCGAGTCAGGACAAAGAGAAGAGAAGAGAAGAGAAGAGAAGAGAAGAGAAGAGAAGAGAAGAGAAGAGAAGTACAACCTCTACTGGGTTTAGTGGGCAACGTGTTAAACAATCGGCAGTTCTGGTTTCACACACATAGAAGTCTGGCAAGAACACTCCAGACTACTATCGTCGACGAATCTGCCCGCGAGCATAAAAGGGATTATCTGACCCAGCCACACCAGCTGATAATTTAATTCGCCAACATCAAAAAACTCATCTAATTTTAGAATCCTTTAAGTAAAAATCATGAATGTGATGTAACAATGAGATTTTCAGGCTTAAAGTTCATATTTCTGATTTTGGTGTTTTCTTCCAATACGAGCTTCGCGGAACCTATTGAACCCAACCCCGTTGGCTGGTCAGTCGACATACCCAAAGAATACGAAATGGTAATGGAATACCCGATACAGCTTGGCAGCAGTGGCTGCCATATTGGATTTCAACAGAAATTTGCGCCCTTTTCAGTTCCGGAGCCAGAAACCGGAGTATTTCAACTCAGGCACAGGCAAACAGGCAGGTATCGCCCGGCTATTGTAAGTTACAGGCTCAGTACATGGAAAGTTATCTTACTTCCTGTTCCGGAAGATGATGATGCTGATTATTTTATTGCACCGACCCAAAGCCTTAACCAGCTCTACGGTATCAGGGTTAGCGGTGAATCGCCGGAAGTGCCGTCACTGTGTCATTCAGAAATAGTTCAATACTCACTCTCATCCACGCCTATACCACAACAAACCCAACTGCAGCCCAGTGATCACCCATTTATACAACCTCTGGTACTATCTGCCACAGGCAAAAACCAGCTGCTGGTTAAAAACCTGCTTGAGTATTCTGAATTCAATCTGGATAGTTTTTCCGAAATGGAGGGTTCAGTTTTTCCTTTCCTTACCCTGTACCTGTCCTTCTACGCAAAGATAGAGGAGTATTCTCTACTATTGCCAATGAATAACGGTTCTTTCCAGCAGACCTCGTTCTCAGCGTTGAAGTACCCTCCGGGACAGGGCGTCGATTCGCGATTGATAGCTGCATACTATATGGGCCGACAGAGTAAAGCAGAACCAGCAATAACCATTAATCAGCCTGAATTGTCCCCTCTTTACCATCGAATCGTAGGCTGGAACCATCAGGGACAGCTGTATGTCAGTTCACTGGAAACCGTTTCCCCGGAAGAAGATTCAACCGATTCCACAGAACCACCGGCAAAAAGGCTGTGTATTGCTGAAATGCCTTTTGAATCAGATCTTGTCAGCCTCTTGCGGGCCCAGTGCACCATAAGTACCAATATTAAACTGAATGAAAAACATTACATCGAGCGAGTCTGGCAAGGCAGGGAAGATTATGTTTACGTTACCCTGGGCTGCAAAGACAGCGCCAGCGAGTGCGCCCCCTACTCCCTGTATTTTTCTAACGACTCTGCACACCCCCAGAGTTTTCGGAATCGAGCAACCGTAATATACGCCTACTCAAAAAAACCTGTAGTTCTGAATGTCTGGACAGAAGGAGGCAGAGGGGATGAAAGTATTGCCTGGTATGAAGCCAATGGAAACGTACCGGGAAAAATAAGCTTTACAACTTCGTTTCTTCCCACCTGCGATGATTTAAGAAAGCTAAATAAAGATGTGTCCATATACGACGAATGCCGAGGGCCTTCTGCTTCAGACCGCAATATGAAGAAGGCATCAAAGTGGATAAAGAGGATAGGAATCAAAACAGCTGATACGGTATTTTATTGGATGCTGTGGAAACTACCCGTTTCTCCCTCTGAGGACTGATATTAGAAAGATGGTTGTTTCAAATATAAAACAACAACACCGTTGCCGCAGTCAAAAAGGCGAGAGTCCAGTTAAAGATCTTCAATCTCCGGGTACTGGATAAATAGCGCTTGATCCCCACTCCGAATAACGCCCATACCGAAACACAAGGGAGGTTGACCATGGAAAAACAGAGTCCTATCAATAACGCAGACAACACATAATTATCCCCTGGCAAAGTAAAAACAGCCGCACTGCTCACCGCCATCATTACCGCCTTTATATTCACAAACTGAAAAAATCCAGCCTGCAGAAAGGTCATTGGTTGAGCCGTTATTTTTTTTCATTTCCGTCATTTGCATCATTTCCATCATTTCCATCATTTCCATCATTTCCATCATTAATGGTCCCTGCATTGGCTATTTTCCAGGCCAGCCAGATCAAATAAACAGAACCAACATACTTGAGCCCGGTTTGTATTTCCGGATATAACTGGAACATCCTGCCCAGACCAAAGGCAATACTGATAAAAAGAAAAAACCAGCCTACAGAGATTCCCAACATATGGGGAATGGTTCGTCTGAAACCATAATTAACCCCGCTGGCTGCCAGCATTATGTTATTAGGACCAGGTGTAATACTTGAGCTGACTGCAAAAATAATTAATGGCAGCCATAAAATGTCTAATTCAACCACGTCTCCTTCCTTATTCAATCAGCAAAGACAATTTGAATTCGTTTGTTGTTTTTGCCCTTACTTTCGATTTTCGCGACTTTTATAGAACCAATTTCCCTGGTATTTGCCACATGAGTACCACCACAGGGCTGAAAATCTGTATTTTCGATTCGAATCATCCGTAATCGACCGGCACCCCTGGGAGGTTGGACAGATAGGGTTTTCACTAGTTCCGGCTGTTCATCAATAATCGCTTCATCGAGGCTTTCCACAAGCACTGGAATACCCTGTTGAATCAAACGATTGAGTTGTGATGTCAATTCATCTTTAGACGGAAGAGAATCTGTAACATTAAAATCCAAACGCCCTTTGGTGTCTGTAATACTGCAGCCTGTCACTGCGAATGGAATCATCGAACACAGCAAGTGCAGGCAGCTATGCATACGCATATGGGCGTATCGTCTTGCCCAATCCAGACTGACCCACACCGAATCGCTCTCATGAAATTCCGGAGTTGAATCATCCAGCTCATGAAGAATGTCACCGGTTTCCCGGCACCGGCGGGTATTTATAATCCGTAATTCCCGGTCATTACATTTGATAATGCCGGTGTCTCCTGGCTGCCCGCCACCGTTAGGGTAAAAAACAGTATTCTGCAAAACAATCTGATGTCCACAGACCCTGTTAATACGACTATCCAATGATTCCAAATAGGGGTTTTCGTGAAATGCCGGTAATGTTGACGCCATCTATTTACACCCATACAATTTATTTGTTTTTTGCCAAACCATTGAAATACAGTATTGTGATCCGGAGAAAAAGGTTCAATTACTTTATTGTCACCATGACAATTAAAAATCACTGCAGCAATGAGGTTAAGACCTTTTGAATACCCATGTAGAGTTGAACAGCCATGAAATGATTAAAGGTTCAGCTTCCTGCTGGAATCCAGACTTAACGGATTTCACGGGGCCAAAATACAAGGCACTGGCTGATGCCATTGAACAGGGCATCAAAGAAGGCACGTTAGCCTCTGGCGAAAAATTACCCACACACCGTCATATGGCCGACTTACTGGATGTCACCATTGGTACTGTAACCCGTGGTTATGCAGAGGCAGAACGGCGAAGACTGGTAACCGCCAGAGTAGGTAGTGGCACGTACATTTCTGGGAAATCCTGGAACAAGGTGCGTTTCAATGTACCCGTACCATCAGAAACCGCCATTATTGATCTCAGTCTGACCCTGGCAGTGCCCGGCAACAGAGAACAGCTTCTGGCGGAGACATTGAAAACGATTGCCAGCGACAGCAAACGCCTTCATTCCCTGCTGGATTACCTGCCGGAAACCGGTATATACCGACACCGTTCCATGATTGCTCAATGGCTCAAATCCTTTGACATCACAGCCAGCCCAGAGAACATTCTGATCACCAATGGTGGACAGCACGCCAATATGATGGCCTTGCAGGCAGTGACCCGACCCGGTGATGTCGTGGTTTCCGAAGAATTGACGTATCCGGGGTTTATTAATAGCGCACGACAATGGCAAACACGTCATCTGGGGCTGCCCATGGATGAACATGGTTTGATACCAGAGGCACTGGATCAATGCTGTTATCAACACCGCCCCAGACTTCTCTACCTGATGCCGGCGATTCAGAATCCCACGGCTTCCGTTATGCCGCTGGAAAGACGCCAACAGATCCTTGCTGTTGCACAGCGTCACAATCTCCTTATTCTGGAAGACGATGTTCAGTTCGTGGATCCGGCACACCGCTTGCCAACACTTTATTCCATGGCTCCGGAACAGGTCATTTATACCGGGAGTTTCTCCAAATCCCTGGCAGGAGGCCTTAGAGTTGGCTTTATCTGCTACCCTGACCACCTCAGGGAAAAACTGGCTATTGCTATGCGCAGTGACTGCTGGCTGGCCCCACCATTAATGGTTGAAGTCGCCAGTGAATGGATTGAATCCGGATTGGCTATACAGCTCATTGAATGGCAGACACAGGTCATTAAATCCCGTCAGGCCATGCTTGCCAGTGTTCTTAAAAACCAGAATATTAAGGCACTCTCCTCTGGCTTTCATGCCTGGCTGACATTACCGGAACCCTGGCGCGCAGAAACCCTTGTCAGGCAATTGAATGAATGTGGCATTCGTGTTCTTCAATCAGAACTGTTTGCCGTTGGCAGCACCGCGGCACCACAGGCTGTAAGAATCTGTATTAGCAGCTCCATTGATTCAGGACAAATCAAAATCGGTCTTGAACGCATTCGGGACATACTGGCCATTGAACCCATGCCCATTCATCGAACAGTGGTGTTTTAATCATGAAAGATGAAAGAAAAAAAAATATCGTCAATTATATTCTTTTTCAGGCTGGCTGGTTTGCCTGTGTGCTGGGCGGTAACACAATGGCCATTTATTCGACCATGGTCATACTCACTGTTCACCTGATCTGGATTGGAAACTGGAAAAAAGAGAAAGAAATTCTCGCTGTGACTCTATTACTGGGCAGCACCATAGACAGTTTTCTCGGAAACCTTCAAATACTGCAATTCAGTGAAGACAGCCGTTTATTGCCTGCCTGGATGGCTTGTTTATGGTGTTTGTTTGGTACCACACTTCGGCATTCATTCCTTTGG
Source organism: Endozoicomonas sp. (assembly GCA_965208385.1). Lineage (GTDB taxonomy): Bacteria > Pseudomonadota > Gammaproteobacteria > Pseudomonadales > Endozoicomonadaceae > Endozoicomonas. Next base: position 45,679 of record CBDBOO010000014.1, read on the forward strand.
GCAATTAATAATAAACGATCAGGCGCACTGATCGGAATGCTGTTCGGACCATTAAGCTATCTGGCGGCTTCTAAACTGACCGATATTTCATTGGCCCATCCCCTGTGGCAAAGTGTTGCCATACTCTCTATTCTCTGGGCACTGATTATACCTGTGCTACAGGCTTTTTCTGGAGCCTGGATAGAGCGTACAAAAAATCAGGTCTCATGAAACTTGTTAAGATAATTACACATTTGTTATTTGGTGGGTTTCGTTCCGATTCAAGTTACTTTTAATGATATGAAGGCAATAACCACCAATCACAGCAATAACGATACTGGTTACAAGAACAACAGTAACAACAATTTCTGTTGTCATTACATCAGCATTGTCTTTCTGAGTATTACTGTTAACTGATACCGTGGTATTATCTGGAGATAGTGTTTCTCTCAAAAATCGATCCAATGTCGCTTCAAAAACCTTATGATGATGAGACATAATGCAACGATTTACAGGCGTATTTTGTGACCGAAAACAGGGCATTAGAGCCTCACTCGCCCAATACCATTGATTGCCTCTTTCTTTAGAAAACCGGATCAACTCCCGGTTAACATTATCTGTTATTGTGATTTCCTGACCATCAACTTTAATCCAGCTGTCTTCAAAGGGTATGTTGCAACCGTTTGACCAGAGGCCTATTTGTTGATCAACACTCTTACAGAGTATGTAATGTTTAGCGTTCTTAAATCTGGCATTCTGGAATTCAATATCAAATAGATCAATTTTTTCCAGCTGGGTTAACGCCAGCTCAATGCTATCCACCTCTTCGTAATCTGCAGCAACCAACTGAATGTTTATCAGGGTTATAGCGAATATAATAATCCAGCCAGCTTGCGGGCATTCCATTCTAAAGCTCCATCAAAGAACTCAGAAAATTAAGATTAGTTTATATTCATACTATATTCAGACTACAGATGGACATCATGAAAATATTTTTTCATTAAAAATACGTAACTATTCAGCACCCCCTGCAATAATTGAGTAATATGTGGTTTTAGTTATAAGCCTTCTCTTTTCTTGGCTTCAGGACACTCTCATTGTTGTACTGTTATCTAAGATTGGAGCTTTGAGCACCTTGCCAAGGATCAGATGTCGTTTATTTGCTCTATTTCAACGATAAAAGGCTATTTTCTTGAATCTGCTTTTCTGGTCGGATTTTTTTATCCCTTGCGGGACAGGCTCTTCACAAAGTTCACCTTTTTTGTGGGGGTGCTGAATAGTTACAAAAATACGCTGTACTGAGTATACGAAGCTTAATATCAAAAAATTAAGCTGAACGCTTTGACCAACAAACTCTACTCTTGCATTAACGACAACAGTAATCTTTCTGCAGTGAAAACCATACCGATTGCTGATACGAAAAAACCTGAAAAGCAATCCGTATTCCCTTCTCTATTCCTCTTAAAATAAATTGAACATATTTTCCTTCTACATTAATTTTATAGAAAGTGTTGGTAAGACCTTTCTCAAAATGACTGGATAACTGCTGCAGCATAAACTATTTCTTCTGTCTACCGGATGCTAAAGTGTTGCCCTTTTAATCGTTGACTGACGAGACCCTCTAATGGACACCATCAAGCTGACAGAATACAGTCATGGCGCTGGCTGTGGATGCAAGATTTCACCCCAGATTCTGGACGGCATTCTCAAAAGCAGTTTAAAACTGCCTGATTTCCCCAATCTGGTGGTGGGCAATGCCACTAAAGATGACGCGGCGGTGGTGGATATTGGCAATGGTGAAGGAATTATCAGCACCACCGATTTCTTTATGCCCATCGTTGATGATCCTTTTGATTTTGGCAGAATCGCCGCCACCAATGCCATTAGTGATATATACGCGATGGGGGGAAGCCCTCTTATGGCCATTGCCATTCTCGGCTGGCCGGTAAACATTCTCCCCCCTGAAATAGCAGGCAAGGTTGTAGACGGTGGTCGACAGGCCTGTGCTGATGCAGGTATCCCATTGGCAGGCGGTCACAGTATTGATGCTCCCGAGCCTATTTTCGGCCTGGCGGTAACCGGAAGAGTCCCTTTGGATCACCTGAAAAGGAACGATCAGGCAAAAGCTGGCAGTAAATTGTTTCTGACCAAACCACTAGGGGTCGGCATTTTAACCACAGCCCAGAAGAAGAAACTGCTGAAAAATGAACACAGCCATCTGGCCCGGGATGCCATGTGTACCCTTAATAAAATTGGCAGTGATCTCTCACTTATATCAGGCATCAGCGCCATAACAGATGTCACCGGCTTTGGTTTACTGGGGCATTTGCTGGAAATTTGTGAAGGCAGTGGTGTAAAAGCCCGTCTACTGATGAACAGGCTACCTCTGTTACCTCAGGTTGATGAATACCGCTTGAAGGGTTGTGTGCCTGGAGGCACCCAAAGAAACTTTGAAAGCTACGCCCACAAGACGTGCGAGATCACTGAAGAGCAAAAGCAAATTCTCTGTGACCCCCAAACCAGCGGAGGTCTGCTGGTTGCCGTGGATCCAAAAGCAGAACAGGCTTTTCATCATGTTGCAGAACGCTTTAATCTCAAACTGGACTCAATTGGTGAGTTAACAGAATATGATGGCGGGCACTGGGTTGATGTTGTCTGATACTGCCAGATGATCTGTGTGAATTGAAAATTGCTCTGTAGCAGCGGCTCCGGCAACTCTGGACATAAAAAAGCCCGGGATTTCCGGGCTTTGCAAGTTGAGTCAAATAGGTCGATTACCGTATTCACCTGAGGGTTTCTTGGGTGGATCGGCGGTAACATTCGATTCTACTTCTTCAATTTCGCCACCTTTTTTCAAAAAGGCTTCGATTTGTGAGTCCAGACTGGCTCTTAGTTTTTTGCGCGATTCTACTGTCCGCTCTTCTGCGGGCTCATCACGACTTCCAAGAAAACTAATATCAATGCCATCAAAACCAGCAGCAGCTTTTCTAGGCTTTCTCCGTGCCATAGCTATATCCCTTTTGTACTGGTTACCGGTGCATCCGCTCCGGTATGTTGTTATTGACTTCTGTTCCGATTTTTTTAGTTATAGTCCAGCATTTACAAAACGCCAGTTCGGTTTTAAACCCTCATTAAAAATTGAAATTAAAAGTACATCTAAAATTATAATTACTTATATAGGTTCCCTTGTAAAGTCACAATGATGTTTCGACGTCCACCATTGTTTCTATGCTCTCCCAGCCAGACCCCTTGCCAGAGGCCCAATGCCAGCTTTCCTTCTTCTATGGGCATCAATACATCGGCACCAAACAGACTTGATTTAATGTGAGCTGGCATATCATCACTCCCTTCCTGAGTATGCCGATAATAATCAGCATTCTCTGATATGGCATGACGACAATATGACTCCATATCTATTCTTACGTCCGGATCGGCATTTTCGTTGAGCGTCAGTGAAGCTGAGGTATGCTGCAGGAATAAATGACATAAACCTAACCGATATTCAGACAACTCAGGCAGTTTGCTCTCTATTTCATGGGTAATGAGATGAAAGCCCCGGGAATAAGGCTGTAATTGAATCTGTTGCTGTCGCCACATGGTATATTTCACTCAATAAGAGATAATGAATTATCCTCAGAACCTTCATAGTATAAAACGCGAGTATAAAACGACGAAGCCATCTCATCTTTTATTAATAGATTTATATGAAAATATTGATTCTGTGCTTAACAGGCTGTCTGGTGATGACGCCCTCCGCTTCACCGGCTTCCTATAAAAATGAGCTCAACCCCTCCGGATGTCTGTTTGATGATATGACCCGCTATTATCTGGCTGAACTGCGCATCTCCGGAGCTGATGTAAGCTATCTGATCAAACGCATGACCGATCCAAAAACACGGGGCTATACCCGTTACCTTGGTAATAACCAATATCAGGTCGCGTTGGCCAAAGGGCTCGAACCTCACGAAATCCGGATCACCGTAGCCCATGAACTGGTGCATGTACGACAGCTTATAAATGGAGACATCAAAAAGGAGGAGCAGAGTAAATATTATCTGGATCGTAACTATGAACGTGAAGCCTTCAGCCTGAGCATGACTCTGGCTGCAAGCTTTTACACCGAACATAAATGTGAGAAAAAACGATCAACCTCTAAATAATCTCTTCTTCAGGATCACCACTTCGGGACTCATTCAGATTTAATCCAGCCAGAAACGTGATAAGTCCACAGCCAATGACCAGATAAAAAGGCGCCAGTATTACACCGATTTCTATCAGAAACTCCATCAATACCGGAGCAAGACCGCCACACAAGGCGAAACCAATATTATGACTGACGCCCACTCCCGTATAACGCACTCGGGTTGGGAAGAGTTCTACGATGATCGTTTCATACGTTGCCTGAACCATGGCTGCAGGGACTACAGTCAGACTCACTATCATCAATACGACAGACTGATCTGGCCAGAAAATACCTTTCGAAATCAGCAACGGCTCAAACCACAATTTCGAGGTCAGCAAAATAAAACTCAACGCCATTGCGCCATTGATAAGCAATACCTTTCGACCAACATGATCACTGAGCCAGGCAAAGACAGGAACCAGTAAGCACATCATAGAAAATGCCAGGGCTGAACTGGAAAAAGAAGTAATCTCAGGCTGATTCAGGTGCTGAGTGAGCCAGACCGGAAGATAAAGATAAAAAGAGATCATCACGGCTGGCACCGCAGCAATACCAATTCCCTGAACCACTTGCCCGAATAATGCTTAAGCAGAAAAAGTAAAGGAATGGAGAGTACTTCTCCATTGCTGGACAGTTGCCGAAAAGCGGGGGTTTCAGACATACGGCGTCTCAGAATGATCACCATCATTCCCATTATCGCCCCCAGTAAAAAGGGCAAACGCCAGCCCCAAAAACCCATTTGTTCTGGCGTCAACCATTGCGTCAAGAGATACCCTGCCAATGCGCCCAGCAAATTGCCACAGGTCACCGAGGTAATAATTACACCGATATAACGCCCTCGTCGATTTCTGGGTAACCATTCCGCCATGTACGTCACCGAACCCGGAATTTCCCCTCCCAGTGAAGCCCCCTGTAACATACGCAAAACCATTAGCAGAATCATACTGGCTGAACCAAGGTACTCTTTGGATGGCAGAACACCAATGCCCAGGGTACAGAGAGACATCAGACTGATGGTGAGAATGAACTGACGCCGTCGCCCGTATCGGTCACCATAATGACTGAAAATAATGCCTCCCAGGGGTCTGGCAACATAGCCCGCAAAAAAGAACCCCATAACACCCAATAAACCAGAGACACCGCCATCTTCAGGAAAAAAAGCGGATCGTATGTACGGTGCAAAAAGCATAAACAGCGTGAAATCATAAAACTCAAGAGCACCACCAGCTGCCGTCATAACGAGGAGTTTTTCCGGTTTTATTCCTGTTCCCATCAATTCCTCCGCATTTTGCTCATTAAACCTTACTGCCAGACGCCAGCTGATCATTCGAAAAGGTGAGAGAACGAACGTTTTGGTTAAAATAAAATATGCCTTTTAAAGCTGTACTCGTTTTCCACTTTGAATTGAATCCGTTCTTGTCAGATCGTGTATACGCAGCTATTAAATATGCCATTAATGTAAATATGTAATTAATGATTCGAACATCATGTTTTGGAATAGTTCAATGAACTCAGTGACATTCAATATTGTGTCGTTATTACGCTTTCCGGCAGGATATAAATTAGATCATTCGCTGATTTCATACATAATCACGACAGCCTTATTTCTGTCGTT
>CBDBOO010000015.1:0-36156 GCA_965208385.1 Endozoicomonas sp.
AAATAGGACAGCCAGAAATTGATTTGACCTTTCGATCAGCTCTTCTACCTTTAATTCCGGCAATTCAACAATAACCATGCACCCGGAACTGCTATGACCACAGCCCGCAGAAACAAATAAATAGGACAGCCAGAAATTGATTTGACCTTTCGATCAGCTCTTCTACCTTTAATTCCGGCAATTCAACAATAACCATGCACCCGGAACCTCCATGACTACAGCCCGTAAAAACCTCATCGATCCAGCCAGTACGCCGTATTATCACTGTATGGCTCGTTGTGTTCGTCGTGCGTTTCTCTGTGGTAAAGATGAATTCTCTGGTAAGGGCTATGAGCATCGTCGTCAGTGGGTGGTTGACCGGCTCAATGAGCTGGCAGCTGTATTTTCCATTGAAATCTGTGCCTATGCCGTGATGTCGAATCATTATCATGTGGTGCTGCATATCAATCGGGAACAGGGAGAACGATGGGATACCCGAGAAGTGTTGCAACGCTGGGCACAGCTATTTTCAGGTCATCTACTGGTACAGCGATTCCTTGCCAATGACTCGTTAGGAAAAGCAGAGTTGCAAAGGGTTGAAGAATTTGCAGAAGAATACCGAAGTCGTCTGTTGGATATCAGCTGGTTTATGAGGTGTCTGAACGAGCATCTGGCAAGAGAAGCGAATAAAGAAGACGGCTGCAAAGGTCGGTTTTGGGAAGGGCGTTACAAAAGTCAGGCATTACTCGATGAAGCGGCACTGTTGACTTGTATGGCATATGTTGACCTGAACCCCGTCAGGGCGAAAATGGCAAAAACACCGGAAACATCCGATTACACCTCAGTAAAAGAGCGTGCAGAACAAACTCGTGGTGATGTTGCCAAAAAGCAACCGGAACAACTCAAGCCCTTACGTTCACAAGGGCAAAACCCCGATACAGCGATTCCTTTTACACTGGGCAGTTATCTTGAGCTGGTAGACTGGACAGGTCGTATAGTTCGGCAGGATAAAAGAGGCAGTATTTCTGCTGGTATTCCACCGATCCTTGAGCGGTTGCGTATTGATCCCGATGAATGGCTGAAAACCATGTGCTGGAATAACCGTTTCCGACGGGCAGTGGGTAAGCTGGCGTCGTTGAAAGCCTATGCAGAACAGGTTGGGAAGCAGTGGTTGCATGGAGTGAGCAGTAGTCAGAGTCTTTATCTGCAATAGGCAGTCGCCATTTTAAAAAACACCACACAATCGTACTCATAGACTTAATGAGCAGTGCCAACCTGTCCTGAATCTCTCCTTTTTACAAAACCAACCCATTATAGCCGGTGAGTGGTGATCCGTGATCGGATCAGTAAGCATTTAAGTCGGGGTGTCGGCAAATATTTAGCGGGCTTACTGTACGAATGTTCTCTTTAATTTGTGGCTGTCCTCATTTTCAGTCAGTTGTGCTGAAGATTGCTTGCACCTTTTATTATGACTCACCCTTCTTTTATACACATTCTGTTATTGATCACAGCATTCCTAATGAGACTGGCTGTTGCTCAGGGTGTGGAGGCTCAGCCATTAATTCAAGGTGAAGCCGCTGGACTTAAAGTGGCTGTACAGGGCGTTGAGATTGAGATTTTAAGCCAGCACAACAAGGCAGTAGCGAACAGCCCCGGCGACCTGAACCGGGCTATGTGGGAAAAAGGCTTTGCAAAACTGGTATTGAAACCGGGCGAAATCAAACTGACCCCGATGCCGGGTTCGCAGCAGCCCAATATAACCATTGCCATTCCTGACATTGATCCTACTCCCACTTTCTCGGTTATGCCCACCGGCATAACGGGCATTGACCAGAACCCCGCAGTTCTGTTTCTGAACACTACGACGCTGGATGAGCTGGCAAGGCTGGTTACAGCCACTGAGCCAGTTTCCACAGTAAAACAGTATCTGTCCACAGGCGATGTTGAAGAGGATACCTTGTCGGTTATTGATCCTGCTCCCACTCAGGAAACCGTCATCTTGACAAGAATATCGACAGACCCGGAACGGGAACGTCTGGAAAGTTCGGCTTTTATCAGCCCGACGCCTGTACCGACGGTGCGGGTCGAGGGTGAATCTCATGAAGCAAAAGTAAGGCTGGAGTTTGAAGGTAACATCACTCTGATTCAGCCCAGCCCTTCTAAGGGATACGGCGATAGTGGTTCAAAGATCTATACGGTCAGTTGTCAACCGAGGCAGGTGGGGACTACTTCTGGGCAAGGCGCAGCCGACTCAACTTCTTCTACCGCCAGTGAAACCAGTCAATCTCAGGCATCACCGTCCTCCACTTCATCCGCTTCTGGACAGCCCCCACCTACGAACAAGCCGGAAACAAAAGTACAAGCAGATTCTACAGGGGGAGATGATAAACCGGGTTCAGGCACTGAGGTGGGCATAGCGCAATTAGTGTTGACAGAAGCAGAACAGCCTCGATCCAAACCTAAGCGCACGGATCCTGATGAGAAAGCAGAGCCACTGTTAACTACTGATGAAAAGCGCAAAATATTAGAGGAGATACATTTGATTCCTTTTGAGTCCTGGACATTGAATTTTGACGGTTCAAGAAGAGATACCGATGAATTGATTGAGCAGCTGTTCCCTGATGAGTATTTTATTGATCCAGAAAGGTTTAATGCAGAAATAACGGAAGCACAGAAGCAGGATAGGATTCGAATGGTACAAGGTGACTTTATTGCTGACTTATGTCTCGGAGATGAAAAGCTTTTGGAGGTGCGATATGAATCGGATTTCAATACCATTAATCATATTCCACCTTCGGCATACCTACCCTATGAGTATGATGTCAGAGTATTTAGCATGGGTGGCCCTGTAACCTTCGTTGCTGTGGTTCCTCCCGATGACCAGCGTTTGGATGATGGTCGCCTGTACGGAGCAGAGCATTATGAGGATCAGGAAAAACCTTATAAAGAGCGATTTATAAAGGAACTGGAGCAGAAGAAGGCTGAGACGAAAAAGCTGATAGAAGCTCGATTGAGGGAAAGGGCGCATAAGCAAGAAGAAAAATGAATATGCAAGAGTTCCAATAGATAATTTTAATCCTTCTGGCAGAGTGAATTGCTCAATAGAATACGGTTACTCCTTTAACCTTCTTCCGTTTTCTCTTTTACCGTATTGTATTAATCGCAGGTTAAAGAACTTGGACACCCAGAAATTAATTTGACCTTTTGCCCAGCTCTTCTACCTTTAATTCCGGCAATTCAACAATAACCATGCACCCGGAACCTCCATGACTACAGCCCGTAAAAACCTCATCGATCCAGCCAGTACGCCGTATTATCACTGCATGGCTCGCTGTGTCCGTCGTGCATTTCTTTGTGGTAAAGATAAATTTTCCGGGAAGGACTATGAGCATCGTCGTCTGTGGGTGGTTGACCGGCTCAATGAGCTGGCAGCTGTATTCGGCATTGAAATCTGCGCCTATGCAGTGATGTCGAATCATTATCATGTGGTGCTGCATATCAATCGGGAACAGGGCGAACGATGGGATACCCGTGAAGTGTTGCAACGCTGGACACAGCTATTTTCAGGTCATCTACTGGTACAACGATTCCTTGCCAATGACTCGTTAGGAAAAGCAGAGTTGCAAAGGGTTGAAGAATTTGCAGAAGAATACCGAAGTCGTCTGTTGGATATCAGCTGGTTTATGCGTTGTCTGAACGAGCATCTGGCAAGAGAAGCGAATAAAGAAGACGGCTGCAAAGGTCGGTTTTGGGAAGGGCGTTACAAAAGTCAGGCATTACTCGATGAAGCGGCATTACTGACCTGTATGGCGTATGTTGACCTGAATCCGATCAGGGCGAAGATGGCAAAAACACCGGAAACATCCGATTACACCTCAGTAAAAGAGCGTGCAGAACAAACTCGTGGTGATGTTGCCGTAAAGCAACCGGAACAACTCAAGCCCTTGCGTTCAAAAGGGCAAAACCCCGACACAGCGATTCCTTTTGCATTAAGCAGCTACCTTGAACTGGTAGACTGGACAGGTCGTATAGTTCGGCAGGATAAAAGAGGCAGTATTTCTTCTGGTATTCCACCGATCCTTGAGCGGTTGCGTATTGATCCCGATGAATGGCTGAAAACCATGTGCTGGAATAACCGTTTCCGTCGGGCAGTGGGGAAGCTGGCATCGTTGAAAGCCTATGCAGAACAGGTTGGGAAGCAGTGGGTGCATGGAGTGAGCTGTAGTCAGAGTCTTTATCTGCAATAGGCAGACGTCATTTTAAAAGTCAAAAAATAGAACCATCTGAGTTGATCATCGAGCCGGTGAGTTGTGTCAACTCGTCTTTAATATCACCTTTTTCCAACAACAGTTCCTTGTAGCGGGTTATTGGCAATTCTGGGGCGATTCCGTGAGCGTATGGGCGGCGGGATTGTGACCGGAAACGGGCTGATCCTATCCGTACGAGTGTGCTCCTCAATTTATGGGTGTCCTGCTCCTCTGTTATACAGCGGATTCACTGTCTTGAACGTATGGCAGGGTTTGAAGGTGGGCAGCCGGTTTATGCCAGCGATTATGAGGGATTTGTCGAAAGACAGAGAGCCAGTATAGCCAGACTGTTAAAAATGGGAGCCAATGCCCTGTGGGATTATCTGGAGCAGCGAAAAATAACAGTTACACCGTTGTCTGAGACTCTGAACCTGAATGATGACAATGGCAACACTGTCGATGAACTGAAAGCCATACGACAGAGACACAGGGAAGAGTTGCCCCAAAAATTAGTTCAGGCAAAACCGCTGACAGAAACCGAATATCAGCAGGTATCCAGCCAGCCTTTCAAAACCGAAAATGAGCAGTTGAGTTGCCAGCGTTATCGTCTAAGCGAAGAGTTGGGTATTGACCCATTGCAACTGACAGATAATGACTGTGATTTCTGGCTGGACATTGGGCAGAGAAAGTTCAGGCGGGCTTGTCTAACACCCCATGAACACAATCTCAGTCTTGAAATCAGTGAAGACGACAGGGAAAAGCCCCTGTGCCATCGGAAATATGAATCACTGGAGCAGAAATACCTGCACTACCTGACCGAGCCGCTACGGGATGACAGCGGTTGGCTGAAAGAGTGGACAGAAACCGAAGCTACCCAGGTCGTAGAGAGGGTCATGCAAATAGAAAAAGAGTTTCCGTGGGCACTGAAACGACTGGGGTTGATACCGGCTTCCATGATTCAGGGAGCAGGGCGATACCAGACGGTGGTGCGTCCGAAACAGCCGAACCGCTATGTGAACTTTTTGCTGAATCAAGTGGGTCTGAAAACAGACTCTCGGCAGGCAAGAGTGGGTAATGGGCAGAGAATCCGTTACTACCGGATTGAGCCGGAATCGTATCAGCGGTTGATGCATTACATCCGGCAGAAAACCACAGGGCAGGGGCTAAACAGGGTGTCACAGATGACGGGTAATCTCTATAAACCGGAGGCTTCGGGACAGCCACCGGAAACGTTTGCCGATTGGCACACAAGGCGTTGGCGGTGTAAGGCTAAGCGACAAATATCGAATATTAATCCGGTCGTTCAGGCTTTCTTTGCCGTTCCTGCTTCTGGACAACCGACCGCTTTGCCCCCTGTTTCACCGGGATTACTGGCATCTGGTTAACCAGAACAGGAATTACTGGCAGCAGAAAATGGATTTTCTGAGCTCTGTAGAGAACAGTAACCCTGTTTTCAGGTGCGGTATCGTCTGTTCTTCTTGCTGAAATTATAGTGCCAGAAGTGATGCACTATACTTCCCACCCTGTCAGTGCATAGTTCCTAAACTCTATGTTTCGACCTTCCTTTATACATGCCCTGCTTGTTGTCACCGTATTGCTGGTGCGGCTGTGTTATGCCCAGAACACTGAAGTGCTGTCTTCACAGCCGATGATCCACGGCGAAATCAACGGCATGAAAGTCATGGCTCAGGGCGATGCGGTGGCGTTTATGGCAGCCAGCCACTATGCGATGAAACTGGATGAAGAAGGCTGTGCCCGTGATTTGCACTGCGCTATGCAGAAAAACAGAACAGAAGCGGTGGTGCTGAGTCCAGAGGGACTCTGGATATATGACAGCCCACCAAAACAACTCCCTGACAATGTGATTATCACGGAGCCTCTGTATCCGGTTTGGACAGAAATGGACAGGCTTTCCAATACAGCTATAGAGCCAACGCCCACCCATATCCCGCTAGAGTTTCCCCAACCAACAGCAACATTGCACACTGGCAATGAAGTGATTGATAAAACGCCGGGTATTTTGCTGGTCAGCAGTCCGGTGATGACGTGGCTGGCGGAAACCGTCACTACTGTCAGTCATTCAAGGCAGGCAATGGATGTTGATGAATCACTGTCGCCTATTATTGAGCCGACGCTGACACAACAAAGAGTGATGCTGACGACGATTACAGAAGAAGAGGATGAGTTGTTAAGAAAGTTAACGTCTACCTCAACGATGCCAATGCCAACCCCGACACTGGTAGAAAACCGGATGTGGGAGGATGATTTGGTTCGGCTAGAAATGAAAACGGATATTTTGACGATCAGGCCGAGTCCGAGTAGTCAGTATTTGAGTAACAATGCAACAGTGAGTTCGATTACTTTTTCGGGAAAACAGGTGCCAACTGTCACTGAAGGCTCTACCTCAGGAAACAGGGAAACCACATCAACGGCCTCAGACTCAACGTCAACTGACTCACCACAAGCCAGCAACCTGCCAGCTTCAACCAATCAGGGTGTCGAGGGAGTAACCACGGCAGTACAGGCAATGTCACTTGGAGCTAAATCAGACACTCAGGATGAGAGTGAACAGGCTACAAACATAGCCGCCCCTCCCAAGTACAGTACGGCTGAGAAAAGGCGAATATTAGGTGGAGAACTGAGATTTAGTTGCGATTTATTGCCCAAGTTATCTAATGAGCAACTCGAAAAGTTATTCCCTGATGATTATTTTGATGACCCTATTAAGTTTGATGCCAATCTTACTATTGAGGATAAAAAAGCAAGACTTCGAATTGCTGGGCGGGGGTTCATTGTTGACGAAGATCGTGATGACAGCCAATTAGAAGAAAGCTATGCGCGTGAATTTAAATGTTACGTTCCCGAAAGCACCATCCGCAGGCGTGTAGCCAGAGAACAGGCCAGAAAAGAGCTGGCTGAAAAACTGGCCAGTGGCACTAACAAGTACACGACTGCTCAAAAACGACAAATGTTGATGGATCGCTATTTGATTCTTGAGGCTGAAAGGTGGGATGACGAAATGATTGAACTGCTGTTTCCTGATCATGTACTGGACGACCTGAATGGTTTTGAAAAATTCGTGTCTATACAGGAAAAAGAAGAACGACTGAGGTTGGTGAACGGTGACGCTGATGTGGATAGTACACTAAGGTATGCTGAACGAACAGGGAAAGCCGTTGAAGAAGCAATAAACGTTGATTATGGGTATGCATTTAATACTATCCGCTCTATCCCCCCTGTACTCTACCTACCTAAAGGATTCGGTGTAAATGTATTCATAGGGTCAAATGCCGAAGGCACAGGCCGAGGCGAGGGCCTAGTGTTTTATTTCTATCCTGAACTGGGTAATTTACCTATCGAATACTTCGATGACCTTAAGGAAAAATTTGTCAGAGAATGGAAGGCGAGATACCCGCAAGATCACCCTTCTCCCACAACCAGCATTAATGAAGTGGATTAATCTCAGTCAGTTTTAAAAACGGTGTCAGATCGAATTATACAGAAGGGTTCTTATGCTTCGATAATATTTAGCCTGAAGAGCAGACAGCGTTAAACTGCCGCTATTTTAAGCCTTCCTGATGACATTGCCATGCCTCTGAATAAGCCCGATGCTCCCCCTGCGTCCCCACGTCCAGTTCGCCCAATTAATCCTGATAGTTTGCCCATCCTGACGGCAGGAGACAAGCCCTCAGAGCCTAAATTTTTACTGAGCAGGATTACGGATACAGGTACTGGCATTGCTCCCAAAAAGTTTCAACCCATCATCATCGGTGAGCTTCACCCGGTTCAGGCCGACTACCTTCGCCTGTGGGCCGAGGTCAATGCCCATGACTACAGTGTCATTGTCTGGCAAGACCCTCATAGCCTGGCTGCCCAGCAGTTAGCCGATTTTATCATTGACCAGACCGATGACAGCCTACCCAGAGCCGTCGCCGAAAGGAGCCCAACGGATCTCCGGACAAACCGGGCTGAGCAGTTTCGGGAACACGCTTACACCTTCCTGAAACGAGTTATCCGGAATGGCGACTGGACTGAGGCCATCAAAGGCTACTTACTGGATCAGGGCGAACAGGGCAGAGTGGCTGAGCTGGATCAGCTGATCGAGCAGCAAAGTCGACTGTACGAAGATTTTAAGGGGCGTGGTTACGATGTCCGTGACATTAACACCCTGAACCCGACTCTGGAGTGGCAGAAACGTTACGAACGGGCACTCTACCGCCAGGGTAATGATGTAGAAGCAACACGACTGGTTAATTTGCATCTCGAATATCATCAGGGTGGTGTTTTTCCTGATCTCAGAACCCTGTCGCAAGTGATTGAAACAGTATTCACCAGTGCCCAATTACCTAGCCTGCCTCCTGAGCAGACGAAATGGGCAAACTATGCAAAAGTTCAGGCGATACTGGACCAGCAGCCAAATTTGATCGGTGAAAACAGTGCCAGACATCAGGCAGCGGAGAACGATCGGTACACAAATTATTTACAGCTATTGCAGGAAAGTGACCTCCCTGCATCCAGAGATGCAGCCAGCAAAATCACCACAGCGGTGACAGGCCATAATCTCAATGAACTGCTTGCTGGTCTGGGTTCAGTGGATGTGAGTGGCGGACTGGGCGTTCGCCTGGGTATCACCGACGGTATTGGTCGAAAGAAACCGTTATTTGTCGTGAGTCGGGAAGGTGCTCCAGCCCTTTTGCGAGTGGCAGAAGACTTGCAGCAAGCCTATGGGTTTATTGATGAGTTTGATTATATTTACCGACAAGGTCTGGCAAGATACAGAGGAAATGATCCTGGTGCGAATGCTCGTGCCCAACAAGCCGAATTGAAATTTGAATCCGATGTCAAAACCTACTTGGATCAACGTTACCCAACCTTTACTAATCTGGAAAAAGCCCACTACATCGATGCAATAACCAGCCACAGAAGAGCCAATATCTATGCAGGTTTTGATGCAGGTGGTGAGATTGGTGGATTTTTGTCTCATCAGCGTGGACTACGCAAAAAAGCCCAAACAGGTTCGGCACTGCCTTCTTTTGATAAAGCAACCATGGGGTTTACCGGTTTCACGGCAGGCACCGAGGAGATGGAAGTCCGGGGTGGCAGCCGCTTCCACAGATCGCCTGAATTCGTCGATATCAGCAATTACGACAGTCTGTTGTTTATCCAGATTGAATCTGACCGGATTATAACAGAAGGAACCGCGGCGCTGTTTGCGAAGTCTGGTAGTGGCGAGGCACGACGGTTTAATAGTCAATGGGTACGTATAACCAGCCCAAACGGTGAAGTGGAATTTGTCGATGGCAGGGAGATTCGATTAACCGACAATAGCAAGGTAATGGTCACTTCCCATGGTAACTTCGGCATTATGGCGGGTTTGGACAAGAGCGAAGTGGCCGCCATTATTGCCCGGGAGATACCGGAAGGTGTAAAACCCAGATTGGTGTTTGCATCTTGTGCTACGGAAGTCTGTAGCAAGTTACAGCTCAATCAGGAGGGTAAAGGCACTCTTACAATAGATCAGGGGATAGGCGAACAGGAACCTGATAAACCCTCAGGGTCGTTTGTTGTTGATGTCATCAACGAGCTGGCAAGGGTTCATAATCGCTATGTACAATCAGCGACCGCCCGCAGCCGTAGTATTTTTCCATCGGCAGCGGGAACCAAGCTGGTTGACGTAGGGGGTGGGCAGGTCCAGAACAAACCCGATTTAGGCAGACTTGATTTTACCCCCACTTATAACGACCAGGGTAGGCTTACCCGTGTTTTCATCAAGGTCAAGAAGGACCCTATTGGCGGTACGAAGAGAATTAACCTGGGAAGGTTTGCCCTGAATAGCTTCAGCTCTTCAGAAACACCTTATGCGCCGGTTCTCTCCTTAGATGGAGTGATTGAAGCAACAACGTTATCCATCACCTCCCCCGACCTCCAAACCCGCCTCAACCACCTCGGCTCCGATCTGATCCGTGGCCGTGGCATTCTCCCTGCCGATATCACGCCGCTTCTACTGGCAATGAACGAAGCCCGTGAGATTGGTCGTTTAACAGTCACTGACCTGAGCACCCTGAAAGTTGCTGGTGTTCAGGCGGCGGTTGAACTGGCGGGTAATTCAGCCAATCCAACTGAGTGGCTGGCGAAACTGGGTGATTTCCCGGAAGCAAAACAGGCACTCACCACATGGCTGGAACAGCAGCCGGACTCTTTAGTGGCATTCCGTCGTTTGCAGGAGCGAGCGAATAACAACGGCTTTGCTTTCTATACCGCTGATCCCACCTCTGAGGACGGAGCGGCTTTTATCAACCATGACAATGTTGACCCCTTTGCCGTGGTGTTGGTGGATTCATTGCCCGGCTGTGGTGGAGGCGGTGGTCGTGCCCGGAGGCAAGCCTGTTCCAATGAAGAGATTGAGGAAGATGCCCGTGAAAAGGTGTCAGCCCTCACGCTGGAGTCTGACGACCATACCCGTATTCTGGTGGGAAGCAGCAATGATGACATTGCTCTGCATACTTCCGGCTCTGACCCTATCCTCGCCAAAGTCCAGGAAGGCATCCACGACTTCCGCCGTGCAACTACTTCCCAGCGTATTGCTGAGCATGAGGGTTATCACAATGTCATAGCTCTGGATACGGATTCTTTCTCTGCCGCTCAAACCCTTGCCCGCAACTCTAACGAAGAAGGCCGGGCACTGCTGTTCAACCGTGAAAAAGGTGTGCTGCTCACGGAAGATGGCCGTGTCGTCACCATGGTGGAAGGTGGCGGACACAACCGGGTGTCGGTGGTGGGCAACACCGAGTCTTTTTCTGCCTATGCGCCCCATGAGCTGGCCGGTGGTGTCCGGTCACTGGTGCGGGGTGAGAAGGTGGCCTCTGTCACTGTTCATCCGGTGTTGGAAGAAGGCGAAGGCTTTCATCTTCAAGGCAGTTTTGATGAGCTGGAAATCTCTGACGGTAACTCACCATGGCGGGATGTGGCGAATTATGTGCGCCTCCACGCACTGGAGAAAAAAAGTGGCGTCAGGGGCGGTGTGGTAGAAACCGGTAATATGCAGGTAGGCGTGCCGGGCAAATCCGATACCTTTTTATTTGACGGAGATTATATCCGCGATGCCCTGAACCTTGGCCGCGCCAAACAACCCGGTGTGCTGGAAGCGCAACTGCGGGCAAGAATGGCGGAGCTGCACGAACAGGGTCGTACAGCTGAGCGGGAGGTGTTCCAGTCGCTAACACTGGATTACGCCAACAAGGTTCGGGATTTACGCGCCCGGTTTGAAGTGTTCAAGGAAGCGATGAAGGGGGTCTATGAGAAAACACACACCGATGAGAAAACATCCACCGAATTCACTCTCTCTGCGGATGAGGATATTCCGTTACTAAGCACTCTCCATGAAGTGGAAGAAAACGGAGCCAAGGTCTGGAAAATGCAGTTTTCCGACCATGATATCAATAAACATTCACTCAAACTGGTGACGATCGAAGATGATCGGATCATCAATTTTGTTCACGACTACAACGACAAGATTGAAAAAGTCCGTTCCATGCTCAAGCTGAACCACCCTGAAGAGGGTGGTGCCAATCTCAGAGGGCGTATTCCGGAACAACCTGAATTTATTGATGGCGTGGGTCTGGCCTTCGCCATGCAGACGGTGTTTGATCTGGCGGGTAAGGACAAGGACGAGTTATTGCTCAGGAATCAGGGCATCAAGAATCCGGATTATCGGCGTGCTTTGTTAGTGCATCAGGCTGTCGGCATGGCCTTTGGTGCGAAAGTGGTGTTGGGCACGGTGCTGGATGTGGGCAAGTATTTTGCTGCCCTGAGCGATGGTAAAATCGTGACCCTGCCGGAACAATTAGCCAACCGGGTCAACAATGTGGCAGAGCGGATGGGTGTTTGCTCTTTGATGCCGCGGGCTGCATAACGACTATACTCTGAACCACTTTACTGTGATCACCTTGAAGGTGGCTTTATCAGTGCTATGGCTCGTCTTTTCTTTATTGTCCTCTGGATGTTTATCACCGCTTTGCTGGCGCATCCCTTGTATGCCCAGAACACTGAAGTGCTGTCTTCACAGCCGATGATCCACGGCGAAATCAACGGCATGAAAGTCATGGCTCAGGGCGATGCCGTGGCGTTTATGGCATCCAAACGCTATACGATGGCGCTGGATGAAGAAGCCTGTGCCCGTGATTTGCACTGTACCCTGCAAAAAAACAGAACAGAAGCGGTGGTGCTGAATCCAGAGGGCATCTGGATATTTGATACCCCACCAAAACAACTCCCTGACAATGTGAATGTCACGGAGCCTTTGTACCCGGTGTCTACAGAAGTGGTCAAACTCTCCGGTACAGCCATAAAACCAACGCCCACCCATATTCCGCTGGAATTCCCTCAGCCAACAGCAACATTGCATACCGGCAATGAAGTGGTTGATAAAACACCGGGTATTTTGCTGGTCAGTAGTCCGGTGATGACGTGGCTGGCGGAAACAGTCACCACTGTCAGTCACTCAAGGCAGGCCATGGATTCTGATGAATCACTGTCGCCTATTATTGAGCCGACGCCGACACAACAAAAAGTGATGCTGACGACGATTACGGAAGAAGAGGATGAGCTGTTAAGAAAGTTGACGTCTACCTCAACGATGCCAACTCCTACACCAACACTGGTTGAAAATAGATTGTGGGAGGGTGGATCGATTTGGTTGGAAATAGAAACAGATATTCTGACAATACAGCCTAGTCCCAGTGGACAGTACGGGGTTAGTATGCGCACCAACTCATTCTCTTTTACGACAAGACAGGTTTCAGTATCTAAAAGTAGTGATGAAGGAGGTAAATCTTCAAAGGATGAGCAAACTACCACCCATTCTGATTCAATAAAAAGCCAAATCCCACAAATGACAAACTTACCGGAAAGTAGAAGCTTAACAATGGAAACAGCGGCTGCAACCGGCAGTAGTATAGACAATAAGCCTAAGCCTCGGATCATTGTAACAGGTATCGGTATTGATCCAGAGAAAGCGAAAGCAGCTGCGGAGCAGAGATTTCATGACTTTATGACTCGTAACCAGCTCACGATTGACGATCTGAAAAAACTGGTAAAAAGGTGCGCTCCAGAAAAACAATACCATCATTTGGGATTGACGATAGGCAGAGAGCCAATACTAAAGCTACTTGATGAAAATAGTTTTGCATATTTGTCTTACTATGTTGAGGATTTTGAAGAATGGCTTTCAATTCCAGAATACACTGCCGCCCAAAAGCGCAAACTACTGGCCAAGCTCAGAAAAAAAAGGGACTGGAGTACACATCAGATAGTGCTTGAAACGCCTCAGGAAACGGCAGAAAGGGTTGCTGAAATTAATCAAATGTCCGATGAGGAGATTCACAGGAAATATCATGACTGGTTGATTCATGAAGGGATGATGATTGATTCCAGACAACAAAAGCCAGCTTCTTATACTATTTGGGGGCAATACGTTGAGGACTATACGGCTCAGGAAAAAAGAGAGATACTTTACCGCCACTTTCTGCTATATCCCAAGACTTATTGTGATGAAAGTGCATATCGTTTTTTATGGAACCAGGCGACAGATGATTATGTGCATGAGCAATATAGCGATGACAAAATCAGAGCGCTTGAAGTAGAATGTAAAACTGGCGAACAAAAGTAATTAAACTACTATTTTTTAGACTATTTCATTTTTTGATTAGAAATCTTTGATATTTTAAGATGCAGCATTCTTAGTCAGTACTGGCTTCTAATTATGCCAACTCCCACGCCCCCAGCTTCCCCTGAGTCAGAGCTAGGAAAAAACGCTGAACGTCCATTGCCTGCAAGGTCACAGGCTTATCCAGATCTAAAAACGGGCAAGCTGTTTCCTACAATGGTTTATGATGCAGGTGGCTCTGTTCCCTCCATATTGCAAATCATAGTGCCTGGGGAACTGAACGGTCTATTGATAGATAATATTATTCTTATGGCGAGAGTAAACCAACGAGCAGGTTTACGCATTCACTTATGGCATGATTCAGCCATTTTCTCAGGGAAAGCACTATACGACTACTTTCAGGCACGACGTTTTATTCCACAATACAACTATGAATATGTTGAAGCGACTGTAAAGCGACTCAGTTTCTATGCCAGTCAGGCTGAACGAGCTATTAGCAAAAGCCTTGGGGGAGATGAAGAGCTGGCTCAGCGAATAAAAGAATACCTTGCTAATCAACCTGGGCTACAAGAGCGGTTAGCTCAGCTGGAGCACGAAGAAAATCAGCAATTAGATACCCTAGAGAGACTTAAGCAACAATTGGTATCAGAAGGGTTTGACGTCCATGATTACGACCTGAGAAATTTGCCAGACTCAGCAATCCAACCCACTGATAGATGGTTTGAACAGTACCACAACGAAGCATATTTAAAATTTAATGAGAACGAAACAAGGCGACTCTTGTGGCAGCACGCAGCAATCACTGAGGGTGGTGCTGTTATTGATCCACGGCGGCAGCCCAAGCTGAATGAAAGCATCCTGAGCCATATACCTCAGGAACTTTTGGACAGTGTTACGGATACTGAACTGCTCCGCCTTGCAATAAATGAGCTCATTCTAAATAGAATAAATGAAACGTCAGGAAGTAATTGGGGAGAGAATAGGGCAGCGCAAATTGCGTCCATTCGGGAGACAGAAGGAGCAAACTACCAGGGTAACTTTGCTGCACGTTTGAGTGAGCAGTTTCCGGCGCTTGTTACTCAATTGAGGCAGGCTCTGGTACCAGATCGTTCGATCACTGACTACTTTAACCCCCTTGATTTGACTGTTGATAATGTGGCTGGAGTCAAGCTTGGATTAGCAAACGAACTGGCGCATGTTTCGCCAGAAATGATTATTACCAAGCCAGGGGCACCTGCTTTAGTTGAATGCGCAAGTACATACATTGCGTTAAAGGACTTAGAAGAAGGTTATGGAAACCATAGGAAGCAACTGGTGCAAGGTGTTCAGGGAGAAAGTCCAGATAAGGTTGGGGTTAGGCTATCAGGGCTTAGGGAAAGGTACACTAATTCTGAAACTGGCATCATTACAATATTTTTAAATCGGAAATATGGTTCAACTTTTACCCGACAAAATCCAGGCCTTGCTAATCGACTGTACAGTATTTTTTCAGACAATTATGAAGCCATTGTGCGAACCAGTGTTGACCCCCAAGGGCTTGAGCTAGGCATTCCGGCATTAAAGCGGAGTGTGCAAAAAGTTATCTGGGTTGATCAGAGCCAAACGATACCTGATTTTGATGAGAGTCGCTTTGGTACCAAAGCGTATACCTCTTTGACAGAGGCTGTTTTTCACTACAGGGAACCATCTTTCTACCGAACCACCGAGCTCGTGCGTGTTACTCGATATGATAATCAAGTTTTCCTGAATATTGGGGATGAGGCGGAGTTATTAAGCGGGTCAGATCTTCTTAGTCAAAAAAACCAGCTGACTTCTGTCGAAAACAGTCAATTAAAAACTTCGAGAGTCAGGTGGGGAAATTCTGATGGAAGCGCATTGATACGGGAAAGTGGTCAATTTAGAAAGCTTGGCAGAAATAGCCGCCTTGATGTAGTAGGTCATGGTAGCTTAATGGAGCAATCCATAGGCAATAAAAGTCCTGAGGAAATTGTTGATTTTATAGTCAATCATTTGGTTGGTGAAAATCGTCATTTTAGAACCCTTGCCATAAAAGCCTGTCGAGTCATTTGTGAATGGAATGATAAATTTATTGATAGGCTTTTTAAAGCATTTGAAAGGCACGGAGTTCAAGTTGATCAAATTACAGCCCCTTCAAGGTCAGTTTTTATTGGAATTGGGGAGCGCACATGGGCCTTGATTGGTTCTAAGAAAAGTCCAGACGCTGTTGTTGAAAATAAACCAGTAGGAACCCGATTTCTAGGCACATATCAAGATGGGGTTACCCATTTAAGACCAAGAAGCGGTGTTGTTCCTGATGATGCTGCATTAAGAAAAACATATTCAGAAATCAGTGCCTATGCAGCGCTTTCCTCTTCTGAAAGTAGAGAGAGTCCATTACTCAGCATAGCGGCCAGTTTATTACCATCAGAAATCTCCATCACTTCCCCCGACCTCCAAACCCGCCTCAACCACCTCGGCTCCGATCTGATCCGTGGCCGTGGCATTCTCCCTGCCGATATCACGCCGCTTCTACTGGCAATGAACGAAGCCCGTGAGATTGGTCGTTTAACAGTCACTGACCTGAGCACCCTGAAAGTTGCTGGTGTTCAGGCGGCGGTTGAACTGGCGGGTAATTCAGCCAATCCAACTGAGTGGCTGGCGAAGCTGAGTGATTTCCCGGAAGCAAAACAGGCGCTCACCACCTGGCTGGAACAACAGCCGGACTCTTTAGTGGCCTTCCGTCGTTTGCAGGAGCGGGCGAATAACAACGGTTTTGCCTTTTATACAGCTGATCCCACCTCTGAGGACGGAGCGGCTTTTATCAATCATGACAATGTTGACCCCTTTGCCGTGGTGTTGGTGGACTCATTGCCCAGCTGCGGTGGAGGCGGTGGTCGTGCCCGGAGGCAAGCCTGTTCCAATGAAGAGATTGAGGAAGATGCCCGTGAAAAGGTGTCTGCACTGACGCTGGAGTCTGACGACAATACCCGTATTCTGGTCGGAAGCAGTAATGACGATATTGCACTGCATTCTTCCGGCTCTGATCCTGTCCTCGCCAAAGTACAAGAAGGCATCTACAACTTCCGCCGCAGCACCACTTCACAGCACATAGCTGACCACGAAGGCTACCACAATATCATTGCCCTGGATTCCGATTCCTTTTCAGCTGCCCAGACTTTAGCTCGCAATTCCAACGAGGAAGGTCGAGCGCTGTTGTTTAATCGTGAGAAAGGAGTTCTGCTGACCGAAGATGGTCGTGTCGTCACCATGGTGGAAGGCGGTGCCCACAACCGGGTGTCGGTGGTGGGCAACACCGAGTCTTTTTCTGCCTATGCGCCCCATGAGCTGGCCGGTGGAGTTCGGTCACTGGTGCGGGGTGAGAAAGTGGCCTCTGTCACTGTTCATCCAGTGCTGGAGGAAGGCGAAGGCTTTCATCTGCAAGGCAGTTTTGAAGAGCTGGAAATCTCTGACCGTAACTCTCCGTGGCGGGATGTGGCGGATTATGTGCGCCTGCACGCTCTGGAGAAAAAAAGTGGCGTCAGGGGCGGTGTGGTAGAAACCGGCAATATGCAGGTGGGCGTACCGGGCAAATCCGATACCTTTTTATTTGACGGAGATTATATCCGCGATGCCCTGAACCTTGGCCGCGCCAAACAGCCCGGTGTGCTGGAGGCGCAACTGCGGGCAAAGATGGCGGAGCTGCACGAGCAGGGTCGTACAGCTGAGCGGGAGGTGTTCCAGTCGTTAACCCTGGACTATGCCAACAAGGTTCGGGATTTACGCGCCCGGTTTGAAGTATTCAAGGAGGCGATGAAGGGGGTTTATGAGAAAACACACACCGATGAGAAAACATCCACCGAATTTACACTCTCTGCGGATGAGGATATTCCGTTACTAAGCACTCTCCATGAAGTGGAAGAAAACGGAGCCAAGGTCTGGAAAATGCAGTTTTCCGACCATGATATCAATAAACATTCACTCAAACTGGTGACGATCGAAGATGATCGGATCATCCATTTTGTTCACGACTACAACGACAAGATTGAAAAAGTCCGCTCCATGCTCAAGCTGAACCACCCTGAAGAGGGTGGTGCCAATCTCAGAGGGCGTATTCCGGAACAACCTGAGTTTGTTGATGGCGTTAGCCTGGCCTTTGCCATGCAGACAGTGCTTGATCTGGCGGGTAAGGACAAGGACGAGTTATTGCTCAGGAATCAGGGCATCAAGAATCCGGATTATCGGCGTGCTTTGTTAGTGCATCAGGCTGTGGGCATGGCCTTTGGCGCGAAAGTGGTGCTTGGTACGGTGCTGGATGTGGGCAAGTATTTTGCTGCCCTCAGTGATGGCAAAATAGTGACCCTCCCAGAACGCTTTGCCAGCCGAATAAGCAGTGTGGCGGAAAAAATTGGTGGGCCACTGGGTAAAGGGTTGAGTGTTACGGCCAAGGTCGCCAAGGTGTCCGGACAGATATTTGACGGTGCGCTGATACTGGTCAGTATCGGACTGGATATTACGGAGATTGCCAAGGCGGACACAGAAGCCGGTAAAGCCCTTGCAGGGTTGCAGCTTGGTCTTGATACCGGGTTGGGGCTAGTCACCGGTGCCAGTATTCTGGTCAGCGCTATTGGCTCTTTTGGGGTGGCCACGGCGACACTTGCGACGGTATCTGGTGTGTTGGGTGCTATCACCGTGCCGCTGGCAGGGTTGGCGGTCGGCATCATGGGGTTGGCGCAGAACTATGTAGTGCTGGAAGCGGAGATGGATGCAACAGCGCTTCTGTTTGATGCCGTCCAGAAAAGCGCCACACTTCATAACGCCTTTAACCAGTCAACAAATATTATAAACCTGGCCGGTGGCCTGGCTCCCATTAAGGAAATTGATTTCCACCAAAAGACCATTAAATACGGCCAGATCAATCTGCCGAGGGTAACCGGTGGAGCTGGTCGGGGCACGGGTTATTGGTTGTCTGGCCCTGACATCAGGCATCACGATTATTTCAATATCCTCGATAAAAAGTACGTTAAGAAACACCTTCTTGAAGATTTGTCGTTTCCCAGTGAACGACCCGATGCGATTGTTTTGCCTAACACCCCCAATTGGAAAGTAACATCGCCTCGCAACTGGAACAAAGCAACAGTGCCGGGAGCAACCACCTGGCATTTGCGGCATAAGGGTGAGAGTGGTGGTTGGTGGATGCTGGAGCGGGCAGAAATCAAAGATTCCCATGGCAAGGATTTTGCCTTCACCTACATGTTCATGATCTTTCCTCCCTTTATTATGTGGGAGGAAGCCATGGTGCTGAGCACCAGCGATGTTGAAAAGGAAGAAGATTTTCTTAAAAAGAATCTGGAATTTGGTTCAGCCAGCAGCCTGTGGGTGAAGTTTACTGCACCGGATTACAATGTAACCGTGGTAGCACCATCTGAAGTGAACTATCAGGTGTATGGAACGGGTCATAACACTTTTACGCTGCTTTTTGCTGAACGGGATGGTGGCGGCAAGGTGCATCTGTATCCGGATGCCGATGACCGTTGGGTGGTGGGTATTAATGGTACTGAGCCACTGGGTCAAGTGCATGCAACCTTTGACAGTCATCACAATAATGCCACGACCTTGACCGTGGGAGGCCATCAGCTATGGATGCATGGCTTCACCAAGAACCTAACCATTGTCGATCAACAGGATCGGTTGTACATCTACCTGATTGACCCTGATAACCCCACCCGTGCTACGAACAGAGTAACGCTGACACCTTCTAACCTGATGCTGACCGATGAAGAAGATCGGGAAACCCTGCAGGACGAGTACAAACACCCCGGTGGTTCCCTGAACCCGGTGCAGCGTTTCCAGAAGCTGGAAGATTGCAACTGGCTTGACCTTGATCCGGGCGAGAGTGGTGGGGTCGATATGATGATCCCTATCTATTTTGATGGGGTGATTCAGAAGGATCAGGTATTGCCTGCGGGGTTGTATGGTGAGTTTTATAGAACCACTTTCATACAACAATCATATTCGCAGTCTGGGAGAAGCCCTCAGCCTGATAGATAGTAATCAGCTCTGGTCTACGTTTGTCTCCAGTCAATTTAACTATGGGAACGGCAATGGGGCGCTTTGGAGTCTTGGGCTTTTTTTGAAGCAGGATAGCGCATCAATCATGGGTGGCAGCGGTTGGACCCTACATGGTGCAACCTTGAAATTTGCGGGGCATATCCAACTTGAAGCAGGTCAACATAGCATTGTTGTTGAGTACAACGAAGGGTTTCGCTTAAGAATCAATGAACAGCTTGTAGGAGAGCATGCGGGTATTGGGGAAGGGACTTTAACCAGGCATTACGAAGCCCCAGCGAGTGGATTATACCCTTTTGAATTGATTTATTGGGAAGACAGGGGGCCAGAAAGACTTCACATAACTATGGACGGTTACACCCTGAACGCAACCCGCTTGTTCAATGATGAGAGAGCTGGCCACACAAATGCTGTCGCCAGGCTGCCTGAAGATATTCGCCCCATAGCTGGCTGGCCTGATTTTGGGTATTTCCTTTACAGTCACGGTACCAAGACAATGTTTTATCGCCAGCCTCTGGAAGATGGTGGTGATAAAAGCGATGCGAACCTTCTTAAACTGCCACGACAGTACGATGGAGCCAATTTTGACTCCAAAAGCGGACACCTGACAGCAGCGCAATCCCTGATGGTGTTCAGCAGTGGACATATCCAGTATCAACTGAACATTACCGGCAACCATACCGAACCCTACTTTAACCACCCATTGTTAACCCCGATCATTTTGCAATGGAATTCCAGCGACTATTCCAGTGCCGTTAAAGAAATCAGCACCGATGCCTGTCCTCATCACGACTTGCATCCTGCGGTTGTTCTGAGGGAAGACAGTAATGGCACAAAGCACTCATGCACAGCTGGTTTTTATGACCCTCATGGCAGTGAAGGTCAAGGCCGAGTTGCGGTGATTGAGCCTGGTGCCCATGAAGGGGTAAGACTGCAATACGTTACGGTTGGTTCGCTGCCATACAATCAGGGGCAACTGTTGGAACAGACGGGGTGCTTTGGCGACAACCCGGAAACCAACAACACCAACTCGTTTGGTCTACTGCCCGTTCACGCTGTTCGCAACGGCAGCCTGGATTACTATCTGGTTTGGCTGCATAGCACCCAGAAGCTCTATCTGTTCAATACCACGGCGGGCAGCCCCCAGACCGTTAAACAGGCTGAGTTAATGCCTCTGGATTTATTGCTTGAGGATCAGGATGGCGATGGCATGGAGGATCATGTCAACATCACTCAGGTGTATCCAAACCTCGTCAAGAATGGTGTGATTGCTGTGACAGGGCATGGGGTGATCCTGGATATCTGTGATGAATCCATACGCCTGTCAACACAGGAAAGCCCCAACCCCTGCATTTTCCTGAACCATCCGACTCGTACCCGTGACACAGACTATCGGATCATTGGCTTTGTCCGGGGCGAGCTGAACGGCTGGCACCTGGATGCGGTCGC
The DNA here is from genome assembly GCA_965208385.1 of Endozoicomonas sp. GTDB lineage: Bacteria > Pseudomonadota > Gammaproteobacteria > Pseudomonadales > Endozoicomonadaceae > Endozoicomonas. The sequence continues at coordinate 21,406 of CBDBOO010000015.1, forward strand.
TATGGAAGAACGCATAGCCACGGAGCTGGCTCGTTTTCCTCCAGGTGTTCTGGGCCATGGGCATACTCCAGCGGTACTGCCCATTATCAGCTTCCCGAGTGCTTATGAAGAAAGTCACATGCAAGCGGCCATGGACGGCTACCGGATGTTTGAGGCTTACCACAACGCCAGCTGCCCGGTTCGTGAGCACAGCTGGTTTATCCGGGACATTAACCGGATATATGGTTATGACGGTAACCTGACCATTCTGGGCTACGACATACATTCTATGCAGCTGTTTGCCAACACCATGGATAAACAGGTGGTGACCGTCAGGATGTCTGAACACATGGGCAACAGCACGGAAGGGTCTTGTCCGGTTCCGAAAGTGTTTAACCCACACCAACCGACTTATAAGTCCCTGAGCTACCAGAGTGGTGTTGTTTATGGCATGGATGAGCAGGGTCGAATTTTTCAATTGAGCCAGACCGGACAAACCCTGGTCGGACTGGACTTGCGCAATCAGACAGATACCAGCGACCCGGTACTCTCTGTTCAGGATTTGACTCAACGCATAGCTCCACTGATTACCCCCATGCTGGAAGGCGTGGGTGACATGCCCAATACGTCTATAGCTTTTCAGCTGTTCTTGCAACTGCCTGCCAACTGGACAAACTATCAAGCCTGGTATCGCAATAACCAGACATCAACCTCTGAGGAGGGGGTGTACAGCTTCTTTGGCTCCGGTGCGGTGAACTTCCTGGGCAGTACTTTGCGCAATGCCTGGAACAGCCTGACGGAAAATCTGAACTGGTTTTTCTCTTCCGGCACCAGTGATCTATATAAACAACAAGGGAACACGCAAACGATGACGGGAAAGTTTAGTGATGTTCGGTTGTTGGGTGAAGACAGCTCACTGCTGATTATTGGCACCCAGGGCAATGACAGCTTCGATGCCATCACGCTGGGCAACTCCAGTGAGAAAAATGTGCTGTACCTGGAAGGTGTTCACGGGCAAGACAGGGTACAGGTCAGTCAGGACGCACTGCATCACTACCGGATGGTTGTGATTGACAGCCGTAATCTGGAACTGAAAGGCTTCAATCTGACAGATACTGACAACCATTCAACTACACGTATAGAAATTGCAGCACTGGCCAATGAGTTTGTCGCTCGACTTGGAGAGCAATCCCTGCTGTTGCTGCATCAGCCCAGTGGACATTATCTGTCGCTGCCTGATCCCCTCAGACTGTTGCCCACTGACAGTAATCGAACCGAAATTGTGGAAGAGATTGGACTCATTAACGGAACTACTACAAGTAACACGAACGGAACCAATGGTACTGCCTCTGAAGATTTTGTCTGGAACGCTCGCCCTGTCACACTGAGCTTCAATGGTCTGGAGATTTCGGCACAGGAGGTGTTGAAACAGGTGCTTGGTCTGCCTCCGGGCACAGGCTGGTATCTCCCTGTGCGTGTTGACGAGCTGGCTGACGGTACCACCCTGACGCTCAGCGCGGATCATCTGACATTGATGCAAGCTGGCAATCATAGCCTGAGTGGATACCGATTCCAGCCCTCCAGTCTTACCCTGACGTTTACCGAGGGCGACACTGGAGTCAAAAAAACCATTACCATTGATGCCTACTCACCGGAACAGGAGACAGCGGGTAACCTGTGGCTGAGCACAGCAGCGACTGACAATGAATATACTCAGTTACAATTGCACAACAACCAGAACCCTGCTCGTGGCTTTGGTTTGTTTCCTATCCTTCAGGATGAGCCAGCCCATCAGAATTTTTCTCGCCTGGCGGCTGTTGCCATTACCCCAAGAGCCCATGGATGGACGGTCGTATCTGACCATATTCAGGTTAACAATCTTACCGAGCCACTGTTGCATCATCTGGACAGCGAACGCAAGTTCACGGTACTGGTCAGCAGTCAGCAAAACAATACTGATCCAATATACGGTTATCAGGAATTTGATCGAGAAGCTGACGCTCTCGACGATGGCACAGAAAGTGAAAGCCTGGGATGTTTTGTCTTGGCTCGTCCGGCCAATAATCTGTTTTTTGTGCTGGATCATTACCCCTACGAGAATTTCAGTACTTCAATCACTACTCTGGGCAGTGCCTTTGACAATGCTGATCACGAACCGGATTACCGGATTGACCTGCATCATGATGATACCACTGAGTGTCTGCTGGCGTTTCGGGGAATGCCACAGGGGCTGGTGTTTGCTTATGATGAAGTGCTCAATGGCTGGCCGGTAGCCAATGGTGATATCTTTGTGCATTCACAGGGGCGAGCGAGATTGTCCGGGCCTCACTGGTTGTTGCCTGAAGATAATCCGGCTTTAACACTGGCCGGAGAGCCTGTCCAGAATGCTGGGCACCCAGTCTTCTATAATCTTGATCCCGAGCGGTTACACGTTGAATGGCAGGAAGCTGACAGTCAGTGGGTAATCCATTATGGGGATGTGCCAGTACGGACTGTTCACTCTGATGCGCCAAACTACCTGAGCCTGACAATGGCCTACCGAAACAGTGACGGTGAAACACTGGGTCGTTCTGAATACCTGGCATTGAGTTATCCACTTTCTGAAGCCAGATTTCAGTTGGCGTCAAATAGTGCGTTGCCCAGCAGGCTGCATACAGCAGACAACAGTGATGTTGCCGTCAAACTTCCTATTTCTTATTCCCCCGGCTTTACTACAGAGCATGAGTTGTCCAGACAGATGCTGTCGAACTCTATTGGGCGATACAGCGGCGTCTATTTCTCAGAGGGCTTGCAAACACGAACCGAATTGAGTGAATGGTTGTCAGCCCACCCCATGACTCTGGTTAACGTGCAAAAGACGGGCAGTAGTCAATGGAGTGCTTCAGGCAGTTTCCTGAACAATGTCATCCCGGTTCAATTGCAAAGCTTTGGCCAGTACACCATTAATGGCGAAGACGGCAATGACCTGATACTGATCAACGGGGGTATCTGGGCGTCAAAGATGAGCTTCCCGGTCACGTGGAGCAGCAACAATAACCGAACCAGAGACGTTAATATAGATGGCGAAGCTGTCAGCCTGACCGAGCTGGATATACAGGCGACTCCGGTAGTCAGCCCTCCACCGCCCACCGGTTATGAAATGGACATCAACCCCGGACCCGGTAATGATGTGATTGACCTGAACGGGGCGGCCAATGTGCGGTTATTGGAGTCCGAAGGGCAGGATACCTGGATACTGCAGCATTTTGGTTTTGCCGATCTGAAAGCGCTGCGCAACGGCATCCTGTTTTTGAAGGATATCTACTCTACAGAAGTGCAGCCAGTGTTGTATAACTCTGAATTCAATATCACGGTCGATACGCTGGCGGATGCGACAGAGGTATACCTCTGGTCCTCCCGGCTTGATCCGGGGCGTTATATTGCCAGACTGTCCCTTGAGAGTGTGGCAGAGATTCATTTTGCGGATGGGAAGCAGGTGACAGATGTCGCTGAGTGGTATGAGCATCAAACAGGCGTAGAAGACTCTGAGGTCTCTGACGGGTATGTCAGTGGTTCGGGTGAGTCCGGCTCAGGTAGTGGTGATTTGAACTCGCTCCAGCAGGAAGATAAGCCAACGATTGAGTCTGTGGACACTCTGGAAGACGCTTATACTTACGCCCTGGTTTCAAGAGACGAGCCAGTAGCGGAAAGTAACCCCGCCTTCAACGGACTGGATCAAACCCTGGAGCGTTTGATTCAGGAGATGAGCACCTTTCGGGCGCGTCGGGAGGATGGGGTTTCGCCTTCGTTGACGACTGCTATGCCAACGCCCACTTCTACCTTGGCTATGCCAGCGCACTTCTCGTCCTCTTTATTAATGCCTTCTCCAACTCCTTTGGTTTGATGAGTTACTGCTTTTCTTCAGTTTTAGGGTGATTGTTATGAGGTGTTTTCGTGTTATTCAGTTGTTGGTAAACGCCGGGAACCGACGATGGTTTGTTTGTGTAGCACTTTGCCTGATGATTACTACGGTTTTCTTTTCAGGCAATGTATCCAGTGACTGCGGCTCTTTATATAACCCCAGGATCATAAGAGATGGTAATGGAAATGAGTTGTCAGGCGCTGACTATATGGCCAGAACCAAAAATAATAAGTTTCTCTATGTGACAGCCTATCAGGGGGATGCACTTTCTGCTTACAAGATTAATATGGATGGCTCCCTTACTCGCTTGCAAACCTTGCGGGATGGTGGTGGGCATGCGTTAGATGGGGCTAACCATGTTGATGTCAGTCCTAATGACGGATTTTTATATGTTACTGCTCCTAATGACCATGCGCTGTCCTATTATCGTATTCTCACCAATGGCTTTTTATCTGCGCCTACTATTTTTCGAGATGGTGAGCATCTTAATGGCAATGGTACTGTTCAGGAACTCAGCGGTGCGGACGGGGTACGATTCAGTGATGACGGCTACTTATATGTCACTGCCTACCTGGGGCACGCTATTTCAATTTACAAACTGAATCAGGAAGGTCTGCCAGTTAGTGTAAGAGTCACTAATAATGCGGGCAGCTCAATCCTGGCAGGCCCTAATGCGCTGGCAATCAGACCCGGCGGCCGATGCTTATATGTCACAGCCCGTGATGCGGGAACTCTGCTGATATATAGTATTGGTGGCTATAGTTACCGATACCTTTATAATCTGCGAACCAAAAGGGATAATAGTACCCATGGGGCTATCTCTATCACTATCGATGGAACTGGCCGCTTCCTGTACCTGTCCTCCTTTGATTCAAGCACAATCACAGTTTGGGAAATCAATAGCAATTGCTCGTTGACCAAACGACAGACCGTGACGGATGGTCATGGACATGAATTATCCGGTGCCTGTGGTACGGTTTTATCAGAAAAAGGAGATTATCTTTATGTGATGGCATTCAATGGTGATGCGATAACCCGATACGAGGTTGACAGTGACGGTCTGTTATCTTATCCGGAAGTGGTGCGCGATGGAGCAGGACATGGGTTAAATGGGGCTAATGAAGTTATTCTTGGTGCTGGCGGGGCGCATTTATACGTGACTGCTTTTCATGAAGCGGCAGTAACAGCTTATGATATTCGATCTATTGCAGATCGCTTCCCTTTTTTGAGTCAAAATAATCATACCCTGTCAACGAAGCTGGTCAATGAGGTTGGAGCCTTTATAGAAAACCCGCTGTTTCATATAAGTTATAAAAAATCAGATCATTCATGGCAAATCAGAGCTGAGGTAGATGAAGAACTCAGTGAAGCTTTTGATATACAGCCTCCAGCTTATGATACCTGCGATAACCCTTATGCGGTTACCGAGATTGCCTTGCCTTTACCTGAGTGGAGCCCTTACCCAAAAAATTACTCCCTCGTCATTGCTCCGTTAAGAAAAGAGGGGCTTGATTCAGGGCAGTCATTCAACCTGGCTGGCTGGAATAATATTGATAGTAGCGATGAGAACGGGGAACCAGACTATTTTATTGTCGGTTCTACGATCAAAGGTCTTAGCGTAAACAATTCAAGTGAGAGTGTTCCGCCGAATTGTGCTGAAGTGGGAGGTCAGATAAACCGTGCTGGTGCTTTGAGTGGTCAATTGACCCGACTTAACTCTGAATCAGGGCAGTCTGCCATACAAATGATTTCAGGCATGACAATATCGTTGGTTCATTGCCTCTATGACGGACAGGGAGGCTATCAGCTCGTTGCGGATACACAAATTCCGTTGCAGGCAACAAATCAAGAGAGCGATTTTGCCAGAGTATTGCTTACCAGCTATTTCGAACCCGGTAATTCTCAGTTGACATGGTTCGGTCTGGAAGGAGGTGGTGATGAGCAATCTGTTTTCATCACTTCCATTGTTGTGAAACAAAACATTCCTTGAAACGGGCATTTTGAGGTGTAGAAGGCCTACGTACGTAATGCATCTGCGGATCAGGTTGCTTGTCATATTTTTAGTGGCAGGGTTGAGTGTTGAAGCCTCTGATGGCACAGAACTGGCTATTACATTGGCAGATATTACTGTCGATAAAACCCAGGCGAGAGAGACGCTGGTCACCTCATTACTGAAAGCATGCCCGGGGATGTTTGTTGAATCTGAAATTAAAGACCTGGTATTTCAGAGTCTCGCCTATAAAACGGGACCAGTGGTGCCTTTTCCTGGCAATATTAAGCAAACTAAATTGCCAGTGTCGCCAAAACTGAAGGTTATTATTTCGGGCAGCAATCAGGCTTTTACAGCATTCCCGGAACTGTACAAACTCACTTGCCTCAACCATCTGGCTTTTGTCTTCAGTCGCCAGATATCAGGCTACCGCTTTTTGAATCCAGCGCTATGGAGACATCAACTGAGCAATCTCAGCCCCCACTGGATGAAAGTCGTTGCCCTGAAGGAAGTTTTGCCTCAGCTGCCTGACAACCAGTGGATTATGTGGATTGATGATGATGTGCTGACATCAGACTTTTCAACCGTTCAGCTCTCATTGCCCGACAGGTTGATCGAAGAGTATGCTGATTCGATAGATGAGTCAGTCAGACCATCGGTTCTGGTTTCCAGTGATCCGTATACAAAGGTTAATACAGGTGTTGTACTGGTAAGAAACTCACCTGAAGGGAACTTGTTTCTTCAACACTGGTGGGAGACTCGTGTGGATGATCTCCATCCATTGGTAAAAAACAGTAAGGGGGCGTTTTACTGTGGTCTGACAGGCAAAACCTACAACAGTATGTTGGCTTGTATGAATGCCTGTGGGGTAGATGTCGCTGCAGACAAACAATCCTGTCTGCCAAAACAGGAAGTTCTTTGGGAAGGGTTGCCACACCATGATCAGACAGCGTTCTATCGCATGTTGTTTTCTCCCCAAGAATTCATTGATGTACGGGAAGAAGCTACGAATGATCGACTTTATCTAGGCTCTCATGTGGTCAAAATCATCCCACAGAAAAGGAGATATAGACGCTCTGGTTATGAGGGGTTTAATACATTTTATGGTGATCGTGAGCTTGGGGAAGAAGCGCGTGCGTTTGATCCATCAAATGATAAATGGGTTCATGTTTCCGGATTAGGCAGTGATCCGATTAAACGGACTTTCTATCTGCTGCGATGGTTGAATAAAGTCAGTGATATGTATCCTTACGTTGACGAGAGATCAAACCAGCCACTATGGGATTTTCAGTATCATGAGACTCCTAATGATCATAAGATATTTTCTTCAGATCAATCTTCACCTTCAAATTGTCTTACCCCAGACACGGTTGTCAAAGGTGGGCTTCTGATCATAGGGACAGTGATTGTCTATGAATTAATTCGCCCCCTTATTTGTAAAAGAAAATATCGTAACTGGCCCTGAGTACCGCCATGTCTGGCCTTAAAATTAATGTGCCGGTTACATGGTTTGCCTGAAAGTTTCTCTCTGGTAACGCAACAGCGGTGACAGAAAGAACTCCAGCAAACGACGCTGGCCGACCACGACATCGGCGGTCAGCGTCATGCCCGGTTGCAGCCAGCGTTTCTGGTTGTCTATATCGAACCACGGTTGTTCCAAACGAACTCTGACCGGGTAGACCCAGCCGCGCTGTTCGTCGGAAATAGCGTCAGGGGCTATTTGCCTCACTTCGCCGTTCAGATAGCCGTAACGGGTGTAGGGAAAACTCTCCACCTTGACTTTCACCGGCTGACCTTCCCGCAGCCAGCGGATGTCTTTGTTCTGCACCATAGCTTCCACTTCCAGCCGGGCGTGGTTGGGCACAATCACCATGATCGGCTGGGCGGGCTGCACCACATCGCCTTCCGAACGTATTTGCAGCTGTTGCACCACGCCACTGACCGGGGCGGTCAGTATCTGGTTCTGGTCGCGCTGGCGGGCTTTTTTCAGCACGGCGCTGGCGTGATCCAGCTGCTGGCTGGCCAGCAGCCGCTCACGATGCAGTCGGGCATAGAACTCCTGCCGGTGCTGCGTCTGTTCAGCCATAGCGGAATGCAATTTTGCCTGATGTTCAACTCGACGCTGACGCATGACGCTGAGCTGCTGCAGGGTATCGATCTGTTTTTCCCGCCGCGCCAGCCATTCCACCTCGGATAGCATTTTTTTGTCGTACAGCCCTTTGGAGACTTTGGCCAGCTTGTCATGAATCGGTTTCAGCAGATTGAGCCGTTTCAGTTCTTCCTGATCCGCCGCCAGCACCGCCTCCAGTTCTTCAACCTTGCGGGTCATGGCCTGATCGGAGGACAGGAAGCTGTTCAGCTCACTGTGCAGGGCGCTGTTTTCCACTGCCCATCGTTGTGAGGAGGGCTCTATGGGAAAGGCGACACTCTGAGCCTGTGCCATCGATTCCAGCGGCTGAAGCGTTGATTCAGGAACAGTCTCCAGTTCTGCCGTCAGGATCAGTAGCCGATCCAGCCGCAGCAGGGTGAGCTGTGCCGTCACCCAGTCCTGCGCCGGTTGTTCCACCTGGGTTTCCAGGTCGGTGGGGTTCGGTTCCAGTTCCGCCAGCGGGTCGCCCTGTTGCACCCGGCTGCCCTCCTGCACATGAATCACCCTGACCCTCGCTACCAGCACCGGGCTGATGGTTTTCACATGACCGTCGGGAATGATCCGGCCTTCCGCTTCCACGACAATATCGAGCTGACCGAACCACGCCCACAGCAGCGCCAGCACGAACAGTAGACAGATGCCCCAGACCAGAACATGTTTCAGGGGCGAGGCTGGGGTTTCCAACACTTCCACGGCAGCGGGTATGAAGGCTTTCTCATCACTGCCCTGAAACAGGGATTCATAAATTCAGCCATCCTGAAGGTTCCCGGACTGGATTTGCCACAATCTGGCGTATCGGCCATTGAGCTTGATCAGGTCATCGTGGGAGCCATCTTCCCGAATACGTCCCCGCTCCAGCACAATAATCCGGTCGCACTGTCGTATGGTGGAGAGCCGGTGGGCGATGGTGATGACGGTGCGGGACTCGCGGATGGCAGCCATGTTTTCCTGCAGGATGCGTTCGGACTCATAATCCAGTGCGGAGGTGGCTTCATCAAAGATCAGGATGCGAGGTTCTGTGATGAGCGCCCTTGCGGTAGCAATGCGTTGCCGTTGCCCTCCGGACAGGCCAATGCTCCGCTCGCCCAGTTCAGTGTCATAGCCTCGTGCCAGTTGCAGGATAAAATCATGGGCACCGGCCAGTTGCGCCGCCTCAATCACCCTCTCCATGGGTAGCGTAGGATCGGCGTGGGCGATGTTGTCCCGAACGGTGCCGTTGAACAGGGTGTTCTCCTGCAATACAACACTGATCTGTCGTCTCAGCCACGCCGGGTCAAGCAGCGCGATATCGTTACCGTCCATCAGCACCCGACCTGTGTTGGGGATATACAGCCGCAGCAACAGTTTTGCCAATGTGGATTTACCGGAACCGGATTCGCCGACAATGCCCAGCGACTGTCCAGCGGTAATGGTGAGGTGGATATCGGTCAATGTGCTCTGCTGGTCGGCGCTGTAGCTGAAATGCACATGATCCAGAACAATCTCACCCTGCAGCTTCTCCATAGGGGGCTTGTCCAGATTCTGTTGTGGCTCCTGCGGGGTATTCAGTACATCCCCCAGCCGGGCGATGGAGATGCGGAACTGTTGGAAATCTTGCCACAACTGTGACAGTCGCAGAATCGGCTGTGCCACCTGTCCAGAGAGCATGTTGAAGGCAATCAGTTCACCGATGGTCAACGCCCCCTCAATCACCTGCTGCGCACCGAACCAGAGTAACAGCACCACCACGATTTTGTTGATCAGCAGCACACCCTGGCTGCCGATGGTGCCGAGTACGGCACTGTTAAAACTGGCTTTGGCGTATCCTGCCAGATAACGCTCCCATTTCGCCCTCATCCGAGGCTCCACCGCCGTGGATTTCAGGGTTTCCATGCCGGTGATGGTCTCGGTGAGAAACGACTGGTTGATGGCGCTGCGTTCAAAACGCTCCTGCGCCCGCTTATGTAAGCCCGGAGTCACCAGCACCGACAGCAGGATATAGAACGGCACTGAGGCCAGCACGATCCAGGTAAGGAACGCCGAATAAAAATACATCAGGGCAAACAGAACAATGGTGAAGAATACGTCCAGCACCAGCGTCAGGGCGTTGTTGGTCAGGAACTCCCGAATGGTCTCCAGCTCCCGCACCCGCGCCACCACCTGACCCACCGGGCGGGCGCTGAAATAGGCGATGGGGATTTTCAGCAGGTGCTCAAACAGGCGGCTGCCCAGCTCCACGTCCACCCGGCAGCTGGTGTGGGAGAACAGATACATGCGCAAGGTGCCCAGCGCCACCTGGAAGCAGACCGGCGTCACCAGGGCGAACAGCTGCAGGAAAAAACGACGCCAGCACCACCTCCCCCAGCACCCGACGGTACTTGATGATCACCGGCACAAACCAGCTGATGCCAAAGCGCTTTAGGGTATGGCTCAGGTCAAAACGGCGAGTCATCCACAGCGCCTCGCCACTCCATTGCTCCCAAAGTTCCGAGACCGGCAGGGTGACAGCAGCCTGCCCTGCGAACTGCACCAGCACCGTCTCCTGATCCGGGCTCACATCTGCCACAATAAAAAACTCGTTATTGTGTCCCTGGGCGATAAACGGCACTGGCGCTTTACTCAATTGATCCGGCAAAACCGTTACCGAACGGGCCTTCATGCCCAGTCGTCGGGTAATCCGAACCAAGTCGTGGAACTCAATGGCGTCCTTCCTTGCCGGATAGTTCGTGGGTGAGGGACTGGGGATCAAGGTTCTTTTCATGGAATTTCAACACCAGGGAAAGGCTAAAGACGGCAGACGAAAGCGAAGAGTTATCCATAGAGGCAATCGTTACAGAGTTGAGAAGACTCAGGTAATCGTAGACTGAATTGCCTTATAGGAAAGAGAAGCAGTGAGAAGTGTCTTGTTGTATAAGGGGTACGAATCTCTCTGAGTTGTATGATTTAAGTGTACCTTAACTGCACCAGCCATTTTTAGTGCAATAAATAACAATTTCCAATGTATAATGCACGGCAATAACGAAACCTATGTAAAGTGCACCGATGAACACAAATATTCGGATTTATGGATATCTGAGAGCATCAACCAGTGAACAGGATGCTTCCAGAGCAAAAGGAGAGCTGACCGAGTTTGCAGAAAAGACTGGATTTCAGATCGCTTGCTGGTTTGAAGAGAATGAATCCGGGGCACGGCTTCACCGACCTGAACTTTTTCGTCTCCTGGAAGTGGCCATGCCTGGTGATATTATTCTGGTTGAACAAGTAGACCGGATCAGCCGACTGAATACCAAAGATTGGGAAGAGCTTAAACATAAAATCAACCACAAAGGGTTAAAGGTGGTATCGCTCGACCTTCCAACCAGTCACCAGTTTATGAACAGTGGTGATGCGTTTACTGAGCGAATGTTGGCTGCTCTCAACAATATGATGTTGGACATGCTGGCAGCAGTGGCTCGGAAAGATTATGAAGATCGTCGGCGACGTCAGGCACAAGGGGTTCAAAAAGCCAAGCTGGAAGGGAAGTACAAAGGACGCCCCCAAAGACAAGGAGCTGCATAAAAAGATCGAGGGATTACTCCGGGATAATAAAAGCTACAGTTACATCGAAAGTCTGGTCGGTTGCTCGAGGCATACTATTTCTAAAGTTTCGAAAGCGATGAAAGAAATCAGCGTAAGTGGTTGAATTTTGAACCCGCGGGACATTTCGATGAAATGGTTGCGATACCCCTTAAAAGGCTGGGGAACGTGTTGGCGTTTTTTGGCACTTCCGGAAACGATACACTGAACGCCGCTGATTTACTGGATTTAACACCGCCTGCCACACAGCTTCATCCTATCTGGGGCAGTGAAGAAGCGATTGCCGAGGGGGATGCAACCAACCAGACCCAGGAATATACGGTTTATCTGGATGGCAGAGAAGGTTTTGATGAGTATCAGGTAAACGCAGAAGCAGTCCGCCGTTATCCGAGGATTACGTTTAATTCGGCAGGTTTTGTGGGTGATTCAGATGAAACCTCGGTGGTGAAAAATCTTCATTTACCCGACCTTTCTGCACAGGAGTTTACCTATTATCGACATGCCAACCAGCTAATCATGCGGCACCATGAAACCGGGCATGAAGTGCAGTTACAAAATGTATGGCCTGTTCTGGGTGGTATTGATCGGGAGCCTGAGGTTCAAATTCAGTTCAGTAATGGTGGAATCAGTCTGTCTGAGCTGGCTTCGGTGGTGGCTGCCCAGCCTCATCAGGAGGTATCGGGTGGTATTGGCTGGAATTTTCCGATTGATATTCAGCAATTAGAGTCGGGTTTGCATATTCCACTTCACCCGGATCATTTGACGCTGATACAGGCAGGCAGCTTTTCTCTGGTCAGAGCAAGACCTTCATATCCAGATTTGCGTCTATCATTTATCGACAGAGACACTGATGAAAGTAAACAGCTGATACTGGAACACTATGGCGTAGAAACCGGAACCATCGACAATGTGCTGATCAGCAATTCAGAGATCAATGGGCAGTATACTCAGATTCAGGCGTACAATGATTTTTCTCCTTCTCGAAACGTTGATGTTACCTCCATAGTAAGTGACTCTTTGCGGCCCATGGGGCATCCGCTGTTAAGAGGACACACATCAATATTTGAACTTCATAATGAAGAGGTCGCATCAGGTAGTGGAGATTCTGGTGAAACGAATAGCTGCACTGAGGCGGGGCGTACACTCAGGGAGCTGTTTGTTGTTCTTGATCAGTATCCTTATCAGACTATTCGTATTGACGAACAGGAAGCAGGGGAAACCGCTCAGGCAGCGGGTTATAACTCTGAATACCGAATAGAGCATCAACAGGGTGATTCAACCGAGTGTTTGCTGCAGTACTGGGGGGTTCCTCAGGGTTTTCTGTTTGCTTATGATGCTACGCTCGGTGGTTGGCCGGTTGCCCGAGGGGATGTGATCACCCACTCGGATACCGGATTGCTCGAACCTCACTGGCTATTGCCCCGGTCAAACCCGGCACTGGTAGTTGGCAACGATTATCCGGCGGTATCTTCTGCCGGACACCCGGTATTCTACAATTTCAATCCGGAACTTGTGCTGGCAGACTGGATGCCCAAAGAAGCATTTTCTACATGCTGGGACATTGATTATGGCGACAATGAAATTCGCCGACTGGATTCACAAAGAGCTGACGATTATCTTGAGTTCTCCATCGCCCAACGAAACCCTGATGGCAGTATCCAAAGCAGTACGCCCTACCTTGCCGTTACCTACTCGTTCCCTCGTTTGCAGCTGAAAGCCAGCCATGATGAAGCTGCACCTTTTTATCTTCAGGGTGGAAACTATGGACTGAAAATCAAACTCTCAGCCCCCTATGGAAAAGGTTTTTTGACAGAACGAGCGATTGCACGACAGCTGACCGTATCATCACTGGGGCGTTACGGCGGGATATATTTTCAGGATGGGTTTAAATCCATGTCAGAAATCAGGGAGTGGATATCTGACCATCCTCTGACCATTGTCCCTCTTGAAAAAACCGGCACCAATCAATGGTCAGCTACGGGGAATGCCCTTAATAATATTATTCCTGTCCAGCTCCGGTCATTTGGGCAGTACACAATTAACAGCGAAAAAGGTGACGACCTGATATTGATCAATGGGGGTATCTGGGCGTCTAAGATGAGCTTTCCGGTCACATGGAGTACCAACAGCACCCGGACAAGGGATGTCAATATTGATGGGGAAGCTGTTACCTTGACAGAGTTGGATATTCAGGCGACACCCGTTACCAGTCCTCCTCCGCCAACCGGCTATGAAATGGACATCAACCTCGGAACGGGCCAAGACGTGGTTGATGTGAATGGGGCTGCAAATGTACGTATTGTTGAGTCTGATGGTCAGGACAGTATCTTTATCCAGCACTTTGCTTTTGCTGATTTGACAGCGGTGCGTAATGGCCTTTTGTTTCTGAAAGATATTTATTCCGCTGAAGTTCAGCCAGTATTGTTCAGCTCAGCCACTGACTCCGTAGTTACAACTCTGGCTGAAGCCGATAGCATTTTCTTATGGTCGTCTCGTTCCAACCCAGGACGTTATATAGCCAAACTCTCTTCAGACAGTGTGACAGAGATTCATTTTGCGGATGGGAAAGCAGGTGGCGGATGTTGCTGCATGGTATGAGCATCAAAGTGGCGTTGAAGATTATGTGGCCTCGGATAGTGAATCAGGCAATAGTTCAGGTGAATCTGGGTTCGGTAGTGGGGACTCAGGGTTTCTTTTCGCAAGAGGATGTATCGTCTGTTGAGTCGTTAAAGGGCACTCTGGAAGATGCCTACACCTATGCATTGGCCTCACGGGATGAGCCGGGTCGCGGAAGGTAATGCTGCTTTCAATAATCTGGATCAGACTTTGGAACGGCTGATACAGGAGATGAGCAGTTTTCGGGCTAAGCGGGAGAGTGGTGTCTCTCCTTCGCTGACGACTGCGATGCCATCACCAACGGCTTCGCTGGCTATGCCGACTCATTCTCAACACTTCACTTCATCACCCTCTCCCACACCTTTTAGCTGATTCACAATGCTAAGTTTACATCCGCCTTGGAGTTGATCATTATGAAGTTGTTTTTTCCGAATCTTTAACGGTATTTTTTAATGGATTTGAAGCGTGTCTGGTTTTTATCTTCAACATGTTTTTATCAGATATAGAATCTTTTTTAGAGCTATCGCAAGTAATTCAAGAAAAAGGGATATTGAAGCTAGA
>CBDBOO010000016.1:0-88843 GCA_965208385.1 Endozoicomonas sp.
AAGCACCCATACAATGTCGGCCTGGTTTCCTCCATGATTGTTCATAAAGGCGAAGCTGAAACCAAAACCTGGCTGGAAGGTGTCAAAAACAACCTGGCCCGTCGTCCCCAGGGTAACGATCGTGCGCAGGTAAAAGCCATCAAAGAAGGGGTCTGTGATGTATCCCTTGGCAACAGCTACTATTTTGGCAAAATGATGCAGGACAAAACCCAGAAAACATGGGCTGATTCCGTTTATATCAACTTTCCGAACCAGAAAAGTGATGGATCTCACATAAACGTCAGCGGCATGGTTATGGCTAAATATGCACCGAATCAATCAAATGCCCTGAAATTGATGGAATATCTGTCCAGCGAAAAAGCCCAGTCCATTTATGCCAGAGACAATATGGAATATCCCGTAAATCCAAAGGTACCTGTATCTGATACGGTTGCATCCTGGGGTGAGTTCAAAGCGGATCCATTGCCTATCAGTCAAATTGCAAAGAATCGTGCTCTGGCTTTGCGTCTACTGGATGAAGTGAAATTCGATTTGTAATGACTCAATGAACCACAATCTTTCTTTGTACTGGAGGGCCGGCAGCTGGATGCTGGCCCTTTTATTGTTTTCACCGGTCATTGCCCTGGTGATTGAAGCTCTTGCGCCTGCGCAAGAGCTTTTTCAGCATTTATGGAATACCGTTCTTGGTACGTACATTACCAATACCCTGATCCTTATTACGGGTGTGGGAATTCTGGGATTTATTTTCGCCATTCCTGCTGCATGGATAATGGCACAGTGCAATATTCCCGGTAAACGCCAGTTACAATGGTTACTGGTACTGCCACTGGCCATGCCTTCTTATGTCGTTGCCTATATCTATACCGATCTGCTGGAGTATGCAGGCCCTGTTCAGGGATTATTGCGCAACCTTATGCACTGGCAATCTGCCGCCGAATATCACTTCCCTGAAGTCCGTAGCATGGGAGGTGCCATCCTTATTCTGACTTTGGTGCTCTACCCATATCTTTACCTTCTGGCACGAACCGCTTTTCTCGAACATTCCCATAGCCAGGTTCTGGCCAGCCGACTCCTTGGATGCACTCCCCTACAGAGTTTTCGGCGGGTTTCCATGCCCATGGCCAGACCAGCCATTATTACAGGGCTGGCCCTCATGGGAATGGAAGCACTGGGTGATTTCGCCACCGTAAGCTATTTCGCAGTACCTACTCTGACCACGGCGGTATACGACACCTGGTTAGGTTATGGCAGTCTCAATGCAGCTGCAAAAATTTCAGCGTTGATGTTGCTGGTTGTTATGCTCCTTATCAGCGCAGAGAAATACAGCCGTCGCCGTCAGCAGCTGTATCAAAAGGGTCTTGGAGAAGATCAGCGAGACGGTTTTAATCTGTCAGGATGGCAGAAATGGCTGGCTCTTTGCTGGTGCTGGTCTCTGGTAATTCTGGGATTTCTTTTACCTACTATTATCCTGATACAGTACGTTGTTGTTTATTTTCAGCAAGCCTGGAATCCTGATCTCTTTGAGTACGGACTTAACAGCCTTATTGTTTCTGGTTCTGCGGCTATGCTTGCCTGTCTGGTCGCACTGTTTCTGGGTCTTTATCAGCGACTGAAAGCAGGAACATTGTCACGTATCCCTTCCAAAATTGTTTCTACCGGTTACGCATTACCGGGGAATGTCTTGGCCATTGGTGTCATTATCCCTTTATCTCTGGCAGATCATGGCATCAATAATTTGCTTTCATACTTTGGAATTAGCCCGGTAGGACTTATTTTCAGCGGATCCGTTTTTGCCATTATTTTTGCATATGCGGTTCGTTTTTCTGCCATTGCTGTAGGCAGTGTAGAATCCAGTCTTGGAAGGGTTTCCCCCTCACTGGATATGGCAAGCCGAACGCTGGGTTGTAATGCCACAAACATGGCTCGCCGCGTTCATATTCCTTTGATACGCAAGGGCTTGCTGGCTGGATTATTGCTGGTATTTATCGAAAGTATGAAAGAACTGCCTGCAGCATTACTATTACGGCCCTTTAATTTTGAAACTCTGGCAACCTGGGTTTTCCAGTTTGTTTCAGACGAAAAACTGGAATATGCGGCACCTGCAGCACTGGTACTTGTACTGGTGGGACTTGTACCACTGATTTTATTAAACCGATCCCTTGAAGGACAAAAATCGCAATGAATGCCCTGGAAATTTCCGGTCTGACCTGCGGATATACAGGCAATCAGTCAACAGGTGAAAATATCACCCGGGTATTATCAAATTTAGATTTCAGTATTGATGATGGAGAGATCGTCTGTCTTCTCGGTCGTAGTGGTTGCGGTAAAACAACATTGCTGAAAGCTGTCTCCGGATTGGCACAACCCATTGAGGGAACCATCAGTCTCCACGGACAGCAAGTCAGTTCTTCAAGTGGAATGCTTCCCCCGGAAGAGCGCGGTATCGGCATGATTATTCAGGATTATGCGCTATTTCCACATTTAACCGTTCAGGACAATATTTCTTTTGGGCTCAGTAATTTAACAGCCTCCGAAAGCCAGTATCGTGTTCAGGAGATGCTTGAGCTGGTGAACCTTCAGGGGCTGCATAAGCGTTACCCCCATGAACTCTCCGGTGGTCAGCAACAACGGGTTGCCATTGCCCGCGCTCTGGCAAACAAGCCTTCTTTACTGTTGCTGGACGAGCCTTTTTCCAATATCGACAGTCAGGTCCGTCAGCACCTGGTAAGGGAAATTCGGGATATTCTCAAACAACAGCAGGTTGCCGGACTTTTTGTGACCCACAGTCGTGAAGAAGGTTTTGCCTTTGCAGACACGGTGGCCGTACTGGATGGTGGAAAAATAGCCCAGAAGGGCAGCGCATTTGATGTATACCACAAACCAGACAACCGCTTTATTGCTGATTTCATGGGAACGGGTAACAGTTTACCTGCAACTATCATTGACCAGAAGCAGCTTCACACGCCTATAGGGGTTGTTCAGTCCACCCGAGTACTTCCCGGTAAAACCGGAGATAAAGCAGAAATATTTATCCGGCCACAGATGCTGACCATTACTCCGTCCAGCCGTCATCAGGGGAAAATTGTTCGCCAGCAGTTTATGGGACGAACCATACGCAGTGAAATTCATTTCCAGGATTTCCAGCTGATTGCAGAACATGGAAACCCTGTGCCTGAAGGATCAATGGTACAGATTCAGGTTCAGCCCCATGATCTGGTTCTGTTCGATAGCCTTGGTCAGGCACTTTGGTACATGAATTAAATTGGTTGTCCTGTTCAGCAGAGTTGTCCTGTTCAGAGAGAGTGTTCCTGCTCAGTGCTCAGAGTCCCGTTCAGTGTTAAATGCCATAAGGCACTTAAATCATGCACTAATTTTTATCCGTCTCAATGATTACCTCACCCTCGGATGGTATAACCACCTCGACTTTAGGCCATGTTTTTCCCTGGGAGACGGTTCACGGCCAGGCTCCTTGGGCCACTGATCTTCTTTTTTCTTATATTTCCCAGTGCGATAACTCACTCCAAAGCGGGATTCATCATTGTACTGTTTTCGGGAGTGTTCATACCTTCTATTGGCCGCTTCCCGGTTATTAAATCTATGGCTGTTTCTTCTACAGGCTGTCTGTATTCAGGGTATGAGCAGTTCAGCAGGCAGTCGTCATCCTGCACAGAGTCTGTCGCACAACCGGTAAGAATAAAGAAAACACTAAAGGATAATAATCTGATAATCATTACTATGGGGACTCCATCCTGTTTACAAATACGCTTTCCAATTCTGGAAGTTCATGATGTTTGTTCTATGCTTTGACTCTGCTTTTCCTGAAATTATCCCTTCATGACTGATTCGTTATCTTTTATGGTGACCATCCTGCTTGGTTATTTCGCCATCATGAACCCCATTGCCAATACCGTTATTTTTCTTGGGATGACAGAAGGAATGTCTGAACAAGAGCAGAAGAAGATCGCCATTCGCTCAACCTGTATGGCCTTTGCCATTGTTGCCCTGTTCTGTCTACTGGGTAAGGTGATCTTTTCCATGTTCGGAATAACACTGCCTGCATTTCGTATTACCGGAGGTATTCTGATCTTCATGATTGGTAGCCAGATGCTGTCTGGAAATCCCTCTGAAGTTCATAACCCCACTGAGGAAGATAACGAAAAAAATCGTGCAGCAAGATTGAACATGGCGATAACGCCTTTGGCCATACCCATTCTGGCCGGGCCAGGAACTATAGCTTCAGCCATGAATTTTTCTGCCGCCTCGGGGTTTCTGACCACAGGTCTAAGTATTGCCGGTATTGCCATAATGTGTAGTATTACCTGCCTGCTTTTTTTGACCGGTGAACGCTTTGTTCACTTCATTGGCGAAAGCGCTGTAAAAGTCATTAGTCGTATGATGGGCCTGATACTCGCTGTTATAGGCACACAGATGGTAATTGTCGGTATTCACGGCGCCATGAAACTGAGCCTTTAAAACTTAATACATGTACTGGTAGAATCACTGCACTTGCATGGAAAGCTGTCTGCAATATTCAGCTAATCTCGGACATAGTCTTTTGTCCGTCAGGCTGCTAAAAAAATAATAAATTCAGGATCTGGAGGGCAGGATGTCCAATGTTGCTGGAAAAGCTTATGCAATGAATGTGATTACCCCTGTAAAGTGGTATCACGCATGGGTAAATAGGCTGTTATTTCGACTGGTCAGAACTCCATTACTCAAAAACAGATTGATCGGGCTGGTTACTCTTTCCCTTATTCATTACGCACGCTGGGCTATTGTCAGCCCGAAACAGTTTCCCCGTTTAAGCGAAGAACAGCCCAAAGAAACCATAAAATACAATTACATGTTTTTTTTCAGTAATTTCAATGGTAGCTGGGATCAATATGTTGATTCTTTTCATATGGCAATTCCCACTGGTCTCAACCTGTTCTGGCGTAAAAATGCTCTGTATCCCGGCTCTGTTCCTCTACAGCCATTTCATAAATACATTACTTATAACCAGATATGGACCAATCATTACTACAACGCTTATCCATCAGCCGCATCAAACGATGTTAAATCCGCAAAAAGGGTCAAAGCGTCGCTTAACAATTTCAATGAAATTACACAACAGTCAACGCCCGACGAATTTTTGAAAAAATACAATCAGTTGCTATTAGAGCTTCAGCAAGATATCTGTCTGATGAAACCGACACCTGTTGTAAGTCTTTCAGCAGAAGCCGTTCAGACACGTCGTAAACTTGAAGAAACAGCCTGATTTAAAGGACTAGATCATGTCATCAGCAAACCAAAGCGGTAATGCCTACGGGCTAACAGCCTTAATTCCTGTCATTAATGGAACCCTCAACGGTAGAAGCTATGCCAAGCTGATAAGAGACCAATTGCAAACATGGCCTCTTGATGAAAATAGCCCAATAGCATCAATACCCAATAATTACCTAAGCAGATTTTACCTGTTAAATGACGTCTTTTATGAAAGATATCCTGCAAATGAAGAGCACCTGAAATCAAAATATCTGGTTTTTTCCAGTAACTTTCATGGTGATCTTGATAAATATCTTGAGGGGATATGGGACAACGCAGATGAACATTTATCCCAACTTCTCATTCACTGTGTTGCCTTCGATCAAGTGAAAGATCGCAATGATTTCGTTCGCTATATCAAACGCTGCCAGGTTGAAAACAGTTTGTTTTTTAATGGCTCGACGGATGATTCGCTGGAAGAACAGCTTAAATCACTTTATCTGAAGCAGGCCTTCACACACTTTGTTTATACCCATCAGCCTTTACAGCAACAAGGCAAGGAAAGCGCAGAAGAATTACAACAAGCATTCATACGTTTTGTTGAGCTGACAGAACCGGCCAACCTTTCAGGACCAAGCTGGAAACCAGGGCAAGCCAAAGAGCCTGATAATTTACGAGCGAGCGTAGAAGCAACTTATCAACCTTTATCCCAGACAGTACCTGAAGCCTGAGGAATGGAATCGTGACAGATATTCTTGATTTGAATGATATACAGGGAAATATCGTAAAAGCTTATGGTCGATTTGGTTTCCCGAAAGCACGATATGTTTTTTTGCATGTAACCGATGGAAGGAAAGGGCGTGAATTTGTTTCGGCTCTCACCAACGAGGTGACCACGGCTGCAAAATGGTCTAAAGATCCGGAATCCGGTAACAGTGATAAACCTTTTTCCACCCTTAATATTGCACTCACATACTCGGGATTGAGCAGGCTTGGATTATCCGCCGAAACACTGAAAAGCTTCCCGTCAGAATTTATTATGGGTATGAAAAATCGACGGGATATTCTGGGGGATGACGCCGCCAGTGCTCCCGATCATTGGGACACTATCTGGCAGCAGGACAAAGCTGTGGATATATTGCTTTCAATCAACGGACGCAAGGTCTCTGACATTGAGGACAAATACCAATCCATCAGTGATTTGCTGACCGATTCTGACGGTGGTGTTGAACTGTTGAAAGGGCATAAAGGCCCTGATGGCGAGTCCGATTTTCCATACCAGGACGCTTCAGCCGTTTTTGAAAATGGACTTCCTTCAAATAAAGAACATTTTGGTTACTCCGATGGTATCAGCAACCCTTATTTCAAAGGGTGTGGTAAATCCCCTGAGCAGGTCATTGGCAATGGCAAACCTACCGGAGGGGATCCTGCCACCATCGATGGCTGGGCACCACTGGAAACAGGGGAATTTATTCTGGGCTACAGAGATGAAGCGGAAGAATATCCTGTGGCCCCCATGCCCAGACTCCTGTCTCATAACGGTTCTTTCATGGTGTATCGCAAGTTGCATCAGAATGTCGGACTTTTTAATCAATACATCAACGAGCAGGGGGCGAATTTCCCTGGCGGAACCGATGCTATATCCGCAAAATTCGTAGGTCGATGGAAAAATGGTGCGCCTCTGTCTCTCTTTCCGGATAAGGAAAAAGCAGACGATTTTATAAGCCGAATGCAGCAAATCAGAAAACAACTGACTCAGGCTGAAGGTAATGAGAAATCTGCATTGATTCAGGAAATGGCTCAACTGAGAAGCCAGCTGTCAGGCTATAACTTCGACCATGATCTCTCCGGTGGTCGCTGTCCTGTGGGCGCACACAGTCGACGAGTGAATCCACGGGGCTCTCTGGAATTTGGTAACAAAGGTGCCTTCAATACTCCCGGAGCCCTGACCGACCGTCGTAGATTGTTAAGAAGAGGTTTGCCTTATGGGGAAGTTAACGACCCGGATGATAACTCTGGAGAACACGGTATTATTTTTATTACCGTCGGAGCCAGTATTAAACGGCAGTTTGAGTTTGTTCAGCAACAGTGGATTAACTACGGAAATGATTTCAAGCTGAGTAACGACAAGGATCCCGTTCTTGGTAATCACGGTACCCGTACCGATGGATCTCCAGACGGCAACATGGTGATAGAAGGGGAAGAGGGCGGTGACAAACCTCCTTTTTTCTGTGCATCCATGCCGCGTTTCGTTGAAACACGGGGAGGGGATTACTTTTTTATTCCCAGTATCACTGCGTTAAAAATGATCGCTGAAGGTATTGTTGATCCAACATAGAGTACTTGATTAACGGGTTCAAAATATGAACCCGTTAATCAACGTTATTTGCCGATACAGAAACTACCAGCCCCAGTGGTATCAAAGCTTACAGCTATTAAAGGAGCATAATGGGAGCAAATTGCTACAGAATTTGAAAAATACATTAAACGGCAGAAATAGCTCTAGTCCCTTACAAACACAGCAACTGTGATAGATTTTCTAATCCAATAATTCTTGCATCAGTATAACTTTCATGAAGATCTAGCGTTGCGCGATAGATAAAACCAAGATAACCTAGAATTACGATAGACAAAAACTATTACACAGATATGAATATAAATAACACAGATATTACATTCAATGAGCTCAGAAATATTGTAGCTCTGAAAGATGTCAGGAATTTTTCTCTAGCTGCTGTTAAGCAGCATTTAACTCAACCTACGCTCACTACCAGTCTACAAAATTTCGAATCAAAACTCGGAGTATGGATCATTGATAGAGACAATCGACAATACAACGGAGTTACTCCAGAGGGGCGAGCCATCATTGAGGATGCATGCTGTATCGTAAATCAGCTCCAAGGATTGCATCTAGGAATAAGTAGACGAATGTTATCCTATGTCGTTGCAGTCAACGAAGAGCGTGGATTCAGAAAGGCTGCATCTAAATGTGGTGTAAAACAAAGTACAATTAGCGCTCAAATCCAAAAAACTGAATTCTTATTTGATTACAAAATTTTTGAACGTCCAAAAAAGGGTTCAAATCGCATAGTAGCGACTTCTGATGGAGAGAAATTTATTAAATTTTCTATGGCTCTAGTGCTGGATTTGAATGAGTTCGAAAAATCTTATCGCAGAGTAGCACACAATCTGAAAACAGAGGAATGCTTGTAAAACCTCAATATAGCAATGATCTAGTTAACCAAGTAACACTTAGTGTTAACAGCTCCTACTTAACTATAAGGGGTTCCACGCCCTATTTTCTAACAGCTTCAGCTTCTCAATGTCTTTTCTGAAAGTTGACCACCACCTTCCTTTAGGCTTATCAGACTCAAAACTACTGATCTCTGCAGCAGGGTCAGATACATCTGACCATAGCCACATATATTCATCATCACTCCAGAGCTTCTCTTTCAGAGTTCCCATTTTTTCTAAAACATAAATCAGCTCTGAACTGTTCTGACAGGTATAAGCAGGTCTCAAACACTCACGACAAATAAATGGAAGCTCGTGCCTAACGATGTAAAGGTGCAGGCATCGTCTGCCACAGTGAGGGCACCCAAACCAATACCTTACCCCATATGTAAGCTGATAAGGTCTCAGATAAACCCTGTATTCCTTCCTGCCATTGGAAATATAGAGATTATCTTTAGTTCTTCTTGCTGTCAGTGTGGCTTTACCAGCTAAGTTTTTAAGAAAGTACTCAAGGGAGTTTCCTATAGGCTGGTGGGCAGCTCTTTTAAGGAAATCATTATCCAACCTGTGATAGTCAGTGACTCTCAATCTACCCTTGTGCCAAATCTCACAGAACTGCATCTGGTAGCCCTAAATTAATTGAAGAATCGGCAGGGAAAAGAAGATTTTAGGCACAACTCACCGATAGTGCATGGCTCGACTTTCAATCAGTTCAAGCAGCTCTGCACTTAGATTACCTGCCTCTATTTCAGCTTCAGATACTTCAAATTCCCTCAGAAACCTTCTCATCCTTGAAGCCCTAATTTTATCAGCAACCCCTTGAGACTGAGCAGTATTAACTAATTTCAAAACCTCTTCTTTTCCTCCATAAGCCTGTATACCTTTGGACATAAGAAGTTGCTGCAATGCTTTGGTGTTCTTAATCATGCAATCAGGGCTTATCCTTTCATCAGCCTTAGGGATTAACTTGTAGTGCCTCATCCACAAGTCCACCAGCTCCATATAGGTTTTCTCTGAGCAGAGAGCCTGAGCAGTTAGGCTATCAAGCCCTAGTCTTGTGGCAGGTCTCTTTAACAGCCTGAGTTCATACCTTAGTAAATGCCTGCCTTCTCCCAGAAAAGATACATCAGAAGTCCTGATTTTCGTTTCCTTGAGCTTGTCATAGAAAGCCATGCAACGAAGACTATTCCTAAAGTTCAGACCTGTTAGACCTTGCTCAACCCTCTGAAAGTAAGGTGTTTCCAGCATAAGTGGGAGGTAACAGCTTGGCAGATTTCTTACTCTTAGGTTATCCCCAATATCCAACCTTCTAATTTCTGCCTCTCGAATAGAAAGATTCAACTGATCTTCCAAACACTGGATAGCTTCTTGAAGAGTTTTTCTTGTCAATGTCTGAAGGTTATCCCCGAGGTAATACTTGCAGATACTTCCTTGTACTGAGCAAGAACTCCCAAGCCAAACCCGCAGATTTTTAAGCTTTCCAGTCACAGAAAACAAGCCTGTATCAGCATTCAGATGTTCAGCCTGTTGCTCCAGTTTATTTCTGGCCTTCAAGATTACTGCTGGTGGAAGGGAGTTCAGGGATAGATGTAATGTGTCTATCACTTTTAAATACTCAGAATAAGCCTTGTACCTCCTATGAATAAGGGTAAAAAGCCACTGCACTACTTCTGAAGTCAACAATCAACTTATTGAAACCTTCTTCCAACAAGGCTTCATAGTGCTGTCTTATATGATGCCTCTCACCCATCAGCACTAACATTTCTATCGTGTGTAGATCATTACCAGTTAGGAACAGATATCCATTATCTCCTGCCTGTGGAGTGCCATAGAACAAGCTCTTCTCCTCCTCTCCATAAAATAGGCTTGTTATATTTTTTGACCTAGCCCACAGGCTTAAATGAGCTTTCCTTTGCTGCTCTGCATGAATAGCCTTCTCAGTTGGCCTGATGCTGATATGGAAAACACCTTTCTTGGTAACAAAACTCTTGAGTGGCTGTAACCCTTTAATGTCAGATATTTTCGTGCAATCTCGTCTATCCTCACGAGGCTTCTTTGCTCCTGTTGGCTTCAGGGTTTCAAAGGGCAATCTTTCAAATTTGTAATAGACGACATCCATCAGGCTACCCTCCCTGTTTTGACAAGGTGGTTGCTAGCCTGTTCCTCTATCTCCTCATAAGATGAAACCCTTCCCTGAGTCAGCCAGTTATCAACTTCATCTCTTTTAAAGAAAATCTTTTTTCCATTGGGCTTATAGTGAGGAACTCTATTTTCAGAAGTCAGCCTGTATACATACCTTTTGCTTATCCCTGTGTACTGACAGAACTCTTCCAAGTCCATCACTGGCTTAGGTCGGCTTATCTTAATGGGGAGCTGTTCAATACTGACCAAAATGGCACTGAGCAGTGTTTCTGTTTCTGTTGCCATGATATTTAGCCTCTCTGATTAAAGAGCCTCAAACATGGCAAAAAAAAATGGTTAACCAGTGGTTAAATGTGTGGTTAAACTGTATTCATTGTGTGCTGAGAGCTTTCTGTACGATGCTTTCCATATCCCTTTTTTTTTCGTCAATTACCTTGCTGTGGGCATTGGCTACATGAGAAACAGATTTCTGTTTTCCGTTAAATAAAAAAACTGAACAAGCTCCCTGCCAAAAACCCACACCAGATAATTTGCCTTTTCTATGCAAATAAATAATAAGCACTGAGAATTCAATGATTGTTCCAAGCCAGTTGATATGACCTCTACCTTCAATGAAGCTTTCATAGAAATTCTTGAAGTCAGTAGAGGCAACCTTCCCTGTTCTTACTAACTCACCATATAGATTTCTTAGCTCCTGTTCTGTCAGAAAACAGGGAATCCCCTCAGACTGTATAACCTGACTAGAGGCAGGCTGAAAAGGGGTAACCTTCAAGACTGAAGTCAAGGAAGGATAACCCTTCAATGGTTGCATGTAGTCTACTCTCGAGCTCTGACAGATCTGGATTGTCACAGAAATACTGCCTGAAAAAGTCTTCAATTTCTTCTGACTGATTATTCTCATTGCCTGATTTTTCAGGCAATGAGGGACTATTCCTCGTTTCCATTGAAAGTAATCCCCTATGTTTTGATTTAAAACTTCTTCAGTAAACTCAACTTCATTCCTGAGATCCTTGTATTCAGAAAGAGATTGCACTCTCTCAGTCAGTTTCTGAAGGTCTACTAAACACTTGAAGCTATCAATAACACAGGCACAGAAATACTTTGCTGGAGAGAAGCTCAAATGAATAACTGATACTAGTGAATCAATTCTGATTTCTGCCTCATCTCGATATATATCGGACTCTAGATAGTTCTCAACCCTACATACAATACTGAACCTTCCTTTCTCTATATCAGACTGCAGATAATTTTGATTACTAACCAGCTCACTCTGAAATTCATCTTCAAGCTGTTGGTAGCTTTTTCCTTCAGTGTTTCCAAAGCTTGTATCGTGGAAGAATCTATAAAGTTCTTTCTGCCATTCAGGGCTTTTAAAGAGCTGTTCATACATGAGCATACTCCCTTAGAGCTTCTTTCAGGCTGTTTTTCTGTTCTTTTGTCAATCCATGAACCCAAGTCATAAAGTCGTCACAGGAGGTTGGCAGGCTGACTAGTGAGGACTCTTGCTTACCTCCCAGAATATCAGGCAGGTTTTGCATAGCTTTGTGCCTGTCAGAATCTAGAATATCAGCATAAACCTGTGTCGTTTTTATCTCTGAGTGACCTAGTAATTTTGATACTGTGTAGATGTCTGCTCCCTGACTGAGCTGCAAAACAGCAAAGGTGTGTCTACCACAATGGAAAGTTATGTTTTTTGTTATCCCTGCCCTCATCATCCATTGCTTGAGAGCTACGTTCACATAGGCTGAATACCTGAGACCAGAAAACACCCTTTCACTTGCTTCTCCATGCTCTCCCATAAGTTCAAGAGCTTGATAATTTAGGTCTAGATACTGAACACCATCTGTTTTCTGCTGAGTGAATACTATTCTCCAGTGTCCTTCTGCAAACCTCCTCACCATGCTCCATGTGAGTTTGTGGATATCTGACCATCTCATCCCTGTTAGGCAAGAGAAAAGAAAAGCCTTTTTAAGCACTTCATACCTGCACTCTGCCTGCACAGCAGCTTTCAGTTCATCTACAGTCAGATATTCTCGTTTCTCCTGCTTAGGTTTGATGGACTTAACATTTGCACAGGGGCTCTGCCTGATAATTCCCTCTTTCTGAGCTTGATTCAGTGCAGCCCTGACCTTGTTGAAATAGGAGGAAGCAGTATTTTCTGAAAGTTTTGTTTTGCTCTTTGTCAGAGGTTCTGACTGTAAATAACTTTTGAAGCTCTCCAACCAGCTTTCATTGATCTGTTGAAAACTGATATTGCCGCCAACAAAGCTCTTGAGGTGGTTTCCTGTGGATATCCAGATACTGTGATTGCTAGGAGTTGTGGTTCTGCCTTTCTCAGCAGTCAGCCTGTCAAAGTACTCAATGAATGAGCCTTTAAGCTTTGTCGTGTCAGCTAGGTCATGTTTACCAGCCTGAATCTCCAATAGCCTTTTGCTTAGAATTGCTTCAGCTAGTTTTTGATTTTCTCTATTGTGGTTTCTTTCTTGTTGCTTTCTGGGCTTACTGTGTAGCCAGCAGCCAGTGTCTTCATACTTCCTGTGAATCTTGGTTTTGCCATCCTCGGTCTTAGTTGTGCCGTTGTAATAAACCAGCCTTAACTTGGTTTTATTATTTGTTCCTGCTTTCTTCTGCAAGCTGACTTTCATACGCCTTTACTGCTCCTTTCTTGCTCCCAAATACAACTAGGAGCAATATAGACGCAAATAAAGAGTAAATAAAGGGGGATCAATATAGAAAAATATACAGTTCAAAAACAGCCAAAACCCTTATAATATAAGACTTTGATACTAGTTTTATATCACTTTTATTCCCTGCATTACTTTCCGATACAGAACGATGAGAAAATACGCCCAAGCAGATCATTACTGGAAAACTCCCCGGTGATTTCTCCCAACGTTTTCTGAGCCTGACGCAAGTCTTCTGCCAGTAATTCTCCTGCGCCCAAATGTTCCAGCTGGAGCTGACCATTTTCCAGCAACGACCCCGCCCTGTGCAGAGCATCCATATGACGACGTCTTGCTGAAAAACCACCTTCCATGGCTCCCTCGAAACCCATACAGTCTTTCAGGTGCTCTCTAAGCTCCGTCAGGCCGGATTCGCTCTTTGCGCATGCCCTGATAACAGGAACGCCGTTCACCTTGTCTATGCCTGCTGCTTCACCCGTCAGGTCAATCTTATTTCTGATAACAGTCAGTTTGTCTCTTGAGGGTAAACGGTCAACAAATTCCGGCCATATTTCATGAGGATCTGTTTCATCGGTTAATGAACCATCCACCATCAGCAAAACGCGATCAGCCTCTTTTATTTCTCTGAATGCCCTTTCTACACCGATTTGTTCAACCATATCATCCGTTTCACGTAATCCTGCCGTATCAATCACATGCAACGGCATACCATCAATATGAATATGCTCTCTTAATACATCCCGGGTAGTACCGGCAATCTCTGTCACTATTGCGGCCTCCTTGCCGGCCAGACTGTTCAGTAAACTGGACTTGCCGGCATTGGGTCGACCCGCAATAACAACATTCATACCTTCCCTGAGAATGGATCCCTGTCCGGCTTCCTGAATGACAGCGTTTAGTTGACCGATAATCCCTTTTAAATCACCGGCCACTTTTCCATCTGCCAGAAAATCAATTTCTTCCTCCGGGAAGTCGATAGCCGCTTCAACATAAATTCTCAACTCAATCAGAGACTCCACCAGATCATTGACCTTTTTTGAAAATACTCCCTGAAGTGATCGCAGGGCAGAACGGGCTGCCTGCTCTGAAGTACTGTCGATAAGATCGGCGATGGCTTCTGCCTGTGCCAGATCCAGTTTGTCATTGAGGAATGCACGTTCTGAAAACTCACCGGGATTAGCCAGGCGCACGCCCAGAGCCAGTATTCGTTTTAGAATCAGATCCAGTATCACCGGGCCGCCATGCCCCTGCAATTCAAGAACTTCTTCACCGGTAAAAGAATTGGGATTTGGGAAATACAGAGCAATACCTTCGTCAAGAACATCACCGTTCACGTCATGGAATGCACCATAATGCGCGTGACGGGGTCTGAGAGTGATTCTGAGCAGTTCTCTGGCAATAGTCAGTACATCAGAGCCCGATACTCTAATAATGCCCACACCACCCTTTCCTGGCGCTGTAGCCTGTGCAGCTATAGTGTCTTTGTGTATTGCTCTGATTTCTGACATAGGTGACAGGTCAACTGATGAAAATGACGGCATAGTTTAATACCAAACAGCCATGGGCGGGAAATGTCGTTCACTTCGAATCATAAAAATGGCTTCAGGAGCAAAATCAGCGACATCTTCATAGTGAACAGACGATAGCCAAACGGCCTGATTATTCTTCGGAATAAAAAAACGGACCCTGGGGTCCGTTTTTTTATTGAGGCGTTTGGAGCTAATGTTTTTTGGACAGTCAGTCTTCGGCTTCAATTTTCTTGGTAATAAAATATTGCTGAGTAATCGACAATATGTTGTTAGTCACCCAATACAGAACCAGACCGGATGGGAACCAGAGGAAAAAGAAGGTAAAGATGACTGGCATCAGCTTCATGACTTTAGCCTGAACAGGATCTGCAGCCGTCGGCGACAAAAGCTGTTGGGCAAACATGGATGCACCCATGATCAGAGGCAAAATGAAGTACGGATCCATTTGCGACAGATCCGTGATCCAGCCCAGCCAGGGAGCCTGTCGAAGCTCAACTGATTCAAGCAGTGTCCAGTAAAGCGCTATGAATACCGGCATCTGAACAAGAATTGGCAGGCAGCCCCCCATAGGGTTGACCTTCTCTTTCTTGTACATCTCCATCATCGCCTGGGACATTTTCTGACGATCATCGCCAAGCTGCTCTTTCATCTCCGCCATTTTCGGCCCGAGCTTACGCATCTTGGCCATGGATCGGAAACTGGTTGCGTTCAACGGATAGAATATACCCTTAACAAGAACCGTTAGCAGGATAATGGACCAACCCCAGTTACCTACGACAGAGTGAATCCATTTGAGCAACGTAAATAACGGCTGGGCCAGAAACCACAGAATGCCATAGTCAACAGTCAATTCCAGACCGTCAGCCAAAGCTTTCAATGATTCTTGTTTTTTTGGACCAACGTACAGAGTTGCTCCGGTTGTCACTGTTTCGCCAGGTTGAGCAACAATAGCATCGTCGTAAAATCCAACAAAGTTGTAGCCCTCTTTACCAGTCTTGGTATAGAACTGGTGCGACGATTGCTGATCTGGAACCCAGGCGCTTACAAAGTAATGCTGCAAAATTGCGGCATAACCACCTTTGACCCGCTCATTGAAAGGTTTTTCAGCAATGTCATCAAAGTCCAGCTTCGTATAAGGCTCTTCAACCGAACGAACTGCCGCTCCCAGATAGGTATTCATGGGAGCTTTTGAATTTTTCTGACTTGGGTCTTCAGAATTATCGCGTTTGAGCTGCGCATAAAACTGATCACGCCACAGTTCTTTTGAACGATTGACGATCAGGTATTCTACCCGAATATCATAGCTATCTCTTTCAAAAGTGTAACGTTTGATAATATCTATTTGGTCAGTCTTTCTCGTCAGATTAACAACCAGCTGGTTCTGGTTATCATTCATGGAATAAGACGTTTGAACAGAGTTGTATATTGAACGCTGGTTATTGTCATCAGGACCATCAGCGGTTATCAATGCACTCTGGGCAGTGAACACACAGGTAGAATCAGCATTACAGCCCGGGTGATTCACAAATACCTGAAATGGAACTGATGTCTCACCTTCTTCGGGTAACCAGCTTGGGTACTTTGGAAGGCTTAGTCCGATTATATCTCCACCTGCAGGGTCAATCTGAACATTGAGTGCATCTGTGCTGACCGAGATCAGCTGGGTGGATGGTATGCCTGCGACATCTTCAATGACGGGGGCAGAATTATTGCCAATTACAGGCATGTCAGATCCAGTATTACTGGATGATACAGAGCTGACTACCGGTTGGGTCTTAGCCGTACCGGGGTAGTCCTGGTTCCATTGCTGCAGGGTTAATACACCTACAATCGCAATAGCACCTATCAGGAGCGTTTTTTGCAAATCCATGAGTTTCCGGCCACAGATCCAGGTGAATGAATATGATTGTCTGATTCTGTCCGATGATTACAGGAGGTCTTCTCCGGTACCGGGTCAAACCCTCCTGGATGCCAGGGAT
The DNA here is from genome assembly GCA_965208385.1 of Endozoicomonas sp. Taxonomy (GTDB): domain Bacteria; phylum Pseudomonadota; class Gammaproteobacteria; order Pseudomonadales; family Endozoicomonadaceae; genus Endozoicomonas. The sequence continues at coordinate 16,813 of CBDBOO010000016.1, forward strand.
GGCAGCGGAGAATTCGGAGTAAGGTAAGCTTACTCCCTTTCAGAAAACCATGACGATCAAGTGCTTCCAGGCCATAAGCCGAGCAAGTGGGATAGAAACGACATCGACTGGGCATTAAGGGGCTCAGTGCGTATCGATATATCTTTATCAGCCAGGTTAAACACAACCTGGGCAGACTTGCCAGTGTGGCCATGTATGTGCCTGTAGCATGTCAGAGTTTCTCAAATTTGTCTGCTGAGAATATAAGCTTCTGTATGTTCCCTGAAAGTCCGACAGGAAGAGATAAGTTCACTTCTCCTGTCACTTACTTCGGCATAATTCTCCAGGCCAGATCATAATACAGTGCTCATTCTGAACGCTGTTGTTCAATCCGTCGCTGACTAAGTCTTTTCCATTGTTTAGCCAGTAGCCTGTTAAGCTCTGTGTCTTCAAGTTCGCCAAAACCCTTTCGAACCAATACAACGACATCCAGATTACCTAATTCCGCCTGTCTCAGGCGAAAGGTTTCTCTGATATGTCTTTTAGCTCTATTCCGGCCTACGGCAGTACGGATATTCTTTTTGGCGACCACCAGACCAAGTCTGGAATTGTCGTGCTCATTTACCCTGGCGAGGATAAGGAGCTGTCGACTGGATACCTTAAGTTCCGTTTTATCAAACACCTGCTTGAAATCAGCCGCAGAGCATAACCGCAGTTCACGGCTAAAAGCAAAGCTCATTCTAACGACCTATCAGGCTGTCAGGCTCTTACGACCTTTGGCACGGCGACGATTAATTACTGCACGGCCGTTCTTGGTAGCCATGCGTGCACGGAAGCCGTGATTGCGTTTGCGCTTCAGATTGCTTGGCTGAAATGTTCTTTTCATGGGAGTGTCTCGTCTTTTATGTACTTACAAAAGACGGGCATTCTAAGGAATTGAAGGTTTAGCGTCAATTTGCATTTGTCAAGATGAGCCATATTTCTATTGTTTTTAGTCATTATGTCTTTTCAGGGCTGGTTTTTTTCTTCTGAATTATTTTTTCAGCAAAGTCTAAAGGCAAACAAATATGAGCGTTTTTTAATAATTACGAATAAATTTTCTAATGACGTATTAATTGAATCGGTAATTTAAAATAATCTTTTATGTATTCTTATGTGTTTAGTGAGTGTTTTGTTATTGATGTTATTATTAAGGAGGCTGTTTTCTGTGGATAATGCACCTAAAGCCTTGGTAGTTCTGGTCTGCTCCCTGTGTGTGTCCCTGTCAATTAACGTGGGATTTCCTGTTCCTTTCCTGAGTATGTCCTGTTGATATAGTGGCTACTTATTCACAGCTAAAATACCGTACAGGTTATTCACAGGTAGATCAGAGCTTAGTTACAGGCTTGTGAACAGGGCTATGCACAGGTAATTTTTTTTAACTTTTTTAATTATTATTACCTCTTTAAATAGCTAAAGTACTGAAAAGTATAATAAAATTATTAGAAGTTGATTTACTGAGTATTTTTCCTATTTGTGGATAACTATTGCTGAAAAGGATACAATTTACTTTTGTTTAACCAGCCGAATTTGCTATCTGATAGTCTTCAGCAGGCAGTCTGACCGACTTCAGCGTTATCCGTATCAGGAGAGTGCCTGTGCCCCTCGAGCTCTGGCAAAAATGTATTGATCTACTTCAGGACGAGCTATCTTCACAGCAGTTTAATACCTGGATTCGTCCCTTAAAGGTAATGGGGGATGAACACGATCTCTGCCTTCTTGCACCCAATCGATTTGTTGCTGACTGGTTAAGAGAAAAATTCTTGCCCAGAATTGAGGAAATACTGGATGAATTATCTGATGGAAACGCTCCGGCTTTAGCTCTGGCTGTATCTAACAGACGTCCAGCGTCTCTTAGTAAGAGAACCGCGCCGGTCAACCGGACTGTGGCACCTGCCGTTGAAACACCTGAATCTCATATTCGCGAAAACCCTTTTCGAAAAGAGGGTGGGCTCAAATCTATACAAGAGTCCGTTGTTACTCACGAGCTGGTTTCGTCTTTGCCAACGAATCAAAGTACCGTTAAACAAACAATCGTTGAACCTGATATTCAGGAACAGCCCCACATAACACGACTTAGAGTCAATCCCCTTCGCAGTACTGAGCCTCAGCAAGAGAGAACTAACTCCCGTCAGGTAGAAGTGCAGGGCTCCATAAAACATCACAGCTCCCTGAATACAGGCTTTACGTTTGATACCTTTGTTGAAGGTAAATCCAACCAGTTGGCTCTTGCCGCTGCCAGGCAGATTTCTGAAAATCCGGGCGCTTCCTATAATCCCCTGTTTCTTTATGGTGGCGTTGGTCTGGGTAAAACTCACCTTATGCATGCGGTGGGAAATCACCTGGTCAAGAAAAACAGAAATGCCCGAGTTGTGTACCTGCATTCCGAACGTTTTGTTGCTGACATGGTTAAAGCCCTGCAGCTTAATGCTATCAATGATTTCAAGAAATATTACCGCTCTGTTGATGCTTTATTGATTGATGATATTCAGTTTTTTGCAGGAAAAGAGCGTTCCCAGGAAGAATTTTTTCATACCTTTAATGCGTTGCTTGAAGGTGGTCAGCAAATGATTCTCACCTGCGACCGGTATCCGAAAGAAATCAACGGAGTTGAGGAACGTCTGAAATCACGTTTTGGCTGGGGACTGACGGTGGCGGTAGAGCCTCCTGAGCTTGAAACCCGCGTTGCCATTCTTATGAAAAAGGCCGAACAGCAAAAAGTAAACCTGCCTCATGATGCTGCTTTCTTTATTGCACAACGAATCCGGTCAAACGTAAGAGAGCTCGAAGGTGCGCTAAAAAGAGTGGTAGCAAGCGCTCACTTTATGGGGCGTAAAATCGATATTGATCTTATCCGTGAATCTCTGAAAGACCTGTTGGCATTACAGGACAAACAGGTCAGTATAGATAATATCCAGAGAACAGTTGCTGAGTATTATAAGATCAAGGTTACTGATATATTATCTAAGCGTCGTACCCGATCAGTTGCAAGACCACGGCAGATTGCCATGGCATTATCAAAAGAGTTAACCAGCCACAGCTTACCTGAGATTGGTGACGCCTATGGTGGCAGAGATCACACCACAGTATTACATGCTTGTCGTAAGGTAAAACAACTGGTCACTGATGATGGTGAAATTCGGGGTGATTATAAAAACCTGTTACGATCATTAACCAGTTAATTAACAATTTTTTATATTCGGGAAGGGGTGTATTATCTACACCCTTTTCGCTAGCCAAGAGAAAGGAAAGCGATGAAATTTACCATCAATCGGGAAGCATTGCTAAAGCCACTGCAACTTGTTGCCGGTGTGGTTGAACGCAGACAAACTTTGCCAGTACTGTCTAACGTCCTAATGGTGGTGGACGGTAACCAGTTATCATTAACCGGTACAGATCTGGAAGTTGAATTTGTCGGCCGTGTAATGTTGGACAATGTGTCTGAAGCGGGTGAAATTACTGTTCCTGCCAGAAAGTTTATGGATATTTGCAAATCCCTGCCGGATGGTTCTGATATTGAAATTCATCAGGATGAGCAGCGTGTAAAACTCAAATCGGGGCGTTCACGTTTTACCCTGTCTACGCTGCCTGCCAATGAATTCCCAAGTATTGAAGAAGAGACCGGGTCGCTCACATTTACTATTGGTCAGTCGCGTCTGCGCCGCCTGATAGATCGTACCAGCTTCGCAATGGCTCAGCAGGATGTCCGGTATTATCTCAATGGAATGTTACTTGAGGTGAGTAAGAACAAACTCAGATCTGTAGCCACTGATGGTCATCGTCTTGCGATGTGTTCTGTTGATGCGGATATAAATCAACAAGAGAAACATCAGGTAATAGTTCCTCGAAAAGGTATTCTTGAGCTTGCCCGACTTCTGACGGAAGGTGATGAGATGGCCCATATTACTCTTGGAGCCAGTCACATTCGGGCGAAGACAGGTGATTTCATGTTCACCTCTAAATTAGTGGACGGAAAATTCCCGGATTACGATCGTGTTGTCCCACGCGGTGGTGATAAAATAATTATCGCTGACAGGCTGGAATTAAGGAATGTGTTTCAGCGCGCTTCTATTCTTTCTAATGAGAAATTCCGCGGTATTCGCATGATATTGTCGGATGGTCAGATCAAGGTTATGGCTAATAACCCTGAGCAGGAAGAGGCCGAAGATGAGCTTAATCTTGCATATAATGGCGACAGTATTGATATCAGTTTTAATGTTAACTATTTGCTGGATGTTCTTTCCGTTCTATCGGGTGAATCTGTAAAAATGACTTTATCTGATCCCATCAGCAGTGCTTTGCTTGAAGAGTCTGAACAAGGCGATTCGACGTATGTCGTTATGCCTATGCGTATATGAACCTGTGTTAATAATGAACCCGGATGACTCACCCGGGTTTTCTTTTATGTGTTGTTACCAGGTTCTGATCAGGAACCAACTGTTATGACTATCCAGCATTTGGCTATTGCTGATGTTCGGAATATTAAATCAGCCTCTATTCAGCCATCTGCTGAAATCAATATACTTTATGGATTGAACGGAAGTGGTAAAACCAGCGTTCTTGAGGCTATACATATACTGGGCCTTGCTCGATCATTTCGCAGTCACAGAATAAAGCCGGTTATTAATAATAAGAGTGACAAATGCACTGTTTTCGCCAGACTTGCTCACGGTAATGTATCCATACCGATCGGTGTGGCTCGTGATTTAAGTGATGATAATTTCCAGATAAGAGTATCGGGTGAAAACCTGCGAACCACATCTGATTTGGTCAAATTGTTACCTTTGCAAATTATAAACCCTGATACTTTCAAATTGCTTGAAGGCAGTCCCAAATCAAGGCGACATTTTTTGGATTGGGGTGTGTTTCACGTGAAACATACTGATTTCTTTCCTTTATGGAAGAGAATGCAGAAGTCGTTGAAACAGCGGAATGGTCTCCTTCGTCATGATAGAATGAGGGATTCTGAATTATCTGTCTGGAATACCGAGTTTGTTAAAGCATCTGAAGCCATTGATAAATTAAGAACTTCTTATATATCCAGATTGATCCCAGTATTTAATGAAGTGTTAGCAAAGCTAACTGATCTTTCAGAGATATCGATTAGTTACTATCGTGGTTGGGATAAAGAAAAATCATTACTCGATGTTTTGCGCAATGGTCTACCTCGTGATATTCATACGGGGTATACACATTCAGGACCACAGAGAGCGGATATAAAAGTTAAATATGGAAAAGGAAATGCTGTAGATATTTTGTCTCGCGGACAATTAAAGCTTGTAGTCTGCGCACTCAAATTAGCTCAAGGCTTTTTGTATTCATTAGTGAGTAATCAAAAATGCCTCTTTCTTGTAGATGATTTACCATCAGAGCTTGACGTCAATCATAGACAAGCTTTATGTCGTATTTTTCAAGAAATGAAGTGCCAGACATTTATTACCTGCGTTGAGAAAACAGCTCTTGAAGGCTGCTGGTTGCCCGGTACAGACGTAAAAATGTTTCACGTGAAACAGGGGCAAATAAATTTAGACGAAAAACCTGGTCAGAATATTCCCCAGGCTGAATCTTTGGAGATAGTGCATGAGTGAACAAAATTATGATGCATCCAATATAAAAGTCTTGAAAGGCCTTGATGCTGTTCGCAAACGTCCTGGTATGTATATTGGTGATACCGATGATGGTACTGGCCTTCACCACATGGTATTTGAGGTTGTCGATAACTCCATTGATGAAGCATTAGCCGGTTATTGTGACAAGATATCGGTCGTTATTCATCCTGATGAATCTATTACGGTGAAAGATAATGGGCGCGGAATTCCTGTTGATATCCATGAGGAGGAAGGGATTTCTGCTGCTGAAGTCATAATGACTGTTTTACACGCAGGTGGTAAATTTGATGACAATACCTATAAAGTGTCTGGTGGACTTCACGGTGTAGGTGTTTCTGTTGTTAATGCGCTTTCAAAAGAATTGAAGCTGACGATCCGAAGAAATGGACAGGTACATCAGCAGATTTATCATGATGGTGTTCCACAGGAATCCATGAAGGTAGTTGGTGAGACAGAAGGTTCTGGTACAGAAGTTCATTTTGTACCATCAGAGGGAACGTTTAATAATATTCTGTTTAGCTACGATATTCTGGCTAAACGTTTACGTGAATTATCGTTTTTGAACTCAGGCGTTTACATTCAGTTAATGGATGAGCGATCTGGAAAGGTCGATGACTTTCGCTATGAAGGTGGCTTGAGAGCATTTGTTGAGCATCTTAATCAGAATAAAAGTACGATAAATAAAGTTTTCCACTTTAATATGACACGTGAAGATGGCATTGGTGTGGAAGTGGCCATGCAGTGGAATGATGGATTTCAGGAAGGAATTTTTTGTTTCACAAATAACATACCTCAACGGGATGGTGGTACACACCTTGCCGGTTTCCGTGCCGCGCTAACCCGTAACATGAATAGTTATATTGAAAGGGAAGGTTTTCAGAAAAATTCAAAAGTGTCGACTTCAGGGGATGATGCCCGGGAAGGATTGACCGCCATTATTTCGGTTAAAGCGCCAGACCCAAAGTTCTCTTCCCAAACAAAAGACAAGCTGGTGTCATCTGAAATAAAAACAGCAGTAGAGCAGGAGATGAGTAAATATCTGTCAGATTATCTGATAGAAAATCCTCAGGAAGCCAAAGCAGTCGTTGGTAAAATGCTTGACGCTGCTCGGGCCAGAGAGGCTGCACGAAGAGCTCGGGAGATGACACGACGCAAAGGTGCACTGGACATAGCGGGCTTACCAGGTAAGCTGGCTGACTGTCAGGAAAAAGATCCCGCGCTCTCTGAACTGTATATAGTGGAGGGTGATTCTGCTGGCGGCTCAGCGAAACAGGGGCGTAATCGTAAAACTCAGGCAATACTTCCTTTAAAAGGAAAAATATTGAATGTAGAAAAAGCCCGCTTTGACAAGATGCTTTCTTCACAGGAAGTGGGCACATTGATTACTGCCCTTGGTTGCGGTATCGGTAGGACCGAATTCAACATTGAGAAGCTTCGTTACCATAACATCATAATAATGACTGATGCGGATGTGGATGGATCTCACATACGTACTTTGCTGCTAACGTTTTTCTTCCGTCAGATGCCGGAGTTAATTGAAAATGGCTACATCTATATTGCACAACCACCATTGTATAAAGTGAAGCGGGGTAAGCAGGAGCAGTACCTTAAGGACGATCCTGCACTGGATGATTACCTGACGCAATCTGCTTTGGAAAATGCCAGTCTTCATGTGAATGAGAGCGCTCCTGGAATAGCCGATAGTCAACTTGAAAGTATTGTAAAAGACTATAGAAATGTTCATGCAGTTATAAAACGTCTGGCGAGACTCTATCCCTCCGATGTCATGAGAGAGCTAATTTACATGCCTGAAGTCGCTCAGCCGGATTTAGCTGATCAGGCTGTAATGCAAAAATGGATCGATACTCTGAGTCAGCGAATAGTTGATTTGAAGATGACTGGCAGTGAAATGACCTTCGAGATTATCGAAGATAAAGAGCTGAAATTCTGGCTGCCGAAAGTCACGATCCTTGCACATGGAGTAGCCAATGAATATAGCTGGAATATTGATTTCTTCTCATCCGGCGATTATAGAAAAATTGTCAACATGGGTAAGCAACTTCAGGGATTGATTGAAGAAGGCGGGTTTGTTCAAAAAGGTGAGCGAAAGCGGGAAGTAGACTCCTTTGAAGAAGCTCTGAACTGGCTGATGACTGAATCGACCAAGCGCCATAATATCCAGCGTTACAAAGGATTAGGAGAGATGAACCCGGATCAGCTCTGGGAAACAACCATGGATCCCGATGTAAGGCGGATGCTTAAGGTAACCATTGAAGATGCCATAGCTGCAGACCAGATATTTAACACTTTAATGGGAGATCATGTAGAGCCAAGGCGTGAGTTTATTGAAACGAATGCGCTGCATGTGGCGAACCTGGATATCTAATATCATAGAGTTAGTAATTTGTAAGAGAATACTATTATAAATTGCTAGCTCTCTCAGTTGTTTGGTTTTGATGCAGAGTTAGAAATATGTCTTCTGAATACAAGGCTATTGTAAGAAAAGAACTGGAAGAAGCAGCAAGAGTTCTTGATGTTTTTTTAAACGATGATATAAATCTAATAGCAATAGATGCCGCTGCAAAAGTATTGTCTGAAGCCTTCAAGGAAAATGGCAAGGTACTTTCCTGTGGTAATGGCGGTTCTCACTGTGACGCCATGCATTTTGCTGAGGAGCTTACCGGAAGGTTCCGTGAAAACAGGGCAGGTTATCCGGCCATAGCGATATCAGATCCCAGTCATTTGTCCTGTGTATCGAATGACTTTGGTTATGAGTATGTTTTTTCACGGTATATCGAAGCGCTGGGCCAGCCTGGTGATGTGCTACTGGGTATTAGTACCAGTGGTAATTCTGGCAATATAATCAGGGCAACGCAGGCTGCCAGAGATAAGGGCATGAAGATAATACTACTGTCTGGCAAAGATGGTGGAAAGATGGCAGGTTCGGCAGACGTAGAAATTCGTGTTCCTCATTTTGGCTATGCCGACCGAATACAGGAAATTCATATAAAAGTAATTCATATCATGATTCAATTGATTGAAAAATATATGGAAGAGTAAAAAAAACCCGCAGATGCGGGTTTTTTACAAAATAAAGGATCTACCTGGAGATATCAGGTAAATTCTCGAGGGATTCTTCAATCCATGACCGGCTCTTTTGGTTCACTTCTGCAACGCTAATTTCATTGGTATCAATAACAGGACCAATTCTCACCTGTATAGTCCCTGGTCGTTTAACCCAGTGATCGCCTGGCCAGTAAACCCCTGCATTATGTGCAACAGGAAGTACACCTACATCAGCTGATTTTGCCAGACCTGCAGCACCCTTTGAAAACTTCCCGAGAGAACCCGGATTGTTACGGGTTCCTTCAGGAAAAATCAGAACCCAGATTTTATTCTTGAGAGAACCAACACCCTGTTCCCGAACCTGCTGCAAAGATCTTCTGGGATCACTCCGATCAATGGCTATGGGTTTAATCCCTTTGAATGCCCAGCCAAAAAATGGCACATTGAGGATTTCCTGTTTTATAACCTGGGTCTGGGGCGATAACAGTGTCTGAAAATAAAATGTTTCCCAGGTACTCTGGTGATTACTTATTATGACGCAGGGTGACTCAGGTATATTATCGGAACCTTCAACGGACCATTTTATACCGCATAATATACGACAAAGAATAAGTGCCACCTTTGCCCATACAGTGACAAAAATTTTATGTCTGAGTCGAAAAGGAACCGCATAAATAAGCACCATCATCGGTGTTGTCCATAGCACAGTCCATATTGCGAGAAACAGATAGAATAAAATGGTTCTTATAAGATGCACAGCAAACAAAATCAAAAAACTCCTGCCAGTAATTGGTCCGTGAAATCGCTAAGGTCTGTAAAAACAGGAACATTATCTAACCCATCTCCTCTTGCCAGTGTTCGCTCACCTTTTCCAGTGAGCACCAAGGCGGTGCGACAACCTGCAGCCTGTCCAGCCTGTAAATCGCGAAGAGAATCGCCTATGACCCATGTGTTGCTGGTATCAACATCCAATTCGCCAACAATCTCCAGAATCATACCTGCTGCTGGTTTCCGACAAGCGCAGTGGTCTTGTGGACCATGAGGGCAAAACTTGATAGTAGCAAAGTTTCCGCCTTCAGCATGAACAAGGTCAATCATCTTCTGGTGCATGGCAGTGAGGTCAGAGGCTTCAAAATAACCACGGGCAAGCCCTGACTGATTGGTAGCAACGGCTAATGTATAACCGGCTTTATTCAATCGGCCAATAGCTTCAATGCTACCGGGAATAGGTATCCATTCATCCACAGAACGAATGTAGTTATCTGAATCCTTATTTATAACACCATCACGATCAAGAATAATCAGCTTGTTCATACGATTAATTAAGAGCCTGGGTGACAGATAAATAAAATGCGGCAGTTGCCGCACTTTATCAGGTAAGTATCAGGATTTCTGTAACAAGGAGATGTCAGCGACATCGAGAAACAGATTTCGAAGTTGCTTCAGTAAAGCATATCGATTCAGCCGCACTTTTTCGTCATCAGCATTAACCAGAACCTGGTCGAAAAAGTCATCCACAGAAGACTTGAGAGACGCAAGACTTGTCATAATATCTGCATAGGCACGTTTCTCAAGAAGAGGAGCTACTTCCTGTTTCTTCAAAAGAATAATGTCAGCCAGAGCAGACTCAGCCGTTTCCTTCAGCAAGGTGTTATCAATGATATCAGGTATGCAGATATCACCGGCCTTGGACAGTATGTTGGAAACACGCTTGTTGGCCGCAGCGAGAGTATTAGCTTCAGGCAGCAGGTAGAACTGGCTGACCGCTTTGATGCGCTGATCGAAATCAAGAGGGTTTGTCGGACGAAGAGCTTTTACAGATTGGATTATTTCTGTAGAAACCCCTTCTTCCTGATAGGCCGCATCAAATCGTTCCAGCATATAATCCACTGCGGTTGTTTCAAGATTATCAGCAGCAGGGAGTTCTACCCCTGTATTAGTATAGCCAATTATTGCCTGTTGAATAAGAGATGTAAGATCAAGGTTCAGTCTTTTTTCGACAATAATTCGTAATACACCAATACTGGCTCTACGAAGGGCGAAAGGATCTTTACTGCCGGTAGGAAGCTGACCAATGCCGAAGATGCCAGCAATAGTATCAATTTTGTCGGCAATGGCTACAGAGCAACCAGTAAGTGAGGATGGAAGCTGATCGCCAGCAAAACGAGGCATATACTGTTCATTTAATGCAACGGCTACCTCAGGGGATTCATTATCATACTGGGCATAATACTGACCCATAATGCCCTGAAGTTCAGGAAACTCCAGTACCATTTCAGACACCAGATCCGATTTACAAAGCTGACCGGCACGATGAGAATGCTCGGTTATGCCATTCTCAAGTTTTGTAATGTACGACGATAGTTGTGCAATGCGTTCGGTTTTGTTGAAAACCGACCCCAGTTGTTTTTGGAAAACAATGGATTCCAGACGAATTCGGTTCTCTTCTAACGTAGTCTTCTTATCAGTCTCATAGAAAAATTTGGCATCGGCAAGGCGCGGTCGAATAACTTTTTCATTACCTTCAACAACCTGACGTGGGTCTGAACTTTCTATATTGGATACAGTAATAAAATGGGGTAGTAAAAGACCGTTATCGTCTACAACATGAAAGTATTTCTGATGCCCTTTCATGGAAGAGATAAGGGCCTCGGAAGGCACTGAAAGAAACTCGTTGTCAAACCGGCCAGAGAGAGCTACCGGCCATTCGTTCAGAGCCGTTACTTCATCCAGTAGCGCTTCATCGATAACAGCAGAACCGTTCAGGTCACTCGCTATAAGCTCAATCTGTGACTTGATCGTATCACGGCGAACAGAAAAATCCGGCTGAACCTTACCTTGATTTACAAGTATGTCTGAATAATGAGCAGGGGAAGAGATAACCAGATCTTTATTCGCATGGAAACGATGCCCGCGAGTTGTGTTACCTGCTTTTAATCCAAGAATATTGCAGTCGATAATTTGATCACCCATTAGCATAACCAGCCAGTGAACAGGACGTACAAATTCCGTTCTGCTGGCTCCCCAGCGCATGCGCTTGGGAATAGGTAAACCGGCCAACGACTGGGAAACAATATCAGGTATAAGACTTGATGTTTGCTCTCCCTGTTTGACGGACTTGTAGACAAGCCAGGCGCCTTTGTCGGTTTCCAGTGTTTCCAGCTGATCAAAGTTGACGCCATTGGAACGTGCAAATCCCTGAGCCGCTTTACTGGGGTTGCCCTCTGCGTCATAGGCCGCCTTTATGGCCGGACCGCGACGCTCCATATTTTGATCGGGTTGAGAGCTATCGAGATCCTTGATCAATAAAGCCAGCCGGCGTGGGGCGGCATAGGCCTGGTAACCCGAAAAAGAAAGCTGGGCTTTATTCAGACCATCGATAATACCACTGGTAAAAGCACTGGAAAGGTTCTTCAACGCTTTTGGAGGTAATTCTTCAGTACCCAGTTCAACCAGGAAATCATGTTTTGAAATGACCTGAGACATTACTTTTCCTCCGAAGACAGCTGAGCTAATACGTTAGTGCGAATAGCTTCGTCAGCCATTGGGAACCCAAGCTCTCTGCGCTTCTCAAAGTAAGTCTTGGCAACAGCTCGTGCTAGCGTTCTAACCCTGAGAATAAATCGTTGACGTTCAGTGACTGAGATAGCATGACGGGCATCAAGAAGGTTAAAAGTATGTGATGCCTTTAATACATATTCATAGGCAGGAAGAGGCAGTCCATTTTCCACCAGTTTATGTGATTCACGCTCATAAAAATCAAACTGGGTGAACAGTTCTTTCGTATCAGCATGTTCAAAATTGAACGTGGACATCTCAACTTCCTGCTGATGGAAAACATCACCATAGGTGACAGGTCCCTGGGGACCCACTGTCCAGATCAAATCATAAACACTGTCGACATCCTGGATATACATGGCCAGACGCTCAAGCCCGTAGGTGATTTCACCGGTAACCGGGAAACATTCAAGGCCACCCACCTGCTGGAAGTAAGTAAACTGAGTCACTTCCATACCATTCATCCAGACTTCCCAGCCCAGTCCCCAGGCACCCAGTGTAGGTGATTCCCAATTATCCTCGACAAAACGAATATCATGAACCAGCGGATCAACGCCCAGTTCACGAAGAGAATCGAGATACAGTTCCTGAATATTTTCCGGAGACGGCTTCATAACAACCTGGAACTGGTAATAATGTTGGAGGCGGTTGGGATTATTACCATAGCGCCCGTCAGTAGGGCGACGACTCGGCTGAACATAGGCAGAATTCCAGTTTTCAGGACCGATGGCGCGGAGGAAGGTGGCTGGGTGAAAAGTGCCTGCACCGACTTCCATATCCAGTGGTTGCATAATGACACAGCCCTGACGGGCCCAGTATTGCTGCAGGGTGAGAATCAGTCCCTGGAAAGTTTTGATATCAGGCGTGCTCTGGGAAGTCACTTTACTACCTCGTCGAGGCTCAAAATTATCAAGTCAGCTACGTAGCTTTTGAATGCTGAGATAGAATACTGTTTTGTAATGAGCGCTCATGATGCTTTAGTCCCTGAAAAAACCTGGAGAAGAATCAGGGGATTGATGATAAATAGAGAGCGATTATACCCTGTTGTGCAGGCAAGTATAAGCGGCTGTTTCAGAAGAAAAGGTGCGAATAAGTCCTGTGGGGGCCGCCCAAAGAGCTTACTGGTCACATACAAGTATTGTTCGCACTATTCTGAGAAATAAGAATACGAAATAATGTTGTTAAGTAGTTGGACGGTTGTTTTGCAATAGAATATCCGTAGGCAACTGTGTGCCCAATATAGTGAAGGTCTGATTGTCTATTCTGGTCATTTAGTAAAAGTAAACTATTTTGTAATGAGTAGAAGAATCAGGTTAAAGGTTGGCTGGATATATTTCAAATAAGGAAAATAGTGAACCGTCTTGAGTATTATTAAAGATGTCTCGAAAAAAATCGTTGGAAAAACTGGTATATATACCCTGTTTGTTGCTTTTATTTTCAAGCAATCTGTTAGCTACTCCATTTCCTTCTGATAAAGAAGATCTGGATTCATATAATTATCATCAGTTAATTAATATTACTGATACAGAATCCTTTCAACAGTATTCCTGTCAGGTATTTCCTGAATCTGATTATGGTGAATTTGATAAGGAAGAACATCTTGGTGTAGTCAGAGTTCCACCATTTCCCCGGATACCAGGAGAAAATACCCCTTATCATACCGTTCACAAATTCCCGGAAAAAATACTCATTTATCTTTTGAATAAAGCGGCATATGTTTGTCGGGAAAAGAATAAAGAATTATTAACAGGTCATAGATTCCTGATTAGTAAGAGCCTTCTGGGGCCCCGGAATTATCTGTCGGATGATGGCCGTGAAATGGATCAGCATAATGGAGAATCACTGACTGGTTTTTTTGAGAACATGAAAATACTCGATTCAGGAGTAAGTGATTTCAGCACTTCAAACCCTATACCGCCCAATCCGGGAGGGGGAGGTGGAAGTCAGTATTATCCTCCGGAAGATGATTCAATGAACACTGGGTGTGATTCAATGAACACTGGGTGTGATTCAAATGAAGCTCAGTTAACAACACTTCAGGACGCAACACATTCATTAATAGAAAAATGGACTCCTGGTTATGGGTTGGCAGGAATGTTCAGTGATTTTTTAATTACAGTTATCGCAAAAAAAGAAAAATCAGAAAAAAAAGAATTTAAAATAAAACCGGCAGAGGTTTATATCGATTGGGGGAATGTTGATGTTCCACATACCGTAACGGTAATGGAAGACAGTATTGAAGGATATATAAGAAGAATTCTAAGAGCGCTCTTACTGGGGGGGAATCTGGCAGGTGCGGATATCAGTGAGCAGTTAAACAACATATACCAGTTAAACCCCCGTTCATTAAGGCGGCTGGCCATTGATCTGGAACAGGCCATAGAAAGTGTTGATTTTCTGGGACAATATAATGACACTCTGGAAAACGGACTAAGCCTATCGGAACTGAGAAGATTACTTCTGATTATTCAGAGAACGCTGGATGAAATTAAAATTGTACAACAACATCAGGTTGAAGCTACAGGTGTCTGGAATATTGAGCAGCCACTTCTGAACAGGCTTAGCTTATTATCGCCTTATCTGGTCAGCCTGATTCAATCGGCACAGGAAATATATCTGACAGGTAATAACAGTGAGGTAGAAGCTGTCGTACAAACACTGAACAGTCTGACCGGGGCTGATACGGAAGAATCCACGGAAGAGCCAGTAAACAGTGAAAATATCAGTGACCTGGATTGGAACAGTATTGCTGAAGCAACGCTGAACAACCTGTTTTCTGAAATAACAACGCTGGAAAACCAGATAGCCATATTAAAAGGCAACAGCCTTATAGCCAGTGAACAATGGCTTCTGACAATTCGGGATCGTTTGATCTTTCTGAAAGATGACCTGAGAGTCAACAGGCAATTGGCAGCCCAGGTTTTTTATGAAGTTGTATCAACCAATAACACTGTTCTTAGTGCCCGTGAAGATGCTGTAGAAACTGTTGGTGTAATATCCAGTCATTCCCACACTATTGAAGAGAGCGAAACACTGACGATTGTAGAACCCGTCTCAAAAAATGATGAATCATCTGTAAACGGAAATATGCCTGGAAAAAGTGACAAAAAGGTGGGTGATGGTTCTGATAAAAATAGTCAACCAATGGATCAGGACAGGGATGAATCCAGAGGTGGTTCAACATTTAGCAGGCCTGGTAACGAGGGTCGTGGAGGTTATCGAAGTTATCGAAGGGATAGAGGTAATGTCCCGACAAATGCTGGAAGAGGCAGGGGAAATGATGACGGAGATAGAGATAGAGATAGAGATAGAAGAAGACAACCTTCACAGCCTGACAGAGGAGCTGAATCAGCCGAGGCTGTTCAACTGAAAGGGGTTAGAAAATTAGAAAATCGTGCATCATTGGCGAATTTTATTCACAACTTACAAAAAAATGATTTCACGGACTTGGTAAAAATTGTCCCAAAATTAATAACAGAACTATTTAGCGAGACAGATGTTCTTATAAGAAATGATATTTATGCGAGAGTGGCTGGAATTTTAAAAAAAGAACATCCGCAATTTAAAAGTGAAGTAAGACTTGGAGATGAAAAAAGTAAAATAACTAATGACAGTACTGCATTCTCTATCATAGCAATGTTCTGGTACGGACGATCAGCAGAACTCACAACAATTTTTTTAGAAAACCTCTCAGACCGGCAGGTAGAAGTATTTAAGAAAAAAAGACAGCAAGCTCACCTTAGTACTTTACGTGGTCGTATATTGCCATTACCAGAAGGCATGGAGTGGGCCCCAGAGGAGCATCTTTCAAGAGCCAGTGCAGAGCGTTTGAGTAGTAGCACTTTGTTAAGCTATCTCACCAGTATGGAATGGCCCTCAGCGCCAATTACCGAAGTAGTGGAATTGGGAAAGATACCAGTAACGGTAGAGTTTGTCAGTACACATAATACAGGCCGTAGCAGTAGAATAAGGGTTCAGGAGACAAGACGATATACTGCAACGGATACCAGGCCGTTGATGAAAAATCTGAAGGAAAGAAACGAAAGAAATGTGGGGTCAAGAATTGGCAGCAGCGTTCATCATGCACTGTCATCAATACAGTTGGGTGATCAGGGAATAGTGAGTATCATCGAGATGGTCTCACAGATAAGCAATATTAAATTACTAATAAATCAGTTATTTCCTGCCGATTCATCTATGGAGAGCCTCATTGCATTCCTGTGTGGAGGAGAGCCCTGTGTACCGGTGTTTTCTGACACTCTTCAGGAAGCGGTACATGTAAGGGTTCAGAAAATGAAAGATAATCAGGTCTTGATCAGTCTTGAATTTTCAGTCGATAGTGTTCGACCATGGCCTGACGCTAAAACTACAATATCTGGCCCGGTCAGTTTTTCCATTAATTTTCTGTTGACTAAAGCCCAGAGAGAAACAGGGAGCTCCTGGGTATTAAAAGGTCGATCAATACGCGCAGGAACTTCACTTTCTGAAGATCAAATTAAGGAAATAAAAACTCATCGCCCCCGTGGCATTTTTCACTCAGTAGAAGTCGATGTAAAAGAAGGCAGTGGAGAATATGCAAGAATGAAAAAAGCCCAAAAGGGTTTGCATAGTGCTGTTAGAACAGTACAGGAAAGATTGAGTCAATATGGAACAATGCCCGGTGAAGGCCGGTTAGCCATAAGAAACAGTGGCCTTGCATTTACCAATTTTCAGGCTCAACTTTTGAGTGTATTCAGATACGTTCATGAGAAATTAGAATTGTTACATAAAAACGATGTTTATGGGCTAGATGAATTAAACGACGGTGAAAGTCGATATATAGAGGTGCTAAATCAACTTGTAAAATGGGTTGAATCGGTTGATATAGAAAGGAAACTACATCATCAGTTTGAAGAAAAAACGTTCAGCTTTGCACATGCTGAGCTTCAGCACGGCACTTTTGGTTTTGTTCAGGAAATAGAACGGATTCGCTATCTTCAAGAAGAGCTGGTTGCCCAGAGAGTGAAGATTGAAAGTGTCAGAGCTCAGTTTGGAAAGTACAGAACCATGAGCGTTGATGAAATGAAAGTCATGCTGGAAAAAAATAACCAGTTAATTAATGCTATCCGTGGTCAAATTAAGGATTATCATAATTTAGAGAATGAGCTGACCTCGGCCCATGCATATGTCACGTCATTGTTAACACCTCTTCAAGTCGATATGTTTTATGCTCAGGTAACCACCGAGCTGTTAAGAGAGTATTTGACCTACCTTATTCATCACAGGGGAAATGACGATGATGATGAATTTGTAATATTATCCCAGGAAAGAGACGAACAGACTTCTGCTGAAAGAATTGAGAGGGAGCTGGCAGGCTTGCAGTATTCACAAGGTGATAGAAGCAGTCAAACGAATACAAGAACTCAGCATTGGGTAATGGCGAGTCAGGAAGAAGGTTTATCTCAGCAATTACCATTTCCATTATCACAAGAAGGGTACGCACACACTCAACCAGAAGAGCGAAGTAATATACACGAACCAACGGCTGCTCCTTTATCGTTACCATCAGCCCAAATTTATACCGTACCAGTAAATCAACCGCCTGGTTCTTCAGTCCAACAGCCCGGCATTTCAAGTCAACAGCCAACGGCTCAGAGAGGAAAAGCGAAGCAACCAGTAGTGCCTGATTCTTCATGGTCTGAAAGACATCCATGGATATCAAAATTAGTTCCAGGTTGGTTTAAAAAGAAAAAAACTAATGCTCAGCCAGAATCTGACACTGCTCCCGTTGAGATGGTGAGTATTGAGCGTTCTCATCATGAAGGTGCAATACAAGAAGGGGGTTTGGAGGTAAGAACAGAGCCTGCTCAGCGCATTTTATCAAAAGGAATTGAAATTCCCAGGGTAGCAAGAGATTCAGCCACAAGTGTACAAAGAGTTCATGGAAGTAAAAGTACCAGTAAAAGCAGAAGTGGAAGCAGGAGCAAAGAGTCTTCTCGAAGCGGAAGCTATCAGCTATACACTGTAGACTACCCGCCGCACTCCTCACTCTCTCAACCACATCAGTCCGAAGCGGCAAAACACTCTGATAAATATCGGAGTCATGGGACGCTTGCTCTACCGGGCTCAGTAGAAACGACACAAAGAAGTCGATTCAGTCAGGAAAAATCGGATGGCATCCTTTTTCCAAAAGGCAGAAGCACTCCCAAAGACAGGAGCGATGAAAGAAAATATAAACATGGGGGATTTCTTTCTCAACCAGTGAGGGGGGCAGCAAGTTCAATTCATGTTGCAGGTAATCCGTTAACCGAACATAGAACGTATCACTCTTCCAGTTCAGCCCCCAGACCTGGCGTAAGCACTCAAAGAAGAAGGGTAAAGTCAGCTCATCAAGGTACTCGCACCCATCACGGTCCTCATTCTCACCCGGGGCCTCACTCTCACCCGGGGCCTTACTCTTATCCGGGGCCAGACCTCCACTTAAGGCAGCAGGTGAAAGGAGTTGTCAGATTACAGGCGATGCTTAACAATGGACAACCTCATCATCATCAGGCTTCTGTTGATTCAACTCAATCCAGAAGCAGTTCCAATGGTCAGCTGTCGTTTCACAGTCACTCACAGGGGTCGAGTAAGAGTTTCAGGATGTCACAGAGCCCAGCAGGCAGTTATCAATCTCCTGTGAGTACCCCAACACATAATCAGCCATTGCGTCTGTCGCTAATGAATACCCATAGTAAGTTAGTAGTTCCGGGATCCAGAGGTTCATCTGGCAGGGAGATATCACCTACTTCACCGGTTGCAGGTTCTCCTAGTCAGTTAGAGCCTATTACTGAAGCATGGGAGACCACAACGATGGAAATGGATAGGCCGGTATTAAACAGCGGAACTCGAGCAGTCATAGAACTAGCGCTGAACAATGCACTGTTCCGGGGCCCCGACAAGCTCATTCAGATGGAAACTGCTGTAGAGCTTTATTCATTACTGTCATTAGGAAAGAGTGGTAGTTACTTTGTTGATGATTTTGCCAGAAAACCACTCCAGCTTCAGCCGTTGGTTCCGTATGAGAATTCAGCTAAAGGACTGAAGGAAGTATTGGAGTCTGCTCTCGATAGGTTCCCCATTTGGCAGGTAATTAATGTATTGATTGATGAAAATATTGAGTATATTGAACGATGGCACGGTAGTGTTGTAGTAAGAAAACACTTCATATCAGCCTTAGCATTGGATTCTGGTAATGAGGTGAGTAATCAAACCAGTAGAGAGCTCTTTAAATGGCTGATACAACAGGGGAGAGTGGTTGAGGATGAAAAACTGAGAATGGAGCGAGGTATGAATTATCCCGGTCAGTTACAGGAAATTGCCTTGTTTCTGAATGTGACGGTCATTGCTGATAAGCTACCTGTAGACTGGATAGGACTGCAGGAAATATTATCTGTAGCTGTTCAGCAGAGCAATGCTAGCATCGTGGCCGATAAACTGATCACCAGGTTTGGAAAACAGATTAAGGGCTGGTACAGCAGTCAACATAAGAAAAAGAAAAAGCCAGCCCAGATGATGATTTAATACCAATAGTTGATGCAGTTGATCTATTGGGCTGGCTTTTCTGATAAAGGCTCAGTACCTCCAGAATGTTGGCGTAAACAACACCAGCAAGGTAAATATCTCCAGACGCCCCAGCAGCATGGCAAAGCTGAGAATCCACTTGGCGGTATCCGGCAGAGATTCATAGTTTGCTGAAGCTTCACCCAGAGCAGGGCCAAGATTATTGAGGCAGGATGCCACCGTAGAGAATGCTGTTGTGAAATCAAGGCCGGTGGCCATCAGTGCCAGAAACATCAGCAGAAATAGAAACAGGTAAGCCGCAAAAAATCCCCAGACTGCTTCACCGATCCGGTTGTCTACGGCTTTCCCACCCAGTTTTATAGTGAAAATAGCATTAGGATGAACCAAACGACGAAGTTCTCTCATTCCCTGCTTAACAATGAGCAATATTCTTACTACTTTCATCCCGCCAGCGGTTGAGCCTGCGCAGCCCCCGGCAAAACTGCACATGAATAGCAGTAAGGGAAGAAAAGTCGGCCAGGCTGAAAAACCGGAAGAAGCATAGCCTGTGGTTGTGGCTATGGAAACAACTTCAAAAATACCATAATTCAGGGAATCATCCAGATCATAAGTACCCGAAAAATAAAGAGTGATAACAGCAATAAGTGCAACAACGCCCAATATGATCAAGTAGCCCCGAACTTCAGGGTCATTAAAATAATGCGATAGACTCTTAAAGCGCCAGGCCGTGAAATGGAGAGCGAAATTGATACCGGCAATAATCATAAAGAAAGTAGCAATGCCATTGATCAGAGCTGAATCAAAATGCCCTATGCTGGCGTCATAGGTTGAGAAACCGCCAATGGCAACTGTGGTAAAACTGTGGCTGATGGCGTCAAACAGGTTCATACCTGCCTGCCAGTAAGCAAAGGCACAGGCGATAGTAATGGTCAGATAGATATACCAGAGAGCTTTGGCCGTTTCGGTAATTCTAGGTGTCAGTTTGGAGTCTTTTACCGGACCGGGCGTTTCCGTCCGATATAATTGCATACCACCAATGCCGAGCATGGGCAGTATAGCCACGGCCAGCACAATAATTCCCATACCTCCCAGCCATTGCAACTGCTGTCGGTAAAAAAGAATTGAGCGTGGTAAATCCTCAATGCCTGTGAGTATAGTGGCACCTGTGGTGGTTAAACCGGACAGGGACTCAAAAAAGGCATCGGTAATACTCAGTTCAGGATTATCCATTAACAAAAAAGGCAATGAACCTACTGCACCGAGAACAACCCAGAATAATACCGTAATAAGAAAACCATCCCGGTTGCGAAGTTCATCCCTGATATTCCTGTATGGAAACCAGAGCAAAAAACCCAGCAGAAGAGTCAGGGAAAAGGTGTATAAAAACAGTGATATTTCTGTTTCATCATAGATCAGGGCAACGATCATGGGTGGAACGCTTGATGTACTGAATAACATCAGCAGGATGCCTAAAATAGGCAAAATTACCGGCAAATGCATGAATATCCTGTTGAATTATAAGCAACCAGCCATGGTGCATTAATTAATAGTAATTGTCTTGATTTATGACAGATGAGGGACAAGTTTACCGGATAAGTTCTATGGGCTCACCATGGAATTTATCCGGTGAGCCAAAAACTGTTAAAACTGTTAAAAGCTATTAAAAACTATTAAGAGTTATCAGAAGAAACCCAATCCCACCTGGAAGAGCTGCTCTACTTCCCGAACCCGTTTCTTGTTGGTTAAAAACAGAATTATATGGTCGCCTGATTCAATACGGGTAGTATCGTGGGCGATCAATACTTCATCATTTCTTACAATAGCGCCAATGGTTGTGCCATGGGGAAGTTCTACTTCTTCCACGGTTCGGCCAACAACCCGGGAACTCTGCTCGTCACCATGAGCTATGGCTTCCATGGCTTCTGCAGCGCCTCTGCGTAATGAATGAACATTAACCACATCGCCTCGTCGTACATGCTTCAGAAGGCTGCTGGTGGTCGCCAATTGAGGTGAAATAGCGATATCTATTTCACCTCCCTGAACCAGGTCAACGTAGGCCGGATTATTTATCAAAGCCATGACTTTTCGAGCACCAAGTCGTTTGGCCAGCATGGAAGCCATAACATTGGCTTCATCGTCATTGGTAAGTGCGCAGAAAATATCAGTTTCTTCTATATTTTCCGTTATCAGCAATTCCTTATCGGATGCATTACCGTTGAATACCATCGCTTTTGTCAGGGTTTCCGAGAGGAACTGACAACGATCCATATTTTGTTCAATGATTTTTACTTTGTAATTATCCTCGGCCGCCAAAGCAAGGCGCAAACCTATATTGCCACCACCGGCAATAATGATGCGTTTGTAATCATCGTCCAGTCGTTGCAGCTCACTCATAACAGAGCGTATATGGCGACGATCGGCAATAAAGAACACTTCGTCATCGGCTTCTATTACTGTTGTACCTTTGGGCATAATGGCATTGCCACGCCGGAAAATAGCAGCCACCCGGGTATCAACATTGGGCATATGCTCGCGAATATAGCGAAGTTCCTGACCAACCAGAGGCCCGCCGTAATAGGCTTTCATGGCAACCAGTTGGGCGCGGCCGCCAGCAAAATCCAGTACCTGCAGTGCTCCGGGCCGTTCGAGCAATCTGGTAATGTAGTTGGTGACAACTTGCTCAGGGCTGATCAATACATCAATAGGCAGGGCATCATCACCATACAGGTCATCCCTGTTGAGATAGGCTGCCTGGCGTATACGGGCAATTTTTGAAGGTGTGTGAAACATGGTGTAGGCAATCTGGCAGGCGACCATGTTTACTTCGTCACTGTTGGTAACGGCTACCAGCATATCGGCATCGTCTGCACCGGCCTGCTTCAGAACTGATGGAAAAGAAGCCATTCCCTGAATGGTACGAATATCAATTTTATCCTGCAATTCACGCAGACGGCTGCCATTTGTGTCTACTACGGTAATGTCGTTTTCTTCACTGGCAAGATTTTCTGCCAGAGTGCCGCCAACCTGACCTGCACCGAGAATGATTATTTTCATCCGTTTCTTTACCCAAGCTGTTCAGCGAAGTTACAAAGATCAGAATCTCTGCTTAAGGAAGTAGTCGCCAAAGGGGTGCGTTAGCAACCTTTGGCGACAACCTCTAAGGCTGTTTTGTTATCAGGCTGTAGAAAAAACCATCGCCTGAATCGGGGAATAGTTGTTTGCCAAAACCTGTATCTATACCCCAGCTGCTGTTTATTGTCTGTAGTAATGCATCCTGGGTATTTTCAAGAAATTGTTCAATCTGCAGATGGTTTTCCTGAGGCATGATTGAGCAGGTTGCATAAAGCAGTGTGCCACCGGATTTTAATAAAGGCCATATGGCGGTAAGTATCTGCTTCTGAAGTGCCGCCAGAGATTCAATATCGCTGGCTTTACGAAGCAGTTTTATATCAGGGTGTCGACGTATGACTCCCGTGGCTGAACAGGGAGCATCCAGAAGTATATGATCGTATTGTTCCCCGTGCCACCAGGATGCGGGCTGACTGGCATCACCACACAGGATATTAGCCGACAGGTTCAGCCGCTGAAGGTTTTCTTCTACCCGGATAAGCCGGTGTTTATCAACATCAAGGGCATCTACCTTGAGGTTATCGGTGCGTTCCAGAAGGTGACAGGTTTTCCCTCCGGGAGCACAGCAGGCGTCCAGTATTCGGTCACCTGGTTTTGCGTTGATAAGTGTTCCTGCCAGTTGAGCCGATTCATCCTGAACGCTCACAGCACCTTCTGTGAACAGAGGCAGACTTTCTACAGATGTCGCTTTATTCAGGGTGATGGCCTGTGGAGATATCTGCGACTGATTCGCTTGAATACAGTTATCCAGTAACTTTTTTAGATATCGGCCCGGTTGAATCATGCGTTCATTGACACGCAGGGTCATGGGAGGTGCTTGATTGTTGCCGTTCAGGATATCCTGGTAATGATCTGGCCAGGCTTTTTTCAAAGCATTTATCAGCCATTTTGGATGGGAAAAAGCACAGACGGGGCTGCGCGTTTCCATTTCCTTAAGTTCATCAAGCTGGCGCTGGGCGTTACGAAGAACACCGTTAACCAATCCACGAGCCCATGCTTTACCGAGAGAGCGGGTAGCCTGAACGGTTTCACCAATGGCTGCGTGAGGGGGAATTCGGGTATAAAAGAGTTGATAAAAACCCACCAGAATCAGGCTGTGAACATCAAGTTCTTTTTCTTTCAGCGGTTTATCAACCAGGAATTTCAGCCAGGCATCAAAACGAAAATAATGCCTGAGGGTGCCATAACAGAGCTCAGCCAGCAGGGCCTGATCACGCTTGGCAAATTTGCTCTGTAAATCAGGCAGAACAGTATTTAATGATTCACCGTTAACGACGCGGGTGATGGTCTGGGCTGCTGCCAGTCTTACCGATGATTGCTTTGCCATAAATCAGCTGAACCGCTTGCCTGTGGAAAATAATTCTTTTTTACTGTTAAGAATATCCTGAACTGACATCGCCTTGCTGCCGGCCAGTTGTAAGCGGGTTATTCTAAGACAGCACTGGGCACAGGCAATATCAAGCCCGTCCTTATCGGCTTTAATAATAGTTCCGGGAGCCTCAATAAAATCGCCGGCAATATATTCAGCCTCCCAAATCCTGACACCAATGCCATCTATTTCAGTGGTGGTTACAGGCCAGGGGTTAAAAGCCCTTATCTGGCATTGAAGGTCGAGGGCTCTGTTGTTCCAATTCAGGCGAGCTTCTTCCTTACTCATTTTATGAGCGTAACAGGCCTGGTCGTCATTTTGCTTTTCCGGACTGAGAGAATTTTCAGCAATGGCATCAATGGCTTTAATCAGGGCGGGTCGGCCAATCTCTATCAAACGGTCATGAAGATCTGCAGAAGTATCCGTGTTTTCTATCGGACAAAAAACTTTTATCAGCATGTCGCCTGTATCCAGTCCGGCATCCATCTGCATGATGGTTACCCCGGATTCACTATCGCCAGCCTCGACTGCTCTTTGTATAGGCGCTGCACCGCGCCATCG
Source organism: Endozoicomonas sp. (assembly GCA_965208385.1). Taxonomy (GTDB): domain Bacteria; phylum Pseudomonadota; class Gammaproteobacteria; order Pseudomonadales; family Endozoicomonadaceae; genus Endozoicomonas. The sequence goes on from CBDBOO010000016.1 coordinate 41,665, forward strand.
TGGCAATATCGAACCATGAACGTTAATACAACCAAATTCAGGCATATCGAGAACTTCCTGAGGAAGAATAAGCCCATAGGCGACAACGACCATTAAATCAGCATTGAGAGAGGCCAGTTGTTGTTGAGCATCTTCCTTTCGCAGTGATTTGGGTTGAAAAACCGGGATGCTATGCTCAAGAGCCAGTTCTTTGACCGGGCTGGATTTCAGCTTTTTTCCACGACCTGCTGGCCTGTCCGGCTGACTGTATACTGCAATCACCTCATGGTGGCTGCCCAGAATAGCCTGGAGATGGGCGCTGGCAAATTCCGGAGTACCGGCAAAGACGATGCGAAGGCTTTTCATAATGATCTTTTTAAAAAACAGTGTGCAGAAAGAATAGATGGAAAAAAGAAAGTTAATCTATTCTACCCGTGAGAGATAAGGCAGATAATAAGGAATCTGGAGGGCGGAGTAAAACGGAGCAGATACAGAGCTCCGTATTTTTATAAATTTAACAGGCTCAGGCGGTTTCAAGCCGTTTATCTTTTTCCAGCTTTTTACGGATACGATCTTGCTTCAGACGAGATAATGTATCAATAAACAGTTTGCCGTCCAGATGATCCAGTTCATGCTGCACACAAACAGCAGACAGTCCATCCAGTTCACTGGTGTATTCATTGCCATCACGATCCAGCGCCGTTAACCGAACCTGATCAAAACGATCCAGTAATTCATAATATCCGGGCACGGACAGGCAACCTTCCTGCAGTTCTGATTTGTCACCACCTATAGGCTCAAAGCTGGGATTAATCAGAACCAGGGGGGCATCTCCTTCATCGGACATATCCATCACCACAATACGCTGATGAATATTTACCTGGGTGGCGGCCAGGCCAACACCTTTTGCGTTATACATGGTTTCCAGCATGTCATCGACAATTTTTCGGATGCCATCATTCACTTCGGCTACCGGTTTGGCAATAGTGCGGAGTCGGGAGTCAGGGTATTCAAGAATGTCCAGTTGTGCCATTAGTGGTCTCAAACTATAAAATCAGATTAGAAATTAGTTTTTAATTCTATTTTCGTATATAGGTATTTTAAGTATCAATGTGCCGAGAAACAATCACTGAACGTTATTTGTCAGTAGCTCTTACCATTTGCACCGAAATGGTCAGGCAAAACACTGCGCATCCCTGATAACCTTTCATGAGAATGGAGTTTTTCTTGAAGTGAGGCGAGTAATGCAGGGAGTCACAGGAAACGTAGATACAAAGCCAATAATTAACGGTGATCCTGTGGCACCCGATAAACTGTCTGGCAGCTTTTTGGGAATGCCGGTTGCTCCTCTTCAGAATGACGTTAAAAAACAGGAACAGCCTACTGATGGCAATGCTTCACAAGAAATCCGGGCCTGGATTGAGTATGGAGATGCGCCTCTGGAAGATAAAATCGGTCTGGCTGTGCAATCCGTGGATAGTGAAGAGTTATGCCGTTTACTGACTGAAGCGCCTCACCCCCTGAAGTCGCTGAAAAAAGCTTTATATAGAGAGTCCAGGGAATCTCATGAATTGGTTGTGTTCGGGATGTTTACTCAAGAGTTTTTTCAAAAACTACTGAATCAATGCCATCTAAAAAGTGCTGACAGGTCGACTTTATCCGAACTCCTGTTGATGTTTTTGCTCAGTGATGCGGCGGGTGAACCTGAAAATCAGGGGTTCGGTGAAAAGTTTTTGATGGCTGGAGCTGATCCCAATATTTCTTATCATGTAACCAGTCAGCAAGGCGTAACCAGTAAAAAAACGCCATTGATGCTGGCTGTTGACATGGAGGCTCCGACGCTGGTGAAAGCGCTTGTTGAGCACAACGCTGATATCAGTGAAGCATTGAATTATTTTGCCAGTATAAATGATGATAGCAGTACAGATATGTTGCTTGATGAAGTGACAAACCCCTTTGAATTTCTGGATATTTGGCAGAAAAAAGATCATCAATATTTGAAAAGAAAAATTATTGGGAAACCGGCATATTTTCTTGCGAGTGAGAAGTTTAGAGCATTGGATTTTTCTACCAGAGTTGATTTTCTAGAAGATTGTATTGAGGCTATGTTCCCGCCAATAGTTGTATTGCTTACTCCCTATGTTTACAGGGCTACAGACGTGCCTTATAAAGTAGAGATATGACTAAATCTTGTATATTGCATTTGTTTATTGCCCAAAGAACAGCGATTTGTTCTGGGATACCTTCCTATCTCATGAATAGCCATATGTGGAGCAGGAAAATAAAGTTTTTATAGGACTTTAGTGCTCCCAACTATTGACGGGAACATAGCCTTGTATTGATGTTGTAACTTCCACTGTGGGGGATGAGGGCAGTGGCAAAAGATTGCTGGATCTCTTAATTGAATTAGGTGTTTGTAGAGGTGTTATCTGCAAAAAGCTACTTGAAACGGCAAAGTATCAATTATTGTATGAATTGATACCCGAGGAGCAACAGCAGGCTTTTACTACTCTGCAAAATATGAACTTTTCAGTTGAAGAGCTCATGACTAATATGAAATTGCTGGTAGTGAACTCGGTACATCCTGATACGACTGTCTGGCTTATGAGGTAGGCTCTTGGCAGGAGGAGCGAACAGCAGCTCGTTAAACTGTTCATACAGGCTGTCCGGGAACAGGAATTACTGGTTATCCAGAGTCTTATTCCCATGATTCCAAAGGGAAAAATTCCTGGCCTTCAAAAACAGCTGACCACACAGTTGATACCCTATCTAACACCCATTGAATTACCTTCTGGTAAACTAAGGGATCGTTTAATTCAAAAACAGATTGAGGTGGTTTTTCAACAAAAAGAGCAGAAACTGCAAGATCTGGTTATAGCGTTGATGGCCTCAGATAAACCGTCTGAAAAATCAGACATGATCCACTCGGTTTTTGAATCTGTTTATACCAGGCGTCAATTAATATTGAGAGCAGAAGCTCTGCTGGCCGCAGGTTATCCAGCCGCTGAGATTTTACCGGTATTAGTTAAAAGGGACGTTAATCCTGAAAGCCTGATAACTCTTTGTATCAAGCTGGATAGTCATGAGCTGGCTTCTCTGGCTTCAACTAAAAGTCAAATACTGGTTGTGGTTGCTTTGAGCACTCTGGATAAAAAAATCTTACTGAAAGAGATTGTCCATCGACTTATATTCGTCTGGTGGCCTGTTTACTAGATGGTAGAAGCGAGTTTAGCGACAACCTAATAATGCTTTGGAAAATAAGTGAAAGTACGATACTGACTCAAATATGTCTGAATCTGATACCAGATAGAGCAGTTATAGAATTGCAAAACATAGCGGGCCCAGAAAAATTAATAGCCTTGATAATTGGTTCTCTGCTCAGAAGAAAAGCCTTTGCCAGAATGGATAGGATGTTTCTCGATCTTATTGAAAAAACAGATTCAGAAAGGCCTGAATTTATCTATACCTGTCTGAATTTAAGCGCTGAGCAGTTTGTTTGTGAGTTAGCTAAAAAAGAACTGGTTGCCTCTATTCAGAAAATGACCTCTAAGGGAATCCTGTTAACCAATGTTCTCAGATTTGTCCTGAAGCGGAAAAGCAAATCCAATATGGGCGTAGTACTCAAAACTCTTGTGGCATCCAGAGGGGATATAAATCACATATACGAGGATGGATATTGCCCTCTTGATATAGCTGTAAAAAGGAAAAAATATCGGGATTTCTTTCAATTGGTAGAATTGGGGGCAGACCCAATGAGCACCAGATCGAACGGTCAGTTGTTATTCGCTGAAGCAGGTAGGGATACCCGATATCACGCTCAATTGATCATTACGACAGAAGACAACGATCCTGATCTTGAAGAAGCTTTCAGGTTATACAGTAAACATCCGGATCGCTCGGATGTGATATATATAAAAAATTCAATGAGAGTGGAAGGGCTTTGTCTAAAACATCAGGAAGATATCAGATCCGCCGCTGAGAAAGGACTGAGAATCAGGGTGATTTTTAATGCTCATGGACCTGAACCATTGGGAATGAATGGGTCGAGTCTTGCCTTCTACCTCCATCAATTACTGAGTCGCTACGGTTTAACCAATGATAATCCACCCTTTAGAGTTAATTTTGCCAGCTGTGCAACTTACCTGGACCGTGCTGGTGATCATTCAAAATGGTTTAATACGGCACTGGATTGTTACAATCAATTGTTTAAACTGGGAATGATAACAACTGCAAATGTGAGCTTAGGGGATGTTATTATTACTGAGGATGGCTCAAAAATTAGAGGAATATCCGAAGATTTGAATAGAACAACACTCTGGCAGGGAAAAGATAACCATTTAAACAGTGCATATCGTGATTCCCAAAAAGAGCTGAAAGCAGTAAAAGCGTTAACAAAGGAAGGACAGATTGGCAATTTAAAAGCCATTCTCTATAAAGATGATAAAGGCGAAACACGACGCTGGTTAAACCCAAACCCGGATGGACATCGTAATCAGGATATCCCCTGATTTACCGGATTAGAAGATCATACACTTCCCAGGCATTTCGTGCTTCCTGACGATGAGCTTTATAGTCATCATGTGATCTGCCTGCCTTTGGCATATGTTCTCTGGCTATTTCACTGAGCCTGGCAAGAATTTCAGATTTTGAAGCCGTATCAGGAAGTCCGATGGATTTCACTGACGGGCTGAGCGGTGTTTTGGATAACTCGGGCTTCTCAGCTATACGAAGGTCTATGGCTGAACTGGCCTTACTGGATAAGCCCTTTGGTTTGCCAATACCTGCTGAGGCATTTCCACGTTTACTTTTGCTTCCCATCTTTTGCTTCAAAGCTGCTTTCTGTTCTACCGCATCCGTGAGGGTTTGGTGGGCCTGAAGAATATCGGTGTATGTTGTCTGCTCGCTTTTTACTTTACCTCCTTCTTTTACCGGCAGGTGTTCCATCATTTTCAGGAATGTCCGTTCATTAAGAGCGTCACTATTCAGGGTATTCAGTCCCAGTGTTTTTAATGCCTGTTTTTGTTGTTTGTTTTCAACACTGCCCAATCCTGTCCTAAGTGGCGCTACGGGTTGAGCTGTTTTGCTCTTGGCGGCCGAAGTTGTTTTTTGCTGAAGAGGATCAGTTTTTTCTGTGATCTGGCTGGCTGGAGGTGAGTTTGCTTTAGTCGTTGCTTCAGGAGCTGAAGACGCCTTAGGTTGGGAGGACGATTTAAGTGCCTGTGTTTTTGCCGGGCTTTCAGGTGTTGCCAGTGTCGCACTGGACGGCAGGCTGCTGAGTGATTTAGCTCTTCTCTTTGCAGGAACCGGTCGTTCACCCTCTTGCTCCGGTGGGCGTGACGGTGTACTTGAATCTTCTTGCTTTGTCATTGAGTCAGGGGTTGTCACTGCTCGCTCACGGGCTGTTGTCGGTTGTTGAGGAATGGTTGTGTTCGGTGAAACTGTGGGAGTATGTGAAACCGTTGCAGAAGCTGTCACCGGAGCAGGCGTTTTCTCCAGTGGCGTTGACTGTGCCTTTGGAACATTTTTCACCCAATTCAGAAAACCCTGACGATTGCTGCCGTAAATATGCTGGGCATTAGTAACAAACTGTTCAGATACAGACTGGGAATAGCCCGCACCTTTGAACTGTTCGACACCCCACTTCAGATCATCCTTCTTCTGTTGTTCAACAGTCTTTAGCCCCTTGGGCTTTTGCTCTGCATTGACCGATTTTTCCACAGCCCTGTAATCAGTCCCTGATGTTTTTAAAGCACTGTGGGCTTTGGTTTCTGCTTCAAGAGGGTGATAGCCCTTGCTGATAAACTGATTTTTACTCCAGTTAAACCATTGCTGGCGATGTCCGTCCTTGTATGGCTGATTTTTTGTCCAGTCTTCAACGGCATAATTATTGCCCTTTGCCAGCTTATCCCATGATTTTATCGTTTTCTTTGCCTCAGTTTTACTGAATCCACGATCCGCCAGAATGGTTTCCTGTTGTTTTAAAAAGTTTTTTTGTGCCTTGTTGCTGAGCTTGCGATGACTAGGATACTGTTTAGCTACTTCTGTTGTCACAACCTGACTGGCTGGCTGTTGTATAAAAAGTGTGGTATTTATCTGGGCGATGGAAAAGCTGGATAGAGACCTGAAGGTATGGCTACTCAAGGGAAACTGATGACCAGAAATAAAGGTAGTTACAGGAGGAAAGGGTTGTATAGAGTGGTTCAGCCAAGTAATTTTAACAGGTGCAACTGTTTTATTTGAAGCATTGAAATTGGCACCTGTCGCGCCATTGTCTTGAATATCCATGGATAACCTTCCGGAATTTACCTGAAACCGTTATCGGCCATCGAGTGTCATCACTTCAGGCAATATTGAAAGATGATTTATTCAGAAACACCTCCGTAAGCCGAGAATGATAGAGAGTGATTGTCCGCAGCAGCAACGGGTTGGTAAACTGTTCTGTAAGAATAAAAGCTTCAATGGAATTGGTGGATAAATATGAGACGCTTCATCCTTGTCGGAATTCTGCTCTGTATGTCGACCTTTGGGCTGGCTTACGAGAACCCTATTCGATCTGATTCTCCGGAAAGATACGTTGTACAGAAAGGCGATACACTTTGGAATATTTCCAACAGTTTTCTGAAAAGTCCGTGGTTATGGCCTGAGATCTGGCATGCTAATCCCCAGATCCATAACCCGCATCTGATATTCCCGGGAGATGTGGTCAGTATGGTGTACATTGATGGTCGTCCCCGTTTGATGGTGACCAGCAGGGGCACCAGTGGTCGCACCATCAAGCTGTCTCCAAAGATCAGAACATTACCGGCCGCCGCCGCCATTCCAGCCATACCTTTGACAGCGATAGATTCTTATCTGAAGAACAGCCGTATTTTTAACTCAACCACTGACTTGGAAAGAGCGCCGTATATTCTGGCCATCAAGAGCGAAAGAATTCTGGCTGGTGCAGGAGACAAAGTTTATGCCCGGGGCTTTTTTAAACCCCAGGGTGGAAACTATGATGTATTCCGAAATGGTAACCCGGTGACAGATCCTGACTCCGGCGAAATGCTGGGGGTTATCGGACACGAAGTGGCCAGTCTTTACGTGAATAGTATTAAAAATGATATAGCCACTCTGACCATTCAGAAAAGTCGAATAGAAATCAAGGCGGGTGACCGGCTGATGAAAGAAGATGATTTCAGCCTTGCGACCACATTTTTTCCGAGAGCACCGGATGCTCCGGTAGAAGGAAAAATTCTGGCAAATCTGAATGGTTCAAAAAAAATGTCGCGTTATGACACCGTGGTTATCAATAAAGGAGCAAGGGAAAGCCTGAGACAGGGTGACATATTGGCTGTCTATCGGACCGAAAAAGTAAAAGACAAATTTACGAAAGAGCTGGTTACCCTACCGTCCGAAAGGGTTGGGCTGGTAATGATTTATCGCCCTTTTGAAAAACTGAGCTATGGTATTCTTCTGTCAGCCACAGAAGAAATTGCCATTGGTGATTCACTAAAAAGTCCTGAATGACAAGAACAGAATTATTGGAAACCCATGAACAGCAGCTATCATATTGGCTGCTGTTTTCGTTTTTACCAGGTATCGGCCCCGTTAAAGGCCTAAAACTACGTGCGTTGCTTGGTCACCCAAAGCAACTATTTTCTCTGTCATATGCCGCGTTAAACGAACAATTACCGGATAAATTATCCCGATTGATTGCTACTCATAAAAATAATAACGAACTGCAAAGCAAATTGAACAATGCCCTGGCATGGCTAAGATCCAGTGAAGCGCATCATATTCTGACACCTGATTCAGAGCTCTACCCAAAGCGGTTGAAAGAAATTTCCGATGCTCCGATTGTTCTTTATGTAACGGGTAATGTTCATTTATTGTCAGAACCTCAAATAGGGGTGGTAGGAAGTCGCCGGCCAACCCCGCAGGGGCGGCGAATAGCTCATGACATCTGTGAGCAGCTGGTTCGATCAGGATTGGTGATTACCAGTGGTTTGGCTATGGGAATTGATACAGCGGCTCATCAGGGCGCGTTAAATTGTTATGGCGGAACCGTGGCGGTATTAGGAACAGGAATAGATCTGGCCTATCCAAGAAGTAATTCGGTGTTGCATTCTCTTATTGCTGATCAGGGAGTATTGGTCAGTGAGTTCCCCCTGGGCACACAGCCAAGTCCAGGTAATTTTCCACGAAGAAACCGGATTATTTCCGGACTCTCTCTGGGCGTACTGGTTATAGAGGCAGCCGTTGATAGTGGTTCGCTCATTTCAGCCCGACTGGCTGCGGAGCAGGGTAGAGATGTTTTTGCTGTGCCGGGTTCTGTAATAAACCCTCTTAGCAGGGGCTGCCATCGATTGATTCGTGATGGAGCGGTACTGGTTGAAACCGCGGAAGATGTCCTGATTGAGTTGAAATCAGAACTGGAACTGGAACTGGATCATGTTCAGGAGAATGAAGCGACTACCCCTGAGACTCCCGGGTCGGATCGATCTAAAGTAATCGAAGCTATGGGATTTGAAGTCATTAACATAGATTTGATAAGTCAGCTGTCAGGTATCTCCTGCCAATCATTGTCGGTATTGTTAACAGAGATGGAGCTTGATGGAGTCATAGAATCAACCCCGGGGGGATTTATTCGTATTCATTAAACGCCTGGCTGAAGTGTACTTCCCACAAGAAAACGAATATTATTCGGAATTCTTCTTAAAAATGATTTCATCCCTAAAATTAGTATCATCACTTATGTCCCGACAACAGAAATGGCTTCAAAGGGAAGCCTCTATTATCGCTGCCACTATGAAGCTGCTGGAAGACCGAAGCTTTATAGATCTTAGAATGTCAGAGGTCGCTCCGGCAGCTGGCTGCTCTATGGGAGCAATCTATTCACACTTCTCCAGTAAAGAAGACTTACTAATGGGGTGCGCCTACTTTGTTACCAAAGACAAGATCGGTTTACTTCATAAAGTAATGGCAACTGACGGAACTGATCTGGATAGACTCATTATAGTGACCATGCTGATGTGGCTGACAGACACGAATAAACCCCAGCATTATCAGCTCCGCCAACTGGCCATGAATCCATCGGTTTGGCAGAGAGCTTCCAGTCAACGCAGTAAAGGGATGAATGAACTGGGACAGGAAATAGAATCGATTATGGAAGCCATTGCCAAATCAGTTCTGACTGATCATCTGGACACACCGGTCTCTGATGAAATGGCTGGTGAATTTCTGATGGGTATTGTTGGTCTGACTGTTGGGTTATTTCAGGTTAAGGAGTCCGGTTTCGGGGTTTTTAATGACAGGATGCAAGAAGACGACGGTGTAAATTTGCATATCAGTAATCTGGCACGATATTTTTCAGGCTGGGGACTGCGAGAGACTAATCTGAAACAGCGAATGATTGAAATCAGAAAACGTTCTGCCGAGTTAATCGGAATTGAATACACCTGAGTATACCAGCAGAAATCAGTTCGTTGAGCAGCAAAAGAACAGCTATAAGTTATTCATCTAAAAATTTTATATCTGAATTCGAATAATATTCGAGAGCATTCCTTACATATTATGAAATATGAGCAGGTATGCCTGATGGAGAAAAAATGTATCAAAATTCGAAAATAAAACAGGTTCTCCAGGGACTGTTAATCATGAGCTTTGTCGCTTTTCTGGCAGGTTGCTCTGAACCTGTTGACGAATCAGAAGACGTTATTCGTCCAGTGAAATTATTCAAGGTTCAGAATGGTACAGGTAACGATCTACGACAGTTTCCAGCAGAAGTCAGCGCCAGCGAAGAGGCAGAAATCTCTTTTAGAATACCGGGAGAATTAGTGCAGTTTCCGATAAAACAAGCTGAGGAAGTCAGTAAAGGGCAATTGCTGGCGCGATTGGATGATCGGGATATTCGTAATGAAATCGCCGCTCGTCAGGCTGATTATGATTTGGCTCAAACTAATCACCGTCGTTTAAAAGCACTGTATGAGAAAAAGTCAGTATCCCGATCGGATCTTGATAATGCTGAAGCTCGTTTGAAGTCCGCAAGTGCTGCTTTGCAGCTGGCTAAGGATAAACTGGAGTATTCGGAGCTGACCGCGCCTTTCGATGGCCGGATAGCTCAAACGCAGGTTGAGAACTATCAGTTTGTTCAGGCGCAGCAAACGGTTCTGGTGCTTCAGGGAAATAATACTCTGGATGTTAGTATTCAGGTTCCGGAGAATATTGTCAGTCAGGTTCGTAAAAACCAGATTGACCCGAATTACCATCCCGTTGTCTGGTTTTCAGGTAATACCCAAAAGGAGTTTAAGGTCAGTTATAAAGAGCATGCAACCCGGGTAACACCTGGTACGCAATCCTATGAAGTCACCTTTTCGTTACCAATCCCAACCGAATTGACGGTGTATCCCGGAATGGGAGCAACGCTGGTTATGGATATGAACCAGATTATTGTCAACAGAGGTTCTGTCGAGTTTATTGTGCCGTTGGGCGCTGTTCTGGCTGATGATGCCACCGGCAAGCAACAGGTTTGGGTTTTCGATGAAACCAATGGCCGGGTGAATCCGGTGGATGTCACTGTTGGTCGTATAACTCAATCCGGTGTGAGCATAACTTCCGGCTTGAAAGAGGGAGACAATATAGTTTCAGCAGGATTGAACCAGCTGCATCAGGGAATGGTTGTTAAGCCTCTTCAACGTGAACGAGGGCTTTGATTATGAATATTGCAGAGTGTGCAATACGGAATAAAGTCATCAGCTGGATGTTTGTTCTGCTTCTGCTTATAGGTGGAGGCGTATCGTTTACCGGGCTTGGTCAGCTGGAATTCCCTGAGTTTCCAATTCCCCAGGCTATGGTGAATACAGTCTATCCAGGGGCTTCTCCGCAACAGGTGGAAGAAGAAGTGACCTTACCCCTGGAGCGAACCATTCAACAGCTGGAATATGTTAAACATATTGATTCTGTTTCCAGTGCCGGTGTTTCCCAGATTATCATCGAGTTGAAAGAAACCGTTACAGCGGACCGGCAGCCACAGGTCTGGGATGAATTACGCAGAAAGATAAATGATATTCAGTCGGATTTTCCGCCAGGGGTTTACCCTTCCCAGATCAATGATGACTTCAGTGATGTTTATGGCATTCTGCTGAGCATCAGTGGGCCGGAATATAACTACCGGGAGCTGGAAAATTACGGTGATTTACTTCAGCGTGAACTTTCTCTGGTGAAGGGGGTTAAAAAAGCGAGCCTTGCCGGTACCGTGACTGAACAGCTGGTGATTGAAATATCACAATCCAGAATGACGGCCCTGGGGCTGGATCCTGCCTGGGTCTTTGGTTTGATACAGAACCAGAATGTGGTCTCCAATGCCGGTGATATGTTGATTGAAGGATTTTCTGTTCGAATACATCCAACCGGAGAATTCAGTGATGTGAGCGAGCTCGAACAATTACTGATCAGCCCGCCGGGAAGTACCGGTCTTATATACCTGGGTGACATTGCAAAAATAGAGCGGGTTTTTGATGATACACCCCGGCAGATTCAGCACAGTAACGGTGAAAAGGCTATTTCTCTCGGGGTTTCCTTTGCCAAAGGCGTTAATGTTGTTGATATCGGAGAGGCTATCCAGAAACGGCTGATTGAACTGGAATCCAGCCGACCTCTGGGTATCGAAATGACGACTGTCTACAATCAGCCCGAAGTCGTTCGGGATGCTGTAAACGGTTTCATGATCAGTCTGCTTCAAGCCATTGTCATTGTCATTGTCGTGCTTCTTTTTGCCATGGGTCTGCGTTCGGGAATACTGATGGGTGGCATTTTGCTGCTGACTATTCTGGGCACCTTTATTGGTATGAGAATACTGGGTGTTCAGTTGCAGTTGATTTCTCTGGGGGCTTTGATTATTGCGCTCGGTATGCTGGTGGATAATGCCATTGTCATAACAGAAGGTGTTCTGGTGGGGCTGCAGAGAGGTTTGTCCCGACTGGAGTCTATAAAGCGAGTGGTCAGCCAGAATCAGTGGCCTCTTCTGGGGGCAACGGTGATCGCCATTATTGCTTTTGCACCCATTGGCCTTTCGCCGGACTCTACCGGTGATTTTATGATTTCTCTTTTTCAGGTATTGCTGATATCGCTTTCCATCAGCTGGATTCTGGCCATTACGTTGACACCGTTCTTTTGCAACCTGATGTTTGCTGAACCCAAAGAAGCTATGGTGGGCAGCGAATCGGATTCTTACTCGGATCCTTACTCGGATCCTTACAAGGGTGCTTTGTTTGATATCTACCGGACACTCCTGAAAAAAGCATTGCGGCACCGAGTTATTTCACTTTTCCTGACTGTATCTACCCTGGTTTTAGCCGTTGTGGGGTTCGGTCAGGTGAAACAGGCATTTTTCCCTCCTTCGAACACTCCGATCTTTTTTGTTGATGTATGGATGCAACAAGGCACTGATATACGACAAACAGAAGTTAATATGTCACTGCTGGAAAAGGAAATTCTGAAAGTTGACGGTGTCGATAATGTCACCAGTGTTATGGGTATGGGAGCCCAGCGTTTTATTCTCACTTATGCCCCGGAAAAAGTGTATCCGTCCTTTGGACAGCTCATCATAGAAGTTCGGGATCTGGAAAAACTGAGAGAGATTCTTCCTGTCATCAGAGAGCGTTTGCAAAGCCGGTATTCTGATATGGAGTTCAAGTTCAAGCTGCTGCAGAACGGTCCTTCACCCGCAGCCAGTATTGAAGCCCGGTTCTTCGGATCTGATCCTGTCATTTTACGCCAACTGGGTGCCAGGGCTGAGGCCATAATGGAATCCGAACCGTCAGCAACCGCCGTTCGTCATACCTGGCGCGAGCGTGTAAATATTGTACGACCACAGTTGGATGAGGCTGCAGCTCGTCGCAGCGGGGTTTCGAAAAAATCCCTGGATGAGACAATGCTGATTAATTTTTCGGGCAAACAAGTGGGCGTCTATCGAGATGGTAGTCATTTGTTGCCTATTCTGGCCAGGGCACCGGAAAACGAACGACTGAATGCCGACAGGCTGTCTGATCTGCAGGTATGGAGTCAGGAACGAAAAGCATTTGTTCCTGTTTCTCAGGCGATTACAGGTTTTGAAACGGTCAGTGAAAATCCGTTGATTGTTCGTAGAGATCTTAAACGGGTACTCACTGTTATGGCTGAGCCGGTGATCCTGAGTGAGGATACAACAGAATCAGTAAGGCGCAGGCTGAAAGCAAAAATAGAAGCCATTGAATTGCCTGATGGCTATACCATGGAATGGGGTGGAGAGTTTGAAAAATCAGGTGATGCCCAGAAAAATCTGTTTTCTTCTCTTCCTCTGGGTTACTTGATCATGTTTCTGATTACCGTGCTGTTATTTGGCACTGTACGTCAACCTCTTGCGATCTGGTTTACGGTGCCGCTGGCAATCATTGGTGTTTCATTTGGTCTTCTTGGTCTGGGAATGCCATTCACTTTTACTGCACTGCTGGGAATGCTGAGCCTATCCGGGATGCTGGTTAAAAATGGTATCGTGCTGGTGGAGCAGATCAAAATTGAACTTGAGATTAATAGCCATATCCAAAGCGCTATTCTAGATGCCTGTGTCAGTCGTGTACGACCTGTCTGTATGGCGGCATTGACCACCATGCTGGGTATGATACCCCTGGTATTCGATGCGTTCTTCAGCTCTATGGCAGTGGCTATTATATTTGGTCTGGGTTTTGCGACGGTTCTGACGCTGGTGGTTTTACCCGTTATTTATTCTCTTTTGTATCGAATAAGATTTGATCAGTAGCTGTCGGAATTGTATGAAGCCCTGACATTCAAGGGAGCCAGAATAAAAAAATTGCGGTCAGCTCGGCGAATGAAGCTGTTTTGACCGCAGTCTCCCTGCTAAAATGCCGTACTTTGCTGATCATCCTTCGGAGAGTACCTGATGGCGAAGCCATTTGTAGCTATATTAATGGGGTCGGATTCTGACCTGCCAAAAGTTCAGTCGGCTATTGATGTATTGAAAAAACTCAATGTGCCTGTAGAAGTTAAAGTTCATTCTGCTCATCGCACACCGGATGCAACACACAGTTTTGTTAAAGATGCTGACCAGCGTGGTGCGGCTGCATTCATTGCCTGTGCCGGTATGGCTGCGCATCTGGCAGGAGTGGTTGCATCCCTGACAGTGAAACCGGTGATCGGTGTTCCTATTGATGCAGGCCCCATGAACGGTGTCGATGCCTTGTTGTCTACCGTGCAAATGCCTGGTGGAATTCCCGTAGCGACTGTGGCTATAGGAAAAGCGGGTGCAAAGAATGCCGGTTATCTGGCCGCTCAGATTATTGCCCTGGGTGATAAGGAACTGACGGATCGTCTGCGCATGGAGCGTCAGGCTAATGCTGAAGCCATTCTGGCTAAAGATGCCGCTTTGCAGCAGCAGTTGAATGGTTAATTGATCATGCTGACCAGAGATCACTCCCCTCAAGTCGGAACAGCCCGTGCAGTGGAAATTATTCAGCAGGGTGGCGTTATTGCATACCCTACTGAAGCTGTTTGGGGGCTGGGTTGTGATCCCTGGAATGTAAAAGCAGTGGAACGGGTGCTTGCCATTAAGCAACGGCCGGTTGAAAAGGGCGTTATTTTAATTGGTGCGTCCGAAAGTCAGTTTGCTCTTTTGCTGAATCCTCTTTCCCGGGAGGATAGGGCCGTTCTGTCCAAAAGCTGGCCAGGCCCACATACCTGGCTGGTACCTGACCCTGATAACTGGGTACCAGTATGGATAAAGGGACAGTTTCAGACTGTGGCTATTCGAGTGACTGACCATCCGGCAGTCCAGGCGTTATGTCATAGATTCGGCAAACCGGTGATATCCACTTCTGCCAATCTGTCGGGTGAATCCCCATCCCTGAATATCAATGAGATAGAAGAAACATTCTCCAATATTATTGATGCCATTCTAACGGGTGAAACAGGTTGTCATAAAATGCCATCAGAAATTCGTGACTTGTCCACGGGACAGATTATCAGGGCAGGATGAACTGTCTGTATAGAGGATTAGACATGGCTTCAGAACCTTCCATTGAACGGGTAAAACAATACCTGACCGGATTACAGGATAGAATTTGTTCAGCCCTTGAGAAAGAAGAGGGTGTGTCTGTTTTTCAGGAAGAATGCTGGGAATATCACGGCGGTGGTGGCGGTCGGGCCAGAGTACTGGAAGGTGGTACTGTTATTGAAAAAGGAGGTGTGAACTTTTCTCATGTTCGGGGAGACAAATTGCCTGCCAGTGCCACCGCCAGCAGACCCGAACTGGAAGGACGAAGTTTTCAGGCGCTGGGCGTTTCCCTGGTGATTCATCCGGACAATCCATTCGTACCCACCTCTCATGCCAACGTTCGTTTGCTGGTTGCTGAAAAAGAAGGTTGTGAACCCGTCTGGTGGTTTGGTGGCGGCTATGATCTGACACCTTACTATGGATTTGAAGAAGATTGCAGGCACTGGCATCAGACGGCCAAACAGGCCTGCGAACCTTTTGGTTCAGATGTTTATCCCCGTTACAAAAAATGGTGTGATGATTACTTTTATATCAAGCACCGTAATGAGCCGCGGGGTATTGGCGGATTATTTTATGATGATCTGAATCAATGGCCGTTTGAGCAATGCTTCGAGTTTATGCAATCAGTGGGAAACAGCTTTATAGAAGCTTACCTGCCTATCGTTCAACGCCGTAAGAATACCCAATACACCGAACAGCAAAAACGCTTTCAGCATTATCGAAGAGGGCGTTATGTAGAATTTAATCTGGTGTATGACCGGGGAACATTTTTTGGTTTGCAATCCGGTGGTCGTACTGAATCTATTTTAATGTCCATGCCACCGCAGGTTCGCTGGGATTATAACTGGAGCCCTGAGCCAGGAACGGAAGAAGCGCGTTTATACAATGAATTCCTGAAACCCAGAGAGTGGATAAGAGGTAGTTAAAATGGCTGGTCCCGTCGATTCTTATGCCGTAATGGGCAATCCCGTTGTTCATAGTAAATCACCAAAAATCCACACACTCTTTGCGCAACAAACAGGTCAGAGGCTGCGTTATACGGCCATGGAAGTCCCGATAGATGAATTTGAGCAGGCTGTTGATGGCTTTTTTGAGAATGGCGATCTGGGCTTAAGTATCACGGTTCCATTTAAGGAAACTGCCTGGCAGCTGTCTGATATAAAAACATCAAGGGCAGAAAAAGCCGGTGCTGTTAACACCCTCTGGAAAGACAATACTGGTCGTGTTTGTGGTGATAATACCGACGGTCTGGGTCTGGTCAATGATTTAACGATCAATCATTCTGTTGAAATCCGAAATGCACGAGTACTTGTTCTTGGCGCAGGCGGTGCCGTTCGGGGGATTCTGGAACCTGTTCTGGCAGAGCAACCAGCTGAACTGGTTATTGCCAATCGAACACTTACTAAAGCGGAAACCCTGGCTGGGCTATTTCCGGATAAATCGGTCACTGCCTGTGGTTTTGATCAGATTTCAGGGCGCTTTGACCTTATCATCAATGGAACTTCAGCCAGCCTCCAGGGCGAGTTGCCTCCCTTGCCCACGTCTATTCTGGATAATCAAAGTTGCTGTTATGACATGATGTACAGCGCTGGGCAGACCGTATTTAACCGCTGGTGTCTTGATCAGGGTGCCGGAAAAGCTATTGATGGTCTGGGTATGCTGGTGGAGCAGGCTGCAGAACAGTTCGCCATCTGGCGTGGAGTCAAACCTGAAACCGCCAGTGTTTTGGCCGCGCTCAGGGCCGAGCTGTAGTTGCAATCATCACAGCCTATACCTATTGGATTTCAAGATGAGGCTAGGCGTCAACTGAGTGAAGCCCCGTGAGCTTACAAATAATAAGTGATCGGCCCGGGCTGGCGTACCAGTGAACGAGGGCAGACAACAACGCATCATCTTGAAAGGCGATGGGTATATAATACTCACTCCCCTTGATGATGTGAGTTCGTTGCCATCTACTCACATCGTCGATGAAAACAGGGGTAAACTTTTCTTAGGCAGAGTATTTCGAGACCAACCCGATGGATACTGACCAGACAGCAAACATCATCACTGACGATTTATTGCCCGGAGATTTGTTATTTCAGCTTCGCTGTGGAGGTGAAGCGGAGTGGGTAATCAGTCGGTTATTTGCCGGTCGTAACGGCATGGCCATTAACCATGTTGCCATTTATGATGGCGATGGTCAGGTGGTAGAAGCCGTGATGCCGGAAGTCAGAAAAACATCTATGGATGAGTTTGTTCAGAATTCTGTGCTGGACAACCATGGTCGCCCCTGTGTTCTTGTGTGCCGGGTTTTAGCTGACCATGTCAGACTGGTGGCTCAGGCTCTTACTTTTGCAGAAGACGCTGTTGCTCATACTTATGATCACCATTACAGCAATTCAAAGCATTCCTGGTATTGCAGTGAACTGATTATTGATGCATTTCGCCATGCTAATGGTGGTGAGTTTCTGTTTGAGGAAACACCCATGAGCTTTCGGGATATGGATTCGGGCGAGTTGATTCCTTTCTGGGTTGATCACTACCGATTAATTGGGCAGCCTGTTCCTGAAGGCGAACCGGGTTCTCACCCTGCGCTGTTGTCCTGTTCTGATGATATACGCACTATTAAGGTGATGGGCATGCTACCCGTTAAAGGTATCAGTACCTGGCTTAATCAAGAACCTGGCTTTGCGCTGGCCTGATCTCAATCTTTATTTTCAATCTTTATTTTCAATAGCACTTGAATCGTTTTTTTTCTTGTCTTCAGATAAAGTGTCTTCAGATAAAGTGTTCTTAGACTAAAGTATATACTTATTAAGTATAATAAACTTATGTTTAATACTTTTTAATTTTAAAAATACTAATCTTAATTCAATGGAAGTATTTCGGAAGGTGAGATTATGCCAAGATCCGTTGATAAGCCAGCCAGCACCGATGTAGCACCTTATTCGACAAAATCTCCAGAGTCGTCTTCGGGTAAGGCCTTTCAACGAGTCGTAACGCCCTCGCCAGATTCAACTGAAAAATTATTACCTGGAAAAGATCAACTACTACTACAACAACAACAAGAAGAAGTTTCTGCTTCTGTAAAAACTGAAGGTATGGCTTTCAAAGCAGAAAAAGCCAAATCGCAGTCCGAAGTTAAGAGCCGTTTGACATACAGTGCACTAATAAGTATCCAGGAAAAAATTCGATCCAATTTAGAAACCGAAAAAACTGTATGGGATATATCTACGGATGAATCCAGATGTTTATGGGCATCTATGAATAAAGAGGGAAATGCTCATCTAATGTTTTGGGGAGATCATGCTGCCCTGGTGATTGGAGATTCCGGTAATAACCAGACGACAGCATTTGATGGGTCAGCCAATTTTGTGAACTGGCATACAGAAGTGTTGAAGGATATAAATAGGAAGCCTGATTGGACAGCCAATAGCTTTGCTTTTGCCATTGATATGCCAAGACCTTCCTATGACGGAAAAAAAGTTTCGTTTACCAAGGAGTGCCATGTAAATGGTGCCCCTGAAGTTCTATGCACTTTCAAAGGGCTGGATACAAAGAATATGAAAAAAACCTGGGATACTATTCGTTCCAGAGAATCATATCACGCTCTTTCCAATGACTGTTGTGCCGTAGTTGCCAGAGTGTTCAAAAGTGGATTCAGTGAGACTGAAGCAAAAGAGTTGGGGCAGCCCCGAAAAGGATTGTGGTCCAGACGTAATGTAGAAGTTCTGTGTAACAGAGCCAGTTATTTGATAGCAGATAAAGATCTACCTGCGGCAAATGCGCCATTAGTGCCTGAATCGGTACGTCAATATTTATCGGCTACCGCTAAATCGGCACAGGATTATCTCTCTTCATTTGTGTCTCAAGAGACAGAAGAGCTGACTCAATCTGAAAAAGTGGCTCTGTGGGACTCAGCGTTTGTATAAGCCTATGAAGGCAGACCGCTCATTCCCGCAAACCTGCCTTCATATCCATCGCCTTTGAAGTTGCTACTGCGTTACGGCGCTCGTTCACTTAGTTTGTTTAAGCTCCCGGGGGCTTTACTCTCTTACTGCCTTGTAGCAACTCCAAATCCTTTGGGTATATACCATCAATCAGTTCGGGTAGTTATACCATTTCCGAATTCTAATTATGCTATTGCGCTGCCTTTTCAGGCTCAGATCCTGCGTTGGAGTTCCTCGCCATAGCTAAGGCTAAGGCTAAGGCTATGACTCGTCACTCCGCCTTGTCTCTGAGCCTGAAAAGCCATGCTCATAACGGGCTATGTTCCCGCCAATAGTTGTATTGCTTACTCCCTATGTTTACAGGGCTACAGACGTGCCTTATAAAGTAGAGATATGACTAAATCTTGTATATTGCATTTGTTTATTGCCCAAAGAACAGCGATTTGTTCTGGGATACCTTCCTATCTCATGAATAGCCATATGTGGAGCAGGAAAATAAAGTTTTTATAGGACTCGAGTGCTCCCAACTATTGACGGGAACATAGCCCTCATAACGCATATTAGAAACCGGCAATGGTATTATACCAATTTCATTTTTTAAATACGGAAAAAAACACACACAATCAGCCTGTCCAGAACTATCCTGTAAGTAGGTTTTCTTGTGTGTTTTTACCAAATGTCTCGTACTCCTGAACTTCCAAATGGCTTTCATGACGAAGATTTTCAAGATAAAGCTCGTCATGCATCAGATAACAAAGAATGCATTAGATTGCTTGGTCTGGCATTCATTCAAAAAGGTTTATCAGAAAAAGAGGTGGCAAACCTTTTAAAGGTTAACCCTCGATCTGTGTTTGATTGGTTGCAGCGCTATAAACAAGGAGGTGCTGAAGCCCTCAAAGATCAAGGTGGACGAGGTAGAAAAAATACACTTAATAATGAACAGGAAAAGGATTTTAAAAATACAGTTCTTGATCTTCAAGAGAAACGTGAAGGTGGAAGAATCGTTGGTCGCGATGTTAAAGACGTATTAAAAAAAGATTTCGGAACTGAGTGCGTTAATTCTACTGTTTACAAGTTACTCCATAAAGTCGGTCTTTCGTGGATATCTGGTCGCACACCATCCAAAGCAGGATTTAGAAGTGCAAGAAGCATTTAAAAAAACTTCAAAACAGAGGTGCAGCAAAGGCTTCCAGATAAAGTAAACCTAAAAGATGTTGACGTTTGGTTTCAAGATGAAGGTCGTTTTGGTCAACAAAACACGGTCAGTAGGATTTGGGCTATTAAAGGAAGCAGACCCGGAATAATTCGGCAGAGACAATTTACATATGCTTATGTATTTGCTGCTGTCTGCCCCGAAAGGGATATTGGAACTGCTTTAGTGCTCCCAACGATCAATACAGAAATGATGACGCTACATTTGTCTGAAATCTCAAAGCTAACCAATAAAGGACGGCATGCTGCCGTAATAATTGATAATGCGGGATATCATCATTCTAAAGACTTGCCTACTTTTGATAACCTGACATTGATTCCTTTACCGCCTTATGCACCGGAACTAAATAGTGCAGAAGAAATTTGGGAGTGGCTTCGGGAGCATGATTTATCCAACCGATCTTTTAAAAATTATGATGACATTGTAAATGCATGTTGTTGTGGTTGGAACAAGCTTGTTTCTGAGGCTGGTCGGGTAACCAGCCTATGCTCCCGTGAATGGGCTGTATTATCGTAGTTAGAAAACGGAAATGGTATTAAACGGGTTTTCCAGTGATTCACTGGGTTCGGTAAACCAGCGGGGACCCTGAGCTGTCATATAAAAATGATCTTCCAGACGGACACCAAATTCACCGGGAATCACCAGCATAGGTTCATTGGAAAACACCATGCCTTCGGCTAACGGTGTCTTGTCGCCACGAACAAGGTAAGGGTGCTCGTGGATATCCAGTCCACAACCGTGTCCTGTTCGATGAGGCAGTCCGGGAAGCTGGTAATCAGGACCAAAACCAAAACTTTCCAGGGCACTTCTAGCGGCATTATCTGCTGACTCGCAGGGTTGACCGAGTTGAGCCGCTTCGAAGGCTGCGGCCTGGGCGGCTTTCTCTACCTTCCAGGCTTGCTGTTGCTTCTCTGTCGCTGTACCAAAGCAATAGGTGCGGGTGATGTCTGAATTGTAACCGTGCAGGAGACAGCCTGTATCAATGAGTACCCAGTCATTTTTTTTCAGAATTTGCGGATCTTTTACACCATGGGGAAAACTGGTGGCCTTACCGAACAGCACGATACAAAACGAGGAGCCGCCAGGCGCGCCTGCTTTTTTGTGAGCTTCGTTGATAAATGCCGTCACTTCTGTGGTGGAAATACCTTCATGAAGAATTCGCCCGGCCGCTTTGTGAACCTCAATGGTCATATCCTTTGCCCGTTGCAACAGGGCAATCTCAGCCGGACTTTTTTGTTTTCTGCAACCGGATGTTACCGGTGAAGCGTTAACAAGTTCCAGATTTGGGCAGGCGTTGCGCAATCCGTCGAAAAGGAAGAAGGCAGCGGATTCATCAATGGCAACACGGCCGGTGATGTTGAGTTTCTGGCAAAGTCGGTTGAACAGTTCAAATGGACTCTCGTGCTCGTGCCAGCCATGATAAGGTCCATCCAGAAGCATAAAATCGGTCAGTGAATCCTGTTCAAAATGGGGAGCAATATAGTGCAATTCTCCTTCATCCGTCAGAATGGCTCCGACCATACGTTCACTGGCATACCATTTCAAACCGGTGAAATAATAAAGGTTGCTACCTGCATTCAGATAAACGGCACTGATTTTATTATCTTGCATCAGGCGCCGGGCTTTTTGGATTCGTTCCAGATATTCAGCTTTAGCCAAAGGTTGAATATCTGCTGTCATATCGACCAGCTTGTCCAGTTCTGCGGCAATGCTTGAACCACCGACACCAATAGTCATTTTTTATCCTTCTGAATAATTACTGATGCAATCAAAGCAGAGTTTTAAGGGTTAAATCCACCTATTTTTGTAAACGACTGGTTCAACGGATGGCTTTGAAGGCAGGCGACAAAGGTACAAAGCACAAAGAGTTCTGTTAATGAAGCGATCTGTTAAGAGTCGATCTGTTTAAGAGTCGATCGGGTAATCAGGTATGGATCAATTTTGAGCAGAGTTTCTTAAATGACACGCCAGCAGGTGCTCACCTTGTTGATGGCTATCTGTATTCACAGGAAGTAGAGCTGGTGGTTGTTTGCATACAGGCATCACACGATCACATCGATCCTGAAAAGGGCAGCCTTCCGGTAGATTAAACAGGTTCGGTGGTTTTCCGGGGATGGTTTGCAGTACATCGGTATCCGGACACCGTCCGGGAATTGCTTTTAACAGGCCATGGGTATAAGGATGTTGAGGAGAGTTAAGGATGGTTTTTGTCGGACCATGTTCCATCACCTTTCCAGCGTAAAGAACCAGAACCTTATTACAAAGACTGGAAACAAGACCCATGTCATGGGTAATCAAAATAATGGATGTATTAAATTCCTGCTTAACCTCATGCAACAGCTCCATAATCTGAGCCTGCACAGTCACATCCAGGGCTGTTGTTGGTTCATCGGCAATAAGTATTTTCGGACGACATAACAATGCCATGGCAATCATGACTCTCTGACACATTCCTCCTGAAAGTTCGTGGGGATACATAGTCATTCGCTGTCGTGCTTCTGAAATTTTCACGGCATCCAGCATTTGGACAGATCGTGAAAAAGCCTCTTTTCGATTCATTCCTTTATGAATCTGCAATACTTCCATGAGTTGATAACCCACTTTCACATAAGGGTTCAGAGAGGATATGGGGTTTTGGAATATCATGGTTATTTCATGACCGCGGATTTGGTTTAATTCTGATTCACTGAGAGAAAGAAGGTTTTGCTGATTATACTGAACCAGGCCTTCTGAGCGGGCGTTGTCTGCCAGTAATCCCATCAGGGCGTTGGCAGTCTGGCTTTTCCCTGAACCGGATTCCCCAACAATTCCCAGGCACTCATCTCTTTTGAGAGAGAACCCCAGGTTACTGACTGCGGTTACTTCACCTTCGCGCGCCTGGAAATACACTGAAAGATTTTCAACCTTGAGCAGACTCATTCAGAAGGCCTTTTTGTTATTGTCCTTTTTATATCGATAACTTCATATAGCTGCTTTCTCGGATCCAATGCGTCGCGCAAGATATCACCTATAAACGTAATGCAGAACAGGGTAACCACCAGAAAAAAACAGGAAAAGGCCAGCTGCCAGGGCGTGATTTCCATAGATGTTGCCCCTTCGTTGATCAGGGTTCCCCAGCTGGTCATAGGCTCCTGAACACCCAGTCCCAGAAAGCTGAGAAATGATTCAAATATGATTACCGAAGGAACAAATAGTGATGCATACACCATTACAATCCCCAAAAGGTTTGGAATAAGATGATGCAATACTATTTGAACCGTACTGGCTCCACAGGCTTCAGCCGCTTCGATGAACGTGCGATTTTTCAAGCTGAGCGTTTGTCCCCGGACAATTCTGGCAATATCCAGCCAGGAGACAGCACCAATAGCAATGAACATCAGTTCAATAGAACGACCCCAAAAGGTCACCAGCAAAATAACCAGAAACATCAATGGCAGGGATTGCAGTATTTCCAGAAAACGAATCATCAGATTATCAATGCGCCCGCCCAGAAAGCCTGCCACTACACCATATACAGTGCCTATGCTTACTGCTATCAGAGTACCAAGAACACCAACTATCAGTGATATCCTGCCTCCTTCCAGTGTTCTTACAAAAAGATCGCGTCCGAGATTATCGGTGCCGAAATAATGGCCATTATCAAAGGACGGTGCTGTAGCCAAATGAGACCAGTCCATTTCAGTTTTATTAAAATCACTGAGAAGAGAACCAAAACAGATCAGGAACAAAATAATAGTGAGAAGAACCAGACAAAACAGCGCGATTCTGTTACCTAGAAGATGGTGACGGGCATCTGACCAGAGGTTGTGATCAACAATATTTATTTCGTCAGAAAATAAAGCTTTATCTGTTTTTCTGTTGGAAAAGAAAGCCATTAAAAGCCCTTCTGGCGAAT
Organism: Endozoicomonas sp.; assembly: GCA_965208385.1. Classification (GTDB taxonomy): domain Bacteria; phylum Pseudomonadota; class Gammaproteobacteria; order Pseudomonadales; family Endozoicomonadaceae; genus Endozoicomonas. The sequence goes on from CBDBOO010000016.1 coordinate 65,712, forward strand.
TTTTGGATCTATAAAACCATAGAGTATATCGACGAGGGCATTAAATAGTATGGTCAGTGCCCCAACAATAATGGTCAGCCCCACGATCAATGTGTAATCCCTGTTAAGAGCCCCGTTAACAAAATGCTGGCCTATTCCCGGTAGTCCGAAAACAGTTTCAATCACAACGGAACCGGTAATAATTCCAACAAAAGCAGGGCCCAGATAAGACACTACAGGTAATAGAGCGGGTTTGAGGGCATGGTGAAGCACGATGTGTGAAAGGGGCAGACCTTTGGCTCGACAGGTTCGAATAAAATCATTACCGAGTACGTCTATAAGACTGGCACGCATGATGCGGGCTAACGTCGCTATATGCAGGATTGTAATAGACGCTATAGGTAAAACCATGTTCTCCCATTGCCCATTCTGCCAGCCACCCGCAGGGAGCCAGTTCAGAGAAACAGCGAATATCAGAACCAGCAATGGTGCAATGACAAATGAAGGTAACACTACTCCAATCATGGCAATACTGGTCAGAGTGTAATCCAGCCATGTTTTTTCCCTGAGGGCAGTAATAATGCCCAAAACAATACCCAGTACCAGAGTGATAATGAATGAGAGGGAGCCAATGATAAACGATACGGGAAAGCTCTGGGCAACCAGCTCATTGACGGTATAGTCTCTATAGACAAAGGACGGACCCAGGTTTCCCTGCAGTAAATCCCGGATATAGATTATGTATTGATGCCAGAGAGGCTTATCCAGATGATATTTAGCTTCAAGGTTAGCCAGAACTTCGTTGGGCAGATTAAATTCACCGGTAAAGGGGCTGCCTGGAGCCATTTGAATCAAGAAAAATGACAGGGTCATTAAAATAAACAGAGTCGGAATGGCTGAAGCCAATCTCAGGATAATAAATTTGAACATGAATACTTATTCGGCCGCCAATATTTCCTTTTGATAGAAAATCAGCTTAGACCTTATCTTTGTGAGCAAAACAACTCATTAAAAAAAAAAGGTAGCAAGGAGGTTTTTGAATTAATCGGTTCCATTGGCATATATCGGCTAAATAGAAGATTTACCATCAACCTTTTCAGGGTTAGTTCTTTTCGGTAGGGACAGGTAAAGTGCAGCACTTTTTCATCGGGGCAGGTGTAGTGCCAGGTCATGACACTGGCAATACCGGCTATCGGATGGGGAACGGTGACTAACCGTTTGAAATAGGTATAGGCCAGCAGAGAATCATGAAATGTATTTTCATCAAACTTCCGATGGTATTCGTCCGACCGAACAAAGAACCAGTAACTGGCTCTCATATTGTCAAGAGCTACTGAATAGGAATAGAAGGTCTGATTACGGATTGTCTCTTCGCTGAGGTGATTGAGACCCAGGGCTGATGTCACACGATTCATGATGGTCTGTATATTGAAGAGATCTACCCTGGACCGGAAGATTCCGGACTGCAAGAGTCTTGTTCTGGCAGAAGGCCAGTCATAGGCAGAATGTTCATTAATTACCGGGTCTCTCATGAGGGTTAAGTTCGGGCTGGATGCCATACCAAAATAGGCACCATTAATGTCCGAGTCTGTAAACTGCTGTTGGTATTCACTGAGTTCACTGCATACCTCCTGCCCCAGGGCGGAGTTTTCACTTTCTTGCAGACACTCAGCTACTGTTTGAACTAATTGTGCTTCTGTGGGAAAAGAACTGTGAAATGCAAGACAGAGCAGTATTGCCACTAACCATTTCATAAATGTATCCGAAGAAAGTATTCCGCAGAAGTATAGATAGAGATGCCATTGCAGTGTTGTCTGTTGTTAGCCCTGTTATTGAGTTAAAAATCGATTTTATGGAGGTTTTGCAATAAACTGAACTGTTGTTTTATATGCTCCGGATTATTTTCAGATGCCTCTCTCATTCTCACATAGTAAATTCGATCGTGTTCCCGACTCAGATCTTCACCAACAAATCTGTCAAGGTGCAGATAAGCTGTCATTGACGTTAACCGACCGACAGGCCGATCTGCTCACTCGTTATGTAGAATTATTGGCAAAATGGAACAAGGCTTATAATCTGACTGCCATTCGTGATCCGAAAGAGATGGTTTCCCGTCATATTCTGGACAGTTTGAGCATAGTGCCGCATATTACTGGAAGTCATATACTGGATGTGGGTTCTGGCCCGGGCCTGCCGGGTGTTATTCTGGCCATTATGTTTCCTGAAAAAAAAATCACAACTCTAGACAGCAATGGCAAAAAAACCCGGTTTATGACCCAGGCCAGACTGGATCTGAAACTGGACAATCTTCAGGTGGCTCATTCCAGGGTAGAAACTTTTCAGACAGAGCAGTTGTTTGACGCGATTACATCCAGAGCATTCAGCTCTCTGGTTGACATGGTTGAAGGTACAAAACACTTATTATCACCATCAGGTGTTTATCTGGCCATGAAAGGGCTATATCCTGAAGAAGAACTCAAAGCGTTGACGAACCGCTTCGACATCAGGTTACTGGCATGCGAGCCATTGCGGGTGCCGAATACTGAAGGAGATCGTCATCTGGTCATTCTACGTAACAGTTAATCAACGGTAGCGAAGGCTGTGGGCAAAATTCTTGCGGTAACAAACCAGAAAGGTGGTGTCGGAAAAACTACCTCCTGCGTGAATCTGTCAGCCTCCCTGGTTGTCAACAAGCAGCGTGTTCTGCTGGTTGATATGGATCCCCAGGGCAATGCAACCATGGGCAGCGGGATAAACAAGCACAGCGTACAGTGGTCTGTTTATCATGTATTAACCGGACGTTGTGGTATCTCGGAAGCTATTTTGAAGTCACATACAGGTGGTTATGATGTTCTGGCTTCCAATGCTGACCTGACGGCTGCTGAAGTCGAATTAATGTCCGTGGATAAAAAAGAGTCCAGGCTTAAAGATGCTCTGGACCAGGTAAAAGGAAATTACGATTTTATAATGATCGACTGCCCGCCATCGCTCAATATGCTCACAGTGAATGCCATGGTGGCCGCCAGAGGGGTCATTATCCCCATGCAGTGCGAGTACTATGCTCTGGAAGGATTAACGGCTCTGATGGATACTATTTCCGGGCTGCGGGAAACCATGAATCCGAATCTTCATATCGAAGGTTTGCTGCGAACCATGTATGACCCGAGAATGAGTCTGACCACAGAAGTATCCAGACAGTTGATCAATCACTTCGGTGACCAGGTTTATCGTACAGTGATTCCCCGCAATATAAGGCTGGCAGAAGCTCCAAGCCATGGTAAGCCGGTGCTGTCCTACGACAGGAATTCCCGGGGTGCCATTGCCTATCTGGCCCTGGCTGGAGAACTGGTTCGAAAGCATGATGTTAAAGGTGTCAGTAGCACGGCAGAAAGAAAAACAGGAACTCAATAACCGATGGCGAAACAACGTCTTGGCACTAATTTAAATGCACTGCTTGGCAGTGCTAATCTTTCCTCATCCCTATCCGGTGAACTGGCCGAGCCTTCTGATAACCAGAATGGGATGGCAAAAGATCGGGAACTTCGGGATCTGCCGGTGGAATTCGTTGTTCGTGGCAAGTATCAGCCACGTCGGGACATGCACCCTGATGCTCTGGAAGAATTAGCTGATAGTATTCGTGAGCAGGGTATTATGCAGCCGATCGTTGTGCGTCCGGTGGCTGAAAATCGTTATGAAATTATTGCAGGTGAGCGACGCTGGCGTGCAGCCCAGCTGGCAGGATTGTCGGAAGTACCTGCGCTGATTCGGGATGTTCCCGATGATGCTGCCATAGCCATGGCGTTGATTGAAAATATTCAGCGGGAAGACCTGAATCCAATCGAAGAGGCCATGGCTCTATCCCGGTTACAGAAAGAATTTGAGCTGACCCAGCAGGAAGTGGCCCAGGCTGTGGGCAAATCCAGAACAGCGGTTGCTAATATTTTACGGCTTATGTCGCTCAATTCTGAAGTTAAAAAAATGCTCGAATACGGTGATCTGGAAATGGGGCATGCCCGGGCCTTACTGTCGCTGTCTGAAATGGAGCAACTGGAAACGGCACGGATTGTTGTAGCAAAAGGACTTTCGGTGCGTCAGACAGAGTCATTAGTACGTCGCTTGCAACAGGAAAAAGAGCAGGGCAGTAAAGCCAAAAAGAAAATTGATCCAAACATCAAGCAGCTGGAAAATGAACTATCTGAGAAGATTGGCGCCAGTGTTGCAATAGCCTGTAATGCCAAGGGAAAAGGCCGGGTAGTTATTTCTTACAACAGTCTTGATGAACTAGATGGCGTTCTGGCCCATCTGGCCCATATTAAATAACTTCAATAGTGTAAAACAATACTGGCTTGCTGCCGGTAGGCCGAAGGGATGGGAAGAGACATTTTGTTGTCTTCCCTATGGTCTATAAACTGCAGATACGTTCTGAACCGCTATGTCTTTTTCGCGCATTTCCCTGATATCTTTTGCTTGCGTTTATCACTAGGCTCTCCATATTAACTCTCTACCCCGATTCCCTAGCTAAACTCTTCACTTTAATCTTCACTTTAACTCTCCACCTTAACTCTCCACCTTAACTTCTCCGAAAACCGGAATGTGAGCGTCTATGGGCATTGATGAATATCTTTTTCAGCTCGATTGGAATCTGCTGAAGATACTGTTGGTGATGACCGAAGAAAAAAATGCCAAGAGGGCTGCCAGACGATTACAGATCAGTCAGCCAGCAGTGAGTCGTTCCATCAGTAAATTGCGGGAATATCTGAATGATCCTCTATTTGTCCGAACTCAGTACGGTTTTGTATTAACACCAAGGGCTGAAGAGATTGAGCAGCGGTTACCTGCCGTTATCAATGAATTGCGAACATTGATCTTCCAGAATGATAATTTTGATATTCGCTCTCATAATGGCGCCTTCAAAATAGTTATTATTGATTGTCTGGCGGAGCGTATAGGGGGTGGATTGTTCACCGAGTTTTTCCGGAACGCTCCCAATACCCAGTTACATCTGCTTGGCTGGGGTGCCGATACCGCAGAACAGCTGGTTTCCGGTGAGATCGATGCGGCTATCAGTTATTTTCCTTTGGATGTATCGAAACAGCTGGTTCAGCGCAAGTTATGGGAAGACGAAATAATTATCATAGGGCGCAAAGAACACCCTATCAAATCAGCCGGTGTCACTCTGGAGTCTATTGCCCGTTATCCTCTGGCCCATCAAATTATTCCACACTGGTATGAAGAAATGATGCTGATGGATTACATGGCTAAACAGGGGTGTCAGGCTCGCATCATGTTTCGAAGCCAGTATCTAATGGCGCTGTACCAGGTTATCAGAGAGTCCGACACACTGTTTTGTTCGCCGAAAATAACAGAAAGTCTGATCAGTGAAGACCTGGAGGTTTTTGAATTGCCAGCCCCGCTGTCGTTTAACAGACTGCCTTTCGGACTCACTTTTCATGGGAAAAATACACACAATCCATTATTTAACTGGGTAGAAATGAAAATTCGGGAATTAATTCAGTAAATTGATTCAGTAAATTGATTCAGTCGTTTGATTCAGTAGAAAGTGTCGATGATTTTTATTCATTCTGTCTCAACATGTTCTCATTTAAATGAGCAAATCGGCTAAGTGGTTCGCCCTGTAAAGGGTGAGTGGTTTGTATGATTAGGTTGTGTAATACGTATACCGGGTTCGGGGTTTCCAGATGTTTGCGGAAAAAACATGACTTCAGAGAATAAGATATAAGTCAGGTGAAACTCTGGAATACCAAAAGGTAATTATAAGATGGTTTAATCTCCGCAGTGAAAAAAGTCAGTGTGACTGACCAGATTTACTAATGTAATTCTGTAAACATTGAAGCCATAAGTCAGCCAGAGCGTTGTTTTAGAATTGAATAAAACCGTTGATTCATAATAGCGTTTAAATTGACAGCATCCCTTCATCTGGAACAGATAATTACCTGGTCGAGGGTCAGCATGGCGAACCAGTTAGTGTTCAATTCAGCGAAATAAATACGACATGATGACAAGAAATCTGTTGCGTGCCTCTGTTGCCGCTATTTGTAGCGCCACAATTTCAAGTGGTGTGATGGCTTCCGGCCTTTTTCTACCAGAAGGTGCCAGTGCCGGTTATGGTATGGCTGGGGCGGGCGACGGTGTTAATACAGACAGTGCTGCTGTTATGTGGGCCAACCCCGCAGCAATGGCGGGGCTGGAAGGCGAGATGCTGACCATCAATGGCACCCTGTTTGATCTCAGTCTCAAATATGAAGATCACGAAGATCCATCAAAAGACAGCCCTAATGCTGGCAGGGTTTTGCCAACCGGTGGTGTTTTTTATGCCCTGCCTCTGGATGAAAAAATGACCATGGGATTAGCGCTTAGCAGCAGTGGTGGCTCAGCCTATGATTACAGTGACTGGTCAAATAATCCCTATGGTGCAGCTCTTGCCGAAAAGGGTGCGCTGGCCAACCTGCAGTTCAACCCTTCCCTGAGCTACCGTCTGAATGATAAATGGTCCATCGGTGGTGGTATTCAGTTCAACTATACCCTGCTGGTCTCGGAATCCTCTTTCTATCCAACGGATAGTTCTGCCCTGAAACTGGATCAGACCGGTGATTTTGGAGTGGGCTTTAACCTGGGTGTGTTTTTCCAGCCTTCGGATAAAGTAAATCTGGGCTTAAGTTACCGCTCCGGTCAGGAACATACATTCAGTGACAGTGGCGAGCTGTTAGGACAGTCAAGAAAGTACTCCTACGAGTTTTCTCCTTTTGTTGACCAGATTGATCTCAGCGGCAGTATAGAACTGAATGATAAGTGGAAATTGCTGGGCTCTATTGGCTGGCAGAAATGGAGTGATATGGACTCTTCCACCATATATCTGGAAGAAAAAGGTAACAATGATCTTCTCGTCAAAGAGATTCCTGTTGTACGCAATTGGGATGACACCTGGAAGTATTCTGTGGGGGTTCAGTACATACTGAATAAAGACTGGACTCTTAAAACAGGGGTTACCTATGAAACCTCACCATTGGATGACGCCACACTACAGACGCCGGATATGCCCATGGATCGCCAGATTCGCTTTGCGGTAGGTGCCACCACCAGCCTGGGTAAAAACTGGACAGTGGATATGTACTATGAATACGCCGATATGGGTGAACCGGATATTTACCGGGAAGCTGCAGAAGTGGGCGAAAATGGTGTAATTATTCCCGGAGTGAATGGCAAAATAACGGATTATAATATCCACTTTATCGGGGCAGCTTTTACCCGTAAGTTCTGATTCGTCTGATGAGTGTCTGCAGGGAAGCAGATGCTATGGGCTCGTCGTGCTATCTGAAGAGAAACAGCTATTCTGAATGCAATTGATAGCTGATCCGAAGCAGGCGAACCGTATCCAATGAAATACCATCATCTGGGCATACCCACACCAGAAAAAAAGCCGGGAATGCGTTACCTGGCACATTTGAAAATGTCCGTCTGCGGTTATGAAACCAGTCCCTACAAGATTGAATGGATGCATTTTGATGAGGATTGCACTATTCCCGATTTAGTACAGTCAGTTCCACATGTGGCTTTTGAAGTGGAAAATCTGGAAAAAGCCATTGAAGGAAAAAAAGTCATTATTGAACCAACCGAGCCCTCGGACGGCATTCGGGTGGCTTTTATTGAAGAAAACGGCGCTCCGGTGGAATTTCTGGAGATAATCTGGAGATAATCTGGAGATAAAAAGTACTCCGTCATCCTGAAACTGATTAAAATTCAGTCTTCTTTATAACTGCCATATGAACTGCCATATGAACTGCGATTGCTTTTATAGCGAAACCCCCACGGTTATTGTGTGAGTTCCTGATATAACCTGTTGCCAATAATACATAGACTGTCGCTATTTATTGGTCGACCTACAGGCACTTCATGCGTTTCATCCGATCTTCTCTATCTTCGGCCATTTTGGCTGGTCTGGTTTCTGTCAGCAGTCTGGCAACAGCCGCTACTGTTGATCTTCGAATTCTGGAAACCACAGACATTCATACCAATGTCATGGATTATGACTATTACAAGGATCAGCCAACCAACAAGTTTGGATTGGTACGATTGGCATCTCTGATTAAAAAGGCAAGAGCTGAAGTAGACAACAGTGTTCTGGTGGATAACGGTGATCTGCTGCAGGGTTCACCCATGGGTGATTATATGGCCGGGAAAGGCCTGAAGAAGGGTGATGTTCATCCTGCCTATAAAGCCATGAACCAATTGAATTATGATGTGGGGAATATTGGTAATCATGAATTCAATTACGGTCTGGATTTCCTCAAAGAAGCCACCAATGATGCAGTGTTTCCTTATATCAATGCCAATGTCGTCGATGCTTCAACGGACAAAAACCTGTATCAGCCTTACATCATCAAAGATCAGCAGTTCAAAGACTCTGATGGAGAAATGCAAACCATAAAAGTAGGCTACATCGGATTTGTACCTCCTCAAATTATGCAATGGGACCGCAAAAACCTTGAAGGCAAGGTTATTGCCGGCGATATTCTGGAAGCAGCAAAGAAATATGTTCCTCAGATGAAAACTGAAGGGGCTGATGTCATTATTGCTGTCCCTCACTCTGGCTTCAGTTCGGAACCATACAAAGCTATGGCCGAAAATTCAGTGTATTTCCTGTCTGAGGTAGAAGGAATCAACGCCATTATGTTTGGTCATTCCCACGGAGTCTTTCCCGGGAAAGGCTATGCAGATATAGCCGGTGTTGATCTGGAAAAAGGCACGATTAATGGTGTTCCGGCAGTTATGCCTGGGCGCTGGGGAAGCCATCTTGGGCTGGTAGATCTGACGCTGGATAACAGCAACGGGCAATGGCAGGTAGTCTCTGCACAGGCATCAACCCGGCCTGTATTTGACCGGGCAACAGGCAAGCCCGTGGTGGAAGCGGACCCGCAATTGGTAAACAGTGTTGCGGCTGAGCATAAAGGCACGCGTGAGTTTGTGAATCAGCCCATCGGTAAAGCGTCTGATGTAATGTACAGTTTTCTGGCGCTGGTTCAGGATGATCCGACCATCCAGATCGTTAACAATGCCCAGAAAGATTATGTAGAACGCTTTATTCAGGGTGATCCTGATCTGGCGGGTATTCCAGTGCTGTCTGCAGCTGCACCATTTAAAGTCGGTGGTCGTAAGAATGATCCGGCCAATTTCACAGAAGTGGAAGCTGGAATACTGACCTTCCGTAATGCTGCGGATTTATATCTGTACCCAAATACTCTGGTCGCTTTAAAAGTAACCGGCAAAGAGGTGAGAGAATGGCTGGAGCGTTCCGCAGGTCAGTTCAACCAGATAGATGTGAACAGTACAGAACCTCAGTCGTTAATTAACTGGGATACATTCCGTACCTATAACTTCGATGTGATTGACGGTGTTGAATATCAGATCGATGTCTCCAGACCTTCCCGTTACAACGAAAAAGGCGAAGTAATTAACGATATTCGTCGTATTGTTAATCTGACCTATCAGGGTAAAGCGATTGAAGACAGTCAGGCATTTATTATTGCCACAAATAACTACCGTGCCTATGGCGGTGGTAATTTTGCCGGAACCGGTGAAAACTTTATAGCCTTTGCATCTCCTGACGAAAACAGGACTGTATTGTCTAGCTACATTGCAGCCCAGACCAAAGCAAAAGGTCAGGTGGTGCCCAGTGCCGATAACAACTGGCGTTTGGCAGCAATTTCATCGGATAAAAAACTTAATATTGTTTTTGAAACTTCACCTTCTGAAAAAGCCGGAAAGTTTATTCAGGAAAAGACCGCTTATTCCATGGAAAAAGTGGGTACAGATGAGGCAGGGTTTGCAAAATATCAGATGAGTTTGAGTAAATAAGAATAGTTTGCTTTCTGGATAGATATAAAACAAAACCCCGGTCAGTATAAACTGATCGGGGTTTTGTTTCTGACTTACGAATTAATAATCAATTCATTAGAAAGAGTATTGGATAGAACCAGTGAAGGTTCGGCCCAATTCGCTGTCTGTAAAGATCGCAGCACCGGCATTACCGAAGTTAGAGAATGAAGGATCTCTATCGAGCATATTGATAACGCCAATAGATAAAGCTAAATCTTCAATTCCGGTATATTGATAACTCAAGTCAAATGTTGTCATTGAACTTACGCGTAGAGGTTCACCTGTTACGCTGTTGGAAGCAGCATTTGTGGTGGTATCTGTGTATGGATGACGATAATTTGTGAAGAATACAAAATTGTGGTCATTCTTCCATGTCCAGTCAACAAAAGCACGAGCCTTCCAGCGAGGAACCCCCAGATCCCCTACAAACTCATCTCTGCCTTCAAACTGACTGATTAATTCAATCTGATGAAGGTAAGAGCCCTTAAAGCCAAACTCAAAAGTACCCAGAGCATAGTGGTCATACACATAATCCAGCTTTACATCAACACCGCTGGCAGTTTGCTCATCAATGTTTAATTGACGAGTATTAACCTGAATAAGCTCACCACTGGTGACACCATCGGCGATATCTTCATCGCTGGCCGTTGCTTCACGCTGGATGAAGTCACCATAGGATTCTTCATTCTCAAGGGCATAACCAACCGATAGACGATTGATCTGATCTTCGAGTTTCACATACCAGTAGTCAGTGGTTACAGTAATGGAATCTGTTGGCTGGAATACAAAGCCAAAGCCAAAGTTCTCAGATGTTTCTGGACCAAGTTCAGGACTTTCGCCTGCCACAACCAGAGTTGATGTTGCACGGCAATATGCGCTTGTAGCCGATTCATCATCATCAGGGTTTGCTGCCTCGTATTCATCACAGCGAGTTGGATCAGCTACTGTTAAGTATGAACGTGATTCCTTGGTGTATTTCTCTGCAATACTGGGGGCTCGGAAACCCGTTCCCCAACTTGCCCGAAACAGAATTTCATCCGCTGGCTGATAACGAACTTTTATAGACGGATTAGTAGTACTGCCAAAATCGCTATAGTCTTCGTATCGAACCGCTGCAATAGCTTGCAATGTATCCAGTAACGGAATATTGGTTTCAGCATAGACTGACTTTATATTCCGATCACCCTCGGCGCTGACGCCACCAAAGTTATGAATTTTGTCTGCCTTGGATAAATCATCTGGCTCATCCTTGCCTTCTTCCCAACGCAGTTCAGCACCAACTACCAGATTGACATCCCCGGAAGGTAGTTCAAACAAGGCTCCAGTAGTATTAGCGTCAATAAAATACAGGTCAGAAGTACCTTTCCGAACGGTATTTATACGTATTTTATCCAGAGTTTCTTTACTATTGGTCTCTGTGACATCAACCGCTCCATTGGTCAACTCTGACAGATTCAACCCAGGTATATAGAAGTATTCATAACTGACCAGAGCATCATTAAGTCGATCTTTGTGAGCCTGGTTTTTAGTTGTGGTTTCAGTACGACTGGTAGAATAACCACCCGCAGCTTCCCAACTCCAGTCCTGTAAAGGACCAAGGCTCCAATAGCCTCTGGCACCGGTAACAAGACGCCCTGCCAGTGTTTCACTCTCATTGATCATTGGGCCAAGGTCATCTAACTGCCAAGCCAGAACGGCAGCATTAATGCTTGGGTCAAGACCAGGCAAGGTATCAAATGGACCACCATATGCGCTGGTTAAATAATACCCACCATTCAGATCGGTGTGGCGAGGAGTGTATACAAAAGTATTGGGGTCCACATACGTGGATTTTGAATAGCTTGCCTGAGCATCGGCAAAAAGCTCAATTCCATTGTCAAAGTTATAGGTACCCGTTAGAACAGAAGCAATCTGTTCTCTTTCAGGCCTAAATGTGCTGTCGGAATAATTCAGGCAATAGGTGTTACCACTTGCTTCGGCGGTAAATCTTTCACCTTCAGAGCATACGGTAGGTGCTATTCGCCTCCCTGTATCAGCATCTAAAACAAATGGTGCACCAGGTCCACCGTATGTCAGACGGCTATCCTTCAAGCTCAAGCTATTGACTTTGCTTTTTAGAGGCTCTTTGGAGTAGTCACGATCAAAAGCAGTTAAATTTTGGCGCTTTTGATAGTTAATGCTGGCCATCACATTACTATTATCGGTACTGATACCTCCCAGATAGTTAATGCTGGCTGCTTCTCCACCACCGCTAGGGGCACTGATATCTGCCCAAACCTTCTGACCATCGAAATCATTACGCATAATGATATTTACAACACCGGTAATGGCATCAGAGCCGTAAATGGATGAGGCTCCGTCTAGCAGTATGTCAATTCGCTCAATGGCGCCCAGAGATATGCTGTTCAGGTCAACAAAGTTATCAGTCAGGTTCTCTGCAAAGCCATAAGCAGCAACCCGGCGCCCGTTGATCAGTGTAAGAGTGCGGTTTACACCCATAGAGCGCAATGAGGCTCCCTTAGCGCCATCGGAAAAACCACCAGAGAAAGACTCTGGCAGTGCACCGTTGTTGGCAGATATAGAATCCATAAGTTGGCTTACATTAGAAAAGCCACCTTTCTCTATATCTGCACGAGTGATTACCTGAATATTTGAGGCGCCAGAAATATCGATACCACGAAGACGTGAACCGGTTATCTGAATTTTTTGCAGTTTTTCAACGTTTTGTTCCTGCTTCTCTTTCTCAGTGTCTTTAGCAGAATCACCATCGGCAGCATAAACAGGTGCAGAGATTATGGCAGCAGAAAACAAAGCCAGCCTCACAGCAGAGGCTAAAGCATTTTCCCTTGGTTTCATTATTATTTTACCTTGTGTTTACTCTAGAGTGTTGCCATCCAATGGCGTAGACAGCTCTGCCAGACTGCAGGTTGAAGATCCTACTGCAATTGCTCCACAACCTGTAATCTGAAATCCCCTTTTCAGAGCTGAATGCTGGTTTGATCAGGAACCGGTATTGGTATTCCTGTCAAAGAACTCTTCCATCCGGGTATAGAGTTCAAAATTATTTTCTTCATTTCGGAAACCGTGGCCCTCTTTTGGTGCAAGCATCCAGTCGTAAGATTTACCAATCTTTTTGAATGCATCAGCCAGCCTTTCGGCATTTCCCCAGGGAACACGGGCATCTTTACCACCATGAACGATAAAGACATCAGCTTTAATTTTATCAACGTTATAGGCAGCAGAGATTGTCTTCAAATGTGCTTTGTCATTACCAATTGCACGAGATAAATAGGTTTGAATATATTTTGATTTACGACCATCGGTTGTTTTTCGCTGGTATTCCAGGTCATAAACACCCACATAACCCACCGCACATTTATACAGATCAGGTTCTCTTATTACACCCATCAGAGCCGCATAACCACCGTAGCTGGCACCTGAAATACATAGTCGGTTTTTGTCTGCAATTCCCTGCTCAATGGCCCAGTTTGTTGCATCTGTGAGATCATCCTGCATCACCTGACCCCACTCACCATATCCAATTTTCTCAAATGTCTGGCCGTATCCACCAGATCCACGGAAATTTATTTGCAGTACGGCGTATCCTCTGGATGCCAGAAATTGAACTTCCTTATTATATCCCCAGCGATCACGTGGACCGTGAGGACCACCATGAGGATGAACGACTAATGGCAGGTTTTCAGACTTCCCTTTAGGTAGAGTGAGGTAGCCATACATTTCCAATCCATCTCTGGCTTTAATGCTAATTGGTTTCATATCTGCCATTAAATCAGGACGGAGCCATGGCGTTCGTGTAATTAACCCTTCAAGCCCTTTTTCTTTTTCATAAAGAAAATACTGGCCGGAGTCTTTGTCGCTTCTCGCGTACCAAAGTTCAGTCTTTCCATCTTTGGTTTTGTTGAGAGGTCTGACATAGTAGCCAGGGAACGTTGACTGCATTAGACGATGGAGTTTGGCTGTTTCATTTTCTTCATCAAAGAAAACATAATCAGGTATTCCATCCTCAACAACGACGCCTATCAGTTTTGTCTTATCGTCGCTATCTTTGGCCCATTTCAGCTTGTCTATATCCACTCTGGGGTGCTGATAAATTTCTTCCTGAATTCGGGTGTCAGGATTATATTTAACCAGTATTTCTGTTTTCCCACCTTTGGTGGATTCGAAATAGATATGCTTATTATCTTCTGCGAAGCTGATGGGTGAAAAGCTCCCGTCCAGAAACGTATCGAACTCATCAACCATAACCCACTGATCTGATGGTGTATTACGGTAGTAGATGAAATTTTTACTGTTTTCGGTAAAGCGGGTAGCGAGCCGTATTGCACCATCTTGATCAGTAATAAATTCACCATCAATAGACGAACCATCCCATCCAGGGATTATCGCTACTTTGGTTCTATTGCCTGTGTATACATTCATTTTGTATACAGTAGGTACTGCGGCACCTCGTTTGAGGGAAATCAGAACGTGCTTCGGATCATCACTCAAACTATCAATAACTTCTGCAGAACCATTCTTACCATGCTTTGATTTGGCATCACGCCCAAAAAGAGTTGCCTTCTTGCTTCCATCAACATTGAAAGAAGAAATTTCTTTAATGTATCCTGCTGTCTCTGCTATTGACCCAAGTCGTTCAACAACACTGACCATGATTCGGTCGTCATTCAACCATTCAATTGCTTGAGGGTAACGGTTCAAGCCGAGATTAAAGATATTGATAACTTTAAAGTCGCGGGTAAATGTGACTACCTTGCCCCTGTCTTCTGATTTTACGGTTGCAGAAAAGTATTCGCCAGAAGGCGAAATTTCCAGTGACTCTACCTTTCCTCGTTTGAAGAAGTATTCAACAGGCAGGTCAGAAGGTGATTTTGCGTTATTGGCTATTTTCGTTAATGCCTGCTCATCCAACCATTGGTTTTCTTTTTCGGCAGCAATAGACGTCGCAGACAATGCAACAGTTGCCGCGTATAAAACGGGCAATAGTATTTTTTTCATGAGCCCTCCATGGGCCATTAATTATTATTTTGAAGTTGTTAGCAATCTATTAAACATCAAAACAGATGTTTGCTTCTGCATCATATGGAGGGGAATGGCTTTGGCAGTTATAAAATATTGATGGCAGCATGCTACACGACTCCGTGTTTATTTTATTGTAGTTCTCGGTCAGGAGATCATCCGTTTCCGTACATCAACTACGTGTCAGCATTATTATTATGAGTGGTGAGATGTTAAAGGAATTGTATCTACTATGTAAAGTCTGAGAGCAGAAAATGAACAGTTGAAAAACGTGTTTTGTGAACGAAGTCAGGTTTTATGATGCGTCCAGAGCACTCTAAGGTGGATGATTTTTCTCTTTCTCAGACATTTTTCTCTCAACACTTGAAAAAACGCTTCACAGCTACTATCTATTACATGTAAGGTTGTTACATGTAATATTTAAACAGTTAAGAAAACACGCTTAACCAGTAAAGCACTTAACCTGTAATCCAGAGGATACACATGGCTCCACGGAAAAACGCAGCACATTACCAGCGCCTTTTCCGCGCCCGTATGAGGGAACAGGGGCTGGTAAAAAAGGAAGTCTGGATTTTACCAGAAAATGCAGGCCGCTTGCGGGATGTAGAGCGTGAGCTGAGATTAACTCCCATTGATCAATCATCAGGAAGCAACCCAATGACACAAGCACATACTATCTGGACTATGCAGAGTCTGTTTGAAGCTATGAGCAGTGATCCTTTGTTTACCAGCGGTGGAGCAAAGCTGCAGTTGGTGGATGGCACAGAGCCTTGCCTGGAAATCATTATGGGTGAGTTTGGTGACTTGCCTATTTACCTGACCGTAGCCGGTGAGCAGATTGTAGCAGATACCGTTCTCTGGCCTTTGAACCAGGTAAAAGACGTCACAGTATTGAATGATGAAGTGCTGAGAACACACAAACTGTTTCCATTATCGACCATCAGTCTTGATCGTTTCCCTGATGGCTCTGACTACTACACGATTTTTGGTGCCCTGAGTTCAGCATCACTACTGCAGAATATTATTCTGGAAATTGAAACTCTGGCAGCGAATGCCATCAAAGCGACAGAAGCCTATGGCGAGCACCTGGCAACAGAATCCGTTGCCTGAAGCAATAGATTAAAATAACTAACATTTTGAGGAATAAATTATGAGTATCTGGAACAAGGTAATAACGGCTCTGAAAGGTGCTGGTAATGAAGTGGGCGAATCTATTGTTGATAGTAATGCTCTTCGTATCCTTGATCAGGAAATTCGTGAAGCAGGTAACCAGTTGCAGCAATCAAAAACACAGCTTGCTGGCATTATGGCCAAGCAGAAGCTGGCTTCACAGAAATGCGCCGAGCTTTCTGGGAAAGTAGCTGAATATGAAGGCTATGCTATTAAGGCTCTTGAGCAGGGCGATGATACTCTGGCAACCGATATAGCCACAAAAATTGCAGATTATGAAGCACAGCTGACATCCGAGCAGGAGATGGAAAAAAGCTTTGCCGGCAGTGTTGCCAGTCTGAAAAAAGCGGTGGTCGATGCAGAAGCAAACCTTCGTCGTCTTAAGCAACAGGTGGATACTGTGAAAGCCACAGAATCTGTGCAGAAAGCTCAGGCTGCCTGCGCTGCCAGACACAGTGGTGTTAATTCCAAAATGGCTACCGCTACGGATTCTCTGGAGCGTATCAAGCGTCGTCAGGAAGAGCGTGCAGCACAGATGGAAGCCGCCAGTGAAATGTCTGGAGACACAGCCGAAAGCGATCTGCAGAGCAAAATGAAAGCAGCGGGTATTACTAAAAGTGACTCCGATGCCAGCAGTGTACTAGAGCGTTTGAAAGCGAAGCAGAAGTAAATAAACCAGGCCCCTGCTGTTGCAGGGGTTTTTTTTTTATCAGGAATAATAATGAAAAAAATCAGTCTGATTATTACGCTTGCCTTGTTCTCAACTTTTTCTTTTGGTTCTGATACTGAAAAGAAAGAGCGAATTAATGAACTTATGACATTAACCAATGTAAGTGCCATGGTTGATGCTGCCTATTCCCAAAGTTTTCAGATGATGCAGGGGTTGAAAACGGAGTTGGGTATAAGGCCTGAAGAGGAGCAAAAGTTTGAGCAGTTCATGAATCGGGTTTCAAGAGAAATGCGAACAGAAATGAGCTGGCAGAAAATGGAAGGACCAATGAGTGACGTTTATATGAAGAATTTTTCATTAACTGAACTTCAGGATATGGTTGCTTTTTATAAGACAGATTCAGGCCAGTCAGTGATCAATAAGATGCCTGCTATCATGCAGGACTCTATGATGGTGACACAAAACTTGCTGCGAAATTTTCTGCCAAAAATTAATGAAATGGCAAAAGAGTTCAAAAGTGAGCTGGTAGCATCCAGAACTGAATAAATATTGCTGAAAACTAAATGCGAATAAATGTCTATATTCAATGCCTGAATCTAATGAGGAAAGGGCATTGAAAAACATTATTGTTATTTTAGTTATCCAGCTGTGTGCTTTCAGCGCTGTTGCGGATAACTGTACGGTACCTCAGGGCGTTTATTTTTCTGATCTTTCAGGACATATCAACCGAAAGCTGGCTGTAACACCTCAATCACTTAGTGCAACTTTGTATGTTCTTTACGAAGACGAACAAACAAAAATGGTGTGGGAATTTGTATTTTCACCTGTTTCGGGTTCAACAGAAGTGTATCAGCTCACCTCGGATAAAAATCCTGATGCAATGAGCTGCATCAACGATAGAGTTCAGGTCAGCTTTCAGCCTGTTCCAAGGGATCTGGATGAAGGGCTTTTAGCAAAGGTGAAAAGAGTTTTTGAGGGACATAAAACACTCGAAGGTAAACTGGAGCTGGTATTGAATGAGCAGACCGGACATTTGCAAAGTGAACAATCTAGCTGCTATTTGAAAAGGTTTGATGCCTTGTACCAGTCCTATATCATTGTAAATGATGAAAAAATTGATAAAAAAGAGTGTTTTTTAAAACCAATAGACGTTAAAAATACTGAAGAAGCTGATCCGGATCACCCGTCAGATGAGCTTTAACAATCAGTGCCTGTTTATTTATGGGAATAGCTACGATGTTTGATTTTTTTCGAAAAAAGAAAGCCGCTAAACCATCCCTTCCGGCGCCTCTGAATCTTCGTTTGGGAGGGGCTGCGGAACTGGATTTACTGCCGTTCCAGATGATTCGTGATCAGTTGCATTTCAGCTTGCCTGAAGGTGCTCAGACCATTGAAGCAGCAGGTTTTATTGATCTGGGAGGCGGTGCATCAATCAGTCGGTTTTACACAGCCGATGATGGATTTATCCAGATATCAACCACTGGTGGATATGAAACCCAGAATATCGATGACATCAAGTTGTTTGTCTTCGAAAAAACTCACACTATTGCCAGTAAGCGGGGGGTAGAGGTTTGGGTGAGTGACAGTGGTTCTATTGGACGGCCAGAATTCATTCTGTCTGATACGCTCTACAAAAGGGTCTGGGATACAGAGGTGCAAGGCAAGATTGAAGCAGTACAGCTCACCGAAGTTGTGCACACCCGCGAAGAAGGTGCCGAACCCTACGAAGTGGATCATCTTGCAATGCTTTATCAAAGGCAGGTTCCTGAAACCGACCGTTTTGAATACCTTTTTGCTTCGCTGGAATTTACCAGTGAAGAAGAAGCGACAGCGGTTGTAAGTCTGGGAATTGATCTGGATATTTCTTCCATGAGCATTATGTAACGGGGTATTGTTACCATCTTCTGGCTTACAGAAAAATACGGGTCAGAAAAAACACAGGACGTTGTTTTTCATTCAACCACTGGAATTACGTAAATGTTAGCTATTACTGATTATCTGGCAGGTTTGCCATTGTTTCTTGCCTATTTTGCCATTGCCCTTGTTTTGACGGCTGTTTATGCCTTCATTTATACGCTGTTAACACCCCATGATGAAATGGCACTGATCAAGGAAAACAAGCCAGCCGCCTCAGTTGCCTTTGCGGGCAGTTTAATCGGCTTCGTTCTGCCTTTGACCAGCGCTATAGAAAACTCTGTTGATATTGCTGACATGGCACTATGGGGAGGCGTTGCCCTGATTGTTCAGTTGGCTACATTCTTTGGCCTGCGACTGATTATGCCAAGAATTTCAGAACGTATTGCCGATGATGAAATGGCCGCAGGAATCTGGTTGGGTGCTGTGTCAATATCAGCGGGTTTAATCAACGCAGCCTGTCTGACTTATTGATTCGGGGGGAGCAGGAATGAAACGTTCTAAAAAACTCCGCCTGGCATTAATGGGGATTACCCCGCTGGCATTAGCGGGATGCGGAAGCTCCAGTCAGGACGCATTGGTGTACAAGGATGCGGCCAGTTGTGCCAATGATGGTCATGTCTCGGCAGATGTCTGTAAATACGAGTACAACAAGGCCTGGCAAACTCATTTAATGACCGCGCCGAAATACAAATATACAAAAGACTGTCAGAAAGATTTTGCCTCAGCCTGTCAGCAGCTGTCTTCCGGAGAGTACATACCGACCATGGAAGGCTTTATGCTATCCACGGCACAGCAGCGCTCCAGCGGCAGCTCCTTTATGGTTATTCCGTTGTATCTTGGCGGCGGCGGTGGCTACCGTACCGGTAATTACGACCGGATTGGCAGCAGCTACAAGCAGGGCAAGGTGGTGGTTGATAGAAAGAAAACGGTTAAACCCACCTTAAAAAGCACCACCATGAAACGCGGTGGTTTTGGCAGCCGTGCAGCGGCCAGAGGTAGTTGGGGCGGATAACCCTGAGGACAGCGTATGTTTCGGATTGAATCTGCTCCAAGAAAAGACTGGCAACAACAGGCCGAATCCCTGGGGTTTAAATTCCACACTATGTATGGCGATACTTACTGGGATGAGTCTGCCTATTACCGTTTTACCCTGAAGCAGATCGAAAATGATCTGGAAGATCCTACGGCCGAAATCCATAAAATGTGCCTGCATCTGGTGGACAAGGCTGTTCAATCCGAAGAGATGATGACGCGTCTGCGTATTCCGGAACAATACTGGGATTATATTCGTAATTCCTGGCTGAATGCTGATCCGCATCTCTACGGGCGGATGGATTTTTCTTATGATGGAAAGTCGCCAGCGAAATTCTATGAATACAATGCAGACACACCCACGTCTCTGTATGAATCGGCATTCTTCCAATGGCTCTGGCTGGAAGAGATGATTAAGGAAGGACGCTTTTCAGCAGAAACGGATCAATTCAACATTATTCAGGAAATGCTGATAGAGGCATTGGTACTGCTCAGAAAACAACGACTGGGCGATCAGCCGCTTTATTTTTCCTGTTGCAAGGATACCGCAGAGGACTTTGGCACTGTTGAATATTTCCGTGACTGCGCAGTACAGGCTGGTCTAAATACCAATTTTGTTTATGTAGAAGACATCGGGTTAAGTCATGCCGGGCGTTTTACGGATCTTAAAGATATGACGATTCCGGCAATGTTTAAACTCTATCCCTGGGAATTTATGTTCGAGGAAGAGTTCGGAGCCGGCATTGAGGCCAGTGAAACATTATTTCTGGAACCTGCCTGGAAGTCGATACTGTCCAATAAGGCCATGTTGCCTCTGTTATGGAAAGAATTCCGTGGCCATCCCAATTTATTACCCTGCTATTTTGAAGATGAAAAACCGGGTGATGATCTGGGTAACCATGTAGTGAAGAAGCCTGTGTTTTCACGGGAAGGTTCCAATATCAGTATTTTGAAAAATGGCAGAGAAACTGATTTTGTTGATGGTCCCTACGATGACAGCGGTTTTATTCTGCAGGGCTTTCATCCTCTGCCTACTTTTTCGGGAAATCACACCCTTATAGGCAGCTGGATTGTCGGTGATCAGGCTGCCGGTATTGGCATTCGGGAAGATTCGTCGGTAATAACCAAGGATAGTTCGCGCTTTTTGCCACATATTATTGCTGAATAACAGGAATGCACCTGAATCATCATGGATAGAGTAAGACAAAATAAAATCAGTATTTTTCTGGGGTTAATTTTTTCCTGGTTGTCCATAGAGCTTTTGGGGATAGGAGCAGTAGTCTCACTTCCGCCGGCTTTATCCCTATTGATTGGCGACTTGCCACAGATTCTTGCCCTGGTGGTTCTTGAAATGATCGGTAGCACCTATCTGGTGGCCGTGTTGTTGGTTTTCATATTCATCAAGCGCTTTGTTTTTGGTGAAAAAACAGGCCTTTCCAATGTATTTCTGATCATTCCCTTTTTCATTCAGCAGACCTATCTTTTCATCACCCTGGGGCTATTTTCTGGAATGGATCCTTCAATAGCATTGCTCAGTCTGTTGCCCAAGCTGCTGATTGTTGGACTGTGCGCATGGCTATTCAGTAGTAAAACCGAATCTGAACCTGAATCTTTACCCGGGTAGTTAATAAGTAGTTATTAGGTAGTTATTAGGTAGTTATTAGGTAGTTATTAGGTAGTTATTAGAAGTGATACTGTTTATTGTTTAATAAGCGGTTAATGGATGATGCAATAGAAGGAACTCAAGGATGAATAATGTAATCAGAAATGTGGCCTCTTTTGGCATAGGTTGTGCTTTGGCTTATGGCTCTCTTGGCTTTATAAGTCTGGCAGCATCAGTGCCGATTCCAGAGTTTTTGCACTCTGAAACAATGCTCTACATCGTTATTTTTACAGATGCTCTTATTGCCTTGATTGCTTCAGTGGCAACGCTTCTGTTAATGGCTATCTATAGAATGGTGTTTGGTCGCCAGTCCCTTCAGGAAGCCGTTTGTACCATCTTGCCAATCTTTTTGTATCTGGGTTATTTTGCTTTTGAAGGTTTGAGTGGAATGGCTACTGTGCTGGTTCCGGTATTTCTTCCCATGATTTTAATTGTATTGTTACCACTGCTTCGAAAGCCGGTAGTAGCAGAAGAAGCACTATAAAAAAGGGTCCTGCAGGCTATGGTTTCAATGGCTGTTGAAGGGCTTGAACAGATAAAAGGAATAAGTTCATGTCCCATTCAGGAACCCATGTGGATGAATCATTTGAAAATAAAACGGTCTTTCTTGATCGGATTCCAGAGATACCGAGGCAGGAATTCCAGCGATTGAATCATCGTTACCTTCATCATCAGCTAACCACTATAACAATTTTCTGGCTTGTTCTATGTGTCATTGCCAGCAGTGTGCAGTATTTTCAATTGCTGGAATTTACGGAGTTAACCGTCAATGAATCAGTCAGGCCATGGCTGTGGCGAGGGCTGTTCATTCTGATAATAATAAGTACTGTCTGGCAGCCGGTACAGGTGAAAAATTGTAACTATCTATTACGTGATCATGATGTTGTTTATAGGAAAGGTGTTTTCTGGAAAAAAGAGATTGCTGTGCCATTCAACCGGGTACAGCACATAGAGACGGGGAGAAGCCTCTTTGATCGATGGTTTTCCCTGTCTGAACTAAAGCTGTTCACGGCCGGTGGACACTCTGCCGATCTGGTGATTCCCGGTTTGAGTCAGAGCGATGCTGAACGCATCAAAGAATACATTTTGTCCAGAACCGGCGAATTGCATGATTGATGGCAGTATTAATGCATCTCCGGATCAATGGCAACGACTCGCGCCTGCTGCGATCCTTCGATATAGTGCCGATTTCTTTATTCATCTGGTAAAAAACTGGACTAACTTCATACCGTTTATTGGGCTTTTTGCCGCAGCAGGTGAACAACGGTGGTTGTATTTAAGCATTGCGATTATTGCCTTGGGCCCTCTGGTTATTTCAGGAGCCATACTCCGTTACTGGTATTTCCAGTTTTCCTTTCAGGAGGGTTGCTGTCTTATTCGTCAGGGAGTCTTTAAAAAAAGCCGTACAACCGTGCAGTATGATCGGGTTCAGAATGTATCCATGAGTCAGCCGTTCTATTTCAGCTATTTCGGCTTGATGGAATTATCACTGGAAGGTGCAGGTTCTGTGGAGCAGGAAGTTAAGCTTTCCGGTATTCCTGAGCGTGTTGCGGTTGCATTACGAGACCGGATTATTGCATTGAGCCATCAGTCTTCAGCGATAAACCCGGATGTTATTTCAGATGAAGCTCGTGGTGAAAATGGCATTGAATTGAAATCAGAATTACCCACTGACAATGTGTTACTTCAGCAGCCTCTGAAAGAGATTATAAAATACGGTGTCACCAGCTTCAGTCCGTTGTTATTTGGTCTTATTGCAACGGTTGGTTT
>CBDBOO010000017.1:0-9510 GCA_965208385.1 Endozoicomonas sp.
TCTCTCTACCGGTGATGTGGTGATTTTTTCTGCGGGCACCGGAAATCCATTCTTTACGACTGACTCAGCGGCCTGCCTTCGTGGTATTGAAGTTAATGCTGATGCGGTGTTAAAAGCGACCAAGGTTGACGGGATTTACGATAAAGATCCTGTGAAGTTTGATGACGCGGTCAAGTTTGAACGATTGAGTTATGACGAGGTTCTCGAACGTAAACTGGGTGTAATGGATTTAACAGCCATTTGTCTGGTACGTGATCAGCAGATGCCACTACGTGTGTTCAATATGAACAAGCCTGGTGCGTTGTTGAATCTGGTGGTTGGTGGTGAGGAAGGTACACTCGTGAGTGGGGGTGAGTAATGATTAATGCAATAAAAGACGATGCAAGAGAACGCATGGGCAAGAGTGTGGAATCTCTGACGACTGCGTTTAATAAAATTAGAACCGGCCGGGCTCATCCAAGTCTGCTGGATGGCATAAAGGTATCCTATTATGGTGCTGAAACGCCTTTAGCTCAGATGGCCAACATTTCCAGTGAAGATGCTCGTACTCTCGCTGTACGTGTCTGGGAAAGACATCTGGTGCCAGAAATAGAGAAGGCCATTCTTAAGTCGAACCTGGGGTTGAATCCCAGTACTGCTGGAGAGGTTATCCGTATCCCGCTTCCTGCTTTAACGGAAGAGACACGTAAAGGGTATACCCGTCAGGCAAGGCAAGAGGCGGAGAATGCCAGAATTGCCATTCGTAATATTCGTAGAGATGCGTTGGCGGATGTAAAAGAGCTTGAAAAAGAAAAGGAAATCAGCGAAGACGAAGAGCGTCGTGCTCAGGACGATATTCAAAAAATGACGGATGGCTCTGTTGCACTGGTTGACAAGGCTTTACAGTCAAAAGAAACAGATTTAATGGCAATCTGACGTTTGTTTTGTTGCTGTGCGGATGCTGGATTCAAGTCGTTTTTTAAACTGTTTGCTCTGGCGGACTTATTACCGAATGCTGATACCCAAAATGTTT
This sequence comes from Endozoicomonas sp., assembly GCA_965208385.1. Lineage (GTDB taxonomy): Bacteria > Pseudomonadota > Gammaproteobacteria > Pseudomonadales > Endozoicomonadaceae > Endozoicomonas. Next base: position 1,013 of record CBDBOO010000017.1, read on the forward strand.
GATCTGCAGGGATGCAGATATTGATATGATCAGTAGATGGGTATTCTATAAAGAGTTTTTTGGGTTTAATTCTTCGTTGATTATAAGTATTGTACGTAAGTATATGCGACTATAGCCGTGTTTGAGGTGTCGTTAATTTGATCGTTTTGTCCGTGTAGTCGAATTGTTCCGGGATATCTGGGGCAAGTCCAGAGTCGTCAGGCAAGCTACCAAAAAGTGGCAGTGAGCCTTAAATGAGGCTTAAAGATCGGGCTTGATGGGCAGTCGTATCAGGTTGTCTGGGATAGCCAGGCGCCAGGCGAGTGATGATGGCGTCAGGGAATGCAGTGCTTTGATGAGGCTGTTCCTGTAGGCGCCATGAAGCAATGCAAAAAACTAAAGCGTCACCATCTTCGATTGAAAGCTATTGGCAGCGTTACCTGTTTCAGTCGGATGAGATCAAAGATATCTTTATAAAACGGAAGTTTTTGCTGCTGATAATGCAGCGGGCACACTTGTTTTAGCGGCTAATCATTGACTGATGCAGGATGATTATAATGCATGCAGCATCTGAGATTGCTAAAGGGGTGGCTAGTGGTGAGCTGGAACTAAGTAGTATAAATGAAATACTCATTGAGGTTTGTCTCAGTTGGGCAGGGCTCTTGCTCCTGAGCTGATGATACACACCAGTGCAGAGTAGACAATTAGTAATTTCTTGTTGTGGCAGTGTGCACACAGTGAGTTGTATTTTTACTGAAACACTCTGACCGGGATTCGGGCGAGAGGCGTTTCAGGTGGCGTTGCTGAATCATATTGGACGTCAGAGACGGTTTGAAAAAACCAGTACACAGGTCGAGGCTGAACCTACGTGTTGAAACAAAGAGTTATCACTGCAATTGTACTTGCGCCGCTTGCACTGGCTGGGGTTATTTTGTTGCCCCAGGTAGGGTTTGCTATTTTTATCGGCCTGATTATTATGCTAGGCGCCTGGGAGTGGGCCAATCTTGCTGGCTATGAACAATCCGTGATCAAGGTTGGGTATGCCGTATTCATTGGGTTGGTGTGCTGGCTTGTTTCAGCAATATCACCGCTCATCGTTCTTGCTCTTGGTGTGCTCTGGTGGTTGATTGCTCTCTTTCTGGTTAAAGGCTATCCGGATAGTGCTCGATACTGCAGCAGTAAATCTGTGAAGCTTCTTATGGGTATTCTCACGCTAGTACCTGCCTGGTTCGGCCTGGTTCAGTTGAAGTTATACGATCATTTTGGTCTTGCCATCATACTGGTGCTTCTGATTGTCTGGGCAGCAGATTGTGGTGCTTATTTTGCCGGTAAAAACTTTGGTAGAAATAAACTGGCAGAACGTGTCAGTCCAAAGAAGACCATCGAGGGCGTTGTCGGTGGTATGGCGGTTGCTCTGATAATTTCTGTGTCTGTCGGGTTGTACATGGATTTCAGTTTTCCCCGTGGAATTGGCTTGATGTTATTGACAGTACTTGTTGTCCTGGTTTCTGTACTGGGGGATCTCTGGGAAAGTTTGCTGAAAAGAGAACGCGGAATAAAAGACAGCGGTAATTTATTGCCTGGACATGGTGGTATTCTGGACCGGATAGACAGTTTGACTGCAGCGATTCCCGTGTTCACCTTTGCTCTGATTATAAGCGGGAGTTAATCATGAGGCCAGTTAGTCTACAGCAGGTTTGTGTTCTTGGTTCAACCGGTTCTATAGGTAAGAGTACGCTGGATGTTATCGCAAGAAACAGCGATAAATACAAAGTCCGATCTTTAGTGGCATGTCGCAGTGATGATCTCATGCTTGGGCAGATAAAGCAGTTTAATCCTGAAGTGGTTGTGATGTCTGATGACAGGGCTGCAGTACGATTGCGTGCGGCCTTGAAACAGGAAGGCTTGAATGTTCAGGTTGAAAGTGGTTCTCTGGCAGTAGCCAAGGTGGCTGCAGATAGTCAGATTGATGTGGTTATGGCTGCAATTGTTGGCGCTGCGGGCCTGCTACCCACGCTGGCTGCTGTAAAAGCTGGGAAAAAAGTGTTGCTGGCAAACAAAGAAGCGTTGGTTATGACGGGAGCCCTTTTTATGGATTCTGTGAAGGAGTCCGGGGCGCTGCTTTTACCCATCGATAGTGAACACAATGCTATTTTTCAGTGCATGCCTTCCGATTATGACAGAGGCCTGGAGCAGGTTGGTGTCAGAAGGATTATGTTGACTGCATCCGGGGGGCCATTCAGAGATAAACCGGTTGAAAGCTTTTCAGGCGTAACGCCGGAGCAGGCCTGTGCTCATCCTAACTGGAGTATGGGGCGAAAAATTTCGGTGGATTCAGCGACCATGATGAATAAAGGGCTGGAGTTTATTGAAGCCTGCTGGCTCTTTGGTGCCACCCCGTCACAGATAGAAGTGGTGATTCATCCTCAAAGTATCATCCATTCGCTGGTGGATTATAATGACGGCACCGTACTGGCTCAAATGGGTAATCCGGATATGAGAACCCCTATTGCTCACGCGATGGCGTGGCCAGATAGAATTGATTCCGGTGTCAAGCCACTCTCACTTATTGATGTGGCGCGCCTTGATTTTTATGAGCCTGACATGCATCGTTACCGATGTCTGAAGCTTGCGCAGCAAGCGGCGGCAGCCGGTGGTACAGCGGCAGCCGTGTTGAATGCTGCCAATGAAGAAGCTGTAGATGCATTTCTGGGTAGAAAGCTCCGTTTCGATCGGATTCCTGATATCATAGATGCAACATTGCAGACCCTGCCTGTTGAAGGTGCCTCCTGTGTCGATCTGGTTCTAGATGCAGACAGGCAGGCCAGAAGTCTGGCGCAACAAAAAATCAATTTCCTTCAGGATAGTGCATGATATTCGGAACTTTACAGACTATTTTAGCATTCGTGGTAACACTGGGTATTCTGGTGAGTATCCATGAATTTGGTCATTTTTGGGTAGCGCGCCGTTGCGGTGTTAAAGTACTGAAGTTTTCTGTTGGTTTTGGTAAGACCCTGTGGAGCAGAACAGATAAACAGGGCACGGAATATGCCATTGCTGCCATCCCGCTGGGTGGTTATGTAAAAATGCTGGATGAGCGTGAAGGCCCTGTGCCTGAAAGTGAACGCCATCTATCGTTTAATAATAAGCCAGTGTTGTCGCGTATTGCCATTGTTGCTGCCGGTCCAATAGCCAATTTTATTCTTGCTATTGTTGCGCTCTGGTTAATGTATTTAATGGGGGTTCGTACATTACTTCCCCAGGTGGGTGAGGTCATCAAGGATTCTCCGGCAGCCATTGCCGGAATTCAGCCGGGAGATGAACTGGTCAGTATTGATGGTGAATTAACCCCGGGCTGGCAGCAGGTTAATATGGCTCTGCTGGGTTCTTTGGGAGAATCTCGCACATTGACAATCTCGGTTCGCCCCGGCGAGCCGGGACAGCCACCTGAAGGTGCGGTGTACGAAAAGCGTATTGAAGTAACCGATTGGTTGATTGGTCATGAGCAACCAGACCCGGTAAAAGACCTTGGTATCAGGGCTTTTTATCCGGGAATACCCGCGGTTATTGGGCAGTTGTCAAAAGACGGTGCGGCTGAGAGATCAGGTATTAAGGTCAATGATCTGGTTTTGAGTTCTGCTGGTGTGCAGATTAAAGACTGGATGCATTGGGTGGAGACGGTTCGCTCAAACCCTGGTAAGACATTGCCCGTGGAGCTTGAAAGGGAAGGGGAGATAATTTCGATTAATCTTGTTCCTGCAGCGAAGCTGGTTGATGGTGAAAAAATCGGATTTATTGGTGCCGGAGTCAAGCGAGTTCCTTTTCCTGAAGGCTTGATAAGGAATATGCAGTTTGGGCCTGTTGACTCCCTGGTGAGAGGTGTTCAGGGTACCTGGTCACTGACCAGTATGACGCTTGAGTCATTTTGGAAGCTGATTACCGGTCTTATATCCGTTAAAAACTTGAGTGGACCGATAACCATTGCTAAAGTGGCTGGCGCGTCTTTTGAATCGGGTCTTGAAAACTTCCTTTACTTTCTGGCAATGCTCAGTGTTAGTTTAGGTGTTTTGAACCTGCTTCCCATACCTGTTTTAGATGGTGGACACCTGCTGTTTTATTTGGTTGAGATGATCAGAGGGAGGCCTCTGTCGGAGAAAACCCAGATGATGGGTTTGAAAATTGGGGTAACCCTGGTAGTAGGAATTATGATGCTGGCTATTTATAACGATCTGAGCCGGTTTTTTTCATAGTTTTTCCCGGGGTAATAAATGCATACGGATAAGAACGGATTCCATGAAGCGATCATTGTTGTCTTTGCTGATTGGCTCGATGGCCATCGCGCCAAGTGCCCAAGCTTTCGTTGTTACAGACATCCGAATTGATGGCCTGCAGCGTATTTCAGCCGGAACGGTTTTTAATTCACTGCCCGTTGAAGTCGGTGACAATGTTGAATCAACGGAAATTTCTGGTGCTGTACGCGCGCTGTATCAAACGGGTTATTTTAATGATATTCAGGTAGGCAGGGATGGTGACGTACTTGTTTTATCTGTAATAGAGCGACCTTCTATCAGCGAGATTGCCATTGATGGCAATAAGGCTATTAAATCTGAAGATTTAAAAACAGGTTTGAGCAAGTCTGGGCTGGCTGAAGGTGAGATTTTCCAGCAGGCTACTCTGGAAGCCATACGTCTTGAACTGGAACGTCAATACGTTTCACAGGGTCGATATGGTGCCAGTATTACCACGGAGGTTGAGGCTCAACCCAGAAACCGCGTAAAGCTTAAAATAAATATAAAAGAAGGTAAGGTTGCCACAATTCAGCATATCAACATTGTTGGGAATTCAGTATTTCCACTCAATGAACTGGTTGATCTCTTCGAGTTGAAGAGGGCGGAATGGTATAATTTTTTCAGCAGTGCTGATAAATATTCCAGAGAAAAACTGTCGGGTGATCTTGAGCGGTTGCGTTCCTATTATCTGGACCGTGGCTATATTAATTTCAATATTACATCCACACAGGTATCTATCAGTCCTGACAAACAAAGTGTATATATTACTGTCAATGTTAATGAAGGTGATAAATACACGATCAAGGACGTTAACCTGGCGGGTGATATTATTATTTCCGAAGAAGAGGCTAAGCGTCTTCTTCTTGCTCAGCCTGAGCAGACCTTTTCCAGAAAGATTATTACCACCACGGAAGAAATTCTCAGCCGCAGACTCGGTAACGAAGGTTATACCTTCGCTAACGTGACCGGCATACCCAAGCCGGATCCTGAATCCAAAACAGTGTCGCTAACCTTTTTTGTTGATCCAGGACGTCGAGCTTATGTGCGGAGAATTAATTTCTCAGGTAATACCAAAACAGCTGATGAGGTTCTGCGTCGTGAGATGCGCCAAATGGAAGGCGCGTCGGCTAATACCCGAAAAATTGAGCAATCAAAAATTCGTCTTGAACGCCTGGGTTTCTTTAAGGAGGTGAATATTGAAACACCACCTGTACCCGGTACCAGCGACCAGATTGATGTTAATTACACTGTAGAAGAACAGCCATCCGGCAGTGTTACAGCCAGTGTTGGGTACTCTCAGTCTGACGGCTTGTTATTGGGTGGTTCAGTCAGTCAGAATAATTTCCTTGGTTCCGGTAATAAGGTATCGGTTGGTCTGAATAAGAGTGATGTGAGTCAGCTCTATAATTTCAGCTTTATGGACCCTTATTATACCGTCGATGGCGTCAGTCGTGGTTTTGATGTTTATTACAGAACCTATGACTATAGTAATTCCGATATCTCCAGCTATGCTGCGGATACCTACGGTGGTAACGTTCGCTTCGGTTACCCGCTGGCCGAGAGTCAGTCCATCAGTTTCAGTTTGGGGATTGATGGTACCAGCATCACAACAGGCTCAGGAACACCTGAGGTTATTGATGATTATCTGGCTGTGGAAGGCGATCAGTTTACTAACTTCAAGTCGACACTGGGCTGGTCTCAGTCAGAGTTGAATCGCGGTCTTCTGCCCACCAGAGGGCATTCACAGAGTGTTTCTCTGTCCGTGGCTTTGCCGGGCTCGACGACTACATTCTATAAACTGGTTTATCGCGGGCAATATTTCCAGCCAATTACGAACAGTCTGACTGCTCGACTGGCAACAAGACTGGGTATAGGCGATTCTTATGGCGATACCAGTGAGATGCCTTTTTTCGAGAATTTCTATTCTGGAGGCTTTGGATCAGTTCGAGGGTATAAAGACAATACTTTAGGACCAAAAGCAGAGCAAAAGGATAGCCCGGGCAGCTATAACAGTGTCGGCGGTAATATTCTGGTTGAAGGTACAGTGGAGGTATTATTCCCAATGCCTTTTGTCAAAGATCAGCGGTCATTGCGGACCAGCGTGTTCTTTGATTTTGGTAATACTTTTGATACTTCTTGCAGTTCTGAAACACAGGATTGCAGTAAACCCGATATTAAAGAACTCCGATATAGTGCAGGTCTCGGTTTGACATGGATTACTCCGATGGGGCCGTTGACATTCAGTCTTGCCAGAGCTCTCAATGAAAAAGGTGAGGATGAAACCCAAGTGTTCCAGTTCTCGCTGGGTGCTCCATTCTGATTGTGCGCTTGATCGATATGAGGTAGCGACTGGTTCACTGGTCGCTTAAAGAGGTGCGGAAACGCACCTTTTTATTATATTATAATGTTCCGTTCATGCCTTTTTTGTTTCATGCTGGCAGTGTAGCTGGCTACGAAGAAAATCAGGTTGTATGACCACAGTTCAATAGTGTGTTTTCGAACAGCTTCTTGAGTTTGGGGCGATGGAATCAATATTTTTCAGGAGATTGAAGTTGAAACAGATTAAACTGGCTGTACTGGCCCTGTTAATGATTGCACCTTTGGCTCAGGCAGAGATGCGTATTGGGGTTATCGATTCAGAGAAGGCTGTGCTGACATCAGATGCGGCCAAACGTTATGAGAAAGAATCGGAAACAGCATTTGCACCTCGGGTAAAGATTCTTGATAAGATTCAGGGTGAGCTAAAGGAATTGCAAAACCGTCTCAACAAGGACGGTCCGACACTTTCTGAAGCGCAGCTTGAAGCGCGAAAGATTGAAATGCAAAGAAAGTATGAAGATTTTAAGCGTCAGGAAGGTCAGTTACGTTCTGAAAAAGCCAGGGCTGATCAGGCCGAACTGGGTAAATTGAAGCCTAAGCTGGATGCTGCAATTGAGAAGGTTTCCACGGAGATGAAATTTGATCTGGTACTCGAACGCCGGGTGGCACACTTTGTGAAGCCAGAGTTTGATATCACCCGCAAAGTGATTGAACAATTAAATCAAGCAAAGTAATGAATGAAAATGACTGATAATTACACCTTGTCAGAGCTGGCGGAGAAAGTCGGTGCTGTACTGCAGGGTGATGCTTTTAAGCAATTGTCTGGTATGAACACCCTCCAGAATGCAAAAGCGCACGAGTTAAGTTTTCTGGCGAATCCGGCTTATGCCAGGTATCTGAAGAACACGAATGCTGGCGCAGTAATTCTTACCCCGGAAATGGCTAAAGAGTACCAGGGAAATACCCTGATACTCGACAACCCTTATCTGGGTTATGCCTTTTTATCGAAATTATTTGACCCGGCAAGAAATACTGAACCAGGTGTTCATCCCAGTGCTGTGGTTAGTGATGACGCTGATATAGCCATTTCAGCTTCTGTTGGCCCTAATGCAGTCATTGAGGCTGGAGTCCAAATTTCGAAAAATGTCAGAATTGATGCCGGTACCGTGGTAGGTCATGATTCAATCATTGGTCAGGATACGCATTTATCCCGAAATGTGACTGTCTGTCATGGGGTGACTATTGGCGAGCGAGTTATAATTCATCCTGGTGCAATTATTGGTGCCGATGGCTTTGGTAATGCTCATGCTGATGGACGCTGGCATAAAATAGCCCAGATTGGTGGCGTGATTATTGGTAGTGATGTTGAAATCGGTTCCAATACCTGTATTGATCGTGGGGCGCTGGGGAATACAGAAATTTGTGATGGGGCCAGACTCGATAATTTGATTCAGATTGCTCATAATGTAGTCATTGGACGAAATACTGCTTTGGCTGCTGGTGTCGGCATTTCCGGAAGTACAAAGATCGGAGAAAATTGTACCGTAGCTGGAGCTTCCGGTTTTGCTGGTCATCTCACCATTGTTGATAATACACACATCAGTGGAATGGCCATGATCACCCGATCTATTAAAGAACCGGGCATGTATGCATCGGGTACCGGGTTTATGCCTGCCCGAGACTGGCGTAAAAGTGTGGTTCATTTTAGAAAGTTGGATGATTTGGTGAGGCGTCTCAGAAAGCTGGAGAAACAGTAATCGCGGTATTTTGAGTCAGAGGCAGCTATTCTGTTAATACACAGGGAGAGTTGCAGTAAATCCGACTTATAATTTTGGAAAAGGCTGGGCTCTCCAGCCTTTTTACGTATTCGCAGATGCTTTGAGTTGATGATTCATGATCGAAATAGGAAAT
>CBDBOO010000018.1:0-23421 GCA_965208385.1 Endozoicomonas sp.
TCTCGACTAAACCTGTATTATCACAGGATTCGTATTTCGTTATTTGTATATTTTTCGCTTAAGAAAAGAGGCATATCTTCTCTTAGCTTTTTTCCTGACTTTTCATAGTGTTACATAATTCTTGAAAATCTGCTTATACGAACTATCTTTACTGTATTAATATACAGTAGTTAATAAAATGAGACTTCAAGAAAAATTCCAGATTGTTATCCGCAGTGCAAATTATTCTCTGGCCACAGAGCGTTCGTATTGGGCTTGGATAAAAAAATTTATTCAGTTTCACAACATGAAGCACCCAGATGCTCTAACAGGAGAGGATGTCGCAAACTTTCTGACTTATCTAGTGATGAAAAGGCATGTTGCTGTCAGCACTCAACAACAAGCACTCAGTGCCCTTGTCTTTTTATATAAGCAAGTACTTGGACATGAAAATGTCACTATCAGTGACTGGCTTAATGCCAGACGTCCAAAAAAGTTACCCGTCGTATTATCCATTGACGAGACTCACTCCATCATGGCTCATCTGACTGGAACTTCATTACTCGTTGCTCAGTTAATGTATGGGGCTGGCTTACGGATTAAAGAAACTGTTCGTTTGCGAGTAAAAGATGTCGATTTTGGTCGTAAAGAAATTACTGTTCGCCACGGCAAGGGTGGAAAAGACAGGATGACTCTTTTACCCAATGTTGCTGTGGCAGGACTTAAACAGCACATAGAGCAATCTCGTCTACTGCATGAAAAGGCTCTGTCTGAAGGTGTCACTTTCGTTCATCTTCCCAATGCGCTCGCCAGAAAATACCCCAATGCCGGTCGTGAATTAGCATGGCAGTACATTTTCTCAAGTTCACAACTCACAACCGATCCTCGAACCGGTAAAACAGGACGCCATCACCTAAACGAAAGGAATATTCAAAAATACGTCAAAACTGCCGTAAAAAAAGCCGGTGTTAATAAACACGCCAGCTGCCATACCTTCAGGCACAGTTTTGCAACCCATCTTCTGGAAAGTGGTTACGACATCAGAACAGTGCAAGAATTACTAGGACACGCCAATGTTAATACTACGATGATCTATACCCATGTTCTTAATAGAGGAGGCAGAGCCGTGCTAAGTCCTGCTGATCGCTAGGCACGCTACCGCTCGAAGATTTTTGCCTTGTTGTAAAGGCATGAGCATGGGTCCCTATAGCTCAGTTGTTTATTTTTGGATAATAGTGCCAGCTTTTAGCTTCTAAATACAGACGTCCATGGACCTTAACATCCAAGAGCCACTAACTGTCAGAAACACATCTCAATTTTAAGTGAATTTTTCTTAACTTAATACGTCATTACTCGTACAAAAAAACGATCGTTTTTCTGTACTATAGAACGATCATCCTAATATTCCAGACACCCTACGAAAGTTCGTTCATTTTTGTCGTTCATTTTTTGGCCCTTTCGCAGGTTGGCTGATCATTTTTGAGATTCCTGCCGAATTTTCAGATACAAATATTCAAGATCATTGTAACCACATGCCTTGTAAACAATTCGCTTGATGACACCATTGAATGCTTCAATTTTTGCACTGGTTATACCATTGCCGGTTTCTAATATGCGTTATGAGCATGGCTTTTCAGACTCAGAGACAAGGCGGAGTGACGAGTCATAGCCGTAGCTATGGCGAGGAACTCCAACGCAGGATCTGAGTCTGAAAAGGCAGCGCAATAGCATAACTAGAATTCGGAAATGGTATTATACGATGCTGGCAGTAGGACAATAATCCTTCTCTCGCTCTGTCTAGCCCTTTTGCAAAGCGTTTTAGTTCATCAATACCTGTCTCTTTGGCCAGTTCGATCCAATTATCCAGGAACTTACTTGCACAGGCTTTATAGGTATACGTCCATAACTGTCTGAGCATATCCTTCAGAATGTAGGCTTGATACAGATCTTCATTCATAGACAGAAGTTCATGCAGACTGCTTTCTCGCCTTGGAGTGAGGTTCTCTACATTCATAAACAGATTGAATCGCTGGCCTTTAATGAAGGGTTTGTCTTCTTCCTCGGCCTTTCGCCACTCCCTTCGACGGATTTTGTCGATAACTTCATTGTAGTTGGCAATTATATGAAATTTGTCGTAAACAATATCGGCATCCGGCAAGTGCTCTTTGACCGAGGCCTTGTAGCTACCACCGCGATCTATTCCAACACACTGAATGCAGGCTCTTTGCTCCAGTGTCAGGCTACTCAGAAAACGATCCAGGGTTGCTTTTCGTTTACCCTCACCCAGAAAGAGGGTTTCACCCGTGTCGGCATTAAGAACAACGGTTAAATAGTGATGACCTTTGCCTATTGATTTCTCATCAATCAGTAATGCTCGTATGTCATCCAGCTTGGGATCAGGAAGGGTTTTCATCAGCACGCTTTTATCCCAGCGCCTTGCTGTATCGTGGGATATAGCAATGAATTCAGGCACCTTGTCGCTGGGCATGTAACGACATAAGTGGCTGACATGCTGTTTCAGCCGTTCTGTCGCTTGAGCTTTAGGGGCAAGTCCCGGAATAGTCACTGTTTCGATGTGTCCGCAGTTTGCGCAGCGTCCCTGATAGGCCGTAAATAACAGGTTGATCTTGATCGTACCTAACGGCAGGTCTTGAACACTTCGGTCATTCTCGCGCATTTTTCCCATAGACCAGTGACATTGGCTGCATTTGAGCTGCTTTATGCGACCATCTCTGCGTAAGTATACGGATGCTTCAGAGGTATCCCAATCGATATCAATATGGTCGATTACCCAACCAGAAAATGCGAACATAGGACGAAGTGAGGGTGTTGTACACATGGCTGATCCTTCAGAAATGTTGATCCATACAAATCAATCATTCCCTGAAGGCTATTCCTGTTGCAACCCCTCACTTTTCATCAGCCAACCTGCGAAAGCCCCCATTTTTTATCGTCTATTTTAACTACGTAAATCGTGAAAAATGAACTGATTGGATTCTTCTTATGAAAATTGGTTATGCTCGGGTGAGTACCAATGATCAAAATATAATATCCCAACTCGATGCCCTAAAAAGTGCTGGCTGCGATAAGATTTTTCAGGATATTGCCAGCGGTGCAAAACCTGAACGAACCGGCTTGAATAATTTATTATGTACACTCAGAGAAGGCGACACTTTAGTTATATACAAGCTGGATCGACTGGGTCGTTCACTTCGTCATCTTGTGGATCTTGTTAATACTTTAATTGATCAAAAAGTAGACCTTATCAGCTTAAACGACCCAGTAGACACTTCAACTCCTCAAGGGCGACTTTGTTTTAATTTATTTGCTGCGTTGGCTGAATTTGAACGTGAAATCATAAGAGAGAGAACTCAGGTAGGTCTGAAATCTGCAAGACTCCGTGGTCGTAACGGAGGTCGCCCAAAAGGACTGCCCGATAAAGCAATACCGATCGCTTGTGCTGCAGAAACCCTATATAAGGAAAGAAAACTAACAGTCGATGAAATAGCAATTCAATTGAGTATCAGTAAGACAACTTTATACAGCTACCTCAGGCATAGAGGAGTAACAATTGGGTCTTCTCCCTTGACCTAATTGTTATTTATTGATCTTTAGAAGTTATACGTTACAGATCTAAACCTCGCCATATAGTGAATTCAGGATAATCTATGTGTTACCTATAATTGCCAAAGATCAATAGTAAGTGGAGCAATAAAAGAGGCCTCTTTATTGAGCCAACTAATAAACCTCAATCTCCAAACCAGAGATTAGTTAGTCTAAAGAGTGATAATTTCAGGTCGTCTAAATATTCGACCACTGCATATTTCTTAACACTATCAACGTGTTTGAAACATTACCCTAAGGCTCTGTTCAGTAACTGAGTTGGCAAAGCCAATGACCTGAGACTTTTTCTATCAGTCGCGGCAGCGTAAGTTCACAGGAACTAAGTGCTCTTCGCCACCCTAAGGTCGCAGTAGGAATGTCGGTCACCCGACACCCCCTGCTCAGATCCGTACTTGCACTGCTAGCGCATACGGCTCCTACCTCGAGTATTTGACGCCAAACCTCTGCTCTGGCCATGGATGAAGAACTTTTACTTTAGGCAACACAGTGTTGATGAAAGCACCGAACTTCTTCCAGTTCAGTCGGCTTCTCTGGCTGCGCCGCTTTAAAGCTTTATACCAAATCTTTTGCACTTCCGTTCTGAAGGCATTTATCCTACGACTATTGCCCGGTACTGAGAAATAGTTCATGTGTCCTTGAACGACACGTTTCAACCACTTCAGTTGTTCCGGCACAGCATCATGCCTGTGTTTTAGAAGATAGGTTTTGATACCTTGCAGAGACGTTCGCATTCTTTTCTTACTGGTTTCTCTGATGATAGTGAAGCGCTTGCTGCTTCGGGTCACACCGCAAAAGTGAGTAAAACCAAGAAACTCAAAAGTCTCCGGCTTACCTCCTCCTGCCTTCTGTAGATCGCTCCTGGCAAATCGGCCAAAGCGAATAAGTCGGGTTTTATGCTCGTGTAGAGACAGCCCGAATCGTTTCAGCCTATTTCCGAGTTCACCCAGAAAGCTCTTTGCATCCCATTCCAATTGGAAACCCAACACACTATCATCGGCATAGCGCACGACAATCACCTTGCCTTGCGCATTCCGTTTACGCCATTGATTAACCCATAGATCGTATACATAGTGCAGATAAATATTGGATAGCAAAGGTGATATCACTGATCCCTGCGGCACCCCTGCCGCGCTTCGGACATGCTGACCATCGTCGTCATAATGCCCTACTTTTACCCACTGTTTTACCAAGCGGATAATGCGTTTGTCCTTTACCCTGTGCTCTAAAAACCTGATTAGCCAATCATGGTCGACCTGATCGAAGAATTTCCGAATATCCAGATCCAGCACCCAGTTCACGGGACTGCGTTTGATTCCCACCGTCAGTGCATCCAATGCATCGTGCTGGCCTCTCATGGGACGAAATCCATATGAGAAACCAAGGAAATCTTCCTCATGAATCCCTTCCAATACCTTGACCACTGCCTGCTGGATGATTTTATCTTCCAGACAGAGAATGCTAAGAGGCCGTTCGCTGCCATCTGCCTTTGGGATGAAAACCCTTCGGGCAGGGCGAGGGCGATAGCTCCCTTTGTGCACTCGTTCATGCAAGGATTTCAACCGGATTTCCAAATCCTGCTGATAGGACTGCCATGTAACTCCATCGGCACCCGCCGCTGAATTCCGTTTCAGTTGAAAGAAACTGTCTCTCAGTAAACTCAGGGTAAGATGATGAAACAAAGCAGTGAACTGCAAACGACTGTCCTTTGCCGCTGCCTGACGTATACCCAACAGATTGGACGAAGTGTTCTTCCGGCTCTGAGTCCGGTCACCGACATCCTGCTGAATATTCCTCTTGGCCAAGCCACTTTCCTCCACGACCTCCGCCACAGATAACTCTGCTTTGTTCGGCTGCTTCTCAGGTACTATTAGCTTGTCCGACTTCCTGCCAACGACAACAGGCGTGTGGTTATTAGCCTTCCCCATTGCGTCTCCTGTGACTAAAACAGGAGAAATCGACAGGATCTCCCGAGTTCCGCACAAAATGCGTACCTGCATGCACAAGGTCTACGACTGCGCGAGGCCCGTAAGCTGCTTGCGACTTAGCGCAACTTATGGTTTTGCTTTCTGCATCACTTAACAACATCAGCACCTCGGACTATTTGATTTCGCAGCTCAATACTTAGCCTACAGACACCCCTGTCAACGCTTCACCGGATACCTTACGATAACAGGCGCATGACTCGGGGCTGGGGCGATTCGCTAGTCTTACCCCACAGGGACTTCCACCCTTAACATCTTGCCGATTTATCTCGGCACTCTAAGTGAACAATTATTTAAGTTTTGTGTTGAATATATGGATGTCCCTTTTATTTTACTGAACTCAATGAAGGTTAAAACTTTCTGTGAACCGCCCGGTGCGGACCCGCAAGTCGTGGTGGTGTGGGGAGGGCTGGAGAAAAACCAGCCCTTACCCGATTTAGCTGACGGTTGAGATAATATGGATTTCATTTGATCAGGTACTTAACAATCTGTTTTTCTGGAAATTTGAACTTTTTTAGCATTATTGAGTCTTATAATAAAGATCTAAATTGAAGGAAATACATATGCAAGGCATGAATTCTACAGCTTATGCACAAAGCCCCAGTTTTTCTCGTGTGCAAGTAGATAGTGGAAGTCCACCTTGTCAATGTGGGTCAAAAAAAACAACGATACTAGGAAAGCGAAAAAGTTCAGACAGAAAAACTGATGATTATTGCCTAGTTGGAAATACTGAGCTGAAAAAAAGAAAAATAATCCCTAAAAAATCTGAGTTAGGATCTATAGGTAATGGCCTCGCTGTAAAGCATAGTTCTTTACCGGGATCGCGTAATGGTGTATTTGTTTGCAATGATGTGAATATTGGAGAATATATCACGTGGTATGATGGTGAGGTACTCGATGTCAGTTCAGTTGACCGTAAAAAATTATTAACTGATTACGGATACTGGAGCCATCTAATTAGTGTTGATCAATATACCCTTATACAAGGAATAAAAAAAACACCTTCTGAAACAGGTATCGGTCTTGGAAGCTTAATAAATGATGGGCCAATATCGGGTATTCCTGGAAATGTAGAATACGTCAAGCTACCCGATAGGAAAGCTGTTTATATAAGGTCAAAAAGATTTATAAAAAAAGGAGAAGAAGTTTTTATAAGCTATGGAAAAAGCTACTGGGATAGATTTCAAAAACAATTTCCAGAGGAGTACGAAAGGTTACACATTCGAAAAAAAAGAGTGCGTCAACCTACCTTTAAAAAATTGACTCAACATACATAATCCATGGAAATTCTCGGACAGCCAAATCTTGGAAATTCGTGGACAGCCATACTTTATAAGACCAAATATTTCTTCTCTGGATATTCACACAGGCTGTAACCAGCTATTCCCCATGCTTATACGACATCGGTAACAGCGTATAAGAAGCATCACACGCAGGGCGCAGCTACAGCTGCTTACGTGTTGAGATATGTGATTTTTCCCAAAAACTCGACTATTTATCACGGGCATACAAAATATATACGACTTCGTACGCTAGTGATACCAAGGGGTTTAATGAAACGTGGGGAATTGCTGGGCTGTAACAAAAGAAGCTTTTTTGTGGGCATTGATAAAGAGTTGACTTGGATTTAAGTAAATATACTTAGAAAATTGAACGAAAGCAGAGACACTGTACTTTTAATATTATTGGTTTATTGAGGCTGGTTGCAGTAAATGAACTTTTGAAATTTAATGGATATCGAATTCAGCCCGAAAACACTCGGCAGCAGGCCGTTATCCCTTGCACCCATTGCTGTCCTGTTTTTTCTGCGTATGCCCGCATTGATTTTAACCGACCCACAGCACGTCGGAATTGATTGTTCCAACCGATGGTCTTCAACCATTCATCAGAATCAATGCCCAGTCGTTCCAGAATAGGAGGCGCATCATGCATTATATGACCTCGCTTATCCGACCTGATGACTCGTCCAGCCCAGTCAACCAGTTCCAGATAGTTGACCAAAGTAAAAGGAATCGCAATCTCCGGATTTTGCCCCTGGGCCCGAAGAGGCATTAATCGTGCGTTCTGTTTTTTAATCGTGGTAGTCGTGTACTTTTTGATACGACACTCTATACGACATTGTATAGAAGTAAAATCGGATGATTCAGGTACTTTGGCCAGTTTCGCCCGAATAGGATTCAGATCTACATAAGCCATGCACGTCAACAATGCGGCTTCGTCCAGCAGTGCCTGACTTTTAAAGCGACCTTCCCAGAACCGACCTTTACAGCCATCTTCTTTGTTCGCTTCCCTGGCGAGATGTTCATTGAGACAACGCATGAACCAGCTGATATCCATCAAGCGGCCTCGGTACTCTTCTGCGTATTCATCCACTCGCAAGAGTTCACCCTGATCAAGCTTTATTCCAGCCAGATATCGCTGCACCAAAACCGGCCCGGTGAACAGCTGAGTCCACCGGGCAAAAACCTCATCCCGACTCCAGCTTTCAGCAACAGCTGCATTAATGTGCAATACCACATGGTAATGATTCGACATCACCGCATAAGCGCAGACTTCTATGGCAAACACTGAAACCAGCGCATCCAGACGATCTACTACCCACTGCCGACGATGCTCATAATCATGACCGGAGAACGAATCCTTGCCACAGAGAAAAGCACGACGAACGCAGCGAGCCATGCAGTGGTAATAAGGTGTACTGGAACGGTCAATCAGGTTTCTGCGGGCACGGGTCACGGCTTCTCCTGCGTATGAACAATCAATGGCAGAAGAAAGATAGATCAGATTTTGTTGAGGTCAAATCTTTGGGTGTCCCTTATATTTCGTTAACGATAATTTAAAAACACGCCTATTTGATCATCTTTTCGCTGTTGAAAAGAATCAGAATGATATTGATTTTGAAGAATTTTTGTTTTCTATAAAGAGTAATATGTTTGGCTCTATTATAATTATCTCGTTTTCTGTTGCCATCGTGATGCTCTCAGAAAATGAATTACTGGGAGTTAGCCTGCCTTTTGTCAGTGTACTACTAATTCATATGTTTGGTTTGAATGAAATGTTAAGAGCATATTTTGAGGCTTCAGCTGAATTTCTAAGAGATCTTACTTCTTTAGTCAGAATTCAAGAAATTAAATCTAGTAAAAAAACAAAAAGCGATCTGGGAAACAAACATTTTCATAATATGACGATGACACCTACTGAACTTTCTTTTGAAAATATAGTTGCTTGCTATCCAGATAGCGAAGTTCCTATAATTAAGAACCTTAGCTTCATGGCTAATAAAGAGAAGATGACAGTGATTAGAGGAAAAACAGGGTCTGGAAAGTCAAGTATATTTTATAGCATATTTGATGATTTACATATTACCAACGGAAAAATATTGCTTAACAATATAGAGTATGAGTATCCCCATAGCCACAATAAGTACAAAGATATATTTTATTTAATGGATTGCAATCTTGAATTAATGCCAGGTACAATACGTGATAATCTAGATCCATCTAACATTTATTCTGAAAACTATATTTGGAATGTCCTTAGCATAGTTGGTATTGAAAACCACATTAAAGAATTACCGTTGAATTTGGAAGAAGACGCTCAAGGGTACTCACTCGAGTATGTTTTTGAAAAAAGGCTTTTATTGCTTGCAAAAGCATTTCTTGCAAAGCCAACAGTATTGATGTTAGATGAGCCGTTCTCTGAGCTTTCAGATCAGCAATGTCATATTATCAAAAGAATTTTAGATCGGTATAAGCATGAGTGCATTCTTTTAGCAATAGATCATGAACTGCAGTGGAGTCAGGAACACAGTAATCTAATTCATATTTCACGCGGGTTGCATGTCAATGTCTAACTTAGAAGCAGGAAAAAAACTCTCTCAAAGCTCAGACGATACTATTGTGTCAAGTGCCAGTAAAGTTGAAGAAAATAATATTTTCAACTTTGATAAATCTATTATAGAACTATTGGAAAAGCCAATAACACTTGATAGTGAAGACCATCTCAAACTTTTAATTAACAAAATGCTATCTAAGTTATATTCTAACATTGGAGAGAACTATCAATTTTGCACTTTGTTTATAAAAGAAACAATAGAACATCATCATTTTGAAAATTTAGTAAATAGTTTTAAAAGATCAAATTTTAAATTAGAAGAAAAGCCATTAGTGTTAATTATTGAAACAGAAGGCGGTGCTATTAAACCTGCATATGAGATAGCAAGTTACATACAAAAGCTTACTCATAATGTTCCCTTTGAAGCAGTAATACCACGAAGTGCTAAATCGTCAGGTACAATGATTGCGTTGTCTGCTGATAAAATACATCTGGGTGAATTCAGTGATCTTGGACCGATTGATCCACAAATTAAAGGGTTTCCAGTTCTTGGTGTTTTTGACTCATTAGAATATTTATGTTCAAAATCAAGTGAATCCTCTTTTTATCTCGAATATTTGCAGAGATCTCTGTCAATCGAAAAATTAGGTTTTTATCTTCGTGTTTTATCTGCTACTGAAAGCTATTGTATGGATTTGTTAAATAAAAATAAGATGGATGATTCTATGAGTAAGAATAGGGAAAGTATTGTTAAGGAGTTTGTATGGCGCCATAAAGAGCATGGATACCGTATTGATAGTAACTATATGGTAAATTTACTCGGCCCTGAAAACGCAGACTGTAATTCAGATCTACTACTTCATATTGAACCTATCTTTGATAAACTGAGAAAAACATCAATGCTACTGGCTTCATTCTGGGGAGTTGAAATAGAAATTTCAGGATGCATTGGTGATATTGATTGTATAACCTTACTTAGATGACTTTTCCGTCCAAGTTTTTTCTGTTAAAATAAGAATAACAAACACTATAAATAGATATCCAGACGAAATATCTGGAGATCTATTTTCTATAAGAATAACGATATGTATATAAGAAAACCAATTTTTGACGAAATGACGGATATCTATATGATGGGTTACGATGTATGGAGTGAAGGAGTGTCTGAAACAGAGTATTTGAATGATTGCAGAAGCAGTTCAAAATATGACAAGGGAGATTGGTATGCTCTTGTCATTGACAATAAACCTGTGTCATCTCTGGTTTTTTATAAAGATTGTTTTAATCTTCCTAAAAATTATATCGGAATTGGATCTGTATCAACAAAATCTTCTCATAGAAGAAGTGGCTATGCCTCCATACTAATTAACGAAATTTGTAAAGAATTTACCAATCAGTCTATAGCAGGGATCTATTTACATTCTGATATTGGTAAAAATTTTTATGAAAAACTTGGTTTTGAATCAATCAACTCAAATACAATAAACTCTTCAGACTTAATGTTAAAGAAACTCAATATTTTTCTTGCAAAAGAAAAGTCTATACCAGATTACTTCTGAAATGAACGACCCCTCCCTATTGCCTATCTCTTTATCACAAGTCCCAAAGCCTTACTTGCACAAGGCTTACAGCTATGGCGACAGAATCCCACTGTGTCAGGATAGTTGTCCCGGTTATTGATTGATCAATTCTAAATCAGACAGTGGGCGGTAGAAGGTTTCAGTGCCTCGATATTCACAAGAGCGTAAAGCGGCTATTCTCAAAAAGCTTTTACCTCCACACAATCGCTCTGTTCCTGATGTGTCTAAAGAAGAAGGCATCAGCGAACAGAGCCTGTACAATTGGCGCAAACAGTTAAGAGATAAAGGGTTGCCTGTGCCAGGGAACGAACATAATTCTGAGCAGTGGTCTGCCAAAGCCCGGTTTGCCGTAGTCGTTGAAACGGCAACACTTTCTGAGGCAGAGCTGAGTGAGTACTGCCGAAAAAAAGGGCTATACCCCCAGCAGGTGCATGATTGGAAGCAAGCCTGTGTTTCCGGTGCTGGGCAGGCAAGCCAACAAGCCCAGCAAGAGAAGTAACAGGCTAACCAAGATCGCAAGCGTATCCTGAAACTGGAGAAAGAGCTTCGCCGTAAAGATAAAGCTCTGGCAGAAGCAGCGGCATTGTTGGTGCTGTCAAAAAAGCTCGATGCCTTCTACGGGATAGACAACGAGGACAACTGACTCCTGTTGATCAACGCCTACAATTGCTGACATGGTTTGATGAGGCCACGGCAAATGGGGCTTCCCGCTGGAAGGCAGCAGAGCAATTGTCAATGTCTTTGAAGACACTGAACCGGTGGCGCGATGATACCGGCATGGTACTCCCTGACAGGCGACCTGCTGCCGTACGACCAGTGCCGTCCAACAAACTGACAGAAGAAGAGGAACAACGCATTCTGGAGATTTGCAATGAAGCAGGCAATGCCCAGCCAGCCTGCCTCCGTCCCAAATCGTGCCCACACTGGCGGACAAGGGTGAGTATGTAGCCTCAGAATCGAGCTTCTACCGGGTACTCAAAAAGCATGATCAGTTACATCACAGGGGGCGCTCGAAGAGACGGTCGAAAAGCAATAAACCCACCACACACATAGCCTCCGGCCCAAACCAGGTATGATGCTGGGATATCAGCTACATCCCGTCAAGAGTACGCGGCCAGTTCTGGTATCTGTATCTGATCCTGGATATATACAGCCGAAAAGTTGTCGCTTGGGAAGTACACGACAAAGAGTCCGGTGAACTGGCCAGCGCCTTAATTGATCGGGCTGTGGCGGCTGAGAAATGTTCTAAACAGCCAGTGGTACTGCACTCTGACAATGGAGCTCCAATGACATCACACACGTTCCAGTCCAAGCTGGCTGATCTGGGCATTATACCCTCCCATAGTCGGCCAAGAGTCAGCAATGACAACGCTTTTGCGGAATCCGTGTTCAAAACGGTGAAGTACTGTCCGCAGTGGCCCTCCCAAGGCTTTCTATCGTTGGAGGAGAGCCGGAAGTGGATGCTGGCGTTTGTGAGGTTTTACGTAAGCGTCAGAGCAAACCCATCTACCAGCTTGCTGTAGAATCCTGAACACTAACGCTTCCAAACTCTCAGGAAGCTGTCATGACAACCAATCGCCCCGTTGATTTCTGGAAACATCACATTCAAGCCTGGAATAATAGCGGCCTCACCCAAGCGGAATACGCTCGGAAGCACCAGCTTTCGGTTAAAACTTTGGCTATACATAAAAGATTGTCACTGGGTTAATTTCACGATACGCATTCAGTCCGCTCTTGGATGCATATTCAAGGAACCACTTGAACACTCATTCTGGTAACTCGTGAACACCCATTCTGGCAGTGCTTGAACATCTATTCTGGCAGTGCTTGAACATCTATTCTGGTAACTGCTTGAACACTTGCATATTCGCGGTAACACTTGAACACTCATTCATGCCTTGCTGACAGGCGAAGCCTGAGAATGTGGGAGGCTCTATGAGCTGAAATCATTGCGTTGATAATTCCCCAGTGGTGTTCTTTGACTCCCATCCCGGCAAAGACTAACCATCAGTCGGAAGCGAGTATTGCATAGCCAGTGGTACACGCTGGTTGTGAAGCGTATACAGCAGGTACTAAAGCCGCGGGATTGAGTCTCGATATGGTGCGCCCGTTGGGGAGCTTCATTTTCCGGATTATGGGGTCAGCATTGGTTAGCCACACGGTAAGGCGAAACCAGCCCGACCGGGATCAATGACCGGGGCAAAGGCTACAGTGATGGATTTCTCAGCTTTGAATCACTGCGAGATCCAGTGCTCGACCTGAGTTAAACAGCCACTTGGTTCATCTGGCTGAATAGAACCAGTCCGTCGGGTTGAGCTTCAGATCTGGCGGAGCGAACAGGAAGCAAAACTCAGGAACCCGGGAGCGAATAAATAAGTGACCGGGCAGTAGTACATGGAAGCGCTTTATGTCCCATAGTACTGATGACGAACGGGGAACTGACCGCATTGCCTAGGACCCGGACTGAGGCAACAGGGGACACTTGTCAAATGTTATTCGCTCCCTGGTTTGTGGGAAACACATGCAGGTGCTTAGAAACCGATGTTTGTGTCAACGAAACAGAGACGGATAGCCACACTGGCCATGAGATAACCCGGCTATGGCCAATACTTCGGCTCAATCATCACATGGATTACAACTGGCTTTTACAGCGTCTCAACAGTACTCGCAAGGATGGTGCTGACAGCTGTGGATGGTTGTCGGCCAGAGATGTATGCGAAACAAGTCAAACCTCCTTAATCTCATGGATCTGATAAAATCCGGTCGATACCGTGACCTGCCGTACGACGCACGTACATTCTAAAGGAATGAGGTTTCAGAGAAGAGCTTTGGGTAACCGTTCGAGGACAAAATTGTTCGGTGGTAATGCTGCGGAGCCCATCTAGAGCAGGATTTCTATTACTGCTCTTTTGCTTTTCGGAAACAAAGATCTGTCGATGCGTTGCCAGCCTAAGCGTGCCCATATCATGAGAGATAAAGGCGACTGGGTGCTGGATGCGGACATACAAAAGTATTTCGATCGATTGCCATGGACGCCTAAGGCAATTTCTTGCCAGACGAGTGGCTGATGGTGTGGTAAGAAAACTGATTGATAAATCGGTTGAAGGCCATGGTATTCTTGTAGTCTGGGGAGCTTGTCTACCCGACGCAGGGACGCCTCAAGGAGGGGTAACACCCCTGTGTACGCCAATACATCTTCACTATGTATTGGATGACTGGTTTTGCACAGACAGTCCAGCCGAAAATGCGAGGACGGTGTAGTCTGACCCGCTTTGCTGATGACTTTGTTATGGTGTTTGAAAATTATGATGACTGTCGTCAAGTTGAAGAGGGTACTATCACAAACACTGCATTTAGAACGATTTGGTCTGACACTGCATGTCCGGAGAAGACGCAGCGCGTAGACTTTTCGGCTCTACAGCCGGAGACAACCACGCTGTGCGTATTCCGGTCACGGAGTTTCCTTGGAACGCAACTACTGGGGTAAATCCCGTAGGGGCTATCTTTGTCGTTAACCAGCACTGTCGAAAGGGCGAATTGCCTTGAACACTTGAAGAAGTTCAATGACTACTGTCGGAAGTTCAGAATCAAGCCACTGAATGAATCAATATGCAGATTGAACCGAAAACTTTTGGCTATCATAAAAGACGTCACTTTAATCACGATACCATTCAGTCCGCTCCGGATGCATATTCTGGAACCACTTGAACACTCATTCTGGTAACTCGTGAACACCCATTCTGGCAGTGCTTGAACATCTATTCTGGCAGTGCTTGAACATCTATTCTGGTAACTGTTGAACACTTGCATATTCCGGTAACACTTGAACACTCATTCTGGTAACTCTTGAACACCTATTCTGGTTTAACTTGAACACCCATTCTGGTAACTCTTGAACACTTTTGGTCCAAAACCAGAATCAGTGTTCAAATGACCAGAATTACTGTTCAAGTCACCAGAATATTCATTTCTACGAACTTGAATAAATCCCTTACGTATTGATTTTCTTGAACATTGGCCGCTGTTCCTTTTAACCACAAGGGGACACTGTCATGTCAGATACCAGGATTTCTATGCGAAAGCTTCACGAAATACTCCGAATGCGCTTTGATAACCAACTCAGCCTCCGGCAAATATCACGCAGTGTGCGGGTCAGTGTTGGGTCCGTTTCGAACTACCTTCAGGCGTTTCAACGTTCCACGTTGAAATGGCCTTTACCAGACGATTTCTCAGAAACCGCTCTCATACAAGCCTTGTTTCCTGACGCACCATTGCCCGGCCGTAAAGGACTGGTTGATCCTGACTGGGGTGAGCTTCATCAGGAACTCAAACGTAAAGGTGTTACCAAACAAACGCTTTGGGAAGAGTATTGTCAGTCCTTCACGCTCAACGCCTACAGCTATGCTCAATTCTGCCACCGTTACAACCAGTGGCGCGGTTGTCAGAAACGATCCATGCGACAACATCACAGAGCCAGTGAAAAATTGTTTGTGGATTACGCCGGTCCTACGGTACCTGTCGTTAATCCGGATACAGGTGAAATCATTCACAATGCCCAGATCTTCGTCGCTGTTATGGGCGCTTCTAACTATACCTATGCCGAAGCAACACTCTCGCAAAAATCGGAAGACTGGCTCGGCTCTCATGTGCGAGCGTTTGAGTTCCTCGGTGGCGTACCGGAAGTGATTGTTCCTGACAATCTAAAAAGCGGTGTCACCAAGGCCTGCCGGTACGAGCCGGATCTCAACCCGGCCTACCAGCACTTGGCCAACCATTACCAGATAGCTGTCATACCGGCGCGGCCGTATAAACCCAAAGCCAAAGCCAAAGCCAAAGCCAAAGCCAAAGCCAAAGCCGGAGTACAACTGGTAGAACGATGGATACTGGCAAAACTACGGCACGATACGTTCTTTACCTTGGCTGAGCTCAATAGCCGAATTCTGGAACTGCTGACAGAGCTTAACCTCAAACCCTTCCAGCAATTACCGGGCACACGACGCAGTACCTTTGAACCCCTGGATGAACCGGCACTGCGGCCACTGCCGAAACAGCCCTTCGTCTTCGCCGAGTTTGGAAAAGCACGTGTGAATATCGACTACCACATCGGCTGGCAAGGGCATTATTACTCTGTCCCTCATCAGCTGGTCAAAAAGGAAGTTGATGTGCAGGCAACGGAACACTGCATTACCGTTTACTGCAAAGGAAAGAGTGTTGCCAGCCACGCCCGCAAGTTCAGAAGTGGATTCACGACATTGGCTGCCCATATGCCAGAGCGACACCGAAAACATCAGGAGTGGTCGCCAGAGCGACTGCTTAACTGGGCACAGGATCTCGGTCCCGATGTGCACTGGATTACCCACTATCTGTTAACCAGCCGTGAACATCCGGAGCAAGCCTATCGATCTTGTCTTGGCCTGCTGAATTTGAAGCGCGACTTTGGTGCAGAGCGTCTCAATAATGCCTGTACCTATGCTCGCAGTATTAAAGGATATCGACTGAAAAATATCCGAACCATCCTGAAGTCTGGCAAAGACTTGCAGGTGACTGAATCAGAAGCGGAACAGACGACACTTCCTCTACACGACCACCACGAGAACGTGCGTGGTGCAACCAGCTTCCAGTAACCGGAGACGACTCATGATCAATCAGACCTTATCCCGACTGCGGTCATTGCGTTTAACCGGTATGGCCGACGCACTCAGTCAGCAGCTGGAACAACCGGCTATCTACGACAGTTTAAGCTTCGGAGAACGGCTGACGTTGTTGACTGAACAAGAGGACAGTGAACGTAATAATAAACGACTGGCTCGATTACTTCGTGCAGCCCGGTTCAAACTGGCAGCACGGTT
This sequence comes from Endozoicomonas sp., assembly GCA_965208385.1. Taxonomy (GTDB): domain Bacteria; phylum Pseudomonadota; class Gammaproteobacteria; order Pseudomonadales; family Endozoicomonadaceae; genus Endozoicomonas. The sequence continues at coordinate 16,849 of CBDBOO010000018.1, forward strand.
AGAAGACATCGACTACGAACATCCGAGAGGGTTGAAAAAGAGTCAACTGGCGACCTTGGCCAATGGTGACTGGTAAAACAAACACCGTAACTTGTTGATCACAGGCCCCTGCGGCAGCGGTAAAAGCTACCTTGCCTGTGGCTTAGGTCACATGGCCTGTCTGAAAGGATACAGCGTTCGTTATTACCGGACTTCACGACTGCTTGAAGAGCTCACCATCTCCCACGGCGATGGCAGTTACAGCAAGCAGCTAAAACGACTGGCTAAAACAGACCTGCTGATCCTGGACGACTGGGGCCTGGAACCACTGACTCAGCAACAACGGAATGACCTGCTGGAAATCATGGATGATCGTCATGAGCACAGCTCAACACTGGTGACCAGTCAATTACCCACCCGGCAATGGCATGCCAGCATTGGTGATGAAACTCTGGCGGATGCCATTCTGGATCGCCTTATGCACAACGCACATCGCCTCGTCCTGAAGGGAGAATCGATGAGAAAAAAACTGGGAAAACTGGCAGCAAATGAACACTTGGACTAAAAATCAGACTGGGCAATGCGTAAGCGGTTCTGGGTGTTCAAATGAACCAGAATGAGTGTTCAAGCTGACCAGAATACGCAATAGTCGTTTCTTGTCTAAGAATGTTGCTGGCTTTGAGAAAATAGTCGTGGAGTATAGTACGAGCCCATCATGCATGTGTTTGGGCATTATCAGAAAATTCCACAACCGGTTCCCTCCCCACCGCCATACATAAAAGCCCTAGCGACATATGTCGTTGGGGCTTTGTTTTATCTGGCCCTACGTATAGGGGCTTTTTTCCATTTCCCGTAGTTTTCAGCCTTTGTCGTTTAGCATCAAATTTGTCCGTTTTTCTCTCCTTTTTCTCTCTTCTCTTAAAAACTGTGGTCTGAGCCGGTTGACGAACCACAGCTCGATTTCCTTTTGTTAATCAGTATGTTAGTTCATGTTTTGTGCTGTGGGTCTTGGTGGGGTTCGTTGCTGTTTTTCCGGTAGGGGCTTGGACCCTGTGGCGAAACTATATGTTATTCCGTATAAGGTTGGTTTCGTCACTTAATGTATGAGTAGGTTTAATATAATGAGTCAAATAGGTACATCAGTTCGCAGGAAAGCGTGCTGGATTGATAGTGGAATTGATTCTATTAGTTGTTGCCCTGAGTGTGGTGGCGATTTAGTGGAAGAGCATCATACCTTTTTGGTAGGAGGGTATGTTGATGAAGAGCTTCAAACCTATTTCATGAGCAACAGAGGTGCCTTTTGTAAAGTTTGCCCTGTAGCCATTTTAAGTAAGGATACATTTGATTTTTCAATGCTGGCTGGTAATAGCGGCATAGAGGATTATCACGTTGCTGGAATGATTAATATGGATGCAATTCCAGATGATGAAAGAGATATTCCTCTTGGCACCGGAGATACTCCAATTCCTCTGATGGAGTTTATAAAAGACACGCCAAAGGTGAGTCATAAAACTGGCAGAAATTCTCCATGTCCTTGCGGTAGTGGTAAAAAATATAAAAAATGTTGCGTTTTGACTGAAGCGTAGGAACCTCATTGGCTGAAGCACCATTACTTAGGTTGGTGGAATTTCAGGTGATACGATTGCCAATTTTCTGAAGTGCTCTTGCTGTTCAGTCCAAAGCATCGGGAATGGTTTCATACAATCCTTTAGTGTTAGAACCCATGTTCCGGTATCGCACAGAATAGCTTCTTGAATATCCGGAGCCAGGCAGGTCAAACGGATCAGTTTGGCCACCCGGCTTTTGTCCGTCTTTTCCTTTTTAGACAGAGCTTCCAGAGTGCGGAACTTGCCGTCTTCCAGCATCTTGATCCACCGATGTCCCTGAATCAATGCTCGCTGAAGAGTGATCATTTCTTCTTGTCCGACCATCCCATCCGGAGTTTGAATAGTGGTTTTACCACCCCACTGAATAATCTTGATGGGAACCGTCACCTTGATCAGGTTTTCTTCTTTCAGATACTCAACAGTTTCTTTACCGATTTTCTGGATTCTGGCCATTATAGGTTTCCTTGTAATTCAGAGGTGATGGCACTCATGCCTTCGGGTTGGTAGTAAATGCTGACTTGTTCTGCGTCCAGTACCACACGCTTGATCAGAAGTTCAGTCAGTCGTCGTTTTTCCGGAGCGAAGAGTTCGTCCCAGATGGAAGCGAGATCGTTCAGTGCTGTTCTGATCATCTCAAGATCAACAGACTCGTCCACCTGACTGGCCTGTTGCCAGACATTGAACAACAGCTCCGGGCTTTCCAGTCGCTTGCGGGTTTCCTCCAACACCATGGTTTCCACTGTGTTGGCCGACAGGGGCGGCAGTGGGCTTTTGTCGTAACCCTTAGCCTGAGCCGTGTAGCTCACGTAATAGCGGAATTGGGTAGTGGGTTAAACCTGTAGGTTCCGAAAAGTCAGCTATAATACGACAGTAGACGTATTGCTAGCGAGTTAAATATGACTTGTTCTTCAATAGTACGCTGTAGTACTTGTGACAGCCAAAACATCAAATACATCGGTGTTAGCGCCCATAATGTACCGCGCTACCTGTGTTGTAATATTGACTGCCATGTTAAAACGTTCATGCTCAAATATCGTTACAAAGCCTACGAGCCTGGAGTTAAGGAAAAAATCGTTGAGATGGCAATTAATGGCAGTGGCGTAAGGGATACAGGGAGGGTGTTGGGTATTAGTAAAACGACTGTCATAAACACCTTAAAAAAAAAGAAAAAGGCTTAATCAAAGTTAATCCTAATATCCGCACAATGGAGCTTGGAGATGAGAGTAATATACATCTAGAGCCTGCCTGCGAAGAGGCAGAGCTTGATGAGCAATGGTCATTTGTTAATAGTAAATTTAACCAGCGCTGGCTTTGGCACGCAGTTGACCATACCACCAATACGGTTCTTGCTTATGCCTTTGGAAAGCGAACTGACAAGGTATTTAAGACTCTAAAAGAGCTGCTCGCTCCATTTAATATAAAGAGATTTTATACTGATAATTGGGGTGCATATGATCGGCATCTTAATCCAGCAGAGCATGTTGTAGGGAAAACAAATACACAAAAAATTGAGAGAAAAAACCTCAACTTCAGGACTAGAATTAAGCGTTTAGCTCGTAAAACAATTTGCTTTTCAAAATCAGAGAAAATGCACGATATCGTGATTGGTCTTTTGATAAATAAATTGGAATTCGGGATTGATATTCATGCAATTTAACAGGTTTAACCCACTACCGTTTACTGGTTAGCGTTACATGTGCTTTACAATTTACAGTCGCTGAGTTTTCCGAGGTATGTGAAGCTGCCAACGAGATCGTCAATGATAGCGCCAATGTTGTTGTGGGCATCGTTCAAAAACCCGGAAATAATACAAAATATTATATCACCCTGATTCTGGCAGGTATTAATGATCACAAGACAAGTGGTTAACTGTATGGGTTTGGAGGGTATGGTTCAGGCCTGATTGTTTGAATGACCTGCAATAATGTTGCTATACCTTTCTTTCTGACTTTAGCTTGAGGGGGGATGAGAAAATATAGCTGGAAAAGCCCCGCAATGGGGCTTCGTATTTCTGGCTAAGATCAGGATAGTTTGAACGATTCCTGCTCCACATCTCTATTCTCAAACCGGGTTTTCATCTTATTCAGAGCCTCCTGCAGAGCTCCATAGATTTGCTGTACCTGCTTGTCGGTGTATTCAAACTTAGATTTGTCAGACAAATTACCGACCATGGTGAGCTGCTAAGGAGGGTATCGGCACAGGAGGTTTGCCTTGGTCCAATATTTAGGCAACTGTCCGGTCTGTAAAGGTGTGGTGACGATTCATAAAGGCGGTTGGCATTTTCCGGGCAGGCTGGTGGGGCGCTGTGATGAAAACCCGGTGGAGCATGTGTTTACGTTTGATCATGTGACTCGAGTTGGTAAACCCCTCCGCTAATCTCGATTACTGCCGGTAAGAGGCATTATCGGTAGTGCTCAAGAGAGGAGCGTTTTGACAGAATACGCCAATGGCGTATAATTCTAGTATGGTAATCATTGAAACAAGTGTTTTTACCCGCCAAATCAAAGAGTTAATCAGTGATGATGAGTGTAAATTTCTTCAGGAATCACTGATTAACCGCCCGGATGCCGGAGTGGTCATCCAGGGGACAGGTGGCTTGAGAAAGCTTCGCTGGAAACTGGAAGGGCGTGGTAAAAGTGGTGGTGTGCGCATCATCTATTACTGGGTCTCTGCAGATGACCAGATATACATGCTCTATTCCTACCCTAAGAATGAGCAAGAGGAGTTGACTGCAGATCAAAAGAAATTATTGAAGAAAATGGTGGAGAGGTGGTCTGATGGATAAATCCATGTTTGATGAACTGTTGGCCAGTGTCCATGAAATGGACGATATCGTTAAAGGGCAAAAAGAGCCATCTAGAGTGACGGAATTTCCTGAACCGGAAGTCAAAGCTATCCGGGAGCAGGTTGGCTTAAGCCAGGGCAAATTTGCGTTACTTATTGGAGTGAGTAAGCGAACTCTGGAAAACTGGGAGCAGGGGCGTCGCCAGCCGAGTGGGCCTGCTAAAGCGTTACTGCGCATTTTTGCGGTAGATCCTCAGGGAGCCTTGCGCGCTTTACACGGTTAAGTAAAAGAGAATCGCTTCAGTTAATCATGTCCTGACCCCTCTATAGGTATAAAGGGAGTGTTGTATTCCTTCCGCCAATCATCCGTACAAGTTGACAGAAACTTCTCTCACGCTAAACTATTTGTACGGGCGGATTCCGTACAATGGAGGATTGGTTATGGCAACGGCAAGACTGGATCTGAGGCTGAACGAAGAAATAAAGGCGAAGGCTGAAAAAGCATCTGCTCTGTTAGGTTTGAAGAGTTTGACTGAGTACGTGGTGCATCTGATGGATGAAGATGCATCCCGAGTCATTGCTGAGCATGAAAGCATGGTGATGGAAGACGATGTATTCGATCGCTTTATGGTGGCTTGTGATCAGGCGGCGAAGCCGAATAAAAAGCTCAGGGATGCATTCAAACTGACTAAAGAGCAGGGCATTCAATGAACTGGTCTAAGAGCTTCGTTGAGCTGGATAAAAAGACTCATGATCGAGCGTCTTTTTTTTGTGGTGAGTTGGAGCTGGATCAGTTTATAAAGAAGCAAGCTGTCAGGCATATGCAGTCAGGCATTAGCAGAACAATGGTATTGCCTGCTCAAAAGCCTTTGCTGGATGGTAAATACCCTATTTGTGCTTTCTATACGATTGCGCCAGGCTCAATTAGCCGTCAGTCATTGCCGGATAAAGTAGCCAAAAAACTACCAAGTTATCCGATTCCTATCTTTTTACTGGCTCAGCTGGCTGTTCATCAACAGTTCAAGGGGAAAGGCTTAGGGAAGATATCCCTGGTGAAAGCACTGGAACACTTGTTGGAAATTAGTGTCCATATGCGAGCGTACGCGGTGGTGGTGGATTGTCTGAATCCAGAGATTCAAGTGTTTTACGAGCAGTATGGCTTTGAGGTTCTGCAGCAACAAGAAGGTCGAACGCGCATGTTTTTACCCATGAAGACGGTTAAGGCTTTGTTTGAAGGGTGATCAATGACGGTCGAGGCATCTGGAATGGCGAAAGGGAGTGGGAAAAATTTCTAATCTAATGCGTACCATGGAGGGGGCAGTGTACCCCCTCCATGATTCCATCAGGAGGTCGTTACCTTATTCTGTAATGCGTGATTGGTATTGGCTGCGCTGAGACTTTCTGAAGAAATCACATCTTTCACCACTCTTTCATCTTCTGCTAGTAACTTCTGAATTTCGCCACAAAAATATCGAACGTTTTCGGAGCGGATTGTGTTCTGGTTATCTAGGCGTTTTTGGAAGCTATGCTTATATTCGGGGCGTATGTCATAGTCGGCCACCACGGCTGGTTTGAAATCTAGATCATCGAGCTTCAGCAACTGATGAACTGAGACCCACTGGTCTTCCTCGCGCAGTTTGAGCAGCGGGTTGATGATGTAGTGACCTCGTTTAATACGTTTAAAAAGTTTTCGGTTATAAGGTGAATCTCTTTCAACTTCATTGCCTGATAGAATGCCGCTGATGTAAGTCTGGCGTTTCCGTCGTTCGGGGAGAACAGAGTCCGGCAATTGTTGCACTCGTTCGGTGATATCTTTGGCGGTGAATCCACAGTTGATACTAAAAGCATCGCCGAGCGTTCGGTAAAACAGGGCGAACATCAGGTTGAATGTAAACAAACCCATCAGTCTCTTGTCGAGTTTGATTAGGCGTCCTTCGGCCTGAATGGAAAGGCTGTCTGGTTCCAGCGATTGATAAATATCAGGGAGCTTGTTTTTAGCGTATTTTTCGTCGAACAGTGCCATCTCCAGAGCCAGTTGCAGGGCGTTGAGTCCGTTACTGCCGGTTTTATTCTGGTCGGCACCCCGCTCAACCAGCTCTTTAACCAGCCCTGTGTTGCCAATACGAGAGGCGACCATCAAAGGTGTAAGATTAAAAATCGTTCTGTGATCAATGCCGTACTGCTCGGTATCCCGTAACACTGA
>CBDBOO010000019.1:0-54975 GCA_965208385.1 Endozoicomonas sp.
TAAGATTAGGAGAGTGCATGAATTGGATGTCTGAACTACAAAGCATAAATTACATAGCTGTAGCAGTTGCAACGATTGCAAGCTATTTGCTTGGGTTTGTATGGTACCACTGGGCAGTTTTTGGTGAAGCATGGGCTAATGCTTTAGGCATAAAAAAGGAAGAGGCTGACGATACCGAAGGCCTTGGAGGTGCTTTTATTATGTCTTTAATCTCGGGGCTAACAAAAGCCCTGTTAATTGCTTTGCTTATAGCAGTAACAAATATTTCTGGTGTTCTTAGCGGAGCATTTTTTGGCGCAGTAGTTGCCACAGTATTTACTATTACGTCTCTAGGTTACTACAACGGTTTTGCTCGTACATCGTCAAAACTAACATTAATAAATTCGGCCCATAGCATAGTTGAGCTTACTGTAGTCGGTGCAATTATTGGTGCCTTTACTTAGTAAACACAGCCTAACGAATAAGGATAGATTGCGCCCAGCCGCAATCTTATCCTGTTGTTGCACAAGCCCGGGTTGATTTCTGGTGAGGGTAGTCTATTGAAGTTTACTTCTTGGGTAGACATTGAATCAGAGCGTTTTTCCGGAACGCTCTTTATTCAAGATGTAGGCCGTCCGACCACTGCATTATAGTAGTCTGATGCTTTGTTATTCTGTAAGACGGTCTGTTATTCCCTCCGTTCTTGTGAATGGCGGTGAAGATTTCTTTCTATTAACTCAGGTCGGTTTCATAAAACGGAATGCAATGTGCTTCATGGATTCGCCACACTTTCTGCATTTGAATACCGGTCGAATAATGGCTTTTATTGGGCTGATAATGACGTTCAGAAGTAGCTGCACCAAAAACAGTCGCTTCTTTGCATTGCTGTGTAGAAATCCGTAATCCCGAGATCGTCGGAAGCGTTTGGGAAGGACGTGTTTTAATACCAACCACAAAAAATCTTCACCAGACAGAGTTCGGGTGTCTGTTTTGCCGGTTTCGCTGTTGATGTAGGCAAAGGTGACTTGTCCTTGTCGACTGGACAGAATGTTTTTATCGCTGATCACGCCTCTATAAAGGTAGCGAGAAAGATACTTTAGGGCAGTCAATCCTTTACCGACGTGTTTGCAGTTAACGACCCATTCTTTCGGGACTGTGACCTTTAGCTTTGGTGATAAAAGTTTGTGTTCATCCAGTGCTTTCAGGAGTTTGGCTCGAAACACTTTGGCCAGATTCTTACCATTGAACAGATATTTGCCCTTGAGTTTTCGCCACTCATTTCTTCGAGTGTTGATGCCTCCGCCGGCTACGACAAAGTGTACATGGGGATGGTAATCCAACCGACGACTGTGGGTATGCAATACACCGGTCATGCCCAGATCTGCGTCCATGTTTTTAGGATTCGCGCCAAACTCTTTCAGGGTGTCTGAAGCGATTCTGAATAAGAGGTCATAAACCGTTCGCTGGTGCTGCCATGCCAGTGTTCGAAGTTGAGCGGGTAAGGTAAAAGTCACCATAAAGTATTCCACTGGCAGCAACTTTTGACTTTGCCGTGCCAGCCACTGGCTGGTGTCGGTGTTCTGGCAACGATTGCAGTGACGGTGTCCGCAAGACATGGGCTTTTGATCCCGACTGCCACAGCCATTGCATTCCAGTAATGTCATGCCTGAACCTGGAGTTCGACAGAGTTGGATGGCTTTAAGTGCTTTTCGATGACCCGGTAATAAACGATGTTCGTATTTTTTCAGAAAACGATCACTGTACTGATCAGCAATGTCAGCGAGATTCATTGATCGTCTCCTTTTAGGTTGAGAGAGTCGATCATATGATTCATGGTTTTTTGGGTATTCAGTTGAACTGTTTGGCTCTTCCCTAATTTCAGTGAGCTGGGTATAGACAGCCGTTGTTTTAGGGCACATGTGTCCGAGCAACGTCTGAATAGCTCTAAGGCTCAGACCTTGCTCCAGTAAGTGGGTAGCAAAACTGTGCCGTAAGTTGTGAGGACTGACTTTTTTATTGATTCTGGCGTCTTCGACCAGTTGCTTCATGGCTTTCTGGGTACAGGACAAACTCATGGATTGAGTGGCATTATGTCGTTGTGTGGCGGTTTGTCCTTCAGGAAACAGAAATCGTGAGTTCTGATGAGTAGCCCAATACCGTCGCAGGGCTTTGAGCGTACGAAGGGGAAGGTTGACATAGCGATCTTTACCGCCTTTACAACCTCGTAAATGAACCCTCATTTGTTCGGAATCGATGTCAGCTGTGGTCAGGTTAAGGCCTTCACTCAACCTCAACCCCATACTGTAAAGCGTGAGCAGAATGGTGTAATACCGTAGCTTTCTGGCTTTATTGAGCAGGCGTTCTATTTCTGATGCGGTGAGAATAACGGGAAGCCGTTTGACGGTGGGGGGCTTGATGATTTCTACAAAGTTCCAGTGTTTCTTAAGGATATGTTTCCAGAAAAACTGAATCCCGTTACGGTCGGTTTTGACGGTGCTCCATGAATGAGATTGCACCAGAGCAGCAAAATAGGTTTTAAGATCATCAGGAGTGAGTGTGTCGGGGCAGCGGTCAAAGAAGGTGGCTAGACGCCGCAGTGGTCGGCTATAAAGATCAATAGTGGACTTGCTTTTTCCTTGGAGTACCAAGGCTTGCAGGTGTTTTTGGTACAGTTGTTCAAATCGTTTTTGTTCGGTACTGTTCATTGAATGGACTTCCGGAATAAGCCACAACGGGTTGTTGTGGAATCAGGAAGTATTGGACATTCGGAACGGTGCTTGTTTTCGTCGCGTAGCGGCTTGGTTCAACAAGGCCATGCAATCTGACTCCGCAACCTGTCACCTTTTGTGCAAAAACCGCACAAAAGGCGCCAGCTTGCTACGCAGTTGATGGCGGCGTTAGGCGCGCTGAACTTCAACTTTCCCATTGTGATAGATTTCTACTGTTTTACTACTCTTATCTGGTTCAGGAATAGGGAAAAATTTTGAATACTCCTTCACACAAAAATCTAAATTTTCATTTTTATTTAAGTCTTGAAATTCTGGCTTAAATTTCACACCCCACTGGCGTTCTAATTCCACTCTATTAACTTTGCACCCATAAATAATATGCTCAGGTGGAATCAATGGAGTCATTACTTCTTGAGCTGAAATTACCATATCGGTTTCTAGCCACTCATTCTCTAGTCCGGAAACAGTTTCAAATATTTTCAAACCACTATTTACGTAGCAACAATACACATATGTTGGACTATCATTATCTACCCTGGGGAAATAAGTTGCTACATCAGAATTTTTTGTACAACACACCATGTTAGCTTGATCAGCTGCTAATGTTTCCTTCATAATCCCAATACCTCTAGGCTCTAATTTAGATTCGAGAGCTATACTAAAAAAAATCATTATCACTTTGAATGTCTGGATGACACCTAGATTTAAAACCTTCTTTAAATATTACTTCTGGTTCTCTTGAGTCACCTCTAAATACAATACCACAGTGAGCTAATGTTTTGACACATGGGGAATACTTAAAACCACCGAGATGCTTCCAAAAAGGATTTGCCTGTCCAGTTTCTAATAAGTATTTTTTACCTAAAACAGAGTCGTCATTAAGTCTAGATACTTGTCTAGCAAATGCAGTACATTTTTCTACGATATCGCTATCTAGTTTATCGAAATAATCCTTATTTATCGGCTTGGAAGCATCAATATGCATGCATATTCTCCTGTTACGAAATTCCTTACAATCGACTACTCGAGGTAAATCCAAAAAATTTCTTGGTTGAAACAATATGGTTATAAATTATTCGACAATAAATAATCAAATTTTATCAAAATAAACCTAACAACGAAGCAAGAGCGCCTAACGAATAAGGATAGATTGCGCCCAGCCGTAATCTTATCCTGTTGTTGCACAAGCCCGGTTTGACTCAGCAATTCCCCACGTTTCATTAAACCCCTTGGTATCACTAGCGTACGAAGTCGTATATGTTTTGTATGCTCGTGATAAATAGTCGAGTTTTGGGAAAAATTACATATCTCAACACGTAAGCAGCTGTAGCTGCGCCCTGCGTGTGATGCTTCTTATACGCTGTTACCGATGTCGTATAAGCATGGGGAATAGCTGGGTTTGACTTATGGTGAAGGTCGTCTATTGAAGATATCTTTTCTGGCGGGTATTAAATCAGAGCGTTTTTCCTGAACGCTCTTTATTCAAGATGTAGGCCGTCCGACCACTGCATTATAGTAGTCTGATGCTTTGTCATTCTGTAAGACGGTTTGTTATTCCCTCCGCTCTTGTGAATGGCGGTGAAGGTTTCTGTTTGTTAACTCAGGTTGGTTTCATAAAGCAGAATGCGATGTGCTTCATGGATTCGCCACACGCCTTGCATTTGAATACCGGTCGAATGATGGCTTTTATAGGGCTGATAATGACGTTGAGAATCAGTTGAACCTGTCTCAGTCGTTTCTTAGCGTTGTTGTGCAAAAAACCGTAATCCCGAGATCGGCGGAAGCGTTTGGGGAGGGGTGTAATTAAAAGTGTTCATTAGAAGTTTTTCTGCCCACAAAACCTCAATATGAACGATAATGTAAGAGTATTTCTCAACCCTAGTTAGTATTATGCCCTCACCTATTTCTCATGCTGATAGACTTGCAGCCCACCCCGAGCTTGAGCTTAGAGTTTCTGCACTTCTGGATATTGTTGAAGCCGAGTCAGGTCTCCTGGATCGTGCTGATGATGCTGAAGAAGCCGTCATTGCCCACCTGCGTGAAATGGGCAATGAACTGCTTACTGGCTGGGGTACCTACAAGGAAGATCAAAAATTTGGCGAGGCTTGCCTGAAGCACCCCGGAGCTAAAACTCAAAAAAAAACACTTATTGGCTGAGCACCTATGGGAAAATAGAAGTTCTTGAACGCTGCCAGACGGTAGACAAGCATCGGGTCAGACCTTTCAGTCATGCCGCTCATATTCACTGTCGCGACTACTCCCGCACAATTCAACGTAAAATTGTAGACTTTGGTGCAGATAGTTCTTTTCAGGCAGCTGCAAAAAAAATACATGAACATTATGGTATTGATGTGCCTGAGTCTTCTATTCGAGCCATAACTCTTGAGCACGCAAGCTGTATGCAAAATGATTCCATCAGTGCATCACAAAATCGTCAGGACTGCCTCGGTGAAGCTGCCCAGTTCATAGGAGAAATGGATGGAAGCATGATTCCTGTTGTCCTCATTGATGAAGAGGCAGAAGGTGACAAACGCAAAGCACGTAAAACTGAATGGCAGGAGGCTAAACTTTGCCAGGTCTATAAGCTGGGTAGTTCAGATAAACGTCATCAGGCCACAATGGGAGGGCCGGATGAAGCAGGTGACCAGTGGTTGAGTTGTGCAATAGAGCAGGGGCTCAACCGGCAATCCTCTATCCATTGCGTGAGCGATGGAGCCACCTGGATTGCCAACCAGACAATATAAAAGGGACAGCCAGTGCGCCGAGATAAATCGGCAAGAGATTGAAGGTGAAAGCCCTTCATCCGGTAAGGTCTAGCAATCCGCCGGAACCCCGAGTCATGGGCGGTTGTCAGTAATGGCAATGGTTAAGCGTTGACAGGGGAAGGTACAGGCTCAGTATTGAGCTCCGAAACCATCATCGAGAACGCCGACCTTGTTGGCTGAGGGGGAAGGCAATACGACAGAATCACGCTATTGCAAGTGTTACTGTTGGTTCTCCGGAGTCAGTAGACCTGGTGCATGTACTGATGTCTTTTGTGCGGAACTCGGGAGACCCTGTCAGTGATTCGCTGATCTCAATGAGAGTGTTCACAGCGGGTCGGATTCAGCGAAGTCAGAACGACAAAGGCTGAATACCTACGCGGGCAGGGAGTCAGATAGACGAATAGTAGTGAATAAACCGGCGAACAATATGCAGGTAAAACAACCAGACCATAGCGGAGTCGGTGGAGCGAAGTCGTCTAACGGCAAAGAATGGCGCAACACGCCGGATCTGACTGCAACACAGAGTGCAGAAGCAGGATCGTCAGGGCTGATGCGTCTACATACTAAAGCAAAAAGGAACCGGTCTCTGCGGTTCAATAATTTGTTGCACCATATCACTGTGGCCATGCTGATAAAGGCGTATAACCGTCTGAATCGGACATCGGCCAGAGGTGTTGATGGGGAGAGCTGGAAAAGTTACGGCAAACATTTGTCGGAACGAATCACGGCGCTTCACAACCGTATTCATACACAAGGGTATAAACCCAAACCTGTCCTGAGAATCTGGCTACCCAAACCGGATGGCAATCGTCGTCCGGTTGGAATCACTGCGGTGGAAGACAAGATTGTTCAGCAGGCGTTAGTGTGGGTGCTGGAAACCATCTATGAAGCAGACTTTCTTGGGTTCAGCTACGGTTTTCGACCCAATCGAAACCAGCATCAGGCATTAAATGTAGCCTATGTGGCGATTACCCAAAAGAAAGTCAGCTGGATACTGGATGCAGACATCAGAAAATTCTTTGATCAAATAGATCACGACTGGATGATGAAGTTTTTACAACACCGAATCGCAGACAAACGACTACTCCAGCTGATAAAGCAAACGCTGAAAGCGGGAGTAGTAGAAGACAGCCAGTATTCTAAAACAGTGGTCGGAACACCACAGGGGGCAGTTATTTCACCATTACTGGCGAATATTTACCTCCATTATGTTTTAGATTTATGGGCACACCAATGGCGGAAAAGAAACGCCAGAGGGGAGTGTTATATTGTCCGCTATGCGGACGATAGTGTATTGGGTTTTCAATACCGTTCGGATGGGCTGCACTTTATGGCAGCCCTGAAAGATCGGTTAGGAAAGTTTGGCCTGAGTTTGAACGGTGAGAAAACAAAGCTGGTAGAGTTTGGTCGATTTGCAATCAGTAACAGAAAGGAGAGGCGACAGGGGAAACCCGATACCTTCGATTTTCTGGGCTTTACACACATCTGCTCAGTGCGCCGTTCAGACGGAGGATTCATGCTGAAACGATTTACGATAGCCAAGAAGCTGAGAGCAAAAATCAAAGACATAAAACAGACTTTACTGAAAAACCGGCACAGGGATGTATTCGAACAGGGTAAATGGCTGAAAAGCGTAGTTCAGGGACACAATAATTATTTTGCAGTTCCCGGCAATCTTAAAGCATTAAACCAGTTTCGTAGAGAAATCTGCAGAGCTTGGGTAAAGGCATTAAGAAAGCGCAGTCAAAAACACCGCATAACATGGATGAAAATGCAGAAGGTCTTCAAACTGTTTATCCCAAGCGCGAAAATACTCCATCCATATCCAAGTATGCGACAGTGTGTTTGATTTTCCGTAGGAGCCGTATGCATTAGTAGTGCCCGTACGGATCTGTGCCGGAGGGGTGATAAACTGTCAAGAAATTGCTGGTAAATCAACCCTTTACGGCGATTAGATTTGACCTCAACAAAATCTGATCTATCTTTCTTCTGCCATTGATTGTTCATACGCAGGAGAAGCCATGACCCGTGCACGCAGAAACCTGATTGACCGTTCCAGTACACCTCATTACCACTGCATGGCTCGTTGTGTCCGTCGTGCTTTTCTCTGTGGTAAGGATACGTTTTCCGGTCAGGATTATGAGCATCGTCGGCAGTGGGTGGTGGATCGTCTGGATGCGCTGGTTTCAGTATTTGCCATAGAAGTCTGCGCTTATGCAGTGATGTCGAACCATTATCATGTGGTGTTACATATCAATACGGCTGCTGCAGAGAGCTGGAACCGGGATGATGTCTTTGCCCGATGGACTCAACTGTTCACTGGGCCAGTTCTGGTGCAACGGTATCTGGCTGGCGTTAAGCTTGATCAGGGTGAACTCTTGCGGCTAGATGAGTACGCAGAAGAATACCGCAGTCGCTTGATGGATGTCAGCTGGTTCATGAGGTGTTTGAATGAGCATCTGGCCAGGGAAGCAAACAAAGAAGATCAGTGTAAAGGTCGTTTCTGGGAAGGACGATTTAAAAGTCAGGCGTTGCTGGATGAAGCCGCTTTACTGACATGCATGGCCTATGTAGATCTGAATCCCATTCGGGCGAAACTGGCTAAAACACCCGAATCATCGGACTTCACTTCTATACAATGTCGTATAGAGAGTCGTATCAAAAAGTACACGGCTACCACGGGTAAAAAACAGAGTGTGCAGTTAAAGCCGGGTGTAATTAAAAGTGTTCATTAGAAGTTTTTCTGCCCACAAAACCTCAATATGAACGATAATGTAAGAGTATTTCTCAACCCTAGTTAGTATTATGCCCTCACCTATTTCTCTTGCTGATAGACTTGCAGCCCACCCCGAGCTTGAGCTTAGAGTTTCTGCACTTCTGGATATTGTTGAAGCCGAGTCAGGTCTCCTGGATCGTGCTGATGATGCTGAAGAAGCCGTCATTGCCCACCTGCGTGAAATGGGCAATGAACTGCTTACTGGCTGGGGTACCTACAAGGAAGATCAAAAATTTGGCGAGGCTTGCCTGAAGCACCCCGGAGCTAAAACTCAAAAAAAAACACTTATTGGCTGAGCACCTATGGGAAAATAGAAGTTCTTGAACGCTGCCAGACGGTAGACAAGCATCGGGTCAGACCTTTCAGTCATGCCGCTCATATTCACTGTCGCGACTACTCCCGCACAATTCAACGTAAAATTGTAGACTTTGGTGCAGATAGTTCTTTTCAGGCAGCTGCAAAAAAAATACATGAACATTATGGTATTGATGTGCCTGAGTCTTCTATTCGAGCCATAACTCTTGAGCACGCAAGCTGTATGCAAAATGATTCCATCAGTGCATCACAAAATCGTCAGGACTGCCTCGGTGAAGCTGCCCAGTTCATAGGAGAAATGGATGGAAGCATGATTCCTGTTGTCCTCTTTGATGAAGAGGCAGAAGGTGACAAACGCAAAGCACGTAAAACTGAATGGCAGGAGGCTAAACTTTGCCAGGTCTATAAGCTGGGTAGTTCAGATAAACGTCATCAGGCCACAATGGGAGGGCCGGATGAAGCAGGTGACCAGTGGTTGAGTTGTGCAATAGAGCAGGGGCTCAACCGGCAATCCTCTATCCATTGCGTGAGTGATGGAGCCACCTGGATTGCCAACCAGACAAAGAGAGTGTTTGGAGAGCAAGGAAGTTTCCTCGTTGACTATTATCATCTCTCTGAGCACTTCGCTGATGCAGCAGAAGAGTGTGTCGGGTTTAACAAGGAAACACGTGTACAGTGGCGGCATATCCAGCAGGAACGCATGAAATCTGGCAATGTTAATGCCGTCATGGCAGAGCTTGATCCGCATAGAAACGGAAAGAAAGGCAAAGCAGCCAATAAACCAGAGGAGTGTCACCGATATATCCGAAACCGTCCAGGGCAATTCGAATATGCTGCAGCAGAAGCAGCCAATCTTCCCATTGGCTCTGGCGAAATAGAAAGTTCTAACAGTGCAGTAGTGCAGATGCGACTAAAAATACCGGGTGCTTGGTGGAAGCCTTCCATTGCAGGAGCAATGCTTTGCTTAAGAACATTGCGTTCTAACGGGGACTGGGATCAGTACTGGCAGCAAGCTGGATAATGGGTAGATGGAACACTTTTAATTACACCCGTTAAAGCCCCTTCGTGCCCAGGGACAAAACCCTGAGATTGCAATTCCTTTTACTTTGGTTAACTATCTGGAACTGGTTGACTGGGCTGGAAGAGAAATCCGGCCGGATAAGCGAGGTCATATAATGCATGATGCTCCTCCTATTCTGGAACGGCTGGGCATTGATTCTGATGAATGGTTGAAGACTATAGGTTGGAACAACCAATTCCGGCGAGCGGTGGGTCGGTTAACATCAATGCGGGCATACGCAGAAGAAGTGGGACAACAATGGATGCAAGGACTAACGGCATGCTGTCGAGTATTTTCAGGGTGAGCATATATTAGTCAAACTTCAAAACTTCATTTGAAACAACCTGCTTCAATATCCCCGTAATATTGAAACTACAGTATTTCTGGCTTTGTTCAGTTTATTAAATACATCAGTCTGAAATCTAAGTCGATTCTTTATCAACCGATCTATAAAAACACTTTTTCTTGTTGCTGCCTGCGTGAGTTACCAGAGAAGAATTATTTAATGTTGTAAATATATGGCTGTCCTCAATTATTCAATTATTTTTCATACATAGAGTCAAATATAGAAAGGCCATTTATCGAAGCAAAGTTTCTGACAGGTATTATTATTCTAATGCTGTGAAAAATCTTCTTTCCCATTAATAGGATATTATGAGGGTTTTTTGGAGTTTTTATGGCCAAATCACTTGGCGCCCTGGATAGTTATTGAGAAGAGCGTCAGAAGCTAAAGGAAGTATATGAATTCACAACAAATTACAGCAGTTGCCATTAAGTGCTTTGCTTTTTGGCTTTTGATTCAAGTCGTAATTTATGTTCCTGGAATGATTGGAGCATATAGTACCATGAAGACATATAGCGGAAGTGATATCAGCTTAACGACTTACACCCTCATGATTGCATCAATTATAAGTGTTGGCCTTTTTGCAACATATGCATTATTGAAAGTATCGAATTCGATACTTAAAAATACTAAAGAACCAGAGACAATAAATAAAGATACAGTTTCGCATGTTTTTATACTTCAAGTTGTGGGAGGGTATTTTATTGTAACGGCATTATCTTCGGCACCAAACATGGTGTACTCAACATTATCAAGAGATAGTGATAATATTTCAAATGCACTGTACCTTTTTGGAAACCTTTTTCAGTTATTTATAGGACTCTATCTATTGATAAGCCCAGGAGTTTGGTTGTGCTGGCTAAATAAACTTCGAGGTCGTACATGAGTCCTTTTTAAATATGGTGCACAGCAGAAAACAGCCTGTGGCGCCTTCGGAAAAATAAAAAGCAGAAAGTAAAAAGCAGAAAATAAAAAAGGACAACCTGATGGGATTCTGAGGTGGATTAATAAAATACAATTGTTTTATGGTCTGTAATTTATGATTTTCTTGGGATAACTGGATTAAATACCATTGGGTACATAACCATTTGTAGGTTTTTGGTGTTTTAAAACCGATTGAAAAATAATATTTTTCAGTTCCGTCTATAAATCATAGAGAGTAAGTTATGCGGCATTTGAGCGTATAATCTGCAGTAGAGGTACAGGAATGGAATTAGTAAGACAATCAGTTATTTCCCCGAAAATCGATAAAATATTTTCGGAAGTAGAGGCAATTATCCTTGCGGCATTGCCAGATTCTAGAGTTGAACACATTGGGTCAACTGCAATTCCCAATAGTATTACGAAGGGGGACCTTGATATTTTTGTTGGTGTAAACGCTGCAGAATTTGACGGTGCTATCAAGGTAATCGAAAAGCTTGGGTTTACCGAAAAATCAGATACTCTGCGCACTGACGCTTTGTGTATGATGGTGACTGAGAAATTTGGAGAGGATGTAGCTGTCCAGATAGTTGCCAATGGATCAGAATTTGAAAATTTTATTTATTTTAGAGATAAACTGATTTTATCACCAGAGCTGGTTTGCGAATACAATAATATTAAGCAATCTGCAAAAGCTAAGTCACAAGAGTGTTACAGGGAGTTGAAGTCATCATTTATCAAATCCGTGCTAACCGCACCTAATGTAATCTATGAGTGACTTGAAAGACCTTGTGGAGATTTCGAGCAAATTGAATAACAAAACACTGGTTCGAGATTTTAGATACTTCGGTCAAAAGTGCATCACTTTTAAAATCCGCACATTGCGGGCGTTAATTGGTAATCTATGAAAATTTTCTCGATTTTGTTGATGCTTTTATTATCTGGATTTGTACTTTCTCATGAACCTCCACTCATTGTTCAGGAATGGAGGAAATCTATTGATAATTATCAAGCCTATATCGTGTTGAAGGAGTACGATAAAGCAATCACTGAGGCAGAAAAGCTACTTGGTATAGATCCATCTAATAATGAAGCAAAGTTTTACCTTCGATATGCTTATAGTCAATCGAAGAAAAAAACACCTTCTTGGCTAAATGAAGACAGCATGTTTACTGAGTTTACTGAAGGTGAATTCTACAAAATTTTAGCATCAGAGTTCGAGGAATCCGATTAATAAGAACAGACCACGATCTGCGAAAACTGTTATCGCATGTGTGGTGAGACAAAATTAGAATGGACAGCCTGATAAGGTTATTGATTGAATTTATCAAATACAATTGTTTTATGGTCTGTAATTATTGGAACCATGAGTTAACTGATAATCTATGGCTGTCCTGAATTGTTTTGAATTTTTGCCAAAACTGAAAGATGAATTTCGGAGGTTGCCATATTCACAGCCGTCATTCCGTGCGGACCACGGAATCCACAACACAGGGAGGTGAATCTAGACATCGCTCAAGACTGAAAGATGGATTCCGGATCAAGTCCGGAATGACGGCGCAAAAGTTAGGCGTCTTTTTTGGTTTTTTGGGGACACTCAGTAATTTTTATGGATGTCCTCACCTTTTCACCTTTCTGTTTGTTCCAAATCATGAGTTGATTATTTTTTCAAAAACAAGTGAATCTGAAAAAGTTGAGTCGTATGAAATCGCGAAGAAATACCACGTGAATAAAAACTTCGCCCATTGTATGATCAAGGGTTGCAGTTTAAGAATGGCTGTTACTATGAAGAATCAATGTAGCAATAAATAGGACGTCAAAAATAATCGGAATATAAAGATTATCAAGAAATATATTTAATCTTTTCACGGCTTTCCTACTTTAATCCTGTAGAAAAATAAAAAGATTGCTTGATTATGTTTTGGGCAGAATTGATTAAGTTGTTTTATGGTCTTTATTCTATGGTTGTCATTAGTTAGATTGGATTAATACTTTCACAAAGGGTAATTATGAAATATACAATATTAATTTATATTTTATTACTGCTTTCCGGTTGCGTGGTTATACCAAGCGTAGAAAGCAAGGCAGAGAAATTAAATATCAAACAAGAATGTTGTTTGGGCTATGAAGACATAAAATACAAAAAAATAAGTTCAATTTCTGGGGAATCTAATCGGATGAGTGATCAGCTGGTTATGAGATTCGGTTTTAATAAGAGCTATTTCCTGGCTATTGATCTAGAAACGTCAAAGACAATTGAAGTTCACTCATATTCAGATTCATCGTTATCATCTAATCAAGTGTACTGGCCAACTATAATCTTGCTAAATGAGGGTTTATCTGAAGTGAGAAGAATTAACTTTAAATCTTCAAGAGAAGCAACCGCTGATAATTGTACACACTTCGGATTTAGAGATATTTTTTGGGGGAAACGAGTTGAACTAAATGATAATGAACGTTATATGATTATATATACTGAATTCAATCCCCATCATTATGAATCTATGAGTGTATATAAATCAATTTCAAATCCCTGCTTACCAAGTAGTATTTGGCCTCCATTTGATATGAGCACATACCGTGCACAATCAAGCCCGGATGGAAAAATAAACGTAATAGTCAGATGATGTCAAATACTCGTAGTACACATGAGTTTTCGATCCGTAAAAAGAGTAAAGGAAGGTAGAAGGCCAGTATGTCACCCATTCTGGAACGTCTGAATGATTTTTAGACCTTCTTAAGCATTGGGTTGAAAGATCCGAAAGAATAGAAGGAATTATATAGAACTAAGGTAGTATACTATCAACGCGTGAGAATCATGGGAGTGTAAGCATTCGGCAAGTTAAAAAGTCTTGAAAGTGAATAAGTTATATAATAAACACCTGCAACTGATTCTCAGCTATTTCTACCATTTTGGTATAAATTCGCAGAAAAAGCTCGCTTCTATACGACAGTAGTACAAAGTAATAAAGTCACTAACCATAAAATAAAAAGGTACACTAAATGAAAAAGATCTTGTTTTCTCTATTAATGATTTCGTTGATGACAGGCTGTGCATCAAACAATAAGTTGAATGAAATTGAAAAGAATAAAAAATTAGTAACTGATTTTTATAAAGAAGTGCTGTTTGAAAGTAAATATCAATCCATAGATAAATATATTGGCGATGTATATATTCAGCATAACCCTATGGTTGGTGACGGAAAACAAGCATTTACTGACATGGTGAAAAGCTTTGCACCAAAAGATGGGAAAGTTGAACCCTGGGGGGAAATAGTTAGAGTTGTGGCAGAAGGTGATTTAGTGGTTCTTCATATAAAAAGCTATGGCTGGTCAGGCGAAAATGGTGGCGCAGGGGTTGATATATTTGGAGTCAAAGATGGGAAAATAGTTGAGCACTGGGATGTACTTCAAGCTATTCCTGATAATCCAGCAAATGACAATACAATGTTCTGAGCGTGAACATAAAACATATCAGCTCTCGGTCCGTCAAGGGGTAATAAGTACCCTTGGCAACTGAAAGTATAGAAACAGTTTTATTTTGTTTTTTCATGATTCGCTTTAAATCAGTTTATTTACAGTAAGCAGGTGTAGAGGTTCTCATACTGATTGTCGGCTATGTTCCCGCCAATAGTTGTATTGCTTACTCCCTATGTTTACAGGGCTACAGACGTGCCTTATAAAGTAGAGATATGACTAAATCTTGTATATTGCATTTGTTTATTGCCCAAAGAACAGCGATTTGTTCTGGGATACCTTCCTATCTCATGAATAGCCATATGTGGAGCAGGAAAATAAAGTTTTTATAGGACTTGAGTGCTCCCAACTATTGACGGGAACATAGCCCTGATTGTCCATGTCAAAATAGTTACCCCGGTTTGATGTTGAAGATCAATATATCGATCTCCATAAATTTTCTATTTCTACCAAATTCTGAAGTTTAAAGTATGGATGATTCGAAAGCTGAAAATATTTACTGGAGATTTCTAAGGTTTCTAATTTAAATTTCCTTGCCAATTTTCTTGTTAATGACCATTCTTGAGCTTTCTGGTGTGGATTTAGTTAAAGCGAATATTTTTTCTTTCGGTAATTTTTCATTCGCAATATTAATCCTGCTTTCAATTTTCTTATATACTTTTGATAATATGCTTAATGATATCGCTAAATGGTTTAAGGAAAAAAGAAAATCAAGTCGGAGAAGTTAAAAATATCAAGTCATTTGAAAGTACAAAAAATAATTGATTTTTTTATTCCATTCAATATTTTATTCACTTAATGAGTCTTGAGTAAATATATGGCTGTGCTCAAGTTTCTGTTCTTTTAATTCGCCGCGTAGCGGCTTGGTTCAACAAGCGGCTGCACAAGACCTCCGGAAATTCGCACCTTTTTTGCGGTGGATCTGCAAAAAAGTCGCCAATCACCTCCGGCATGTGAGGCGGGCGTTATGCCCCATGAGTAAATCTCAAGAAATACAATAAGGAGTTCTGAATTTGACAAAATACGGCAATGCCGTATGCTTTGATTCATGATATTTATCGAAACAAGCAAATTTACCAAACTGCTATCTGAATATTTATCTGATGATGAATATAGGATGCTGCAATGGCACCTACAGGAAAAACCTGATTTTGGTGAAGTTGTTCGTGGTAGTAGCGGTGTGCGAAAAGTGCGATGGGCACCTGAAGGAAAAGGTAAAAGCGGTGGTGTTCGAGTAATTTACTACTGGAAAAAGAGTGATCATGAGATATGGATGCTCACCATTTACAGCAAATCTGAGCAAGCCACTATTCCAGGACACATTCTAAAGAAAATTGCGGAGGCTATCGAAAATGAGTAAAAGAGATATTGGTCAAGAAATCCTTGATGGAATTGAAGAAATTAAAGCCTTCAAGACTGGCTCGGGAGAGCTTAAAACATCTATTCTCTCTGAGCCGTCACCGTCCAAAGAGATCAGAAAAAAGTTAAGGCTTTCACAATCAGCATTTGCCGGTTTCATGGGTGTTAGCATCAGAACCATACAAGACTGGGAGCAAGGTCGTCGCTGTCCTCAAGGTCCAGCAAAAGCCTTACTAAGAATCGCAGAGCAATGCCCGGAAGTATTTCAAGAACTACGGTAATCCAAGCAAGGGCATAACAAATAAGGATAGATTGCGCGCCGCCGCACTCTTATCCGGTTGTTGCACAAGCCCGGATTGATTTATGGCGAAGGCTGTCTATTGGCGTTTGCTTTTCTGGCGGGAAGTGATGAAGGATGTTTTTTTCAAACACTCTTTATTCAGGATAAGTATCACCTGATAACTGTATGATGAACTGAACTGAACTGAACTGAACTGAACTGAACTGAACTGATCTGATCTGAACTCTGATCTGATCTGATCTGACTGGTCTGAACTGATCTGACTGGTCTGAACTGATCTGATTGAATTTAGTAGGTCTATCGCGGATAAACTGAGAAAACGTCTTAAACTGTAGATACAGTTCTGAGTCGGCTATTTGCTTACAATTTAGATATGAAAATAATAATATTCTCCCTGTGGTTTTGGCTTCCTATTGCCAATGCCAAGACCGTACGTGAGTTGGCCTGTTTTCCGACAAGGCTATGGTGATCCTGATGGAAAGCGTCGTGTGTTATCTGTTAATAGCAAGTCAGTTGATGGCGTAAGGCTTATCAAGTCTGATAGTACGCATGCTGTTGTTGAGATTAACGGTACTTGAGCGCTGTATCTCAGGCGTGATATGGGGGCCGGTATTCAGGAAACGTCTTAAACTCATGTAGATACAGTTTTTACACAGTTTTGGCACAGCTTTGACACAGCGGGTATCTGACAAGTACCGTAGTAGAAAAAACACAGCATCAGTCGGCTATTGCCGTCGCAGAGCCGCTTACATCCCCGTACTAAAACTACGGGTTTTTACGCTCAATCGATAAACAATAATGATATGAAAATAATAATATTCTCCCTGTGTCTGTGGTTTTGGCTTCCTTTTGCCAATGCCAAGACCGTACGTGCAGTTGGCCTGTTTTCCGACAAGGCTATGGTGATTATTGATGGAAAGCGTCGTGTGTTATCTGTTAATGGCAAGTCAGTTGATGGCGTAAGGCTTATCAAGTCTGATAGTACGCATGCTGTTGTTGAGATTAACGGTATTCGAAAAGCGCTGTATCTCAGGCGTGATATGGGGGCCGGTATTCAGGAGCCAGAAAAAAAACGGGTCCGGATTAATCGTAACAATCGAGGTGAGTATCTCTCCCGAGGCTTGATTAATAATAAATCTGTCGAGGTGCTGCTTGATACAGGGGCTAATGTTGTGGCGCTCAGCTCTCGGGAAGCCGATCGTCTGGGGCTGGATTACAAGAACGGAAAAGAGGTCAGGGTCACTACGGCCAGTAGCACCGTGACAGGCTATCGTGTTCTTCTGACGATGGTCTCGTTGGGTGGCATCCAGGTTAACAATGTGGAGGCAACTGTTCTTTCAGGCGATTATCCGGAAACAGTGCTTTTGGGGACCAGCTATTTAAAACACGTAAAAATGATCGAGGAAGCCGGAGTGATGCAGTTAGAGGCTAACTATTAACCAGTCCATTCATCATCTATTCTTTTGGGTGTTTTCAAGCTCGCCTGTGGTTTCACAGGCTGCTACAATCCGGTCACGAATTACATGAGGAGCTGTGAGTGTCTGTCAGTTTTGTAGCAGAATCTCGCCTGCCCACGCCCTATGGCGAATTCATCATGCATGGCTTCGAAGAGAGTGGTACGGGCAAGGAACATCTGGCATTAACCATCGGTGATGTCAGCCAGGGAGAACCGGTGTTAGCCAGGGTTCATTCGGAATGTCTGACCGGAGACGCCCTGTTCAGTATGCGATGTGACTGTGGTCCACAGTTGCAGGCCGCCCTGGAAAAAATTGCAGAAGAAGGTTGTGGCGTCTTGCTTTATCTTCGTCAGGAAGGGCGGGGAATCGGGCTATTGAATAAGGTGCGGGCCTATAATCTTCAGGACAGCGGACTGGATACGGTGGAAGCTAACGAAGAGTTAGGGTTTGCTCCGGATCTGCGCAAGTATGATATGTGCAAAACCATGCTTGCCCATCTGGGCGTTGATAAATTACGCCTTATGACCAATAACCCCCGGAAGGTTGAAGCTATGACTAACCTGGGCATAGAGGTCACAGAGCGTGTTCCTCACCAGACCGGCCAGAATCCACATAATGAGCGCTATCTGGCGACGAAAGTGTGGAAGCTGGGGCATATGTATAATATGGCCTGATAATCCTGGCAGGAATAAAAAAACCGGCATAAGCCGGTTTTTTTGTCGGTGAAATAAGCTGAACTCAGGTGTTCAGGAGGCTGTTGTCTGTGGCAGGTCCACCAGTTGCACATTGGTGCGCTGCAGACGGGTTTTAATAGCCTTCACCATGCTGGCTGAATCCAGACCACATTCTGCCAGTTGTTCAGAATGGCTGGCTGCTTCAATGTAGTCATCAGGAATACCCATAGTGATAACCGGAGTAGCCACTGCCTGTTGTTGCAGGAATTCCAGTACACCAGCACCGGCTCCCCCCGCAATACAACCTTCTTCTACCGTTACCAGCAATTCATGGTTTCTTGCCAGCTCTCTGATCAGCCCGGTATCCATGGGTTTAACAAATCGCATGCTGACCACAGTAGCATTCAGTTCTTCTGCTGCTGCAAGCGCATTGCCCAGCAGTGTACCAAATACCAGAAAGGCAACCCGTTGACCGTGACGGCGAATTTCAGCTTTGCCAATGGGAAGTGGTTCAAGATCTTTACTGATCTCAACGCCCGGACCTGTGCCGCGTGGGTAGCGCACTGAGGCTGGACCTTTGTACTGAAAACCGGTTGATAACAACTGCCGGGTCTCGTTTTCATCGGCCGGCGTCATGACCAGCATCTCGGGGATACAGCGCAGGAAGGCAATATCGTAGCACCCGCCATGGGTTGGACCGTCTTCACCCACCATGCCAGCGCGATCGATGGCAAAGAGCACATCGAGATTTTGCACGGCAACATCATGCACCAGCTGATCATAGGCACGCTGAAGGAAGGTGGAGTAGATAGCAACAACCGGCTTAATCCCTTCACAGGCCATGCCTGCTGCCAGAGTAACAGCGTGCTGTTCTGCAATGGCAACATCAAAATAGCGATCAGGAAAGTGATCGGCAAAACGAATCAGGTCTGAGCCTTCTTTCATGGCAGGGGTGATACCCACCAGACGTTCGTCAGTCTCTGCCATGTCAAACAGCCACTGACCAAATACGTTATTGTATTTTGGTTTTTTAGGAATCGTCGGCTGGGTGTCGGTGACTATGGGCTGAGGTTCCATTTTAGTGATGGCGTGATAACCAATGGGGTCCTGCTCTGCAGGATCAAAACCTTTACCTTTCTGGGTAACCACATGAAGAAATTGTGGCCCTTCGAGATCCCGCATGTTTCTCAGGGTATGCAGCAACATGGGCAGATCATGGCCATTTATGGGGCCAATGTAATTAAAACCCATTTCTTCAAACAGAGTGCCGGGAATCACCATCCCTTTCATATGTTCTTCAGTACGGCGGGCCAGTTCCCAGGCGTGAGGGATAACGCTAAGTACTTTCTTGCTGCCTTCACGAATATGCTGGTAGGTTTTACTGGAAAGTACCCGGGCCAGGTAATTGGATAAACCACCGACATTTTTTGATATGGACATATCATTGTCATTGAGAATAACCAGCATGTTGGCTCGTACATCTGCAGCATGGTTCAGTGCTTCATAAGCCATTCCGGCGGTCATGGCACCATCACCTATAACGGCAACAGATCGTCGTTTATCGCCTTTCATTTTAGCGGCTATGGCCATGCCCAGGGCTGCACTGATAGATGTGCTGGAGTGACCAACCCCGAAGGTATCGTAT
Source organism: Endozoicomonas sp. (assembly GCA_965208385.1). GTDB lineage: Bacteria > Pseudomonadota > Gammaproteobacteria > Pseudomonadales > Endozoicomonadaceae > Endozoicomonas. The sequence goes on from CBDBOO010000019.1 coordinate 19,802, forward strand.
TCACTCTCATCCCGTTTCGGAAAAGCGGCCAGTCCGTCTTTTTGACGAAGGCTGGGCATTCTGTGTTTGCGACCGGTAAGCACTTTATGAGGATAGGCCTGGTGCCCGACATCCCAGACCAGTCGGTCATTGGGTGTATCAAAAAGATAATGAAGTGCAATGGTCAGTTCGACAACCCCGAGACCGGCACCGAAATGACCTCCGGTCTGGCCAACGGAGTACAACAGGTACTCCCTGAGCTCACGGGCAAGTTGGGGTAACTGCTCTTCTGCAAATGTTCGCAGTTGTTCTGGATGATCAACCTGATCCAGAAGAGGCGTCTCAGGCCTAGATTTTGGAATATCGTGAAACATGTTATCGCAATTTTATGAATTCAGGCAGTAATGCACGTGCATATCGAGTGGCATTCTACACCTATCTCAATGATTTAGGCATGGATCATGTCAGATATACTGCAAAAAGTTAATACGTCCGTTTAATAATGAAATCAGCTATTTCTCGTAGTTGACAGGCATCATTGCCGAACTCCGTCAGAGCTGATATTGCCTGATCATGAAGCCCGGAAGCAAGTTTACGAGCATTTTCAAGTCCCATCAGGGATACATAAGTCGGTTTGTTCAGGGCGATATCGGCACCTTGCTGCTTGCCCAGGGTTTCTGTGTCAGAGATAACATCGAGGATATCGTCCTGAACCTGGAACGCCAGACCAATGGCCCGGGAATAACGTTCAAGCTGATCAAGCTGAAATTGATTAACGTCCGGATGGCTGAGTGCGCCCATACGAACGCTGGCATTGATCAATGCGCCGGTCTTATGGGAATGCATTTTTTCCAGACCGGATTGATCCAGCTGCAAACCTGCAGAGTATTGATCCATGGACTGACCGCCAGCCATGCCGGACAGACCCGATGCCTGACTGAGAATTTTTACCAGTTGCAACCGGGTTTTATCACCAAGGTGATTTGTCGGACCAAGATCATGATTACTGAGCACTTCAAATGCCAGTGTTTGCAGGGTGTCTCCCACAAGAATCGCAGTGGCTTCATCAAACGCCTTGTGGCAGGTGGGTTTACCACGGCGCAGATTATCATCATCCATGGCCGGAAGGTCATCGTGAACCAGGGAATATGCGTGTATCAGCTCCACGGAACAAGCGGCTGTACCGGCTTCAGTAAACTCGCCGCCAACGGCTTCACAGGCGGCAAAAGCAAGAACCGGACGAATACGCTTACCACCATTAAATACGCTGTATTGCATGGCTTCCAGCAAGCCGGGGCTGATAGGGTCGGCCACTCTGAGTATGCTGGACAGGGATTGATCAACCTGATCACAACACCGTTGAATGTAAGTTTTCAGAGAAGTATCTGAAGACATCATTACTCGTCCCCGGATTCTGGATTGAATGGCTGACTGATCAGTTCACCATTTTTTTCCTGCAATAACTGTACTTTCTGTTCCGCCTGGCTCAGAGCCTGCTGGCATTCACGGGTCAGTTTGACACCCTGCTCAAAGGCTTTCAGGGATTGTTCCAGACTGAGATCACCGGATTCCATGTGTTGAACCAGTTGTTCAAGCTCTGCGAGAGATTGCTCAAAGGCAAACTCTTTGTTTTTTTCTGGTTTTTCCGGCATAGAGGCTGACCTGTAGAAAGTTCAGAGTGAATGGATGAGTCAATAGATTATACAGCCAGTCGATATCAGACAATGAAGACAGGCAGGATAATTCATGGATATTGAAAAGCGGACAGAAGCATATCACAAATCACGTCTAGGGCAGATTCTTGTTACCCGCGGTTATATTACCCGACAGCAACTGGATGATGTCGTCAGTGTGCAGGACAAGAATAATGCGCTTTTGGGCGAGTTGTTACTGGAAAAGAAAATGATATCCCGATGGCAGTTGCGTCGAGCCTTATCCAATCAAACCCGTCTTCGGCTGGCGGCCTCGCTGGCTGTGGCATTACTGGGACCGATAACCTCATCTTCTGCGGATGAAGAGTTGGCCGACCTGCTAAAACCACTGGGAAGTGAAAAACAATCAAACGTCAGTAGTAGTGAGTTGACCTATGATCTCCATAAGGCCCGTGCAGAATTCAAAGGTGATGGCTTTATTCGTCTCAGGCTACCCAGTTCTGTGGGAGAATTACACTTTGATCATCTTCGCATTGAAGGACTGGATATGAAGTATGAAAGTCTTGGAAGAAAGGACATCAATCTCAGTGATGCCGTATTTGCCATTCATGCTGTTCACAATGAACAGGCCGGTGAGTAATTTTGATGACCGCTATATCCGTTGTCTTTTAAGATACCCGCAGTGTCAGGGTATACCCGTTGCCTTTCAAAACGATGCGTTAATGGTTGCTCTCGCTTCCCTGCGAGAGTCGAGGGTCAGCTGGTTATTGAGCTACAGCACCTGTATTGATCGAGGCTTTTTTTCCCTTAACCGATCCTGAAGAATTCTCTGTCCATACATCGTCGTCCATGGTCTGGTCGAGAAATGGAAACTTGCGACGGTTAAACACCGGAGTGACGCCCGTTTTGCACTGTTCATCAAAATCTTTCAGAACCTGAACAACAATTCCGGACAGAATCAGGATAGCCACCAGGTTAATCAGAGCCATAATACCCATGGACAGATCAGCGAAGGCCCAGACGGTAGGCAGACTGCCAATGGCACCCCAGACAACCATACCCAGAACAGCGACACGGTAAGCTATGACCAGCAGTTTATTATCGAAAATAAATCTAAGGTTGGATTCACCGTAGTAGTAGTTGGCAATGATTGAGCTGAAGGCAAACAGCAGGATAGCGAATGACACCAGATGATAACCGAAGGGCCCGATTTGACTGGCCAATGCTGCCTGAGTCAGTTCAATACCCGTAATACCGTTGCCGGGTTCCATGACACCTGAGATCAGAATAATAGCGGCGGTTGCTGTGCAGACAATAATGGTATCGATGAAAACACCCAGCATTCCCATCAGTCCCTGATTCACAGGATGACTGGAATGTGCAGTGGCGGCAGCATTGGGTGAGCTGCCCATACCGGCTTCATTGGAGAAAAGACCCCGTTTGATGCCCTGCATCATGGCTTGTGAAACCATGTAACCGACACCACCACCGGCAGCGCTCTCAAGGCCAAAGGCGCTTTTGAAGATCAGACTGAATACTGCAGGCAATTCTGTAATGTTCATTGCCACAACAACCAGAGCCACAGCCAGATAACCCAGGGCCATGACTGGTACTATCAGTTCGGCCACCCGGGAGATGGAACGGATGCCACCAAAAATAACCAGACCACTGATCAGTGCCAGACCCAGACCAATCGTCATGGGCGGAATGTCATAACCACTGAAGGCTGCAGCAATAGAATTGGATTGAACACTGTTGAAAGCAAAACCAAAGGCAATGATCAGGGATATGGAGAAAACAATGCCAAGCCAGCGTTGTCCCATGGCTTTTTCGATGTAATAAGCCGGACCACCGCGGTAAGTGCCGTCGCCATTACTGGTTTTATAAATCTGTGCGAGAATATTTTCTGCCAGACTGGTGGCCATACCTAAAATAGCAATCAACCACATCCAGAAAATGGCACCGGGACCGCCGAGATACAGGGCGACGGCAACACCGGCCATGTTGCCTGTACCGATTCGAGCGGCCAGACTGGTGCAGAATGCCTGGAAAAGGCGTGATTTGAGATGAGCTGATTTTTGAACGACTGCTCAGCATGGTTTTTGCTGCCAGACCAAAACGACGAAATTGAATAAAGCGGGTTTTGATGGTGAAGAATAGACCGGCTCCCAGTAGAAGGTAAATCAGGACATTACCCCAGATCAGGCCATTTGCAGCATCAATAAAATTATTCATAGATTTCCAGGTACATTTATATAGGCCGAATTTTTATTTTAAATTGGTTTTTATAATATTAGTGAATAAACGATAGATGCTTGGTAGTAATGCTTATTCGCATGGATTGATTGGATTTTATCCGAAAGAGATGTGAAGCCAGTCGTTGAAAGGTGTCGAGTGATCTTTCAAGAGAGTAATGTCGATTTGATGATCGAGTGTTATTGCTTAAGAAGTGGTGGTGATTACTTATAAAGGGGCTGTCGATGCCAATCTAACCTGCCGGAATAATTCAGCGTTTAATGAATGAATTCAGTAAAAAAAACTAATGGTTAGAAATTGTGTAGAAAAAAGTCATGGGTCTTTGTGAAAATCCAAAAATACCCATGTTATTTGGTATGTCTACAACAATGATAATGGAATATGAGTGAATATCTTATGAGCTTTCCGCTTCCCGGAAGTTTCCCAGTGTTGGAGTATTGTCGTTTATATCAAAGTCGTCTTGTGGAGCAGGGTGAACCCAGACATTGTTATCCATTGTCTTATTCAAAAATGGATGTCGGTGACGTATAAACACAGGAATACGCCCCATCTTAATCTGTCTGTCATAATCTTTGAGAACCTGTATGGTTGGTTCGGATAAAAGGACAACAACGCCAAGATTGATTAGGGCCAGCATGCCAATGGCAAGGTCCGCCAGAGCCCAGACTGTTTCAAGGGAACTAACGGCGCCAACATAAACCAGAATGACACTGGAAGCCCGGTAAAAAAAAAGAAGCCTTCGATTGTTCCTTATGAATCTCAGGTTTGTTTCACCACAGTAATAGTTGGCAACAATGGAAGTGAAGCCAAAGAAAAAAACAGTCACCGCAAGAAACCATTCCCCCCATGGACCTACAGATTCTGCGAGTGATGCCTGGAGTAACTGAATGCCATTGAGGTTCGGCCCCGCTTCAAGATAACCGCTGACCAGAATAATTGCTGCGCTGGCTGTGCATACGACAATGGTATCTATAAAGACGCTGGTCATGGAAACAATGCCCTGAGCGGCAGGGTGATGAGGGTAAGGTGTTGCTGTGGCCGCGACATTGGGGCCACTGCCCATTCCTGCTTCATTGGAGAACAGCCCGCGTTTAATACCCTGCATAATGGCCTGGGATATGGAATATCCGATTACTCCGCCAGTGGCGGATTGCAGACCAAAAGCGCCTTCTATAATCAGTGCAAATACCCCGGGTAACTGGTCCAGATGCATGCCAACGACTATCAGTGAAATAATCAGGTAAGAAATGGCCATGAAAGGAACAACCCATTGGCTGAAATGCACAATAGTGCGCAGCCCTTTAAAAATGATCAGGGCAGTGAGTAGTCCCAGTATTATGCCGACAATTTCAGGTGTCAGCGAGTTGTTGATAGTAAGGGCCTGCGCGACAGTGTTCGAATGCACTGCATTACAGATGAAGCCGAAACTACTGATCATCAACAGGGAAAAAATAATGCCAAGCCATCTTAGCCCTAATGCTTTCTTGATGTAGTAGGCAGGACCTCCCCGAAATGTACCGTCATAGTTGTTGGTCTTATAAAGCTGGGCGAGGGTGTTTTCCAGAAAACTGGTGGCCATGCCCAGTAAGGCAACAATCCACATCCAGAATATTGCCCCCGGACCGCCGATGCACAGGGCAATGGCAACGCCAGCCAGATTTCCGGTTCCTATATGAGTGGCCAGACTGGTGCACAGTGCCTGAAAGGATGAAATGCTGCATTTGGATTGCTGGCGGGAGCAGAGCATGATTTTCCATGCATGAAAAAAATAACGGAACTGAACAAATCGACTGCGAATGGTGAAATAAACACCTGCGCCTAATAGCAGGTAAACAATAATATATTCCCAGAATACTGACGTAATACCGGTTAACAGCTCAATCATAGAGTGCTCTTAAAATCCAACATTCAGAGAGAATAGCAGATGATCCTTAGCCGAGAAGTTGATGGCGCTGTCATGTATATACCCCTTGCTTTTGGCGTTGCGACTGCGTTGGCAGTGCTCATTTACTGGTACGATAGTACAGTCTGATCGCTTGGTTTGTATAAGTTCCCTTCAAAGTGCTGACATTGAGAGGCAGCAGGAAATATTTATGTTTTTTTGACAATGTTTTTTTGACAATGTTTTTGTAAAAAAAGAGGTTGGGCGTTTTATCAAACAGTGCTGAGGGTATTGCCTTGATTCAAAAGATTTCACATTTCACCCATTGACCCTCAGCCCTTCACTTTTCTTGATTCAATAGAGATAGAGTTGCCAGCAAACTTCGAAGTAATGGCAGGAACGCAATCTGTGGAAGAGAGCAGTGAATTAGTTCGACGCTTTATGTCAATGCGGGTTATGTCAATGCGGGTTATGTCAATGCGGTTATGACCATATCAGTTATGGCAATACCGGTATTATCTATGGGTAAAGGATTAATCTGAAAAATCACAGAGATGCATTGATATTATTAATACAGTATTTCAGGGCGCTGATTGGTCAATCAGGCATTGAATATCAAAATGAATATTGATTCATCCATACTTTATACCGTATTCGATTCATCGGCAGGATTTGAGAATAGCGACTAATATTAGTTCCTCTAAAAAGTAAACTCGGGAACTTGGGGGTTTTTGGTATCGGTAAATTATAAGTATCTGCAAATTAGAAGTATTGAGAAAATTAGATGTATCGAGAAAATTAGACGTATCGAGAAAATTAGACGTATCGAGAAAATTAGACGTATCGAGAAAATTAGAAGTACCGGGGAAGTTATTAGTTTTGGGAAAATAAGTAGTATCGGGAGGTTACATCTTGTCTAGCTTTTTAATGTCACTGGTCGCTTTGGTTCTGGGGTATCTGTTCTATGGTAGCCTCATTGAAAAGTGTTTCGGTGCAGACTCAACCCGCAAAACGCCCGCCATTGAAATGGCCGACGGGGTTGATTTTGTAACATTGACCTGGCCAAGGATATTCCTGATACAGTTTCTAAATATTGCCGGACTGGGTCCTATCTTCGGAGCCATTCTTGGTGCCCTCTATGGACCCGCCGCATTCGTCTGGATTGTTTTTGGCTGCATTTTTGCCGGGGCCGTGCATGATTATTTTTCGGGCATGATGTCAGCCCGACACCAGGGTAAAAGTATTCCGGAAGTGGTCGGAATTTATCTTGGCGCCAAGGTTGGCAACTTTATGCGTCTGATGTCGGTGGTGTTACTGCTGCTGGTGGGTGCCGTCTTTATGCTGGGGCCTGCTTCGTTATTGAGTAATCTGGGCTTTTCAGGTGTGTTCGCAGACAAGACGTTCTGGTTAATTGTCATTCTGGGCTACTACTTTATAGCCACGATTCTACCTATTGATAAACTGATAGCCCGAATTTACCCGCTGTTCGCACTTGCCCTGTTATTTATGGCTGTGGGTATTGGCGGTATGCTTATTTATAGAGGACTTCCTATTCCCGAAATAGGAACTGCCAGCAGTCACCCTGATGGTTTATCCGTTTGGCCCATGCTCTGTATTACCATTGCCTGTGGTGCTATCAGCGGATTCCATGCAACGCAGTCACCGATTATGGCGAGATGCATTCCCGATGAAGGCTGCGGTCGCCGTGTATTCTATGGTGCCATGGTGGCAGAAGGCGTTGTTACCCTGATCTGGGCTGCTGCTGCCATGGCATTTTTCCCTGAGGGTATAGAAGGTCTTTCTCAGGTACTTGATAAAGGCGGACCGGCACTGGTTGTGAATGAAATTGCAACAGGACTGCTCGGATCTGTGGGGGGCATGCTGGCGATTCTTGGTGTTATAGCCTGTCCTGTCACTTCTGGTGATACGGCTTTTCGCAGTTTGCGATTGATAATTGCCGATATTTTCAAAATCCCCCAGATTCATTTGTTTAACCGGATAAAGCTGGCATTGCCTCTGTTTGTATTCGGATACTTGTTAACGCTGGTGGATTTCTCGGTTATCTGGCGTTATTTTGCTTTTTCCAATCAGGCTCTGGCTACTGTTGTTCTCTGGGCAGCGGCAGTTTACATGGTGCATGAAGGACGAAATTACTGGATCGTATTATTGCCAGCCAGTTTTATGACAGCGGTTTGCTCAACCTACATCCTGATGGCTCCTGAAGGATTGCACCTGTCGTCTTCGTTTTCCTATCCGGCGGGCCTGGCTGTGGCACTCACAGCCGTTATCTACTTTTTAGTGCATACTCACTGGCGAAGGCAAAGACAAGAAGAGGCCGTTTAGTGCTTCTGGTAGCAATCAAGGGATGATGTCTCTATTATCTTGTGAGGCAGAATGTGGACAAGTATCCATTTTCTAAAATTATGGAAATTAATAAAATAGTTAACTTATGACGATAGTGTCATTTTTTATTGGTGTGCTATTGACCTGGCTGGTCATGTCCGGACTTCTGATGCAGGGTTTGGCAATGCTGGTTCGAATATGGTGGCCAACCTCAAGTCGTGAGCGAGAAATTCTGGCTGACCAGTGGCTGCTCAATAACCCTGTGATACCTTCCACCAGCTGGCGGTTACTTGGATTCTGGAAAGAAACGTCTGAATATCGGCAGGCCTGTTCCGAAATGGCAGGTCTCCTTGCTGATAAGGCCTGCCTGTCTAATCAGGATACCGTCATTGATATGGGCTATTCCAGCTATGACCAGTTACTGGTCTGGCTTGATTACTACCAGGTTGATTCCCTGACCGCTATTGCCAGACATGAGTCGCATTTAGCCAAAGCCCAGGAGAACTGTGGGCATTTCAGTCAACTGAATCTGTTACGCGGCGGAGAACGGGTTCTGGAAAAATACGAAGCGAATTCCTGCGATAAAGTGTTGGCTCTGGACTGTATCTATAAGTTTGAGGATAAAAAAACATTCCTGAAAAATTCGAAAAAAGTACTCAGAGACGGTGGTGTTCTGGCCTTCACTGATATGGTGCTGGCAAGACCCTTTCGAGATAGAAAAGAGCAGAGGCTGGTTCAGTTTCTTGGCCGGGCATCAGGTATTCGTGTAGAGAATATGCAGATACAAAGTGCCTATGAGACGGTTTTGAGAGAGTCAGGTTTTGACCAGGTAGAAATAGTTGATATAACCGAAGATGTTCTGTCGGGCTTCTGTTTCTGGTTCGGGCAACACTATCAGAATTTGTCCCTGCTGACCCGTTCCAAAGTCTGGATTCGCTTGCGTTTACTGGTGTGGTTTATACGCTGGATGCTGCATCGGGAGCAGATACGTTATCAGATGATTGTTGCAAAATAATGAACGACAAAGATGATGTATCCATTATCCACAGGTTCTGTGGATAACCTTGTGGTCAGATGGTCTAAAATGGATGTAAGCGGTAAAACAAAAGGGTTTGAAAAATTGATCAAAAAATAACCAGTTTGTTTTTTTACAGAACTATATAGTATTGAGGTTTCGGTTCATCTCGTTCGCTGTCAGGGTAAGCCGAGCAGGTTGAGGGAATAACCACTGTTCTCGGTCAGGCTCCTGGCCACAAGTCCTGAATACCTTTTAATACAACACCAGCGGACAACGCAGCTTTCCAAAAAGCCTAGCTAAAAAGCCTAGCCAAAAAGTCTTGCCAAAAAGCCTTCGAGACAGCCTTCGAGACAGCCTTCAGGGCGCGATGTTTCTTCTATCTATTCTCGGAGTATCTGGAGATGCAGCCAGCAACTCTGCATCTTCAAAGGCGACGGATTTATCCCAGCACGTATTCCAGTATCTCTACCACCTGCTCCGGCGTGTTGGCTGTGGCATTGGCAGCAGCATCAACTTCTTTCAGTGCATGATTAATGTCTGCATCATGAAGAGTGATAATGGGTTTGTTCAGTGCGGCTGCATAACCCGCATCAAAAGCAGCGTTCCATTGTTTGTATTTTGGACCAAAGCGAACCACAACAATGTCGGCTTCTTTCAATAGACGGGTTGTGCGGATAGCGTTAATACCCGATGCCTTGCGATCCTGCCAGAAAGGATTCTCTTCTGCTCCAAGAATACGCACACCGCAAAGATCACTGGACTCGTGATGCGTCACTGCGGAGGAAAATTGTGTGGACAGTTTTTTTTCATTACACCCGGCTATTATACGTTCACGCCAGTCTGAGTGTATTTCGCCTGATAAATAAACATTCCAGATTTTAGTTGTCATATTATTGTCTTTACAATGTTGCTCGATGGTTGGGGAAGGTCGGTGAACAAAAATTTGGCTCTTCCTTAAATTTAATGCAGAGGATTATAACATCCTGACGCATTAAAGTGATGAGATGTGACCTTTGTCGCAAAGCTGTCATTGAGCCTGGATATCAAAATAGACATCTATGCCAGGAGCCTGACCGAGCATAGACTGTCCTACGCGGAACTGCTCCTGCGTTGCACTAGCTCCTGCATCCATGCAGTCGTGCGGTCTTAGCAAATTGGTCTGAAAATTCGCTTTTGTTTGATAAATAGCTCGCTATCCGCTGTTCGCCTCAAATGATCATAAAAACTGACTCAAACCGGCCTTTTTCTCTCTACGGTCGGCTAAGTCCGACAGACTCCTTGCATCCGATTTAACGCTTTACTGCAGAACGCAATGATACATTGTGAACGGAAAAATGCGTTGAAGAGAGAAGCATTGTCCGATATTTTAATGTTGAATTTTAATAGCTTTTGCAGGGTTCTGCGGAGTAAATACCATCGGAATTATCAAAAAATCAAGGAATGAAATTATGAACCGGATCGCTCTTTTTCTTGTCACCTGCCTGTTTATCATCAGTAGTGTGTCGGCTGCGCCCAGGTCAGCACTGGACAATTCAACACTCTGGAAAATTTCTGGCAATGGTTTGAATAAGCCATCTTATCTGTTTGGCACCATACATTTGATCTGTGGTGGTATAACACTGGATACAGAAGTAAGTCGTGCTATCAAGAGTACGGATCAGCTGGTCATGGAACTGGATATGTCAGATCCCATGAAAGTACAAATGGAAGCCATGGAACATGGACGACTGAAGGATGGGAAAACCATTTATGACGTGTTCTCTCAGGAACAGATCAAAGGCATAGATGCTGCGTTTATGGCCATCTATGGTGTCGGTGTCAACCAATTCAAAAAGATGGAACCAATGGTTATCTATTCAGCCCTGTTGCCCGGTATTCTGGATTGCAGTGAGCCTGATTCCTATGAACAGATTTTTTCCGATGCATTCGTTGCTGAGAGTAAAAATCAGTTGGGTCTGGAGACTGTGGAATTTCAGATGAATGTGCTCAGTGGTATTCCTGTGGCAGATCAGATGAAAATGATCATGACCCTGGTTGAAGATAATGACAAGGCCCGGGCCGAGATCAACACCATGACATCATCCTACAGGGAAGAAGACATCAATCATCTTGGTAAACTTATTTATAACACCGAAGAGTATTCCCAGGCCTTTCTTGATCAAATGTTAGTGAATAGAAACAAAAGCTGGATACCGGCGATAGAGAAAGAGATGTCCGGAAAGCCAACATTCATAGCGGTGGGTGCCGGACATCTGGTGGGAGAGCAGGGCGTTATTCGTTTGCTCCGTAAAAGGGGTTATACCGTTGAGGCAGAAATGTAAGGAGATATATACCCAGAGGATTTGGAGTTGCTACAAGGCAACAGGGGGAGTAAAGCCCCAATCACCTACTATTTGTAGGCTCACGGGGCTTCACTTGGTTGACGCCTGGCCTCATCTAAAAATCCAATGGGTATATATATGAACCGTTTTCAGATACACCCCGAAGAAAGAGCACTGGAAGCATTAATTGGTGATGAATTTGTACACTACAAAAACAATGTACGACGATGGGTATAAAATATTTATCTGTAGTAAATACTGTTAATCTTTTACTTTATAATGCTCCGGAGTGATAACAGATACTATTAATGGTTGCCGTTTTTCATCAGGCGATCTGGATCATCGAGTTTACAACATAAGGCTCTACCTCAGATTGTGTGGGTAAATTTCAGCGATTCACCCCTCTTGGAATAAAGATCAAGGCCACCACAATGAAAGTAAATTGCAGTTTTGAACCTTTTCTCTGTTTCTGTAGCCGTAGGCTCGACCCTTGAGTCGCTGTATCTTTCCATTCATGCCTTCTGCACGGCCATTGTCGGCTTTCAGAACTATTGCGTTAATAATTCCCCACAGGTGTTCTTTGATCATCTTGGCCACTTTACGAACAGGTTCAAGCCGACACCTCAGTGCCCAGCTCAGCCACCGTTTCCATGCCTTGATAGCCCAAGCTCGTGATGTGTAATTCCACAGTGTCATCGCCATCTCTTTGATGGCCCAGGCTCGTGCTGTTTTCAGCTTTGAATCACGCAACGGCTCGAACGCTTCCCACTTTTCATCGCTCATATTTTCAGGATTTGTTAGCCAGTCAAACGGGTACCTTTGAGTAAGTCTGACCCTGTAGACATAAGCGCTTTATGCTCTTCTATGCGAACTTTATTGACCGCATTGCCTAAGTACTGGGCAACATGGAACTTGTCAAATGCTATTCGCTCCCTGGCTTCTGGCACATGCAATGTGACTGCCTTGATAAAGGGCTTCCACATATCCATGGTAACGCATTCAATACCGGCTTTCTGGTCTGGCGTCAGGGTCTCAAAGTACTCATTGAGGCTGTCAGCTTTATGGTTGTCGGCCAAATGTAAAACAATGCCTTTTTCATGATCTGTAACCACAGTGACGTACTCACGCCTCTTCTGGAATGAGGTTTCGTCAACGGCTAACCGTTTGGGATTGTCGTGTACTCTGCGTGCCAGACCTCTCGCTACTGCACGCTGTTGGATACCGTCGATGGCATTCCAGCTAAGCTTCATTTGTTGGGCAACTGCACTGGTTGTTGCCTCTTTCAGCCAGTCAATAACGAGTGCTTCAAACAAGGCCGTAAAACCAGAGTTCGGTTCAGCCCATGGAACCTGTATTGTTTTTACACCGTGATCGGAACATTGTGTACGCGGAACATCAGCAATAAGGATGGTTTGAAACTGGCAGGTATCCAGATGCCGCCACTTCTTCTGACGTCGATCGTAACCCGGAGAGGGTTTATCACAAACACTGCATTTAGAAGGCTTTTTGCCATCATGTTCGAGAAAGATTTCGACTTTTCCTTCAGTAATGGAGAGTTCCACGTGAGCGACATGCCACGGAGTTTCAACGCCAAGTATTTTAGAGTAGAGTTCTTTATCGCGCATGTCGGCATCCTTGCCTTGAAGTGTTCAATATAGATTAAATCACCCACTAAAATTAGGGAAGAGCCCAACATAATAAGTAATGTATGAAAAATATAACAAAAAAAGTGCTGGCATTTATCAATAGCCAGAATGTAGATTTTGCTGATATACGCTTGCATCTACTGGATCAGCAAGAATATATTTCAACCATGAACGGTGTTCTGGAAGATTATACCTTCACCGAAAAACAGGGATACGGTATCAGGGTGCTGATGGAAGGTGCCTGGGGTTTTGCCAGTTCTGAAACACTCAGTGAAGAGGGAATGATGAGCTGCGCCCGGCAGGCACTGGATAAAGCCAGGGCTTCCGTCTCAATGAATTCCCTGAAAGTTAAACTGGCAGAGAAAGAGGTTTTTCAGTCAGTCTATGAATCACCCTGTGAAATAGATCCGTTCCAGATTCCAACCCAGGAGAAAATAGATCATTTCCTGAAGATCGATGGAAAACTGGTCCATGAAAAGTTTCATATCAGAAGCGTTTCGGCTTCCTTTCATAAACGTCATATCTATTACATAGACAGTGAAGGTGCCGAGATAGATCGTCACCTTATGGAAGTGGATGGTAATCTGACAATTCTGGCCAGGGATGTTGACGGACTTACCCAGCGACGATCTTCACCACTCTCTCAGGATCATCAGGGATCATCAGGCTGGGAGGTTTTCCTTACCGATCATTTTGATCAATCCGAACGAATCCGAACCGAATTGCTGGAAATTCTGGACGCACCGGTTCTGGAAAAAGGTGAGTGTGATCTCATTTTGCTCAATAACATGATGGCGCTGCAAACCCATGAAACTATCGGTCATGCCCTGGAGCTTGATCGAATCCTGGGTTATGAGCTGTCCTATGCCGGTGGTTCCCACATTAATCTGGATGACTTTGGCACACTGCAGTTCGGCTCGGAAAAATTGAATGCCAGGGCCGATGGCACCCTTGCCAATTCGCCGGGCAGTATCGGTTTTGATGACGATGGCGTAAAAGCCAGAAATGTTCTGATGATTGAAAAAGGATTGTTAAAGGACGCCATAACCTCCAGACAGATGATCGTTGAAGCCAATGAACTGGCAGACAAGACCATTTTCAGTGAATCAGGTGCGACCTGCCGGGCTGAAAGCTATAACCGGATGCCCATAGAGCGCATGAATAACATCAATGTGGACGCCGGATCTGATGGCACGCTGGAAGAGCTTATTGCCAATGTAGAAGACGGCGTCATTATGGATTCTCCCAGAAGCTGGTCAATTGGTTCAAACAGGGAAAATTTCCATTTTGCCTGTGAATACGGTTTGAGAGTGAAAAACGGCAAGATTACCCATGCAGTACGCAACCCCAGTTACCGGGGGGACAGTTTAAAATTCTGGAATTCTCTGAAACGGGTGGGTGATCAAAGCACATGGAAACTGATGCCCACCTTCTACTGTGGCAAAGGTCAGCCGAACCAGATAATGAGGCTGGGGCACGGTGTCCCGGTGTGTGTGTTTGAGAATGTTCAGGTGGGAGAATAAATCATGGCACGTTGTTACTCTGAAGAAAGCCGTGAAGTGAAAACCGGTCTGAAAGCACTCAATGACTTTCTGAAAGATCAGAATCTCCAGGGCCAGCTAACCTATCGAACAGAAGTTTCGCACCTGGTTCGTGCTGGCCGAAGCCAGATTTCCCTGAATGTTTCAGAGGAAGGTAATCAACTGGATGTTGTTCTTTATAAAGGCAAGAAAAAAATAAAAGGAGAATGTGCAGGTAATCTGGCAACGGATGCAGCCCGGTTTAAAGCATTTATTCTGTCGTTAAAAAGTCGTATCGAGTTAATGCCTGAAATTCCCCATCTCACGGCAATGAAACCCGTTGCCAGCAATGACCATGTCAATACCCGGTTTGATTCCTCGCTTATTGAGCTGGAAAGTCAGAAGCTGGTGGATTTCTTTCAGCAGGTGAAAGACCGCTTTGACGAATCTGAAGTGGAGGTATCCGGTGCGTTCAGTGCCGGGGGGCATGGTTATGGGGTTATTAACACGTTAGTGGAAGAAGCTGTTTTCTATCAGGGATCAGACTGGAATCTGGAAGTGGTTCTGCAGCTTGTTAATGATGACAAAAAAGAAGTACGCACCGGAGCCGTGGGAGAAACCTGGCAGGAGTTTGATGCCGATGCGCTCATTGAGTCACTCAATGTATTGTACGAACTGAAAAGGGCTACTCCGCGAATTGATCTTGAGCCTGGTGAGTATGATGTGGTTTTTTCAGCCGATGCCTTTGCAGAAATGACCAGTTTTGTCGATTGGCTGGCGTTGTCAGGCGAAACGTTTGAATACCAGTCAGGAATGCTGCAGAAAGATCAGCATAAACCAGGCGACAAAGTGTTTGGCAGCAATATTACCATTACCGATGATCCGAAAGATCCGGATGTGATTTTTGCCAGACCGGTAGGGCTTAACGGTTTTCAGCGAGAGCGCTTTCCATTGGTGAACGCTGGTGTGCTTAAGCAGATGTATTATTCCGATAAGGACACCTGTGATCGATTTGGTAAAGACGTTAATAATGATTCTTCTGTGGCATCCTTAAAAGTACATGCTGGTAATGGACCAGAGTCTTTTGCTGACATGGTCAAATCCACCCAGAGAAAAACACTGTATATTGGCTTTATTCATTATATGAACAGTACCAATCCTGCCAGGGGAGAGTTCACCGGCACCAGCCGTTTTGGCACCTTGTTGATGGAAAATGGTGAAGTAAAATCCCATTTGTACAATCTTCGCATCAACGACTCTTTCCACAGGATTTTTAATCAGGTGGAATGGTTATCCGGTCGCCTTGAATCTGTGAATATGTCCAACACTTACTTCAAACGACAGAGTAGCAGTATAGCCTGTCCGGCGTTTGTGAAAGTGTCCGCAGTGAAGATCACCGGCACAGCGGCAACAGATGGCTGATTAATTATGGCTGGTTGATAAAGCAGTTCGGCCAGCTATTTTCGTTCAAATAATGTTATGGATGAGTGGGAAAGCACTCTCTGATTTTCTGGTCATGATTGTTTTGGCCCCGAATGAAGGGCTGGTTTACCGATTGTTGAGTGTCATGAGTCAGATCAATAACGTAAGAAATTTAGGGGGGATTATATGTATCCAGGCTTGATGAAAAGAATAATAGCCATGCTTCTGGATTCTGTTGCTTTTGGAGTATTACTCCTCACTCTGATCATTACCTCTATTGAGTTGGGACTGACAGATAACACGTTGGCGATGGTGTTGGTTATATCTCCTCTCTTCCTGTTTGAACCACTGTTTGTTTCCCTGACTGGTGGCAGTCTGGGGCATCACTATACCGGAATAAAAGTGACTGACGGTAAAACGGGTGGGAATCTGAATCTCTATAAAAGTATTCTTCGCACCTTATTTAAACTGCCATTAGGAGCGTTTTCTTTTTTGTCGATGTGGATAACCCAAAAGCATGGCTCTACCTCAGATTGTGTGGGTAAATTTCAGCGATTCACCCCTCTTGGATAAAGATCAAGGCCACCACAATGAAAGTAGATTGCAGTTTTGAACCTTTCTCTGTTTCTGTAGCCGTAGGCTCGACCCTTGAGTCGCTGTATCTTTCCATTCATGCCTTCTGCACGGCCATTGTCGGCTTTCAGAACTATTGCGTTAATAATTCCCCACAGGTGTTCTTTGATCATCTTGGCCACTTTACGAACAGGTTCAAGCCGACACCTCAGTGCCCAGCTCAGCCACCGTTTCCATGCCTTGATAGCCCAAGCTCGTGATGTGTAATTCCACAGTGTCATCGCCATCTCTTTGATGGCCCAGACTCGTGCTGTTTTCAGCTTTGAATCACGCAACGGCTCGAACGCTTCCCACTTTTCATCGCTCATATTTTCAGGATTTGTTAGCCAGTCAAACCGGGTACCTTTGAGTAAGTCTGACCCTGTAGACATAAGCGCTTTGTGCTCTTCTATGCGAACTTTATTGACCGCATTGCCTAAGTACTGGGCAACATGGAACTTGTCAAATGCTATTCGCTCCCTGGCTTCTGGCACATGCAATGTGACTGCCTTGATAAAGGGCTTCCACATATCCATGGTAACGCATTCAATACCGGCTTTCTGGTCTGGCGTCAGGGTCTCAAAGTACTCATTGAGGCAGGGCGATCTCATTTGGCACTAACTTTCTCTGTTTGGCTAATTATTCAGCACACAAAAGTACCAAAATAAGCCTAATTTCCTGTACTTCTCAAAAATTCAGTTTTTAAAGCTAGCTTTTTGAATATGCAACAGGATTGGTGTTTGTCAAATGAGATCGCCCTGCTCATTGAGGCTGTCAGCTTTATGGTTGTCGGCCAAATGTAAAACAATGCCTTTTTCATGATCTGTAACCACAGTGACGTACTCACGCCTCTTCTGGAATGAGGTTTCGTCAACGGCTAACCGTTTGGGATTGTCGTGTACTCTGCGTGCCAGACCTCTCGCTACTGCACGCTGTTGGATACCGTCGATGGCATTCCAGCTAAGCTTCATTTGTTGGGCAACTGCACTGGTTGTTGCCTCTTTCAGCCAGTCAATAACAAGTGCTTCAAACAAGGCCGTAAAACCAGAGTTCGGTTCAGCCCATGGAACCTGTATTGTTTTTACACCGTGATCGGAACATTGTGTACGCGGAACATCAGCAATAAGGATGGTTTGAAACTGGCAGGTATCCAGATGCCGCCACTTCTTCTGACGTCGATCGTAACCCGGAGAGGGTTTATCACAAACACTGCATTTAGAAGGCTTTTTGCCATCATGTTCGAGAAAGATTTCGACTTTTCCTTCAGTAATGGAGAGTTCCACGTGAGCGACATGCCACGGAGTTTCAACGCCAAGTATTTTAGAGTAGAGTTCTTTATCGCGCATGTCGGCATCCTTGCCTTGAAGTGTTCAATATAGATTAAATCACCCACTAAAATTAGGGAAGAGCCAAAAGCATCAGTCATTTCATGATTACTTTTCTGGATCGGTGGTGGTCTTCAAAGATGAACGTCGGAATCCTTCCATTGGAGAACTGAAATCAAGAGACGTTACATTTGTTAATAGAAAACCACCTGTAAGCAGGCGTCTGATGGCTATATTGGTGATTTCGGTTTTCTGGTTAATGGGTGTGGGCTTTATACAGAGTTTTTTGATAACGCCAGAATGCATCGATAATGAAATCTGCACTGATAGTGAGATGGTTCATCTGACCTGGTCTTCCCTGGTATTAATGTCGGGTTTTCTGATAATTGTTGCACTTGGGATTTTGTGTAAGCTACCAGGTGCTTATTACAAGCCTGATGCTAACCCTTTGCCTGAAAGTTAATGTCAGTTGTGACAGGCAGAAACGCAATTGCACTAACTTTTGTACTTACTTTATCGGGCTTCATGGTTCATGGTTCATGATTCATGATTCATGATTAATGTGCAAATAGCGGCAACTCAAGACGTCTTCCATAGAATCGTGGTGTGCAATGCAGATAATAATCGCACGCCTTCGATGAGGCATGTTTCTCTGTAATCTGGCTTCACGAAGTTCCTTCTCAGTTAAATGCCTGTACTGGCAATATCCGAAATGATGTTGCTCTGTGCCCTGCATTTGCTTTACACAGGCGACTCTGGTTGATAATTCACTTTTGGATAAATGGAGATGATTACAGACGCTGCGATGACATTCATTATTAAGATATTCATGACAGAATTTATCTGGCTGATAGTCAGGAAGTTTACCGAGCAAGCCAGGTCTCTGATGCGGTAAGAAAGATGTATCCATAGCCATAAATGACGCCCCCTCAGCGGAAGGGGTATGCTGCCGTCAGGAAAAATAGCTGCGGGTGGAGGCGCTGTTACCGGAGATGGAACGGCATTGATTGACATCGTAGCCATGAGATTCAAGATAGAGTGATCCTGGCCGGGTGTTCTTTGTGTCTGGAAATCAGGCATTTGATGGTTGACATTATGGGGCGGTAAAAAAATATAGGCGTTAGACATTGTATTGTCAGACATTGGAATACAGAAAATATAAGCATTCTGGCTTGATGCGAAAGCAAACTCATATTCATTCATGGGAATATAGGCTCTTGATTAAAATCGCAACGAACGCAATATTCGTTGTTATGATTAAGGCTCAAGCTGCCCTTGTTAAACCTTTAAGAAAGACGTTCCTCGCACCGTTGATGTCACGATCAATGGTGAACCCGTCACCTTTTAAGATCTTTGTCGAACCCAGCCGATCATTAAGAGTGCCATCCCACGTTCGGGTTTTTGATGTGTACGCTTCATTGCAATCAACAACGTGCTTCCCGTACTTTTTGGCGTACCACTTTAGACGTAATTTAAAGCCGTAATGATTGAGATCTAGCATCTGACGGCAAGTATTCCGGCGAATTGTGCGAACTTTTTTGCCCTTCCTTGTAACCATTCCTCTGGTTTCAAACGTCGGCAAAAAGATCACGTCATAACGGGAAACCAGATCGAATGCCAGACGATTATGCAAATCCAGAATGATGTCATCCTTTTTGCATTTCAGACGGTTGATTTTACGGCCAAAATAAACAATGCGATCCTGCGCCCACTGAGGCATATCAACGAACTTCACGCCTTTTTGCCTATTAAGGATTTTTTGTTTTTGGCCAATCAGAGTGTCTACTTGCGTCATTAATGGAAACAGCTTTTCTTTGGCAAGGTTGTCACCAACAATCAAGGCATCCTTGTCGCTGTAGCAGGTCGCAAAGGTTCTTAGTCCGGGATCAATGCCAACACAATCCACTTCACCTTGGATTTCGGTATTAAGTTCGATGTGTTGTTGAACCTGAATAAACCAGCGACCTTTGTCACAGGTTATAACGCATGATTTGCCAATGGCTTCTCTTGGTACATTTTCAGTTAAGTGGATGTTTCCCAGTGCTTTGACGCAAGGGTTCAGCCCCTTCGGTAGCCGGTCAATAGAGAACGAATGCCTGCTCCCTTTCCGGCTTTTAAAGCCTATTTCAGCAAACCCTTCTTTAGCGCCTTTTAGTTTTTTGTTCTTGCTGCAAACAGCCTTAAAGGTGGTCGCCGCCGCCAATGTGCCATTGTCAGAAATCAGAGAGTTGTAGGCTCGCCCACTGTTCTTTTGCTCCTGTTCAACCTGGATCTTGATCGACGGACGCATGTTGATGAATTTGCCATTTTCATCTTTGTATTTATCGTTACGGAATCGATCGACAGCCAGATTGTACGAGCGCCGGTAAAGAGCAAGTGCATCCCGATAGGCCGATTCATTTTCAGGATAAAACCTGATCTTTTTTGACGCTATTATTTTTGCGCCTTTCAGCGGAGCGTTTTCCGTAGTGGCTATTGCAGAACGAGGTAATGAAACCGATAAGCTCTGAGGTATTAAAGGCTTCACTGGAATCATTCGAGTCATCCAGAACCTCGATGTGTCCTCCCGATAATTCAATAAGCCACTTGATGAGTTCAAATCCTGATCGTGCGAGTCGGTCTTTTGTGGCAACCACAACATGGGTTGGATTTCCACATACTGCCGATTCCAGAATGGTTTGCAGTCCTTTTCGTTTAAAGTTGAAAGCACTGGCAACGTCACTGATAAATTCTGCGTCAGGATACCTTTCGAGCAAGAGTCGCCTTTGCGTATCAATGCTGGATTTCTGTTTTCCTGAGCTAGCTCTTGCATAGCAAATCATTCTTTGCTGGTTGATGAATATGCGGTAGTGCCCACCGCTCGTTTGCATTATTTTATCGTAATGACCGCTTTCGATCTTTCGCCTTATTGTCTGGGATGTTACGCCTTCAATTTTGGCAAGCTTGGTTGTGGACACCTAATTGGTTGTGGACACCTAATTGGTTGTGGACACCTAATTGGTTGTGGACACCCAGTGCGCCGAGATAAATCGGCAAGAGATTGAAGGTGAAAGTCCTTCATCCGGTAAGGTCTAGCAATCCGCCGGGGCTCTACCTCAGATTGTGTGGGTAAATTTCAGCGATTCACCCCTCTTGGATAAAGATCAAGGCCACCACAATGAAAGTAAATTGCAGTTTTGAACCTTTCTCTGTTTCTGTAGCCGTAGGCTCGACCCTTGAGTCGCTGTATCTTTCCATTCATGCCTTCTGCACGGCCATTGTCGGCTTTCAGAACTATTGCGTTAATAATTCCCCACAGGTGTTCTTTGATCATCTTGGCCACTTTACGAACAGGTTCAAGCCGACACCTCAGTGCCCAGCTCAGCCACCGTTTCCATGCCTTGATAGCCCAAGCTCGTGATGTGTAATTCCACAGTGTCATCGCCATCTCTTTGATGGCCCAGGCTCGTGCTGTTTTCAGCTTTGAATCACGCAACGGCTCGAACGCTTCCCACTTTTCATCGCTCATATTTTCAGGATTTGTTAGCCAGTCAAACCGGGTACCTTTGAGTAAGTCTGACCCTGTAGACATAAGCGCTTTATGCTCTTCTATGCGAACTTTATTGACCGCATTGCCTAAGTACTGGGCAACATGGAACTTGTCAAATGCTATTCGCTCCCTGGCTTCTGGCACATGCAATGTGACTGCCTTGATAAAGGGCTTCCACATATCCATGGTAACGCATTCAATACCGGCTTTCTGGTCTGGCGTCAGGGTCTCAAAGTACTCATTGAGGCTGTCAGCTTTATGGTTGTCGGCCAAATGTAAAACAATGCCTTTTTCATGATCTGTAACCACAGTGACGTACTCACGCCTCTTCTGGAATGAGGTTTCGTCAACGGCTAACCGTTTGGGATTGTCGTGTACTCTGCGTGCCAGACCTCTCGCTACTGCACGCTGTTGGATACCGTCGATGGCATTCCAGCTAAGCTTCATTTGTTGGGCAACTGCACTGGTTGTTGCCTCTTTCAGCCAGTCAATAACGAGTGCTTCAAACAAGGCCGTAAAACCAGAGTTCGGTTCAGCCCATGGAACCTGTATTGTTTTTACACCGTGATCGGAACATTGTGTACGCGGAACATCAGCAATAAGGATGGTTTGAAACTGGCAGGTATCCAGATGCCGCCACTTCTTCTGACGTCGATCGTAACCCGGAGAGGGTTTATCACAAACACTGCATTTAGAAGGCTTTTTGCCATCATGTTCGAGAAAGATTTCGACTTTTCCTTCAGTAATGGAGAGTTCCACGTGAGCGACATGCCACGGAGTTTCAACGCCAAGTATTTTAGAGTAGAGTTCTTTATCGCGCATGTCGGCATCCTTGCCTTGAAGTGTTCAATATAGATTAAATCACCCACTAAAATTAGGGAAGAGCCTCCGCCGGAACCCGAGTCATGGGCGGTTGTCAGTAATGGCAATGGTTAAGCGTTGACAGGGGAAGGTACAGGCTCAGTATTGAGCTCCGAAACCATCATCGAGAACGCCGACCTTGTTGGGTGAAGGGGAAGGCAATACGACAGAATCACGCTATTGCAAGTGTTACTGTTGGTTCTCCGGAGTCAGTAGACCTGGTGCATGTACTGATGTCTTTTGTGCGGAACTCGGGAGACCCTGTCAGTGATTCGCTGATCTCAATGAGAGTGTTCACAGCGGGTCGGATTCAGCGAAGTCAGAACGACAAAGGCTGAATACCTACGCGGGCAGGGAGTCAGATAGACGAATAGTAGTGAAGAAACCGGCGAACAATATGCAGGTAAAACAACCAGACCATAGCGGAGTCGGTGGAGCGAAGTCGTCTAACGGCAAAGAATGGCGCAACACGCCGGATCTGACTGCAACACAGAGTGCAGAAGCAGGATCGTCAGGGCTGATGCGTCTACATACCAAAGCAAAAAGGAACCGGTCTCTGCGGTTCAATAATTTGTTGCACCATATCACTGTGGCCATGCTGACAAAGGCGTATAACCGTCTGAATCGGACATCGGCCAGAGGTGTTGATGGGGAGAGCTGGAAAAGTTACGGCAAACATTTGTCGGAACGAATCACGGCGCTTCACAACCGTATTCATACACAAGGGTATAAACCCAAACCTGTCCTGAGAATCTGGCTACCCAAACCGGATGGCAATCGTCGTCCGGTTGGAATCACTTCGGTGGAAGACAAGATTGTTCAGCAGGCGTTAGTATGGGTGCTGGAAACCATCTATGAAGCAGACTTTCTTGGGTTCAGCTACGGGTTTCGACCCAATCGAAACCAGCATCAGGCATTAAATGTAGCCTATGTGGCGATTACCCAAAAGAAAGTCAGCTGGATACTGGATGCAGACATCAGAAAATTCTTTGATCAAATAGATCACGACTGGATGATGAAGTTTTTACAACACCGAATCGCAGACAAACGACTACTCCAGCTGATAAAGCAAACGCTGAAAGCGGGAGTAGTAGAAGACAGCCGGTATTCTAAAACAGTGGTCGGAACACCACAGGGGGCAGTTATTTCACCATTACTGGCGAATATTTACCTCCATTATGTTTCAGATTTATGGGCACACCAATGGCGGAAAAGAAACGCCAGAGGGGAGTGTTATATTGTCCGCTATGCGGACGATAGTGTATTGGGATTTCAATACCGTTCGGATGGCCTGCACTTTATGGCAGCCCTGAAAGATCGGTTAGGAAAGTTTGGCCTGAGTTTGAACGGTGAGAAAACAAAGCTGGTAGAGTTTGGTCGATTTGCAATCAGTAACAGAAAGGAGAGGAGACAGGGGAAACCCGATACCTTCGATTTTCTGGGCTTTACACACATCTGCTCAGTGCGCCGTTCAGACGGAGGATTCATGCTGAAACGATTTACGATAGCCAAGAAGCTGAGAGCAAAAATCAAAGACATAAAACAGACTTTACTGAAAAACCGGCACAGGGATGTATTCGAACAGGGTAAATGGCTGAAAAGCGTAGTTCAGGGACACAATAATTATTTTGCAGTTCCCGGCAATCTTAAAGCATTAAACCAGTTTCGTAGAGAAGTCTGCAGAGCTTGGGTAAAGGCATTAAGAAAGCGCAGTCAAAAACACCGCATAACATGGAAGAAAATGCAGAAGGTCTTCAAACTGTTTATTCCAAGCGCGAAAATACTCCATCCATATCCAAGTATGCGACAGTGTGTTTGATTTTCCGTAAGAGCCGTATGCATTAGTAGTGCCCGTACGGATCTGTGCCGGAGGGGTGATAAACTGTCAAGAAATTGCTGTAAATCAACCCTTTACGGCGATCAAAATAAACGCCTTCGATTATCTATCTCAGATAATAGAGTAGTATACGATGTTACGTTTGTTGTATTTTTATTTAACTGCTTCATTAAACCCTCTGAAATTCACAGTAACTTCAAACCATGCCAGACTTGCTGAAGGTATAACAACCGTCATCAGATATAGGCTGGTAAGTTTCAGAATATTCATTCGAATTAGCCTGTATGCATTTTATTTTAATGCGGCAAGGGTAGTGCAGATAATCAGATCTTGCTCATCATGCAGGAATAAGGTGAGCTAAAGCAGAAAAGAAACAATTTCAGTATAAGTTGTCGTTTTTATCTTGTTGAATCACTGTCCTGTTAGATAGCGGTCCTGTTAAATAGCTCTCCTGTTAAATAGCTCTCCTGTTAAATAGCCGAATGGTATTCGTTTCCGTTAAAGATGCGAGCAGGCAACAACCTCATCTCTTAGAGGTTGTTGCTAAAGGGCTGTGCTCACTAATGTTTGTGTCACCCATTCTTCAATGCCCTTCTTCAATGCCCTTCTTCAATGCCCTTCTTCAAAGAAGAAGGGTGTATACATCAGCAGAGAATGAGCTTTCCAGTTACTTATGTCGTGTTGCCAGTCTGGCAATCACTTCCGGCAGAGGAACCTGTTGCTGTTCCAATAGCACGGTCAGGTGATAGAGCAGGTCTGCGGTTTCATCAATGAGGTTTTCACGGTCATTAGTGGCAGCAGCCAGTGCCACTTCTACACCTTCTTCACCGACCTTCTGGGCAATACGTCTTGGATTTCCCTGCAGCAGTTTCGCGGTATAGCTGCTGTCGGCATCGGCTGTTTTTCGTTCTGCAACCAGTGACGCCAGTTTCCCCAGAAAAGGCTGGTTATCAATATCGGGAAAGCAGCTGGTGGTTCCAAGATGGCAGGTCGGTCCTGCCGGAATAGCCTGAACCAGCAGGGCATCGTTATCGCAATCGGTACCAACGGTGACCAGATCCAGTACGTTGCCTGAACTTTCACCTTTGGTCCACAGACGCTGTTTGGCGCGGCTGTAAAAGGTCACCTTTCTGGTTTCCAGGGTTACCGCAAGGGCTTCCGGATTCATATAGCCCAGCATCAGAACCTGGCCTGAATGATAATCCTGAACAACTACCGGAGCAAGGTCGTCCATCTTTTTCCAGTCAATCGTAAAGTGTGGTCATAACCGAACCTCAATACCCTGTTGTTTCAGGTAATATTTTAAATCCATGATATCGATAATCGATTTATGGAAAACAGATGCTGCCAGGGCGCCATCGACCCTGGCCTGAGTGAATACATGACTAAAATGTTCCATGGCTCCGGCACCGCCTGATGCAATCAATGGCAGATTACTGGCTTCGCGAATGGCGGTTAGCTGGGCGACATCATAACCCTTACGAACACCATCCTGATTCATCACATTCAGAACAATTTCACCGGCACCACGTTTCTCCACTTCCTCAGCCCAGTTCTGGGTGTACCATTGAGTCTGACGGGTAGCGGATTCATCACCGGTAAATTGATACACCTTGTAGCTGTCGCTTTCCTGGTCGTACCAGGAATCAATGCCCACCACGACACATTGACGGCCAAAGGTATCATTAAGACGGTTGATCAGATCGGGATCTGCCAGAGCGGGAGAATTGACAGATATTTTATCCGCGCCATCCGCCAGAATCTGTCGGGCGTCATCAATGGTTTTTATACCACCGGCGACGCAGAATGGAATATCCAGCCGTTCAGCCACAGCACTGACCCAGCTTTTATCTACAGTCCGGCCATCACTGCTGGCAGTAATGTCATAGAATACCAGCTCGTCAGCGCCTTCTGTTGCATAGCGACTGGCAAGATCCAGTATATTGCCCACCACTTCATGATTGCGAAACTGAACGCCCTTGACCACTTGTCCCTCTTTTACATCAAGACAGGGAATTATCCGTTTTGCCAGCATGTCAGAGCCTCCTCAATGGTGAACCGGCCCGTCAGCAACGCCTTGCCAATAATAATGCCGCCAATATCAATAGCCTTCAGTTGTCGTAAATCATCCAGTTCGGCAATACCACCAGAGGCCTGCCAGAGAATCTCCGGATATTGCTGAACCAACTGACGGTAAAGTTTTACATTGGGGCCGGAAAGCATGCCATCACGATCGATATCAGTACAGAGAACATGCCTGAGACCGGCGGCTCTCAATGGTGTAATAACATCGTCTATCAGTTTACCGGAACCCTGCTGCCAGCCATGGGTCGCTACCTGGGCATTGTCATTAGAATCAAGCAGTACATCCAGCGCCACGGTAATACGGTCAGATCCGAATTGTTTAATCCAGCTGGCAACCCGTTCAGGGTCTTTTGCCGCCAGAGAACCGATAACCACTTTACTGACCCCCAGTTCCAGCAGGGCCTCTACTTCTGATTTTTCCCGGATACCACCGCCCACCTGAACCGGACAGTTCAGTGCCTGGGTTAATGTGGTCAGTATCTGCAGCTGACGCTGATCAGGATTTCTGGCACCGTCAAGATCAACAATATGAACCATCTGGCTACCGGTATCCTGATAATGCCGGAGTTGAGCCAGAGGGTCTGTGTCGAACCCGGTGACCTGATTGAAATCGCCTTTTTTAAGGCGTACTACCTGACCGTTGATCAGATCAATGGCTGGAATAATCATAAGGTCAGCTCCATGAAGTTCTTCAATATCCTGGCACCGGTTGTGCCACTGCGTTCCGGATGGAACTGCACACCCATCAAATTACCCTGACCGACCGCAGCGGAAAACCGCTGACCATATTCGCAACTGGCCAGGGTCAGCTCTGATTCGGCTGCAGCATAACTGTGAACAAAATACAGATAGCTGTCCTGCGTAATTCCATTGAACAAAGGATGCTCTGAAGGCGTTATGGTGTTCCAGCCCATATGGGGCAGTGGTCGTCCGTCAACGGATAGTTTCTGGCAGTTAAACGGTAGAAGTCTTGTTAATGGTGTATTGCCTTCTGCACTGAAGTCTCCCAGCAGTTGCATTCCAAGACAGATACCCAGTACCGGCTGCGTCAGTTCATTGAGGGTTTCAATCACGCCGGTTTCACGCAGTGCTTTCATTCCTGCAGGCGCACTGCCCACACCGGGAAGAATTACCCGGTCGCTGGATTTAATCAGGGCCGGATCACGGCTGACCGTAACGCTCGCTCCCAGTCGGTTCAGGGCAAAGCGAACAGAACTCAGGTTGGCACAACCGGTATCAATGATAGTGACCGGTGAATGGCCCGTGTTTTTCATCATTCCCGGATTATTCATTAAAGTACGCCTTTCGATGAAGGCAATTCATCGCCTTTTATGGCAATGGCCTGACGAAGGGTACGGCCGAACACCTTGAACAGGGCTTCTACCTTGTGATGTTCGTTGTCACCATCCACCGACAAATGAATAGTGGCAGCAAGACTGTCTGCCAGGGAACGAAAGAAATGGGGAACCATTTCGGTACTGAGGTCACCCACCTTGTCACGGGTGAAATCGGCTTCGAAGCGCAAAAAGGGTCGTCCGGAAAGATCCAGAATACATTGCGCCCGGGTTTCATCCATAGGGAGTGTAAAACCAAAACGACCTATACCGCGTTTATTACCAAGAGCCTGTTTCATGGCAGTGCCCAGAGTCAGGGCTACATCTTCAACACTGTGGTGTTCGTCGATGTGAAGATCTCCGGTCATGGACAGTTCCATGGAAAATCCGCCGTGAGTAGCAATTTGTTCCAGCATATGATCAAAGAAGCCGACACCGGTGTTGATATTGACAGGCGCCGTATTGTCCAGATCAACCGTGATGCTGATATCGGTTTCATTGGTGGTGCGCCGGGCGGTACTGCGACGCTCCCCCAGGGTCAGTTGACGGACAATATCATTCCAGCCAGCCTCTTTTCTGTTATAGAGAATACCCTGTATTCCCATGGCTTCAGCCAGCTGCAAATCGGTAGATCTGTCACCTATAACCGCAGAACGGGTAAAGTCCACACGACCACCGGTCAGGTATTCGCGAACCAGTCCCAGTTTGGGTTTTCGGCAACTGCAGTTATCACTGTCAAAATGAGGGCAGATCAATACGTCATCGAAGCGAATTCCCTGACTGTTGAACAACGTCATCATGGCATTGTGGGGCGCATCGAAGTCAGCCTGGGGGAAACTGCTGGTTCCCAGACCATCCTGATTAGACACCATCACCAACCGATAACCGGCTTGCTGCAAATTGAGTAACGCAGGGATAACGTCCGGCTCGAAAACAAGTTTTTCCAGTGAATCCAGCTGTTTATCCACAGGCGGCTCTTCCACCAGAGTGCCGTCACGGTCAATAAATAAAATGGGTTGCTGGTTCATTATCTGGCATCCTGTTGAAATTCTTGTAGGGCTGATATCAAGACAGATATTTCGAATTTACTGCCAATGCTGATACGAAGCCAGCCAGGCAAAATCGGGTAGGCACGAATAAAAATGCCTTGTTGCTGAAGTGTCTGGTAGAGCAGGTCTGCGTCTTCATAACGGAAGAGTACAAAATTGCTGTAAGAGGTCAGTATCTGCTGAACGCCCGGCATGGTATCAAGCTCTGTGACTAATGTCTGTCGTCGGCTATTCAGTTCCCTGACCTGGGATTGCATAAGCTCAACGCCGGATGACGTAAGCACTTCCAGGGCCAGTTTGCTCACCGGTACGGGTACCGGATGCGGGGCAATCACTTTCTCCATCATGGCAATAATGTCGCTGCTGGCAAGCACAAAGCCGCAGCGGGCACCCGCCAGGGCAAATGCCTTTGACAGAGTTCTCAAAATTATAAGGTTAGGATTGTCGTTTAACCGGTTGACCAGGGATTGTTCGGGACAGAATTCGATATACGCTTCATCCACCACCACCAGGGTATTGGGAAGGGCGTTGATCACCGATTGTATCTGTCTGACAGGAACAATAGTTCCTGTGGGATTGTTAGGATTACAGATAAAAAGAATTTTAGCGTTCTGGCTGTGTTCAACCAGAGTGTCCGGTAGCTGGTATTCTTTGTCCCAGGGCACCGCTTCAAATTCTACACCACAGGTAAGAGCGCTGATTTCATACATGCCATAGCTGGGTGTGAGACTGACTATCTTATTTTTTCCCGGTACACAGAAAGTCCGAATCAGAAGTTCAATCCCTTCATCAGCACCGCGGGTGATCAAACTCTGCTTGCTGTGGACACCTGCATAGCTGGCGTATGCATTACGCAGGGCCTGGGGCTGACAATCCGGATAGCGGTTAACGTCAGGAATATCAGCGTTACACCATGGACTTTCATTGGCATTCAACCAGATGTTATTACCTGTACTGGCATTTATTTCAGCAGATAATGTACGCCTTGCAGAAACATAAGGTGTCAGTTCCAGAAGCTCGGGACGGCATAATTGCTCAGCGAGGTTCATGACGGCTCCTCTTTCTGCTGACGAATGGCAATGGCGTTGGCATGAGCATCAAGGCCTTCTGCTTCAGCCAGCGTAATCACCGTTTGAGCCAGAGAATCCAGGCCGTTTCGGGTGAGTTCCTGTACTGTGAAACGACGACTGAAATCAGCCAGTGATAAGCTGGATGCACTGCGTGATGCCCCATAAGTAGGCAACACGTGATTGGTACCACTGGCGTAATCTCCCACCGATTCCGGAGACCAGCGCCCCAGAAAAATTGAACCGGCAGCCCGCAGTTCAGGGAGCAGAGCACGGGGATCATCCGTTTGAACGATCAGGTGTTCTGGTCCATAAGCGTTGGATACGGCCACGGCTTCATCCAGTGACGTACAGATAAATATCCGACTCTGGCTGAGTGATTTCCGGGCTATGGCTGCCCGGGACAGTGATTGCAACTGAACTTCGATGGCCGTGTTTACTGCCCGGGCAAAATCTTGACTTAAGCACGCCAGCATAACCTGACTGTCTTCACCGTGTTCAGCCTGAGACAACAGATCAGCCGCTACAAATGCCGGGTCTGCATTATTGTCTGCAATGACCAGTACCTCGGAAGGTCCCGCAGGCATATCAATGGCGGTTCCTTTCTGATTGACCTGGGCTTTGGCTTCGGTAACAAAGCGATTGCCGGGGCCGAAGATTTTATCCACAGCCGGTATGGTTTCCGTGCCAAAGGCGAGGGCGGCAATCCCCTGGGCACCGCCTACAGGAAAGAGTTGCTGAATACCGCAACGCCAGGCGGCATAGCAGATAGCATCACTGACGGGCGGCGGGGTCGCCATAATTCGTAACGCACAACCGGCAATTCTAGCGGGTAGAGCCTGCATCAATACAGACGACACTAATGGTGCGCTGCCTCCGGGTACATAGAGACCAACCCGCTCAATAGCTTCGCTGCGCAATTCACAGACAACACCGGGGCGGGTTTCTACCGTCACCGTGGTGAATGCCTGTGCTTTGTGAAACTGTTCGATGTTTTCAATGGCGGCATCAATGGCTTGTTTGAGATCGAGCTCTACAGCCTCACCGCGACGTTTCAACTCATCGGCGTCGAAGACCAGTTGTTCAGGAATCTGGCCATCAAATTGCTGACTGAATCGACGCAGAGCCAAGTCGCCTTCTGTTCTGACCTGCTCAAGAATTTCAGCCACGGTGGTTGTCAGAGCGTCATTTTGTACCTGATCTGCCCGGGCCAATGCCGATAATCGGGACTGGCTGTCCAGCTGTGCCCAGTTAAAAGTTTGCATTGGTTACCCCAGCATTTTCTCTATGGGTAGAACCAGAATAGAGCTGGCGCCCAGAGCCTTGAGTTTTTCCATGGTTTCCCAGAACAGGGTTTCTGAACTGACCGCATGCAGGGCAACCCTTTCACTGTCGTGTGCCAGGGGAAGAATGGTGGGGTTTTCGGCACCGGGTAGCAGGGCTATCACCTGTTCCAGGGCTGCTTTAGGCGCATGGAGCATGATGTATTTACTTTCACGGGCCTGAATGACTCCGTTTATCCGGGTGAGTAGTTTCTCTACCAATTCATTTTTTTCAGATGCGCGGTTTTCAGATTCAGGGTTTTTAGATGCAAGAGGACTGGCTGTCTGAATAAGGGTGGCTTTGGAGCGGAAAATAACTTCGGACTCTTTCAATCCATTGGCTTCAAGGGTTGCACCTGTACTGACCAGGTCACAAATGGCATCGGCCAAACCAGCCCGTGGGGCAACTTCAACTGATCCTTTAAGCATGCAATCGCTGAAAGGGACACCGGCTTTATTCATGAATTCAGCCAGAAGATAAGGATAAGACGTGGCGATTCGGGTATTGGCCAGTGAGGCAGGGCTTGAATATTCCATGTCCTTATCCACCGCAAGGGAAAGGCGGCAGCCACCAAAGTCGAGCCTGCGCAGGACATTGAACTCAGCGGGACGTTTCAGAGCGAGGCGCTCCAGACGCTCTTCTTCCAGTACATTTTCACCCACAATGCCCAGATCAACCACGCCATCCATCACCAGACCAGGAATATCGTCATCCCTGACCCGGAGTATATCGATGGCCATATTCTGGCAGTGACTGAGCAGGCGCTGGTCTCTCAGATTCAGCTTGAGACCGGCTCCTTTCAGAAGAGTGTGACATTCATCAGCCAGTCTGCCGGATTTTTGTATTGCAATACGCAGTCGTTGTTGTGTCATTATTCAGTCCTGATTAAACGAAAAAACCCTGGGCGTCTGCTCCAGGGTTTTGTCAATTCAGTTCTAAATCCACTGGAGAGTGCCGTTTTACAGCAGCCTTCCAGCGAAATGCCTAAGGCTACCGCTTGAAATGATGGTGGTTTGCGGTAGTCTTGGTCATGTGAATCCTGTTCATTACGTAGTTTATCTTGTCTCGCTGGTAAAACTAATTGAGCAGCAGAGAAATAGCAATAATAAATTGTTATTTTCGCTAATAAAATTTGGTTATAAGTCTATGCCTTAAATGGGAATATAGATAATTAAGAATAATCATCTTCTGTGAGTGATGTATTGGATATGATGCTAATAAGGCGTATCAGCTGGAAAAATTATTACTAACTGCAGTAAAGAAAAGCAGAACCAGCAATAAAAAAATAGTTAAGATGGCGGTCATTCAAATATAAGGATGTTCAATTATTTCTCGTTCACTTATAAGCCGGTGTCGTATGTGTTTAATTGGTTTTACTGTAGCGACGATGGTCATTTCTAAAAAATCCAATCTGTTTATAAAGTCTGTTTATAAAACATACATATTTGTAGATTTATCTGTGATACTTATAAATTCTGAGGGAGCAGGGATGTGTTTTGAGTCAGTCATCTCAGCCTGAAAATAATAAACTGAAAGCTGAAACTTCATGAAGAAATCAAAACAACCACAATCAAAATCAAAATCTCCGATCGATGCCATTCATGATCAGATGGAGAACAATCCACATTATCCGCATAATATTATGAGTGGCTGGATGCCTCATCCCGGTAGCCCAGGTCTTGCGAAGTTTGTTCATAAAGTCATGACGACCGAACCGACCACCTATGCGACGTCTATTCAGGCACTGGACGATTTTATATCGGGTAACGATATTATTGGCTACCTGGTTGATGATGCCTGTCAGAGTAACGGGAACATTTTTGCTTCTCCCTGGGAATCAGAATCAATAGCAGATAAAGCTGCAGGCGATCCATCCGGTGATGGTCCCTGGGAAAACCCTGACTATACCCCGGTGCCCCGCTTCAGCAGCAAAGAAGATCTGCTCAATGCCCTGAATGCGGCTATGAATGAGGCGCCACAGTTTATAGATAATGATTTGGTAGGTTTGCCTTTTTCGGCCATCGTCGTTGGTATTGATCCGACACAAAGTGGTATGACCTTGTTCCGTCTGCCTCAGTTCAATGAAAAAATGAAAGCCGTCCTGGATGAGTGGCACACCTTCCTGGCTTCCACTGCTTCCAATACTATATTCAGTGTTGAAGGTGAAAACTGGTTATCTGCAAAAGCGAAAAAGCATTATCAATTTGAAGTATGGGAAAAAGATAATCAAACGCTACCCTATTGGAACAGTTGGGACAGTTTTTTCACCCGGACGTTTAAAAATATTGAAGAGTCCCGGCCAATAGCAGAAGCAAGCAATAATAAGATTGTCGTCAGTGCCAATGATGGGTCACGGCTATGTTCCCGTCAATAGTTGGGAGCACTCAAGTCCTATAAAAACTTTATTTTCCTGCTCCACATATGGCTATTCATGAGATAGGAAGGTATCCCAGAACAAATCGCTGTTCTTTGGGCAATAAACAAATGCAATATACAAGATTTAGTCATATCTCTACTTTATAAGGCACGTCTGTAGCCCTGTAAACATAGGGAGTAAGCAATACAACTATTGGCGGGAACATAGCCATGGGTCACTGTTCCGATGGGATGAAAATATTGCCGAAAAAGACGTCTACTGGTTTAAAGACATGCAGTATTCACTGGCGGATATTCTAAGCTCCAGTAATCCAGAGCATCAAACGATCATTAATGATAATAAACTGTTGGAGCTGTTTACGGATGGTGCTATTTTCCAGACTTATCTCAACCCCTATAACTTCCACCGCTGGTGGTGCCCTGCCAATGGTACTGTACTCTTTAACCCCATCAATATTGACGGCTGCTATTTCAACAAGCTGGTAATACCTGACCTGGGTGGAGCCACTACGGCATCTCTGCCCTATCTGGTGCAGGTCAACGCCCGGGGCCTGATGGTCATTGATACTCAGGATTATGGTTATGTTTGTTGCATTCCACTGGGTATGAGTGAAGTGTCCACCATTGCCTTTGATGCCGCGATGATCAAGGACGCCACCGTGTCAAAAGGTCAGGAAATGGGGATGTTCCGCTATGGCGGTTCATCTTATGTGCTGATTTTCCAGAAACTGCCCGGCAAAAAACTCTTTTTCCAGAACGGCGCAGGCACTGTTTATGAAAAACATCCGGTTCTGCCTAAAAGCAGTGCCAGCACGGGTGCAAATGTGACTAATATCGGCGCACAAATAGGTGTCTGGGAAGATGTGAATTTTCAGGTGCTATCGAGCGAGCCCTGGCAGAACACAGGCTATGTGAATGAAGGTAAGGAATACATTGTTGAGTATGTGGGCGGGCAGTGGACAGCAAATCCAAAGGTTAATAATGGTAATCTTTATGATGCAGGCGGTACTGGTATTGCTGCGCCAGACGGTTACCCATTGCCTGGCCAAAATGAAGGGGCACTCATTGGTCGTATAGGTAACAACGCGCCTTTTTTGATTGGAAATGGGCCGGTAATCACACCCGCTAACCAAACCGGACAACTGCAGCTTTGCATCAATGATGATTTAAGTGGACAGTTTGGCTCAGGTCTGACAGATAACGAAGGCTACGTTACCCTGAGTATTACAGAAGTAGCCGTTCCATAAATCATTTTGACTGGGGCTGATTAAGCAGGTGGATTGCTGTTTTACGATAGTTTGATGATAGTTTTTTTTCATCTTTCAAAAAGCAATTGTTCACCTGCTTATATAATATTGGTATTCAGTGAATTTATTTCGATACTCAATGCTTATTAATAGGATAATAAATTTCAATATATCAATGAAGTCAAAGACATTGTTAGGGCTATGTTGCGTGTAAGGGTTGAAAACGAAATACTGGTACATTAGTGCGTTTATAATGACTCACTGAAGTGCTAAGAAGGCTGTAAAATACATATACTAGCCTCTTAACAGTCTAATAGTGCTGTTTTTAATGACCAGAACCAACAGGTAGTTGGAACCATATTACTTTCAACCTTTAAGCGCAACATAGCCCATTGTTAGTGTAATAAGTTGGAGTGGATATTGTGAGAATTGATTTTGTAGCAATGAATAGCTGGGTTATCTGTTAAAAATAATAATTAATACTCCGTTG
>CBDBOO010000020.1:0-30240 GCA_965208385.1 Endozoicomonas sp.
CAGGTACAATCAACTTGACTGTTTTATAGGAATCGATTGCCAGATGCTCCGCCACCCCGTCAACAACAGCCTTTTCTTCCACTTCGCGCTGGGTTAGTGGCTTGGAAGGAATTCTTATGGATGCACCTATTTTAAATTTCTCCCGTCTGCTCAGATCCAGCTCAGGGGTCTCAGAATAGTGCCCTTTGGATTGAAATTGCCGTGAAGATTCTACTTCACGCTTTATAGGCCTGCCCTTACGCTTTGCAGTGCCGCTACCAGTAGCCAGTAGCGCTTTCAGCTTCAAGCGCTTCCTTTTTGATATTCAATAAATGAGTAGTTGAGCTAGTGGGGTGTGTGGCTTGAATAATGTCAGGCATGCAGGTTGTGAGCCACTGGAAACCCGTAGCGATCCATCTTCGACCAGAAAGCATCCCAATAACCCGTTGACTTCGCCAGAG
Source organism: Endozoicomonas sp. (assembly GCA_965208385.1). GTDB lineage: Bacteria > Pseudomonadota > Gammaproteobacteria > Pseudomonadales > Endozoicomonadaceae > Endozoicomonas. The sequence continues at coordinate 441 of CBDBOO010000020.1, forward strand.
CTCGTAATGTTAATAGCATTGACGCCCCTTGTTCCTTCCATCGCATGCCTGACTTACACATGCGCTGCTTAACCAGCGTTTTGCAAGCAGCTTCTGTTACACCAGAACCAATTGGTAACTTGTTTTCCAACGCTTCTGGATAAATCATTTGGTGCCAGTGATTTTTGAAATAAGTTCTGGCTTTATCCAGTTTTTCTTTAGAAACAAGACGTTTATTCCCGGGAGCTGCTTTCTTTAATTCCAACCATAAACGTTTTGCCTTACCAGGGGTGTTTTTTAATTCGTGCAGTGTTGATCTTAACCAGGCTTTGCGTTCATTCTGCATTTTTTTACCCGGATATATAGCTTCTGCCGCTTCTGCCACATATTCGCTAACGTGATAAAAATCCAGAATTTGAATCGATGTAACAGGCTCAAGAAACGTCCAATTATCTGGCGCCCCATCAGCAACTCCAACGTAAGTGGCATCAGGAAAACGAGACTTCATTTTCTCAATGTCAGAAGAGAACCGCCTTATAAAAGTTTCTTTTCCGTATTCGGGGGCAGCGGCAGCGTACACCGTGTGCATTCGATTTCCTTCTTCATCATAAAGCGCAATAGTTCCGCACATTGCAATTCTGTAGCCCTCTTTATAAAGCAAGTTTGCACCATCCAGCCCCAAGCTAACTGTGGCTACTGGCTCGGGTAAATCCGGTAATTCATAAGTCCAGGATTCTTCTTTGGCCTGAGCAATACTGGCAACAACTTCTGCCAGGTCTTTAGCGGTTCTTCGATGGATTTTACGTCCGTGGTTTCTTAGAAAATCTTGCTCTACTTCAGTGGAAGGCATGTGGGCAAACTTCCAACTGACCATGCAGGCATGTCGCGGGGTTGAATTAACAACAATTCGTGCAGATTGATCAAGGGGACAATAAATAGCACCACCTTCACGACTTTGATAGATAAAACAATTGACCCTAACCGCTCCCCATGGAGTTTCATAAACCTTCAATTCTTTTTTACTTTTACTGGTCAACCGAACATTGCCAAGCGTAATGGGAGAACCGTCAGTATCAAGCCACTCAAGTTGCTTTTTTGTTCCCAGTTGTCCCGCTTCATTTAAGGCATCTTGCAAATGATTTTCGAAATCCACCATTGAGCGATTGTGCGGGATTTTGATAACGATTTCTGTGATTTCATCGTTGGATGAAAGGACTGAGCTGTACATATTTCTCAACGCCAAAAAGCCTATACGACCATACTAGTGTAGTCGTTTTTCTTGACATTGTTTAAATCACACACCCAGCTAGTGGGCTTATTCGGGCCATCCATTGCCTGCTATCCATGATAAGAACATGAATTGTATTTTAGCTCATAAGGCTCAGTCCGCCTGAATCTGGCCGACGGCATGGATAACAGACTCATCCGCTCCCTCTGGTTCACGGAAACGCCAGCCAGCACGCACCACATATGACTTTGTCAGTTCTGCTGACGTATTTGTCAGTGCCCCACATACAAAGCTCTGCTCAAATAGAGTGCCTACTTTCACTCAGGCAGTCTGAATGTTTAACCTTGGATCTCTTCTACCTACCTCCCAGACTTTTGAGGAGTATACGGCTCAGGCTGAGCAGGGATTACTGCCGGGCGAAGTGACCGATGCTTCTCCGACATTGCCTGCTGTCCTGACCGATTCGGGTATCAGGGCAATTCAGACGACGCCAGAAACTTCTCGACATGTATCCCCCACTCTTCTGGAAAGAACATGCTCAGAGGTAGAACAGCAAGATAGTCTTATTCTGCAGGCTGCTGAATCTGCAACAAACCTTGACTTGTCACTAACGGCAATGCCTCTCGAGCATGAAGCAGAAAGTCCCAGAATCGCTCTGGCCAAGGCGAAAGAAGAGCTAACCTGGAGCAGCTGTGATCCATCGAACCTGACACCTGATGAAGCCGCCCTGAAAGACGAAAAATTACCTGTATCAGGTATACACACTGAAGCAGAAGGCACATTTTTTTCCCGTCCTCTGCCTCCTTTGCTTATAAGGCCTTCACAGCCTGAAGAAGAAACTATGCCCAGTGCTCCTCAGCTCACATCATGTTTGAGCGAAGAGAGTATCAAAAAGGCACAAAGAAAAAGAATGCACCGTATAGCTGTTCAGAATAGCAGGGATAGAAAACGTCAAAAGCTGGAAGATAATAAAAAAGTGTTAGCTATTTGCTCTGAATTTTCTCAGGCCGTTCCAGGTCTGGCAGCACCTGTGATTCCCGATCTCCCAAAGAGCTCTCAAATGCCCATCGACAAAGAGAGAGTACTCAACTGGTTAACAACAGAGCACAAGAATAAGCACTCTCTCATCGTTGAAGAAATGGTAGCCAGGTTTAAATCAACACCGGAGAAGTTGGCTGTGTTTGTAACAACTGATTTTCGAAAAAATAATAACAGAATCGATCCGGATAAAGTTGATGCTGCTGCACAATTGTTATTCGGTTACAGACCCCCACTGGGAGATAATGATCGCTGCTGCCTTCTGAAATTTAAACGACAAATAACCAATATAATCCACGCTGCTGATAGTCGACTGAGAGGCATGGAATATGTCAGCGCTGTTCAGGCATCTATTGACGACCTCATTAAAGGATCAGTTGATGAGTCTGAGTCTGAGTCTGAGTCTGAGTCTGAGTCTGAGTCTGAGTCTGAGTCTGATTCTGATTCTGATTTTGAACCAGTGAGTGCTTCATTCTTCTCACAGTATCAGGACGGTGTTGAACCTATGGAAGTTGTAGATGCGTTTTCTGATAAGACCCAATCCCCTGAGCCAAAGCTTCCAGCTAATCCGGTACGGGAGGATATATTGGAGGATGATTCTTCCCTGATAGCGCACATCATCAAATCAGAAGGCTTCTATATCAGGGATGGTATGCCCTACGCCGCCTATATAGTCAGTCCTGAAATACGCAGTCAACTGATTACCCCACCTTTAAAAAAAGCCCTCAGTGTTTCCAGACGCTGGCCGGTTGGATATTTCAGTTTTGCTCAGGGAGTGAAAAATACCAGAGAGCTTTGTTTTGCCATGCAGGAGGCCATGGATGAACACCCCAGAGAGTCCACTGAAGTTCTGGGCAAAGTCTGGGTAACAAATTCCGACCAGACTGTTCAGGATGCAGTCAGTTACAACCTCACTCTCAGTTCCTGTCAGGCAGCTGTTTGCAGTCATAATCATAGCCTTAAGCTGTTACCTCCATTGGCCTCTGCCGAAAATGGCATACTGGCTCTATATAATCGGGATGCGAAAAAAACTATCACTGTTGAAATGAATGGCACCACAGAATTGATAGGACCCGAGCGCGGTTTGCTGCTTAGCTCTGTAGAGGGTGCTGCTGAAAAAGGTAAAACCTGGCAAATTGCAGGCACCTATAATCAGGGCAACAAATATCTGGAAACCAATCCACTGCTAAGAGACAAAGGACCATTACTGGATGATGCTTATGGCCGTAGGAAGACTGCAGCTAAAACTGAAGGCGAGTATTTTTTAACCGAGGAAATGTTGAAGGTAATCTCCCGTGAACAAAGCCAGAAAACAGGAAACCGTGCGCCTGCTATATGCACTGGGTCAAGTGATATAAAGCAACAGCTACAGTCGTTACAGCTACACTCGTTAAAGGGAGATACATCGAATTCTTCAACCAGCTTGATTGTTGTTGTCACAGCCTCCAATCACTACGTTGCCGTGAGAGTTTTAAGAAAAAACAACAAAATCGTCGTATATATTCATGAGACACTCGAACAAGACAACGAAGTTACCCGTCTGATTCAGAGTATGGTGCTGAAGGAAGCAAAATCCTTATATCCAAAATCAGAGATTCACCTTTTCACCCCTGGATTCATGAGCCAGAAAGATTTCAGTAGCTGTGGGGTTTTTAGCCTTAAAGCACTGAGGGCATTCCATAAAAACACCTGGCTTGATCAGTGGCTTTTAGGCAAGGTTACAAAGCTTCCCAAAAGCAGTATCAGTTGGCAGGACGAACTCAATAAACAAGGGAAAAAGATACGCTCTGTGCCGGTTATCTCTAATGATTCCAGAATTGCAAGACATCAGATGCCCGCAGTCCTTGTCAAAAACTATCAGGGTTCCGTGACAGGTTTTACAAAGAAGCAACTTGATACAGTGGTCAGTCACAAAAACAAACCAGGCCAGACTCTGACATTGCGGGAATATGTTGCTAAATATCAAAGCCCTGTTGAATCGCTGTCAGATGCAGAAAAAACATCCACCCCCAACTTTTCAACACTCTGTAAAAAGTACAAATCCATGTTGAAGTGGGCAGAGAGTATCCCCCCGGAAGTCACAGTTTCCCAGACAGAGTGTCCGGCAATACCAAGACCGGTTGAACCATCAGACCATTCCCGGATATATGCTAAACTCCTTCCAATTAAAGATGCGGCTGCCATGGGGGTAGCCAATCGTTATCTGAGAAAAACATTTTCGACTGCTGATCCAATATCCAGGCATGAGTGGCATATGGCGCTGAACCTGAAGCACTTTCTTTTTAACACCAAAACACTTAAATTCAATGAGCTGACTTCACTTCATGGTTGGATAAAGCAGCTGATTGACACAAAAACGACATTGGATGTTCACTATGAGCTAATGAGAATATGGTGTGATGTGGCAATGGGTTCAGAGTTGCTGATCGATCAGAAAAAACCGTTAACGCTGGAAAGTGTCTGCCAGGACCTGGCTGTGAGAATGGCCAGTGAGCGGGTGTCGGAGAGGCCTCTTCGCAGAACAACCACTATGTATGATCGAAAAGAATAACCAGCATAAAATAGCACGTCTGAAAACATGCTAAACCGGATCACGGTCAGCTCGCACACATGTTATGTCGAAGATAAGAGGTCGTTAATTCCCTTAATCCGGACCAGCTACCTTTGGCAGCATGACCCGGAATTTGAGTGGCAGTAACTTTACTGAACCGTCGTCGTTAGCTTTAGATATCCCACTTCACACTGACTGAAAAATTCCGCCCAGGCTGTGAATAACGATCCAGACCGGCATAGTTGTCAGCACGCCCCCGAACATCTGTCTGGCTGTAGTATTTTTTGTCAGCGATATTGAACAGTCCAGCTCTGAGAGTGATATCGTCAACAGGTGAATAATAAGCCGTCAGATCCACCAGGCCATAACCGCCTGGATTAAACTGGGTTTCTCCTGAATTCACATCAGAGTTGCTGACATCGGAATCATCCTTTCCCTTGACGAGAGTCCAGAGAACTTCTCCGCCCCAGTTACCGGATAGATCATCGTAGCTCAGCCCGATAACACCGGTCAGAGGTGCAACACTGTTCAGTGCTTCACCATCTTCACGGTTTTCTCCGTCAGCATAAGCCACAGAAGCTCTAAGGCTGGTGCCTACTGGTGTATTCAACGCTTCATCAAGCCAGAGCTGCCCCCGGAATTCGACACCCTTGATCTCAGCACGATCGACATTCTGATACTGGGTTATGCCATAGGGATAAGCAGGGTTGGAATAATCCGACCGGGTATCAATAAAATTATCGTAGCGGTTAAAGAAACCAGTGATCTCAAAGCTACCAATGGATTTTTCACCCCGAAGACCGATTTCAATAGAATCACTTTCTTCCGGTTTCAGATCAGGGTTGGCCTGCTGCATGTAAAAACCACCGTCACGATAGTAATACATCTCATACAGACCGGGTGCCTTGAAGCCCTGACTGAACTGACCAAACAATGAATAACTGTCGTTCAGGTCATACACCGCGCCGAGCCTGGCTGTGAGTTTATCTCCTTTGCTATCGCTGGCTTCTGTTCCCTGATTGTTATTGCCATCCGGGCTGTAGTCATAGCTGTCATAGCGCAGCCCGGGAATCAACGTCAGGTTCTTGCTGAGTTGAATATCATCCTGAATAAAGAGTCCATAAGTCAGGTTGGTTACTTTGGGAATATAAGTCTCGTCCTTAGCGCTCTTGCCCGATTCGTAGGTGGCGTTATCATTCCGCGTTTCTACTTTCTGCAGATCGACACCATAAACCAGACTATGATTAAGGCCAGCCAGCTTGAGTGATTTGTTAAACTGGATTGAAAGCTTCAGGCTCTCTTCACCGTAGGCGTAATCCTTTACTCTGTCGTTGTATCGGCCATAAGCCGGTACATAGGTTTTTTGCACGGTTTCTGAATCCTGCCAGTCCAGCTGCCACTCCATGGAATCAAAAAATGCCAACCCGGCATCCCACTCATGAAAAATACCCACTCGGCTGCGTCGCAGTTTATCTTTACCGGTTGTCTCCGATGGCAGAACATCTTCACCGGATTTCAATTCTATTTCGCTTTTGGAATTCAGATATTCGGCGGTCAGACCAACACGGTGGTTGTCGTTAATCTGATACTGCAGTTTACCCAGAAGGTTATCACTGCCTGCATCAACAGGATCAGCCTTGCCTCTGCCGGAGCCAGTAACATCAGCGCCTTCAAAGGTTTCTGTTTCGTTGTAATCTCTGCGGGTATACACCAGCAGGGATTCCAGCTGCCCGGTTCTGTTAGCCAGGGTAAAGGTCTCGGAAAACCCTTCATCAACACTGGTATAGCTGGCTTTTACAGAAGCTGCAGTATCATCACCTGTTGATGCCAGATAGTCTGATGGATCTTTTGTCTGATAGGCAACAATGCCGCCAATGGCATCACTGCCGTACAGGCTGGATGAAGGCCCCTTGACGATTTCTACCGATTTCAGAGTATCTATATCGATAAAATTACGCTGGGAACGCTGGTAAGTAAATCCGGAATCAAACTGCTGGGGCTGGTCAACTCCGTCAACCATCACCTTCACACGGTTGCCTTCCATACCGCGAATATTGAACCCTTCAGCACCAGTGCGACCATTGCTGCCAACGCTGACACCAGGTTCGTAACGGACCAGATCCTGGATATTGCGAGCCAATTCGTTTTCGATTTGTTCATCATCTATGACCGCAACACTACCAGCCACATCTTTCAACTGCTTCTCAATACGAGAAGCTGTCACTGTAATCTGGCCCATCAGGGTTGGCTGATTTTCATTAATCTTTTGAGACTCTTCTGCCAGAACAATACCGGCCTGAACAAGCGATGCTGTTGCGGCCATAATGGCAAGGGCTAAACGACTTTTGGTAGCTTTCATTCTATTCCGGCTATGTGTTTTTGTTAGCAAACTGGTTCAACGCCCGTTTCCGGGAGCTGATCTGACCCCGATAAAAATGTTTTAAACAGCCTGTTTATTGCCGACTGTATTGATCAACGACAGGTATACTATTTAAAAACTATTCTAAATACAAATCATTATCATTTAGATTATTGAAAGCGTTTTGAAACTAACGTACTCTAGCGCCATTCAGACGGCCATTCAGACAACTACACAGAATCATGTTTAGGACATTTCTACTTACACTGCTCATTTCAATTGCAGCTCATTTAACGGCTGTGCTGGCATTTCAGCAAAACAATGAGACGCAGAAAAAGATCAGTATAGGAGGCATTCAGGCTCCGGTTTCGCTGAAGTTTTCGTCTGTCAGACAATCTGCCAGACCTGCTCAACAAATCGAAAAAAAAAGAAAGGTATTGGAAAATCAGGATATTCCTGAGAAAAAACCAAAACCAAAGCCAAAGCCAAAGCCAAAGCCAAAGCCAGTCAAATCGAAACCGGCAGAACAAAGCAAACCGACGACCAAGCCTGTTATTGAGCAGATATCTGAACCGGTTAAAGAAGCAGAATTAATTCATTCTCAACAAGAAGATACGCCTCTTCCTGAAACTGAAAAAACGGTCACTAAAGCCAGCCAGCACAAAGGCGTAACCGAACAGCCAGTTCTAGTGAGTAAGCCTTCTATTCTGAAATGGGATGAACCCCGCTACCCCAGGGCAGCCCAACGCCGCAACCAACAAGGCGTTGCTCTTCTTGAAGTCAGTATTGATGAGAAAGGAAAGCCCGAAAAAATCACCATCTTGACCAGCACCGGATTTCCAATGCTGGACAATGCAGGCAACGACCGCTGTAGCAGGCTGGCTGTTTGAACCCCTGTTAGAGAACAACCTGCAGGTAAAATCCCGAGTCAATATCCCTGTGGCTTTTCGTCTGAATTGATATTAATACCAAGGTAACACTATGTTGTCAGAACAAATGTTGTCAGAACAAATGTTGTCAGAACAAATGTTGTCAGAACAAATTGCGTCACTGGGAATCATGGCCTGGCCATTACTTCTGGCTTCCTGTTTGAGTTTTGCCATGATTATGGAAAGGCTCATCAATTATATTTTACTGCCATCCCTGTCCCGAAAAAGCCTGACCCGACTATTTAATGAAGTACGCAGTTGCGCTCATTGTAACAACAGTCAAAGTCGCCTTTGCACCAATCTGTGCAAGACACGGGATGTAGGACAGGGCATTGCAATACTGCTCAGTCACAATAAGTGCTCAAAGGAAGTTCGGGAAGAAGTTGCCGGGCTCTGGTTACTCAAACAAAAACATTCTCTGCAGGCCTGGCTGAAACCTCTCATGCTGGTGGGCATACTCTCTCCTATGCTGGGATTGCTTGGGACAGTGTTGGGAATGATTGAAATGTTCAAAAACATTGCTGCCGTTCAGGGACCTGTAACACCCGATATTCTTGCTGCAGGACTCTGGCAGGCTATGTTCACTACCGCTTTCGGGTTGATTATTGCTATTCCAGCTCTCACTGCCGCACACAGTTTTGGTGTTTGGGGTAATCACTATCTCACCAGACTTGAGTTTGCCCTGAACCATACCAACTTACTCATTGAAGGCGTGGTCATGGACGACGACGGGCTTGCAACAGGCATGATATCAAATACGTCTGACGGCAAGAGTAACGAAAATATCAGTTTCAATATTCAAGGAGCACAAGCTCTATGATCCGAATTGACAACAACGAAGAAACCAGCATTTCCCTTGGCCCGGATCTGACACCACTGCTGGATGTTGTTTTCATCGTCATGGTCTTTCTTCTTTTTACGGCCAATGCACAAACTCTCAGCCTGCCTGTTGACTTACCCGGTGCCAGTCATCAAGAAGCCACTCTTTCTGAGAAACAGAATACCATCACCGTCAGTATTTTAAGCGAAGGACAGCCTTGGGCTCTGGGTGAAAAACGATTCGAAAACTGGGATCTGTTAACGATTGAACTATTGGCCCGGATTGACAAACAGCCTGAAACCACCGTTTTAATAGCCGGCGATGAGAGTGCACCTCTGGGTCAACTGGTGAAACTGATGATGTTCCTGAGTAAACACAAAATCGAAGCAGCACAAATTCTGATGGAGGAAACCTCTTTGTGAAACAATTTCTGGAAGCTCTCACCTTTTACACAGCCATTTCAACCATGGCTCTGACTGGAATCGCCAGCGCCCAACCAAACGACACAAATCGCATTGTGTCGGCCGGTAATGGCGTTACGGAAATCATTTATGCCCTGGGTGCTGGCGATCAGGTGGTGGCCGTCGATTCAACCAGCAGTTATCCGGAATCAGTAAACGCTCTTCCGAAGCTGGGTTATCACAAACAACTCTCTGCAGAGGGTATTCTGGCTCTGAAACCCAGCATGCTTATCGGTACAGAAGATATGGGGCCACCCTCTTCCCTGAGTCAACTGAACAGTGCTGGTGTCAGTATCAAATCATTGCCTTTGAACCATTCAGTGAAAAATATAGAGGTTAGAATCACAGAGCTGGCAAAAATTCTGGGCAAGGAGCAACAGGGCGAAGCGCTTCTGCAGGAGCTAAGACATTCTCTTAATCAAGCCAGAAAGCTATTTGAAAACAGAGAACTATCTGAAAACAGAAAAAAACCAAAGGTGCTTTTTCTGCTGGCTATGGGGGGAAGAACACCTTCAGTTTCAGGCAGAAATACCGCGGCGAATACATTGATTGAACTGGCTGGAGGCAACAACGCGGCGGCTGAACAATTTACCGGCTACAAGCCGCTGGCCAATGAAGCACTGCTTCAAATGTCGCCTGATTTTATTCTCTATGCAGACAGTGGTTCTGGCATGAGTCCCGAGCAACTATTGGCGATGCAACCCATTATTAGTCAAACCCCGGCAGGACGCAGTGGACGCATACTTCCCCTTGATGGCAGAATTCTATTAGGCGGCTTAGGTCCGAGAACAGGAAAAGAAAGCCCTCAAGCTGGCACATATTTTCTACCCGAATTGAGCACTTCCTTCATTTATTTCAACTGACAAGGCACTCTTCTTTCAATGAACCGCAGTCGTAAGTCGACATTATTATTAATCGGGCTCGCCGTTGTATTACCAACGATAATGGCAATATCTATTGGCACCGGACCCGTTTCAATTCCCCTTTGGGATATCCTGTCAATCATTGGCAATTGGATCGGGATCGGCGATTTCAGTGTTTCAGAACAGAATCAGCTCATCGTCGAGTCGATCAGATTACCCAGAACACTGGCTGGAGTGCTCGTAGGTAGTGCACTGGCTGTCTCTGGTGCAGCTATGCAGGGATTATTCAGAAACCCTTTGGCAGATCCAAGCATTATCGGCGTTTCCAGTGGCGCCGCCCTTGGTGCTGCTCTGGCGATAGTATTGGGCAATGTGCTGTTCGCTGGAATTTCAGGCACTGTTTTTTCGAACTCGTTATTTGAAAGTTACAGCATATCGCTGTTTTCTTTTACCGGCGGCGTACTCACCACCTGGCTGGTTTACAAGATGGGCACATCAATGAATGGTACATCTGTCGCTACCATGCTGTTGGCTGGTGTTGCTATCAGTGCTCTGGCAGGTTCAGGTCTGGGCATTTTGACCTATCTGGCCGACGACAGTTCTCTGCGCACACTCACTTTCTGGCAGATGGGCAGTATTGGCGGAGCCACCTGGAACACAGTCCTTGTCTGCACCTCTTTACTGGCACCCGTTACACTGATTCTCTGCCGGTTTGGATCGACATTGAATGCTCTGTTGCTGGGGGAATCCGAAGCCCGCCATCTTGGAATCAATGTGCAGCGTGTAAAACTGCAGCTAATTCTTTTGACGGCCATGGCTGTGGGTGTTGCTGTTTCTGTCGCAGGAATTATTGGTTTTGTCGGTCTGGTGGTTCCTCACCTGATTCGCTTGATGGTCGGTCCGGATCATAAAATACTACTTCCTGCATCAGCCATGCTCGGAGCATCTCTGCTGCTGCTGGCTGATGTTATTGCCAGAATCATTGTAGCGCCTGCAGAGCTGCCCATCGGCATCGTCACAGCGCTTATGGGTGCTCCATTCTTTATGTCTCTTTTATGGCAACAGCGCAAGAGGATTGTCTGATATGAGCTGTCTTGATATTCAAAATGCGACAGTGCAGATTGGCAAAAAAACGCTGTTGGATAATGTGAGCCTGACATTACTTCCTGGTGAGGTGGTCACTATTCTGGGTCCTAACGGGGCAGGAAAAAGTACACTCATGGGAACAATCACTGGTGAAAGGACACTGACTGAAGGGCGGGTTTTATTGAACGGTAAAGAAGATCGCCCTCTTACAGAGCAGGCTTTAATGCTGGGCGTTCTTCCACAGTCTTCATCATTAAGTTTTCCATTTACTGTAGAAGAAGTGGTATTGCTCGGTAGAACGCCCTGCACCACCGGACATTCAGAGAACATCAGAATTGTCCGTGAAGCACTGCAACAGGTCGATGCCATGCACCTCAGAGATCGACAATACACAACCTTATCGGGTGGAGAACGCCAGAGAATTCATATGGCACGGGTTTTGGCACAGATTTGGGATGAATGCCCCCTGGGTCAGCGCTACCTGTTATTAGACGAACCCACTTCAGCCCTGGACCCGGCTCATCAGCAATTGACCCTTAAAATGGCCCGTCATCAGGCGGCCAAAGGCTTTGGAGTTCTGGTCATTCTCCACGATCTTAACCTGGCAGCCCGGTATTCTGACCGGATATTCATCCTGAAAGAAGGCGCAGTCGCTGCCTCCGGTTCACCCCAGACGGTTCTCACACCGGATAATATCAATTCTGTTTTCAATATTGATGTGACGGTTTCGAACCACCCTGCTTACTCTTGCCCGCTGGTTATCAATAACTAGGAGCCAGACCGAGAATTAACCCGCACTGTCAAAGTAAAAAGCTAGAATTCAAAATCGATCAACATTTGATCGATTTTGGAAGAGTTTTAGTCATACTTAACCATTTCAAGCCTTTTCTTACCCTTTATGCTGCATTTCTCAACCTTTTTACATCTTCAAGACGGATTGATCCCGTGGATACCGCTGTCGCACATTTTTTCATATTGTGCGCCGCGCATACCAGTGAGAATTCCGCATCTACTTTCTCTTTACCTCTGAGGCTAAAGCCCCGGAAACCGGAATTCTTAATCTGACCAAACGGTGGCTCTGCAATTACCTTGCGATGGACGTATACCGCCTTCGCTTCTTTTGTCTCCATCTTTTTATTCATGGCCTGTCGCACGACTTCAAATTTGTCTGTACGAATCACCCGGCCAGCTTCTTTCTTTGAGCCGCTGCATCTTGAGCGATAGGGACACTCTGTGCATATATCTTTATCTGCACGATAACCTTTCCTTTTGGCCTTGCTCTGGGGCTTGGTGACGAGCTTTTTTCTGGCGGGACAGATAAATACATCCGCGTCGGCATCGTAAGTAAAATCCGCTTTGACAAACTTCCGGTCAGAATTTTCAAGGCCTGTCCCTGCGGCCTTTTCCTGACGGTCCGTGGCGACATAGGCATCAATACCACTCTCGTCCAGGGTCTGTAGATTTGAGCCCGAATTGTAGCCATTGTCCAAGCTCATCTTATCCACAGTTTCACCCTCGGTGGTCTCGGATAATGCCGCCAGGGCTGGCTCTACTTCCTGTAAATCATTCGCGCTCTGGCTGACGTGTTGGCCAACGATAATTTGGTTATCTTTATCAACGCTGATTTGTGCGTTGTAGCTGTATTCACAGTGTCCTTTTTTGCTCATGATCCGGGCGTCATGATCTGAAAAGCTGATTTGTTTTTTGTCGTCTATCAGTTCGCCCGGATGAAGCGTTTCTTCACGCTCTTCAAGCGCCTTTTTGGCTTTCTTAATTTTCTCGAGACGCTCTTGTTTGAATTGCAAGTCTTCAGGAATACTGTAGCCATTAGCCTCCTGATAAGTGTCGTCTTCTTCCTGATCACACTGGCGGGCTTTATTGATCAGATCATCAATCTCAGCACTCAGCTCTGCTTCTTTAGCCTTAAGTCGACCATAGCTCATGGCTTTGTGCTTTGACGTACTGGCTTTGAATTTAGACCCGTCAAGACTGATATGGCCAAGAGAGGCCATTTTAAGCTCCAGAGCGAGTTTGACACTTTGCTTAAAGCAATCATGGAAGAATGTCAGGTGATCTTTACGGAAGTCGCCCAGCACCCTGAAATTAGGGCAGTTCATTTGGGCGATGTACATGAAAGCCAGGTCCTGTCGGCATCGCTTTTCAATTTCACGAGAGCTGAACACACCATGGCTATAGGCGTAGATCAGGATGGAAATGATCAGCTTGGGAGGATAGGCATGTTGGCCGAGATGATGGTACTTGCTCTCAACTTCAGAGGTATCTATGTACTGAAAAATAGTTTCATAGACATAGCAGTCATGCTGCTTGGGAAGTAGATCAAAAATATTGGTCGGAAACAGCAAGTGCTGATTAAATTCAACAGGGCTGTCCTTAAATTTTGGTGGTGGCAACATTTGGCATTATTAGAATCAAGATTTGAGGCCTATCTTAACAGATAAGCCTGTTCTCGGTCAGGCTCCTAGGAGCCTGACCGAGAATTAACCCGCACTGTCAAAGTAAAAAGCTAGAATTCAAAATCGATCAACATTTGATCGATTTTGGAAGAGTTTTAGTCATACTTAACCATTTCAAGCCTTTTCTTACCCTTTATGCTGCATTTCTCAACCTAATTTCCTTACTTCTCAAAAATTCAGTTTTTTAGCTTTTTGAATATGCAACAGGATTGGTGTTTGTCAAATGAGATCGCCCTGCTTTTCTTACCCTTTATGCTGCATTTCTCAACCTTTTTACATCTTCAAGACGGATTGATCCCGTGGATACCGCTTTCGCACATTTTTTCATATTGTGCGCCGCGCATACCAGTGAGAATTCCGCATCTACTTTCTCTTTACCTCTGAGGCTAAAGCCCCGGAAACCGGAATTCTTAATCTGACCAAACGGTGGCTCTGCAATTACCTTGCGATGGACGTATACCGCCTTCGCTTCTTTTGTCTCCATCTTTTTATTCATGGCCTGTCGCACGACTTCAAATTTGTCTGTACGAATCACCCGGCCAGCTTCTTTCTTTGAGCCGCTGCATCTTGAGCGATAGGGACACTCTGTGCATATATCTTTATCTGCACGATAACCTTTCCTTTTGGCCTTGCTCTGGGGCTTGGTGACGAGCTTTTTTCTGGCGGGACAGATAAATACATCCGCGTCGGCATCGTAAGTAAAATCCGCTTTGACAAACTTCCGGTCAGAATTTTCAAGGCCTGTCCCTGCGGCCTTTTCCTGACGGTCCGTGGCGACATAGGCATCAATACCACTCTCGTCCAGGGTCTGTAGATTTGAGCCCGAATTGTAGCCATTGTCCAAGCTCATCTTATCCACAGTTTCACCCTCGGTGGTCTCGGATAATGCCGCCAGGGCTGGCTCTACTTCCTGTAAATCATTCGCGCTCTGGCTGACGTGTTGGCCAACGATAATTTGGTTATCTTTATCAACGCTGATTTGTGCGTTGTAGCTGTATTCACAGTGTCCTTTTTTGCTCATGATCCGGGCGTCATGATCTGAAAAGCTGATTTGTTTTTTGTCGTCTATCAGTTCGCCCGGATTAAGCGTTTCTTCACGCTCTTCAAGCGCCTTTTTGGCTTTCTTAATTTTCTCGAGACGCTCTTGTTTGAATTGCAAGTCTTCAGGAATACTGTAGCCATTAGCCTCCTGATAAGTGTCGTCTTCTTCCTGATCACACTGGCGGGCTTTATTGATCAGATCATCAATCTCAGCACTCAGCTCTGCTTCTTTAGCCTTAAGTCGACCATAGCTCATGGCTTTGTGCTTTGACGTACTGGCTTTGAATTTAGACCCGTCAAGACTGATATGGCCAAGAGAGGCCATTTTAAGCTCCAGAGCGAGTTTGACACTTTGCTTAAAGCAATCATGGAAGAATGTCAGGTGATCTTTACGGAAGTCGCCCAGAACCCTGAAATTAGGGCAGTTCATTTGGGCGATGTACATGAAAGCCAGGTCCTGTCGGCATCGCTTTTCAATTTCACGAGAGCTGAACACACCATGGCTATAGGCGTAGATCAGGATGGAAATGATCAGCTTGGGAGGATAGGCATGTTGGCCGAGATGATGGTACTTGCTCTCAACTTCAGAGGTATCTATGTACTGAAAAATAGTTTCATAGACATAGCAGTCATGCTGCTTGGGAAGTAGATCAAAAATATTGGTCGGAAACAGCAAGTGCTGATTAAATTCAACAGGGCTGTCCTTAAATTTTGGTGGTGGCAACATTTGGCATTATTAGAATCAAGATTTGAGGCCTATCTTAACAGATAAGCCTGTTCTCGGTCAGGCTCCTAGGAGCCTGTCGGCAGACTCTTTTATGGAATCTGCCTCTTTCATCACGCATTGGTACGTTTGAAAACCTCAATGTTTGAAACATATCCGGCACTGGAAGGAAACTTCAGAGGTATTCAATGGTCATACTCTATTATTGCGAGAATCATTGAGGAAAATTCTATGGTTTTTCCAGATAGAGAAAACACTGTTCAAGCCAGTCAGGGCGGGGGCTCCGAATAACACTTACAACAGAGTGCCTGACTTATTATGCATAAGCTGCATCCGGATCGACTTTTTAGTGCTGAGAAATCCATCCGGGCTATTGCCCGTGAACTGTATCAGACCGTCAGGTACTTACCGATTATCAGTCCGCACGGCCACACGGATCCACATTGGTTTGGCGACAACCTACCGTTTGACAATCCTGCTGCATTTCTCATTATTCCGGATCACTACATTTTGCGCATGCTGTTCAGCCAGGGAATTCGCCTTGAAGAAATGGGCATTCCTTCAAAATGTCAGACTATTCAACCCGAGAGAGATTTCAGGAAAATATGGCGCACCTTCGCCGGGAATTTCCACCTGTTTCTGGGAACCCCCAGTCACCTCTGGATGACTCATGCCCTGACAGAAATTCTGGGTGTGAACGAACCCTTGAATATAAACAGCGCTGATCGGATTTATGATCACATTGAATACAAATCTTCATGACCGCATTTCCGGTCACCCTGCACCATGAAAATAATGCTCTGCCACAATGGTTCTGAGGCAGAGCCTGACAGTGGTCGATGTTTTTGCAGTGGCTTTTAGACCCTGAATACAAATTGACCTGGGCTGGATCGTTCGCACCCTCGCTTATCTCATGGTTCAGAACTGGCACCATCAAGGCTCCATTTCTGGAACATTGAATGCACGGCAAACAGCCCTTTTCTCCAAGTGAGACTATGGCGATCCGATCCAGTCCGTCAGGCTCTGCTGTTCCTCCGTGAACCTTTGGAGCATAGACGATGCAACCCATTGTGAAAAACTGTGCAGGCATTGATGTCCATAAAATGATGGTCATGGTTGCCGTTCGCAAAGAAATGCCAGAAGGCGACATTCAAGTATTAACCCGTGAATTTGGTACTTTCCGCAAAGATCGGGAATTAATGTGCCAGTTCCTTCAACAGCATCAGATCGATCTGGTCGTAATGGAGAGTACGGGTGTTTACTGGAAAAGTATTTATGCGTCCATCATTGGTCGTGATCTGAAGCCCTGGGTGGTGAATGCCCGACACGTCAAGAATGTACCCGGTCGCAAGACCGATACACTGGACAGTCAGTGGCTCGCTCACCTTGCCCATTGTGGTCTGGTTCGTCCGAGTTTTGTGCCACATCCGGATCAGGAACAGCTGCGTTTGCTGACTCGCCGACGAGATACAATGGTCAAGCAAATAGCCAATGAGAAGAACCGTCTTCATAAAACGCTAGACGACAGCGGTATTCGACTCGGCGGCCTGATCAGTGACATCAACGGCAAGTCAGGTCAGCGCATGGTGAACGCCCTGATTGATGGTGAATCCCTTCAGGATATTATCAAGAAAGCGGATGGCCGTCTGAAGGCAGACAGAAAACAGCTGATGGACAGTATGGACGAGAAGTTATCCCCTTCTCATCTTATTGTGCTGAAAGATATCCGGGATCACATTAATTTCCTGAATGAACAGCAGCAGAAGCTGGAAGTCCAGATTCTGAGTACGGTTCAGTCTTGGAAAGAAGCCTGGCAAATTCTGCAAACTCTCCCCGGAGTCGGTGAGATGAGTGCCGCAGCACTGATCGCAGAAATAGGTGATGATATGAGTCAGTTTGGCGGCATGAAGGAGATTGCTTCCTGGGCCGGACTCTGCCCGGGCAATAATGAAAGCGCAGGCAAGCGTAAAAGTGGTCGAACCCGAAAAGGGAATAAGATGATCAAAACGACACTGTGCGAAGTGGCGAATGCAGCGATCAAGACCAAGAGTCAGTTCAAGGGTAAATATCAGAGTCTGGTGATCCGCAGGGGTCACAAACGAAGTCTGATTGCCATTGCACATAAACTGATTCGTGTGATTTATACCTTACTCAAGAAACGACAGCCTTATATTGATCCTGACACTGATTACGAGGGTTTGATGGTTAGGAAGAATGCACCGCGCTGGTTACGCAGGCTGGACGAGTATGGCTATTTGGATCAGGTTCGATAATTAACCTGATCCACAATTAATACGATAGTTCCTTGTTCTGTGCAGGGCGGCTGCTTGCGTCCTGAATTCGGGGATTTTCACGGCAAACTACAAACCAGGGCATTCAAACCCAGAAATCTGTTCGATCAGTTCAATGTTGAAGTTCTAGCCACTACCGACCTGTCTATCAGTAATCTGGAAGCCCATCAGAAGGTTATCGATTCAGACTGGGGAGGACGAATTATTCCAACCTTCAGACCCGATGATATTACTGACCCTGAACATCCCTGCTTTATTCCTCACCTGAAAAAACTGGCTGAAATAACCCATGAAGATACCGGTCACTGGCCTTCCTATCTGGAAGCCATCAGAAAAAGGCGATTATTTTTCAAATCGATGGGAGCAACTGCAACAGATCATGGTTTCCCTTCAGCTTTCACCACTATTCTTTCCGACAATCGTTGCCAGAAGCTCTTGGAGAAAGCACTGAGCGGCTCCATTGATCGTATAGAGTCAGAACTGTTCCGTGGTCACATGCTGGTTGAACTGGCCCGTATGAGTTGCGAGGACGGTCTGGTGATACAGCTTCATGTGGGTTGTCATCGAAATCATAATAAAACATTGTTCCAGCAGTTTGGCCCGGATATGGGAGGTGATATTCCGGGAAAAGTTAATTTTGTCGATGGATTGCATTCACTGCTGAATGAAGTCGGCAATCATTCTAATCTGACCCTGATTGTTTTCAGTCTGGATGAAAGCAGCTACAGCCGTGAAATTGCACCACTGGCAGGGCACTATCCCGCATTTCGCATTGGTGCCGCATGGTGGTTCCATGACAGCCCCGAAGGGATTAGCCGCTATTATAAACAGGT
Organism: Endozoicomonas sp.; assembly: GCA_965208385.1. Lineage (GTDB taxonomy): Bacteria > Pseudomonadota > Gammaproteobacteria > Pseudomonadales > Endozoicomonadaceae > Endozoicomonas. The sequence goes on from CBDBOO010000020.1 coordinate 19,118, forward strand.
TGTGGAAACTGCCGGATTTTACAACACTGCCGGTTTTAATGACGACACCAGAGCATTCCTCTCAATCCCAGCCAGACACGACGTATCCCGAAGGATTCAGTGCAATTATCTGACACAAAAGGTATGCGAGCACTTACTCACTATGGAGTCCGCGTCAAACCTTATCAGACAGCTCGTATACGATATCCCAAAAGGCACGTATCAACTTTAAATATTTCCGATTACCGTTTCATCCAGAAGCAATTGTGGCCTATACCTCCAAAGTAATTGGGATCAGTAAAACCAGACAATAACCCTGTTCCTTAATATACGACGGGTATAAATCATCTTCTGAATGTCTGTACCAATTTCCATTGACTTGAATCAATTGCCTGAACACGCATTAATGCGAATAATAATAATTATCATTTGCATAGAAATCTTTGAGAATGCCCACACCCGATTCATTAAGCCCAGAACTGACCGGAATTTCATCCCCGGATCCATTGAAGTTTGCTTTCAGCGGTAAAAAAGCAGCGCACACCCAAAGCCGTTCCACCCCTGTACCACAAGAGCAATCTCAGGGTGTATTTAAACGATTGATGGAGCAGGCTCCGAAGAAAGGCAAGCGACTGGCCTATATTCACATCCCTTTTTGCAGAACCCACTGCTCTTATTGCGGGTTCTATCAGAACACAACTCGCGAAGCTGAAATGGCACGTTATGTTGATTATCTGGAAAAAGAAATTCGTATGGCAGCCAATGATACCTGGGTGCAGGATGGACTTTTTCACGCCATTTATTTCGGTGGCGTCACTCCTACCGATCTCAACCCACACCAGATTCTTCGATTGGGAACAGCCATCAGGGAATGTTTGCCACTGGCCAACGATGTAGAGATGACATTTGAAGGTCGTTTCCATGGCTTTGACAATGACAAAGTAGCCGCCTGCCTGGAATCCGGTTTTAACCGGTTCTCACTGGGTGCCCAGAGTTTTAATACACAATTGCGCCGTCGTATGAGCCGGATTGATTCCGGAGACTTTTTACTGGAAAGCGCCCCAACCCGCACGCGGCTTAACATCTACGAGTAACTTTTTCCCACCAGAGCCTGATGTTTTCTATGATATAAGGGAAGGTATATCCGGATCAGAGACCGTATAGACACTGGTGCTTTTTGCCCGTTTGAAAGCGTGGTCCGGGAGCTGGCGACTTCATCACTGATGACGCATTAAGCGATCTCGTTCGGAAGAATGCAAATTCTCGACAGCCCCATACCCGGATATACCTTCACCCAGAAGTATAGGTGGAAGCTATGTCTCGTCGAACCCAATCAAACAGTCGTCGTTCAATTCGTATGCAAAAGCGCATTGCTGGACACCTTGAGAAGATCAACCTCTTTGCTGCCGGTATTGATATTGGATCTGCATCTCACTTTGTAGCTGTACCTGAAGAGTTGGATGACCAGGCTGTACGCGAATTTTCCTGTTTCACTGTCGATCTTGAAGCGATGGCTGAATGGCTGGTCAAGTTGGGCATTACAACTGTGGTAATGGAATCAACAGGTGTGTACTGGATTCCGGCTTTTGAAATTCTCGAGTCCTATGGGCTTGATGTAAAGCTGGTGAACGCACGACATGTGAAGAATGTTGCCGGACGAAAGTCCGATGTACTGGACTGCCAGTGGCTCTTGCAGCTTCATACCTATGGATTGCTTGAAGGGGCTTTCAGACCTGATGAACAGGTGTGTTCTCTTCGCTCCTATATGCGCCAACGTGAAAATCTGGTTCATTACCGTGCTTCACATATCCAACACATGCAAAAAGCACTGAGACAGATGAACTTGCTGCTGGACAATGTAGTGACCGATATTACCGGTATAACCGGTATGACTATCATCCGCTCAATTCTTGCCGGACAGCGAGATCCGAAGGCGCTGGCGAAGCACCGGAACGGTCATTGCAAAAAATCTGAAGAGGAAATAGCGAAGTCCCTAAAAGGTCACTATCGCCTTGAACATCTGTTTTCTCTGCAGCAGGCGGTTGAACTTTACGACACATACAGCGAAAAGATCAAAGCCTGCGACGGAGCGCTTAAACAGCAATTAAAAAAGTTTGACCGTAAAACAGAGTCATCTTCAAGCGAGCCTTCAGACACTGACAAGCCTGCCAAAAAACGGAAGTCTCGTAGTGCCCCAGGCTTTGATGTCCGGTCACAACTTAATCGAGTGGCAGGTGTTGACCTGACGGATATTGACGGCATTAATGAAAGTACAGCACTAAAAATATTGTCTGAGATTGGTTTAGACATGGGGCGTTGGCCGTCTGCTAAACACTTTGCATCCTGGCTTGGGCTCTGCCCCGGAACAAAAATATCCGGCGGGAAAGTTTTGAACAGGAAAACCAAGCGTATTCCCAGTGCAGCGGCAACCGCTTTTCGGATGGCTGCTTTTAGCCTGATGAATTCAAAGAGCGCACTGGGTGCTTATTGCCGAAGAATGAGAAGCAAGTTAGGTTCCCCAAAGGCAATTACTGCGACAGCTCATAAGCTGGCGAGGCTGGTTTACAGTATGCTCAAACACGGCAGTAAATACGTTGATAAAGGTCAGGATTACTATGAACGTCAGCATCAGGGCAGGGTGATGAAGAATCTACAGCGAAAAGCGAAAGAAATGGGCTACGTGCTAGTGTCAGCAGGGGCTGTCAACGAAAGTTGACATTGTATAAACCGGCGAGCATCGGGAAGTTACTCAGAAGCACTCCGGCCCGCTCCGCGGTCACACATCTACAAGTAACTCCTTCCCAAAAATTAAATTCATTCTATGATCATATGAGAGCATGTCTGGACCAGAAACCGTTTGCACACTGGTGTTTTTTACCCGATCAGAAGCATGGTTCAGGAGTTGACGACCCCATCACTGATGACGCTTGGCGATCTCGTTTGTAAGACTGTATATCGTCGACAGCCCTATTTCCGGATATGCCTTTGACCGCATTTTGACCGAATTTTGAGGGTATTATGAAGTAAGTTAAAAACTGAGACTGCTTCTCCCAAAGCCCAGAAACGAATTGATGGGCATTTAGAAACCATTAACCTGTATGCGGCCGGTATTGATATTGGTTCGGAGACGCACTACGTAGCTATTCCGCAAGAGTTAGATGATCAGCCTGTTCGGTCGTTTCCTTGTTTTACCGCTGACCTTGAAAACATGGCGCAATGGTTAATAAATGCAGGCATCACTACGGTTGCGATGGAATCGACAGGGATTTACTGGATACCCGCTTTTGAAATTCTTGAATCCCATGGTCTCGAAGTTCGTCTTGTGAATGCGCGCTACGTTAAAAACGTCGCTGGACGTAAAACTGACGTTGAGGATTGTCAGTGGATTCAGCAGCTTCACACTTATGGATTGCTCAATACCGCCTTTCGCCCGGATGAGGAGGTTTGCGCATTAAGAGCTTACATGAGGCAACGTGACAATCTCGTAGCAAACCGTGCGTCGCATATACAGCATATGCAAAAAGCTCTAAGACAGATGAACCTGTTGCTGGATAATGTCGTTACCGATATCACGGGAAAAACCGGATTGACGATCATTCGGTGTATTGTTGAAGGGGAGCGAGATCCACTTCAATTGGCGAAACATCGTGATCCGCATTGCAAAAAGACAGAACAGCAAATTGCCAGATCTCTAAAAGGACACTACCGGGCTGAGCATCTGTTTGCCCTACAGCAATCGGTTGAACTTTATGACGTTTATGATGAAAAGATCAGCGCCTGCGACAGGGCTTTAGCGAGCCAGCTGAAACAATTTGATAGCAAGGCTGATGATTCTGACAACATGCCTGATAAACCGGTTAAAAAACGTAAATCGTCCAGTTCTCCTGACTTTGACGTTCGTTCTGAGCTCTATCGGGTAACGGGTGTTGACCTGACAGCTATTGATGGTATTGATGAAAATACGGCTCTGAAAATACTATCGGAAACAGGAACTGATATGAATCGATGGCCCACAGCCAAACATTTTGCTTCGTGGCTTGGTTTGAGTCCTGAAAACAAAATATCCGGTGATAAAATTCTAAACTGTAAAACCAAACGGATACCCAACCGGGCATCAAAAGCTTTGAGGATGGCAGCATACTCTCTGACGAATTCAAAAAGTGCGCTTGGTGGTTACTATCGAAGAATGCGCAGTCGCTTGGGTGCCCCGAAAGCGATCACCGCAACCGCACATAAATTAGCCCGATTCATATACAGCATGCTGAAAAACAAGACGGAATATATTGACCTTGGGCAGGATCATTATGAGCAAGAATATAAAGCCAGAGTCTTAACTAATTTGAAAAAAAAGGCGAAAGATATGGGCTACCTCCTGATACCTGAAGAGCAGACCGCGATGGCTTAACCCTGTGCGGACTGGTGAGTTCAGAGGGAGTTACTTGTAAGCCAGAGTCTTAACTAATTTGAAAAAAAAGGCGAAAGATATGGGCTACCTCCTGATACCTGAAGAGCAGACCGCGATGGCTTAACCCTGTGCGGACTGGTGAGTTCAGAGGGAGTTACTTGTAAGAATGGACCGAGAGAAACAAAGTGATAAGGAAAGTATTCTTTCAGCTGAGTTTGCTCAAGCCAGCTGTGATTCGGTAAAGGCTGAGGCTATATATCATCACGTATCCACGCTCAACTCCTGGCTTCAATATGACATTCTTCAGCTGCCCGGTCACAACCCTATTGAAAGAGAAAAGCTCTTCGATTTCGTGCTGGAAGAACTCTCCGTTGTTACTGATGCCTTACCCCGTATCAAGGCATTTGTGATGTCTTTAACTCATCAGAAGAACGACCTTTTGGCTACCAGTCATGTACTGAATCAAGAGTTTCATGTAATTGCGTCTCGCCACCAAGTTACCGTTCAGGATGTCTGGGGTGTGTGTTATGTGGCCCGATACGATATCGAGACACTCAGCTACCACACCAAGGCCGATGCGTTAGCCTCACGGTTGGGGCCACGATTTGAACAAATCGAAGATGAGGTATTGAGCGTGGCTCTACCTCAGATTGTGTGGGTAAATTTCAGCGATTCACCCCTCTTGGATAAAGATCAAGGCCACCACAATGAAAGTAAATTGCAGTTTTGAACCTTTCTCTGTTTCTGTAGCCGTAGGCTCGACCCTTGAGTCGCTGTATCTTTCCATTCATGCCTTCTGCACGGCCATTGTCGGCTTTCAGAACTATTGCGTTAATAATTCCCCACAGGTGTTCTTTGATCATCTTGGCCACTTTACGAACAGGTTCAAGCCGACACCTCAGTGCCCAGCTCAGCCACCGTTTCCATGCCTTGATAGCCCAAGCTCGTGATGTGTAATTCCACAGTGTCATCGCCATCTCTTTGATGGCCCAGGCTCGTGCTGTTTTCAGCTTTGAATCACGCAACGGCTCGAACGCTTCCCACTTTTCATCGCTCATATTTTCAGGATTTGTTAGCCAGTCAAACCGGGTACCTTTGAGTAAGTCTGACCCTGTAGACATAAGCGCTTTATGCTCTTCTATGCGAACTTTATTGACCGCATTGCCTAAGTACTGGGCAACATGGAACTTGTCAAATGCTATTCGCTCCCTGGCTTCTGGCACATGCAATGTGACTGCCTTGATAAAGGGCTTCCACATATCCATGGTAACGCATTCAATACCGGCTTTCTGGTCTGGCGTCAGGGTCTCAAAGTACTCATTGAGGCTGTCAGCTTTATGGTTGTCGGCCAAATGTAAAACAATGCCTTTTTCATGATCTGTAACCACAGTGACGTACTCACGCCTCTTCTGGAATGAGGTTTCGTCAACGGCTAACCGTTTGGGATTGTCGTGTACTCTGCGTGCCAGACCTCTCGCTACTGCACGCTGTTGGATACCGTCGATGGCATTCCAGCTAAGCTTCATTTGTTGGGCAACTGCACTGGTTGTTGCCTCTTTCAGCCAGTCAATAACAAGTGCTTCAAACAAGGCCGTAAAACCAGAGTTCGGTTCAGCCCATGGAACCTGTATTGTTTTTACACCGTGATCGGAACATTGTGTACGCGGAACATCAGCAATAAGGATGGTTTGAAACTGGCAGGTATCCAGATGCCGCCACTTCTTCTGACGTCGATCGTAACCCGGAGAGGGTTTATCACAAACACTGCATTTAGAAGGCTTTTTGCCATCATGTTCGAGAAAGATTTCGACTTTTCCTTCAGTAATGGAGAGTTCCACGTGAGCGACATGCCACGGAGTTTCAACGCCAAGTATTTTAGAGTAGAGTTCTTTATCGCGCATGTCGGCATCCTTGCCTTGAAGTGTTCAATATAGATTAAATCACCCACTAAAATTAGGGAAGAGCCTTGAGCGTTATCGCCGCAACACCCCGTTGTAGCTCGATGGTTGAGAACTTCAACAGCAGACTCCGTCCCTACTTGGATGCTCGTAAACAGATCACATCCAAGAGTCTCGATTTGATCCGTTTTTACCTGAATCACCAAGTATTCCTTCGGAGTCAGCACAATTACATACAAGGCAGGACGCCTTCAGAGGTTTTGACCGAAACACCTCACCCAAACTGGCTGGATATGCTGGGCTTCCAGCGTTTCAAAAAAGCCGCCTAATCTACCCCCCGTTGTTCGGTGATTTCAATGCCTGTCCATGGCAGGGTAGCGTGTGTCCAGTGTTCACTAGAAAGCGGCGTTTTTGAACCATGCCGAAAAATCAACACGAACAAACCCGCTTTATTCTGATCTGGTTTTACGGTCTTGTGCTGATTCTGATTTGGTTGGCCATATCCGGGGAAACCATGAATAAGCATGTATACCAAGAACTTGATAATTATTCGAATGCACTTGGGATAGAGACCGGTATATGGATTATGCAGCACAGTCAGCAACTGTATCACCTGATTCTTGTAGACACCGGCTTTCAGACATTCCTGTTAAGGCACACAACACCCGACGGACAGATGGGTGCAGGCTCAACTAAAACTCTTTTGTTCTTTAAAGATATGACGAACAACCTGCTCACCCAGATCCTGCTATTGTTTCTCCGTATCACCCTATTGGTGGTACAGGGCAATAGTTTCAGGAGCACGATAGTTTAGAATTTTTCTAATATTAGCTCTGTTCGATAATTATCATCCATTCCTGCCAGCTTTAACCGTCGAGCCATGCTTTTTGTCTCATAGCGACAACTGAGTTTGTGTACATTGAAACAACACCTCCTAATGGTTGCCACATTCTTTGTTGCTGTACGTTCATGAATTTTACTGGCGTCTTCGCCGAAGCTGACATCTAAAGTACGATGCTGGCCATTCTCAATGCTCCAGTGGTGCCTCACCGATGACAGCATGCTTTGAGCTGACAGCACTCTGCTGCTTATATAAAAGTGGATCTCTGTCGTTTGCTTGGTGCCTATTAGTCTATCCCTCTGGATCGCGGCACACTGTTTCAGCCCTGACCACAAATCTTCAGGATCAATTCTGTGATAAATATCGTTGAATACCCAGCAACGCCTATGCTCATAGCGACCCCTTTTTTTTTTCCATGGTTTCTGCAAAACATAAACTCTTATCGGAGTCCACAAGCGTATTTTCGATGTGCTCAGTAAATACTGACTCTATATTGGCGTGCAACGAAGGCTGATTATTTTTAACGCACAACAAATAGTCAGCTTTTTTATCAATGATCTTCTGGCAAATGTCTCGCTGGCACCCCATAGCATCACTGGTAATCAAAGCACCTTCGAGTACAAGCATATCCAGTACTTTAGGAATGGCTTTAATTTCATTGGATTTTTTATCAATAGGAGTAAAACCCAATATCAGCTTCTGCTCGGAACTGTAAGCACTGACGATTTGGATCATTTTTTTTCCCTTTGCAGGACGTGAACCACGAAGCGCTTTACCATCAATAGCGATGACATTATCGTTTTTTTCAGGAAAAGGCCCCATTCGACGGGTATTAATATCTGAGATCAGGTCGCTCATCCAATCAACGAATAGCTGCATGAAAGCTTTTGAGTCAATGAGTGAGCAGACTTTTTGTAAGGTGTAATGTGTAGGGAACCCAAATCTATAAGGGAAATAGCGTCGAAACCAGTCAGCGTTATGCTTCGCGAATACTTCCATGTCTTCCCATTCCGAGTAATCACTTAGAACGCTTACATAGACAATAAATAGAACTTCAGGAAGTGTATAAACCACATGATCTTTATCACGAGGATCTATCAGCGTGTGTAACCTGTCGAATAGAGTGATGTATTCAGCCATGATAATATTACCTCTGCAATGCAAAGGTATGGCACAAAAATACTGATACGTCAGTCTATTTGAAGCTTACGCCCTGATTGGTGGTATGCCTGCCATTCTGGGGGCTGATATTGATTGCGGCAGTCATTGATGGTTGCCTGATACGAAAAGTCCGATACCACGACTTTCATTACACCAGCCCCTTACAAAACTTATGGAGCCGAAGGCTCAGCCAGTGGATACCGGGGCTATTCCTTTACCTGTTAATTGTCCCGCTACCCATTCCTGTCTGGTTGATCCCCTTTACGGCATTGGTGACTGCCATTTGTATCGGTTGGTGGACCGGCAATTGGCAAAAGAAAATCTAATGTTTTTATTATTACTTCTATTATTGTTATTGCCTAACCATGCCATCACTGACGACAGGTGGTTTGACCGTCATTCCGAAGGCTGGTTTTGGTATGAACATTTGGATTTACCAGAACCAGCGCAAGAAGCAAAAAGCCAGCCTGCAAGCCAACCAAAAAAGCCCTTATCCACTGTATGGATCAGGGAAAATATTGGCCATTACCTGGATCGAGCCATAGATGAACCCACCAAAGAAAACGTCAGTGCTTACCTATATCTGGACAGACTGATCAAAGAGAAGAGCGAGCGTTTTGCCAGAGTGGGAAAACAAGTCATCGAAAGTGACCCTATGCTGGATGAAAACGTCCGTCGTCCTATATCACCAGCAGCGGCAAAAGTACGGGACAACATGGCTCATCAAGCAAAAGAAGCTGTATTGCGAAAAATCGCCACAAAAGCCGGACTGGTTTTCTATTATCAGGGCAGTTGTAAGCTTTGCCTGCTGCAAGCTCAAACTGTACAGTTATTCCGTGAGCAATATGACTTCAAACTGATCCCGGTTTCCACTGACGGTCTTGTGATACCTGGCCTGCCAAACAGTCGCATCGAAACAACGCCCCACCCAAAACTTAATATACAAACTTACCCCGCTCTATTCCTGATGCAGCCACCGGATAATATTGTGTTGCTCAGGCAAGGCTCCAGTTCATTCACCGCTTTGACAGAGCGAATAGTTGAAGTGGCTTTTGAACAAGGATGCATTAATCAACATGAATACCAAAAAACTCGCATCAATCAGGAAACCTGGACACACGATTCCCTTGATCAAACCCCACTGAAAGCAACGCAAGTATTGAATGTTCAACGCAAACAATAAGGCCTTATCATGAATGCGCTCCTAAACACAGATGCCTTAAAAAGCTGGACGGGTTATAACAACCTCCGTGATCTGACCCGTTTTCTGAATCGCATGAAAATCCCATACGCCAACTGCGGAGAAACCCACATAGTCAGCACTCTGGCTAGTGTTCAAACGGCTTTTGATGCGAAAGAAGTTAACGAAAGTGTTGAGATCATCAGGGTTGATGAAGTGATGAAATTGACCAAGCTCAGTCGTTCCACCATACATCTACACACGAAAAAAGAGCAATTCCCGTCCAGCAAACAGCTGGGGCCTAAGTCAGTTGGGTGGTATAAGAAAGATGTTCTGCAATGGCTGGACGGTAAAAGGGATTGGCAACACTGAGAAGCAAATCTTCAATACACTGAATCAACAGGACTACCACCTGGAACACAATTATGGACATACTCAGCAGGCAACATCTTGCCACCAACATTCCAAGCAGTCCATTAATGAAACGGAAGAAGTTCACAGAAAGCCTGCTAAATCAAAACTCAAATATAACCGGCAGTATCAAGTGAGTTTTGATTTAGCAAAATCGTAACATTATGACTTTTTAAATGTATTCGCTCATCCTACCATTTTCGCCGCAAGCGGCGGGGGAATTAAACCCACAGAGATTAACGATCATAGATGTCCTCATATCGGACGATGTCGTCTTCACCTAGATAAGTCCCACTTTGCACTTCAATAAGTTCAAGAGTGACTTTTCCTGGGTTTTCAAGCCTATGTTTACAGCCTAAAGGTATGTAAGTGGACTCATTCTCTGACAGCAGAATTTCCTTTTCATCACAGGTCACCAGAGCTGTCCCTTTTACGACAATCCAGTGCTCTGCCCTGTGATGATGTTTCTGCAGTGAAAGTTTTGCTCCCGGCTTAACTGTTATCCGCTTGACCTGATATCTATCCCCCGAATCAATGGAATCATAATGTCCCCAGGGTCGATATACTTTCCTGTTGACCCGGGCTTCTTCCCTATTCTCTGATTGCAGCAACTGCACCATATTTTTTACAGACTGGGTTTTGTCCTTGTGAGCCACCATAACCGCATTACTGGTTTCGACCACAACAAGATCTTCCACACCCACAAGAGCGACAAGACGGCTCTCTGACCTCGCATAACAGTTACGTGAATCTTCCGCTTTAACGTCGCCGTGAAAACTGTTTTCAGATAACTCCATTATTGACGACCATGAACCCACATCACTCCAGCCACAGTTAATAGGGAAAACCACAGATTTATCGGTTTTCTCCATCACCGCATAATCGATAGATATGTCAGGACATTTATGGAATACCTCTTTATTAAGATGTATAAAGGTATTATCCAGATTTGCCTCATTCATCGCAGCTCTACAGACAGTGAGAATATCTGGACTTAGCTCAACAATCTCACTCAGTAAAACAGAAGGTTTGAATACAAACATGCCACTGTTCCAGCAATAATTGCCCGACTGAACATATGCTTCAGCTGTTTCACGATCCGGTTTTTCAACAAAAGCAGCCACTTTACTGGCAAAGCTATTATGTGATAACACCTCACCCAGCTTAATATAACCGTACCCTGTTTCAGGAGAATCCGGTTGAATTCCAAAAGTCACTAAATGCCCATCCTCGGCAATGGAAATAGAG